>WVYQ01000008.1:58798-116031 GCA_011772865.1 Woeseiaceae bacterium | reverse complement strand
TTCGTCAACATGAGCGCCGATCCGGACAACGAGTATTTCGCGGACGGTATGTCCGAGGAAATTAGAAACCTGCTTTCCCAAATACCAGAGCTCAAGGTCATTGGACGGACTTCATCATTCGCATACAGGGATCAGGACATCGATCTGCGAACGATCGGACAGAGGCTTAATGTGAATACCGTAATCGAAGGATCGGTGCGCAAATCGGGCGACCGGGTGCGCATCACCGCGGATTTGGTCGATGTCTCCGATGAATCGCGCCTGTGGTCGGAGACCTACGACCGGACAATGACGGATATTTTCGAGATCCAGGACGAGGTTGCAGCGGCCATTATCGATGCCCTGCAAATTCACGTCGGCGCGGCCCCTTCTCGCGGCCAGCCGACCGGCAATACTGAGGCATACGCGCTATTCCTCAGAGCCAAGGTTGCAGTAAACAACTTTGAGCCTGGAGTTGCCGAAAACCTGTTAAAGGAGGCCGTGAGGCTAGACCCGAACTTCGCAGAAGCCTGGGAGATGCTGGCATCTGTTTATTGGCTGGCGCCCGAGGGCATCACCGTTGTGGAGGCACAAAGGCTCATGGGAGACAGTGCCGCCAGGGCAATTGCCATTGATCCGGGTCTTCAACTGGCGCAAACGTATTACACGGTAGCGACCCCTGGACCTTATATTCGCTGGCGAACTCTTGAGGCGTACGAGCGGGCTGCACAGGAACGGCCCGATGACCTGTTTATTATGGAAGGATTGATCTTCCTTCTGACGGAATTTGGTTACTTGCGGGATGCTCTGGAATTATCCAGGCGATATGTGGAACTCGATCCGTTGTCGGCGGTGGCGCATATGCATTTGCCAATCACTCTTCATGCTGCCGGGCGTAAAGAAGAAGCAGTCGCCGCGCTCGAGTTCGAAAACCAGTCGGACTGGGACCCGCAGATGTACAGGTGGACGATTCTCGGTTTGAATTTACTGAGCGATCAGGAAACCGCCATCGCGCGTGTTGAAGCCTATCTGCAGAGACAGGGTCATCCCAACCCAGGCCGGTTCCGGGAACTGGTCATCAACGGCCAGGATCCCGCAACGGGGCAGGCTTACCTCGATCGGCACATTGCGGAATTCGTCGACGCCATGACGGAGGTGGACGGGTTTGCCTGGCAACGTGGATTGAGCAGTCTATACCTGTATTTCGGGCATATTGATCGGTACTTTGAGCTGGGCCTTGCTACGAACATCAGCGCAACAAACTGGGACGACGCTGGCGCCCATTTGTGGCGAGCCGCTGTTTTTCACGCGTTGGGAACCACAGCACATCCAGATTACCTCGAACTTGCCGAAGAGACGGGCGTCTTTGAACTATGGGACCGGCGCGGGCCTCCGGATTTTTGCGAAAAGGTCGACCAGCAATGGGTCTGCGAATAATTCGTGCGCCCGGCAGGATAGCCTCCCTGCGGTCGGCGCGTCGTCGCCCTGAGGGCTCCTCGGCTCGAACCAGCAGGTTCTCATCATCCACCGACCCCACCAAACAACAACGGGCCCCGATGGGGCCCATTATTATTTGGTGCGCCCGGCAGGATTCGAACCTGCGACCCCCGGATTAGGAATCCGGTGCTCTATCCTACTGAGCTACGGGCGCGCGCCGGTGGGAATTCTAGCAAAGTGTCTGACAAGCCCGCATAATTACTTGATGGCCGGGCTCGTCGTTCGCACACTGATAACCATGTTGGGCTTGTACCTCGCGTCGGTGCTGGTCTCCGGCGTGACCATCGAAGGTACCGGTACGCTCATCCTGGCGGCGCTGCTGCTGGGGCTGGTCAACGGCTTTGTCCGGCCCATCGCTTTCGTGCTGACGCTGCCTCTGACCATCGTGACTCTCGGCTTGTTTCTCTTCGTGCTGAACGCGGCGATGTTCGGATTGGTTGCAGCCATTCTCGATAACTTCGTCGTGGCCGGCTTCTGGTCTGCCATTTTCGGCGCGATCATCGTCAGTATCACGAGCACGATCGCGTCCTGGTATATCGGTCCGAACGGCTATTACGAAGTCTACGTAATCCGCAGGGACTAATTCACATGAGCATTCAAACCCGGCTCGTCGACTACGAGAGCGGCGGCAATCACTTCGAGGGCCTGCTGGCCTGGGACGATGCGGTCAGCAAACCGCGTCCGGGGGTTCTCGTCGCTCACACGATCGCCGGACGGTCACCGCACGAAGAAAATCGGGCGCTGCGGCTGGCTGAACTCGGGTACGTGGGCTTCGCGATCGACGTGTACGGCAGGGGAACCCAGACGACGGATCTCGATCAAAACCGGGCGATGATGGATGCGCTCCGGGACGATCGGCCGGAATTGCAGGCCCGATTGCTCGCGGCGCTCGAATGCCTGCGTTCGCAAGCGGAGGTCGATGCCGGGCGCACCGCCGCGATCGGATTCTGCTTCGGCGGGCTCAGCGTGCTGGACATCGCGCGCACGGGTGCGGACATCGCCGGTGTCGTAAGCCTGCACGGCCTGTTCGTCCCACCTGGCAACACGGAGGGAAACCGTATCTCGGCCAAGGTGCTTGCGCTGCACGGCTGGGAAGACCCGCTCGCAACGCCGGAGGAGGTCGTCGGCCTGGCAACAGAGCTGACGTCGATGGGCGCGGACTGGCAGATCCATGCCTATGGCAACACGACGCACGCGTTCACGAATCCAGCAGCCGACGACTGGGAGGGTGGCAAGCAGTACAATGCCGACGCCGATCGACGGTCCTGGACCGCAACAACACATTTTCTGGCCGAGCTGTTCGGCGACTGAGGGGTATCAAGTGACTCGAGTTTTCATGATTACCGGCGCGCTGCTGATTGCAGCGTGCTCTGCCGAGGAACCGGCAGGCCCACCGGAGGCGAGCTCCGATTTTTCACAGGTCATTTTACAGGCGACGGGCGGCAATCCTTCGGCCGAGGCGGCAGCGAATCAAATTACCGATCCGTACATGCGCGAGATCATTGCCGAGATATCAGACGATGCATATGAAGGCCGCGGCCCTGGCAGCCGCGGCGACGTAAAAGCCCGGCAGTACCTTACGCAGCGTATGGAGGAACTCGGTCTTCTGCCCGGCGGGGAGGATGGTAGCTGGGAGCAGCCTTTCGAACTGGTGGGCGTGAATACCATGCAGCCCGACGCCTGGACGTTCGAGGGGCATGGCAAAACGCAGACGCTCACGCAGTGGGACGACTATGTGGTCAACAGCGGGAAACAAGTTGATCGCATCGACGTAGCCGAGGCCGAACTCGTGTTTGTCGGCTACGGGATTGAAGCACCGGAGTATGACTGGGACGATTTCAAGGATGCCGACCTCGAAGGCAAGGTATTGCTGATAATGAACAACGATCCTGACTGGGATCCGGAGCTGTTCGCAGGAGAGACTCGACTCTACTATGGCCGCTGGACGTACAAGTACGAATCAGCGGCAAGGCAGGGAGCTGCCGGCGCAATCATCATTCATACGACACCCTCGGCAAGTTATCCTTACCAGGTCGTGCAAACGTCATGGACTGGCCCGCAGTTCGAGCTGCGGGCAGGTGATGAACCGCGTACCAACTTCAATGGCTGGGTAACCGAGGACTCGGCCCGCAACCTCGTCGCGATGGCTGGTCACGACCTCGACGAACTGCGCGAGCGTGCCTACAACCGCGATTTCGAACCCGTACCGCTTGGCATTACCACGTCCATCGGTATGGACGTGGAACTGGAATACGTCGAATCAGCCAACATCCTGGGTTTGCTGCCTGGCAGTGATCCGGAGCTCAGAGACGAGGTTGTCGTCTACACGGCCCATCACGACCACCTCGGCATCGGCACGCCCAACGAAGACGGTGACGCAATCTACAACGGCGCCTATGACAACGCGTCAGGTGTTGCGCTGGTCATGGGTATCGCCAAGGCAATGATGGCCATGCCCGAGGCGCCGCGGCGGTCGGTTCTGATCGCGCTGGTAGGCGCCGAAGAGCAGGGCCTGCTCGGCTCGCTGTATTACGCGAAGAACCCGACCTTTCCGGCTGGAAAAATAGCCGCGAACATTAACTACGACACGGTCAATATCTGGGGTCACTCGCATGATGCGACCTATGTCGGCCTCGGCAAGACCACTATCGATCAAATCGTCGAACTGATCGCGGCGGAGCAGGGGCGTACAATCACACCCGACCAGTTTCCTTACAAAGGATCGTTCTATCGGTCTGACCAGTTCAGCTTCGCCCGCATCGGTGTTCCGGCGGCCTATCTCGATCCGGGAACGAACTTCGTTGACAGGCCGCCGGGTTGGGGCAGGGAACAAGTCGACCACTTTACCGACGTTAACTATCATCAACCATCTGATGAATATGATCCGAGCTGGAACCTCGACGGCATGATCACCGACGCCCAGCTCGGGTTCTGGGTCGGATTAGCAATTGCCAATGCTGATCAAATGCCCAATTGGAACGAAGGCGATGAGTTCGAAGCCGCGCGGCTCGAGGCCCTGGCTGCTGAACAGGACTAGTCCTTAGCTCATACGCTCGATCAGGATGTCGCAGGGCACGTGGTCCAGCACGTGTTCTGCAGTACTGCCGATGATGCGGCGCTTCAGTCCGGAGCGCGCCACCGCACCCATGACGACAAGGTCGGCATTTTTTTCGCGCGCAAAGGCGGGGAGTATTTCCCGGGTACGGCCCGGCAGCATGTAAAGGCTGCCGGCATCGATATCGTTGTTTGCTGCCAGCGAGTCGAGGTGCCTGCGGTGTTCGTCCTGCATCTTTTGCTGGAGCTCTTCCATGGGGACCTTGAGTGGCTTGAACGCCAGTTTGGCCCAGGAACTGACCTCCTCGAGCAGTTCGTAAGTATGCAGCAACAATAGTTGCCCGCCGGTTCTTTCGCTCACCGACCTGGCCGAGTCAACGATCGCCTGTGTCAGCCCGCCTTCTTCGTCGTCAGGATGCATCGGATCGACAGCGGCAACGATAACCGGATCTTCTTTCCATTCGTGTGTCTTCACAAGCCACAACGGGTAGTCCAGTTTGCGGATCAGCTGCCAGTCGTTAAATGTGAAGACGGCCCGTTCAGCCGGGCTGTGATAGGTCGTGCCTTTAACAACGACAAATGGCTCCACCTCGAGTGCCCTGGCGATGATGGCATCGCTGGCGGGCCTTTCGTGCACAATCGACGTTGATACGTTGAGTCCGTATTCGGCGATGCTTTCGACGATTCGCTCGAGTTCCTCTTGCTGCGCCTGTCGAACATTGTCGGCAATCTGCTTCGCATCGGCCGAAATCATGAAGCTGCTGCGCAGAAAGCTCACCGTTGGATCGGATAGCAGCAGTTGGATGTCGCCGTCATAAAGTTTTGCGATCCGAGCAGCGCGCATCGCCACTTCGAAGGGGAAGCGTTCGTTTTCAATAATGGCGAGGATAGTTTTGCTCATGATCTTCTCCGGCAGCCAGCCTATTCAAAGTATTTCCTTATCTTTGCTTCCTCGAGATCGGAAAGATTCCTGGGCTCCGCAAGAACAACTGCGCGAAGCGCGGTGTCGGAAAGCTCCGATCTCAGGTAACCGAGAAACCCGGGAGCGGCCAGCAGTACGAGCTTGTTGACGTCGTTATTGGCGACCGCGAGATTCAGGTAGTCAGCAACTTGCCGAGCGAATTGCAATGTCTGGTGATCGTGCCCCGATACTTTTTGTCCCATTGCATGGCGTCCTGCTCCGACGATATCGAAGGATCGTCCAGGTCTGTCGCTTGCGAACGCCGATTCGCGGCTGGTCGCCGTTTCGTCGCGCATCTCGGTCAGGAATTTCCAGTCCCCGAACCTGGATTGGGATAACCAGAATCGGGCTGAACCGGCCGAGCATGCCACGATGCATGTCGGCTCGTTCGGCAGCAGGAAGTTCTCGAGGTCGCTCATCATTAAACAACGCTCTGTGGCCGACACTTGCCAACTCAGCGTATCGGTGCCGAAAGGGGTTGGCTATTCGTATTTCACGAACTTGCAGAGACTGCTGGCGAAACCTTATGGTTGTACTACAATTCGTAGATTGCACAATCGTGCTGTTTGGAGAAAATAATGAAAACAATCAAGAATATAGGTCTGACGGTCGGACTCGCGGCATTGACTTTTAGCTGCTTTGCCCAGGAAGAAGAGGACACTGGTCCGATTGCATACACCTACGCAACCTATTTCTATTGCAGCGGTGACCTGTCCGTAGTCGATGAAATCATCGCTGGGGATGCGGATCGTATGAACGGTTTTGTCGAAGACGGGACCATTGGTGGCTGGGGGTGGCTGACACACCACACCGGCGGACTATGGCAGCGCATCTTTTACTATCAGACAGAGACGTTGGAGGAGTTGTTTTCCGCTTATGATGCAATGAACGATGACGCTGACGATGATAACAATGCCGCGTTTGCCGACGTGTGCTGGGGTCATGACGACTACATCTGGCAGCTCGACAATGGCTCCGATAGCGACACGCGGGGTCCGGCCGGTTTCTCGGTCTATTTCGATTGTGACGTTACCCGCGAACAGCGCGCCGGTGAACTCGTTGACGAACATATCGCGCCGATCCTCAATGGCTTTGTCGAAGACGGCAAGCTCGCGTCGTGGGGATGGCAGACACACGTCGTTGGCGGGCACGTTCGCGCCTTGCAAACGATGACAGCTGCCGATATGGCATCACTGATGAAGGCACGTACCGAGTCCATCGGTGCGATTTATGCTGAAGACAGTGAGGCTGGCGCGGAGTTCGTTGAAATTTGTGGCGCTCATTCCGATTACATCTGGAACATCCAGCTCGAAAACTGAGAGTTTTCAGTACAGCGAAATGAAAGAGCCGGGCAGTGCCCGGCTCTTTTTTATGATCGCCTGAAGCGACTGAGAAATCCGCCCTTGCGCTTGCCGTCGTCATCGTCATCATCGTTAACGACAGTTCGGGTGCTCAATGACTGAAATGTCTGTGTCATCGAAGTGTTTATCTGATCTTCGATCGACTGAGGCTGCTCGACGGGTGCCTCCGGATGTGGTGTTGGGGGGAGCCCCGTTTCGTCGGAGGGTGCATCCGGCACGCTCGCGTTCAATGCACGAACTGTCGCGAGTCGCTGAGACGCCGATGTGTCTGTAGAGCCGGCAACGCCATCGGGAGTCGACTCCAGGTCCACATTAACTGCGGCAGCGCCATCAAATTCGGGCAGTGGTGCAGGCGCGGGTTCCTCTACCGACTCTTCAACAGTTTCATCGAAGTCATCGTTCGCCGATAGTTCGGGTGGTGCGTTGGCAGCGACTTGCGCAGCCATCATGCTGAATTCCTCCCCGAAGAGTGTCTCGGCCATTTTGTCATCGCAGTCGTCGATGGTCCTCGCGCGTGCGAGATTGACAGCAATCTGCTCAAGCTCGGCATCGGCTTTGCGCGCATCCTCCCCTTCTTCAGGGTCGGGTTCGAGTTGGAGTGCAGGCTCGGCCTCTGATGCCGGGGCTGTTTCCGGTTGCGGATCTGGCTCGGATTCGAGCGCGAGTTCGAGTTCGTGTTCGAGGTCCGCTCTCGTCTCGGGCACTGGCCTGGGTTCCGGTTCGGGCTGAGGTGCTGCCGGGGCCGGCGCCGGCTCGAGAATCGGTACCGACTGCGGCTCGGGTGCCGCCGGCGCTGCCCTGTGGGCAGCAGGCTCGAAAGCGGGCTCCGTTGCATCTCGCAGGACCGGCAGTTCGCTGACCGTATCCGACGACTCTTCCTGGCCGTAAATGTCCGGCACGTCGATGCTTGGCGTTCCGGTATCTAACTGGGCTTCGACGGAGTTGTCCGGCGTTTTATCTTCCTGCTGCTTCTTCTCCAGCGCCTCGGCGATGATCACGGACGTCGGCCGATTGTCGATGCGGGATTCTTTTTCCGCTTCCGCCTCGGCCGCGGCACGGCGTGCTTCTTCCTGTCGGCGTTGTTCAGTTGCCTTGTCTACTTTGGCCTGAATCTCCCGGTCGAGTGTAATTTCGGGTACGGGCTCCGCAGGCTCCTCGGGCGTGCTCTCGGCTTCTGTCTCGTCGCCTTCCGGGTCGGGAGCCAGTCCCTGGGCGACCGCCATGGCCTGCTCGAGTGCATCAAGATCGGGGCGCAATTGCGCGAGCGTTGGATCACGTTCCCACTCGGGCACTGCATCGTCGGATTGCTCGACCTGTGCAGCTCCCAATTGATCGTCATCGGCCAGCGAGTGAGGCATCGTGGGCTCTGGCTCTGGCTCCGGTGCCTTCTCGATGATGCTTTGCACGGCCTGTTTCGCGGCAGAGTCGGCAAGTTCGGGCGAAAGTACCGCGAGGTCTGGCAACGTGTCCTGAATCAGTTCGGGTATATCGTGGTCTGCGTCGGTTTCCGGTTCGGCCTCGACGACAGGCGGCGGCTCGGGCGCCTCCGTGGCGACTGGCACAGGTTCGGGTACGGCCGTGCTCGGTGCCTCGCCAGACAGGCTGAGATCATATTCCTCGCTCGCCACAAGCTTGATCTGGGCCACATTAACGCGCTCCAGCTTGTTTTCCACGGCGGATACGAGGGATGACTCGACGAGGTTGTTGGCGATCCGGGGGATGCCGCCGCTCAGGCGATGCAATACGTCGGCTGAACCGTTCTCGAATACCCGGTCGAACTCGTTGCCCGCGAGGCGGAAGCAATGCTTGAGGTAGCCGAGCAATTCGGAATTCGTCAGCGGAGCGATGTTCTGGCGGAGGCGGAGCCTTTGTCGAAGGCGAGCAAGCTGAGGGTTCTTCAGTGCCGGATCCAGGCCATCGTCGCCCATCAAAACGACATTCGCGCCCTCGGACACCCCGGAATCGGACGCGGTCAGGGCTTCGAGTTCGCAGAGTGCATCCGGCCCCAGGCGCGCGGCGTCTTCGACAACGATAAATACTCGCGCGCCGTCATCGGCATATTTTTTCAGCTGGCGGCGAAACGTGGTGAAACGCCGCACGGTGCTCGGCGGAATTTCGACGCCCATTTCCTCGAGCAGCAGTTCGAGCACTTCATCCTGACCCAGCTGCATACGCCCGACCGGGATAATTGCCTGGTCGACGCCGATCGCGCCAAGAGCGCGGTGGACGACGGTCGACTTGCCGACCCCGACCGGACCTCCAACAGCCACGATAGCATCCGGCGACGCGAGCGCCTTCTTGAGCCCCGCCATCGCAGCAGCCGTCTGCGGCCCGACGAACACGTCGGAGCCCTTCGCCAGGGCGCGAAATGGTCGCTTGTTTAGGCCAAATTGGGTCTCGTACATATCCGATACTGCACATAACCTGCGGTCAACTGGCAGTTTGGGGGCAAAAAAGCCAAATTTCATGGAGTTAGATCACAAAAAGCGTATATTTCGCAGGTTCAGAGGCGTGCCGGGCTGTGTTTCGGAACCTTGATGCGCCCGAGCACTCTGAACTTTTAGACACAACTCTTGGCTATCGTGAACTTGGGGAGGATCGATGCAGGGTAAGGGCATACGCGCCCTGTTGATCACGGGCATCATCGTCAGCGCGGTTTTCGTGTCGATCGCGTTGTCTGCCCTCCGTGAGGCTCCTGCAAAAAAAGAGGCCGCGCCGCGCGATCTGCTTGTCGAGGTGATGGTCGTCGAGCCCATGACGGCCAATTTCGAGATTGGCAGTCAGGGGACTGTCCGACCGCGGATCGAGACCGTGCTCAGCGCCGAGGTTGCCGGGACCATCGTCGAGATATCGCCAAAATGGACTGCCGGCGGTGTCTTCCGGCCAGGCGAGGTCCTGATGCGCATCGATCCCACCAATTACAGGGTCGCCGTAAAACAGGCAGAGGCGCTGGTAAAGCAACGGCAAATCGAGTTCGATGGCGCCGAGAAGCTTCTCAGCCAGGGATATCGGGCCGAAGCAGAGCACGCGTCGGCTGCCGCAGCACTGGCTTCGGCCGCAGCCGAGTTGGTCAGGGCGAATCGAAATCTCGAACGCACCGACATACAGCTGCCGTACTCGGGCATGGTGAGGAGCAAAGAGGCGGATCTCGGCCAGTTCGTGAATCCCGGCACAAGGCTCGGCGTCGTTTTCGCTACAGATCAGGCCGAAGTGCGTTTGCCGTTGACTGACGAGGACCTCGATTTCCTGAATCTGCCCAGCGCGGTCGATATCCGGGCCACTGGTTCTGGCGCCGGACCAATGGTCGAACTTGCGGCTGTCAGACGAGGCAAAGTGCGAACCTGGAATGCCCAGGTCGTGCGAACCGAGGGCGTAGTGGATGAAAATAGCCGTGTGACCTACGCAGTCGCCGTTATCGAAGATCCCTACCGGCTCGAGTCCGCCGGCGAAGTTTTGCCAGTGGGTACTTTCGTGAGCGCACAAATTTCCGGAACCAGCCGCGAAGGCATCTTCCGCTTGCCCCGGTCTGCGCTCAAAGGCGCAGACGAGCTGCTGATCGCCGACGAATCCGATCAGCTCGAAATCCGAAGCGTCGACATCGTTCGCAGTGATGCTGAGGACGCCTACATCGAGGGCGGCCTGGCCGCTGGCGACCGGGTAATCCTGACAGCGGTCGAGTCGCCGGTTAACGGTATGCGGCTCAGGCCAATCGTGGTCGGCAAGTAACGATGCAGCCCCGGCAGCGATCGAGCGAAAAAGGGATCATCGCCTGGTTCGCGGGCAACCACGTCGGCGCGAATTTGCTAATGCTCCTGATTATCGTGGCGGGCGTCATTTCCTCTTTTTCGTTACGCAAACAGACGAACCCCGACTTTGAGCTGAGCAGTGTCACGATTTCCGTAGCCTATCTTGGTGCGGCGCCTCAGGAAGTCGAGGAAGGTGTTGTCATAAAGGTTGAAGAAGCGATACAGGATGTCCAGGGGATTATCGAAATCAATTCCCAGGCTCTGGAGGGGCTCGGCAGAGTCACGGCCAAAGTCGACCGGGACGAGAACATCGATGACGTTCTTAATGAGATCAAAACAAAAGTCGATGCGATATCAACATTTCCTGCGCTGACAGAGAAGCCGGTCTACGCCAAACGAGAGGCCATGATTCCGATAATCTTCGTGACAATTCATGGTGATCTTGATGAATTCACACGCAAGAGACTTACCGACGAGGTTCGGGACGAACTACTGCAGTTCCCGGAAATCAACCAGGTCAATTTTCTTGGTGATCGGGATTATGAAATAAGCATCGAGGTGTCGGAACTCACATTGCGTGAGTATGGCTTGACGATGTCCGAGATCTCGCAGGCGATTCGCGATTCGTCAGTGGATCTTCCGGGTGGCGCTATTCGGACCAGCGGCGGCGATATTCTGCTCAGAACGGAAGGGCAGGTATACACGGGCCCGGAATACGCTGACCTGGTTCTAAGAACATATCCAGATGGAACGCGCCTGGTGCTCTCGGATATCGCGACGATCAAGGATGGCTTCGTTGAAACTGAAGGCTTTGGCCGCTTTGATGGCCAACGGTCCGCCACACTCAATATCCAGGCAATGGGTCCGCAGAACGAACTCGAGACCGCAGCTGCCGTACACCAGTATGTTGCCGAAAAGCGCGAGACCCTTCCGGATGGCGTCAAGATGACTGTCTGGCTTGATCGCGCAATTCTCCTCGAAGAGCGGCTGGAGATGATGACGGACAACATGTTGCAGGGTGCAGTGCTCGTTCTGATCGTTCTTGCTTTGTTCCTGCGGCTGAAGGTTGCATTCTGGGTGATCGTAGGAATTCCGATCACGTTTCTGGGGGCGCTGTGGCTCATGCCTTACGGTCCATGGCCGACCACAATCAATATGATCAGCCTGTTCGGATTTATCGTCGTTCTTGGCATTGTTGTAGACGATGCGATCATTATCGGCGAGAGCGTGTATACGAAAATCCGGGAGGACGGGCATACTCTGGACAATGTCGTCATTGGCGCTAAACGAGTCGCCATGCCGGCTACTTTTGGCGTGCTTACGACCATCGCGGCGTTTGCGCCGATGCTTTTTGTTGGTGGCATGGCGGGACCGTTCCTCGAAGCAATGTCGGTCGTTATCGTGCTTTGCCTGCTTTTCTCCCTGGTTGAATCAAAGCTGATCCTGCCCGCGCATCTGGCGCAAGCCCACATTCCGGATGTGGACGAGGACGATTTGTTCCGTCCGCAACGGACAGTCGCGTTCAAAGAGCGGATTCCGCGCTTTTTTCTCAAGATCCAGCGTCGCGTGCAGCACGGACTGCAGCATGTTATTCACGAGTGGTACAAGCCGTGGGTTTCCCGCGCTATCGACAATCGTGGTGTAACTGTATCCATCTTTGTAGCCACCCTGATTATCACGCTGGGCTTGCTGAGCAGTGGAGCCGTTCGTTTTGTTCTCTTTCCTGAAGTTCCGCAGGATTTCTCGATGGTCGAACTGACGATGCAGGCCGGCACGTCACCGCAGCAACGGAATGAGGTGGTGGACAAAATCGAGAATGCATTGCTGGAGATGAATCAGGAACACCTGGCAAGCAATCCCGGCAGTTTGCCGATGATCCAGCATCTCAGCGTATTCGGGCAGAATGATAACCGAGCCAGGATGTTCGTCGAAATGCCACGATCCCGGGATCGGCCGTTCGAAGTATCCGACGTTACCGATGCATGGCGCGAGCGAGTCGGGGAGGTCCCCGGTGTAAAGGATCTTTCTTTTAGCTCGATGGTGCACATTGGCGGCACGCCGCCGCTGTTTTTCAGGTTGAGCGGAAAAGACTACGGGCAGCTTGTTAAGGCGGCGACGGAATTGCAAAACGAACTGCGTAATTATGAGGGTGTGTTTGATATCAACAATTCCGCGATAAGCGGCGGTGACGAGATTCGACTCGCGGTAAAACCCGAAGCTGAGGCGCTCGGTATTACGCAGTCGATGCTCGGTCGGCAAGTGCGCCAGGCATTTTACGGTGAGGAGGCGCAGCGCATTCAGCGAGGCCGGGACGAGCTCAAAGTCATGGTGCGTTACCCAGTCGAGGAGCGCCGGTCCTTTGCCAGTCTCGAAAACATGATGATCCGGACGCCAACAGGCAGCGAGGTTCCGTTCCATTCGGTTGCCGACGTCACCTTCGGGCAAAGTTATTCGAGTATTACGCGAATGAACAGGATTCGCACCGTGACCGTGTCAGCGGATGCCGATCCCGATATTGTCGAGCCGGGCATGGTTATCCGCGACCTCGCCAGCGAATATATCCCGGATTTGCTCGCACGCTATCCGGGCGTGGAATACGGGCTCGAAGGATCGAGCCAGGAACAGGCAGACCTCTTGGAGAACCTGACTCTCGCATCGATCGCAGCACTTTTTCTTATCTACGCATTGATTGCCATACCACTGCACTCATACTCGCAGCCGCTGGTAATAATGTCGGTAATTCCCTTCGGCGCAATTGGCGCCGTAGCGGGGCACCTCCTGATGGGTATGTCGATCAGCATGTTTTCACTGTTCGGATTGATCGCACTCGCAGGCGTCGTCGTCAATGACAGCCTGATCATGATTCATTTCATCAACAAGGCGCGGGAATCCGACATGCCGATTCGGCAGGCAGTAATCGATTCAGGCGTGAAGCGCTTCCGCGCAATTTTCCTGACGTCGGTTACGACAGCCGCAGGCCTGATTCCGATATTGGCGGAAACGAGTTCTCAGGCACAGTACGTGATTCCGACGGCAGTTTCGCTTGCGTTCGGTATCGTATTCGCGACTGTCATCACGCTGTTTTTGATTCCGTCACTGTACATGTTGCTGGAAGATGGTTTCGCGTGGGGCCGGCGCATACGCAACTGGGCTGCCGGAAGTCCGGCCGAGTCCCGGCCCGGGTCGAGCTGATCAACGCAGACGAAAACGAAACCGCCACGCGCGACGGTATTGTCGCGGGCCTGATCGCTTATACGCTGTGGGGCGTACTGCCAGTCTATTTCAAACTCGTCGAGTCCGTGCCGGCACTCGAAGTGCTGTTTCATCGCGTGATCTGGGCCGTGCCCTTTGGCGCACTGATTATCTATCTGCGTCGCCAATGGGCGGAAGTACGCCGAGCCCTCACGCATCGTCAAATGCTGTCGTGGCTGACTGTCTCGGCATGCTTGATCGCGATCAACTGGTTCATCTATATCATTGCAGTTCAGACGGATCGGATTTTCCAGGCGAGCCTGGGTTATTACATCAATCCGCTCATCTTCGTCGTCGCCGGCATTTTCTTTTTCGGCGAAAGACTCAGCCGCTGGCAGAGCATCGCTGTCTTTCTCGCCACCATCGGTGTGCTTGTGCTGACGGTCAGCGGCGGTGAGTTTCCATGGATAGCACTGTCGCTCGGCACCTCATTTGCTATCTATGGCGTGATTCGCAAGCGCGTCGTCATCGGGGCGACTCCGGGTCTGTTTGTCGAAACACTGGTATTGATACCGGTCGCGATCATCGGACTGGGCTCAATGATGGTATCCGGGCAGGCCGTCACGAGCTCAGCCGGACCCGGGTTGATGGGCTTGTTGCTCCTCGCGGGACCGATCACGGTCGTCCCACTTGTAATGTTCGCCGTTGCCGCGCGAAGGCTCGCACTGACGACTGTCGGCTTTATGCAATTCCTCGCGCCATCGATGCAGTTCGGAGCAGGCATTTACTACGGTGAGCAGCTAACATTGCCGCGACTTATCTGTTTCGCCTGCATCTGGGCTGCCGTGATTCTTTTCAGCGCTGACGCATTTCGCAGGCAAAAAAAAGCCAGGGCCTGACGACCCTGGCTTCTCAATCTGTTGGGGCGTTATTTATTTGCCTTACGCTCCTGCGCTTCGGCAATGACTTCGTCGGCTACATTCTGCGGGCATGGCGCGTAGTGTGAAAACTCCATAGAAAATTGCCCGCGACCGGAGGTCAGCGTGCGAAGATGCCCGATGTAGCCGAACATCTCGGCGAGCGGCGCATTCGCCTTTACACGAACACCGGTTACGCCAACTTCCTGCGACTTGATCATGCCGCGGCGGCGGTTGAGGTCGCCGATAACGTCGCCAACGTTGTCCTCGGGTGAGAACACGTCGACCTTCATGATCGGCTCGAGCAACTGTGCGCCGGCCTTCGGCACAGACTGCCGGTAAGCGGCTTTCGTCGCGATCTCGAACGCCAGCGCCGACGAGTCAACCGCATGGAAACCGCCATCGAGCAAAGTGAACTTGACGTCGAGGAGCGGGTAGCCTGCCAATGTACCTTCGGACATGCTGTCGCCGAACGCTTTCTCGATAGCACCCCAGTACTCGCGCGGTACGTTGCCGCCGGTGACGAGCGATTCGAAAACATAGCCTTCGTTCGTCTCCGCAGGTTCGATTCGATAGTCGATCTTGCCGTACTGGCCGGAACCGCCGGACTGCTTCTTGTGCGTGTACGAGTCTTCGATCATCTGCGTAATCGTCTCGCGGTAGGCAACCTGCGGCTTGCCCATCTCGACCTCGACGCCGTGCGTGCGGCGCAGGATGTCGACCTTGATGTCGAGGTGCAATTCACCCATACCCTTGATGATCGTCTCGCCCGAGTCTTCGTCGGTGCCGACCTGGAAGGACGGGTCTTCCTGAACCATTTTGTTCAGCGCGACGCCGAGCTTCTCGTTGCCACCTTTGTCGCGGGGGGCGATGGCGACCGAGATCACGGGGTCCGGGAATACCATCGGCTCGAGCGTGGCCGGGTTCTTCGGATCCGCCAGCGTGTGGCCGGTGCGGGTGTTCTTCATGCCGAGCAGGGCGACGATGTCGCCTGCTTGTGCAGATTCGAGTTCTTCACGCGAATCCGCGTGCATTTCGACGATGCGACCGATGCGCTCGGTCTTGCCCGTGAACGTGTTGAGCACGCTGTCGCCCTTCTTGAGTACACCGGAATAGATGCGCGTGAAGGTCAGGGCGCCGTAACGGTCGTCCATGATCTTGAATGCCAGCGCACGCAGCGGTTTTTCGGGGTCGACTGTCGCAACGTTGCCCGTCTGGTGCCCCTCGAGATCCATTTCGGGCTGCGGCTTGACCTCTGTCGGGTCCGGCAAAAATTCAACTACTGCATCAAGAACATTCTGTATACCCTTGTTTTTAAATGCAGAACCACAGAAGGTCGGGAAGAAGTCGAGCGCGATCGTACCCTTGCGAATGCAGCGTTTGATGTCCTCGATAGACGGCTCGTTGCCCTCGAGATACTGTTCGAGCAGATCGTCGTCTTGTTCGACCGCCGTCTCGACAAGCTTCTCGCGCCACTCCTCGACCTGGTCCTGCATGTCTTCGGGGACGTCCGTGACTTCGTAAGCCTCCGGGTCGTCAGAGCCCGCCCATATCCACGCCTTGCGCGTGAGCAGGTCGACAATGCCCCTGAAATTGTCCTCGATGCCGATCGGCAGAACCATGACGAGCGGACGCGCAGCCAGCACGTCCTCGATCTGCTTGACGACGCTGTAGAAATCCGCGCCGACACGATCGAGCTTGTTGACGAAGATGATGCGCGCCACCTCGGACTCGTTGGCATAGCGCCAGTTGGTTTCCGACTGCGGCTCAACGCCGCCGGAGCCACAGAATACGCCGACGCCGCCATCGAGCACTTTCAGGGAACGGTAGACTTCAATCGTGAAGTCCACGTGGCCCGGCGTGTCGATGATGTTCAGTACATGATCGTTCCAGTTGCAGCTGGTCGCAGCTGACTGGATCGTGATACCGCGCTCCTGTTCCTGCTCCATGAAGTCGGTCGTTGCTTCGCCATCGTGCACTTCGCCCGTACGGTGAATCTTGCCCGTGAGCTTCAGGATACGTTCGGTCGTCGTCGTCTTGCCCGCGTCCACGTGGGCAAAAATGCCGATATTGCGGTACGTACTCAGGTCTTTCATGTCAATATTCCTGTCGCCACTGGTGGCGACGGTCCAAAATTCTTGCTCAGGGTGCCTAAACTGCCTCGCAACCCGGGTGGGTCGGGCTTTCGGGCGCGGATAATAGCAGCGCCAGAGCCCCTAAACCAGCGAAATTTGGGGCTAATTTTCAGATAATCAACTCATGTCACGCGCGCGCCTGTTCCAGATCCGCTTAGCCCTCTCTTCGGCCTTGCTATTGATGGTTTTCAGCATAATTCGGGCCTTCTGGTATCCAGGCGCCTACTACGCTATTTCCGGCGTCAGTAAGCAGGTCTGGGTACTCGTGGCGGTGGTGTTCGTCGTGGGGCCGGTTTTGTCCACTTTCGTGTACCGGCCAGGCAAGAAAGGGCTGGCGATGGATCTTCGCATCCTGGCAGGAATAGAGCTGGCAGCCCTCACAGTCGTGGCGGCGCTCTTGTACCTAAGGCAGCCGTATTTCACGGTTTTCGCAATCGATCGGTTCGAGGCCGTGTCCAGGCAGGGAGTCGTGGATTTCGACGCGGCAACAGCAAAGTTTGGAACTCGTCCCGGGCATCAGCCTCGCCTGATCTTTGCCAGCCTGCCCGAGGATCCTGACCGTATGCAGGCACTGATCGACGAGACGGTCCTCATGGGCATGGCCGATATTGATCGGCGCCCGGAGTTCTGGGCGCCATATGCCTCGGGAATCGCTGCAGTCAAGCAGGCTGCACGTCCGCTGGCAGACTTGATGGGCGCTGATGAGGAACGGGCGAAAGCTGTGGGAGCGTGGCTGACATCGAGCGGGCGTTCGGCCGGAGCCTTTCTTTACGTGCCGTTGCGAGGGAAAGCAGCTGACGCTGTGATCGTGCTCGATGCAGCGATCGGCTTCCCCGTTGGCACGATCGCTGTCGATCCCTGGCTGTCAACGCCGCAGGATGGCCAGCCAGCGCGCGATATTGAGCAAACTCATTAGCGAGGCCGATACGTAAGTCAATGCGGCGGCACGTAGCAGGCGATGCGCATGTGGCCGATCGACACGCTTGAGGACGCCGAACTTGTCGAGCATCGGCAGTGCGCGATTGAAACTGGCATCGAACTCGGTCGGCAGGGTCACGAGATGAATTAACGCCGAGGTGCCAAGCGTCAGAAATCCCGCGGCGAACATCAGCAGGCCAATCTGCGGAGTGCGAGTCAAAGCGCCGATAAACGGCGATACCATCAGGACGGCGGCACCAATTTTTTCAATGCCGCGGCCGGCCTGTACGAGCCGCGTTCGCAGCCGAAGCGGCGCATAGCTGTCACGGTCCTGCGCAGCGTGCCCAACCTCGTGTGCTGCGACCGTTATGGCCGTGAGGGACTTGCCGTCGAACTTGTCATCGGTGAGTCGAACCGCCTTTTGCTGCGGATCGTAGTGATCGCCTTCTTTCGTTCGCTCGACCGTCACGTTCTCCATACCCTGTCGGTCGAGCAGGTGCCGGGCCAGCTGTGCCCCGGTACCCGCATAGCGATCCGCGGGCTCGCTGTAGCGTGCCAGGACTCGCTGCACCCAGAGTCCTGGTCCGAAGATGACGAGCGCGATCACTACTATGAGGACGATGATGCCCATCGCTGAATCGTATCGCGGCAGGGCCTGGTTCTGCTATCGTCCCGGCATAGCCCCAGCCACGGGAATTCTTGCGTGACGACAGATCAGATTCTTCTGTTCATCCTGCTGCTCCTCGTGTTTGTATTCCTGATCTGGGGTCGCTGGCGTTATGACCTCGTCGCGTTTGTTGCGCTGATGATCGCCCTTTTGCTGGGACTCGTGCCCATGGACCGGGCTTTTTCAGGGTTTGGCCATCCCGCAACTGTAATCATCGCATTGGTATTGATCGTCAGTCGTGGACTGTCCAACTCGGGCGTCATTGAACTGCTGGCGCGGTATTTCGTGGATAGCAGTCGCAGGCTCGCGGCCCACATCGGAATGATGTCGGGACTGGCCGCATCGCTCTCGGCTGTCATGAACAACGTGGCGGCACTGGCGTTGCTGATGCCGCTCGATCTGCAAGCCGCAAGAAAGAGTGGGCGCAGCCCGT
Source organism: Woeseiaceae bacterium (assembly GCA_011772865.1). Lineage (GTDB taxonomy): Bacteria > Pseudomonadota > Gammaproteobacteria > Steroidobacterales > Woeseiaceae > UBA1847. The sequence continues at coordinate 97,171 of WVYQ01000008.1, read as the reverse complement.
CGCTGTCGCTGATGCCGTTGTCATTCGCCTCGATACTCGGCGGCATGATCACGCTGATCGGCACGCCCCCCAACATCGTTGTCGCCGAGTTTCGCGGCGATGCGCTGGGCGAACCCTACCGTATGTTCGACTTCGCGCCGGTCGGGCTGGCATGTGCCATCGTCGGCGTCGCCTACGTCGCGCTGATCGGATGGCGGCTGCTTCCGGGCGACCGGGAGACCACCGATGGCGAGGACAGGTTCGAATTATCCGACTACATCGTCGAGGCTCGGGTTGCCGATGACTCGGACATCATCGGCAAGCGCATCCGCGATCTCGATGAGCTGGCAGAAAGAAGTGATGTCGAGATCATTGGTCTGACGCGGCGCGGGCGGCGATTCCCGGGTCTTGCCAGGATCGCAACCGTCAAGGCGGGCGACGTTATTACCCTCGAAGCCAGCCCGGACAGTCTCGAGGAGGCGCTGGGCAACCTGAGTCTCGAATACGTAGGCGCAGCGGAAGGCTTGCTCGAAGATCATGACCTGATTCTGCAGGAGGCTGTCGTCCAGGAATCGTCAAGCCTGGCAGGGCGCTCGGCAATCGAGACCAAATTGCTGTACCGGTATCGCGTATCGCTTGTCGGCGTGTCGCGGCAGGGCAGGCGGTTCCGCGAGAACGTGCGCAAGCTCACGATCAGGCCGGGTGATGTTCTGCTACTCCTGGGTTCCGAGGAACGACTGGTGGACGTCACGGGTCGACTGGGTCTGTTGCCGCTGGCCGACCGCGGTCATCGCGTTATCCAGCGCGAAAAAGTGTGGCTCGCGGTCGGACTGTTCACGGCGGCCATCGCGGCTGCGAGCACCGGTCTCGCGTACCTGCCCGTCGCGCTGGGCTGCGTTGTGGCGGCCTATGTCTTCTTCAAGATCGTTCCGATTCGTGATGTGTATAACTCGATTGAGTGGCCCGTCATCGTCCTGCTCGGGTCCATGATTCCACTCGGTAGCGCGCTGCAGGAGACCGGCGGAACCGGACTGATTGCACAGGCCATTGTTGATATCTCCGCCGGCTTTTCCCCGGCCATGGTTTTGCTGCTGCTCATCGTCGTGACAATGACCTTGTCCGATGTGATGAACAACACGGCCACGGCCGTGATCGCGGCGCCGATTGCGATCGAGATCGCAACCCGGCTGGATGTCAGTCCGGACCCCTTCCTGATGGGTGTCGCGGTCGCTGCTTCCTGCGCTTTCCTGACTCCGATCGGGCACAAGAACAACACGCTGATCATGGGTCCTGGTGGTTACCAGTTCGGGGACTACTGGCGTATGGGTCTGCCGCTGGAGATTTTGATCATCGCCCTGTCGGTGCCGACGATACTCATCGTCTGGCCCTTGTAGGCCCGATCTTATGTAAAGCGGTTGTCGCAAATCGCTCGAATATCTGGTCCAAAAGTGACACTCGATCCGAGCCTGGCGCGGTCGCACCAAGCTCTACGCGAACTAAACTTCTTTTCTAAACATAGAGTTACTGGAAATTGCCCATGTTGGCATACCCCTTGCACTATGCAGGTAAATGGCAAAGCAAAGTGGTAGCACGGAGGTCACCATGAGTGATGCAACTGTCCAGGATTGGACCGAAAGCCAGGTACTGCTCAAGTACGACGAATCTCGCGATGTGAAGTATCGCGTCTACAGGGATCGGGGTTCGCTGTTCCAGGAAATTCGTGAGGTTGACGATACGCCGATTCACACCCTGGAGATCCCCGAGGGCATGAAGCTCGATCGCAATAGCTACGAGGTCTTGCTGCGCTACGTCCTGCTCGACGTCGTGGCAGCTTGATCGCACCCGATTCAGAGGCCCCAGAGCGTATAGATTGCCGTCCCGACAAACGTGCCTAGCGCGTAGCCCAGGACGCCGACCAGAACTCCGGGCGTTACCAGATCGTTCCAACCTCGCGCGGCTGCGAGTGCCGGTGCCGTTGTCGCGCCCAGGACTGCGGCGTTCGACGCCGTTACGAGTTCGGGAATGGTCAGGCCGAGGAAACGCCCTGCAAGCAGCAGAACGGCAAGATGGATGCTGAGCAGGATCACGACCAGCACGACAAGCAGCGGGGCGATCTGGATCATCGCGATCAGATCGGCGCCCGCGGCAATCGCAGCAAAGAACACGAATGCGAGGCCCACGCCAAGCTCGAATCCACCGTGCAGGCGTTCCATCCAATGTGGCAGGGCCGTGGCGACGATGACGACGAGTGTCGTGATGATGGCGTATCGCAAGCTTGCAATGCCGATCGCGGCCGTGATCGCGTCGCCAATCGCCACAAAACCGATGGCAGCGGCCATGGCCAGCGTGAGGCTGGTCGCGGTAATTGGCTGAACCTTGTGATGGTCGGATGCATCACCGCTCTCCTGGTGCGGCGGAAAGCGCCGCGCCAGCCAGTTCCATCCCGGTAGCAGCGCCAGAATACTCAGGAAAACGGCGCTGAAGAGATTGTCGGTCGCTGTCGCAGCCGAGAAGAAGGATGCATCACTTCGCAGGTTCGTGATCTCGCCGAGTGCTGCGTAGTTGACAGAACCGCCGATGTAGGTCGCGGTAAACAGGCCTGCGATTCCGGCCTCCCGAAGCCCGGGATCGATGTCGGCATTCGGCGCCAGTGAACTCAGGTCCAGCAAACTTACCGCCACGATAACGCCAATGATCGTGCCCGCGCTGGCGACGAGAAAAGCCATGGTCATCCGCGTTGTTTCGAACAACATGCGGCGCAGGTTGGCCTTGAACAGGAACAACGGAATCAGCACAGGCACGAAATAGCCGAACACGAAGTCGAAAGCCGGCGCCGAGTGCGGAATCACTCGAAGATTCGCAGCCGCGATCGCCGCCAGGATGGCAATAACGGCCCCGGTCAGGTGCGAGCCGATTCGCGTTTTCTCCGCCAGGAACGCGCCGCCGGCGATGATGAACAGCACGGCCATGAGGCCGAAGTCATTGTCGGCGCTGATCAACGTCATATCAGGCGCCGGGTCCTGTTTCCTGCTTCCTGACCGCACGGGCCTCGACGGCTTCCCAGACGCGCAGCAGGTTTTCGCCAAGAATCTTCTTTATGTCAGCCTCGGAATACCCGCGACGCAACAGGCCTGCGATCAGGTTCGGGTAGGAAGATACGTCTTTGACCCCGACCGGCAAAGTATCGCCGACGCCATCGTAATCGGACCCGATGCCGACATGATCGATGCCCGCGAGCGAGACGATATGGTCGAAGTGATCGAGTACATCGTCGAGCGTCGCATAAGGGTAGGGACCATTTTCGGCAATGTACGCCCGGTTCCAGTCGCGGAGCATCTCGCTCATCGTGACTTCCGGATTCCGGGCCATGTATTCGCGTGCCTTGGGTATGCGTTTGTTGTCGTATTCCCGCGCTTCGGGCGAAATGAATCCCGAGCCGAAATTGACTTGCACGACGCCGCCATTTTCGGCGAGAGCCCTGATCATTTCGTCATCGATGTTGCGTTCCCAGCCGGGCGTGAAGCTTCGGGCCGACGAATGAGAGGCGATGACCGGCGCCGACGAAACCTTCAGCACTTGCCAGAAGGCGTCGTCCGAAAGATGGCTGACATCAATCATGATGCCAAAACGATTCATCTCCCTGACGACTTCGATGCCGAAATCGCTCAGTCCGCCCCACTGGCGGTTGGCATCGTAGGACGAATCCGAGAGGTGATTGGAAAGGCTGTGCGCGAGAGTGATGTAGCGTATACCGCGATCGAAAAAATACTTGAGTGCCGCCAGGTCGCCTTCGAGGGGGGAGCCATTTTCCATCCCCAGCGCGAGGGACATGATGCCCTCGTCGAAATGCCGGCGGACATCGGCCGGGGACCTTGCGATGGCGAATTTGTCGGGCGCTTTGGCGACGATGTTGTCGACGATGTCGATCAGTTCTTCCGCAACTTCTCGCGACCGGCCGGCAGCCTCGAGATGGGCACCCGTGTAGATGGACATGAACGGTGCATTGAGCCCACCCGCCACAGCGCGGGGATGGTCAAAATCGCCGCTTTCGGTCGCGATGGTGACATCCTCGCCCGTTTCATGAACGCGCATCGGCACATCAATGTGTGTGTCGACGATGATGCTGGATTTGGCAATGCGCCGTGCCTCTGCCATGTCATCGACCTCTTCGACAGGATCGGGGGAGGGCGCCTCACATGCGGCCAACGCGAGCCCAAGTGCTCCGACAATCAGGATGCGGTAATTCATCGTGGCTGAAATTTTTTTTGGTCTCAGGGGTCGAAGATTGTAACAATGGAACCATAATAAATGCTGTGCATTTATTGATGAGGCGAACGAGGAGGCAACACAGTGAGTGACAACCCGACGGTCGACCAGGTTGCAGCAGAAGAGGTCGCAACCAGCAAAGTCGAAGAAAACCTGAAGTCACGCCAGACATGGCTCAGGCTGGTGTTCATGTGTATCTACGGGCTGTTTATCAGTCTCGCCGGCATGATCGGTACGGTCATCGTCGTGCTCGGGTTCCTGTGGGTCCTGTTCACCGGCGAGGTGAATCGAGAACTGCGCCAGATAGGGCAGGCGATTGCCGGATACATGTACGAGATCATCCGCTTTCTGACGTTCAATACGGATGACAAACCGTTCCCTTTCGGTGGTGACTGGCCCTCAGGCGATACCGGGGCAGGAGACGCCTAGATCGATAACTCCCGCTGGCCAGGCTGCCAGTGGGTCAGGTTGATGCGTGCGCCTCCCATGCCGAGGCCACGCACCCACCGGGCTGCCGCATCGAGTGTCACCCAGGTCTTGATCTTGCCTTTTTGAGTCTCCGCGGTTACCGGTCCGTTCGGCGTTGACGCTTCGACGTGGAAGCGGGCGCCGCTGGCAATAATGTCGATTTTCTTGATGGCGCCAGCGGCGACCATCGCCTTCAACATCTTCTCATCCATGCCGGTTCCTCGGGGATCGGTCCAGTTGCTCGGGGATCGTGATACCTGCCTGATCGCAGTGACGGCGGATCAGGACTTCCACCATGTTGGCAACGCTGCGGTGTTCGCGCGCTGCGGCCTCGCGCACTGCCGCCTTGATCGACGGGTTGATGCGCAGGTTCAACGTGGAGATCTTGGTTTTAGACATGCGTTACATTGTATCTGAAATTTATAGTTAATGTAACGCATTTTGCAACAATTACGCGCTATACTTGCCGGATGACAGTGGACTTTTTGCAACAGAACTGGGCGCTGGTCGCGGCGAGTGTTATCGGGCTGGCAATTGCCCTTTTTCTGAGCTTTCGCGGTCTGCAGGATTCACGCCGGGGACGGCTGGGTGCTGCGCTGCAGCACATGCGCGAGCGAGAACGGGCTCTGGCGAAAGCAGCCAGTGCAGCAGACGCAGCCGCGGCGCGATTTGCGACAATCAGCGCCAAGGGAGACTCCGTGCCGCCAAACAGGGTGTTGGCGGCCAAAGATGCGCTCATAGACGCGCAGGAGACAGAACGACTGCTGAAGGACCAGGTTCTCGTCGTTCGCAACAACGTGCGGACCATCATCCTCGAGGAATATCCTCCCAAGCGCCACGAGGCATTGCTCAGGAAGTGGCTGCGCGAATCTAGGTAGATTCAACAATGCCGGTGGCCGCGGATATGCGCCAGTATCGGCCGGGTCTATCGAGGGGAGAATGACATGGGTCAGATTATCTTCATGGTTTGCATGTTCCTGGGCGTGTCGGCGGTCGCGTTGATCGCGTTTACGCTGCTGGCAATCGTTTTGGGCAAGGTCAAAGTCTGACAGCTGCGGTCAGCTGACCGCGGACCCGGTTCTGCAGTTCGCTCCAGTCGCCGGTTGCATGCGCGTCCTGCGCGTTATCGCGCATGATCTCTATGAGGTCGTGAAGTTGCTGTCGAATCGCCTCGAACCGGGGGTCGCCCCGCAGGTCATCGAGCAATACGTCCTGGTCGAGGGTCCAGTTTTCAAACGACATGAGGCTGACGAACCCCTCATCGACAGCCGCCTGCAGCGCCTCCAACGCTGCTTCTTTACGGCCCTGGATTGCCAGCACGTGCACATCGCTGATCCCATGGCCAGAAACGCCCAGTCGCGGCATATCCTGTATCAGGTTCCAGGCCTGCGCCAGGAGTTCTGACGCTTCACGTTCGCGATTCAGCTTGCGATTGATGTAGGCGAGGAGAATGGCGTTCTTATAGTTGAAGTGATCCACTGTAGCGGCGGCATCACTTGCCAGGCCGGAGTCGACGCGCAGCAGGTAATCGCGGGATTTTTCATAGTCTCCGAGTATTGCAGCGGCAACGGCAACGATCGGGTACGAAAACCTTGCCTGGATATCGGAAATCTCGCCATCTTGCTCGACTGCTTCTATTGCTTCGATCGCGCCGGCAAAGTCGTTGTTCATGAAACGCAGAACACTTTCACCAATCGGATAAAAAGGGTGGTCTTCAGGAAAACGCGACGCAATTGCAGTTATCCCCTCCGAGTCCCCAAACTCGATGTAAATCTTCGTCGCACCGGATCCGACAATCGGATCGTCGGTCATGGATATTGCACCGTTGTACCAGGCGAGTGCCTCATCGAGTCGACCCAGCCCCATCAAGTGATAGGCCATCATCTGGCTGGGCATGTGCCAGTCCGGGAAGATGGCTATCGATTTGAGGAGGAATTGAATCGCTTTATCGTGCTTGCCGAGTCTTGAGTAAATGTTCGGCAGATTCATGTAGGGGACGCGACCGAGAGGGTCAATTTCCATTGCCGTCGTATATAACTCGATGGCTTCCTGGTCGCTTCTTTCAGCCTCGCGCAGATTTCCGTACCAGACATAGGCACTCGCGAGATTTGGGTTCAATGCAATTGCGCGTTCGTACGCGGCGGCCGCCAGCTCGCCCCCATTCCCTAGCCGGTCAAGCTTGTACCGGTGAAATTCCAGCAACCCTCTCACCGCATAAGCTTCGGCAAGCGCGCCGTCGAGTTCGAGTGCTTTCGCGACTGCCTCCTCGGCGATGCCCTGGGCCTCGTGAAATGAAATCGCCTTGTGATTGCCCTCGAGAACCAGCACGGATTCGGCCAGTCCCGCATACGCCTGGGCATACTCAGGATCGATTTCGATGGCGCGCTCAAATTGGTCACGCGCCTCGAGCAGCGTGTCATATCGCCGCAGGTAGAGGTTGTTTCGTGCCGACGTGTACATCGACAATGCCTCGATGCTGTGCGTCGGTATCACTGCCAGTCGGACTTCCTCTTCCGGCGTCAGAGTGGCCTGCAGTGAGGCAGCGATTTGCGCCGAGATATCGCTCTGAATTTGAAAAACGTTGCTGGCGGTCAGGGCGCGGTCATACGATTCCGCCCATATGTGCTCATCGGTTGCCGCGTCAATCAGCTGGACCGTGATCCGCACCTGGTCGCCGATCCGTTGCACGGCGCCTTCGACGATCGTTTCAACCCCGAGTTCGGCGCCGATTTCACGCAGATTCTTGTTCGTGTCGCGGTATTCGTTGACCGAGGTTCGCGAAATTACGCGCAACGAATCGATATCGGCAAGGCGAGTCAGCAGGTCATCGTGCATGCCGTCTGCAAAAAACTGGTTCTCGGGATCCGCACTGCGGTTGGTAAACGGAAGCACCGCGATGGAGTTGCCGGGCACGGCTTCGCCTGCCACCTCCGGTTGGTTCCTGATTCCGGTGACGTTGAATGTAATCGAGACGCCGAGTGCGATGGCGAGGAGGGCGATGATGATCGTATTCGAACGGCTCCGATTCTTCGGCGGTTGGTTGTCGTGATCGACTTGTGAATCGAACTTGACCCCTTCGGGTGTGACCTCGAAGACCCAGGCGAGAACAAGTGCAACGACAAAGCCCAGGAAGATCGTGATGACCCAGGCGCGGAAGAACCACTCCGGCACGCCGAAGGTCGGCAACAACACCGAACCGGCTTCGATCAGAATCCATGCGACAAGCGCGTACGTTGCGGCGAGTCGGAGGACATTGCGCCGCTGCAGTTCACTAAAAAAATCCATGCGGTGATTATCGCTCGAAATGCTCAAGGGTACAGCCGGTAAATACTCTAACTCTGACCGGGTGTCGATCCCAATGTTCAGCACAGATTATTTAACATAATCCATAACATCGGCATTGACTTCCACGGGAATAGATATCAATATGATATCAAAATGATGTACACGGAGAACGTCATGATCAGAGAGGAAGTAAGGAAAGTCTCATCCGGTTACCTGATGCTCGTCCTGTTGGCTATCGCACAGATCGGCCTCGCGTATGCAATCTACCGATCCGCGGTCACGATCAACCTGCCAGGGATCATTGGCTTCGCGTTGGCCTCGGTGGTTGTTGCAATTTGCTGGGCGGGGTTTTTCATGGTGCATCCCAATGAGGCCAAAGTGCTGCAACTGTTTGGCAAGTATGTCGGCACAACGCACGAACCGGGCCTGAAGTGGGCCAATCCGTTTTTCGGCAAGACAGCGGTATCGACGCGCATCAGAAACTTCGAGAGTGGCAAGCTCAAGGTCAATGATTCGCGCGGCAGCCCGATCGAGATTGCTGCCGTAGTCGTCTGGAAAGTCTATGACACGGCTGAGGCTCTATTCGAAGTCGACGACTACGAAGAGTTCGTTCAGATTCAGAGCGAGTCGGCTTTGCGAAATCTGTCGACGACGTATCCGTATGAGCCGCATGAAGGCGAGGGCGTCGCTTTGCGAAGCCATCCTGGCGATATCGCGCAGGCGCTGCGTGAGGAAATTCAGGACCGGCTTGACCAGGCAGGCGTGACGGTCATTGAAGCACGCATCAGTCACCTCGCGTACTCACCGGAAATTGCCAACGCAATGCTGCGCAGGCAGCAGGCGTCCGCAATCATCGCCGCCCGAAAACAGCTCGTCGCGGGTGCCGTCGGTATGGTCGACATGGCGCTCGATGAGCTGAAGAAGGGTCAAATCGTCGATCTCGACGAGGAACGCAAGGCAGCGATGGTTAGCAACCTGCTAGTCGTACTGTGCGGCGAAGAGTCGGCACAGCCCGTTGTGAATACCGGCTCGTTGTACACCTGAGCCGGGGCTGGCCGGGATCTTTATGGCATCTCGCAAGGCATTTGCGCTGCGGATTGACGAGAAGACCCTGTCGGCGATGCAGCGCTGGGCGAACGACGATCTGCGCAGTCTGAACGCGCAGATCGAGTTCGTTCTTCGCGAGGCGCTGAGAAAGACAGGCCGCTTGCCGAAGAAATCGTCAAAGAAACGCTGAGGCAGGAGGGCAGTGCTACACTGAATGGATGCGCGCCGCTTTGCCCTTCATCCTCGTTGCACTCGCCTTATTCTCGGCAGGCTGCATTGCCTATCTTGCCTGGGAGCTTTCCTCCGACAAGAAAGACAATGAAGCCGACGACTAGCGCTCCTTCTTCCTCGACGATCGGCGCGAGGACTGGCTCGACCGGGACGAAGAATCCGAGCGCTTTGCCTCGGACTTCCTGGAAGAACTCGATCTGGTAGCCTCAGGCTTGGGAGCAGAACTCGATCGTGAGACCGAGGATTTCTGCGTCGAATTCGACCGGGAAGTCGAAGGACGATTGCCAGAGCCGGATCGCGATGTCGAAGACTTCGGCGCAAAGCTCGAGCGGGTCGTCGGCGCGCGTGCGGCAGGGCTTTGTGGCGACGAGGGTGCGGAGACGCGTGGTTGCGCCGGGGCACGCGTAGCAGCGGTCGGCTGGGAGCTCGGCCGCGGCGCGAAGCTGGACCTGCTTTCAGTCGCCACCTTGGGACGCGTTGTCCGCTGTACGCTCGTAGTCCGCTGCTGCGAAGTTTGACGCGACAACGCAGCGGAGAGATCGGTCCTGGTCCTCGTCGGCGAAGCTGTCGTGTTGCGATTCGGGCTCGTTGTCGACGATCGCGGCCGGAATTCGATCTTTTCACGTTCGTCGCCGCGACCGACATAGACACTACGCGTCTGCGTATTGGAGCTGCCCACAACCCGGCTGCCGCCTCTGGAACCTGAAGTCGAAGATCGCGTCGTCCGTGCCGGCGTATTCGAGTTCGGGTAGAAGCGCGACCGGGTAATGCGCTGATCCGAATAGCTGACTGTTCGACGATTGCTCGGCAACCAGTAATCACCGTTGCGGTAGCGTGTACGCGACACATTCACGTTATTACGCACATAGATGTTGTTGTGGATGTGAATATCGGGCCTGCGGTACCACCAGCGATCCCAATACGTATGTCCATAGTAGGGATGGCCATAGAAGCTGTGGTGATAGACGCTCAGGTGATGCGAATGCCAGGCGATCGAGAACGCCGTCGTCACGCCCCAGAACCAGCGATGGTGGAAATGGTCGTGGAACGAGTAGTACGACGGGTACGGGTAGTAATAAACGGGGTAGGGCCGCGGATAGTAGAAGTACACGGGACGGGGCTGGTACACCACGACTTGCGACGGCTCGTAATAGGGCACGTAAATCACGTCCTCTTCGACCGGCGTAATCTGGATCGTGCCGCCTTCCTCGGCGACGAGCTGATAATCATCGCTCTTGAGGTTGCCCGCGGCATACGCCTGGTCCCGGAATTTTTCGATGGCGGCGATAACGTCGGACTGTTGCCCGACGACTGCCTCACCGAGTCGCCAGGTCCAGTCCAGGTCCTCGTTCATCAGTTCGACAACCTCGGGGTAATTGACGAGGGCGATGATCGAATCGTCCCAATCATCGTCAGGCTCCAGTGAGGGGTCGTCCTCGAGCGCGGCGAGAAAGCGTCCAGCTTCCACGACCTGCAACGGGAATGTCGCTGCGGGCAACACGATGGCGAGAAGGTCATCAGGATAAAGTGCTATCGGGCCGACGAGTTCCTCGATCTCGGCGGCTGAAATCACCGGGATCTCCTGGATTTCCTCGACTTCAGGGACAGCGACCTGCGCACTGGCAGTTGTCGAGCAGACAAGCAATGCGACGAATGACCAGAAAATGCCTGAAAAACGCTTGATTTGACAATTCATGGTGCCTCCGGGACCGCCACTCACGGACGGGTTTTCCCAACCTGGAAGCAAGGATAACGCCGCTAATCTGAACGCAGCCTTAACCCGCAGACCTGCGCATCGCGCCCGAAGACAACAGCTACAATCCTTACGACAAGCCCGGCCCGGCGCAAAGCCCTCAAGAACAGGAAACGGCGCCGCTAGACGCTTGCGTCAGTCGTCATCCCCGCCGTGCCAGGCGAGGAATTTCCAGCCGTCCTCGGTACGCACGAGTACATCCGTATAGCGGCCGTTGTCGACCTCGACGTCGCCATTCTTGTCTTCAGAAGCGCTCGTGTAGAAGTAGTGTGCTACAGCGACGTCCCCGTGGATCACGATGTTCTGGAAAAAGAGTTCGTGCTCGACCATCTTGCGCTGGGTTTCGAAGAAGCGGTTCCACTTGCCAGTGGATGCCTTCGAACGTGGGGCCGGGGCGTGGCTGGGCCAGCCGGAAAATCTGTCCAGCAGTTCCTCGTCGAGCCAGTCCGTGTCGCCATCCTGGACTCTTTCCCATTGCTCCTCGATTGTCAGGATCACGTCAGCTGCATCGTCGGTAGTATCCTGCGCAACGGCTGTTCCTGCGCTAGCGAAGATCAGCGTGGAAATAGCGAGTCTGAATCCGGCAGTGACATTCATGGCGTGGCTCCACGTCGTGGCTGATGACGCGAGTTTAGTCCCAGTGGTCAAGTAAAACCAGCTTGTAGATCCCGTGCTTCTCCGCTGCCGTCAACTCATCAGTGGCTCCATATATTTCGATTACCTGAGCGGCATCGAGGTACTGCGGGTGGTGAGTCTCGACGATAGTCGCGTAATGGATATCGGCCGAGGCATTCACAACATGAAAATCGTAGACATGTGTAGCAAGGATGGCAGGCGCATCCAGTTGCATCATGCTGGCCAACGGGTGCGCGGGGTCCTTTAGCTCAATAGAGCCGATATGGGTCGTCTCTTTGCGAATCGACCATCCTTTCTCGCTGAAGCTCGAGCCTATAGAAGCGCCCGCAAGAACGTCACTGTGAATACTGTGGATTTCCGGATATTCGCTGCGCGCATACTGGACGATCGCGTAGGTGCGGCAGATCGGATGCCCGGAATCATCGCTGTACAGACTGGTCCGCCGAACTGCGGAATCCTGTGACAGGATCGTGACACCATAGCTTCCGAACTGTTGCTCGATTCGCTCGCTGTTGAGCAGCGCGGGCCGCGCCGTGCAGGCGCTGACGGCTGCCGCCAGGAAGGCGAGAGCAATCGACAAACGGTTTATGCGCAATCTTGGAGTCATCGGGCCGCGGCACCATATACACTGCTGGTACCGACGTAAAGGACCGTGCCATGCGAGCGATGCTGCTGAAATCGATTGCCAGTATGGACGTGAGCGACCGACCGCTCAGCCTGGAGGACATACCGCGCCCGGAGCCGTCAAGCGGTGAGATCTTGATCGAGGTCAGCGTCTGCGGCGTCTGTCATACCGAACTCGACGAGATCGAGGGCCGCACGCCACCGCCGAGGCTACCGGTCGTTCCGGGCCACGAAGCCGTGGGCCGCGTTGCGGAAGTCGGGGCAGATTGCTCGGTCCACGCCATCGGCGACCGCGTCGGCGTCGGTTGGATTCATTCGTCCGATGGCTCCGACACTGAGAACATTTCCGACGATTTTCGCGCAACGGGCAGGGATGAGAACGGCGGCTATGCAGAGTTCATGACGGTTCCGGAAGACTATGCGTACCCGATACCGCCGTCGTTCAGCGATGCCGAGGCCGCGCCGCTCCTGTGTGCCGGCGGTGTTGGTTATCGTTCCTTGCGACTTGCCCGGCTCGAGGATGGGCAGATCCTGGGATTGACGGGTTTCGGCGGCTCCGGCCACCTGGTCCTGCAACTGGCCAAGCATCTGTATCCGTCGAGCCCGGTATTCGTCTTTGCGCGGAGCGGCCACGAACGTGAATTCGCGCGTGAACTTGGCGCCGATTGGTGCGGAACAACCGATGCGAGCCCGCCAGAGGCCCCACAGGCCATTATCGACACGACGCCGGCCTGGAAACCCGTGCTCGCGGCCCTCGAGCACCTGAGGCCTGGGGGCAGGCTCGTCATCAACGCAATTCGCAAGGAAGATCACGATCGCGAACTGATGGCGTCGATCAGCTACGAGCACCACCTCTGGAAGGAAAAGGAAATCAAGTCGGTCGCGAACGTGACGCGACGGGACATCGCCGAGTTCCTGCCGATAGCCGCTGCAATTCCGCTGCGCGTCAACGTGCAGACCTATGCGCTGGAAAATGCGAACGAGGCCCTCAACGATTTGCGCAATGGGCATGTTCGTGGATCAAAAGTAATTGTTATAAAACAATAATTTAAAATAACTATTTAAAGTAAAAAAATCAGATTGTTGCCCGGGCGTCGAAAAAAAATCGCCGGCAATGAGTCCAAATCGTCTCGAGCGGCATCTAAGGAACGTCGCGCAACTGCGCAGAATGGATGGGGGACACCCGATGCAACGCAAATTATCTTTGGCTGCGATCCTGTGCCTGCTGGCCGGCAGCGCATTTCCAGCGGATACGAGCTGGGTCGACAAAAGCAATGAACACGCGCAGGTAGTGCTGGCCGTGTTCGCAGAATTGGCTCCCGAAGGGGCCGGCAGCATGGGCATCGACGGACTTGATGAGGAAATTACCGACCTGAGCCCGGGATACCAGGACCGTGCCAGGAAGCTCATCGAGGATACTGTTGCCGAACTCGAGCGCCGGCTCGAGGCGGAGACAGATCTCAAGGTCCGGCAGGATCTCGGCATCCTCATCAAGGCGGGCAGGGACAACCTGGTGACGATGCAGCTGGAGGAAGATCACATGCTGCCGTACACGAATGTCAACCAGACGATTTTTAACGCAATGCGCGCGTTGATCGATCCGCAAGTGTCGCGTGACCGTTACCCGGCCGCGGTTGTGCGGATGGAGAAGTATGCGGGCCTCAGGGACGGCTACACGCCATTTACCGAGCTTGCCAAACAGCAGTCGATCGAGAAGTTCGGTGATGACAGCCTGGTCGGACCCTATCGCGGCGAAGTCGAGCAGGACCTCAAAGATACCGAGACATTCATATCGGGCATCGAGGAGCTGCTCGCAGGGACAGACCTGGATGGCTGGCAAGACACTTATGCAACGCTAGCTGGCCAGCTGCGCGACTACAGCGAATGGGTGGAAGCCGAGATCCTGCCGCGCGCTCGTGACGACTTCCGCCTGCCGGCCGTGATGTACCAGGACGCACTCAAGAACTGGGGCGTCGAGGCGTCACCCTATGAGCTGATCGAGCAGGCGACCAAGGGCTACATGGACATCCGCAACGAGATGGAGGCGCTTGCGCCTATCGTTGCGAAGAAGTTCGACTACGACACCAATAACTATCGCGAAGTCATCGCACGGCTCAAGAAGGATGGCCCGATTGACGGAGACAAGCTGCTCGATCACTACCACGCTGTACTCCGTGATATCGAAGAGATCATCGTCCGCGAAAATCTTGTGACCCTGCCGGAGCGGGATGCCGGCATCCGCTTTGCGAGCGCTGCCGAAACGGCGGCCATACCCGCGCCCCATCTTCAACCGCCCCGACTGATCGGGAATACGGGCGAGTACCCGTATTTCGTCATCCCGCTGCTCGAGAAAAACGAAGACGGCAGCTGGCGACAGACCGACGATACGTATGAAGCCGGGGCATGGACCCTGACTGCGCACGAGGCAAGACCGGGGCACGAAATGCAGTTTTCGAGCGTTGTCGAATCGGGCGTGTCGATCACGCGCGCAGTCTTCGCAATCAACAGCGCAAATATCGAAGGCTGGGGCTTGTACGCGGAGGCGATCGTCCGGCCCTACCTGCCGGTCGAGGGCCAGCTAATCAGCTTGCAGTATCGGCTCATGCGCGCCGCTCGCATGTTCCTCGACCCGATGCTGAATCTCGGCCTGATCACGCCGGAGGAGGCCAGGCGGCTGATCATCGAGGATATCGGGATCGGCGAGTCCTGGGCGCAAAACGAGATCGATCGCTACACCTATCGCATGCCGGGGCAGGCAACCGCCTATTACTATGGCTACAACAAGATGCAGGCGTTGCGCGCCCAGGTCGAGGTCAGGCTGCAGGACCGCTTCGACCAGCAGGCGTTTCACGACTTCGTACTCGACCAGGGCATGTTGCCGCCCGAGATTCTCAAGGCGTCGGTGATGGAGGATTTCGTCCCGAGCCAGATGAACTAGTGGGACGGGCTATACTTCGCGGTATGGCCCACGACATCAGTTGTTATCGCTGCGGCGCCTCGCTCGAGGCGCTGTCGCTCCCGTTCTCGCGGCAGGACGAATGTCCTGAGTGCAGTAACTATCTGCACGTCTGCAAAATGTGCGTGAATTACGATCCGGGGGTACCGCGGCAGTGCCGTGAAGACGGCGCCGAGGACGTCGCCGAAAAAGATCGTCCCAACTTCTGCGACTGGTTCAAGCCGAGCGATGCGGCCTTCGATGCCAAGCGAAAGGACGAAGAGGACCAGGCTCGCGCAGCCCTCGACGCGCTATTTGATGACTGACCGCAGAGACTTTCTCAAGCGTGCCGGGGCCGTGCTGCTGGCCGGCTCTGCCGGCGGGTGTGGCGGCGCGGGCAGCAGTCCGGCGCCGGGCGTTCCCCGGAGCAATTTCGATGCGGAATCAACAGCGGAAGAGGTAACGGAAGGGATAGACCTCAACGGCAAGCTTGCTGTGGTGACGGGATGCACCTCCGGTATCGGGTTCGAGACCATGCGTGTCCTGGCGCTCCGCGGCGCCTATGTTGTCGGCACCAGCCGTTCGCTCGAGAGGGCCCGGGAGGCCTGCAGCAACGTCATCGGGGTCACGACGCCAGTGCAACTCGAGTTGTCGGACCTCGACTCCGTTGTCGACTGTGCGAACGCGATTCGGTCTCTGAACGCGCCCCCCGACATGCTGATCTGCAATGCCGGGTACCTGGGCGGCGGCGGTCGGCGCGAACTGGTCAATGGCATCGAGAAGCACTTTGCGATTAACCACATCGGACACTTCGTACTGGTCAACCGGCTCCTCGGCCGCCTCTACATGGCGAACCAGGGAAGAATCGTCGTCGTCGCGAGTCGCACGGCTTACAAGGATGCGCCCGCGCGCGGCATCGAGTTCGATGACCTGTCGGCGAGTCGTGAGTACGGAGACCGCCGCGCCTATGGACACTCGAAACTTGCGAATGTGTTGTTCGCGCTGCAGCTCGGCAAGATGCTGAGGGGCACACGTATCACTGCGAACGCGCTGCACCCGGGCGTAATCAACACCGAGATCGACCGCCACATGGGCTGGTTCAGCCAGACCGGGTTTGCGCTGCTCGCAGCCCTTGGCGGCACCAGAACCGTAGAGCAGGGCGCTGCAACATCCTGTTATGTGGCGACGAATCCGGGGCTCGGATCAACGAGCGGCAAGTACTTCGAAGACTGCAACGCCGTCAGAATCAGCGAGGGGCACTTGCATAACGAAGCGATGGCGGAACAGCTGTGGCGCGTGTCTGAGGAGTTGACGCAAGACTACCTGGTCACGCACACGGGACCCGATTACAACGAATTCGAGAAGGCGCTCATGGAGAAGCCGACAGGTGAGCGCGAATGAGCCGGCAAAACCAAAAAGCGCTGGTACTGTTGTCGGGCGGCCAGGATTCGACGACCTGCCTCCACTGGGCTATCCGCGAGTTCGGGCGTGATGCCGTGACGGCGATCTCGTTCGACTATGGCCAGCGCCACCGAATTGAGCTCGAATGTGCGGCGGCCGTGGCGGAGGATGCGGGCGTTGCCCATGTCTGCCTGCCGATAGATACGTTCAACGCGCTGGGCGGAGACGCTCTGACCGAGTCGGCGATCGAGGTGGAGGGTGCGATTGACGATCGAACCGGGTTGCCGAACACGTTCGTGCCCGGGCGCAATCTCGTCTTCCTGACCTACGCTGCGGCGTATGCGTGGCAGCGCGATGTGCCAAATCTCGTCACCGGTGTCGCGCAAACGGATTACAGTGGCTACCCGGATTGCCGTGAGGAAACGATCAAAGCGCTACAACAGGCTTTGCGTCTCGGTATGGAGAGCGAGGTGACGATTCATACGCCGCTGATGCACCTCTCCAAGAAGGAAACTGTGGAGCTTGCGCGCGATCTGGGTGCACTGGATGCGATGGCGCTCACGCATACCTGCTATAACGGGACTCGTCCCCCGTGTGGTCAATGTCCTGCATGCCGGTTGCGCGCGAAGGGATTTGAAGAGGCTGGCGTTTCCGATCCGCTCGTCGCTGACGTATGACATATTCGGTCAAGGAAATGTATTACACGCTGCAGGGCGAGGGCGCACATACTGGGCGTCCCGCGGTCTTTCTGCGATTCGCAGGTTGCAATCTCTGGTCGGGACGTGAGAAAGACCGTGCCGAAGCGACCTGCAAGTTCTGCGATACCGAGTTTGTGGGTACAGATGGGCCCGGCGGCGGCAAGTTTGAAACGGCCAGCGATCTTGCGAGTGCGGTAGCCGCAATATGGCCGGGTCAAGGTGCTGGCAGTCGGCCCTATGTCGTTTGCACTGGCGGTGAGCCGCTGCTGCAACTCGATGAGCCCGCGATCGACGCGCTGCATGCAGCCGGTTTCGAAGTCGGTGTGGAGAGCAACGGTACGATTGCCGCGCCCGCCGGGATCGACTGGCTGTGTGTCAGCCCCAAGGCGAACGCACCGCTTGTACAGCAGTCCGGGAACGAGCTGAAACTGGTCTACCCACAAATGGAATCGGCGGCCCGACCCGAGAATTTCGAGGCCCTGAATTTCGAACATTTTTTCTTACAGCCGCTGCACGACGAGAACATCGACGAGCACACGCGCGCATCGATCGAATACTGCCTGGCGCATCCGCACTGGAAACTGAGCTTGCAGACTCACAAGATCATCGGGATAGACTAACGACCATGAACCATCGTGTTGGCCGTTTCGTATTTGCGTTCGGTGTTGGGCTGATCGTCGCTTTCCTGTCGTACCAGTGGATTACGAACCCGGCGCCCGGAGTGGAGCGGCAGTTGCAGGAAGCAGCGGTCGCTGCCGCGCGCAAACATCTCGAAACAATCGTCGCCGCCGGCGATATCCGGATCGTCGACCCGCTGGCGCCGGATCGCAAGGTTGGCAAAACGTATATTTACCGTGCTGGTGATGGTTGGGAAGTGTCGGGCTATTACCAGCGAAATGAGGATGATCGCTGGCACCCTTATCTCGTGACCCTGGACGCTGCGCACGCGTTGATCCAGTTGAAAGTCCAGGACCCGGCGCTTGTGGACAATGCCGATCCACGGATCGAGGTACTACCCTGACGCTGCCTGCTGTTCCTCGAGAACTTCTTTGCGCCACTCCACAACATTCATTTCGATGAAAAAGAACGCGAGCAGCCACAGGAACGCGTCCCAGAAATCGACAAAATCACCGTAGAACCCCCAGTAGACGGCAGCAAGAAGAAGAATCCCGTACAGGATTACTTTTGTGACCGCGCTGGCGTGAAGTATGAACCCTTCGTAGAGATTCTTTTCCTGCAGACGGACATCGATTTCCAGCACGAGCACGACGAGTAGCCAGACGCCGGCATTGATGACGTCGGTCCATGCGAGCCAGACGATATTGATATGTCCCGTCACGTCGACGACGGCGCGGGCGTCAGTGAACTGCAGAAACGTCGTAGCGGTCGAGAATGCACTGCAGTTCGCCAGCGTCAGCGCCGTGTATTCCTCGAAGTCGTGAGAATACGACCAACCGTCGCTGACCAGTGCGCAAAGGTCACTGACGCCCTCCATCACACTGACGTCCATCACTGATTGCAGGTTGCCGATGTAGCCGAAGAAGGCACGGACGATAAGCGCATAGCAAATCACGCGCAGTGTGTGCAGAGTCAAAGTGACCCTCTTCGTAAAGTGCCGGTCCTCGAGTATGTAGGTCTCGAGTTCGAACATCAGAAGGAGCACGACCCAGGCCGCCGTGTCTATCGTGGCGACGTAAGCGGCATAGATATCACCGAGACCTACGCCATTCGGGTAGAGAAGTTCGTTGGCGGCGTGCTCTTCAACGAAGAACCAGTGCACGTTCAGCGCCAGGAACGCATACAACGAGTACTTGAATACCTGGTACAGGGTATAGCGGTCGATCGTCAAGGGCGGCTCCACTGCAAGCCGCCGATTCTAAGCGACCGGGTCGACAGGGCAAGCAAATTAATCTGTTTTTGCCGTCTGTTCCTGCTCTGTTTCTGCGCCCGCGTAATACACCCATACGTTCTCCTCGCCGGTAAGGAGTTCGATGTACTTCGGGTGAACGAAGATATTTTCTCGTCCCGACTTGATCTCCTTGAGGATGCCGATTTCGCACAGTTGCTTCAGGTATACCGAGGCAGTCTGGCGCTTGGCGATACCTGCATCGACCAGGTTGTTGATGCGGCAGTAGGGCTGCTTGAACAGCAATTCGACGAGCTCCCAGGTATAGATCTTGGGCAGCATGCTCTGCGTGTATTCCGCCGTATGCTCCATGAGCTCCCGAATGGCCTTGATCTTGTCGGTGGTCCAGGAGCACGTCTCCTCCACGCCCGTCAGCATGAAGAGGACCCAGGACCGCCAGTCCTGTTCGTGGGTGACGGCTTTGAGCAGGCGGTAGTAGTCCGCCTTGTGCTGGATGATGTAGCGGCTCAGGTAGAGAATTGGCGAGCTGAGCAGACCGTGCTGGACGATGAACAGGATGTTCATGATGCGTCCGGTGCGTCCATTACCGTCGGCAAACGGGTGAATGGCCTCAAATTGGTAGTGCTGGACTGCCATCCTCACGAGCGGATCGATCTCGACCGCGTTGTGCATGAAGTCGGCCCAGTTGTCGAGCATCTGTTGCAGCAGCTTCTGGCCAACGGGCGGCGTATAGATCACTTCGCCGGTCATCCGGCTTTTCAGCGTTGTCCCAGATTCTGCTCGAATATCCAGCTCTATCCCTTTGATAGTGCTACATATATGTATCGCCATGTCGGTGGTCAGCATGTTCCGCCGAACCATCTTGCTGCCCTCGTAGAGCGCTGTGCGATAGCGCAACGCTTCCTTGGTCGCGGCATCAGCCTTGTCTTCTGCGATGTCGGCGAACTCGAACAGCTTGTCGGTCGTCGTGACGATGTTTTCGATTTCGGAACTCGCGCGCGCCTCGAGCAGCGGCAGGGCGTTGACGAGGACTGCGGCGTTCGGAATCAGATCGGCCGCTTGTTTGAGTTCAGCCAGGGAGACGCGCGCCTTGATGCAGCTCTTGAGAATCTCCGTGGTCTCGATCAACTCGAGGGGCGGCGGCAGTTCCGGCAGATCGTTGTAGGGTTTTTTCGGATTAAAATCAGTCACTTATCGCACTCCACCGCATCATATGTCGATTTTGAATCAGAGTTTCGACATCTCCTGAGAATGTGTCGATTGTATCGACACATCGCGTATTTGTGTCGATTTTCGCGTGGTTTTTCGACATATTTTGCTCTGATGTCGATCCAATCGACACGTTTTCCTAATATGTCGATTTCAGCCCACTATTTCGACACGTTTGCAGTATATGTCGATCGGGTCGACACGAACGTGACCTGGTTGGGGAAATACTCATTTCCTTGAAGATGTCGCAGGAGGACTCTCCAACAGCGGCAGATTCGGCTAGAATCCCGCCTCCGGCTCACCCACCGACGACAAGGATCCAGCAACGTGGCTGTAAAAAGCGATATCGAGATTGCGCGGGCTGCCAGCCTGAAACCGATCACCGAAATAGCCGAGAAGCTCGGCATCCCTGGCGATGCGATGATTCCGTTCGGTCACGACAAGGCGAAGATCTCCGCCGATTTCATTGCATCGAACGGCAAGAACAGCGACGGCAAGCTGATCCTCGTCACGGCTGTCTCGCCGACGCCTGCGGGCGAAGGCAAAACGACGACAACGGTGGGCCTCGGCGACGGCATGAACAGGATCGGCAAGAACGCGTTGATCTGCCTGCGTGAGCCCAGCCTCGGACCCTGTTTCGGAATGAAAGGCGGTGCGGCAGGCGGCGGTTACGCGCAGGTCGTGCCGATGACGGACATCAATCTTCATTTCACCGGCGATTTTCACGCGATCGGTGCTGCGCACAATCTGCTGGCGGCCTTGATCGACAATCACATGCACTGGGAAAACGAGCTCAACATCGATCCACGCCGCGTCACATGGCGCCGGGTCGTGGACATGAATGACCGTGCGCTCCGAACCATAACCTCGGGTCTCGGCGGATATCACAACGGTGTCGTGCGCGAGGCAGGCTTTGATATTACGGTCGCGTCCGAGATCATGGCGATCTTCTGTCTTGCGACGGACCTTGCCGACCTCGAGAAGCGTCTGGGCAATATCGTCCTCGGCTATACGCGCAAAAACGAGCCGGTTACCGTGCGCGAACTCAATGCACAGGGTGCAATGACGGCCCTGCTGAAAGATGCTCTGCAGCCCAACCTCGTGCAGACGATGGAGAACAACCCATGCCTCATGCACGGCGGACCGTTTGCGAACATAGCGCATGGCTGCAACTCGGTGATGGCGACGCAGACCGGCCTCAAGCTGGCCGACTATGTCATCACGGAGGCGGGTTTTGGCGCCGATCTGGGTGCCGAGAAGTTTTTCAACATCAAGTGCCGCAAGGCAGGCCTGCGGCCCAACGCAGTCGTACTCGTTGCGACCATCAAGGCGCTGAAGATGCAGGGCGGCGTCGCCAAAGATGATCTGGGCAGTGAAAATGTCGCTGCATTAAAAGACGGCCTCAAGAACCTGGGCCGCCATCTCCGCAACCTGTCGCAGTTCGGCGTACCTGCCGTTGTCGCCGTAAATCGCTATATCGCGGATACCGATGCCGAGGTCGCTGCCGTCAGGGACTACTGCAAGGAATTCGGCGTTGATGCAGTGAACTCGACGCACTGGGCCGATGGTGGTGCAGGAGCCACTGACCTCGCAGAAAAAGTTGTCGAACTGGCCGACAGCGGCGCCGCACAATTCCGTACGTTGTACACGGACGACCTGCCGCTGTGGGAAAAGGCCAAGCGCGTTGCAACCCAGATCTACGGCGCTGACGACATCATTGCGGACAAGAAAGTGCGGCAGCAATTCGAGGACTACCAGGCAGCCGGCTACGGCCATTATCCGGTCTGCATGGCGAAGACGCAGTACAGTTTTTCGACCGACCCCAACCTGCTCGGAGCGCCAACCGGTCACGTCGTGCCGATACGGGAAGTTCGCCTTGCTGCCGGCGCTGAATTCCTGGTCATTGTTTGCGGCGCGATCATGACTATGCCTGGCCTGCCGCGCGAGCCTGCCGCAAATGCTATTCGTGTCAACGAAGAAGGGCAGATCGAGGGACTTTTCTAGGGATCCGTGGCCGGATCAATCCTCGGTGAGTTTGTGGCTGTCACTTGCGGAGAGATCACATCCGTAGACAGATTTCAGCTGTGCGATCACTCTTTGTGTCTCGGGCGAAAACGGCGCCTTGCCTTCAAAAGCGTGCAGAACGATGCCCTCGAGCAGGTCACCGAGGCTGAGATCGGTGTACTCGGCCAAGGCTTTGAGGACTTTCAGCAGAGATGACTCTAGCCGCACGCCCGTTTGCGTGCGGGTGACAGCTTTTCCTGGCATCGGAACTCTCCGAAAAGAATTTGTTATCAAGGTAACACGGTAACAACATCCTCGTCAAATCGAGTACCATTGCGACGTGCCGAGAGCAGAAGAACTCCAACAAGGCTTCAGAATCGGGGAATTCGAGGTGTTTCCCGCGCGCGGTGTGCTGCGTCATGGGGACATCGAGGAAGTACCCGAGCCGCTCGTCTTCAAGCTCCTGATGGCGTTGGCGGTGCGTGATGGTGATGTCGCCAGCAAGGAAGATCTCGTTGCCGAGGTGTGGGATGGTTACCCCATTGGCGACGACTCAATTACGCGATGTGTTGCGCAACTCAGGAAGCACCTCGGCGAGCATGGCAAGGCCTACGTCAAGACGATGACCAAACGGGGTTATCGCCTCGACGAAAAGATCGTGCTCCAAGGGCCACAGCCGCTACCTGACGACGACCGGCAACAGGCGGTCAGACTGCTGAACCAGGGCCGGTTGTGGATGCTCGCGGCTATGGTCGTTGCCGCCATCATCTTCTGGACAGTACTCGATCCGGACGACGGCGGCCGTTCCGTGGGAGTACTGCCGTTCGAGAACCTCGGTGACGATCCGGCCGATCCGTACCTGGTCGAGGGCCTGAAACTCGAACTCGTGCACACACTCGGCAATATTCCGGATTTCTCGGTCAAGAACGTGCGCGGCACATTCGATGGCAGAGAGGTGACTGAGGTTGCGCGCGCGCTCGATGTCGATTTCATTCTTACGGGCAAGCTGCAGCGCGCAGGCGATACGCTGAGGGTCGCCTACCTGCTCGAGAAAGGCAGCAATGGCAAAACGATCTCGTCGGGTGAGGTCACGGGCCCGGTGGGTGACGTATTCAGGTTGCAGGCTGACCTGGCCATTCTTCTGCGAAATGACCTCGTCGGCGAATCGCCGCAACAGCTGATATCGCAGAGCCGAAACCCGAATTCCCTCGCGTTCGACGCCTACATGCGAGGCATGCATGCATTCGAGCGCCGTGGTCGCGGTAGTCTCGACAACCTCAATGCAGCCAGAATGCTGTTCGAAGAGTCGATCGAGTTGGATCCAAGTTATGGTCCTGCATACCTGGGATTGGCAGCCGTTTATGCCCTGTTGCCGGATTACGAGAATGCCCCGCTTGCAGAGGCGCACCAGCGTGCCCTCGAGCTTGCGAGTCGTGCGATCGAAGTCGACGATGGTCTTGCCGATGCGGCCAGTGAAGTTCAGGGCTTCGTCTATCAAAAACAACGCCAATGGGCGCTCGCAGAAGAGGCATATCTGCGGGCGACCGGCTCGCGGGTCGTCGATTCGACGGCGTTCAACTGGTACTCGCTAATGCTTGCCGGTGTCGGTCGCGTGGAGGATGCGCTCGAGCAGATCCTGCTGGCGCAAAAGATCGACCCGAGTTCTGCCGTCATCAACAGCCGGACCGCGATTATCTATACGTGGCTGGGCGAATCGGAGCGAGCCGAAGAGTATTTCGCCCGTGCGAGCCAGCTTGGAGCCAGCGGCGAAATTCACATGCTGGGCCGTGTGATGTTGCTTATTCGTGCTGGCCAATATGAGGAAGCTGCTCGACTGACCGGTGCAGGCGTATCGCTTGCTGGCGGAAGGTCGGACTGGATCGAGCCGCTGTTTGCAGCTGTGAGCGATCCGTCTGTTCGCGAACAGGCCCTTGCGGCGATCGCGGCGGCATTTGAGGATACAGCGCTGGATCCACGTCTTGAGATTATTGCGCGTGTAATGCTCGAAGATATCGACGGTGCGATGGGCGTTGCAATGTCCCTGGTCGAGTCGGGCAGGATTTTCGAGATGGATTTTCTGTTCTTGCCGGAACTCGAACCTCTGCGCAGCCACCCCGGTTTTATGGAACTGATGGACGGTCTGGGCGTGACAAAGTACTGGCAGAATCGCGGCTGTGTCTGGAAAGACGACCGCCTGCGCTGCGCCTCCTAATCGTCGCTTCGGACTGGACCGCGCTCCTTCTTGATTTTCGAGCGCCTGCGCTTTTCGGCGAGGCGCTGTTCCGCCGCCGCCTTGCCGGGCCGGGTCTTCTTCCGGGTCTTGGGTTCGACAGCCGCCGCGCCGACAACATCACGCAGTCGTTCGAGGGCCGCCCGGCGGTTGCGCTCCTGCGTGCGATGGCGCTGTGACTTGATGACCAGAATCCCGTCGCCAGAGATCCGGCTGTCGTTGCTCGCAAGCAGGCGCGACCGCACACCTTCCGGCAGCGATGGACTTTGAGCGATATCGAAGCGGAGGTGTACGGCGCTCGCGACCTTGTTCACGTTCTGGCCGCCAGCGCCCTGGGCACGGATCGCCGAGATCTCGATTTCCGCTGCCGGTATCGCGAGGTCGTCGTTAATGATGACGGCGTCTGACATCTTGAGCATTATACGGTCATGAACAGGAATGAATTGACGAGGCGGCTCCTCGAAGACGCCGCACAACGCAGCATTCGCTATCGCGAGACTTGCGACGACCGATCCGTGGCGCCCGACAGGGAAGCTGTTGCGGCCCTCGGCCGCCTGCAGCAGCCCTTGCCCGATGCGGGTATGCCCGATGAGGAGGTCATCGCGTTGCTCGATGACGTCGGTTCACCAGCGACGATGGCGATGGCCGGATCCCGCTTTTTCGGTTTCGTCATTGGCGGCTCGTTGCCGGTCACTGTCGCATCGAACTGGCTATCGACAGCGTGGGACCAAAACGTTGTGATGCACGAGGTTACGCCCGCGACCGCAACGATGGAGCAGGTCGCGATCGAGTGGATGGTGGAGCTGCTCGGACTTCCCCACGGCACGGGGGCCGGCTTTGTTACCGGCGCGACGGTCGCCAACTTTTCGGCGCTCGCGGCCGCGCGGCATCGCGTGTTCGAGAATGTCGGATGGAACGTCGAGGCGAACGGGCTGATCGGCGCACCGCCAGTCACGATAATCGTCAGCGACGAGGCGCACCCGACGCTGTTCAAGTCGCTCGGCATGCTGGGTCTCGGCCGGGACAGGGTGATTCGTGTGCCGACAGACGGCCAGGGCCGGATGATTGCCGCAAAGCTGCCCGAGTTACACGGTCCGGCGATCGTGTGTACGCAGGCGGGCAACATCAACTCGGGCGCTTTCGATCCGATAGGCGATATTTGCGATGCCGTCAAACCAGGCGGCGCCTGGGTGCATGTCGACGGCGCGTTTGGTCTGTGGGCCGCGGCATCAACTTCGAAACGTGCGCTCACCGACGGCATGGAAGCCGCCGACAGTTGGGCGACGGATGCTCACAAATGGCTCAACGTGCCTTACGACGGCGGCATCGCTTTCGTCAGGAACCCGGCGGACCTTGCTGCAGCGATGGCCATAACGGCGGATTACCTGATCACCGAAACAGAACATCGCAACCCGTCGGATTACACACCCGAGTTGTCGCGAAGAGGTCGCGGCATCGATGTGTACGCGGCACTGCTGTCACTTGGACGCAAAGGCGTGGAAGAACTTGTTGACCGCTGTTGCCGCCACGCGCGGCGATTTGCGGAGGGGCTCGGTGGTGCCGGCTACGATGTCCTCAATGATGTGGTACTGAATCAGGTCGTCGTATCTTTCGGCGATGACGCAACGACGCGGCGAGTGATCGATATGATCCAGGCGGACGGAACATGCTGGTGCGGTGCAACCGTCTGGCAGGGGGTCACAGCGATGCGTATCAGCGTGAGTAGTTGGGCGACGACGGACGAAGACGTCGACAAGAGCCTGGACGCGATGATCGCCGTCGCGGCCGCTGTTCTGGACGGGTGACCGCCGTTCAGTCGAAGCTCGGCTCGGTCTTTTTGTCCTGACCGTATTTCAGGAAAAGGGCTGGGCGAGCCACCGGGCACACGTTCACCCTGTCGAAGTCGCCGTTGATATGTGCAAGCGCCATCAGCCGGTCGTCCATGACCCGAAACCACAGCCAGGGCACCCAGGCCAGCAGGTATACGCCGAAGTAACCGCTCGGCAGCTGCGGAGCGTCATCAAAATGCCTGAGCGACTGGTAACGTCGCAACGGATTGGCGTGGTGGTCCGAGTGCCGCTCCAGGTGGAAAAGCACGAGATTGCTGAACACGTGGTTGCTGTTCCAGGAGTGTCGCGGCTCGCAGCGCTCGTATTTCCCATTTTCGTCTTTCAGGCGCAGCAGTCCGTAATGTTCGACGTAATTGGCGCTCGTCAGCTGCCAGTAGGCCGACGCGTGGTGGAGCAGCAGGAATGGCACCATGATCCATCCAAACGCGACGATCAGACCGGCGTTGAGTAGCGCGGCCAGGTAATAGGACTGCAGGATCTGGTTATTCGGATGCCACACCGGCCGGTTCCGCCGCCGCAGCCGGTCACACTCGATCTCCCAGGCTTCCCTGAATGCGCCCGGAATCTCGCGCAACGCGAACCTGTAGATGCTTTCGCCCATGCGGGCACTGGCCGGATCACCCGGGGTCGAGACGTTGCGATGATGGCCGAGATTGTGGTCGATCGTGAAGTGCCCGTAGGCCGGCACGGCGAGAACGATCTTCGCCAGCCATTTCTCGAACCTCGAGTTCTTGTGGCCGAGTTCATGGCCCGTGTTGATGGCAAGTCCTGCCGTCAAGCCGGTCACGAGGGCGAGGCCGAGCAATCCCGGGACGCTCAGATCCGCCGTTCCCGCATACCAGGCCGCGCCGATCAGTGTGACAAAATGCAACGGAACCGTTGCGTAGGTCAGACGGCGGTAGAAGCGATCCGTATCCAGTTGCATGATCACTTCCTCGGGAGGGTTGTTGGTGTCCTCGCCGAGTATCCAGTCCAGAATCGGCCCGAACCCGAAGTTGAGGAGCAGCGGCAGCAACAGCCACCATTCGTTGCCCGTCGCGGCGTGCAGCCATATACCGAACAATGGCTGGAGCGGATATACGACCGACATCAGCCACAGCCAGCGCTTGCGATCGATGTATATAATCGCCTCACCATTGGGAAGACTTGCCGTGTAGCCCTTCATGTGCAATGCCCTTCAGCCCCGATTGTCGGAATCTTATACAGCGCAATGATAGGCAATTGCAGCATACTTTGCTAAGACACATTGAAGCGCACGCAAGAAGGCGCGAAGGGACGAATAAGGCATTCATGGAACTGAGCGAAGCCACAATCGACCACAGGGCTGCCGCCGACCGGCGGGAGTTCACCTGGCGCACCGTCTTCTACGGTTTTATGCGCTCGCGCCGGCATTACCACCGCCGGGAGGAAGATGCGGAAGTCCTGTTTCTCGACTGGCATCATCCCTGGCTGTTTTTCCTCGCGGTTGGCACGATGATCTTCAGTTGTCTCGACGCGTTCATGACCTTGCAGCTTCTCGAGCACGGCATGTACGAGGCGAACCCGATCATGCGGGCGATCATGGGCCATGGCACAACAGCTTTTGCCGTCAGCAAAATGCTGTTGACCGGCACGAGCATTCTGATGCTGGTTTTCCTGGCCAAGGCGCGATTCATGAATCGGTTCCGGACCGGGCTTTTCCTGACGATATTTTTCAGTTTCTACGCCTGTCTCGTCTGTTACGAATTCGTGCACCTGATCGGCGCGCTCTAGCCCGAATTCCGTTTCCTAAATCAATTGCTTGGGCTAAACTAGCGCCCCTTTTTCGCTAGCCCTGTACCGGGCGACAGACAGCCGGGCGAACGCGGTCCCGAAATGAGTGACTCACTGAAGGAACAGTACGCGTCGACGCCTCTTTTTGCGGCCAATGCGACGGCCGTGGAGACGTTGTACGAGCAGTACCTCGAAGACCCGAATTCGGTCCCCGAGGCCTGGCGCAGTTATTTCGCAACTCTGGGCTCACCCGATACCGAGATTGCGCATTCGGTGATCCGTGAAGAGCTTCTCGCCGAAGCCCGGCAGGGAACTCGCGGCAGGGTCCGGGCCCGGCGCGCCGCCGCCGGTAAAGCGGCGCCATCGGGACAAAAGCAAGCAGCCGTCTCCCGTCTCATCCAGGTCTACAGTTTGCGCGGTCACCAGATCGCCGATATCGATCCCCTGGGCCTGATGAATCGCCCCGTGCCGGGCGTGCTCAAGCTCGACTATCTCGGCCTGACCGAGGCCGACATGGATACCGAGTTCCACACTGGCGGACTGGCCCATACCGGCCAGGAGCGCATGAAACTGCGCGATATTATCGAAACGCTGAAGACTATCTACTGTGGTGAAGTCGGGGCGGAGTTCGCGCACATTTCACGGGCACGCGAGCGTCTCTGGTTGCGCAAGCGATTCGAACAGGGGGCCTTGACCGAAAACCTCTCGGACGAAGAACGCCGCTGGCTGCTCGAGCAGCTCACCAGCGCCGAGGGCATCGAGCGCTATCTTCACACGCGTTACGTCGGCCAAAAGCGATTCTCGCTGGAGGGCGGCGAGAGCCTGATCCCGATGCTGGATGACCTGATACAGCAGGGCGGAGCAGCGGGCCTCAAGGAAATCGTGATCGGCATGGCGCATCGCGGGCGTATCAACGTTCTCGTCAACGTGCTGGGCAAGTCGCCCGAAGAACTGTTCGAGGAATTCGAAGGCAACTACGACCTCGACGAACTCAAGGGTTCCGGCGACGTCAAGTACCACAAGGGCTTTTCGGCCGACATGAAGACGCCGGGCGGCAACGTGCACATCGCGCTGGCGTTCAACCCGTCACACCTCGAGATCGTCAATCCGGTCGTCGAGGGCTCGGTGCGCGCCCGCCAGCAGCGTCGTGGCGATCGGGAACGAGAGGAGGTTCTGCCGATTCTCGTGCATGGCGACGCGGCCTTTGCGGGGCAGGGAGTCGTCACCGAGACGTTCCAGATGTCGCAAACCAACGGCTTTCGAACGGGCGGTACGATTCACATCGTCGTAAACAACCAGATTGGCTTTACAACGAGCCGCCCGTCGGACGCGCGATCGACGGACTACTGCTCTGATGTCGCCAAGATGATCGAAGCGCCAATATTTCACGTAAATGGCGACGAGCCGGAAGCGGCCCTGTTCGTGTCGCGGCTGGCGCTCAAATACCGGCAAAAATTCAAAAAGGACGTCGTGATTGACCTGGTCTGTTATCGTCGGCTCGGCCACAACGAGGCCGACGAGCCCGCCGCTACACAGCCGATCATGTACGGCAGGATCAAGGCGCACGAAACGACGCGCAAACTCTATGCTGACAGGCTTGTGCATCGTGGCGTATTGACGGACGCCGATGCAGCCAAGATGCAGGATGATTATCGCGATCGTCTCGATCGTGGGGAGCCCGTTCCCAGGTCGCTGCTCGGGATGATCGGCGACGAGTTTACGGCGGACTGGGGCCGTTTCGCGAAGGCCCAGTGGGACGATTCGGCCGATACGACGATCAGCCCCAAAACAGTCGAGAAGCTGGGTAAGGCGATTACCGAGGTCCCACCCGACATGAAGTTGCATGGACGTGTGCAGCGAATCATGGACGAGCGACTTCGCATGGCCAATGGCGATATCGACATGGACTGGGGGTTTGCTGAAACGATGGCCTATGCTTCTCTGATCGAGGACGGTTTTGATTGTCGCCTCGTCGGACAGGATAGTGGGCGCGGTACGTTCTTCCACCGCCATGCCGTATTGCACAATCAACTCAACAACCGCGAGTACACACCGCTCGAGCATCTGGTCGATCGGCCCAACGCGTTCCGGGTCATTGATTCGCTGCTCTCGGAAGAAGCGGTGCTCGGATTCGAATATGGTTATGCAACGACCGAGCCCGATACGCTGGCGATCTGGGAGGCGCAGTTCGGCGATTTCGCCAATGGAGCGCAAGTGGTTATCGACCAGTTCATCAGCTCGGGCGAGGCGAAATGGGGGCGGCTGTGCGGGCTCACGCTGTTTCTTCCGCACGGCTACGAAGGGCAGGGCCCGGAGCACTCGTCGGCGCGGCTCGAGCGCTTCCTGCAGCTTTGTGCGGAACACAATGTGCAGGTTTGTGTGCCGTCGACGCCGGCTCAAATGTTCCATATGCTGCGCCGGCAAATGGTACGGGACTTCCGTAAACCGCTAATCGTCATGACGCCAAAGAGTCTTCTGCGTCACAAGATGGCGGTATCGCCACTGACCAGCCTGTCCGATGGTCAGTTCGACCTCATCATCCCTGAGATCGAAAATATTCCGGCCAGCAAAACGCGCCGGGTGGTTTTCTGCAGCGGCAAGGTCTATTACGACCTGCTCGAAGCTCGCCAGGTCCATGGCATCAACGATATTGCGATTGTGCGGATTGAGCAGCTATACCCATTCCCGATTCTCGAGTATGCGGCTCTGCTCGAGCAATACGCGCATGTCGACGATATTATCTGGTGCCAGGAAGAGCCCCAGAACCAGGGCGCGTGGTACCAGATTCGCCACCGCCTGCAGGAACCCCTGAAGGACAATCAACAGTTGTACTATGCGGGCCGTCCGGGAGCTGCCGCTCCGGCATCGGGCATATTCAAGATTCACCTTCAACAACAACAGGCTTTGGTCGAGGCTGCGCTCGATATCGAGAGCAAGGCAAGCAAATCGGCCAAACCCAGGGAAACGAAGCGGAAACCCAAATGAGCATTGAGATCAAGGTGCCGCCATTGCCGGAATCGGTCAGCGACGCGACGCTCGTCGGCTGGCACAGGAAGGCGGGCGATTCGGTGGCGCGCGACGAGAATCTCGTCGACCTGGAAACCGACAAAGTGGTACTCGAGGTGCCGGCGCCCGCATCGGGAGTGCTGCGGGAGATAAAGATCCAGGACGGTGCGACCGTGACGGCCGGCGAGGTGCTGGCCATTCTCGAAGAGGGTGAGGTCGCAGCAGCTGAAAAGGGGGAAATGCCGGCCAAGGCCGAAACCAAGGCTCCGCAGGCCGAGAAGGCCGCCAGGGTTCCCAAGACAAGTCCGGCTGTTCGGCGATTGCTCGAAGAGCACGATCTGGACGAGACGATGGTCATCGGCACGGGCAAGGACGGCAGGATTACCAAAGCCGATGTTCTCGCCTTTCTTAAATCGGATGACAGCAGCAACGTAACCCCCGGTGATCCCACACTGGTCGTTGTCGATGAAGGCGCCGAGATAGCGGTCGACAGAACCGAGCAGCGCGTCCCAATGACGCGCCTGCGGGCGCGGATCGCGGAACGTCTGATCGATGTCCAGCAGACGGCAGCGATGCTGACGACCTTCAATGAAGTCGACCTGACTGAAGTAATGGCTTTGCGCAGCCGTTACAAGGAGTCCTTCGAGAAGGAACATGGCGTGAAGCTCGGCCTCATGTCGTTTTTTGCCAAGGCGTCGGTCGAGGCCCTCAAGAAATTCCCGGTCGTCAACGCGTCCGTNNGAGCGTGGACTGATGGTGCCCGTCATCCGGGATGTGGACCGGATGAGCTTTGCCGACTTCGAGCGTGAACTCGGCGACCTCGCGCAGAAGGCCCAGTCCGGCACGATCGGTATGGAAGAACTGACCGGTGGCACATTCACGATTACGAACGGCGGGATCTTCGGATCAATGATGTCGACCCCGATCCTCAACCAGCCGCAGAGCGCGATCCTGGGCATGCATGCAATCCAGCAACGGCCGATGGTCGTCGATGGTGAAATCATGGCGCGGCCGATGATGTACCTGGCCCTGACCTATGATCACCGCATCATCGACGGCAAGGATTCGGTGCAGTTCCTCGTGACGGTCAAGCAGCTGCTCGAAGATCCGGGCCGCTTGTTACTCAATATCTAGAGGGTTTAATGAGCAAGAGTTACGACGTTGTCGTTATCGGTGCCGGTCCCGGTGGGTATATCGCGGCGATTCGTGCTGCCCAGCATGGTCTGAGC
The DNA here is from genome assembly GCA_011772865.1 of Woeseiaceae bacterium. Taxonomy (GTDB): domain Bacteria; phylum Pseudomonadota; class Gammaproteobacteria; order Steroidobacterales; family Woeseiaceae; genus UBA1847. The sequence goes on along the minus strand of WVYQ01000008.1, from coordinate 64,701 downwards.
GCCGCCTGCATCGATGAGTGGCAGAACAAGGACGGCAAAAACGCGTTTGGCGGTACCTGCCTCAACGCGGGCTGCATACCCTCGAAGGCGCTGCTCGAATCGTCCGAGCTTTATCACCGCGCACAGCACGAGTTCAAGAAACATGGCATATCGACCGGCGATGTCAGCATGGACGTTGCTGCGATGCAGAAACGCCGCGCGAGTATCGTGCGCCAGCTGACCGGCGGCATCGGCGGGCTGTTCAAGGCCAACAAGGTCGAGGGCCTGGTTGGTCACGGCAAGCTGCTCGCCGGGAAAAAGGTAGAGTTCACGCCCGTCGATGGTGAGCCCGAGGTCATCGAGGCCGGCAACGTGATCCTGGCGTCCGGCTCGGTCCCGATCGAACTGCCGGTCGCTCCGTTCGACAATGACAAGATCATCGATTCATGGGATGCGATCGAACTGGACGCGGTACCGGAGCGCCTGGGCGTGATCGGCGCCGGCGTCATTGGCCTGGAACTCGGCAGCGTCTGGTCGCGGTTGGGCTCGACGGTCACGATTATCGAAGCAATGGACGATTTCCTGTTCATGGCCGACAGGGACGTCGCCAAGGTTGCCGCCAAGGATTTCAAGCAGCAGGGTCTCGACATCAAGCTCGGCGCGAAAATGACCGGCGCAAAGACCGTTAAAGGCGGTGTCAAGGTCGACTACGAAGACGCGGAGGGGTCTCACACCTTCGAAGTCGACAAGCTGGTCATCGCCGTGGGCCGGCGGGCGTTCACCGATGGCTTGTTCGCAGATGACGCAGGCATTCAGCTCGATCAGCACGGCTTTATCGTCGTCGACGACGAGTGCCGCACGCGGGTCAAAGGCGTGTATGCGGTGGGTGACTGCGTGCGCGGCCCGATGCTGGCGCACAAGGGATCGGAAGAGGGCGTCATGGTCGCCGACCTGATTGCGGGCGAGGTGGCGGAAGTCAATTACGACGTCATCCCCTCGGTGCTGTACACGGCCCCCGAGATCGCCTGGGTCGGCAAGACCGAGGCCGAAGTCAAGGAGAGTGGCCGCGCCTACAAGACCGGGTCATTTCCGTTCGCAGCCAACGGCCGGGCCAAGGCGCTCGAGCAGACGAGCGGTATGGTCAAGATTATCGCGGCCGAAGACGACGACGAGATTCTCGGCGTGCATATCGTCGGCCCGATGGCCGGCGAGCTGATCTCGGAAGCCGTTCTCGCAATGGAATTCTCGGCCAGCACCGAGGACCTGCAGCGTACGATTCACGCGCACCCATCGCTCGCCGAAGCCGTGCACGAGGCGGCATTGTCTGCCGACAAGCGCGCGCTGAACTACATGAATCGCTAAAAGCAGCGTTCGTCATCGTGAGCCAACGCGACGGTCTGGGCATCCGGCCAGCGCGCTCGATTCCTTCCTCGTGGACATGAATGTGTTCCGCCCCGTGGCTCGGGGTTTTCTTTGTTGGTGAACAGGGCTATATACTTGTCTTCTGGGTATGTTATCCGGGGGTGGCATTGGGGCAGTTCTTCAATGAGCTAAAGCGTCGTAACGTATTCCGCGTCGCGGTTGCCTACCTCGTGTCCGGCTGGCTCGTGCTACAGATCGTCGACGTTGTCATCGGCAACATCGGCGCACCGCGCTGGGTCTTCTCGGTCTTCCTGCTGACGGGCGTCGTATTGTTTGTTCCCGTCCTCGTGTTTTCCTGGGCGTACGAGCTGACCCCCGAAGGCCTCAAGCGCGAATCCGAGGTCGACCGCAGCCATTCGATCACGTCCCAAACCGGCCGTAAGCTCAACCTCGTCACGATTGGCATGCTCGTCGCTGTCGTGGGTTTCGTGATCCTCGAGCGAGTAATGTTCCCTGTCGCCACGGATGTGCCAGCGGTGGCCGAGGTCGACGACACCGAATTCACGGTGACGACGGTCGAAGACAAATCGATCGCGGTGCTCGCATTCGACGACCTGTCGCCCGGCGGTGACCAGGCGTTCTTTGCCGAAGGCCTCTCGGAAGAGATCCTGAACGTGCTTGCCCAGGTGCCCGGCCTCAAGGTCGCGGGCCGCACGTCGTCGTTCGCGTTCAGGGGCAAGGACACGGACCTGCGCGAGATCGGCGAGATTCTCAATGTCGCGCACGTCCTCGAGGGCTCGGTGCGCAAGGCCGGCGACCGGATCCGCGTCACCGCGCAGCTGATTCAGGCAAGTGACGGCTTCCACCTGTTCTCGAAGACCTACGACCGCGATCTCACCGACGTGTTCTCGGTCCAGGACGAGGTTGCCGCCCTGATCGGCGAAGCGCTAAAAGCGGAATTGCAGGGCGCCGACGCGTTACCGGTGGTCGCAGAGACCGACGTCGAGGCCTACGATTTGTACCTGCTGGCTCGCCAGCGCATTCACTCGCGCAACCCTGTCCTGATGGAAGAGGCGATCGGCATGCTCGACGCAGCGTTGGCTATCGATGCCGACTATGGGCCTGCGCTGGCGCAGCGCGGGCTCGTGACGCACCTCATGTCGGATGCGATCGGTGCGTACGGCGACATCCCGGAGGCAATCGCGGACGCGCAGGGCCTCGCGTTCGTGGATCGGGCTCTCGAACTCGACCCGGGGCTGGCCGAGGCGCATGCCGTCCGCGGATTGCTCGTCACGGTCCAGGGTAGCGCGGACAACAGCGAGGCGATCGCGAGCCTCGAACGTGCCCTCGAGCTGAATCCGAACATGGATGAGGGCAAGACCTGGCTGGCCAATGCCGTCTACGACCGCGATATCGCGATCTCGCTCTACGAAGATGTCGTCGCGCGTGACCCGATGTTCGGCCCGGCGTTCAATAACCTGATCCAGGAATACATTGGCCGGGGCCGATTCGACGACTCCGAGGCGCTGATCCGGCGCGTCATGCGCATCACGGGTCCTGACGACAATATTCGCCAGGCGCTCGGGACGGTCGGGGTCATGCGTGGTGACCTCTCGGCAGCGTACGAGAATTTCGACTATTCCTATGAGGCGAACCCGAACTCTAGCATCGTGCAACTGTGGTTCGGCACTACCCTCTATTGGCTCGGCGATTTCGAGCGTGCGCTGACCGTGGCCCTTGCGGAGGGGGTCTTAAGGTTGCATGCGGCGCGCGGTGACTTCGAGGCAGCCGACCGCCTGCTTGCCGAGACCGATTTCGCGACAGGGTCACGCCGTCGCCTGATCCGTGATGCCGCGAACTATCTCGCAGCCCATGGCCGTTCCGACGAGATTATCGACATCATCAATCGCGCCTACGGGGACCTCCCGACGCTGCTCCAGGAGCTGCCGGTAGAAGAATCCTACGGCACCATATATCTCGGGCCTCTCGCATATGCCTACCTGCAGGCCGGTCGGGTCGATGAGTACAAGCGCCTGCTCGCGGCAATGAACGCCGCCCTCGATGCACAGCGGTCAAGTGGCATCGACAATCAGTTGCACTGGTGGTCCCAGGCGCAGTACGCGGTGCTGACGGGCGATCTCGAGAACGGCGCCTTGTACCTGGAACGTGCATTCGACGGGGGTGCAACGAGAGTGGCTGGTTTCGAGGCCCTGTGGGACCTGGCAGCCGATGACGCGCGTTTCGAGGCAATTTTTGCGAAGATCATTGCGCGCGGCAATGCGGAACGCGCCGAACTCGGCTGGGAACCTTTCCAGCCCCGACTTGAGCTCTAGGGTTCCGGCGCAGATATACCACGACAGAAAGCTAGCCGAGTTCCGATGCGAGCGCCCATTGGCACTCAGCTATTCTTGCACTTTATTCACTCGCGCGATTTTCGCTATGTCAAAAAAGGCGAATGGCGTCTCACTATCGTATGCTGCCAATGCCGATCCGTGGACCACCATCTCGTTCAAGTCGATGACCAAATTTACATAGTCGCTGTTTTCAGAATCGTGCCAGTTGACGAGATAGACTCCGGCGGCGATCTTTCTCGATTGATAGCGGCGATCTGATACTCCGTAACCGGCTGACGGCCCTGCTATCCATCTGTAGCCCAGAATTCCTTCACCTATCTTCAGCACAACGGCTCCGCCATCAGAATAAGTGTACTCAAGCTCTATATTCGAGAGAGCTTGTTGGCCAGATTCCTGGGCTGTAATTGGGGAGGCAGTCAGAACCGCCAAAAAAATGAAAACTCCACGGAAAAGCAGGATCTGGATATTACTTGCGTGATTGATCGAGCTTTGCGAATTGATGTGTTTCTCTGTCATCTTGAATCCCCGGATGGTTCAGCTGCTCAAGAAAGACCTGCGTAAACTTGATCCGCATACGACCAACGTCCGCATTGGGTCATGAGCAGTCATTCTAGCCCAATTCAGGCGAATGGCCGGAATCGGCCAGAAGCGGACGCACCAGGGTTTCGCGCGCCACTCGGAACTGGATACCGTCGTTAAAAGACGAAAAATGGCCACAGTATTAGGAGATATGACCAAGCTTCAATGGTCTGTTCAGTGTCGTAGCCTTCTTTACTGGGGAGACGGATACGGGTGATGTCGTCCAGTGGAATTGTCTTCTTGATTCGGCCAAACATTGACGTCTGGTCGGACCCAAATACCTCGGTGTCATCAATTTCTATAATTTTAAGCAAAATGACACTGTCGTCTTTTTTTGTTATCTCCACCGCGTCCCCTGTTTGTAATACGCTTGGCGCTTCACTGGGCGAGACCTGGGTATACGAATAGGTGGAAACGCATCCAGTCGACGTAATCGCGGTTACCAGGACTGAGATTGCCCATGCCAGAACTTTTGGATGATGTACAAGAGCGTCTTTCATGTCGCTGCTCCAAATGTTGTGTACCCCGGCGGTCTCTGGGTCCTTTCTACGAACGTTGTCGAGGAGGCGAGGAACCGTGGCTTTGCGTCCCTGACTTTGGTCAGGTTTGGCTTTGTCGATTAACCAGTTTCCAGGCTAAGTCGAAATGGCGTCAATTCTGGGGTGTACGTAAGTTGGAGTTGGTCTAGCTCACGACTGGGCCAATGTGCGCATCGTGTCAGTACCAGTCATTGTAGCTGAGAATCAGCCAGGGGCTGCTTTCGGCCAGAAGCGGCCGTCAGTTCTTGGAGTCGCTCAAGTGAATCGCTCGCTTCCACGACTCTAGCGAGTCGGGTGACCCTTCTTCGAGCAGTTTCTCAGTGAAGTCGACGAATTCCGGCGCGACCAGGTTGCGCCCTTCGTGCTGCCACCAGTGCATCCCGCTCTTTGTTTTCAGGATCGTAAGCGTTATGTGATGCAGTGACCGAAATACAGCGTCCTCCAATAACCCACTTTTCCATTGATAGTATTCATTCTGCCGCGCAACGAAGACCGCTGTCATTGTCATGTCGAGCAGCAATGCGTCGTCTGACTCCAAAATTTCGTCCGCCCCCATCTTTTTGATGACATTCGCTACGTCGTGCCCCTGAGTAATCATCGCCATGTGATCAGCAATGTTCGACGTCACATCCGAGATGGCCTGACCACGAATCGCCTTGGTGTTCGCATCTAGTGACTCTCTACTGTGTTTGACTTGAACGGCCAAGTAGATAATTGTCACTACAATCGCGACGGCGCCTACAATTTCTGCGATTGCTGCGAAGTCTGTTAGGGTCACGATTTACTCTTCTGCCGAGTCAAACTGAATGTCCGCTTTGGGTCATTACCAGTCATTGTAGTCGAACTCAGGCAACTGTCTGCTTTCGGCCAGAAGCGGCTGGTGGCAGAAACTTTTTAGCCACCAAAAGTTCACTATCAATTTTCGAGGAGCGCTAGAATCTTTCGGACTTCTGCATGCATGTTTCTGATGTTTCTTGCACCGTCATTCTGGTATGCCAGCCACGCTTGCAACTCAGCTTCTGTGCTCTGCAGAGCGTTCCAGTCATATGACACGATTGCAGTCTCCGGATCACTCCAGAGCTCGGGGTCG
>WVYQ01000008.1:9096-58775 GCA_011772865.1 Woeseiaceae bacterium | reverse complement strand
CTGGCCACCAGCTCTGCATATGACGCAGACAGGGACGGTATGTCTTCGAAATGGTTTGCTCGCCAGATTGTCCATCGAAACGATTGTTCGTCCTCTGGCATCGCGCCGGCGCGCAATGCAGTTAGCAACGCACCTGTGGCTTTCACAGTTGCTTTGTAATTCTCAGCATCTTGCGCCAACTCGGGTTCCAAGGCCTGCATTTCTTCGGTAAGTCGGACCATGAGCTTCGCCTCATCCGCGGCGGCGACACGCTCATCGTTCCAGTTAGCGACCTGAATACCAATGAAAACACCAACGACGACAATGACAAAATCAATGCTTACCGCAAACCAATTCTGGTCCTTGATGTGCTGAGTAATTCGACGTAATAGCATTTCGCGGAACTCGTAAGTCAAGAGAATGGAACATCCGCTTAGGGTCAGTAGCAGTCATTGTAGCGGATTCCGCGCTAAGGGCAGCTTTCGGCCAGAAGCGGCCTTCAAAAGTCGAAATTCCAACTATAATTGTAGAGATTCAGTGCATCACATTGTTGGCCTTGATGATCGACTGAATTTGCTCTCAGCAAAAAGAGGTAACGAGCCATGTCGCACAAATATGCTGGAGGGTGTGATCATAATCACACGCACTCAGAAAACGACCCGATTGACAACCACATCTGTCACTGCTCTGTGTGTAAAAGCGTTACTGGGCAAGATACCACTCATGTTGTCTTCTTTAATCACGGAGATTTGGTAGTAGACAACGTCGAAGGTTTGAATCGCCAGCCGTTCAATGCTCAGAACCCGGATGGGCCGCTGGAGCTGTGTACGTGCGCGAAGTGTGGCGCACCGATCATGCTCGATGATAAACAAAGTCGAATCCGTGCGATCGTGCCGAACCTCATGGGATTTGATTCGGCAAGCCTGCCCGCGACGTACCATGCATTTTATGACGCGTCGACCGGTGCAGCAGCTCCCGACGATGGCCGCCCCATTTATGACGGTTTGCGTCCCGAGTTCGTTTGGCCAGAGCCCGCTTAAAAGCCTAGTCGACAACAGATTAGCTCTCGGATTCTCCACACACGTATGAACTAGCGCGGGAGAATCAGGAGAATTAGCAATTCCTTGGCCGCTTCGGGTTAGAAACATTTAGTCTAGCCTGATCCAGGCCAGGGGCTGCTTACGGCCAATAGCGGAAGTTTGCGGTCGCCGACAATTCTTCGTAGTAGCCAGAATGCGGCGGTCGTTTGTCTGATACAAGTGGAAACAGATTGTTACTGCGGCGACACCATCCAGGCCGTGATTGCCGGCAGATTGTTTTAAGTCGAAATAGGGGTGATTGTATGTTCACTCGTCACAGAATGTTCGCACTTGCCGTGATAGTCGCGCTGGGCGAGCCGACGCTTGCGGGGGCACAGGATCTCAGCTTCACCTACGTCGAGGGCGGCTTCATCGCTGGCTTCGTCAACGGCGTGGAGGAGTCTGGAACGTTCACTGACAACGGCACATTCGAGCTCGAGACCGATTCCGACGGAGGCGGCTTCATCGGCGGCGCATGGCAGTTCGGGGAGAACATGCACCTATTCGGTGAGTATTCGTCGGCTGGCCAAGAACTCGAGATCAGCGACGGCATCGACACCGGCGAGGGTGATTTCGACGTGGTCCGCTGGCGGATCGGTGTCGGCTATGCCTACCCGTACTCGCCCACAGCGAGCTTCTACGGCCGCCTTAGCTTTGACAGTATCGAGATCGAGGACGTGGGGGTCGCCGGTTTCGATCTCGACGCCGCCGCCGACGACGACGGTATTGGCGGCGAGGTCGGCATGATCTGGGCGGCGACGGAAGCGTTTCGCCTGCAGGGCCACGTGCGCTACACATCGGTCGGCGAAGTCGTTACCGAGGGCTCCGATACCTTCGACTCCGACATCCTCATTGGCCTAAACGGCCGCTGGAACTTCCGACCTGACATCGCTTTGATCACTGGCTACGAGCTCGGCAAGATCACCACCTGGAACCTGGGAGTGCGGTTCACGTTCTGAGGTTTTCGAGTCCGCTAAGGGTCAATAGCAGCCGTCGAGTATATCTCGAACGCACTCTCTCGAGCGGCCCGTATAACGAGTGAAGCGGTCGTTCCGAGTTTGCTTTGCCGCTAGGTTCTTCGCGATGACGAGTCCTACTTCTTCCAGAAATCGGCGTTCTTGATCCCGAGCTTGTCTGGGTCGAAGGTGTACTCGGTGACGCCGGCATTGCGCTGTTCCTCATAGTCCTTGAGTGCCTTGAGCGCAGGCTTGCCCATCAGGAACAGGATCAGGATGCCGACAATGTTGAGCCAGGCCATAACACCGACACCGATGTCGCCCAGGCCCCAGGCAAGATCCGCCGTGCGGACCGTGCCGTAAAAAACGGAACCGAGCAGGATGATCTTGAGTACGGTGATCTCACCCGGGAACCTCACGGTGCGACGGATATACGCCACGTTGGTCTCAGCAATGTAGTAGTAGGCCAGCAACGTTGTAAAAGCAAAGAAGAACAGCGCGATCGCAACGAATGTCTTGCCAAAACCTCCCATGACGCTCTCGAGGGCTATCTGGGTGAACGCCGGGCTGTTCGCCTGGATATCGCTTCCCAGGACACCGCCACTGACTGCCGATTCGATACCCGTCACGTAATACTGGTTCGTGATCAGGATCATGAAAGCCGTTGCTGAGCACACAAACAGCGTGTCGACGTAAACAGAAAACGCTTGTACCAGTCCTTGCTGTGCAGGATGTTGAACTTCCGATGCAGCGGCCGCATGCGGACCCGTTCCCTGGCCGGCTTCGTTCGAATAGACGCCCCGTTTGACGCCCCAGCCGATCGCCGCGCCGACGCCTGCCATGGGGGTGAATGCGTCGGTGACAATCAATGCAATGATGCCGGGTAGCTCGGTAATGTGGAGGGCGATGATGCCCAGCGCCATCACGATGTATCCGAGGGCCATGAACGGAATGACGATCTGCGTAAAGTGCGCGATTCGTTTGACGCCGCCGAAAATGATGATGCCGAGAACGGCAACCACGATCAGCGCGGTTGCAAACTTGGTGTACGTGATGTCACCGAAACCGGTTTGCAGCATGCCGTTGGCACCGAACGCAAGTTCCGCTGCATTGCCGATAGCATTGGACTGGACTGTGGGCAGCAGCAGGCCCACGGCAATGATCGTCGTGATCGCAAATATCCACGCGTACCATTTCTGGCCCATCGCCTTTTCGATGTAGAAAGCGGGTCCGCCCCGATACTCGCCTTCCAGTTCTTCCTTGTAGATCTGGCCCAGCGCCGACTCGACGTACGCCGTGGCGGCACCGAGGAAGGCCACGACCCACATCCAGAACACGGCGCCGGGCCCGCCGAAACCAATGGCGGCCGCAACGCCCGCGATATTGCCGGTACCGACACGGCCGGAAAGCGAAACCGACAAAGCCTGGAAAGAGGAGATGCCCCGGTCGGACTCCTTGCTGGAGAACAACAGCCTGATCATCTCCTTGAACAGGCGCACCTGGACGAATCGAGTCAGGATCGAAAAGAACAGGCCCGCGGCCAGGCATAGGTAAACAAGCGCCGGGCTCCATACGTAGCTGTTGATCTGATCGACGAATTGCTGCATGCCGTTCCCCGTTGAAATTCTCGGCAAAGGCCATACATAGTAGCGGAATTATCGCGCTATAGTGTCGTCACACTGCAAAGGAGTTGTGTTATGACATGGTGGGCCTGGATGATATTGGGCGCCGTTTTACTGGGTGCCGAACTGTTCGCAGTCGATGCGCAGTTTTACCTCGTATTTCTCGGTGTGTCCGCGGCGGTCGTGGGGCTGGCAACACTCTTCGGCCTGCAGCTTCCCGAATGGGGTCAGTGGCTGTCGTTTGCCATCGTTTCGCTGATCTTTTTTGCCACGTTTCGCAAAGCGCTGTACGTCAAGATTCGCGGCGGCGGTGAAGGTTACGAACAGCGGTACGTGGGTCAAGTCGTCAAGGTCGACGAAGAGATCGCCTCCGGTGGCCGCGGTCGCGCGCAGTACAGGGGCAGCGACTGGAACGTTCAAAACGTGGGGGAATTGCCAATAGCCGCAGGCAGTCACGCCAAGGTCGTCGAAGTCGATGGCCTGACCCTCAAAGTCGAAGCTGAGTAGTCAGTAGCAAAGGAGCGTTACATGGACATGTCACTTATCGTCGCGCTGGCCGTTGTACTCGTCATCGTCATCATCCTGTTCAAGACGGCCGTTATCGTGCCGCAGCAGAACGCGTATATCGTCGAACGTCTGGGCAAGTTCAGCCGCAAACTCGATGCCGGCTTTCACATCCTGATTCCATTCATGGAAAAGGTCGCCTACAGGCACACGCTCAAAGAACAGGCGGTGGATATCGCTGAACAGATATGTATTACCAAGGACAACGTGCAGGTCGGTGTGGATGGCGTTCTTTACCTGCAGGTGCTGGAACCGACGCGTGCTTCGTACGGCATCGGCAACTACATGTTTGCGATTGCACAGCTTGCACAGACCACGTTGCGTTCTGAGATCGGCAAGATCGATCTCGACCGTACGTTCGAGGAACGCGGCACGATCAACGCCAACGTGGTTGCAGAACTCGACAAAGCATCGGATCCCTGGGGCGTCAAAGTGCTGCGCTACGAGATCAAGAACATCAATCCGCCTCATGACGTACTCAGTGCGATGGAAAAACAGATGCGCGCCGAGCGTGAAAAACGAGCGGTTATCCTGACGTCCGAAGGTGAGCGCGATGCGGTCATCAACCAGGCTGAAGGCGAAAAACAACGCGTCATCAAGGAATCGGAGGCGGCCAAGCAGCAGCAAATCAATGAGGCGCAGGGCGAGGCCGAAGCCATTCTCGCTGTAGCAACGGCTACGGCCGAAGGCCTTCGGCGAGTGGCCCAGTCGGTGATCGATGATGGCGGGGCCGAGGCGATGCAGTTGCGTATCGCGGAGCAATACGTTGCCCAGTTCGGCAACCTCGCGAAGGCGGGGAATACCTACGTTGTGCCGGCCAATCTTGGTGATCTGACATCGATGATGGCTCTCGCGACTGATATCGCGAAAGGCAGGAAGGGCGCCGCTGAGGTGAATTAGACCTTGCGCTTCACGGCGATCACGTTCGGCAGCTGTTCGAGTCGCGTGATCGCCGTGCTCAGTGTCGGCAGGTCCTTGATCTCGACACTGATGTCCATAACGGTCTGCATCGTCTTCTTGTCGGTGTGACTCGACAGGGCGACTATGCTCGCTTTTTCGTCGGCGAGAACCGTGCTGATATCACGCAAAAGTCCGGTACGGTCGTGCGCCCGCAGCATCAGGTCGACCGGGTAGGTTGCCGATTCCGATTCACCCCAGTCGACTTCGATGATGCGCTCCGGATGGCGCAGGTTCAGACCAAGGAAATTGCCGCAGTCCTGGCGATGGATAGTGACGCCGCGGCCCTGCGTGATATAGCCCGTAATCGGTTCGGGTGGCACCGGGCGGCAGCAACGCGCAAAGTTGCACATCAGGTCGCCGACGCCGCTGACCGCGACGGAATCAACCCGCTTGCTCTTGCGCTTGGTCTGCCTGGGTTGACGGATCTTGTCAGGTAGTTCGGTGCCGCGAATATGCTGCAAAGCAGTCGCGATGGCCGCCGATGTGAGGTCGCCGGCGCCCAGTGAAACACATAATGCATCGGTGTTTTTGTGCTTGAGTTGCCTGGCGATATCGTCAGTCGCGATGTCGCGAACGTTCAGACGGGATAACTCGCGGTCGAGAATGTCTCGACCTTGCCGCTGATGCTGATCACGGTCCTGGTGACGAAACCAGCTGCGCACCTTGGCGCGATTTCGGGCGCCGGCAAGGTAACCGAGTTGTGGACTCAGCCAGTCGCGGCTGGGCTGCGCCTGGCTGCCCGTGATGATCTCGATCTTGTCGCCGTTTTGGACCTTGTAGGTCAGGGGCACGATGCGGCCATTGACCTTGGCGCCGCGGCAGCGATGCCCGACCTGCGTGTGCACATGGTAGGCAAAATCGAGCGGCGTCGCTCCGGCAGGTAACTCGACGATGTCACCCTTCGGGCTGATTGCATAGACCCGGTCCTCGAAAACGTCGTCGCGAATCTGTGCGAGCAGGTCATCGCCGTCGCCTGTTGGCTCCAGCAACTGACGAAGAAAGCGGATCTTCTGATCGAACGCTGCATGCGTGGTCCGGCCCTCTTTGTACCGCCAGTGAGCGGCCACTCCGAGTTCAGCCTGTCGATGCATGTCGTGAGAGCGAATCTGGATCTCTACGGTCTTACCCTCTGGCCCGACGACGGCGGTATGCAGAGACCGGTAGTCGTTTTCCTTCGGGTTGGCAATATAGTCGTCGAATTCGCCCGGCAGGTAAGACCACAGGTTGTGAACGATGCCGAGCGCCGCATAGCAGTCCTTCACGTCGTTCACGAGAATGCGGACCGCACGAATGTCGTAAAGCTCGTCCAGGCCACGGTCCTTGCGCTGCATTTTGCGCCAGATGCTGTAAATGTGCTTCGGCCGGCCCGAGATGTCGGCGTCGATGCCCTGTGCTTCGAGTTCCTTGCGCAGAGTAGACTTGACCTCATCGATGAACCCGACGCGCTCATTGAGTTTTTCTTTGAGGGCGTTGGCAATTTCCATGTAGGTGTCCGGGTCGAGATACCGGAACGACAGATCCTCCAGCTCCCATTTGAGCTGCCAGACGCCGAGCCGATTGGCGAGCGCCGCATAAATCTCGCGCGTCTCCAGGGCAAGGGCGACCTGTTCCTCACGGCTGGCGTTCTTGGCCTTGCGAAGCTTGCAGAGCTGCTCGGCGATCCGGACGAGTACGAGCCGTGCGTCCGAGGCGACAGCGAGCAACATCTTGCGTAGCGCTTCGGACTGACGTCCCGCCAGGGTTTCGCCCGGTTGCCAGCCACTCGGGAGCGAAAAGCTGCCGAGCTGCAGCAAATCGATAATTATTCTAGGAATATCACCTAATGAATTGTTTTCAAATGATTTTATATCGATGATTCCATCGCGCACGAGTGGATAAAGGCGAGCCGCACCAAGGAGTTCCGGCGGCAGGCCCAGGGACTCGATAATTGCCGAGATCTCGCGTCCTTCGCCGATCGCGTCCTCGGCGCCGGCGGAGAGCGTCACGGCGGCAATGGCTGCGTCGACGGCCTCTCGAAATTCCGCCTGTTCGCCACCGTTAGCCGGTAATTGTTGTTCGGATGTCGCCATTTCGCGCACGTTCGTTTGGATGCCTGTCCCGGCAATAACCGTTATCATACGCGCAGATTTTGACCTGGGCGCTACCGGGTTTTGCTTGGGCAAAGCAGGGAAAAATGGCAGGACACAGTAAATGGGCAAATATTCAGCACCGTAAAGGCGCCCAGGACAAAAAGCGCGGCAAGCTTTTCACGAAGCTGATTCGGGAAATCACGGTTGCAGCCAGGCTCGGCGGCGGCGATATAACGTCAAATCCGCGGTTGCGGATGGCCGTTGACAAAGCCAAAGGGCAAAGCATGCCGAAGGACAATATCGAGCGTGCGATCAAGCGCGGTTCCGGGGACCTGGACGGCGCCGACTACAGTGAAATTCGTTATGAAGGATATGGACCGGGCGGGACCGCTGTCATGGTCGATTGCCTGACGGACAACAGGAACCGTACTGTGGCTGAAGTGCGTCATGCGTTCTCCAAGCATGGTGGAAATCTCGGCGCCGATGGCTCGGTGAATTACCTGTTCAACCACGTCGGTCAGCTTCTTTATCCCGCCGGTAGCGATGAGGACTCGATCATGGATGCCGCGATCGAGGCTGGTGCCGAGGATGTCTGCGTCGACAACGATCAGTCCGTTGAAGTACTGACCGATCCGGCGGAGTTCGAATCGGTTCGCGACCAGATGGTTTCTGCCGGCTTCGAGCCAGAGAGCGCACAGCTGACGATGCGCGCCTCGACCAACTCCGAGCTTGGCGCAAAGGAGGCGGCGTCAATGATCAAGCTGCTGGAAGTTCTCGAGGACCTGGACGACGTTCAGGAGGTTTATAGCAATGCCGATATTTCCGACGACGTGCTCGCACAGCTCTGAGGCCGCCTGTGACTAACACAGTACGAATACTCGGAATCGACCCGGGTTCACGAATGACCGGATTCGGGGTGCTCGATTTCTCGGGCGACAGGCCGTCCTACATTGCGAGCGGTACGATTCGCAGTCCTGACGGGTCTTTCCCCGACCGGCTGCGCAAGATTTTCGAGTCGGTGGCCGATGTCGTTGGCGAATACCGGCCGGATATCGTCTCTATCGAGAGTGTGTTCATGGCGCGCAACGCGAGCAGTGCGCTCAAGCTGGGTCATGCACGATCTGCAGCGCTTTGTGCGACATTCGGTTTCGAGGTAGAGGTATTCGAGTATTCGCCGCGTGAGATCAAGCTGGCGGTGGTCGGCACGGGTGCGGCTACGAAAGAGCAGGTGCAGCATATGATCGTGTCGCTGCTCAAACTCGACGGGGCGCCTGCGCCGGACGCGGCCGATGCCCTGGCTGCGGCGGTCTGTCATGCGCATCGGCAGCGTGTGCAGAATGAGATCGGCGACGCGGGCGTCGTGGCGGGATTGCGATGATTGGTTCGTTGCGCGGCAAGCTGGCCGTGAAACAGGCACCGCAGGTCGTCATCGACTGCCAGGGTGTGGGTTACGAGGTCGAAACACCGATGTCGACGTTTCTCGACCTGCCGCCCGTTGGGAATGAGGTGTTCCTGCACACCCACCTCGTCGTCCGTGAAGACTCGCAGACGCTATACGGGTTTGGCGGCGAGGATGAGCGGCATCTGTTCCGGACGCTCCTGCGCATTTCCGGCGTCGGCGCAAAAATGGGTCTAGCGATCCTTTCGACGATGAGCGTTGCCGATTTTCAACGCTGCGTCGAGTACGAGGATGCCGCGGCACTCGTAAAGGTTCCGGGCGTTGGGAAAAAAACGGCGGAACGCCTGATTATCGAAATGCGAGACAAGATCGAGCCTGCCCGGACGGTTCCTGGGGCAGCGCGTGTCACGGTCGAGGCCAGCCCCAGGACGGAGGCCGTCGATGCGCTTATGGCGCTTGGTTACAAGGCAGGCGAGGTTAACAAACTGATTGCTTCGCTCGATGTCGAAGGCCAAACGGCCGAAGACATTATCCGGCACGCATTGCGACAGGCGGCGCGTTAGGAATGGCAGGCATCGAACACGATCGAATCACGAGCGCCGAATCTCGTGGCGAGGACCGGGCATTTGATCGCACTATTCGGCCCAGGACGCTGACTGAATACGTCGGCCAACCGGGCGTAAAACAGCAAATGAGCATCTTCATCGAGGCGGCACGTCGCCGCGGCGAGGCACTGGATCACCTGCTGATATTCGGCCCCCCCGGCCTGGGCAAGACAACGCTGGCGCACGTCGTGGCGCACGAAATGGGGGTCAATCTGCGGCATACGGCAGGTCCGGTTCTCGAGCGCCCTGGCGACCTTGCGGCTATCCTGACGAACCTCGAGCCCAACGATGTCCTGTTTGTCGACGAAATTCATCGCCTCAGCCCGGTCGTCGAAGAGGTCCTGTACCCGGCCATGGAGGATTTCCAGCTCGATATCATGATCGGCGAGGGCCCGGCTGCCCGCTCGATCAAGCTTGATCTGCCGCCGTTTACGCTGGTCGGCGCGACGACGAGAGCCGGCCTTCTGACATCACCTCTTCGCGATCGTTTTGGCATCGTCCAACGCCTGGAGTTCTATTCGGAGCAGGACCTCGGCGCGATTGCGAATCGATCGGCCGGCATCCTGGATCTGCCCATCGAGAACGAAGGCGCCGATGAAATCGCGAAGCGCGCCCGTGGTACGCCGCGTATCGCGAACAGGCTCCTGCGCCGCGTTCGGGACTATGCGGAGGTGGAGGGTGACGGGGTCGTCAGCGGAGAGATCGCGATACGGGCGATGGACATGCTGCAGGTCGACCCGAACGGTTTCGATGCGATGGATCGGCGACTGCTGCAAACGATCATCGAGAAATTCGACGGCGGCCCGGTCGGGATCGAGAGTCTTGCAGCGGCCGTGGGCGAAGAGCGCGGCACGATCGAAGACGTCATCGAACCGTACCTGATACAGCAGGGATTCATGATGCGCACGGCTCGGGGAAGGGTCGCTACGAAAAACGCGTACCTGCACCTCGGATTGAAACCACCCGCTCAAGCTCAACAGGAAGCGGCCGAGCTGCCGCTGTTTGGCGATGACTGAACCCTTCGAGTGGCCTATCCGCGTTTATTACGAAGATACCGATGCGCAGGGTGTCGTGTATTACGCGAACTATTTCCGCTTCATGGAGCGGGCGCGGACCGAGTGGCTGCGTGCGCTCGGCGTCGACCAGGTGGGGTTGATGGAGAATGAACGGCGGATATTCGTCGTTACCGAGACAAAGGCCGAGTTTCTCGTGCCTGCACGGTTCAACGATGAGATCGTCGTAACCGCAAGGCTGGCGGGCCTCACGAGAGCCACATTCGACATCGAACAGAATATTTATCGCGGTAGCCTCGACGGCGATCTCTTGCTCAAAGGGTCCGTTCGGGCTGCCTACCTGAATGCCGATACGCTGCGCCCGACACGGGTGCCGGCGTCGATCTTCGAGGAAACACCACAATGACAGCCGATATGACCGTCGTAAGCCTGCTGTTCGAGGCCAGTCTGCCCGTGCAGCTCGTTATGATCTTGCTGATACTGGCCTCGCTGGTCTCATGGAGCATCATTTTTACGAAGCGCAGGCTCATCCGGCGCACCAAGGACGCGTCGGACGATTTCGAGGCGAACTTCTGGTCCGGTGGAGACCTGAACACTCTTTACAACAGTGTCACGCGTGATCGTGCCGGTAACGTCGGGATGACCAGCATCTTCGAGTCCGGATTTCGAGAATTCAATCGCGCAATGCAGGCCGGTGGCATCACAGCCGAGAAGGTCATCGAGGAGTGCCGCCGGGCCATGCATGTCGCGCAGATGCGCGAGGTCGACCGCCTCGAACAAAGCCTGGCAACGCTGGCTACGATCGGTTCGACGAGCCCCTATGTCGGCCTGTTTGGCACGGTCTGGGGAATCATGACCGCGTTCATGGAGATCGGTAACCAGCAGACCGTGACCCTGGCGACTGTCGCCCCGCCCATTGCCGAGGCACTGATCGCGACTGCGATGGGCTTGTTCGCGGCGATCCCCGCCGTTATCGCTTATAACCGTTTTGCCGATCGCGTAGTGCGCCTGGAGTATCGCTACGACGGGTTCATGGAGGAATTCTCGAGCATCCTGCAGCGTCACGCTCGCGCGAAGCTCGGAGGCTGACATGGCCACGCCACTGCAGAAACGTAAATTGATGGGCGAGATTAATGTCGTGCCGTATATCGACGTCATGCTCGTGCTGCTCGTGATCTTCATGGTGACGGCGCCGCTTTTGACGCAGGGTATCGAAGTCGAACTGCCAAAAGCCGGGGCGGAACCGATTGAGAATTCCGCCGAAAGATTGCCGCTGGTCGTGAGCGTCGACGTTGAGGGTTACCTCTATCTCAACGTTGGCGATAACGAAGAATCGCCGGTAGAGGCGAAAGAGGTCGTGGCGCGGGTTGCCGCAGTCATGCGCAACGCGCCGGAGACGCCGATCCTGGTCAAGGCCGACAGAAATGTCGCGTATGGCTATGTCGTGGGAGCCATGGTTTTGTTGCAACAAGGCGGCGCTGAAGATGTCGGATTCGTTACCGACCCGCTTGACACCTATCCGGTGAAGGAGCTCGAAATTCAGTGACGAGGGACAGCCACAACGTGGTTCCCTTCACGATGGCGCTGTTTTTGCACGTTATCGTGTTCGGCTCGCTGATTTTCGTGATTGATTTTCGCGATCGGACGATGCCGGCCGTGCCGATGGCGCTGACCGCGACGTTGGTAACAGACAACGCCGTGGTCGTTCCGCCGAAAGTCGAGGAACCGCCGCCACCCCAGCCTGATACGAGCGAACAGGACCGTATCCGCGCCGAGGAGCAGAAGCGGCTCGAAGACGCGCGCATCGAGCAGGACAGGCTGAACCGTATCAAGCAGGCCGAGGAGGATGCCGCCGCGGAACGTCGCCGCCAGGCTGAGGCTGAGCAACGTCGCAAGGACGAGGAGGCGCGAAAGGAAAGAGAGCGCCAGGAGGCGGAGCGTCGGCGCCAGGAACAAATTGAACGCCAGCGCCTGGAAAACGAGCGCCTTCGCGCCGAGGCCGAAGCGGCTCGTCAGGCCGAACTCGATGCCGAAAGCAATCGCCTGGCTGCCATGCAGGCCGATGCCAAGGCAGCGTATGTGTATGCGATTCAGCAGCGCATCCAGAGCCGGTGGGTAAGGCCGCCGACGGCGATCGATGGCATCGAATGCATCGTCAATATTCGCCAGCTGCCGGGCGGAGAGGTGGTCTCTGTTAGCATTGGCCGCTGCAACGGCGATGCAGCGGTGCGCGGTTCTATTGAGCGTGCGGTATACCAGGCGTCACCGTTACCGGTGCCTGCCGATCCGAGCGTGTTCGATCGCGATATACAACTGGAATTCAGACCGAGAGATTAGAGGTGACTGTGCGCAAGATCGTTGTAGCCATTTGTTTACTGCTGGTGTCGCTGAGCAATGTTGTCGAAGCGCAGCTCATTGTCGAAATTACCGAAGGCATCAAGCGCCGGCCGATCGCTATCGTGCCGTTCGGCTGGGAAGGAAATTCACCCGAGATGCCGATCGATGTGGCGGAGATCATAGCCAGTGACCTGACACGAAGCGGCCGCTTCGCGCCGATTCCCGAGGGCGACATGCTCCAGAAGCCGACGTCCGGCGCCGAGATGGACTTCGACGATTGGGCGATTCTCGATATCGAGGCGGTGGTCGTCGGCCGGGTGCTGCAGACCGGCGATAATGCCTACAGCGTGCAATTCCAGTTATTCGACGTCTACGGACGCAAGCAGCTTGTCGGCTACAGGATGCCCGCAAGCCGCGGCACGATGCGACGGGTGGCGCATCGTCTTGCAGACATGATCTACGAGGAGTTGACGGGTATAGCCGGCGTCTTCGACACGCGCGTGACTTACGTGACGGCCGAGGATCGTCCGGGAGGCGAGCTCTATTCGCTTATTGTCGCCGACCAGGACGGCTACAACGAGAACAAGATCATGGAGAGTAATCACCCGATCATGTCGCCGGCCTGGTCTCCCGACAGCCGGCGCATTGCCTACGTGTCTTTCGAAGGCAATCGATCGTCGATCTTTATCCAGACATTACGAACGGGAAACCGCATCCAGGTATCCAGCAGGGCTGGTGTCAACGGCGCCCCGGCGTTTTCGCCAGACGGCCGGAAGCTCGTTGTGACGCTCAGCGACGCCGATGGCAACCTGGATATTTACACGCTCGATATCAATTCTCGGCAAACGAAGCGTATTACGACCCATCGCGCGATCGATACCGAGGGTAGCTGGTCGCCCGACGGTCGTTACATCTACTTCACGTCGGATCGCAGTGGTGGACCACAGATTTATCGCGTAGCGGCTAACGGCGGCACGGCAGAGCGGATAACGTTCGAAGGGAGTTATAATGCACGACCAAGGATGTCGCCGGATGGAGAAAAACTGGCGATGGTGCACCTGCAGAACGGCAACTACCGAATCGCCGTCATGGATCTCGATCGAAAGGATCTTCTCGTGCTGTCGGCAGGTCGGCAGGATGAGTCCCCAAGCTTCGCGCCGAACAGCGATACTCTGATCTACGCGACGCGGCCGGGACGAAACGGGGTACTCGAGAGTGTGACAGCGGATGGCCTGATTCGGCAGCGCCTCAAGTCCGGCGACGGCGATGTGCGGGAGCCGGTATGGTCGCCGTTCCAGCGTTTCTAAGGTAATATTTCTGATTAAGAAGTCTATTTAACATACTGTATTGTAAGGATTTCAACATGTCCAAGATCAAACTGATCCTGTTGTCCTCGATATTCGTCCTGCTGGCCGGCTGCGCCTCACAGGACATTCCGGATCCGGACCCCTCCGCTGACACGATGGGCGGCCAGGATAGCGCCACTACCGATAGTGCGAGCGGCAGCGGCCTGGGCGAGGGCGAATTCATCGACGACGATCTCGCTGGCGGGGAACTCGCCGATGTCGTCTATTTCGATTTCGATTCCTATGAGCTGCGCCCGGACGATGCAGACATCAGTGCGCGGCACGGGATACAGCTTGCCGACAACCCGGGCTGGAGCGTCCGGCTCGAGGGTCACGCTGATGAGCGCGGATCGAGAGAGTACAACATCGGTCTGGGTGAGCGACGTGCTCAGGCAGTTCGCCGTGTGCTCCTGCTGCAAGGTGCGCAACCTTCGCAGATATCCACCGTGAGTTTCGGAGAAGAGCGTCCGGTCGCTTTTGGCAGTGACGAAGAATCGTGGGCGCAGAATCGCCGCGTCGAGTTCAAGTACACGAACTAGGAGCGAGCCAGGTGTTCAGTCGCATGCGAGTGCCGTCTCTCGTCGCATTTGCTATTACGTCATTTAGCGGCTGCGCGCTGTTCGAGCCGCCGCCGCAAGAAGACCCGGTTGCGATCCAGCTCGCGGAACTCGAACGCCGGCTCGAGTCGGTAGAACGTGTCGTGAACAACCAAAGTCTCGTGCAAATGGCGCAAAAGGTCAGCGAAATCGAACGGCGTGCCGACCAATTACAGGGCCGGGACGAGGAGCTGCAATACGAGGCAGAAGATACCGCCGAGCGCCAGCGCATCCTTTATGCAGATCTCGATGCTCGCATCCAGGAACTCGAGCGCAGCCTTCAGGTTCGCAACACCAATGTTCTCGAAGGCGGCACGCTGCCACCGGGGCAATTGCCGGTGCCTGGCGGATCGGACCGTGACAACTACCAGGCCGCCTTCGAATTGCTCAAGGAAGAGCGCTATGACATGGCGGCGGCTTCGTTCAAAGAGTTCCTGGCGGCCTTTCCCGACAGCGAACTCGTTGACAACGCGCAATACTGGCTGGCCGAATCCTATTACGCGTCCAACGACTATGAACAAGCGCTGCGCGATTTCCAGGTCGTGATCGACGATCACCCGCGTTCCAGCAAGGTTCCCGACGCCCTGCTCAAGATGGGTCTCTGTAACTACAATCTAAAGCGCTGGAATGAGGCTCGTGCGACGCTGTCGCGCGTGCAGCAGGACTATGCCGAGACCACTGCCGCGCGCCTGGCCGGCCAATACCTTGGGCGCATGGACTCAGAGGGCGTCTAGGGGCGATCGCAGCGCTTGTCATTTGGCTACTGTCAGGTATCATGCCGCCGGCATTCCGCTGGCGTCCTGCCGGCCACCCCGTGGGGGTATAGCTCAGTTGGTAGAGCATCGGCCTTTTAAGCCGCTGGTCCTAGGTTCGAATCCTAGTGCCCCCACCATTTCACGACAGTCTGCTATGAAGACCAGAGTTACAGGCGATTCCGGCAACGTATTGGGAGCTGGTATGAGTGTCACCATGTCGGTATTGTCATGGCGGCCAAGATGAATGATCGACCCGACTATTCTGATGTCGAAATGCGGCGAGCTTCGCGAACCAGCCGGCGAATGTCGTTCGCGAGACGTCTCGTGTATGCGATCGGCAAGCCGCTGCTGCGTCTGATCGTATTCTTATTGACCGCAAGCTACCGTTTCGAAAAGGTAATCGGCGCTGAATTCGGCGATAGAATCGTCGCCGATAAGGACCGAAGCTACGTCCCTGTTCTGTGGCATGCGCATCAGATCGGAGGTCTTCACCTGATCCGCGATTGGATTCGGCGCGGACTGAGAGTCGGCTTCGTCATATCGGCCTCGGTCGATGGCGAAGTACCTGCTGCCATCGCGAAGTCCTGGGGGGCCGAGGTTATTCGGGGCTCTGCCAATGAGTCGGCAGCCCTCGCTTTGCGCGATGCCGTCGAGCTCATGCGGCGCGGCGTGTCCGTGGTTACGATGTCGGATGGTCCGAGGGGTCCCAGCTTCGAAATCAAGTCGGGCACGGTCATGATGGCCCGAATGGGACATGCGCCGCTCGTGCCCGTGGTATGCGCGGCCAGCCATGCATGGACCATGGACACCTGGGACAGCTTCCTGGTCCCACTGCCTTTTTCGAGGGTTGTACTGGCAGTGGGCCAGCCGATCGAATTGCCACGCGATCTGCCCTTGAGCGAGATGGAAGCGGTCCGTCAGAAAGTGCAGGCGGCTATGGACTCCCTGCTTGTGGAAGCAAAGCGGCAATTGTCGTAGCGACGTAGTCGACTTCCTCGTCCGTCATTTCCGGGAAAATCGGCAGGGACAGGCATCTCGACGCCAAATCCTCTGCGACCGGGAGTGCGTCGAACGCGACGGAATCGCCGAAATATTGGTGCTTGTGCAGCGGTTTCGGGTAATAGATTGCGGTTCCGATTCCGGCCTCATCGAGCTGCGAGCGCAGGGCGGCACGGTCATCAACCACAATGGTGTAGTAGCCATAGACATGCTGCGCTGCAGGGGGCGACGTCGGCGTTTTGGCTGCGGTATCCGCCAGTAGTGAGTTATAGCGGCTCGCGATGTGCCGCCGCTGCCCATTGCTCTGCTCTATGTACTCAAGTTTCACGCGCAGGACGGCCGCCTGGATCTCGTCGAGGCGGCTGTTGTAGCCAAGACGCACATGTTCACCGGCAGGGCCGATCCCATGATTACGTAACTCGCGCAGCCGCCCGTCCACTGCCGCGTCGTTGGTACTGACCAGGCCGCCATCGCCGAGGCCGCCCATCGTCTTCGTGGGGTAGAAACTGTGCGCGCCGGCATTGCCGATGCCGCCGACGCGACGCCCTTCAAATGTAGCGCCGAAACTCTGGGCGCAATCCTCGACGACGAGCAGGCCGTGCCGGTCCGCGATACTGGCTATAGCGGCCATGTCGGCAGGCAGTCCGAACATGTGCACCGGCAGGATTGCACGGGTCCTGGCCGTAATCGCGTCTTCGATCTGGTTCGGATCGATGTTGAAGCTCTCCCGATCGACATCCACGAGGACCGGCACCGCGCCCAGGTACTTGATGGCTTCGGCGGTCGCCGCAAACGTGAACGGGCTGGTAACGACCTCATCGCCGGCTCCTATGCCGACGGCTGACAGGGCAAGATGCAGAGCATCGGTTCCCGAGCCGACTGCGACCGCATGGCTCACACCCAGATACTCGGCGACGGCCTGCTCGAATGCGGCAACGTTCGTTCCGAGCACATAAGCGCCGCTTTGGGCGACTTCGTGGATGCAGGCATCGAGAGCCGAGGCATGCGCCTGATAGCTTCGGCGCAGATCGATGAACGGGACTTTCATCCCGCGTCTTGCCGATTGACTGTGTCGACGATGGCGATCGCCGTTTCCAGCGCCTCGGTCGCACTGCGGCCGCTCACCAGGGGCTGTGCGCCTCCCGAGACGGAAACAAGGAATGCCTCTGTCTGGGCCAGCATCGCATCGCTGTCACCGAAAGCCTGGTTTTCGATTGCGACGTCCTCAGGGCCGGCGACAGGACCGCGCGATTTCCTCGTGAACCTTGCCAGCGTCTTGTGTTGCAGGTCTGCAGACAGGTAGGAGTCTGCTTCGAACACGCGCAGCATCCGCTCGGTTTTCATGCTGATGCGGCTGCTCGTGACCGTGGCCACACATCCATCGGAAAACCGTATGCGAGCATTTGCGATATCGATGCTGTTCGAGAAGACCGAACGGCCTATCGCGTCGACGTGTTCTATCGGCGCACCAATGAAACTGAGTATCAGATCGATATCGTGAATCATCAGATCCAGGATGACACTCACGTCCAGGCTGCGCGGTCGATAGGGCGCGATGCGAGTGGACTCGATGAAGACCGGTGCCTGGACGCTTTCAGCGATGGCGGCAACGACGGGGTTGTAGCGCTCGAGGTGTCCAATCTGCAGCACGACCGAATTTTTCTCGGCAAGGCGTGCGAGTTCCTTGCCCTCGTCAACCACCACGGATATGGGCTTTTCGAGAAGCACATGGATGCCGTTTTCGAGGAGGGCTTTGGTGATCTCAAAATGAGTCGTTGTCGGCGTGGCTACGGCCACGGCGTCGACTTGTCCAATGAGATCCCGGTAGTCGGTTAAAGCTTGAACGCCGAATTGTGCAGCGACGCTCGCGGCGCGATCGGCTTCCGCGTCAACGACTGAAACCAGGGTCGACGCTTCGCAGGTGGCTAGTTTCTGAGCATGTCTTTCGCCCTGGACGCCCACGCCGATCACAGCTGTTCGAATAGCAGTCATATCAATTCAACTCGAGCAGGTATTGTCCTTTGTCGTCGAGCCGGAAGTAGCACGGTGCATCGATCCAGCTGCCCAGGTTGACGCTACGGAAAGAGCGCTCACCGGTCTTCGTCTGATAGTCGTCGCGGACGTGGACGTGGCCAGTGACGATAATGTCAAACGGCCTCTCTTCATACGCTTTCCGGGCGTGAACACGGATCTGCTCGATCGCGACTTGCGGTTTGATTGTTTTTGTTTGCGAGGTGTACTTGCGACTGCTGGCACTGGCACGCTCGCCGATGAACGCAATGAGGAAGCCAGGCAGATTGCGAATCAGCCAGTGTATTGTTGGTGTTCGAAGAAACGACCGCAGAAACCGATAGCCCGCGTCGTCAGGATCCGTTTGGTCACCGTGCTCCAGCCGCAGCTGGATATTGCCGAGAGTCACGTATGCCGGACCTTCGCTGACCACCAGGCCGAGCTCATCACCCCAGAAAGAACGAAGATGCAAGTCGTGATTTCCCTCAAAATAAATGATTGTTACGCCTTCACTCTTGAGGCGCCGAATCTCATCGATGATCCTGGCGTAGCGGTCGATGAAGTACTGATGACGGGCGACCCACAAATCGAAGATATCGCCCAGCAGAAACAGGTGTGTCAGGCCCGATGTTGCAGAGAGCGAGCGCAGGAAACTCTCGAAGAGCTGGCCGCGCGGACAGTCCGGCGACATGATGTGGACATCGGAAACACAGAGCGCGGTCGGCATGGGGCAATCCTGTCAGGCCGGTCCGATGCTGCACTTGCCACACCTTCGTGGGGTGCGTTCCGCCCGCTCTTGTTTCTTCGATATCCCTAAGATCTTCGCGCGCCCGCGAAGCCATACAGGCCGTATTTTGATTTTTTTGCCAGCCATTCACGCAGGTTAAGTATCTCCTCCGTGTCAGGCAAGCCCTCGAGCGATTTGTCGCCGCTCCTGATCGCTCGAAACGCGCTCTCCAGCGCCCGATACCGATCGCCGTCGATGCCGTTTCGCCGCAGACCAATCGAATTCAGCCGGTAGTGGCGGACAGGAGTTCCGCCGATAACCGAGAACGGCAGCGCGTCCTTCCGCAACGCTATGTGCCCGGCAACCATGCAGAAAGCGCCGATACGAACGAACTGGTGGATACCGGCCAGGCCGCCCATTACGACATGGCTTCCGACCTCGACATGGCCTCCCAGGATAACGTTGTTCGTGAGGATCACGTTGTCGCCGACGAGACAGTCGTGGCCGACATGAGCGCCTGTCATCAAAAAGCAATTCGAACCGACGCGAGTCTCGGCTTCGCGCTCATACGCGCGGTTGATCGTAACGTATTCGCGAATTGTGTTGTTGTCGCCGATAGTCACCCACGTTTCTGATCCGTCGTAACCGGTGTGCTGCGGGGCGCCCCCGATCACCGCGTGAGCATCGATGAGGTTATTGGCACCGATTCGAGTGAAGCTGCGGATGATCGCGTATGGCCCGATAGTGGTACCTGGGCCGATATGCACGTCGCCTTCGATGACTGCTCCCGGGCCGATGCGGACCGATGGATCTACGGTCGCATCCTGCGACACGTTCGCGGAGTGGTGGACGAGGGTTTCTGTCATTGACACATGGTCTCGTTGATGCGCAAATAATTTCAATTAAAACCCAAGACGGCAGATAATTCAGCCGCTATTATTCAGCGTTTTGCGCTTGGGACGGTCCGTTGGCCAGCCGTTGGAAGATTCACAAGTTTGGGGGCAGCAGTCTCGGCGACGCTGACTGTTTTCGTCGCGTGGCGGACATCCTGCTCGGCTACGATGACGACCGGATTGGTGTGGTCGTATCGGCCATGGGCGGCATGACCGATGCATTGCTGAATCTCGTCACGCTGGCCGAAAGAGACGACGCCAGTTTTGGCGATGAGCTCAACACCATTGGTGAGCGCTATTCCGAGACGGCACGCGCTTTGCTTGACGGCGACAGTCTTGTCTCGGTTCTGGATGCGTGGAGCAGGGATGCCGATGATATTCGCGACCTTCTCAAGGCCGTTGCGCTCGTCAAATCTGCGCCACAGCGAAGCCGCGATGTCGTGGCGGGGTATGGTGAGATCTGGTCTGCACGACTGCTCGCGACACACCTCGGCCAGCAATCCCCGGAACGAGGTGGTGCCTGGATCGATGCGCGCGAGGTCATCATTGTCAGCCAGCATGAGTTGGGTCCAATCGTCCAATGGGATGTCTCGCAGGCGAAATTTGATGCGGTGGTAGCGGCCGACTTTCGGGGTATGGCGATCATTACCGGGTTCATTGCTACCGATGAGGAAGGACTACAGACCACGCTGGGGCGCAATGGGAGCGACTACTCGGCAGCGATCTTCGCGGCACTCAGCAAAGCCAGTGAACTCAGTATCTGGACCGACGTCGATGGGGTAATGAGCGCAGACCCGAACCGGGTCCCTGAAGCCCACGTCATTAACCAGCTGACCTACAACGAGGCGATGGAACTCGCCTATTTCGGCGCGAAAGTTATTCACCCACAGACGCTCGGTCCCGCGGTCGAGAACGATATTCCCGTCATCATCCGTAACAGTTTCAATTCAGCGCATCCTGGCAGCCGGATCGAGGCCGGCAGCGCCAGCGAGGACGAGATCAAGGGAATAACCGCGATTAGCGGCATGGCCCTCGTCAATCTCGAGGGCTCGGGCATGATTGGTGTTCCGGGTACGGCCGATCGCCTGTTTGCGGCGCTCAAGGATGCTGGTGTGTCCGTCACGCTGATTTCGCAGGCCAGTTCGGAACACTCGATCTGCATTGCCGTTCCACAGGATCTGGCCGAGCGCGCCCGCCAGGTGGTCAGCGACGCGTTCGCGGACGAACTCGCTGGGGGCCAGATTCAGAGCGTTGACGTTACCGACGCACAGAGCATTGTCGCGGTTGTGGGCGACGGGATGGCAGGCACCCCCGGTGTCGCCGGGCGTTTCTTCGGGACCCTCGGCCGTGCGGGAATCAATGTGCGAGCGATTGCGCAGGGCTCATCGGAGCGCAATATCTCTGCAGTTATCGATTCTGACGAAGCGACACGCGCTTTGCGAGCCGCGCATTCGGGCTTCTACCTGTCGGCCAAGACAATCTCGATCGGTCTGATCGGAACCGGTGTCGTTGGTGGGGCGTTGCTGCAGCAACTCGAAAAGGGCGCTGCTCGTCTTGCCCGGGATTTTAATCTCGACCTGCGCGTCCGGGGGATCGCCCGGTCAAAATCCATGCTGCTCGGCGAGCGGCGCGTCGACCTGGGCAATTGGCAGCAGGAGTTCGACAAGGGCGCTGTCGATCTCGACCTGGAAGCGTTCGAGAGGCACGTTAATCCCGATCACCTGCCGCACGCGGTTATCATCGACTGCACAGCCGAGCAGACGATCGCCGATCGCTACACCGGGTGGCTCGAGCGCGGTATCCACATCATCACGCCAAACAAGAAGGCAGGCAGTGGGCCGCATTCGGCCTACAAGGCGATTCGTTCGCTCGGTACTCACGGCAGCTCGCATTTCTTCTACGAAACGACGGTCGGTGCGGCGCTGCCGATCATCTCGACGCTGCAGGACCTGATTCACACGGGTGATGCGGTTCGCTCCATTCAGGGCATCTTTTCCGGGACGCTGGCGTACCTGTTCAATATCTACGATGGCAAGACACCGTTCTCGGAGATCGTGCGCCAGGCGCGGCGGTGTGGTTACACGGAGCCGGATCCGCGCGATGACCTCTCGGGCATGGACGTCGCCAGAAAACTGACAATCCTGGCGCGGGAACTCGGCTACGAAATCGAACTCGGTGACTTTCCGGTCGGCAACCTCGTACCCGAGCCGCTCCGCGAGGGTACGATCGATGAGTTCCTCGACAAGTTGTCCGAGTATGATGACGATATGCTGCAGACCTATGAGAATGCCCGTGCGCAAGGCAAGAAGTTGCGTTATATCGGGCGACTGGACGCGCACGGCGCTGCTTCGGTCGGCCTCGAATCCGTCGATGTTGACAATCCGTTCAGCCACATAGCCCTGACGGACAATATCGTCCAGTTCGAGACAGACCGTTATTCGGAGAACCCGCTCGTGGTGCAAGGCCCGGGAGCCGGCCCCGAAGTGACGGCCGGTGGCGTCTTCAGCGACCTGCTACGCCTGGCCAGGTACCTGAGCGAGGGCACCTGATATGGGCGAATCAGTCACCGCTTTCGCGCCAGCATCGATTGGCAACGTTGGCGTAGGGTTCGACATGCTCGGCCTCGCTCTTGACGGGGTTGGCGACCACGTCATCGCGCGGCGCAAGGATCAACCCGGCATTTCAGTGAGTGAGGTTCTTGGCCTGGATGGAGCTCCGCATCCGTATTTATCAAAAGACCCGGAACACAATACCGCGTCGATTGCCGTCAAGGCGCTGTGGAATGACTATGGTGATGATCACGGTGTGGATCTTCGTATTCACAAAGGCGTACCGCTGCAGTCGGGCATGGGGAGTTCTGCGGCATCGGCAGTTGCTGCCACTTTTGCCGTCAACCAGTTACTCGGTACGCCGCTTCCGACGCCAAACCTGTTGCCGTACGCGCTCGCCGGCGAGCAGTATGCGAGCGGCGGGTTGCATGCCGACAATGTCGCGCCGAGCCTTCTCGGCGGCATGATTTATTGCCCGAAAGTACTGCTACCGGAGACCGTGCGTATGCCGGTGCCCAAGGGAGTCAGCGCGGTATTGATCCATCCCGAGCTACAGGTCAATACGGCTCATGCGCGCCGCAAGCTGGCGAAGGCCTACTCGATGGAGCAGTGGCTGGAGCAGCAGGCCTATTTTGGCGGTTTCCTCGCGGCTTGTGCGGCAAGCGATCTCGAACTGATTCGCAAGACTCTTAAAGACGTAATTGTCGAACCACAACGCGCCTCGGCAGTGTCGTGTTTCGCCGCGGTCAAGGATGCGGCCGTGCGGGGGGGTGCGCTGGGCTGCAGCCTGTCCGGCAGCGGGCCGAGTATTTTTGCGCTGACTGAAAGTGGCAAAGCAGGCAATCTCGCGACTGCGATGGAACAGGCATGCCGGTCCCTGGGTATCGACTGCCAATCCTGGGTCAGCTCACTGGACGCGCCGGGCGCACACCTGGAGGCGTGACCGTGCGTTTTGTGAGTACGCGCGGCACGGAAACGGTCACGCTGGACCGGGCTCTCGTCAACGGTATCGCGGAAGACGGCGGGCTTTACGTACCGGTCGAGTTGCCGGTGTTCGCGCTTGACGACTTCGCGACTGCCGACTCGATTCCGGATGTTGCAGCAGTGCTGCTGAAACCGTTTTTTGCCGATTCGTCTCTCGCAGGGGCGATTTCGCAGATTCTTGCAGAGACCTTTAATTTCCCGATCCCGGTAACGTCGCTACCGACAAGCGATGGCAACGCCAGCCTGTTGGAGCTGTATCACGGGCCTACAGCTGCCTTCAAGGATGTTGGCGCTGGGTTCCTGGCGGCGTGCCTGACACGCCTGGAGGGAGACGAGAGCGATCCGTTGACCATTCTCGTCGCCACGTCCGGCGATACCGGTGGGGCCGTTGCTGCCGCCTTCAATGAGCGTCCCGGCATGCGTGTCGTCGTTTTATTTCCGGACGGTCGGGTTTCGGCGCGGCAGGCTCACCAGCTCACATGCTGGAGCGACAACGTGCTGTCGCTTTCGGTGACAGGATCTTTCGATGACTGCCAGGCACTCGTGAAGTCGGCAATGGGTGATACTGATCTCGCTTCGCGGTACCGTTTCAGTTCGGCGAACAGCATCAACATTGGTCGGCTGTTACCGCAGAGTACCTATTACGCGGATGCCAGCCTGAGGCATTATCGGACGACCGGAATAAAACCGGGTTTCGTGATACCGACCGGTAACCTTGGCAACGCGTTGGCCTGTATCATGGCGCGAGAGATGGGTCTGCCGATCGGACCGATAGTGCTGGCAACCAACGCAAATCGTACGATTCCGGATTACTTCGAGACGCTCGAATGGATCCCTCGTGCGAGCGTCCAGACGCTTGCATCGGCCATGGATGTCGGTGATCCGAGCAACATGGAAAGGCTGCGTAGCATCATAGGGGAGGCTGATGTATTGCGTGACTGCCTCGGCGTCCTGTCGGTTGACGACGACCAGATACGCGAGGAAATTCGCCGCGATTACACTGAGTTCGGATTCGCAACTTGTCCGCATACCGCGACGGCAACGTACACCTGGCGGCAGTTGGATGCGAGGCTCCGCGATGCCAACGACTGGATCCTGGTCGCAACGGCGCATCCCGCCAAGTTCGAGACGGTCGTGGAACCACTGATCGGTCAGGAAGTGCCGTTGCCGGAGGTACTGGCCGACATTCTGTCACGCCCGAGCCGGGCAGTTTCGGTAGAGCCCACGCTGGAAGCGCTGGCCGGGGCGATGGAGGTACATTTCGGCCAATGAGCAGCGCTGATATATCCCAGAACATGCCGTGGCTGCTCGCAGGTGCGCTCGTGCTTCTGCTGGTGGGGTGGTTTTTGTATCGACGCCATCGTGGTGGAGATCGGCTCAGGAGAATCCTCGCCGAGATCAGTCATGATCGTATCGACGCGCTCGTTATTCCCAATGGTGACGACGGTGAGATCCAGATCGACCATCTGCTACTGACCTCCCAGGGCTTGCTGATCGTCGACATCAAGGATGCGGTCGGCACGGTATTCGGTAGCGACAAGATGCAGGAGTGGACCGTGATCAGCGACGAGCGCCGCTATACGTTCCCGAATCCGCAGGCGGCGCTTTACGATCGGGTTGCGGCGGTACGCCACATCGTGCGGCAGGTGCCCGTCGAAGGCCGTATCCTGTTTCTCGATGGCGCCGAGTTTACGAAGGGCGTCCCGAGCCAGGTCACGGATCTCGATACGCTGCTTGCAGACTTCGGTGAACCCGACAAGTCAGCCGCCAAGTTCAAGATCGAGGCATTCAAACCCCACTGGGATCTTATCCGCAAGGCTGCGCTCGATACGCAGGTCGACGAGATCTATCGCAAGCAGGGCCCGAAGGCTTAGGGCCGCATTCAGGGCAGATCAAAAAACGCGATCGCGTTCTGCGTCGTTACCCTGGCGACGTGTTCCTCGGACTGGCCGCGCGCCTCGGCCACCACACGCAGAACCTCCGGGAGGAATGCCGGCTCGTTGCGGCGCGACTTCGGCTTCGGCTGGATAGTGCGGGGCAAGAGATACGGTGCATCGGATTCGATCAGTAAGCGGTCGTCAGGTATGACCGACACGATGTCATGCAAGTGGGCGCCGCGGCGTTCGTCGCAGATCCACCCGGTGATGCCGATCCACAGTCCCATGGCGAGGTACTCGCGCAGCGATTCGTGCTCACCCGTGAAGCAATGTGCGACGGCCCGAGATAAATTCGGCAGCATTGGCTCCAGCACTTCGACAAAGTCGTCATGCGCATCGCGCTGGTGCAGGAACACGGGCAGCGCTGTCTCAGCAGCTATCTCCAGCTGTGCCTGAAATGCAGCCAGTTGCGCCTCCCGCGGAGAAAAATTTCGGAAGTAATCGAGGCCGCATTCCCCAACGGCGACAACCGGTTCCTCCACAGCCAGTTCCATCAGCGACGCTCGCGCAGCGTCGTCAAACTCGGACGCGTGGTGCGGATGGATCCCCGCCGTCGAATACAGGCGCCCCGGCTCGGTCCGGGCCAACTGCAGGGCATCGAGGCTGCCCTGGACGCTGCTGCCGGTGACGATCATGCGCGTAACGCCGGCATCATGAGCGCGCCGCATCATGGCGGCGCGGTCGGAATCGAAGCTGTCATGCGTCAGATTGGCGCCGATATCGATCAGTTCTGGCAGCATGTTTTTTTCCGGGCTATTGCAACCGAACGGCTTCGGGAGGTATCTAATAAGTACATAATCCTTGGAGCCAAAAAATGAGCAAATTTGTCATCAAGAGCGCATTCACAATTTGTCTGCTGGCGCTGCTTGTATTCGTCCCTGTCGCCGGCGCGAGCATCAACAAGAGCGTCAAGATCGAGGCAGGCAGTGAATCCGATGGCGCAAGCAGTGTCAATGGCAGTGTGACGGTGGGCGATGGCGCCACTGTTACCGGGTCGGTGAGCACGGTCAACGGTAAGGTCCGCGTCGGAGACGATGCGAAAATCGGGGATGCCAGCACCGTGAACGGCGCTCTGACGCTGGGTACGAACGTCACCGCGGGTGGCCTCGAGACGGTGAATGGCTCCATCTCGGTGGGCGAAGGCGCGGAAATCGATGGCGAAGTCAGTGCCGTCAACGGCGGAATCACCCTGGAGCAGGGGTCGACCGTGGCCAGCCATGTTGGCAATGTGAACGGCAGCATCGAACTGGAGGGCGCCGAGGTGCGGGGCAACGTGACCACAACCAACGGTGGCGTCCACCTGAGTGACAAATCCGTCGTGAAAGGCGACATCCTGATCGAGAAGCCCAGCTTCTGGAGCTTTGGCGACAGCAAGAAGCCCAGGATCATCATCGGTCCCGGATCTGTTGTCGAGGGCAACATCGTGCTGGAGCGCGAGGTCGACCTCTATATCAGCGAAACAGCTGAAGTTGGCGGCGTCAAAGGCGAGATGTCCATGGATGACGCGATTCGCTTCTCCGGCGACAGTCCGTAGAATAGTGGCCGTGCAACGCACGGCCACACAACTCAGGCTTTTTTCGGATTCCGCAGAGCCCGGCGATGCGCCGGGCTTTACTGTGCGCGAAAGCAAGCGAGCCCGCCGCCTGTCGATCAAGGTTTATCCACGTGGCCGGGTCGAGGTAGTGGTGCCCAGGCGAACGCCGGCACGAGACGTGCGGGAATTCGTCGACGCGAACCGCGACTGGATCCGCCGTTCCAGAGAGTCTTTTGCCGAAATAGTCCCGGATGAGCCTTTCGTCTTGCCGAACCTGGTCGAACTGCCGGCCATAAAGGCGCGCTACCGGGTTCGCTACGAGCGACGCAGCGATGCCAAAAGCGTTAGCTATCGGTGCAGCAACGACGTGGTCACGCTGACCGGGCGAACCGGAGACGATGCGCTCTGCATTGCCGCACTGAAGCGCTGGCTTGCCTCGATCGCCCGCAAGGAATTCCTGCCACGTTTGCAGGCACTATCGGCCCAGACCGACAATCCGTTCGAGCGCATGCACGTTCGCGGACAGCGAACTTGCTGGGGAAGTCATTCATCGAGCGGAACGATCAGTATCAATTACTGCCTGCTGTTCCTGGATCCGACCTTGCTGCGTTACCTGATGATTCACGAGTTATGCCACGCGCGGCACATGAACCATTCGCGGCGTTTCTGGCGCCGGGTAGGGCGATTCGAGCCCGATTTCCGACGGCTCGACAAGGCCCTCGGTGAGTCCTGGAAAATGATGCCGGCTTGGCTAGGAATCCATTAGAAAACAGATAGATATATTGCTTATTTAAAGCAAAGTATTATCCCTGGTCGAGCAATTCACGAAGGTTGATTACGGCCGCATTGGCGCGCGCAAGGTAGTTCGCCATGACGAGCGAATGATTGGCGAAGAACCCGTAGCCACTGCCATTCAGAATCACGGGCGACCGCAGTGGCTGCAAGCTGGCTTCAAGTTCCCGAATGATCTGGCGAACACTTGCGGAGGCATTCTTGTCTTCAAGCACCTGTGCAAAATCGAACTCCAAAGCGCGGAAAAAGTGCACCAGAGCCCATGCCGTTCCGCGAGCCTCAAAGAAAACGTCGTCCACATCGAACCACGACGTGTGCACCTCGAGCCTGTCCGGTTGCGGATTGGATGCTGTCGCAGATGGATCGCCGGCCAGATTTTCATTGATCCGGGTCGTTGCAACGCTGTCGCCCAGGCGCCGCGTCACGCTTCCCAGGCGCTTTTCGACCTGCGCCAGCCATTCCCGAAGATTGTCCGCACGGGCATAAAACTGCGCATCGAGATCATCATCGTCAGCAAGGCGGTCCCGGTAGCGCTCGAATCCCTCGATCGCCCGTCGATACTCCGATTCGGCCTTCGGGAAAATCCAGGAGGTGTTGTCGATGAAGAAGGCCTGCTCGGCATCACGGACATCGGGATCTTCTTTCGATTGAGACTGGCTGCGGCTGTAGTCGTTGCGAATGACCCGGGCGAGGTCACGGACCTGCTGCAGCACCCCCAATTCCCAGTTCGGCGTGTTGTCCAGAAAGACACTGGGCGGCATGACGTCATTGGAGAGATACCCGCCAGGCTTGTCGAGCATCGTCTCGGCGACGCGAATCAGGGTATCGGTCGTTGAGTAACCGACGACAGTGCGGTTGTCGTCGATAGACCGGCTGACCCAGAAGACGTCCGGGGACCGGGACCAGTAAATACCAAGGACGACGTTGACCAGGATAATCGCGCCCAGCACCCAGGCCGCGATGGATACCCAGCGAGGCCGGGAGAGGATTCTTGCGGCGGTCGTTTCAGTCATCTGGCTTCCGTTGCGGTTTGTCATGCTTTATTTGAGAAGTCTATATCGAAATGGTTCGAGTATTTGACCAAAGCACCCCAACACGGAATTGAGCCGTGTTCTTGCTGCGGGATTTGACGGTGCTCAGGGCCAGGTTGCTTCCAGGAGCGCGGGCATCGCGGTTCCCGCTTCGGCCGAGATGGCGTGATCGAACAAAGCTGCGAGGCCCGTCGGGTTCGGATTGATCTCGACGACTGTCGCCCCGGCCTTGACCGCTATCTCAGCAAGCCCTGCCGCCGGGTAAACGAGAGAAGACGTGCCGATGGAGAGGAACACGTCGCATTGCGCTGCGGCGGAGAAAGATTCGTGCAGGGCGCGCTCCGGGATGGCTTCCCCGAACCAGATGACGCCCGGCCGAACCTGTGCGCCGCAGCCAGGACACGTCGGCACACTGTCTTCGACACCCGGTTCGACGATACAGCCCTCGACGAAACAACGGTCTTCGAACAGGTTGCCGTGGAACTCGATGACGCCCGAGCTGCCCGCACGCTGGTGCAGCCCGTCGACGTTCTGGGTCACGAGTGTCAATTTCGGCACGAGCCCCGCGAGCCGGGCCAGGGCGATGTGGCCTGCGTTTGGTTCCGCGTTTGCGACGAGCTCCCGGCGCCAGCGATACCATCGCCAGACGAGTTCGGGGTTGCGCAGGAATGCTTCCGGCGTCGCCAGATCGAGCGGATCGTAGTGCTCCCAAAGGCCGCTCTGCGCCTCGCGAAACGTCGGGACACCGCTTTCGGCGGAAATACCGGCTCCTGTCAGGACGCAAACGTGCTGCGCATTGCGCAGCGCGGCGAGGAGGTCGTCAGGCAGCAAGTTGTCTCAGCACGTAATGCAGGATACCGCCATGCTCGAAGTAGTCGCGCTCTTTTGGCGTATCGATGCGAATGTCTGCTTCAAACGTAATCGGGTCGCCGTTCGCCCCCGTGGCGGTAACGGCAACCGTGTCCGCAGCCGGGTCGGTATGGCCCGATATGCTGAAGGTCTCTGTACCCGTGAGGCCGAGGGACTCAGCGTCCTGGCCGTCCTTGAACTGCAAGGGCAGGACGCCCATGCCGATCAGGTTGGAACGGTGGATACGCTCGAAACTCCTGGCGATCACCGCTCTTACCCCGAGCAACACGGTGCCCTTGGCGGCCCAGTCGCGCGATGAACCTGTGCCGTACTCGCTGCCTGCTATCACGATAAGCGGGGTGCCTTCTTCCTTGTACCTGAGGGCGGCATCGTAGATCGACATCTGTTCGCCGCTGGGCTGGTGACAGGTCCAGCCACCTTCGGTCCCCGGGGCGAGCCGGTTGCGCAGGCGGATGTTGGCGAACGTGCCGCGCATCATCACCTCGTGGTTGCCGCGCCGCGAGCCGTAGGAGTTGAAGTCCACGGGTTTTACGCCATTGGACTCCAGGTATTTTGCGGCAGGGCTGTCGGTCGAAATCGCACCGGCCGGCGAAATATGGTCAGTGGTCACCGAGTCGCCCAGCAGTGCGAGCACCCGGGCGCCGTCGATATCAGCGACGGGCGAGGTCTCCATCGTCATCCCTTCGAAGTACGGCGGGTTCTTGACGTAAGTCGATGCCGGGTCCCAGGTATAGATCTCACCCTCCGGCGAATCGATCCCGTTCCAGTTGGCATCGCCGGCGAAGACGCTGTCGTAGCTCGACTTGAACATTGCCGAGTCGATATTTGCCGCGATCGTCTCGTGGATTTCTTTCTGGCTCGGCCAGATGTCCTTGAGATACACCGGATTGCCGTCCTGGTCCTCGCCAAGCGGGTCGTTGAACAGGTTGACGTCGAGGTTGCCGGCCAGGGCATAGGCGACGACGAGGGGCGGGGACGCCAGGAAGTTCATGCGCACAAGCGCATGGATGCGGCCCTCGAAGTTGCGGTTGCCGGACAAAACGCTCGCCGCAATGAGGTTGCCTTCCTTCACGGCCGCCTCGATCTCGGGCTTCAGTGGGCCCGAGTTGCCGATGCACGTGGTGCAGCCGTACCCGACCGTGTAGAAACCGAGTGCCTCGAGATCATCGATCAGGTCGGACTTCTCGAGGTAGTCGGTGACGACTTTCGAGCCGGGAGCGAGGCTCGTCTTGACCCAGGGTTTGGTCCTCAGGCCCTTGGCGTGGGCATTGCGGGCCAGCAAACCGGCAGCGACCATGACCGCGGGATTCGAGGTATTGGTGCAACTCGTTATCGCGGCGATCAGCACTGCGCCATCCCGGATCTCGACGTCCTGGCCATCGAGATTGGCAACGGCCGAACCGCCCGAATCGCGATTCGCGACCGCAGCCTCGAGATGCTTTTCATAGGTCGAATCGGCAACGCTGAGGGCAATGCGATCCTGCGGCCGTTTCGGGCCGGCAATCGAAGGCTCTACCGTGCCCATGTCGAGTTCCAGCGTATCGCTGTACAACGCATCCGGCTGGCCATCACGGCGCCAGAGACCCTGTTCTTTCGCATAGGCTTCAACGAGTGTGATCTGGCTTGCATCACGTCCCGACAGCTCGAGATAGCGGATGGTTTCGCCATCGATCGGGAAGATCGCGCAGGTCGACCCGAATTCGGGCGACATGTTGCCCAGGGTCGCGCGGTCTGCAAGCGGCAGATGCGCCAGACCGTCACCGTAGAATTCGACGAACTTGCCGACGACGCCTTTCTCCCGAAGCATCTCGGTCACGGTCAGTACGAGGTCGGTCGCGGTAGCGCCTTCTTTCAGCGACCCCGTCAGCTTGAAGCCGATGACGTGCGGTATCAGCATCGTGATCGGTTGGCCGAGCATGGCAGCCTCGGCCTCGATACCGCCGACACCCCAGCCGAGAACGCCGAGGCCGTTGATCATGGTGGTGTGACTATCTGTTCCGACTACGGTATCCGGATAGGCCTTCCTACTGCCTTCCTTCTCCATATCAAATACAACCTGCGACAAGTACTCCAGATTGACTTGGTGAACGATGCCGGTATTGGGCGGCACGACGCGGAAATTCTCG
This sequence comes from Woeseiaceae bacterium, assembly GCA_011772865.1. Classification (GTDB taxonomy): domain Bacteria; phylum Pseudomonadota; class Gammaproteobacteria; order Steroidobacterales; family Woeseiaceae; genus UBA1847. The sequence goes on along the minus strand of WVYQ01000008.1, from coordinate 27,043 downwards.
AAAGCAGACTGTCCCCACTTGAGAAACGAGTAGCGCTCCTTGTTGCGCATGAACTCGATCTTGTTATTGAGGTCCAGCGCGTTGGCGGCGCCGTAATGATCGATCTGCACCGAGTGGTCGATGACGAGTTCGGCCGGCGACAGCGGGTTGATCCTGTCGGCGCTGCCGCCCAGCTTGACGACGGCGTCGCGCATCGCGGCCAGGTCAACGACTGCCGGTACGCCCGTGAAGTCCTGGAGAATTACGCGGCTAGGCGTGAACGAGATCTCGGTGCTGGGCTCTGCCTTCGGATCCCAGCTGGCCAGCGCGAGAATATCGTCCCGCGTCACGTCGCGACCATCCTCGTGGCGCAACAGGTTCTCGAGCAGGATCTTCAGAGAGTAGGGCAGCTTGCCGGCATGGCCCTCCGTTACTGCATCGAGGCGAAAAATCTCGAAGCTGTCGTCGCCGATAGCGAGCGTCGACCGAGCGCCGAAGCTGTCCTTCATTGTGTCTTCTCCGGGATTGTGTGTCTTAACCGTGGCCGGCGAGGTGGCCGGGCGCGCGAATTATATCCGAACGCGCGTCGCTGATCCTGTTGATTTCGTCGATGACCGCTCCTCCGAGGCAGCGGTCGCCGTCGTAGAACACGACGTACTGGCCCGGCGCCACGGCCCGCTGCGGCTCATCGAATGTAACGCTGATCGAATCGCCGGAGCCGGCTGCGACCACGCAGGCCTGATCCGCCTGCCGATAGCGCACCTTGGCTTTGCAGCGATAGCCGCTTGCCAAACCGTCCGGCGGTGCGTTGATCCAGTTGGTCGCCGATGCCTGCAGGCCGTCGCTCAGCAGCAGGTCGGTCTTGCCCTGGGCGACGATAAGCGCGTTGTCGGCCGCGATCTTGTCGACGACGTACCATGGCTCGTCTCCGGCATCCTGACGGCCGCCAATGCCGAGGCCCTGGCGCTGCCCCAATGTGTAATACATCAGGCCCAGGTGTTCGCCGATCTCGCTTCCTTCCGGAGTGCGGATCGGGCCCGGCGAGGCCGGTAAGTAGGTACCGAGAAACTCGCGGAACGGCCGCTCGCCAATAAAGCAGATGCCGGTGCTGTCCTTCTTGTCGTGGACGGGCAGGCCGTGATCACGGGCGATCCGGCGAACTTCGTCCTTTTGCAGTTCGCCGAGCGGAAATACCGTCTCCGCCAGCGCTGCCGCACTGACGGCATGCAGAAAGTAGCTCTGGTCCTTGTTCCGGTCCGCGCCCTTGAGCAGGTGAGTTTCCCCGTCCACCAGTTCGGTCCGCGCGTAATGGCCGGTCGCGAGGAGTTCTCCGCCCAGGCGTTTGGCATGCTCACGAAACACACCGAACTTGATTTCGCGATTGCACAGGACGTCCGGGTTGGGTGTCCGTCCAGCGGCGTACTCATCGAGGAAATACTGGAAGACCCGGTCGCGATACTGTTTGGCGAAGTTGACATGATGCAGCGGTATCTTGAGCTGCTCGCAGATCTTGCGGGCGTCCTGGAGGTCTTCGGCAGCCGAGCAGTAGCCGTCCTCGTCTTCCCAGTTGGTCATGTGCAGCGCCTGGACCTCGGCCCCGGCCTCCTGCAGCAGGACGGCCGCAACAGCGGAATCGACGCCCCCGGACAGCCCGAGGATGACCTTGCGATTTTTGGGGTCCGGCATCATAGCCGGCGAATTCTAGCATTCAGACCAGGTCGGCGTTCGCGAGTACAGCATCGACGTTGTTCTGCAGGGGTAACATGCCCGTCAACAGCGAATCCGACTGGCGCTTGCCCGATTCGTAGTCGTGGATGCAGCGCAGTACGACCGGTGTACGCAAGTCGGTGCGGCGCACCTCGATGTCCGGACGGGCCATCCAGCGCGTCCTGACGATGTTGCTGTCGATCGGCCGCGATTCGTCGCAGCCGACGTACTGCGCGACAAAAACGAGACGCAGGAACTGCTGTCGTGTCTGGGGATGGATCCACAGATAGACGCCAATGATTTCACCGGGCGATACGTCGCAGCCCGTTTCCTCACGGACCTCGCGAATAATCGCTTCTTCGGGGGATTCGCCGGCCTCGATATGACCGCCGGGCTGGTTGATGACAACGTCGCCCATCGAGTACTCCTCGACCAGCAGATATCGTCCGTTGTTTTCGATGACGGCGGAAACCGTCAGATCTGTCGGATACATTCCCTGTTCAATCCTGGTTTCTTGGCCCGTACGGGCTTCGTTATTGCTAGATACCGAGTTGGCGAAATTCCGTTTCTACTTCACTTGCCAGCCAGATCTCGTCGAACATTTTGCCATACAGCTTGGCAACTGGTGGTTCATAAGTGTCCGCGATACCTTCCCACCGATTTGCCTGCAGCCGGTACACAAGGGCTGTCTCGTCAGCAATGCAGAACGACTCGGCATGCGTGCGAAGGTCTTCGCGTACATGCCGAAACTCAATGTAACTGTTAAGGCGACGGCCAAGATAGACGAAGCTGTTGCCTGCTTTCACTGCACGCGTCGGGTCTGCGATCAGTACCCGAATTCGTGAATAAGTTTGCGAGAGGACAAGACGCTTGATGACCTCGAGAAACTCCGGATCGTCGTAAATGCCGGGTTCCAGATCATGCGTGAAGATCGAGACCTTGCGCTGGGCTTCCCGCGCGACCTCGATCACTGCCTGGCGCATTTCTTCGCGGGTCGAGATTACCCAACGGCGGCCTTTTTCCCGTACCTGCTCCATGATGAGCATCTTACCGGGCGCATTACATCCGCCGTGCCAACTGCGTCACGTTTTAGCGTCTGGCGCCGGCGATGAGAATTGTTCGCATGTCAGCAGGCACGGGCCCTACAGGCTCAAGCAGGTATTGGCGCCCGGATCCGGTCTATTTCACATATGGTCGCGAGTGCTCATCCGCGCTGCGGCGCGCGGCCTTATTCCCTCAGATATCACCCGCGAGGTCGCTGGCAAGACCGGTATAAGCGTCCGGCGTGAGTTCGAGAAGCCTTTTTTTCTCCTCGTCGGGGATCTCCAGCGTGCCGATGAACTCCTGGAGCAATTCTTTTGTGACCGCCTGCCCGCGAGTCAGCGCCTTGAGCTTTTCGTACGGCTCCGGGATGCCATAGCGCCGCATGACCGACTGCACGGCTTCTGCCAGAACTTCCCATGCTTCGGACACATCCGCGCTGATGGCATCGGCATTAACCTGGAGTTTCCCAAGTCCCTTGGTTACCGAGGCGAGCGCGATCAGCAGGTAGGCTGTCGCAACGCCGAAGTTTCTCTGCACGGTCGAGTCGGTCAGGTCACGCTGCCAGCGGGAAATCGGGAGTTTCTCGGCGAAATGTCCCAACAGGGCATTTGCCAAACCGAGATTCCCTTCGGCATTTTCGAAATCGATCGGGTTGACCTTGTGCGGCATCGTCGAGGAGCCGACCTCGTTCTTTGCAACTTTCTGCGTGAAATAACCCAGTGACACGTAGCCCCAGATGTCCCGGCACATATCGATCAGGATCGTGTTGTAACGCATCAGCGCGTGCGCATACTCCGCCGTCCAGTCATGCGGTTCGATCTGGGTTGTGTAGGGATTCAGATCCAGCCCGAGCGATTCAACGAAGCGCGCGCTGATGGCCGGCCAGTCGGCGTCCGGGTAGGTGATCGCATGCGCATTGAAATTGCCGACCGCGCCATTGAACTTGCCGCGAATCTCGACGTCTCGAAACTGCTTTTGTGCCCGGTCGAGCCGCGCGACCACATTCGCCAGTTCCTTGCCGAGGGTCGTGGGACTGGCCGTCTGGCCATGGGTCCGGGAGAGCATCGGGATGCCGGCATGCTCGTGCGCCATTGATTGCAGCCTGGCGCGCACATCGCGCATGCGCGGCAGGATCGCGTCAGCCCGGGCCGACCGGAGCATCAGCGCATACGCGATGTTATTGATATCCTCGGAGGTACAGCCGAAATGCAGAAAGTCCTTGAGAGACGCCGTTTCGGGTCCATCTCCAAGACGTTCGCGAATGAAATATTCAACGGCTTTGACGTCATGATTCGTGCTCGATTCAATCTCCTTGACACGCTCGGCGTCGTCCAGCGAGAAGTCGTCAACCATGTGATTCAGGACGTCTTTCATCACGGAGGAGAGCGGCGCGAGTTCGGGGATCGATGCTTCATCGGCAAGGCATTGGAGCCACCGCACCTCGACCAGCACCCGGAAACGGATCAGGCCATACTCGCTAAAGATGTCGCGAAGCTCGTTTGCCTTGTCGGCATACCGGCCATCGGCAGGCGAAAGGGCTCTCAGCGTTGAGACTTTCATGTATTGCAAACCAGTGTAGACTTCTGCGCGACAGCGCGAATGATACACGCGCAACGGCATGCAGGATATACCACGGAGTAGCCAGGAAATGACCAGTAAACAGTTCCGCATCGAGCATGACAGCATGGGCGAGCTTCAGGTCCCCGCGGATGCGCTCTGGGGCGCCTCGACGCAGCGCGCGGTCGAGAACTTTCCGATCAGCGGGCTGCCGATGCCGCGTCAGTTCATCTCGGCTCTCGGTCTCGTCAAATGGGCCTGCGCGGGGGCCAATTCGGAACTGGGTTTGCTCAAAAGCGACGTCGCAATAGCGATTCAGAAGGCTGCGCTGGAGGTCGCCGCAGGCGGTCATGACGAGCATTTCCCGATCGATGTTTTCCAGACCGGTTCCGGCACCAGTTCGAACATGAACGCCAACGAGGTCATCGGCCATATCGCCTCCGAGGACCTGGGCGCCGAAGTGCATCCCAACGATCACGTCAATATGAGCCAGAGCAGCAACGACGCAATTCCAACCTGTGTCCATGTCAGCGCAGCGCTGGCCATTCACAATCAACTGATGCCGGCGTTGCGACACCTGTCGGCGACGCTCGAAAAGAAATCCGATGAGGTCGGGGATATCGTCAAGACCGGGCGCACCCACCTGATGGACGCTATGCCGGTGACGCTCGGGCAGGAACTCGATGGCTGGCGGTCGCAGATCGATCATGCTGCCGAGCGGCTCGGCGACTCCATGAAGCGCCTCACAGCGCTTGCCATGGGCGGTACGGCGGTCGGCACCGGCATCAACGCGCATCCGCGCTTTGGTGAAAAGGTCGCGGTATTGCTCAGTGAGCAATCCGGGGTCGCATTCACGTCGGCAGAATCCAAGTTCGAGGGGCTGTCGAGCCAGGATGCGGCTGTCGAGGTTTCCGGTCAGCTTCGCGTGCTGGCGGTGAGCCTGACCAAGATCGCGAACGACCTGCGCTGGATGAACTCCGGTCCGCTCGCGGGCCTCGGTGAGATTGCGCTGCCGGCGTTGCAGCCCGGATCGTCGATCATGCCGGGCAAGGTGAATCCGGTCATACCGGAAGCCGTCGCGATGGTTGCCGCGCAGGTGATGGGCAACGATCTGACCGTCACGATCGGCGGGCAGTCCGGCAACTTCCAGCTCAACGTCATGTTGCCGGTAGTCGCTTACAATTTGTTGCAGAGTATCGAGCTTCTTGCCAATGGCTGCACGGTGCTCGCGGACAAGGCGATCGCCGGATTCACGGTCAACACGGACAACATCGGCGAAGCCGTCGGCAGGAACCCGATACTCGTGACCGCGCTGAACCCGGTCATTGGTTATGAACTCGGCGCCGCCATCGCGAAGAAGGCCTATGCCGAAGGGCGTGCGCTCAAAGACGTCGCCAGGGAGATGACCGACCTGACCGACGAAGAACTGGATCGCCTGCTCGATCCGGCCGCGCTGACCGAGGGCGGCATTCAGAACTAGGTGGGTATTACCGCCAAACAACTGCGCGAACGGCTGGCGGGAACGCGCAAGCCGTCGAACCCGCTCGATGTCGTTATGCCGCGCGGCACTTACAGCTGGCCCGAAGGAATGCTGGAGAAGATAGCGTCGACCCTGAAACCGGCGGGGGTACTGATACCCGTGCGCCGGCACGACACGGGGCTGGCGGTGCTACTGACGCAACGGTCGGCCGACCTCAAGCACCACGCAGGGCAGGTGAGCTTCCCGGGCGGGCGCATGGAAGAACACGACGAGGACATCGAGGTGACCGCATTGCGCGAAACCCGCGAAGAGATCGGCATTACCGAGGATGACGTGGCGATCATCGGCTATCTCGAAACCATGCCAACGGTTACCGGGTACGCGGTAACGCCGGTCGTCGGGCTGGTCGATGGCGCTGTCGACCTTAGGCTCGACCGGACCGAGGTCGAGTATGTATTTGAAGTCCCTTTGTCTTTCCTGACAGACTCGAGCAATCACACGCTGGTAGCACGCGAATGGCAGGGCCTGTCGTTCTCGATGGTCGAGTTTCACTACGAAGGTCAGCGTATCTGGGGTGCGACGGCACAGATGCTGTTGCGATTCATAAATATGATTACAAAATAATGAGTTATGAGTAGTATCGATAAACTACTTGAAGTCATGGCGAGTCTTCGTGACCCGAAGAACGGCTGCCCCTGGGACCTGGAACAGGACTTTTCCACGATTGCCCCGTACACGATCGAGGAAGCCTATGAGGTCGCAGACGCGATCGCGCGCGAGGACTTCGAGGGTTTACGCGACGAGCTGGGCGATTTGCTGCTGCAAGTCGTGTTTCACGCCCAAATGGCCCGGGAGGCAGGCTATTTTGACTTCGATGATGTCGCCGGGACTATCTCCGACAAGATGCTGCGGCGTCATCCGCACGTTTTCGGCAGTGACGAGCAGCGCGAGGCCGGTCCGGAGGATGGCAGCTGGGAACGCATCAAGGCCGAGGAACGGGCCGCGCACCCCGACGACAGTGTGCTCGCCGGCGTCGCGAAGGCGCTACCGGCGCTAAAACGCGCGCAAAAGCTCGGCAAACGGGCCAATACTGTCGGATTCGACTGGCCGGACAGAAAAGGCGTGCAGGAGAAGATTCGCGAGGAACTCGATGAGCTCGAGACGGCAGTCGGCACGCGCAGCGCGGACAGCATCGAGGAGGAGTTCGGGGACCTGCTGTTCGCGATCGTCAACCTCGCCAGGCATCTGGGCGTCGATCCCGAAAAGGCCCTGAGAAGCGCCAATTACAAGTTCGAAGCCCGCTTTCGCGACATGGAGCGAAGCATTGCCGGAACGGGCAAATCGCTGGCGGATTTCTCGCTCGAGTCACTCGACAAGGAATGGCGGGCGGCCAAGCAGCGCGTGGGCTGAGCCCGGTTCACCGGCCGTTCATTTTCGATTCAGGCGCTGTTCAGTGCGCCACGTTTAGGATTCATCCCAGGCTGACAAGAAGTCAGTCGCCAGCAACTGGAGAGGATGATGAAAATCAAGCGAATCAGGACGGGCATCGCCACGGCGGCGGCACTCATGGCCGTTTCGACCGGAGCGAATGCCGCGGTCTACGACTATGCAAAAGTGATCAGCTCGACGCCGGTCGTCCGATACGTCACGGTACGGACTCCGGTGCGCGAATGCTGGCAGGAAACCGAGTATTACACCCGCTATGAGGGTCGCCGAGGGTCGCCTGGGACCACTCTGGCGGGCGCCGTGATCGGTGGCGTCATCGGTCATCAGTTCGGTAGCGGCCGGGGCAACGATGCGGCCACGATCGCCGGTACGATGATCGGTGCGGCAATTGGTCATGGTCCGGTGCGGCGCGTGGACTATGCGCGACCCGTGGAGCGTTGCGAGACGCGCTTCCGTAATCATCAGGAACAGCGCATTGACGGTTACGATGTGATCTATCGTTACAGGGGCCAGAAATACGCCACGCGCATGCCGTACGATCCCGGCAAGAAGATCAAGGTGCGAGTCGACATCCGGCCCGCCGGGTGATACAGATACGGCATGAACCCGATGCAACGTCTGGCTGTATTCGTCTTGTTCGCCGCGCTGGCGCTGGGTCCTCTCAGCGCCAGTGCGGACGATCCTGACAATGCCACGTTCATGGTCGCGCAAAGCGACAGCGGTAAATCGCTGTCCGAAGCCGTCGAACAGGTGCGTCGCCAGACCGGAGGCCGCATCCTGAGTGCCGAAACCAAGGTGGAAGGCAACCGGGAGGTTCACCACATCAAGGTGCTGACCAAGGACGGCAAGGTCCAGACGCACCGGGTCCAGGGACGCAGGCGCGGAGGCTGACCGTCATGCGCTTACTCGTCATAGAAGACGAACAGACGCTGCGAGAGTCGCTCGCGGCGAAACTCTCGGATGCCGGGTTCGCCGTCGAGCAGGCCGGGGACGGCAAGGAAGGCCTTTATTTCGCGACCGAGTATCCAATCGACCTGGCCATCGTGGATCTCGGGCTGCCCGAGATGTCCGGCCTCGATATCATTCGCAGCGTGCGGGAACAGGGCAAGACTTACCCGATACTGATTCTTACCGCTCGTGACCGGTGGGAAGACAAGGTGGCCGGACTCGATGCCGGGGCCGATGATTACGTCGTCAAACCTTTTCATGTCGAGGAAGTCACGGCGCGTGTCAACGCGCTGTTGCGGCGCAGCGGAGGTTGGGCTTCGTCGAGGCTGAATGCCGGGCCGATTGAACTCGACATGTCGCGCCAGGAACTCAAGGTTAATGGCGCTGCGATCGAGTTGACGAGCTTCGAATACAAGATCATTGAGTACCTGATGATCCGGGCAGGCCAGGTTGTCTCCAAGACCGAGCTGACTGAACGGCTCTACGATCAGGACTTCGAACGTGACAGCAATGTCATCGAAGTCTTCATCGGGCGGCTACGGAAAAAGATGGATCCGGATAACTCGATCAAGCCGATCGAGACATTACGTGGCAGGGGCTACCGTTTCGCACTCGAACGCGGCCCGGCTGACTGATGAATTCCCTCAGCGCTCGCTTGCTGATTTCGGTCAGTGTCCTGTTGTTGTTGTTTTTCGGGGCGACGATCGTCGTTCTCGAGACCGCGTTTGTCAGCGCGGCGGAGAGCGCGCAGGAAGACATACTCGATGGTCATCTGATGGCAATTCTCGCGGCTGCGGAAGCGACGCCGGATGGGGGCCTCGAACTTCCACCCGACCTGCAGGAGCCGAGATTCGGCGCCATCGGCTCAGGCCTGTATGCCGAGCTGCGCGATCATCAGGGAGAGGCCGTCTGGCGCTCGCGCTCGTCGCTCGGCATCGAGATCCCGAGCGGTGAAGCGCCCGCAAGTGGCGTGCGCCTGTTCCAGGTCGAACAGCTGGCCGACGGTACACCGGTGCTTACCTTGAGCCTGGCCGTCCAGTGGGAGCTGCCCGACGGCAACTACCGTCCTTTCGTGTTCAAGGTTGCCGAGAGTCTCGAATCATTCAACGCCCAGATCGCCAGGTATCGGACACAGTTGTTCGGATGGTTTGCCGCTGTGGCGCTGATCATGTTGCTGGCGATCTCGATACTGTTGCGGCACCTGCTCAGGCCTCTGCGCCAAATCGAGAACGAGATCGGCGAAATCGAACAGGGTGAGCGGATCGCGTTGTCCGATCGCTACCCGACCGAGCTGTCTGGCGTGGCCCGCAACATGAACCTGCTCATCGACAGCGAGCGTGCCCGGGCTGAACGCTACCGGAATACGCTGGACAATCTCGCACACAGCCTCAAGACGCCGCTCGCGGCTATGCGGTCACTGCTTGCGGGCAAGTCTCCAGGGAGTGAATCGGGCCGCATTGACGAGCAGATCGACCGGATGGACGAGATCGTCCGTTACCAGTTGCGTAAACCGGCGAGCGACCAGGTGCAGAATCTTGTGCTATCGCTGGTCCCTGTGGGCACCGAGATACAGCGGCTGGTCGAGGGCCTGTCCAAGGTCTATCACGAGAAGTCGCCGGACATTTCGGCCGACGTCGAGAACGGTCTCGAGTTTCGTGGCGACAAAGGCGATCTGCTGGAGATCGCGGGTAACCTGCTCGATAACGCGTGCAAATGGTGCCAGCGGCAGGTTCGGCTATCGGCCGGACGGTCCGGGAACGGCGACCTGTCCCTGGTCGTCGAAGACGACGGGGCCGGAATACCCGAGGAAGCGGCGGAGGCCTTGCTGGAGCGGGGCACGCGCCTGGACGAATCGACACCGGGGCACGGCATCGGCCTGTCCATTGTCAGGGAGATCGCGGAGTCCTATGGAGGGCGCCTCGAGATTGCCCGCTCGGAACTCGGAGGCGCCGAATTCCGCGTTACGATCCCCGCTTCTTAGTCAGGTGCAGGATTGGCTCGACGAGTTCCAGGGGCATCGGGAAAACGACCGTATTCGTGCGTTCGTTCGCGATCTCTTTGAGCGTCTGGAGGTAACGAACCTGTAAGGCCTGCTCTTCGCTCGCGAGGGTCCTGGCGGCTTCCGCGATCATCAGGGCGGCCTGTTTCTCGCCCTCGGCGTTAATCACCTTGGCGCGCCGTGAACGCTCGGCCTCGGCTTGCTGGGCGATCGCGCGAATCATGCTCTCATCGAGATCGACGTGCTTGATCTCGACATTGGCGACCTTGATGCCCCAGTTATCCGTGCGCTGATCCAGCAAGCTCTGGATGTCGGCATTCAATTTATCGCGTTCAGCAAGCATGTCGTCGAGTTCGTGCTGGCCGAGAACGGATCGCAACGTCGTCTGCGAAAGCTGGCTCGTTGCCTCGAACACGTTCGCCACGCGTATGACGGCTTTCTCGGGATCGACGATCCGGAAATAGATAACCGCGTTGACCTTGACCGAGACGTTGTCCCGCGAGATCACGTCCTGTGTCGGAACGTCCATGACGACGACGCGAAGGTCGACCTTCGTCATTTTTTGGATGCCCGGGACGAGAATGATCAGGCCGGGTCCCTTCACCTTCTGGAAACGTCCGAGGAAGAAGATGACACCGCGTTCGTACTCCTTGAGGATCTTGATCGTGTTGTAAATGATGACAACGACCAGCGCGATAATGATTCCTGTATAAGCTAACGGCATCGGATGTTTCCTCTCTCAATCTTTCTTCAATTCGTCCTTCGGTTCGATATCGAGCGTCAGTCCCGTCATATCCGTGACGACGACTTTCTCGTCCTTCGCGATTGGCACCTTGCTGCGCGCGGCCCACGCTTCGCCTTCAAGCCAGATTTTGCCTTCGCCGGTGAAGTCTGCCATGGCGACGCCGACGCCGCCGACGATGGATTCGACACCTGATACCGCGCCGCGGTGGCGAAGTTTCAACACGAAACCGGCCAGCCAGACGATGAGCAGCGCGGCGATGACGGCAACCGAGATGACGAAAGTCAGCGAGATGCCATACCCCGGAATGCCACTGTCGAACATCATGATCGCGCCAAAAACGAAAGCGGCAATGCCACCGAGTCCGAGCGCACCGAAACTCGGGGCGAACGCCTCCGCGGTCATCAATGCGAGTCCGACAATGATCAGTGCAAGGCCGGCGTAATTGACCGGGAGCACCTGCAGCCCGTAAGCGGCAAGCAGAAGGCAGATTACGCCGACAACGCCCGGGATGATCGCGCCCGGGTTCCAGCCTTCATACATGAGGCCATACAGGCCGATCATGCCGAGTATCAAAACAATCTCGGGGTTGGCGATCGCCGACAGGATCTTGATGCGCAGACTGGGTTCGAACTCTTCGATGACGACGCTGCTGGTCTCGAGCGCAACGGTCTCGCTGCCAACGCTTACTTCGTGACCGTCGATCATTGCGAGCAGCGCTGCATGGTCTTCTGCGATGAATTCAATGACGTTCTGTTCGAGCGCCTCGGTCGCGGTCAGCGTTGCTGCCTCGCGCACGGCCTCTTCAGCCCAGTCCGCGTTGCGTCCATGGCGCTCGGCGAGTCCGCGAATATAGGAGATCGCATCGTTGAGCACTTTGCGTTCCATCGATGTGCCGGGCTGTGACTCGGGCTCCTCTTCAGGCTCACCGTCGGCGGGCGCTTCGCTGTCGTCTCCATTGTCCGGCTCCGGAGTCACGCTGTCCCCGGTCAGCGACACGGGAGTTGCCGCACCCAGGTGCGTCGTCGGCGCCATCGCGGCAATGTGGCTGGCAAGAAGGATATAGGTGCCGGCGCTGTCCGCGCGCGCACCGTCCGGGTACACATATGTGGCCACGGGAACCGTCGACGTGAGAATGGCCTGGACGATGTCGCGCATCGGCGCCATGAGTCCACCCGGCGTATCCATGTCGATGATGACGAGTTCGGCACCGCTTGCCTCGGCATGTTCGATGCCGCTGATGATGTGATCAGCCGTCGCAACGCCGATGGCGCCCTTGATTTCGAGCTTGACGACCGTGCCGTCAGCGTGCGCCGTACTTGTCAGAAGAGCCAGGAACAGTGCAGTAAAAACGGCTATGGATTTCATGACCAGATGATAGCATTGCTTGCATGTTTATTCGCTTCGTTACCGCCGGCGGCACGATCGACAAGATCTACTTCGACGACCTGAGCCAGTACGAAGTTGGTGAGTCCCAGATCCAGCATATCCTGCATGAGGGACTTGTGGATTTTGACTACGAAATCGTGCCGTTGTTGCACAAAGACAGCCTCGAAATGACTGATGAGGATCGCGTCGCGTTGCGCGATTATATCGCGGGTGACGAGGCCGAGAGGTTTGTCGTCACCCATGGCACGGACACGATGCCCGCTACTGCCGAGGTCCTCTCCGCTGTCGAGGGCAAGACAATCGTTTTGACCGGCGCGCTGACGCCGGCCCGCTTCAAGGCGACCGACGCGATGTTCAATGTCGGCATGGCGGTCGCGGCCGCGCAGATCGCGCCGCCCGGCGTCTACATCGCGATGAACGGCCAGGTGTTCGAGGCCGGCCACGTCCGCAAGAACCGCGCCGAGAACAAGTTTGAATTGACGTGATTTCCGGCACGCGCCCGCGATAGTCACTCGCGGAATGGCTCGCTTCGCTGCGCTTTAGTTCTCGCGAGCAACTTCCCGGACGCGCGCCTGTATTCCTACAAATCGAAGCTTATTCCCTGGGCCAACGGAAGTTCCGTGCTCCAGTTGATCGTGTTCGTCTGGCGGCGCATATACGCCTGCCAGGCATCCGACCCGGCCTCCCGGCCGCCGCCGGTTTCCTTCTCGCCGCCGAACGCGCCGCCGATCTCGGCGCCGGACGTCCCGATATTGACGTTGGCGATTCCACAATCCGAGCCCGAGTGCGACAGGAAATACTCGGCCTTCTGCAGGTTGTCGGTGAATATCGCGGAGGACAGTCCCTGCACGACACCGTTTTGCATCGCGATAGCCTCGTCGAGCGAGGAGTAGGGAATCAGGTACAGGATCGGCCCGAAGGTTTCCGTTTGCACGATGTCCCAGTCGTTCTGCGCAACTGCGATCGCAGGGGTAATGAAATTACCCGACCGATCGAGGCGTTCGCCGCCGCAGAGGACTTCGCCGCCTGCTTCGCGCACGGCAGTGCACGCCGCCTCGACGCGCTCAATGGCCGACTCGTCGATGAGCGGACCCATCAGCGTTTCCGGATCGAGCGGATCGCCGATACGCACCTGGCTGTAGGCATTGACCAGCACATTCTTGAGCTCATCGAATCGTGACTCGTGAACGAGCACCCGCCGGGTCGTCGTGCAACGTTGGCCCGCCGTGCCAACCGAGCCAAAAACGATTGACGGCACTGCCAGGTCGAGGTTGGCCTCTTCGTCGACGATGATGGCGTTGTTGCCGCCGAGCTCGAGCAGCACTTTGCCCATGCGCGCGGAGACGCGTTCGCCGACCTTCTTGCCGACCGCGCACGAACCGGTGAACGACACGAGATTTACGCGTTCGTCTTCGACAAAGGTCTGGGCCAGTTGGTTGCTGCCGTCATTGAAAAGGAAGAACACAGGCGGCAGATCTTCGCCGGCCAGAGCCTCGTTAATGATCTTCTGCACCGCGACACCGCACAATGCCGTCTTCGGCGACGGTTTCCAGACAATAACGTTGCCACAGATCGCGGCAATCAGCGCGTTCCACGAGTACACCGCAACCGGAAAATTGAAAGCAGAGATCGTGCCGACAACTCCGAGCGGGTGCCATTGCTCATACATGCGGTGCAGCGGCCGCTCCGAGTGCATCGTCTTGCCATACAGCATGCGGGACTGGCCGACCGCGAAGTCGGCGATGTCGATCATCTCCTGAACCTCACCATCACCTTCGGCCTTGATTTTTCCCATCTCGAGGGTGACGAGGCTGCCGAGCGCGTCTTTGTTGTCGCGCAGGGCATTACCGATCAGGCGCACGGCATTACCGCGGATCGGGGCAGGAGTCATTCGCCATGTCATGAATGATTCCCGGGCTTCCCTGATCAGGGCATCGTACTCAGCCGGTGTTGTCGAGCGTACGCTCGCGATAACATCGCCCGTCGTCGGATTGACAGACTCAATCAGTGGCGCCGACGAATCTTCGTAGCTTGCGGCACCGTGCCACGTGCCCGGGTTAACCGCTCCCAGCCCAAGTTGTTTCAATATACTTTGCATTGCTCTAACCCTCGGTTGCGCGTTGGCGGCCGGTCTCGCCACGGGCCACCAGTTCCGATGATTCGATATTCGAGCCGCCGTGTGCGTAGAACTGGCCGAACCGGTTTGCCAGGATATCGGGCAGGCTGAACTGTTCTTGCGCAACGAAACCCTCGTATTTTTTCGGATTCGAAAGCACGATATCCACGACGCTGCAGATACCGGCTGCCGTCGTGATCTGGATTGCGGACCAAAGACGTCCGGCAACGACCCGCGGATAGACCTTGTTGACGTAGTTTTCCTCGCGGAATTCGTTGTCCTGCATGCCGGTTACGGCGGCGTAGATGACGACCACGTCCTGCAGCGTCTGCGGCACCGCATTTTCGAGGATGCGCTTCAGCGTGTCCCGGTCGTGATTCAACTTCAGTCCGTTCATGAGCAGTCGGATCTGTTCGCAGTGGCCCGGGTAGCGGATCGTTTTGTAATTCATCGTATTGACCTTGCCCTCGTAGGTCTCCCACAGAGAGCCCAGGCCGCCCGACGTGTTGAAAGCCTCGTAGCGAGTGCCGTCGATCTCGATCTTCTCGAGACCTTCGAGCGGGAGGACGTCCACCTCCTTACCATCGACCACGCTCTGGCACATATTGCCATATTCGTTGATGATCCCGTCCGTCGACCAGGTCAGCGAGTACTTGAGGACGTTGTTCGGGTGTTGCGGCAGGGCGCCGACGCGCATCTTCACCGATTTGATCGTGTCGAAGTGCTTGATCAATTCGTTGGCGGCTATCGAGATGAAGCCGGGGGCAAGTCCACACTGCGGGGCAAAGACCTCTGTGGCACCTTCAGCCAGTTTGCGCACCGCCATCGTAACCTCGACGTCTTCTGTCAGATCGAAGTAGTGCAAGCCCTCCTGCCGTGCGACTTCGGCGACTGCGATATTGCAGAAATAGGGCAGGCTCGAAATGACCGCAACCGGCTTGTGCTCGCGAATGTGCGCAACCAGGCTCTCCTGGTCGGTTGCATCCAGGTCGAAGGCCGAAATGTTCTTGTTATCGTGGGCGTCGGCGACTTCGGCGGCGATGCCTGGCTTGGAGTCACCCAGCTGGACGTGATAATCGCCGGATTCGGCTAGTAGCCCGGAAATGAGGACACCGATCTTCCCGGCGCCGAGAACGAGGATTTCCTGCATGGAACTACTCCAGAAAAACAAAACCGCCGGCGTGACGGCGGAGATATGGCGCGCATTGTGCCAATCTCAAGGCAGGCTTTCCACACGAGGCTAACACGCTGATTGCAATAGAAACTTTTGCACCCTCAAGGTGGTACATGGCATAGTTCGCCCATCCAGCGGGCCCAGCGCCCGCATTTTGCTATGCGATAGCCCGGAATTGACGTGAGCAGAACCATTGGAATAACCGATTGGCACCCGGCGAGCTGGCACGGCAAGCCGGCGGCGCAGCAGGCCAGCTATCCGAACCAGGCGGCCCTCGACCGGGCCGTCGGGGAGCTGAGCCGTCTGCCGCCAATCGTCACATCGTGGGAGGTCGACGGACTCAAAGAGCTGATTGCCAGGGCGCAGCGAGGTGAGGCGTTCGTGCTGCAAGGTGGCGACTGCGCCGAGACGTTTGACGAGTGCACGTCGGAAAACATTGTCGCCAAGCTCAAGATCCTGCTGCAGATGAGCGTGGTCATGCTCTACGGGCTCAAGAAGCCGGTTGTGCGGGTCGGCCGGATGGCCGGACAGTACGCGAAGCCCCGTTCGGCCGACACGGAGACCCGCGAAGGTCAATCACTACCGAGCTTTCGCGGCGACCTTGTCAATCGCAGCGGGTTTACGGCAGACGAGCGCATACCCGATCCACAGATGATATTGCGTGGCTATGAGCGGGCGGCGCTGACCCTGAACTTCGTCCGCTCGCTGATCGACGGCGGTTTTGCGGACTTGCACCATCCGGAATACTGGGACCTCGGCTGGGTGGGTCATTCGCCGATGGCGGACGAATACCACGACATCGTCAAGTCGATATCGAATTCACTCGATTTTCTCGAGACCATTTCCGGGGAGCAGGTGCACAAGACGCAGCGGGCCGATATCTACTCGGCGCACGAAGGGCTGCACCTGCACTACGAACAGGCGCAGACCCGGTTCCTGGACAGGCGCGAGCGCTGGTACAACCTGACGACGCATTTCCCGTGGATCGGCATGCGCACGGCCGCGATCGATGGCGCCCACGTCGAGTATTTCCGGGGCATCTCGAACCCGATGGGCATCAAGATCGGCCCGGGCATGTCGAAGGAGTGGTTGCAGGAATTAATTGGCATTCTGAATCCGAACGGTGAGCCGGGCCGTCTGACACTGATCCATCGGTTTGGCGCCAAGGCCATCGAGGAGTGCCTCCCCGACCTGATCGCTGCCGTCAAGGAGACGGGCTCGCCGGTGCTGTGGGTGTGCGACCCCATGCACGGTAACACCGAAAGCACGGCCGACGGCGTCAAGACGCGGCGATTCGACAGCATCGTGGCCGAGCTCGAACTGGCATTCCGGGTCCACAAGTCGATGGGCAGCTACCTGGGCGGAGTGCACCTCGAGCTGACCGGCGAAAATGTCACCGAATGCACGGGGGGCGCGCGCGGCCTCACTGATGGCGACCTGGCGCGCGCCTACAAATCGACGGTCGATCCCCGGCTCAATTACGAGCAGGCGATGGAAGTGGCAATGCGCATCGCGGGACTGCACAAGGACTCGGCAAAGGTGATCCGCAACGGCGGATAATGTCCGGTACAATGCACGCCTTCTGCGGAAGGCGCCATGCGGTACGATCACATAAATATTCCCGGTAACGGTGAGGCCATAACGGCCAATACCGACCACACGCTGGTCGTCCCGGATTTCCCGATCGTGCCGTATATCGAGGGCGACGGCATTGGCATCGATGTCACTCCGGTCATGATCGACGTGGTCGACGCTGCAGTGCGAAACGCCTATGGCGGCGATCGTGCCATCCGCTGGATGCAGGTTTATGCGGGACAAGCGGCTGCCGACAAGTACGGCGACGACCAGTACCTGCCGGACGAGACGCTGCACGCACTCGAGAAGTACATCGTTTCGATCAAGGGACCGCTGCAGACGCCGGTGGGCGGCGGAATCCGATCGCTCAATGTCGCCATACGACAGACCCTGGATCTTTATGCCTGTGTCAGGCCGATTCGGTATTTCCCGGGCGTGCAGACGCCGATGAAGCAGTCGGATCTCGTCGACATGACCGTGTTTCGCGAGAATACCGAGGACATCTACGCCGGTATCGAGTACCCGACAGGTTCGCAGGAAGTCCAGAAACTGATTCACTTCCTGCAGACCGAGCTCGGCGTCACCGAGATCCGCTTTCCGGCAAGTAGCGGTATCGGGATCAAGCCGGTGTCCCGGGAAGGCTCCGAGCGGCTGATCCGCAAAGCCATCCAGTACTGTATCGAACGCGACAAGGCCTCGGTGTCCCTGGTGCACAAGGGCAACATCATGAAGTTTACCGAGGGCGCGTTCTGTCAGTGGGGTTA
Source organism: Woeseiaceae bacterium (assembly GCA_011772865.1). Classification (GTDB taxonomy): domain Bacteria; phylum Pseudomonadota; class Gammaproteobacteria; order Steroidobacterales; family Woeseiaceae; genus UBA1847. The sequence continues at coordinate 9,123 of WVYQ01000008.1, read as the reverse complement.
CGACGTGGCCCGCACGGAGTTCGGCGC
>WVYQ01000008.1:7350-9058 GCA_011772865.1 Woeseiaceae bacterium | reverse complement strand
AACCTGAACGGGGACTATATTTCGGACGCGCTGGCCGCCCAGGTCGGCGGGATCGGCATTGCGCCGGGCGCCAACATGGCCGACACGGTTGCTGTCTTCGAAGCGACACACGGCACGGCACCGGGCTTTGCCGGCAAGGACCGCGTAAATCCGGGGTCGCTGATACTGTCGGCGGAGATGATGCTGCGCTACATCGGCTGGACCGAAGCCGCCGCCAAGATCATGGACGGCGTTGCACGCACGATCGCAAACGGCGAGCTGACTTTCGACCTGGCNNGGAACTCGAACACCTCGTGCCCGGAGCGAGACTCGTCGGAACGCGCGGCTTCGGAGAGGCCGTCATACGGCACATGAATGACTGACCGCGTCTTCGACAGCTCCTGTCGGGCGTGCCCGCGCCTCGCGACGTTCCTCGACGAGGTCAACGATCGCTACCCGGACTACTACTGCAAGCCCGTGCCGCCGTTCGGCGACGGCGAGGCCCGGCTGCTGATCGTCGGTCTGGCGCCGGGTATGCATGGCGCCAACCGCACGGGCCGGCCTTTCACGGGCGACCATGCCGGCATCCTGCTGTACGAGATGCTGCACAAGTTCGGGTTTTCGACGCACGCAGAGTCGGTTTCGGCCGACGACCCTTTGCAATTGCGCGACTGTCGCATTACGAACGCCGTCAAGTGCCTGCCGCCCGATAACAAGCCNNCTGGCGCTCGGCGGCATTGCACACCGGGCCGTCATCAAGGCATTGTCTTTGCGGCAAGCCGACTACAAGTTTGCGCACGCGGCGGTTCACGAACTCGGCAGGCTGCGCATGCTCGATTCGTACCACTGCAGTCGTTACAACACGAATACTGGACGCCTGACGAACGCAATGTTCGCAGGCATATTTGCGCAGGCTCGCGAGTTGCTGGATAAATAGGGGCGTGAGCGACCAGCGGCAATTCGACGTCAAGTCATTCCTGCGGAGCCTGACGCACCGTCCCGGTGTGTACCGGATGCTCGACGCAAAGCACAAGGTCCTTTACGTCGGCAAGGCACGAGATCTGAAGAAACGCGTCTCGAGCTACTTCACTCGCAGCCACGACTCGGTAAAGACGGCTGCCATGATGGAGCTTGTCGCGAAAGTCGAGGTCACGGTGACGAATACCGAGGCCGAGGCGCTGATCCTCGAGTACAACCTGATCAAGCAGCACCGGCCGAAGTTCAACGTCATCCTCAGGGACGACAAGAGTTATCCGTACATTTATGTCTCGACACGGCACAAGTTTCCGCGCCTGCAGTTCCATCGTGGGCCCCGCAAGGGGAAGGGGCGCTACTTCGGGCCATACCCGAGCACAAGTGCCGTCAGGCAAACACTCAATGAGCTACAAAAACTATTCATGGTGCGCCAATGCCAGGACAGCTATTTCGGCAATCGCACGCGGCCTTGCCTGCAGTACCAGATCAAGCGATGCACGGCGCCTTGCGTCGGTCTGATCTCACAGGAGCAGTACGCCACGGACATCGATGCGGCCATCGCCTTTCTCGAGGGCCGTAACCAGAGTGTTATCGATACGTTTGTCGAGCGCATGGAGCAGGCCGCGGCGGAGCAGCACTACGAGCAGGCAGCCCGTTTCCGGGACCAGATCTCGCGGCTCAAGGAGATCGAGGCCCGGCAGCTCGTCTCGAGAACGGCGAACAAGGACCTCGACATCATCGGTTTCGCGTCGAA
>WVYQ01000008.1:0-7292 GCA_011772865.1 Woeseiaceae bacterium | reverse complement strand
CTCAATGCGTTCGTCGCGCAGTACTACCTGGGCCGCGATGTGCCCGGCGAGATTATTCTCGATTCGGCGATCGAGGATGAAGTCTTGCTCGAGGCGGAGTTGAGCCAGCGAATGGGGCGTAAAGTGGCGATCCGCAGCAAGGTCCGCGGCGATCGGGCGAGCTGGCTGAAGATGGCTATGACGAATGCCGAACAGGGGCTCAACCTGCAGGTCGCGAGCAATGCGACGATTCGACGCCAGTTTGCGGCGCTCGGGCAAGCGCTGGAACTCGAGGACGCGCCCGAGCGCATCGAGTGTTTCGACGTCAGCCATACGTCGGGTGAAGCGACGGTGGCATCTTGTGTCGTTTTCAACACCGCCGGTCCGGCGAAGACCGACTATCGACGGTTCAACCTGAAACCGGCGGCGGCCGGCGACGATTATGCCGCGATGGCCGAGGCCCTGCGCCGGCGCTACAAGCGGGTCAAGGCCGGCGAGGTGCCACTGCCCGATGTTCTGTTCATTGACGGCGGCAAGGGCCAGCTGGCCGAAGCGATGACCGTTCTCGATGAACTCGAGCTGGCCTGGCTGAATGTCGTTGCCGTGGCCAAGGGAAGGGCGCGCAGGCCCGGCGCCGAGCGGTTGTTCATACCGGGCCAGGACAAGGCTTTGACGTTGCCGCCCGACTCATCCGCGCTGTTGCTGATCCAGCAAATCCGCGACGAGGCGCATCGTTTCGCCATCGCCGGGCACCGTGCCCGGCGCGCGAAAAAGCGCAAGACGTCGCGGCTGGAGCAGATCCCCGGGCTCGGTCCGAAGAAGCGCCGCGAGTTGTTGCGCCAGTTCGGCGGCCTGCAAGGCGTGATGGGGGCAGGCATCGACGATCTCGCGAAAGTGCGCGGAATCGGCCGCAGGCTTGCCGAATCGATATACAATGACCTGCACCTGGACGGATAACAACAACCAGCAGGTCCTGTGAAGCTCAACCTTGCAAATTCGCTGACGCTGTTTCGAATAGCCGCGATTCCGATCGTGGTTGTCCTTTTTTACAGTCAGCTCGAACACGCGAGACCTATCGCTGCAATATTTTTTGGCATCGCCGCCATCACCGACCTGCTGGATGGCTGGGTGGCGCGACGATTCGGACAGATGTCACGTTTCGGCGAGTTTCTGGATCCCGTGGCGGACAAGCTGATGGTGGCGATCGTGCTCGTCATGCTCGTGCAGGACAATCCGAGCTGGTTCGTCGACATCATTGCGATGATCATCATTGGCCGCGAGATTACGATCTCGGCGCTGCGCGAATGGATGGCGATCATTGGCGAGCGGGCCAATGTAAAAGTCACCATGGCCGGCAAGGTAAAAACCGTCCTCCAGATGTTCGGAATCGGCTTCATGGTCTACGAGAACGAGTTCTTGGGGGTGGACATATACAGCGTCGGCTTCATCCTGCTGCTGGCAGCGGCGGCCATGACGATATGGTCAATGCTTGTGTACCTGCGGGCCGCCTGGCCGTATATCAGCCTTGACAGCGAGCCGTAAGCGACTAAAATCTCGGCCCTCCGCGGGAATAGCTCAGTTGGTAGAGCACAACCTTGCCAAGGTTGGGGTCGCGAGTTCGAGTCTCGTTTCCCGCTCCAGATTCAAAGGGGCCCATTGGGCCCCTTTTTTCGTTTGGTTGCTTGCGCTATTCGGTCACTGCGCTATCTTTCGGGTAGGAGGCAGAGACAATCATGTCACCCATCCAATCCAGCCTGATTACGACCTTCCTGGTCTGCTTCGCTAATTGCGCCATAGCTCAATTTCAACCGATTAGCGACGATAAGCCGGTTTTCGAGAAGCCATTACCGGAGTATCCGGAGTCCGAATATGTCAGGGGCCATGAAGGCTGGGTGATGGTCGGCTTCCAGGTCGAGCGCTCGGGCCTCGTTTCCGCAATCGACATCCTGGAGTCGAGCGGCAGAGAAGCCTTCGACAAGGCGACTTTGAGTGCCCTGCAGGACTGGCGCTTTACGCCGGGCGAGGCGGGCAGTAGAACGGCACTCGTCAATTTCCAATACGAACGCACCTATGTTCAGTTGTCGCGGCGGTTCATGAGCCTGAACGACAGGGTCCACAAACAAATCGACAAGGGCAACCTCGACGCGGCCGAGAACGTGCTTGCTGATATGCGCAACGATCACGACTTGACGGTTTTCGAGCTGGCGTATTCGTATCTGACCGAGGGCCGGATTGCGAGCGAAAGCGGGGATCTTTCCCGGCAGCTGGCGCTGTTTCGCAAGGCCATCCGGAATGATGGTCGCTGGCTGGCCCGCGAGAATTACCTGTCTACCCTGAGAGCAATCATCATCCTGGAGATCGATTTACAGGACTACGGGTCCGCAGTCCGCGACTACGAGTTGTTGGCAAAAACCTCGGTCGGCAGGAAGATGGGTGAGGACCTCGAACAGGTCATCGGGATCATTCGCAAACAGTTGGACGAGATCGGTATCGAGATGCAGCCCTACATGGTCGCGGACAACCAGGTGTCCGTGAAGCGTGACCGACCAGGATATGACTCGAGCATCAGTCAGCCGCCAATCAATCCACGCGGTAATGTTAAGCCGTCAAAGCCCCCGGCAAAGAAAAACTAGAAAACCAGGGTGCTGGACATGGCCGTCGATATGGCGCCAGCGAACATCAGCAGCAGGATCAGCAACAAAGTCAGTTTTCTCACCATGGCTCGGTCCCTCCGGGCTTGATGAGTAACATCCTCTACTTTATGAGCTGCTGAATCTGGTCTGTTGTGGTCAGACTATGGTCCGAACGCCTCAAAGGGCTGCGGCGGGAACTCTCGCGCTATGAACGCTGTTGACGAAGTCGGCCGTCTCGGTCCAGACGAAGACCAGGTCGTCGCCCGACGTCCCGATCTGTGGTACCGAAAAGGACCCTGCGTTGTCCGCAACGAGACGGACCGGGCCCGGAGTGCCGTCAGCTGCATAGCGCCGCACGCGAACCTGATTAGTGCCTTCGTCGGTCGGCTGTAACCAGCTCACCGCTACGTCACCATCGCCCAGGTACGACAGGCCTGCGCGGCCGAGTACCTTGCCAGCTGCAACTTCGAGCGGGGCGGAAAAAGTCTGGCCATTGTCTTGCGATAGAGCCAGCTTCACGATGGGATTACCGCCGGCAGCCGTGAACCACGCGACGGCGACAAAGGATCCATCTGCGACGATTGACGGGCCATTGACCGGGCATCCGGGAATTTCCCAGGCGTCGTCGGCGATAGTCCGGCCGGGCTGCCATTCGCCCTCAATACGTCGCGTAACCGAAATGTCCCGGATCTCAGCGACCGAGCGATCACGGTACACCGCGATGGCGCCCGAATCGCTTATTGCAATGTCGGTCTGGCAGCAGTCGCAGATCAATTCGTCGATNNAAGCCATGTTCGGTCGGCGTGCCGTCGTCGTGCGGTCGAATCGGCTCGGACCAGCTTGCGCCACCGTCGGCAGATTGCACGAACACCACGTCGTACGCATACGTCAAATCCGCAGACTTTTCGAGCCAGTGGGCCGACAGTCTTCCGTTACCCATCGGTTGCACCGACGGCATGTCGGCCCAGTTGACGAACATGTCGATGCCGCTGGCTATTGTCGACGGGGCGGACCAGGCGCCTCTCTCAAGGCGCGAATAGAGCAGGGAGGCGCCCAGGTCGTCTTCTTCCATCCAGCTCAGGATCAACGGATCGCCAGATCCGCCCGACAGCCGAGGGCCGCTTGCAGGCACGGCCGCCGGCACACTGATTAGCTGTGGCTCGAATGGAACGGAAGTCTCGGCACACGCCCCGAGCAAGCAGGCAACGGCCAGGAGGGCAGAATATCTGGATAAATGCATATGCCCATTATGGGGGATTTGTGGGTATACTGCGACGCCTGCAATACCCGGGGGCTAGGTGGCAGAGTGGTTATGCAGCGGCCTGCAAAGCCGTGGACGCCGGTTCGATTCCGACCCTAGCCTCCATTTTTTCCTCGCATGCGCCCGGGTGGCGGAATTGGTAGACGCTGCGGACTTAAAATCCGCTGTCCGAAAGGACGTGCCGGTTCGAGTCCGGCCCTGGGCACCATAGAATCAATAACTTTGCGATTGAATCAGCTGATCACATCGGCGTACGACTTGATTGATCCCAAATCTGTTCTTACAGGGAACAAGTATCGGATAGTCGGAATCGGCCGGTAGTCATTATCTCCGACGGGCTGGTCCACACACTTCGCCAGGAGTTGTGCCAGACATGTAGGCAATTAGTAATTTGCTATCTACTTCGATCCAGTCACAGGGCAAAGTGGCCCCACCAAAGATGGCTTCTACAACGCAGTAGTCCTTCCAGCAAAGGCTTCCGTCAATCTCGATTTGACCTTCAAAACCCAATCTTGTCCATCTGTCCGCGATGAGTTTTATATCTCCGGGACTCATTGCTCCATCACGGAATAGGTGGTCGTCATACCAAACTCGACCATCTAAGAGGTTACTGTGATCGCGCAAACATCCTTCCCAGCCACCCGGATATTTTTCATCGATGATTTTCCTCGGGACAACGAAGTCGATGAACTCAAGCGCGATGGCCATTGTGGCACTACCTCAGTTTTGGCTTGGCTAGAGGCATTGAGTATATGCCGACCGGGCAGTTGGTTTCGGACACATCGCGGCTTCTCGGGGTTCCCAAAACTGCCCACCAGCGGGTGGTCCGAAAGCGAGAAACCGACGATCTCGCGTTCCGAGTACATTGGCCCAGGGTCGGCACGAGAGGCCGCTTTACCCCTGAGACCGGCCATTCGCCACATTTGAGCTACACTGACTGGTATTCACCCAAAGCGGACGTTCGGTGATATCAGACATCGAACTCGAAACCCGAGACATCTGACTTGTTGTGGCGAAAGTTCAAACTTGATTGGTCCTACGCAATTGGAGAACTGACAATTGTAACTGTCGGTGTCCTGATTGCGCTCGCAGTGGATCAATGGAATACAGATAGGCTCCAGCGAGCTGAGGAATCAGCCTACATATCGAGAATAATGGGAGACTTGAACAAAGACATTGTGNNGAACAAAAAGCCAATAGCCTTCGACGAGTTTCACATCAGCTTGACAGCGGATTGATAGAGGACAAGCCACAGTTTCTGCAGGACGTGGTCATTGGCGCAAATTTTGGTTGGAATCAAGGCCGTGCCAATAGAGCGACGTATGATGATCTGCTGGGGTCGGGAAACCTCGGGTTAATTGGCGAGCCTGGGGCCCGACTGTTAATCGCTGATTACTATAAACAGTTTGATGAAGGTGATAGACGGATTGAGGAACGTGAAACCGAATATCCTGGCGCAACATACAAACTTATTCCTCGTGCGACAACGGTTACAGAGGACGATGTTGTTTGGGAGCGGGATGTGCAGCCCGATCTGTCGCCGGTCCAAATCGACAAGATTATTCAATCCATAATCAGTTCCGATCTGGCATCACTCACCACTGCGGAGGCAAACTTCGGCAAATTTGTACAAGCAATAACGGTCAGCCAACTTGAGCAAGCACGGTCGCTGCATTTGACCCTGGAAGGCTACAAAGACTCGATAGATTAATCACGATTGACTGGCCGCTTGTGGCCGAAAGCTGCCGCCCAGGCGTTTTTGGCTAGTAATGACTGGAAATGACCCCATGCCGCCGTTTGCCGGTACTGCCCACAGGACAAAGCTATGAGCTATATCGACGGATTTGTTGTCGCCGTGCCGACCGCAAAGAAACAGGAATATATCGAGCACGCCAAGCTGGGTGACAGCGTATTCATGGATTTCGGGGCGATACGTGTTGTCGAATGCTGGGCAGACGATGTGCCCACTGGTGAGGTGACCGATTTCCGCAAATCGGTTCAGGCGACGGCTGATGAAACGGTCGTGTTCTCCTGGATCGAATGGCCCGACAAGGAAACGCGCGATGCCGGCATGAGTAAAATGATGTCGGACGATTTCAACGACGAGCGGATGGATCCGAATAAGAATCCCGCGCCGTTCGACGGTAAGCGCCTGATCTACGGCGGCTTCATGCCGATCGTTGAACTCTAGAAATTCAGGATCAGCGGCGGCTATTGACCGACTCCGGCCGGTCGCCAGGATTCCGCTACAATGACTGGTGTTGACCAGAAGCGGATGTTCCATTCTCTTGACTTAAGAGTTCCACGAGATGCTATTACGTCGAATTACTCAGCACATCAAGGACCAGAATTGGTTTGCGGTAAGCATTGATTTTGTCATCGTCGTCGTTGGTGTTTTCATTGGTATCCAGGTCGCTAACTGGAACGATGAGCGTGTCGCCGCCGCAGATGAGGCGGATCTCTTGGTCCGACTTACCGAAGAAATGCAGGCTTTGGAACCCGAATTGGCGGAAGATGCTGAGAATTACAATGCAACTGTGAAAGCCACAGGTGCGTTGCTATCTGCATTGCGCGCCGGCGCGATGCCAGAGGACGAAGAATCGTTTCGATGGACTCTTTGGCGAGCAAACCATTTTGAAGACATACCGTCCCTGTCTGCGTCATATGCAGAGCTGGTGGCCAGCGGAGGGCTGTCGCGAATTTCCAATCCCGAGCTTCGAACCGCGCTGATCAGGTATGGCGACCACTTCGGCCGCTATGACCGGCTGTACGGTGTTGGAATTAGCACCGTTCTTGATCCGAATTCGCATTACCTGGGAGCTGTGAAATGGTCTACCGACCCCGAGCTCTGGAGTGATCCGGAGACTGCAATCGTGTCATATGACTGGAACGCTCTACAGAGCACAGAAGCTGAGTTGCAAGCGTGGCTGGCATACCAGAATGACGGTGCAAGAAACATCCGAAACATGCATTCAGAAGTCCGAAAGATTCTGGCGCTCCTGGAAAATTGATAGTGAACTATTGCTGGCTAAAAGGTTTCTGCCACCAGCCGCTAATGGCCGACTGCAACCGGTCATCTGCTTTGAGCTAGAATGACTGGAATTGGCACAAAGCGGCCACCCGATCTGAGGACTGTTAGCCAAAACGTTGATGAACAACCTTGCACTAATTGCCGAGATAGGCGCCGCAATCGCTGTCCTGATCAGCGTTATCTACCTCGCATTTCAAGTGCGCGACGGCTCCAGGTCGAATCGAGCAGCCGCAGTCGCAACATTATTGAATCAGTATGACAGTCCAAACAGTGTACTGGCCGCAAATACCGATGCTGCACGTGTGTTTCGGCTCGGTTTCGAAGGTTCCAATGAACTGAATGCTGACGAAACTGTGCAATTTCAGGCGATGTGCGTTCAGTATCTAAC
>WVYQ01000005.1 GCA_011772865.1 Woeseiaceae bacterium | reverse complement strand
GCCATTTCCATCACATCACATAACGCGCCAATTCATTAATATTTAACAGGTATTTCGGGCCTCGACGGGGGTCCGTTCGAGTCTTGGGCGTGTTGATTTGATGATTGCTTGCCGGCGGGATACAGGGAAGGTGCGCGGAGGCCAGGTACGGCGTATCCGCGTTTCTGCGTTCCTGTCTTTCGCATTCATCCTCGCCTTCCTGCCCACGTTTGCAAGCGCCGCAATCACTCACGAAGGTACCTTCACCGCAGATTCCGCATCGCCACCGTCAGTTTCCACTCTCAGCGTCACGAACGTCACCAGTGGGACGGATCAGCTCTACGTCGCAGCAATCTCATACTATGGTGACGGCAGTGTTGTCAGCCTAAGCTCCGTCAGCGGTGGCGGACTTACCTGGACGCTGCAGAAGAAACAATGTTCGCGGCGGCTCGGCAGGGCCTTCGTCGAGGTCTGGCAGGCGTTCGGCTCGCCGGGTGCCACCTTCAATGTCGACGTTACGCTCTCGGGTAACGCCGTCGTTTCCGCTGCAGTAAGTCGTTACTCGGGCGCGGACCCGACCACGCCGACCGAGGGTGCGGACGGCTCGAACACNNGGCTCTTTCCCTGAGCCTCACGTCCAGTAAAAACGATTCAGTATTGTTCGTCGCTTCACACCCACGTAACAAGAGCATCACCGCAGCGGATGCGGACTACACCCAGCGCGCCGCGATTCTGAACTCCGACGGTGGCAACGGCGCCTACCTGTATGTTCATGAGCGGACCCTTGCAAACGCGGGCACCGACAGCGCCGACCACACAATAGGTTCCATCACCGGCTGGGACATGGCGGGCCTCGTCATCAATCCTGCAAGCGCCGGCAGTTGCCCGATCGACGTGTCAATCGCCGCCAGCAGCGACGACGCCGAGGAAAGCCTGTCCACGGGCTCGACGAGCCTGTCCAGCAGTGACCTGGAACTCGTCAACGACGGTGCGGACCAGGAAATCGGCCTGCGGTTTCTGAACCTGGACATTCCGCAGGGCGCCACCATCGACAGCGCCTACGTCACGTTCTATGCCAAGAACACAAGTAGTGGTGGTCCTTTGGACCTGACGTTCTATGCCGAAAAAATCGGTGATGCACCGACGTTTGTCAACGCGACCAACAACATCACTAATCGTACGAAGACCACGGCATCAGTCACATGGTCCAACCTGACGGACTGGAGCGTCGCCGACGCGGCACATCAGAGCCCGGAACTTAAAACCATCATCCAGGAAGTCGTAAACCAGGGTACCTGGGCCGCAAATAATAATCTGGCCATTATCATCAGCGGCACGGCCGGACAAACCAGACGGGCCTGGTCGTTCGACAGCACCGGCACTGTTGCAGCGCTGCATGTAGAGTGCAGCCCCTCCGGCGCCATAAACGCGGTCACCTCGGCCGTGGCCGAGATCAGCCCGAACGACGTGACGACGAGTTCCACCGGCAACTCGTTTACCTACGACATCCAGGCAACGATCAATGGCGGCGACACTGGTGTTGATACGGTCGAGATTACCGTGCCCGGTAGTTTCGGTGCACCCACGGTCACCGATGTGCAAGACGACGGCGTCTCGGTCGGCTATACGAACAACACCGCCGGCAACACGATCAGCGTCGACCTCAACACCAAGATCACGGCCAGCAGCAAGATCACCGTGTTGTTCGATTCGGATGCGCCGACGAGCCAGGACCTCACCGGCGTCGATTTCACCTCGATGGTGGATGATTCCGGTACCGCCGATGCGGCGCAGTCCACGGGCGAAGGTAACGGTGACGGCGATGCCGGTGACAACAATTCGTGGACCGTCACCACGACAACCATGACGCCCTCCTTCACGTCCGCCGTGGCCGAGATCAGCCCCAACGACGTGAGCATGAGCACGTCCGCCAATGCGTTCACCTACGACGTCCAGGCGACGATTGGTGGCGGTGACTCCGGTGTCGACACGGTAAACATCACGGTGCCCGGAAGCTTCAGCGCACCCTCTGTCACCGGCGTGCAGGTCGACGGCAGTGGCGTCGCCTATACCGACAACAGCTCCGGCAACAACATCAGCGTCAACCTGACTACCAAGGTAACGACGAGCAGCAAGTTCACGGTGCTTTTCAACGCCGACGCGCCCACCAGCCCGGACGCCACGGGCGTGAACTTCACTTCCACTTTGGACGATT
>WVYQ01000010.1 GCA_011772865.1 Woeseiaceae bacterium | reverse complement strand
GAGGTTTGCAGCAGAATTGCGGCGCGCATGTAACAGCGAAACCCGGTTTCTCGACTGGCCGACAAGGCGCGTGCAAGTAACTGAATTCCTGACCTGAGCAGTACATTCCCGCATTGCATTAGCGTCCCTGTTTCTGCACAATTCGCGAGCCGTACACAAGAGACCCTAGGCGTGGCGAAAGAAGAAGCCCTTCAGATGGAAGGCGTAGTGACCGAAACACTGCCCAACACGACGTTTCGCGTCGAGTTGGAAAACGGCCATGTCGTCACCGCGCACATATCCGGAAAGATGCGCAAGAATTACATCCGAATCCTGACCGGTGACAACGTCACGGTCGAGCTGACGCCTTACGACCTCAGTAAGGGTCGCATCATCTATCGCGGCAGATAAAAGCTTTTATTCTTCCGGCAGGTGTGCCAGTTCCTTGCGCGCCGGTTCGGCATTCAGCTCGAGATTACCGTCCTCACCCACACTGATTCGCACGTGTCCGCCTTCGGCCAGGCTGCCGAATAGCAGTTCTTCCGCCAATGGCCGTTTGATGTGCTCCTGGATGATTCGCGCCATCGGCCTTGCACCCATCTTCTCGTCGTAGCCACGTTCGGCGATCCAGTTTCGCGCCGCATCATCGAGCTCGAGTGTGACGTTGTTCGATCCGAGCTTGCCCTCGAGTTCGACGACGAGTTTGTCAACGACGCGTTCGATCGAATGCGAATCGAGTGACGCAAACTGGATGATGGCATCGAGCCGGTTACGAAATTCCGGCGAAAATGTCTTCTTGATGATCGCCATTGCGTCGCTGCTGTGATCCTGTTGCGTAAAGCCGATCGAAGCACGACTCATTTCTTGTGCGCCGGCATTGGTCGTCATTACAAGAACGACATTGCGGAAATCTGCCTTGCGCCCGTTGTTGTCCGTCAAGGTGCCGTGGTCCATGACCTGCAACAGCAGGTTGAACACCTCGGGGTGCGCCTTTTCGATTTCATCGAGCAACACGACGGCGTGCGGGTTCTTGGTAACGGCTTCCGTGAGCAGGCCGCCCTGGTCGAAGCCGACGTATCCCGGCGGCGCGCCGATGAGTCTCGAGACGGTATGCCGCTCCATGTACTCGGACATGTCGAAGCGAATGAGCTCGACCCCCATGACCATGCTGAGTTGCCGTGTGACTTCCGTCTTGCCGACGCCCGTCGGGCCGGCGAACAGGAACGAGCCGATCGGCTTTTCCTCCTCGTTGAGTCCGGAACGTGACATCTTGATCGCCGAACTCAGGGCCTCGATCGCCTTGTCCTGGCCGAAGATGGTCAGTTTGAGGTCTCGCTCGAGCGTGCGCAGCACGTCCTTGTCCGACGCCGACACGCTCTTCGCCGGAATGCGCGCCATCTTTGCGACGATGTCCTCGACCATCTTGACGGTGACGCGATCGGTCCGCTCGGCCTGCGGCTTCAGTCGCAGATTGGCGCCGGCCTCATCGATCACGTCGATAGCCTTGTCCGGCAGGCGCCGGTCATTGATATGCTTCGCCGCCAGCTC
>WVYQ01000012.1 GCA_011772865.1 Woeseiaceae bacterium | reverse complement strand
GGCCAAAACCACATATTTAAGGAGTCTTGATCGCAGCCAGGGGCCTCGCCCCAGCACCTACGCGGTTGTAATGAACGGCGAGAATATGCCGTTCGGGTTTGATGGAATGGAAACAGGCTGGCTCGCAAAATTGAGTGCGTTCGGTACGGCAACGATTGACGCGTTTCTGTGGCCGGGCACATTTGTCACCACACGACTTGCCGAACTTGCGCCGGCTCTGGCGACAAAGCTGGGAATTGGTGTCGACGGTACGGGAGTATTGCTGGCCTTGGCAATATCGCTGCTGGCCTGGGCATTGGTGATGTTCCTGGTTTGGAAGATCATCAAGTCAGTCGGTCTTTACATTTATTACAACGTTCTCTGGATCAAAACTTTCATCGTCAGTACGTTCCGGCGGAATAAAGCGCGTGCAGTGGTTGAAGCTGCGACTGAAGCCTTGAAAAAATCCGAGGTCGTGTTCGACGATCTGGATGTCGCAGTACTCAATACAGGCGTGGCGCTTGCGCCCGGGCTGGCACTATCCGCACCACAATTATCCGATCATCTGACAAAGCGTCCCGCGCTTATCGAACGTAGCCTCGAAAAGCTCAAAAAATACGGCCTGCTTGCCATTGCGAGCGGTGACACTGAGGGTTACGACAACTACCAGCTCACCCCATCCGGTGCTGCGCTAGTATCAATGTGGGAATCACAGGGCGAGCCTGCAGAAACATCCGCAGTTGCTTGACCGCAGGCAACGCCGCAGAGAATCGGCGATACCGTTGTAAGTGATGTACTGAATCGCGGCTAAAGCCGCTCCCACGAAGCCGCTCCTTCATTTTATTCAGCCTGATTAGCCGGCGGCTGCAATGAACGGCTACAGCTTCGCGAAGCGCCACCGGTATGCCTCGTTGTTATACTGGGGTCCGAGCGATGCCGGTGCACGCTTTTTCCAATCCATGGAGCGCTATTGAACCAGGGGTACCGGTCGTGGAGACGCGCAAAGGCTATGCCAGTGTAGGCGGTGACATCACGCCGTTGGATAAAGCCACGATTCCCGTTTTGGATCGTGGCTTCTTATATGGCGACTCGGTATACGAGGTATTCCGCACGTACGGTGGTGTGCCTTTCCTGGGCGCCGAGCATTNNGATGCAGGATTTACACAGGGAGGTCGCGCGGACGATTGCTGCCTTTCATCACGACAGCGGCGGTGGCGATGTCTACGTCAGATACGCTTACACACGCGGGAGTGGAGCTTTAGACCTCGTCCCGGCACCCGATCTGACGCCACTTCGCGTCATTATCGTACGAGACGTACCGGAATGGCCCGCCCGTCATTACGCGGAAGGCGTCAGGCTCGCGATACCGTCCATTCGCCGCAACCCGATAGAGGCCCTCAACCCGTCCATAAAGGGTGGCAACTACCTCAATAACATCCTGGGTCTCATGGAAGCGAGGAATCTCGGTGCTGATGAGTGCCTGCTTTTGAATGGCGAAGGAAAGATTACCGAGGCATCGAACAGTAACGTCTTGTTCGTGATTGACGGCGCTGTGCAGACGGCCTCCGGTGAATCCGGACTCCTTGGCGGGTTGACGAAAGGGATTGTCTCCGAGCTCTGCGGCACCGCAGGGATCTCGTACCACGAGACGCTGCTGTCCGTCGACGATGTGCGCATGGCTGCCGAATGCCTGATTACAAGCGCCACCCGGGAGATCGTCCCGGTAATGAGCTTGCGTCTCGAGGACGGCACGCTGCTCGAATTCCCAATAGGTGGCGGTGAAACCACGCGCAGCTTACAAACGTTGTATAAGGAATACGTGAAAGATTATCAGGAACGGAATCAAGAAAGTCGTCTGTTTGACTAGGTTGCCGACCGCAAGGCGGCTGATTTTTGCCGTGTTGCGGACTCTGCACACATCTCCAATAAAATACCCGGTAACTTTTTCGCATCCCCTCCAGGAAACAAAGCCGGTAACTCTTTAAGAAGTCTCTTTCCGGAGGCTGTGCACCGCGCGGTGCGCCTCTTCGATGGCGGACTCGGTCATGGCGTTGGAGGCGGCATCGGTGTTGGCGAACGCGATATTGCCGACGCGTTGCCGCGCATCGACCCAGGGGCGGCGTTCATGTCGCCACCAATTCGGCCACCAGGCCACGTCGCCTGAATCTTTGTCGATCGAGTAGGCGTAGCCGTGCGGCCAGCGATTGACGGTGATGCCGGCGATATCGCTTGCCGGGTCGAAGCCGCCCGGGCCCAGCATGCGGCCGAGCTGGTCCCTGACATTGCGCTCGAACGTTTCGAATGTGATCTCGTGCAATGCACGCTGTCCTGCCCGGAACTGTTGGGACGCCGGCAGTCCCGGTGAGAGCGGCACGTGGTTCATGTGCAGGATGAGGGGTTCATCGGGCGACGTGGAGAAACGGTAATCGCCGATGCTGACCGGGTGCGTGGGCATCACGGTCTGGAAGAAACTGCCGGGGCAATAAGCGCGCCGCATGCCGACGTTGGCGAGACTGCGCCAGTTTTTGATCAACACGTTGGTATAGACGAGTGGCGCGCGCACGGAACTTTTGAGCGCTGTGGTTTGTTCTTCCGGCACGTCGGGACAGACGAACGGCAGCATCGAGTGGTAGCCGGCCCAGACGACCTTGTTAGCTGTGATTGTTCGGCCCTGGCCATCGCGCACGTAGGTGATGTCGACCTCGGCGTCGAGCTTGCCGTCCTGGTGTTTGAGGCCGACCACGGTGCTGCTCAGCCGAATGCGGGTGAGGTTCTCGGGCTGGTCGAGCGTGGAATAGTCGAAGCGCGCGGTGACGATGTCCTCCATCGAGTTGCCCGGCGCGATATCGGGAATCAGCTTGCGGACCAGCAGCCTTGCAATCGAGGCATTGCCGTCGGGGAAGTAAAAGCCGCCGTCGTCGTATTCGTTTTTTTCGTGCCCGATGTCCATGCCGGCGAAGCCCGGGTATTCCTCGAGCCAGGCCATCCAGGCCGGCAAGGCATCGGCGCCGATGGCCCAGACGCCGTGCGGCCATTTCTGCACGAACGCGAGCACTTCGTCCCCGAATTTCCCGTATTTCTCGAGGTAATCACGCCAGCTGTGCGACTCGAGCACGGCACGGCGTTCTTCCGGTGTCATGCCGGGCAGGTAGTCGTCTTCGTCGGCGAGCAGTCGTTCGAGTTCGGCTTTTGCCGATGCCGACAACGGTGCATCGTTGATCGACGCGCCGAGATCCCACTGGCCGGTCGCGAGGTAGTCGGCGCCGAAGGTTTCCTTGTCGAAGAAGCTCACGCGGCCGGCGCCGTGTTTCTTGAACAGGTCTTCGTGGTAGAACTCGCTGTGGCGATCGGTATCGATGCCGAGTTCGCGGATGACCTGCATGGCGACGTTTGGATACGTCTTCGGTGCCTCGATCAGCATCGTGCCGCCATAGCCGATGAAGGTTCGGCCATCGAGCGTGAACTCGTTGCGTTTCGCGTGACCGCCGAAGTCATCGTGATTGTCGAGGATCAGGATGCGTGCGTTCGGGTCGACGTCGCGATGATAGAGATAGGCCGCTGACAGGCCACTGATGCCCGCACCAACGACGGCGAGATCGTAGTGTTCGCCGGTTTTCTCGGCCGGCCATTGTCGACCCTGCAGTGTAGCGTGAGCCACTTCGAACGAACCCGCGTGCGAACCGCGCATGCCGGTCTCCGCCGGCGGGTAATACGCTGCAGGCAGCTCTGCGATCGGCTCGCCGTCTCTGCCGCAGGCAGGTAGCAGCGAGGCGCCGATCGCGACGCTGATGCCGTTCAGGAAGTCACGCCTTGATATTGCCCGGTCCATGCCGAGGCGCCGATCATGCGAGTTCATCAAGTTCTCCGAAGGACCGTATTATAGTGTTCGGGTTACCCCTTACTCGGCCGTGCACTGCCAGTTGTTGATAAAGCTGCCGATTTCCTTGTCGTCTTTTTCTATGCCGAGTTC
>WVYQ01000039.1 GCA_011772865.1 Woeseiaceae bacterium | reverse complement strand
GAAATGGACGACGAGACCTGGCACCTCGTGAAGGAAGTGCCCAAGGTGCTCGGGTTCATCGGCGGGTCGAGCGATCGGCCCGCGCCGATTACGGAGAAAGAGGCCAACCAGATCCTGAACCGGGTCCAGGAAGGCGTCGACAAGCCGCGGCCGAAAGTGCTGTTCGAGCCGGGCGAGGTCGTTCGCGTGACCGATGGACCGTTCAACGATTTCAGTGGAGTCGTCGAGCAGGTGCATTACGAGAAGAACCGCCTGCAGGTTGCCGTGCAGATACTGGGTCGTTCCACACCGGTCGAACTCGATTTCGGCCAGGTGGAGAAGGGCTAAGAAAACTTAAGACGAGGAGGCTTGAAAAGCCGCTTGAACTCGAGAGGTAAGACCAAATGGCAAAGAAAGTAGCCAGTTACATCAAGCTGCAGGTACCTGCAGGACAGGCAAATCCCAGTCCGCCTGTGGGACCGGCGCTCGGCCAGCACGGCGTTAACATCATGGAATTCTGCAAGGCATTCAATGCCCAGAGCCAGGGTGTCGAGCCCGGACTGCCGATACCGGTGGTGATCACCGTTTACGCGGACCGCAGTTTCACTTTTATTACCAAGACGCCACCGGCGTCGGTGCTGCTGAAAAAAGCAGCCGGTTTAGGCAAGGGTTCCGGGGAACCCAATATCGAGAAGGTTGGCAAGGTCAATCGCCAGCAGCTCGAGGAAATAGCGACGACCAAGATGCCGGATCTGACAGCGGCCGACATGGATGCCGCCGTGCGTACCATTGCTGGCACCGCGCGCAGCATGGGCCTCGAGACGGAGGGCGTGAAGTAATGGCTTTTCAAAGTAAACGCAAAAAGCTGGCCCGGGAAAAAGTCGACGCGACAGCCATGTACCAGATTGACGAGGCGCTGACCCTGCTCAAGGAACTCGCGACGTCGAAGTTTCCGGAGTCCGTCGATGTATCGGTGAACCTGGGCGTCGATCCCCGCAAGTCGGACCAGGTCGTGCGCGGCTCGACGGTACTGCCAAACGGCACCGGCAAGACAGTACGCGTTGCCGTATTTGCTCAGGGCGACAATGCCGACAAGGCGAAGAGCGCAGGCGCGGACATCGTCGGCTTCGAAGACCTCGCCGAAACCGTCAAGGGCGGTGAGATCAATTTTGATGTGGTCATCGCGACGCCGGATGCGATGCGCGTCGTTGGCACGCTCGGCCAGATCCTGGGACCGCGCGGCCTGATGCCGAACCCGAAGGTCGGCACGGTAACGGCGGACGTAGAGACGGCAGTCAAGAATGCAAAAGCGGGCCAGGTGCGTTACCGCACGGACAAGGCCGGCATCATTCATTGCCCGATCGGACGTGTCGACTTCGAGGTCCCGGCGCTGAAGGAAAACCTGGCTGCGCTGCTTGCCGACTTGAAAAAGGCGAAGCCGGCGTCATCCAAGGGAGCTTATTTAAAGAAATTGACCGTGTCCTCGACGATGGGACCGGGAATTTCTGTTGATCGGGCCAGCGTAGACGCCTGATCGAAACGGATTTGCGGTGCGCAAGTGCTGCGAATGAATGCCGGCGTAAGCCGGCGATCGTCGAAGACCGCAGGTGGCCGGCGTGATACCCGGCCTTAATCACTGCCTGCGCAGATGGTATTGCCTGAGTCAGAGCAGTCTGGCGACGGTTGCCACTATCGACATTGGGGGGTGAAGAGGAATTTCACCCGTGTGTGTAACCGTAAGCCAGGAGATATTCATGGCATTGAGACTCGAAGACAAGAAAGCTTTTGTCAAAGAGATAAACGCGGTTGCGGACGAGTCGGTATCCGTTGTTGCAGCGGAATACCGGGGGCTGTCCGTTGCAGAGATGACGGAATTGCGCAGGGATGCTCGCAATGCCGGCGTGTATTTACGTGTGGTTAAGAACACGTTGGCTCGCCGCGCCGTCGAAGGAACCGAGTTCGAGTGCATGAAGGACTCGCTCAAAGGTCCGATACTGCTCGCGTTTGGAAAGGAAGATCCGGGTGCCGCTGCCAGGGTTATCAAGAATTTCGCAAAGGACCACAAGGCGCTTCAGGCGGTCTCGTTGTCTACCGGCGGGCAAGTGTTGCCCGGCGAGCAACTTGCGACCTTGGCGGATTTGCCGACGATGGATCAGGCCCGCGCGATGTTGCTGGGCGTGATGATGGCGCCGCTGACCCAACTGGCACGAACGCTTGCCGAACCGCCTGCGATGCTCGCCCGGACCTTGTCCGCGCGAGGCGAGCAGGATGCGGCATAGCAACCCGGTTTACGACTTATAAGCTGATTCAGGCATAAATTTAGAGGAACAGAAAAATGGCATTGTCAAATGAAGACCTGCTCAAAGAGTTGAGCGCAAAGCCAATTATGGAAGTGGTCGAGCTCGTCAAGATGCTCGAAGAGGAATGGGGTGTCTCTGCGGCGGCTCCCGTCGCGGTTGCGGCAGCTGGTCCTGCCGCTGGCGGCGAAGCTGCGGCAGCCGAGGAAAAGACCGAGTTCGATGTCGTACTGACCGGTTTTGGCGAAGCCAAGGTTGGCGTCATCAAGGCAGTTCGCGCGATGACCGGACTCGGACTGAAGGAAGCCAAGGACGCCGTCGAAGGCACTCCGTCAACGATCAAAGAAGGTGTATCGAAAGAAGACGCCGAAAACTTCAAGAAGCAGCTTGAAGAAGCAGGCGGCACGGTTGAACTCAAGTAATAGCGCTTGGCAGGCAACCCTTTAAAACTGGATCTCTTGATCCACACGGCAGTGGGCAGCCAGAGACTTTCTCCCTGGCTGCTCTACTGCGCCCGTGTGATTTGTTCACACGATATTTTGCAATAGAGGCACGCTCACGCTGACCGGCGGCAGTGACTGCCTGACATGAGGACATACT
>WVYQ01000018.1:4125-4282 GCA_011772865.1 Woeseiaceae bacterium | reverse complement strand
TCAAAATGGGTGCGAAAATCGAGAAGCACAATCGCGTTGTCGACATCAAGCCATTGCCCTCGGGCGAATGGCAGGTCATTACGGAAAAAGGCAAGGTCGTCGCCGAGAGCGTGGTCAACGCCGCCGGTTGCTTTGCGCGCCAGGTATCGAAGTGGGT
>WVYQ01000018.1:0-4011 GCA_011772865.1 Woeseiaceae bacterium | reverse complement strand
ATCAGGCCGAGGCCTGGCAGCCGCAGGGTTATCCGGCCTGGGAGTCGGACAGCGAACTGTTCCCGGAAGACCTCGAGCGCCTCATGCCGTGGCTCGGTCGCGCGATGCAACGCATGCCGATTTTCGAGGACGCGGGAATCAAGCGGGTCGTGAACGGCGCTATTTCACACAGTGCCGATGGTAATCCCCTGCTCGGCCCGGCCGCAGGGTTGCGCAATTTCTGGCTTTGCTGCGGTTCGTCGTTCGGCATCGCACAGGGTGCCGGTTGTGGCAAATACCTGGCGCAGTGGATTTTGCATGGCGACGCGGAAATCAACATGACCGGTTTCGATCCGCGGCGTTTCGGCTCGTTCGCAGATGACCGGTACATGCACGACAAGGGCTTTCAGGACTACGGCCGGACCTACTTCACGCCGCTGCCCGGTGAGGAACTGCCGGCCGCGCGCAGCAGTCGCTTGAGTCCGCTGTTCGAGAAGCTGAAGCAACAGGGTTGTGTGTTTACCGAAACCTACGGCTGGGAACGCCCCAAATGGTTCGCCAGCGACGGCCGCGAGGAGGCATACAGCTTCCGGCGCAATAACGTGTTCGAGATCGTGCGCGAGGAGTGCCTGGCCGTGCGCGAGCGGGTCGGCGTGCTCGATCTGACCGGTTTTGCGAAATATGACGTAACCGGCGCAGACGCCTGCCGCTTTCTCGACCGCAGCTGTGCGAACCGGATGGCGACGCAAGACGGCGGCATCGTGCTGGCGCATATCCTCTCCCACAACGGGCGCATCGCCGGCGAGATAACCGTGACGCGACTTGCCGAAGACCGGTTCTACGTGCTGTCTGCGGCGGCTGCGGAACTCAGGGACCTCGATCACCTGACGCAGGCACGGCGCGACGGCGAGCGGGTCGAGATTCAAAACGTCACCGAGGAACGGGGCGTGCTCGTCGTTGCAGGGCCGAAGTCGCGAGAGCTACTCAGCAAGCTGACCGATGCCTCTCTCGCAAACGACTCGTTCCCCTGGCTCAGTGGCCGGGAGATAACGGTGGCAGGGGTTCCGCTGCGGGCATTGCGAGTGAGCTACGCCGGCGAACTCGGCTGGGAACTGCATGCGCCGATCGACGACATGGAAGCCCTGTACGATGCCGTCTGGGCGGCCGGTGCCGAGTTCGGCATCGCCAATTTCGGGCTGTATGCAATGAACAGCCTGCGGCTGGAGAAAGCGTATCGCGGCTGGGCCGCGGAACTCACCAACGAGGTGACGATGACCGATGCCGCGATGGAGCGATTCATCAAGTTTGACAAAGGAGATTTTGTCGGCCGCGAAGCCACCCTCGAGCAACGCGGCGGGGACCGGGTCTTTCAGTTGATCTATTTCGAGCTCGACGCGGCGGATGCCGACATCCTCGGCGGCGAGTCGATCTTCGCGGGTGACGATTGTATCGGCATCACGACCTCCGGTGGCTACGGTCACTTCACCGCCAGGAGCCTCGGTTTCGGCTATGTCGAACCACGCCATGCCGAGCCGGGAAACGAGCTGCAAATCAAGGTGCTCGGGGATCTCCGTAAGGCAACCGTGCTTGGGGACGCGGTCCACGATCCGGCCAATGAGCGCCTGAGGGCGTAGGCAAGATGGCGGATTTGCCGAAGCGCGCGAACGTCGTGGTCATCGGCGGCGGCGTCATCGGTTGTTCCCTCGCCTACCACCTGACTCGGCTGGGCTGGTCGGACATCGTCCTGCTGGAGCGAAAGCAGCTGACGAGCGGCACGACCTGGCACGCAGCCGGGCTCGTCGGGCAGCTGCGCCCATCGATGAACATGACCAGGCTCGCGCGTTACACCAGCGAGCTTTACCGCGAACTCGAGCGCGAAACCGGGCAGGCGACCGGCTACCGGCAATGCGGCTCGATTTCCCTGGCGACCACCGCAGACCGGTTTGAGGAACTCAAGCGCAGCGCCTCGATGGCCAAGGTATTCGACTTGCCGGTCAGTGTCCTGTCCGTCGACGAGATTGCCGCGCGCGTGCCGATCATCAGCACGGATAAGCTGCTGGGTGGCATACATATCCCGTCTGACGGCTATGCCAATGCGATCGACATCACCAGGGCGCTCGCCAAAGGCGCGCGCAGCCGCGGCGCACAGGTCTTTCAGGACACCCCGGTCACGAAAATCCTCCACGACGGCAAGCAGGTAAGCGGCGTTGCCACGAACAGGGGCGACATCCGTGCGGACCATGTCGCGATCTGCGGCGGCATGTGGTCCCGCGATCTGGCTGCAGCGGTCGGCGTCAACCTGCCGTTACATGCCTGCGAGCATTATTACGCACTGTTCGAATCGGTTGCAGGCCTCGAACCCGACCTGCCGGTGCTGCGCGATTACGACGCCTGCACTTATTATAAGTATGACGCCGGCAAGCTCCTGGTCGGCGCATTCGAGCCATCCGCGAGGCCCTGGGGTGTGGACGGCATTCCGGACGATTTTTGCTTCGACGAAATCGCCGGCAGTTTCGAGCACTTCGAGCCCATTCTGCAGGATGCCATGAAGCGCGTGCCGGCCCTCGAGCAAGCCGGCATGCAGAAGTTTTTCTGCGGACCCGAGAGCTTTACCCCGGACGTGCGCTATCACATCGGCCAGTCGCCCGAGCTCGGGAATTGTTTCGTCGCTGCCGGGCTGAACTCCATCGGCCTGCAATCCGCCGGCGGCATCGGCAAAGTCATGGCCGAGTGGATCCGCGACGGTCATCCGCCGGTCGACCTGTGGGAAGTGGACGTGCGGCGCAACATGCCGTTCCAGCGCAATCGCAAGTATCTGCAAGAACGGGTCAGCGAGAGCCTGGGCCTGCTGTATGCGACGCACTGGCCATTCCGGCAATACGAAACAGCGCGCGGTGTTCGCAGATCGGCGCTTTACGAACGTCTCTGCGCCATCGGCGCCTGTCACGGCGAGGCGTTCGGCTGGGAGCGCCCCAACTGGTATGCGCCGCCGGGCGTGACGCCCGCATACGAATACAGCTGGGGACGGCAGAACTGGTTCGACTATTCGGCCGCCGAGCACATGGCCGTGCGTGAGGGTGTCGGCCTGTTCGACCAATCGTCCTTCGCCAAATTCCGGCTGCAGGGTCGCGACGCCGTGCGTGTCCTGAACTACGTCTGTGCCAACGATATCGACCGCGATGTCGGACGGCTTGTCTACACGCAGTGGCTGAACGACAGAGGAGGCATCGAAGCGGACCTGACGGTAACCCGGCTTGCCGAAGATGCCTTCCTGATCGTCACGGCCGCGGAAACGGAGGTTCGCGATTTTCACTGGTTGCAAAAACACATTCCACCCGATGCGCACTGCGTGCTGACCAACGTGACCTCCGGCACGGGGGTTATCTCGCTGATGGGTCCGCGTTCGCGTGAGCTTCTGCAGTCGCTGACGCCTGCCGACATGAGCAACGACGCACATCCTTTCATGACCAGCCGGGAGATCGAACTGGCTTATGCGATCGTGCGCGCATCGCGCATCACCTTCGTCGGCGAACTTGGCTGGGAAATTTACGTGCCGAGCGAATTCATGCTCGGCGTGTACGACGAAATCGTCGCTGCCGGAGAATCAATTGGCCTCAAGCACGCCGGTTACCATGCACTCAACTCGCTCAGGATGGAGAAAGCGTATCGCCACTGGAGCCACGACATCACTGACGAGGACACGCCGCTCGAAGCGGGGCTGAGCTTTGCCGTCAAGTTCGACAAGCCGGGTGGTTTTATAGGGCGCGATGCGCTGCTTGAGCAGCAAGAATCCGGTGTAAGCAGGCGGCTGCTGCAGTTCAGGCTGCAAGACCCCGAGCCATTGCTGTTTCACAACGAACCGATATGGCGCGATGATGAGCTCAGCGGCTATGTCACCTCCGGGGCCTACGGACACTATCTCGGCGGGTGCATCGGGCTCGGTTACGTGCCGCTCGACGCGGGACAGGAGGCGCTCGAATTACTCGACAGTCGTTACGAGATCGAGGTGGCCGGCGTCCGCGTACCAGCAGA
>WVYQ01000026.1:3935-8404 GCA_011772865.1 Woeseiaceae bacterium | reverse complement strand
GGAGCGCTTGGTGGCGGCCTCGCCGTGTACCTCAATGACGGTGCCGGCAATCTCGGCCGCGGCGATACCGAAGCTCCTGTGATCACGTTGAGCGGGTCGGCCAACGTGGTCATCGAATCAGGGCAGCGGTACGTCGATGCGGGCGCATCGGCCACGGATAACATCGACGGCGATATTTCGGGCTCGATCGTGGTCGTAAATACGGTCAACACAGCGACTGTCGGCACCTACACGGTCACCTACAACGTGACCGACTTCGCGGGCAACGCAGCCGATACAATGACTCGTTCCGTGCGTGTCGACCCGGCAGCGGGCAGCGGCGGTGGCGGCGGTTCTGTTTCTTACTGGACCGTGTTTGCACTGTTGATGATTTACATGGCCATAGCCATTCGCAACAGAAGGGAATTCAAATGATGGCGCAGACTTCACGTAAGATTGTTCTCGCGGGCGTGATCCTGCTGGTACTGGGCCTCACTGGCCCGGCATCGGCGCAGGAACTGCGCTATTCGTGGCTCGACCTGTCGTTTATGGGCCAGGACGTTGGCGGCATCGAGGGCAACCAGCAGACTCCGGACCCGGACCAGTTCGTCGACGTGGTGGGCAATGACGGCGACGGCGTTCGCTTCCGCGGTTCGTATGCGCTCGGCGAGCGCTTCTATTTCTTCGGCGATTACGGTTCGACAGACATCGGTGTCGACGGCATCGTTACGAACCCGAATATTCCTCCCACCCCGGCGAGCGACGAGTTCGACCTCACAACGATTCGCGGCGGCCTGGGTTTCCGCTGGGGCGTCGGGTTCAACACCGACATCACGTTTGAAGTCTCCTACGATAGTATCGACTACGACTTTGGCAGTTTTGCCGGCGAGAGTTTCGACGCCAATTCCAAGGACGCAGGCGGGGCCATCGGTATTCGGCACCTGTTCGGCGACAACTGGGAAGTCCGGGCGAGCGGCCGCTACTCGAATCATGCCGAGATTGATCTCAATACGCTCGAGTTCGACACGGGCGCGCTGTTCAATGTCGGTTTCAGCTGGCAGATCGTTCGCGGTTTCGCAATCGTCGGCGACTACGAGACCGGCGACGTCGATAGCTGGTCTGTCGGTTTCCGCCTCGACATGGACGAGGATTGATTAGAGAATTGCCGCGCTACTGGCTTTAGGGATACTCCAATGCGATTGACCATCTTCGGGTCGGGCTATGTTGGCCTGGTCACGGGCGCGTGTATGGCCGAAACTGGCAACCACGTCGTGTGCGTCGACATCGACGAGCGCAAGATCGAGCGCCTCAACGCCGGCGACATTCCGATCTACGAGCCGGGTCTCGACGCTTTCATCGAGCGCAACGTCGAGGCGGGTCGCCTCGAGTTCACGACAGATGTCGAGAAGGGCGTCGATCACGGGCTGTTCCAGTTCATCGCGGTCGGCACGCCGCCCGACGAGGACGGCTCGGCCGACCTGCAGCACGTGCTGGCCGTCGCCGAGTCCATTGGCGCGCACATGAACGACTATCGCATCGTCATCAACAAGTCGACCGTGCCCGTTGGCACGGCCGACCAGGTGCGTGAGCACATTGCCGCTGCGCTCGCGGACCGCAAGCTGGATCTCGAATTCGACGTCGTGTCGAACCCGGAATTTCTCAAAGAAGGCGCGGCGATCAACGATTTCATGAAGCCCGATCGCATCATCGTCGGCACCGACAACCCGCGCACGGCCGAACTGCTACGCGCACTCTACGAGCCGTTCAATCGCAACCACGACCGCATGATCCCGATGGACATCCGGTCGGCGGAGCTGACCAAATACGCTGCAAATGCCATGCTCGCAACCAAGATCAGCTTCATGAACGAGATCGCCAACCTGGCCGAGCGCGTGGGCGCCGACGTCGAAAAGGTGCGCATCGGCATCGGCTCGGATCCACGCATCGGTTATCACTTTATCTACCCGGGCGCGGGTTACGGCGGCTCGTGCTTCCCCAAGGATGTCCGCGCGCTGGCGCAATCGGCGGCGGCATCGGGATACGTAGCCAGCCTGCTCGAGACCGTCGAGGCCGTGAACAATCGCCAGAAGCGCAGGCTGTTCGACAAGATCTCGCANNCCGAATACCGACGACATGCGCGAGGCGCCCAGCAACACGCTCATGGAGCAGCTCTGGGAGGCTGGCGCGACCGTGCGGGCCTACGATCCCGAGGCGATGGCCGAAGCACGCAGGCTGCACCCGGACGAGTCGAAGCTCGTATTGTGCGAGAAAGCCGGGGAAGCGCTTGCCGGCGCCGATGCGCTCGCCATCGTGACCGAGTGGCAGGAGTTCCGCAGCCCCGACTTCGACCGCATCAAGCAAGAGCTCGCATCGCCCGTGATCTTCGACGGCCGCAATCTCTACGACCCGGAAATGCTGCACAACCTGGGTCTCACGTATTACGCGATCGGGCGTGGCCAGTCGATCGTGGACGGAGTCTGACCTTGGCTGCGCAACGCATCCAACCCGTCATCCTGGCTGGAGGCTCCGGCAGCCGGCTGTGGCCGGCGTCGCGCGCCATGTATCCCAAGCAGCTCCTGCCACTGACGAGCGGCAACTCGATGCTGCAGGAGACGGTCCGGCGCCTCGCGGGCACCGAGAATCTCACCGACGGCGTCATTGTCGTCTGCAACGAGGCGCACCGTTTCCTCGTTGCCCAGCATTTGCAGGAGATCGACGTCAAGGGCGATATCCTGCTCGAGCCCGAAGGACGCAACACGGCGCCTGCGATCGCCCTGGCCGCGCTGCAGGCAATGGCTGGCGGCAATGAGCCGCCGCTACTGCTCGTGCTGCCGGCCGATCACGTCATTGCGGACACGGAAATCTTTCACGCGGCCATCGGCGAGGCCGCCGCGGCCGCCGGCAACGGGATGCTCGTGACGTTCGGTATCGTGCCGCAGGGACCGCACACCGGCTATGGGTACATCGAGGTCGACGAGCCCGGCGATGGCGCTACCGCGGTCAAGGCCTTCGTCGAAAAGCCGGACCTCGAAACGGCGCAACGGTTCGTCAGCGACGGCCGGCATTTCTGGAACAGCGGCATGTTCGTGTTCCGCGCCGACGTCTACCTCGACCAGCTCGGCCAGCACGCGCCCGAGATGCTCGCAGCCTGCCGGGCCGCAATGGACAAGGCCGTGCCCGACCTCGATTTCGTCCGCCCGGACGCCGGGGAGTTCGCCGCTTGCCCCTCCGATTCCATCGACTATGCGGTCATGGAGAAGACCGACAGGGCGATGATGGTGCCGCTCGATGCGGGCTGGAGCGACGTCGGCTCCTGGTCCGCGCTGTACGACATCTCGTCGAAAGACGACCAGGGCAATGCGACGAGCGGCGACACGATCCTCGAGGGTTGCAGCAACAGCCTGGTCAGCAGCGAGAGCCGGCTCGTCGCCGCAGTCGGTGTCAACGATCTCGTCGTCGTCGAGACCAAGGACTCGGTGCTCGTTGCGCACAAGGACAACAGCCAGCACGTCAAGGCCATTGTCGATCGCCTCAACGAGGAAGGACGGGAGGAACCGTCGCTGCACCGGCAGGTCTACCGGCCCTGGGGCAGCTACGACAGCCTCGAGAACGCCGACGGCTTCCAGGTGAAACGCCTGATCGTGAATCCGGGGGCGATCCTCTCCCTGCAGCTGCATCACCGGCGTACCGAGCACTGGGTCGTCGTGCGCGGTGTCGCCACGATTACCCTCGGCGAGGAGGAATTCGAACTCCATCCCAACGAGTCGACGTATGTGCCGCTCGAAACCAAGCACCGTATCGCCAATTTCGGCACGGAACCCGTGCACATCATCGAAGTTCAGTGCGGCGATTATCTCGGCGAAGACGACATCGAGCGTTTCGAAGACCAGTACGGCCGCGAAGGCACGAACACCTGAGGGATCCATGAGCATCACGATCGACTGCTTCAAGGCCTATGATGTTCGCGGGCGCATCCCGGACCAGCTCAACGCGGACATTGCCTATCGCATCGGCAACGCCACCGCCCAGTTCCTGGACGCGAAGAGCATCGTGCTGTGCCGCGATATTCGCCACTCGAGCGAAGCGCTGTCGGCCGCCGTTGCCCAGGGCCTGACCGAGGCCGGGTGTGACGTACTGGATATCGGCGTCGGCGGCACCGAGATGGTTTATTTCGCGACAAGCGAGCTCGAGGTGGATGGCGGCATCATGGTGACGGCCAGCCACAACCCTGCCGATTACAACGGCCTCAAGATGGTTCGCGCCGAGTCGCGGCCGATCAGCGGCGATACCGGCCTCGAGGACATTCGCAAGATTGCCGAGCAGGACGAACGGCTCGTCGGACAAAAGCAGGGCGAGCGGCGCTCGGTCGACGTGACGGACGATTACATCCGCAAGCTGCTGAGTTTTGTCGATACGGCGGCGCTGACAGACCTGAAAATCGTCGTCAACGCCGGCAACGGCGCCGCCGGACCGACGCTCGACCTGCTCGA
>WVYQ01000026.1:0-3921 GCA_011772865.1 Woeseiaceae bacterium | reverse complement strand
GGTCGACAATCGACGCAATACGGGTCACAGAGGCCGACCTCGGCATCGCCTGGGACGGCGATTTCGACCGCTGCTTCTTCTTCGACGAGAACGGCCGGTTCATCGAGGGCTACTACATCGTCGGCCTGCTCGCGCAAAGCCTGCTGGCCGGGCATCCGGGCCAGGCGGTCATTTACGACCCGCGCCTCGTTTGGAACACGATCGAAACCGTCGAAGCGCTCGGCGGGCGGCCCGTGCAGAGCAAGTCGGGGCATTCGTTCATCAAGGAAGTCATGCGGGCCGAGGATGCGGTCTATGGCGGCGAAATGAGCGCGCATCATTACTTTCGCGATTTTTACTATTGCGACAGCGGCATGGTCCCGTGGTTACTCGTCGCGCAGGTGTTGTGCGAGTCGGAAGCATGTTTTTCGAGTCTCGTCGATGCCGCCATGCAGAAATTCCCGACGAGCGGTGAGATCAATCGCCAGGTGCCGGACTCCGCCGCGGCGATCCGGTTGATCGGCGATCGCTATGAAGGTGCCGCGGAGTCGGTCGACAGGACCGATGGCGTCAGCATGTCGTTTGGCAACTGGCGCTTCAATCTGCGCGCCTCGAACACGGAGCCCGTGATTCGACTGAATGTCGAGACTCGGGGTGATAAACAACTCATGGAAGACAAGCGCGACGAGCTGCTGGCTTTGCTGGACAAATTGGGCTGACAGCCGTGCGGTATCATTGACCGCCTATGGAAATCAATGAATTAGCAGCTTTTGGCTATGGCACTGCGACGGCGCTGTTCGCCGTTCTCGCGGCGCTCATGGCGACGGTCTGGAAGGACCGGCCAAAGGCGCGTCTTGTCGCGCTGGCCTGCGGCGCAACCGCGATCTGGGCAGGGCTGCACACGATCGGCAGCCTCGAATACCTCAACGATCCAATCATCCTGCTGGTCATTGAATGGGTGCGTAACCTGTCGTGGCTGGCGGCGCTCGGATCGATCATCAGGGATCTCGCCCCCGACTCGCACAAACTCGAAGAAATTGCGCTGCGTTTCGGCTCGTTGTTTGTCGCGGCATCCCTGGTGCTCGTGGCGTATTTCTGGCTGGCAACCGGTGAGACCGTCGCAATGGTGGCTACTGTCGGTGGCGGCATCGCGTTGTCGGCGCTCGGCGTGATCCTGGCCGAGCAGGTTTACAGGAACGCGCCGTTTGATGCGCGTTCGAGCCTCAAGTACTTCAGCCTGGGCATCGGCGGTATTTTCCTCTACGACTTCGTCATCTTCGGCTGGACCGTCATCGACGGTGAGATGGGCACCAACCAATGGGTGGCGCGCGGCTTCGTCACTGCGATGTTTGCCGTGCNNGCCAAACGCTCAATCCGGCTGACGCTGGACGCGCGCGTGCCGAGACAAATCATCTTCTACTCGGTGGGCGCCGTTGCCGCCGGCATTTTCGTCGTCGTGTTGCTGCTCGGTGACTACTACGTGCGAACGTATGCCGGCACGTGGGGTGATGCGTTCAGGATCGTGCTGTTTGTTGCGGCGATGATCGCCCTCGGTGGATTGCTGATCTCGGGGACCGTGCGCGCACGGGTCCGCGTGTTCCTCGCCAAGAGTTTCTTCCAGTACAAGTACGACTATCGCAAGGAGTGGTTGCGGTTCATCGGCACGTTGACCGGATCGGACCGCGAGAACGTGGCCGATACCGCGGTCCGCGCAGTCGCACAAATCGTCAGCAGTCCCGGCGGGGCAGTGTGGGTGCAGGAGGACAAGGGCAAGAACTACCTGCCGGTCGGCGCCTGGGGCATCGAAATGCCGTCGGGGACAGCCGCAGCGCACGATTCACGACTTGTCCGGTTCCTGCGTCAGACGCAGTGGATCGTCGATGTCATCGAAATGAATGAAGATCCCGCACGCTACGAGGGACTCACGCTCGAGCCCTGGATCAGCGAAGACGGCAACTGGTGGCTCATTTTGCCGCTGTTACTGGGGCAGCGCCTGCTGGGCTTCATGCTGTTGCAAAAGCCCCGGGTGGCGCCGTCTCTGAATTTCGAGGATCACGACCTGCTGCGCACGGTCGGCCGGCACGCCGCGACGCACATCGAACAGGCCGAGTCGGACAAGCGCCTGGCCGAGAGCAGCCAGTTCGGCGCTTACAACCGGTTGACCGCGTTCCTGATGCATGACCTCAACAACCTGATCGCGCAGCAGTCGCTCGTCGTCAAGAATGCCGAGAAGTACCGGCACAACCCGGAGTTTGTCGATGATGCCATCGACACGATCGCGAACTCGGTGTCGCGGATGCGGCGCCTGATGGAACAGCTGTCGAGCAGTTCGGCGCAGCCGAAGACGAGCACGGTAGACCTGGCCGAGATACTGGACAGCGCCATCCGGCGTGCCGAACTGCGCTTGCCGAAACCCGAGGTAACGCTGGATGGCGAAGACCTGAAGGTTCGGGCGGACGCCGAGCGGCTGATCACGATCACCGAGCACCTTATTCGCAATGCGCAGGACGCGACGGATGACGACGGCCGAATCGAAGTGCTCGTATCGGCCAGCGACAGCGAACTGACGATCAGCATTTCGGACACGGGCTGTGGCATGACACCGGAGTTCATCCGCGAGCGCCTGTTCCGGCCCTTCGACAGCACGAAGGGTAGCGAGAGCATGGGTATCGGCGCCTACCAGGCGCGCGAGTATGTCCGCCAGCTCGGTGGTCTCTTCGAGGTCACCTCGGCAGTGGGCGAGGGTACCCGTTTCGATATTCGCCTGCCGGTGGCCTCATGAGTTACCTCGGGCATAACCTCGTATTCATCATTTCGCAGCCGAAAGCCGGCTCTACGCTGCTGCAGCGCATCCTGGCCGGGCACCCGGACATACAGACGTCGGCCGAGACCTGGCTGATGCTCCATCCCAGCTACGGACTTCGCAAGATGGGCATTACGACCGACTACAATGCGAATTGGGCTGCGACCGGCGTGCAGGAATTCCTCGACAACTATGCCGACGGCGCGGCGACATACACTGAAGGCGTGCGCAGCTTCGCTGAGACCATTTACGGTCGCGTGCTCGAGAAGCACGGCAAAAGGCTGTTTCTCGACAAGACACCGCGCTATACGATGATCGTCGACGAACTGTACAAATTGTTCCCGGAAGCAAAGTACGTGCTGCTGATCCGCAACCCGCTCGCCATCCTCAAGTCCGAGTTGCATACCTACGTCAAGGAGGACTGGCCGGTGCTGGGCGAGTTTGCGCCGGACCTCGTGGATGCGCCGAACCGGTTGATCGCAGCAAGGAAAACCCTCGGTGACTCGGCAATGGAGGTTCGCTACGAAGACCTCGTGACGTCTTCAGAGGAAACAGTAACGTCACTGTGCAAATTCCTGGGCATCGAATTCGATGCCCGGATGCTCGACTATTCGGATACGCCCGCGCCCGTGGGGCGTATGAACGATCCGGTCGGTATTCACAGGCATACGGGACCGTCGAGAGACAGCCTCGACAAGTGGAAAGAGCTCGGCGCCAACACCCAGCTGCGGCACTTTGCGTTGCAATACCTTGCCGCACTTGGCGACGAGACGATTGCGGCGCTGGGGTACGATGCACCGGACCTGCGCCGGCAAATCGAGGGCGCGGACGTTTCAGAGCACACGCGCCATCCCTTTCCGTGGTCGCTCGCAATCAAGCCGCNNGATCAGGCCACGGCAACAGTGGGGCCTGCGCGACAATATTGAATCTGCCTACCTGCTGGCTGCACAGCGTCGAGGTCGCCTGGCCGGGATTGGTGCTGCCCTGAACATTGTCTCGCGGCGGCTCGTGGGTGCTTTGATGCGGTTGGCCCAATGACGTCCGCAGATGTGCCGCAATTCCCGGGCGACGGTTCGTTGCTCGTTGTCGCGCACCCGGATGACGAGATTCTATGGTTTGATTCAATTGTCGCCGACGTT
>WVYQ01000014.1:5158-32782 GCA_011772865.1 Woeseiaceae bacterium | reverse complement strand
TCACCAATAGCGGGCGTAGAAAACAACTGAACGGGTCTGAATCGAGGGGCGGCTAACGGCCAGAAGCGGACCTTCGCGATACTCTGGATTCACCGGATTTGGGGGTTGCGGTCGCCAGTGAAGATCAACCCATCCGGAATTCGGATTCTGGTGTGGGACTGCGCTATTCTTGCACCTGTCGGGGGTGGCCTTATGTTCAGGTTTCCTAAAACCATCGAGGACTTGCGACGTCGAAACATTTTTCGCGTTGCGGTGGGCTATTTAGTAATAGCCTGGCTACTCGTTCAGATCGCTGACATTCTGCTCGACACGTTTGCCGCACCCGCGTGGGCGATGCGAACGATCGTGATCGTTCTCGTTGCCGGTGTTCCTGTAACGTTGGTAATTGCTTGGGTTTACGACTTGACACACCACGAGCCCAAGGAACCCGACCAGGAATCTGGCGGCGCTCCGACACCGTCGGGATTTGGACGGCAAGTTGATTTCATAATTATGGGGATCCTCGTCCTGGCTGTCGCATTATTTGCCGCCGACAGATTCAAGTGGGTTGACTTCGGGCCTGCGCCCGCAACCGGTCCGGTGTCCTTGGCCGTTCTGCCGTTAAAAGACATCTCTATGGCCGGAGATCAAGATTGGCTTTCAGATGGGCTTACGGAAGAAATTTTGAACAGCCTGGCTGGGCTTCCGCAACTACGTGTCATTGCCCGCACCTCCGCATTCCATTTCAAAGATGAAGATGTGTCTCTGGATCAGATCGCGGATATGTTAGATGTCGAATACACTGTGGAAGGTTCCATTCGGCGGATAGACAACGATTTGCGCCTGACCGTCAAACTGATCCGGAACTCGGATGGGGTTCAGATATGGTCAAATGTTTATAACCGGTCCACCAACGACATCCTGCAGGTGCAAACTGAAGTTGCGGAGAGCATAGCAAATGCACTAAACGTGGTTCTCGACGCCGACCAGCGAGAATTCATGTTCGTCACAGGCACGCAAAGCGTCGAGGCATTCGAGGCGTTTCTGAGAGGGCGTGCTATCTTCGATGCCGTGCATCGCGGGGATCGATCCAACACCCTTTGGATTGCGAATGAATTATTCGAGGAAGCACTGGCGTTTGATTCGACATACGCTGCGGCGCATTACATGCACCACGATGCGTATCCGCATTACCTGATGTCGGAAGGCGCTGATCCCATGGCCCCAGCGGGGCCCGGTCTGGACTTGACGGAAGCGGAAGCCGTAAGTCGGATGCGAACGGACTTGGAAAACGCGATTGCAAATGCAAGGGACGCATCATTGAAAGCAAGCATGGAAATTGATCACACCGTCATGCTGCAATCTTGGCACCGGCTTCCCGAATTATTTTTGGATCTTAGTGATTCTGCCCAAATTGGCCGCTCCGAGACGCGATTGCTTGGCTGGACGGACCTGGTGCTTACGACACTGGGTCATGCCGAAACAACTTTGCTTCGGGCTAACAATAATTTGAAGACTGACCCATATGAACCGTTAAATTGGATAAATAGCGCAACTGCATCGCTATCTCTGAATCGACCGCAAGACGCAATCTCCTACCTGCGAAGGGGGCGGAGGCTGGTAGGGGACCACGAATTCATGAATAGGGTTGAGGCAATGGCACATCTGATGCTCGGTGACGTCGAACTTGCTGCTCAGTTTTATATGAAAGAGGACACGCTGGTTGCGTTGGCACATGCTCTATTGGGGCAGGATGAAGAAGCCAGGCGGATCGCGGCGGAAATTGAGGCGCGTAACCCACGGCAAGAAGAGTTGATCCTCACATACGCCGCCCTGGGCGACGAGGAAAACGTCGATCGCCTCACGCGCCGGATAGATTCCAGCACCATCGGGTCATTGCAGCTCTTGCGAGCGATGTTGTACGTTGCGGGTCGCGTGCCGTTTAATCTGCGGGAGGCACCCAATTTCAGGAAACGGCTTCTTGAAGCTGGCATTGAACCACATAGTCTTGAAACGTGGTCAATAGAGGCATCGACTCTCCATTAGTTGCGACCGTCCACTTTGGGTCATTAGCAGCCATTCTAGCCCAAAGCGCTTGGACGGCAGCTTACGGCCGGAAGCGGCCATTCAGTTTGTAGCGATGCCCAGCAATGAATGCCCATAGCCAGTAGGCAATACGTATGGGCTGCGAACTAGCCGTGTGCCCTCGACATCAAAGACTGCAATATGATTTGCTGCAGTTAAGCCAACAAAAAGCTTGGTTCCATCAGATGTAAATTCAATGCCCTCCGGTACCCGCTCAAGCGGCAGGTGATACAAAAGCTGAGCGGAGCCCTCATTTAGTTTGATCACGGCAAGGTGGCTGGTCTTTGTTGTCCCGAACATGTCCAAGCAAGATACGGCGGCCCATTCCCCGGAAGGATGGATTGCCAGGCTCTCCAGACCATCACACACTCCAGTAATTGCATGCGAGACGCTGTTGCCTGCAAGATCAACGACAAGAACATCATCCGATACACCGTCGGAACCACCCAAGCTGTTCAGCACAAGTGCTCGTGAACCATCTGGCGAGACTCTCGGAGAAAATGGCCCATCGATTAGAAATTCATCGGATGTGATTTCTCCCGTTATTGTAACGCTACTATCATCATTGACCGTGAAGCGAAATATACCCGTCTCATCTGACATTAAGTCGCTTCCCTTCACCATCGCAGCAATGATTGTCTTTCCATCAACACCTAGATCGAAGGAATACACAAATCCCGGTGTCGGAGACTTTGCGATCTCGACAAGAGCTCCATTGTCCTCAACATTCAGGACACTCCAGTGATCCGAAAGGGCGACTATTACTCGTTGACCATCCGGATGTGCAATCGCCTGCCAAGGCTGTGCTTCGAACTCGATTCGGGAAACGACAGGTAGGTCGTCGGATTCCAAATCGATCGAAATTATCTGATTCTGGCCAACGACATCCGGCGACCTTGCTTCGCCAAATCTCCAATTGTGATTCGTTATAACCCCGAAACGCCCGATAATCGCCGCGTGCGGTGACCCGGCTATTGTGCTCGATGTTGTTCCATATACCGTATTAATAGCGGGCGGCTGATCGCCGAAAAGTCGAACAACGGTTATCGAATCTTCTGTGATCAAAGGATTTTCTGCTTTCTCACCATTTTGGAGATCGGCCAGCAGCGCAATAGATTCACCATCGTTTACACTCAAAAGAATCGTGGGCTTATTCGTCGTTATGTATGGGGACGGATCTGCATAAAGCGTTTGGCACCAATACAGCCCAACCAAGACAAGAGCGCTGCTAGCATCATAAAACCGCGCCCGATTCCAATTTCGCAGTCCTTTAGTATTCATTGCTGTTCCCGGAGCCTTTGTTAGCAGAAGTTGACAAACGGCCACTATGGGTCATCAGCAGTCATTCTAGCTTAATCTGGGGGATTGGCAGCTTTCGGCCATTAGCGGACGGTCTATTGGCAGGTATCTAGTGCATCTTCAACGAACGAAACATACCGGTCTGAATAGCCGGCTTTTGTGTAGTCCCAGGCCACCTGACTGGCTTCTGATCTGCCAATGAATTGACACACGTATGTGATTAGCGAGCGAGGCGTATTGTCCCCTAGCATGTCCGCATCATACTGACTAAGGACATTGTCCTGATTTCGGTTCATTGCCCGAAAATAGTCAGTGAAGCGAATTGTCTCCTCGGCATTGAGATCATCGCCCTGTCGTACTTTCACGAGAATTGGTGGAATGTGGTCTGAATTGAACGAGTGTTCATTACTCGCCATTGCAGAATCGGCTCTCGATTGATTGACCTGAATCCGCATCAGTTCGGAATTCTGTTGCAGCTCGTAAGCGACTAGAACCAGGCCAAAGATCACGCCGACATTAGCGACAAGAGTCAGCCATCTATTAATCTGATCTGATTTCATCTTAACGACAAGACCTTCTGATCATCCAATTCTTTGTGATCGTGCAACGTCCGCTTGGGGTCAGCAGCGGTCATTGTAGCTTAGATCAAGCCAGGGGCCGCTTTCGGCCAGAAGCGGACACTCGGACTTGGAATCAATTCTCTTGTGAGAGATCAAATCGTTCGATGCCCTCATGATCCTGTTCTTCAATCATCCTTCGAAAGTCCTCAGTCAGGTTCAGGGATTGCGGGTGTTCCCAGAAGGCTTTGCCGCCGGGCGTCGTTATGAAATACGCATAGTACTTCATCGTATTTATTATTCGCTCGTTGTCTAATCGGCGATCCATCAATAACCAAAATTGTTCGCCATTCAAGAACAGAGTCTCGCAGAAAAGCATGAAGCGAAATTGGTCACGACTGTTCAAATCATCGGGATTATTGAGACCACTCAGAATTAGACTGGCTACTTCGGGGTCTTGAAATAAGGATTGCCGCATGTCGTTGAACTTGGTGTACGTGCCGTCTATCGCTATCTTTTGGTTCATATCGCGCATGGCTTTGACTTGAATGGCAAGATAGACCAGCGTGATCAAGACGGCAATTGCGCCTATTAGTTCGCCAACTGCGCCGATGGCATCCCAATTCATAATTAGCTCTTCTTATTTTTCTTGACGATATTTCGTTGATTGCGCGATGGCCGCAATGTTTCAGTAGCAGACATTTTAGCCTAAATTGCCTGGGCGGCTGGAATCGACCAGGAGCAGCTGCTCAATTACGTCTCCGCTCGCTTGTCGTTGTTCTAGCGCAGTTCGTGAAGCAGCTGATGTGTATCCGCACGAACAGACTCGATCGATTCGATGACCCTGTCTTTCGCATCGCTGCTTTCGCTCAGGCTGCCCGAGTGTTTGTCCCAGATGGTATGGAGCGCCGTTGTCGATTTCGGAAGCGGACCGTCCAGTATCTGGCTGATATCGCGGGTCACGAGCACGAGCGTCCAGCCCGTGCGCAGGTTTCCCTTGTCCTCACTGAGCAGACCCCGGTTTCCAGTTAATTATTTCGCCCAGGTTGTCGGGCTCGAATCCTGGTCCCGCCTAGCGAGTCACGCGTTTCTTGAGCCGCGATAGCCAGAGGACGATCGCGACACCGGCCACCATGATCGCTGCCAGCAGTATGAACAGGTTGTGGAAGCCGCCTGCGCCAGGCGTCGCATCGAGTATCCGGCCGGCAATCGGTGCGAAGAAGACTTCGGGCGTGAAGCCGACGACCGAGATCAGTCCGACCGCCGCGCCCGTTATCTGTCGTGGAGTGCGCGTCTCCTGTAACAGCGCAAAGTAGATTCCCCGCAGGGCGAAGACCGCGAACAGGCCGATGCCGAGGTTCAGGTAGATGATCAGGTGGCCCGCCGTATCGGGCAACAACACCGACAACGCGGCGTAGGTTACGGCCAGGACGCTGAACGCCACACCGATCGAGTTTGCTGCGTTGAAACGATCTGCGATCAGGCCCGCAACAATCGCACCCACCGGTCTCAGGTAGGCGCCCCACGAAGCGACCCTGGCGCCTTGCACCTCGTCCATGCCCATGATCTGTACGAAATAAAGCGAGTAATAGTCCGTCGCCTTGTAGGTGCAATAGGCGCAGATAACGATGGCTGCTTGCGTCCAGATGATGGGATCACGAACGACAAGCGCCATATTCGGGAACGGGTTGCGCCGCTCGTGGACTTCGTCGCCGGGTGGCGGCACCAGGAACCACGTCAGAACACCCGTCAGGAACGTAAAGAGTGAGTAGCCCAGAATCACGGCCTGCATACCCTCGCGGCGTTCATCGTCGGTGGCGAGTGTTGCATCGACAGGGAGATAGAACGCCAGGACCACCACCAGCAGGCTTGCGGATATCGCGGCTGTCAGACCGCGCCCGCCCTCGAGCAGGCCGAAAGCCATACCCTGCTCCGACCGCCCGCCCCACTCCCTGGTCGCACGTATCAATGCGCCCCAAAACAGGAAAATCGTCGTAACGCCCCAGAAAGCATAGAGCACAGCCATTCCGACCGGCCCCGGGATCGTCGCCATGTACAAACCGCCGAGCGCCGTCGCTATCAGGGACGTCGTGAGAAGTGACCTGGCCGAGAAATGATCGGCGATGGCGCCGCCCGGAAAGTAGCTGAGCATGGCCGCAATGCCATACAGCGCGAACAGGTCGCCGAGCTGCGTATTGGTGAAATCGAACACTTCGAGCATCGTCGGCCGAAAGAAGCGGCCTGGCTGGAATGGCAGTGCGAATACCATCTCCCCGGCGAGGATCAGTGCAATGATGTAGAGATAACGGGCCACGTATAGGGCAGGCACCTTAGCACACGCCGTTGCAACCACCGCGTGGCCGGCCGGTCTAAACTTGTTGGAAGAGGTGTCTCATGCACAAACGCACTCTAGCCAGACTCGTGGGCGCCGCCGGCCTTGCATTGCTGGTCGGCTGCTCATCGACCGGCCCGCTCGAGTTTCGGCCGCGACCCGACATCGAAGAAATAGCGAAGCAACTCGACTGCCCCGCCGGTCGCACACCCACCTGCATCGAGCGCATCAACAAGCCGTACTCGTGTTATTGCGCGGACGAGATCGCCCTGGAAATGATCTTCGAGCCTTACAAGTACTAGGCGCGCAGCCGGTAACCGGTTTTGAAGATCCACCAGACGACGCCGAGGCATGCCGCCAGGAAGAGAATAACCATCGAAAGGCTGAGCCCGACCGCGACATCGGCGTTTTCATAAAAGCTCCAGCGAAATCCGCTAATCAGGTAGACAATCGGATTGAACAGGCTCACGGTTTGCCATGTCTGCGGCAACATGCTTATTGAGTAGAACGTCCCACCGAGAAACGTGAGTGGCATTATCACGAGGATCGGTACGATGGTCAGTTTCTCCCAACCGTCGGCCCAGACCCCAAGGATGAAACCGAACAGGCTGAACGACACAGAGATCAGAATCAGAAACAAAAACATCAGGAATGGATGCACGATATTGATGTCGACAAAAAAGCTCGCCGTCGTCAGGATGATGCCGCCAATGATGACTGACTTTGTCGCTGCGGCACCTACATAGCCGAGCACGACCTCGATATAGGAAATCGGCGCGGACAGCAGCTCGAATATGGTCCCGGAGAACTTCGGAAAATAAATCGCAAAAGATGAGTTCGAGATGCTCTCGGTCATTATCGACAACATGATCAGCCCCGGAACAATGAATGCCCCGTAGCTCACACCATCAATCTCGGTAATGCGCGAGCCGATTGCTGCGCCGAAGATCACGAAATACAGCGATGTCGAGAGTACCGGCGCGACGATACTCTGCACGACCGTGCGCATCATGCGGGCCATCTCGGTGCGGTAAATCGCTTTTATTGCGTGCCAGTTCATGCGCCTTTTTTCACGAGTCCCACGAAGATTTCTTCCAGCGAGCTCTGCGACGTGTGCAGGTCATTGAACCGGATGCCGGCCTCATGTAACGCACCGAGCAAGGCCGTGATACCCGTGTGCTCGCCTTTCGTGTCGTAGTGGTAGGTCAGCTCACTGCCGTCCGCGCCGAGTTCCAGCCTGTAGTCCCCGAGTCCGACCGGCAGCGTATCGATCGGCTCGGCAAGATGCAGCACCAGCTCCTTTTTTCCGAGCTCACGCATCAACTTCGTCTTTTCTTCGACGACAATGACTTCGCCGTGATTGATAACGCCGACGCGATCGGCAAGTTGCTCGGCCTCTTCGATATAGTGCGTCGTCAGAATCACGGTGACGCCGGTCTCGCGCAAGGACTGTATGACATTCCACATGTCCTGCCTCAGTTCGACGTCGACGCCGGCCGTGGGCTCATCAAGAAACAGGATCTCGGGCTCGTGCGCCAGCGCCTTTGCGATAAGGACACGACGCTTCATACCGCCCGACAGCATCAGGATTTTTTCATCCTTTTTGTTCCACAACGAGATCGACTTCAGGACTTTTTCGATGTGATCCGGGTTCGGTGGCTTTCCGAACAGGCCACGACTAAAGCGGCAGACGTTGTAAGGTGTCTCGAACGTCTCGGTCGGCAACTCCTGGGGCACCAATCCGATCCGCGACCGCGTCTGGCGAAAGTCGGTGACGTTGTCGTAACCGTTGACAGTCACCGAACCGCTCGTCTTCGTGACGATACCGCACACGATGTTGATCAGCGTTGTCTTGCCTGCCCCGTTCGGCCCGAGCAGACCGAAGATTTCACCCTTGTTGATATCGAGATCGACCGCCTTGAGCGCCTCGAAGCCGCCGGCGTAGGTCTTGGTCAGTTCACGAATACTGATGACGGGCTGCATGGGCGGGAATCATACATCGAAGAGCACTTCCTGGGAGCAGCCTGATAGACTTTCGCGATGACCAGAACAACAAGAACCAGAACCCTCCTCCTCTGCATCGTCCTGGCCGGCCCCGTCTGCGCCGAGTCGTTTGATGTCGAGGTTTTCAAGCTTCGCCGACAACAGGTCATGGAAGCGCTCGATGGCGGGGTCGCCGTCATGTACGGCGCAAGCGGCTCCGACGCAATCGTCAAGGGCNNCTGATCCTGGCCCCCGGCGAACCCCGCTACAAGGAAACCCTCTACCTGAGACCACGCGATCCCGATATCGAGAACTGGGATGGCCGGCGCGAGCCGTTAGGCGACGCCCTCGAGGAGGCAACCGGTTTTGAGGAAGTTGCGCGTACGACGCGCCTGCCATCGCACCTGACGGCAATGCTGCAGCGAAGCAGGAAAGCGGTCTTTCTCGGCCCCGTTGTCAGCGCCAGTGACGACGTTCCCAAAGCGCTGGAGATGCTGCGCGATGCGCAGGCGCGCGTACCTGGCACAACGCTGGAGAATATGGCCGACCTGATTCCCGAGATGCGCCGTATCAAGAGCCCAGCCGAAGTCGAAATGATCCGGAAGGCCGTCGACATAACGGGCAAGGGCATCGTCGCGGCCATGCAATCAGTCGAGCCGGGAATGATGGAGTTCCAGCTGCAATCGATCCTCGAGCACATTTACGAGATGGAAGGCGCGCAGTTTCTCGGCTTCGGCACGATCCTGGCACACGGGCCGAACTCGACCGTGTTGCACTACGGCAGCAACGACCAGCCGATCGACGACTCGGGGCTCGTGTTGATAGACACCGGGGCGGCCTGGCAACATTACACGGCAGACATAACGCGGACGTTTCCGGTAAGCGGCAAGTTCTCTCCGCGCGAAAAAGAGCTTTACGAGCTCGTCCTGAAGGCTGCCGACACCGCCATCGAGAATCTGCGTGTCGGTGCCGATCACTACAATGACCTGCACCTGGTTGCGAAAGCCGTACTCGACGAAGCGGGCTACGGTGAGTATTTCATCCACGGCATCGGCCACTTCGTGGGTCTCGACGTGCATGACGCCGGCAATTACGCACTGCCCCTGGCAGCCGGTGTGGTGCTGACCATCGAGCCCGGTATCTATATCCCCGAAGAAGGCATCGGTATCCGCATCGAAGACGTCGTATTGGTCACCGAAGATGGCCCGGTTGTTTTATCCGGGCACATTCCGCGGACGGTCGACGAGATCGAGGCCGTTATGGCGGACTAGAGCTCCAGCTGGTCTGCATACGCAAACAGCGCCGCAGCGCCACCCGTATGCAGGAAGACAATGTTGTCTCTTCCCAGGGTGCCGTTCCGAATCAGGTCGATCATGCCGGCCAGCGCTTTACCACTGTAAACGGGATCGAATAACAGGCCCTCGGAGCGAGCGAGCATCAGCACGGCCTCATTCATCGAGTCGGTCGGCACGCCGTATCCGTCGCCGACGTAATCGCAGTTCGCGACAACATCCTCACGCGCAACGCAACCGGGTTGACCAATGTACTCGGCCGTCTCGCAGGCAAGATTAAAGACCTTTTCTTCCTGCTCATCTTCAGGCGCGTTCACGCCGATACCGAGCAGCGGGATGGAGCTGCCCATTGCCTTGAGACCGACGATCAGGCCGGCCTGGGTTCCCGCACTCCCGGTCGCGGTGACAATGTCAGTGACGTCGAGCGCCTGTTCCTCGATCTGGCCGAGCAACTCGATAGCGCAGTTGACGTAGCCGAGTGCGCCGACCTCGTTCGACGCACCACCCGGAATGATGTATGGCGTGCCCCCACCGGCGCGCACTTCCTCGGCAACCTTCTCCATCTCCGCATCGAAGTCGGTCCCACCCGGATACTCGCGCAGATTGGCGCCGAAGATCCGGTCGAGCAGTACGTTGCCCGAATTGAGGTAGTTGTCTGTCGGATCCGTCACACGATGCTCGAGCAAGACCTCGCACTTCAGCCCGAGCTTGCAGGCGGCCGCTGCCGTCTGGCGCACGTGATTGGATTGCACGGCTCCAACGGTGACCACGGTATCGGCGCCCTCTGTGAGAGCTGCTGCCATCGAGTATTCGAGCTTGCGAGTCTTGTTGCCGCCCGTCGCAAGACCCGTGCAATCATCACGCTTGACGTAGATCTGCGGACCGCCGAGTTCTGCGCTGAGGCGCGGGAGGTGTTCGAGGGGTGTCGGCAGGTGCGCCAGCGGCACCCTGGGAAATTTGTCCAGCACGATCTACTCCGATAAAGCCAGTTGTACGGTCTTTTGCGCAAGTATGTCAGTGGACGATAGCAGAGGCACATCCAGCATCGTTTGATCGAGCACCAACGGTATCTCGGTGCACCCCGCAATGACCGCACCGGCGCCGTCTTCGACCAGGGCGAGAGCCAGCTTGCGCATGGTCTCGGCGACCGCGGGCCCCGTGTCGCCCGCCTTGATCGCGTAGACAGTCTGCATCAGTACCGCCATGTCGCCGTCAGTCGGTTCGATGGCCCGGATTCCCTGCCGCCGCAGTGCCTTCTGGTACACATCGGCTTTCAAGCAACCATCCGTGGCCAGCAAACCAACCGCGTCGCAGTCGTCCGGCAACGCGGCAATCGTCTCGTCGATGATCGATACCAGGGGAATGTCGACAGCGTCGATGACGGACTGTTCGAACACGTAAGCCGTGTTACAGGGCATGACCAGGAAATCGGCGCCCGCCGTCTCGAGACGGCGCGCCATGGCGGCCATCGCCGGACCCGGATCTTCGCCATCCCCGAGTATTGCATCCTGGCGATTAGGCACGGTCGGGTTATGGTCGACGAGCATGTGAATGTGGTCCTGGTCTGTCTCGCCCGGCGTTCGTGCTATGACCTTGGCCATGAAATCCACGGTCGCCTCGGGACCCATTCCACCGAGCACGCCGACGACCTTGCGCTTACCCGTCATCCAAGTCCCACCTCTTTGACCACAACCTGGAGCTTGCTGACGAGTTCTTCGACATGTTTCGGTTCGTAGATGAATGGCGGCGCCAGAAGGATATGCGCACCCTGCTCGCCATCGGCCGTGCGGCCGCCCGGATAGATGATGAGTCCTTTGTCCATCCCGGCGCCCTTGAGCCTGCCCCCGTAATTGCGATCGATCGGTTTCTTGGTGTCTCTGTCCGCAACGAGTTCGATGCCGATGAACAACCCGCGGCCACGAATGTTGCCGACATTCGGATGATCACCGAAAGCGATCTTGAGCTCGCCGAACAGTTCTTCGCCGATGTTGCCGACGTGGGTTAACAGATCGTCGCGATCGATGACGTCGGAGACAGCCATCGCAGCAGCACATGCGGTGGCGTGGCCGATATACGTATGGCCGTGCTCGAAAATTTTGAACGCGTCAACGATGGCGTCATGGACGAAGCTCCTGACGATGGTTGCCGCGATCGGCTGGTAGCCTCCGCCCAGTCCCTTGGCGATGGTCGTGATGTCGGGGCGGACTCCGTCCTGTTCGAATGCGAAATATGTGCCCGTGCGCCCACTACCCGCCATGACCTCATCGAGAATCAGCAAGACGTCATGGCGATCGCAGATCTCGCGAATCCTCTTGAGGTATGGACCGGTCGGCGGAACAGCGCCGAGCGTCGCGCCAACGACTGTTTCTGCAATGAATGCGGCAATCGTATCTGCGCCATTGTCGACGATAGCTTCCTCGAGAGCACGTGCGGCACGCTCGCCGTATTCGTCATCGGTCTCGTCGTCCTGCTGGTGACGGTACGCATAGCACGGCGCGATGCGCGGCCAGTCATGTAGGCATGGGCCAAAGATATCGCGGCGCACCGGGTTTCCCGAGAGCGATAGCGCACCGAGCGTATTGCCGTGATAGCTCTGCTCACGGCTGATTACGATATGTTTGTCAGGCTTGCCCCTGGCGAGCCAGTACTGGCGCGCAAGCTTGACCGCTGTTTCGTTCGCCTCGGAACCACCGGACAGGAAATAGATGCGCGCGTTCTCCTCGCCGAATCGCTCTGCAAGTCTCGCAGCAAGTTTCTCCTGCGGTTCGTTCGTAAAGAATGATGTGTGCGCATAGGCCAGCTCGTCGACTTGTGTCTTGATCGCTGCGATCACATCGGGGTGACCGTGTCCGAGACAGGTGACTGCCGCGCCGCCGCTGCCGTCGAGATACTGCTTGCCGGTGTCATCATAAAGATAGACACCCTCTCCTCGCGCTCCACGAGGGTACGGGTGCCCAGGGCTTCTGTAGAAGACGCTACTCATCGTCATCGTCCCCAAAGCCGGCGCTCTGCCGAGTCCAGAAAACGGTTTAACCGCACAGCCGCTGCAATGCCGATGTAACGCAGTCCGAACCCGGGCACCGGCTTTG
The DNA here is from genome assembly GCA_011772865.1 of Woeseiaceae bacterium. Taxonomy (GTDB): domain Bacteria; phylum Pseudomonadota; class Gammaproteobacteria; order Steroidobacterales; family Woeseiaceae; genus UBA1847. The sequence goes on along the minus strand of WVYQ01000014.1, from coordinate 20,166 downwards.
GCGACTTCACCGGCACATTACAGTCGTTTTCGTCCGCTCCGCAAACAATTTCTGCGAGGGTCTGGCCCATCACGGTAGCCATGGCGATGCCGCGACCATTGCAGCCGACCGGCGCGAGAAATCCGTCATCAATCTTGATGATCTCGGGCAGGTGGTCGGGCGTCAGCGCCAGGTAGCCACTCCAGCCGTATTCCCATTGAACGGGCCCGAGCTCCGGGAAGCGATCGGCTGCGGCCCGGTGCAATTGCCGCACAAGTCCCGGGTGCTCATCCCCTGCCGTCGCGCTTGCGCCGCCCATGACCAGCCTGTTGTCGGCCGTCACGCGGAACGAGGTCAGCAGACGCTGAGTATCCGATGCCGCAGCCGCGCCCGGCAGGATTTTCCCGGCGATGCCCTGCGGCAACCGGTGTGATGCGACTTGCGCTGTGCGCAGGGGAATAACCGTGCCATGCAGCCTGGGGTGACTGTCGTTGTAGGCGTTGGTGCAATACAGGACCCACGGCGCAACGACCACGCCGTACGTCGACCCGATGATCCAGCCCTGGCTTTGCCGCTCCGTTCGCGTCGCCGGGGATTGTTCGAACAGCCGGGCGCCTGCACCGGCTGCGGCCTGGGCCAGGCCGTGCGTGTAGGCGAGCGGATTGATCGAACCACCGTTTGCGTAGCGGCAGGCGCCCGAATAGAAACCGGTGCCGAGATTCGCATCGAGGTCATTGGGGGCGATCATCCCAACATCCACGCCCAGGGCTTGCCACTCCGATACTCGCCGTTCGACCCGCCGCAGCGCGCGGCGCGAGTTCGCGGCCTGGATCCAGCCGCCGGGATTGGCATCGCAGTCTATGCGATGCTCATTAATGAGCTCGAAGACGCGATTCGGCGCATCGCCGGAGTAACGCAGCAAGCGGTTGCCGCGCTCCTCGCCGAGCAGCTCGCGCACTTCGCAGGGGTCCCGCTTGAGACCCGGCGCTACGAGGCCATTGTTGCGGCCGGATGCTCCCCAGCCGATTTCTGCCGCCTCGAGTACTGCAACGCTGACGCCTTTTTCGGCCAAGGCAAGCGCAGCACTGACCCCCATGATGCCACCCCCGACGATGCAGACATCCGCATCGATCCTGCCGCGCAGCAAAGGATAGGGTTCCGGTCGCGCCGTCGTTGCCGCCCAGAGCGACTTCGGCATCGGGGAAATCCGTCCTTCGCTAAAAGGCGCTTCCATTGTCTTCAGGCTGGCAGGTCCTCAGTGAACCTGAGTGCCGTTCCGCATGCGTAAGCGGCGTCGATCGCAATGCGGCCCTCGGAGTCGTGTTCGAATTCGATACCGTTTGTCGTGAACAGCGCGCCGAGATCGTCGAAGCTGCGCACGCGCAGCAGCAGTGACGTCAGCCCGGACGAAGCGGATTTTGCAAGCACAATCGATTGGCCGCTTGGCAAGTTGACGACGACCATGTCGTCACTCTCGGAAACCGCGTCATCGCCCAGTAAGCGCCGCATCTTGCCGGCGCAACTCGAAACGCCTGTGATCGTTCCCGCCATCTCGTTGACGCCGAGGCAGCCGTTTGCGTGCTCGAGGAAATCGGGTCTTCGGATCAAGTCGGGNNAGCCTGAACGACGGTTGCGTCCAACCCTCGGGATGTTCGAAGTTGCGTCGCAACTGGCGCAGGTCACCAGCATTGATGCCTCGCTCGACGGCTTCGGCGTGACTGGCATCGACGTCGCCGGTACCGAAGGCGACTCCCATCAGCCCTTCACCGTGTTTCTCGAGATGCTCGTCGAGATACATCGTGAAGCGCTCCGGGTCGATGATCCCACGCACCTCGAGGTAGTCGTCGGGGAACATGATGCACAGGTTGCCCGTGCCCCATTCGATGTGGCTGCCGCGAGGCGGTACCGTGAAGCCGAGGCGTTCGAACTGCGCGCGCGTGTTGTCAAGGTCTCTCGAGGCGATGACCGGATGATCGATATTGTCGATGCCCAGCTGCGTGTCTTGCCACGTTCTTGCCACTATCTGATCCCGAAACCTTGGCTGACAGTCGCACCTCGTCGGCGGTAATTACTCAGCGCCGCAGGCATACGGCGGTACGTCGATAAAGTCGCGGTCGATCGCCTGCCGCTCCAGGATGGCCGCCATTTCCGGGAAATAGGTGTGATTGAAATACGGATAGATAAGAAAGCTGGCCAGCGCCCAGTTATCAAGATTACGCTCCACGAGACGTTGATGCGCCGCGTTGGGGCGGCCGAGTACCATCATGCCGATGTACTCGGTGCCCGGTTGATCCTTCACTAATTCCTCGAGCTTGCCGAAATGCACCTCTGCAGCCTCCCGATCACCCTCGGCACACGCCTGGCGGATCAGAACAAGCAGGATATTGTCCTCGGGATACTCCGATCGCCGTAGCGGATCGACAAGGGCTGCCGCCTCCTCAGTGTGGCCCGCCCAAAGCAGCACGCGATGCGCCTGGTAGGCCAGGAAGGCGTGCTGTGGAAAGCGCCGCACCGACTCGCGGGCGAGGCCCACGGCAGCGTCGACATGCCCGGCAAAAAGTATGTTGTTGAGCAGCGCATTGATCTGTATCGGGTCATCGTGTGAATCATCGACGAAGCGATCGACGTACCCGGCAGCCCCCTCGAAATCAGTCATCTCAGCGAAAGAAGACATTAGGTTCTGCTGGCCTTCGATGTCGTGCGGATAGGTTTCGAGATAGCGCTTCAGCAAGTCTCGAGAATCGACGAGTCGAAACTCGAAATCGGCTTTGGCCGCCCTGAACTTCAGACCCATGGCCTCGTTCTCGACATTGGCGATCGCGGCATCGAGCGATTTCCCGTAGTTCGCCACGATCTCTTCAAGCGCGATCTCCGTATCACCCCAGCCCACCTGCGTAACGGCCAGCTGGCTATACCAGTAGATAGCCTGTTTCCAATGCGCCAGCGCGAACGTTTCATCGGCGGCCAGCGCGCGGCCGAACGCCTCAAACGCGCTATAGTAGTCTTCGATGTTTCCGGTTGCGCCCGAGCGGCCCTCCCGGGCAAGTCCTTCCAGGTAGGCCTCGTAGGCCGCGACCGAAGCCGTGCCCGCGGAGACCATTTGCTTCAAAGCCTCGGGATCCATCGCGGTCTTGAGCGCATTGGCGATTTCGATCGCGACGTTTTCCTGGATTTCGATAACGTCTTTCGGTTCCCGATCGAAGGTCTCTGACCAGAGATGGAAGCCGTCACTCGCCCGAATCAGCTGTGCGGTTACGCGCAACCGGTCACCGCCCCGGCGAACGGAGCCCTCGAGAATGTGCGCCACACCGAGAGCTTTCGCGATCGCCGAGATGTCCTCGTTCCTGCCCTTGTACTGGAACGACGACGTGCGCGATGCGACCAGCAGGTCGGGCGTCCTCGCGAGTGAATTCAGGATTTCCTCGGTAAGCCCGTCAACGAACCACTCCTGCTCCTCGTCAGACGACATGTTGACGAACGGCAGCACGGCAATTGACTTGTCGACTGCAGCGGCAAGCTGGACATCGGCACCTTGCTCGACCAGGCCCTGGCGCTCCCAGACAAAGTACCCCAGGGCGATGACGAGCGCAGCAATAATGACGAGGTTGAGCTTCTGGCCCGTGGAATGCGTGATCGACTCGGAGCGATCGACCTCCTCGGTACGCTTCACCCCCTCGGGCGTCAACTCGAACGCCCAGGCAAACAGGCAAACAAACGGAAAGCCGAGCAACAATATTGCGGCCAGCGTCTTGCCAACCCACGTCGGCGTCTCGAACATCTCGAAAAGCACGTCGCCGACCTGCAGCACGACCCACCCGATCACGATGTAGGCGATGCCTACTCGCACGACATTGCGCCGTTTCAGTTCGCTAAACAGGTTTCCCACGCAGCTCCCTCCCCGGAGGCCTCCGAGACAATAGCATCAAAACGGGAAACTGTGGATCAGTTCACAAGAATCCCGGTGATGCGGACTATGTTAAACGCTAAGATGCTGTTTCGCAGGGCATTTACAGGAATTCGGCGCAATGAATCGGAGACCCGGCCAGGGAAAATGGCTCGCAAGTACCACTGGCCTCGCAGCATTGATGTTTGCTGCGCCCAGTCACGCATACCTGGACCCCGGGACAGGCAGCATCATTCTGCAAAGCATCCTCGCCGGTATTGCCGTGGCAATCGGGTTCCTGCGACTGTACTGGCACAGGTTCAAGTCGTTCCTGTCATCGCTGACCGGCGGAACGCCGAACGTCGAGAACCAGACGGAGCAGAACCCGGCACCGCAGGTCGATTCCGGCGACCAGAGCTAAATGTCCGAAGCCACGCCTCTGCCCGGTTCCTATCGAGATCGCAGGGGGCGCATCTTCACGGTCGGCGGCCGTGTCTTTCGCACGGTCATGCCCGCGGCTATCGAAGACTTCGAGTTTGTTCGTTCGACCGGTCTCGTCGAAGAGCTCATCAAGATCGGCAAACTGGTCGATGAAACCGTTGTCGATAAGGACGTCCTCGGGAATCACGGGGCCGATGCCGCCCTTGTTCTCGAGCATCCGCGACTGCCGCTGATTTCTTATCCCTATGAGTGGTGCTTCTCCGCCCTGAAAGATGCGGCGCTGTTGCACCTGGATATCCAGCTCGCTGCACTCGCCAGGGGCGTCGCACTGACCGACAGCAGCGCATACAACGTGCAGTTCGACGGACCACGACCGGTGTTCATCGACCACCTGTCTTTCAGACGTTACGAGGACGGCGAATTTTGGGCGGGCCATCGCCAGTTCTGCGAGCAGTTCATCAATCCGCTGCTACTTCGTTCGCTTCGGGGCGTGCCGCACAACGCCTGGTACCGCGGGTCTCTTGAAGGCATCACTGCTGAAGAACTCAGCATGATGCTGCCGTGGCAGAGCCGCTTCTCCTGGCAAGTTCTTACCAATGTCTTTATGCAGGCGAAGCTTCAACGATCGTCGGATCGTTCCGATGCGCTCACCAAAGCACAGTCCCGACGCTTGCCCAAGATCGGTTTCGAACAGATGTTGCGCAGCTTGCGTGGATGGATCGCAAAGCAGACGCCGAAGTCCGACGGCCGGACTGTTTGGCAGGACTACGCCGCGGACAATAGTTACGACGAACAAGAGGCGGCCAACAAGCGTGCCTTCATTAGCAAGTTCGTCAGTCACGGCAAACCGAACACCTTCCTCGACATCGGCTGCAATACCGGTGACTACTCCATCGTGGCGCTCGAGAGCGGCGCAACACGATCAATAGGTTTCGACTTCGACCACGGCGCGCTCGAGCATGCCTACCGTCGCGCCCGAGACACCGGCGTCAATTTTCTCCCCTTGCTCCTCGACGCGGCAAACCCGAGCCCCGGGCAGGGCTGGCGGGAATCGGAGCGTGCCGGTTTCAGCGAACGCGCCAAAGGCGATGCGGTGGTTGCGCTCGCGTTGATCCACCATCTCGCCATTGCCCGAAACATCCCGCTGCACGAGGTTTTGGACTGGTTGATCGCAATGGCGCCGGCTGGCGTCCTTGAATTCGTACCCAAGAGCGACCCGATGGTGAAACGTTTGCTGCAGCTGCGCGAAGACATTTTCGATGACTACGATGCCGACTCCTTCGAATCGCTCCTTGCTGACCGCGCGCGCATCGTTCGCTCGGAGACTGTGTCGGCCAGCGGACGTAAACTGTACTGGTTCGAGCGAGACTGACATGGTGAGACTTAGCAACGTCGGGATCACGGCCGCGCTTGCAGCAATTCTCCTGCTGACAGTTGCCGTATTCGTCAGCCTTACGATTTATTCGGGCAACGTGTCGGAATTCTCGATTGCCTGGCCGTGGTTGCTGGTCACATATTTGCCCTATGTCACTATCGCTGTGCTGGCGCTGGCGCTCCCTGGCGCATTCCTGGGCAAGGACGCGCTCAGCCGCTACTGGGCTGTGCTGGCCGCTCTCGGCTGTCTGGCCTGGTTGCAGGGCAATATCCTGGTGTGGAATTACGGCGCACTCGACGGCAGGTCGATCGCGTGGACTGCGGGAGCATGGAGGGGCGTGCTTGATGCCGCTATCTGGATAGGCGTGCTGACCGTGGCCGTCAGGTTTTACACACGCTTTGGTCGCACGCTTGTCATGTGCGCGATAGCCGTATTTGCAATGCAGACTGTCGGTGCGGCGCTAACACTCGTATCCGGAAACGGCGAGTTGCTCGTACGGGAAGATGTCTTCGCGGAGCCGGAAAACACCGCAAGTATTTTCGAGTTATCGGATAAAGCGAACGTCGTGCATATTGTCATGGACGGTTTTCAGACCGACATCTTCCGAAACATTCTCGATGGCGAGCACGGTGACTCGATTATCGATGAGCTCCGGGGCTTTACGTTATTCGAACAGAACCTCGGCGCCTACCCCTATACGCAGCTCACGATCCCGGCACTGTTGACCGGCAAGCTTTACCGCAACGAGGTGCCCATGGATGACTTTGTTGAAGCAGCATTGCGGGGCGACACCATATTGGGCGCCGCCCTGGACGCGGGCTACGAAGTCGACATTGCCGCACCGATCGGCATTGGGAACGTCTATAGCGCCGCAAGGCACACCAACCTTTACGGCATCACACCAGGCTTCAGTTTTAACCGTGACGACATCGTTGCACTCGAGTCGGCGAAGCTGGCCGACCTGGCGCTATTTCGTGTGGTGCCGCATTTCGTAAAAGCGCTGGTCCATCGCGATGAACTGTGGATCTTCCAGGCTCGAGCGCGATCCGAGGAGTATTTGCATATACAGTATTTTTCGGATGTCGCCTTCCTGAACCAGATGGCGGAAAACCTGTCCGTCGGCAGATCTTCGCCTGTCTACAAGTTGATTCACGTTATGCTGGCTCACAAGCCAACCGTGGGCACGGCGAGCTGCAAATATGCCGGCAGACAGCCGACAACGCGTGAAACCGTAGTCGAACATGCGACCTGTGGATTGCTTCGCGTAGCCGCAATATTGCGAAAAATGAAAGAACTCGGGGCGTATGACAACAGCCTGATTGTTCTGATGGCGGATCATGGCGCCTGGGTGCCCATCGATGGCTTCCAGGGTCACGAGACTTCGGCCGCCGAGATAACCGCGATGACCGTGGCAATGGCCAGTCCGATGCTGGCCGCCAAGCCGCCGGCGGCGACCGGCGCGCTGCAGGTCTCCGGTAAGCCTACGTCGATCATCGACGTGCCGGCCACTATCGCCAACATCCTCGGCGTCGACAGTTCGTTTCCCGGTAACCCGGCCTTCGGCGCCCTCGCGGGTGAAGAACGCGATCGCTTTCATGCCTTATATGGCTTCGGGAATAACCCCGACGCGCCTGGTTACCTGTTCCCGATGCAGGAATTTCGGGTCAGTGGCGATTCTCACGATGCGAGTAACTGGCACATCGGAAGCCTTCACCTGCCAGGCAGTCGGGGATCGTCGTCCCAATCCGCCAATCGCTAGAACGACAGCGAGGCCGCTCCCGCGGCGATCTCCTCGAGCATGACAGGCGCACCGGCAATCGTCGCTTCATCGATCAGCGATTCCTCGGTGTAACCGCGTACCTTGGCACACGGCGGGCATACCAGGATTCGGCCGCCATTGCCCAGGAAGCTTCTGATCATGTCGCCAATGCTCGGGTCGAGCGGGTTCAGCTGCGCGACATCCGTTGCTCCTTTACGCACCCAGTCGACGCCGGCGGCGACCAGGAACACGGTAACGTCCATGTTCGATGCCGATGCCGTATTGGCAATGCTCCAGGCGACAGATGAACGCTCGTCGTCGAAGCCGCGTGAATTTACGATTACCAGTTTCTTTTGCTCAGACATTTTCTTCTCCTCAATCAGTTTTGCATGTGAATCAGTGGTCTTTCTTTCTCAGGACATACTTGGGATGGTCGGCATCGACCAGCGTGTGACCGGTCACCCGGCACCAGGCCGGCAGGTCGACCGGGGCACCCGCGCTCAATGCGGTTACGTGAAGCAGTTGCCCGCTTGCTACCTTGTCGAGCTGGCGCTTCAGGCCCACGATGAGGGCTCCGCAAGCGGCGTCGCCGGCATTCCAATGGGTCACTTTCATTTCCGTTCTCCTCTCATGTGATGCCATGAGTGAGACTTTAGGGAGGCCAGGACTCGCGGATAAGGGCAGAATCTGTAGCAATTCACTACACTTTTTGTAGTAAGTTTTTCGTGCTGGAAATCGGATAGCGGAGACTTGACAGATGTACGACTACAACGAGGCCTGCCCCATCTCCATGGCCGCTTCGGTCCTCTGCGAGCGGTGGACCCTGCAGATCATTCGCGAAATGTTCTTCGGTTCGACGCGCTATTCCGAAATCCAGAAGTTCATTCCGAACATTTCGCCGTCTCTACTCCGAAACCGGCTTCGATTTCTCGAAGAACAAGGACTCATCATTCGCAAGTGCGGCGAAAAGGCCAATCGTTACGAGTACTTCCTGACGCCGTCCGGAAAATCGCTGGCGCCGGTCCTGACCGAGATGGGCAAGTGGGGCATGTGCTGGGCGCGCGATGGCATGACCGACAAACAAAACACCGCCGCCGGGCTGATCCGCGACCTGGCGGGAGGCATCGATGTCGACCAGTTACCATCCGGAAACACATCGATACAACTGACGCTGACCGACATCGGTGAAGCACCGGCAGGTTATATCCACGTGCGTGATGGCGAGGTCCAGGTTTGCGATACCGACCTCGGTTTCGAAGTTGACGTGTACATCACATCGACCCTCGATGTCATGACGCGCATCTGGTACGACGAGATTGACATGCTTCCCGCCATTGATGCCGGGCGTATGAAGGTCGATGCTGCCCCCGTCTACACGAGGCACATCAAGCGCTGGTTGAGAATCAGCTCGTTTACGACAGATAACCCGAGCGTGGGATCGAATTAGAGCAGACGGTCGCAAGCAAACCGTCGCTAAATCAATCATTTACCATAATCTATTGATCCGGTTCGGAGTTGCGCTGAGCGGGCGTTTGGCTAAACTCTGTTTAACGTAATTCATTACAACAAGAATCCAATCATGGATCGCCTTTTGCCACGACTGATCACCTGCCTCGTCATGCTGTGCCTTGCGTCTGACGCATTGGCGACTGGTTGGCCGCCATTTGCCCGGAGCGACTCGTTGACGGTCACCCGGGGCGGCACGTCGGACCGGCTGGATAGCGGCAACGCCAGCGTGCTCGACAATGACTTCGACCTCGAGGGCGATGATCTGACGGCTATCCTGGTCAGGGAACCGGACCATGGCAGCCTGGAATTCCGCGAGGACGGCACGTTCATCTATGTTCACGACGGCAGCGATTCGGATGAAGATTCGTTTCGGTATCGCGCGTTCGATGGCACGGGTTATTCGCGTCGCACAACGGTCTCAATCTCGATCGAGGAGGTGCCCAATTCACCGCCAAGAGTTGTAGAGCCTGTCGACGATCAGGAAGCCGCGGAAGGTGCCATTTTCGAGCTCGCGCTGGCCGACAATTTTGTCGACCCGGACCCGGACGATGTGCTCGTTTTCAGCGCCAAGGGTCTCCCCAAGAGTGGTTCGCTGGCCATCGATCCAATCAGCGGCGTGTTATCGGGCATGCCGAAAAAGGGCGACGCGAGATCCCGACCGTATGAAGTGGAAATCAGGGCCACGGATCGATTCGGCGCATACGCAATCTTGAGGTTCGACCTGACGATACGCGAAGACAACCGCGCCGATGTGTCGCTGGACGTGCAGGTTTTAACAAACCCGATAGGTGTCGGAGAAACATCACGATGGGAGCTTGTTGTGCAGAACAATGGGCCCGGCGACCTCGAGCTCGGCGTGCTGACTGCTGACTGGGCCACGGCGGGACCCGCGTTGTCGTTGACGGCCCCGGGTGACTGTTCGCTGTCGGGCAACAACACGAGTTCACCGACAATGTCTTGCAATATCGTGGGGCTGGCAGCGGGAACAGCTGTGACGTACTCGGTCCAGGGCATTCAGGACGACGCCGGCGATAATTCGATACTGGGCGTCCTGGCCGCGGACGACCGGAGGCCCGACAACAACACGGACCTCGCAAGCGCACAGATCGTCGCCGAATTCAGCGAAGGGCCGACACAGGTAATCAACTTTGCGGGTGCGGATATTGATGCCGGCGACCTCGACGGTGACGGTCAGATCGACGTCGCCGCCGCAGGCGCAGAGACAATCGTGTACTTCAACAACGGTAACCGCGCACTTGCGACACCGGGAACCAGCCTTGGATCTGCGACTGGCGCCAATGCCATTACCCTGCTCGACTGGAATGGCGACGGTCACCTCGACATCGCCGCAGGAGGATTGCCGAACCGTACGGCTGAAATATTCGTTAACGACGGCTCGGGTGGATTTGCCAGCACCGCGCGGCTGCAAGCGAACGTCGGCGTCGTTACAGAGGTTATCGGCGCCGACTTCGATCTGAATGGCGTGTCGGAACTGGTTATCGCGGGCTCGGCCGGTATCGTAATCGCGCAAAGCGGCGACGCCGACGATGCTGTCCTGTCATCGCTCAGTGATACCGGAGGGCTCGACGTCGAGATTGCCGACATCGATCAGAATGGAAGTCCGGATATCGCCTCGATTCGACCGACCGATCGTACCGTCGAGCTCTATTTCAATAATGGATCGGGCACCTCGTTCAGCCAGCAAACGCTGCAGTCAGGAAGTGTTCGCGCATTAAGCATCACTGATATCAACAGCGACGGCAGCCCTGACCTGCTATTGGGGCTCGACGGCGATGATTTGCAGGTCCCTCAGCACCAGGTGTTTTACCAGCAAGGCAACGGCCAGTTTTCCGCCGGCCAATCGTTCGGGGCATCGCCAGTGAGCGGTTTGCTGGCGGGAGATATCAACGACGACGGATGGACCGATGTCGCGGCCATCAACCAGGCAGGGGTACACCAGGTTTATCTCGGCTCCTCGGTCGGTGGACTGAGTCTTGCGCCTGAACAACTCGTCAGTAGCGGAATGACGCGCGGTGTACTCGTCGACTTCAACAGCGATGAGTCGCTCGACCTCGTACTCATCGGGTTCGATGGCGCCGGCCTCGAAATACATGCAAACAACGGCATAGGCCAGCTCGGTCTCGGTGACCGGATCGCGCCGGACCTGCAGCTTCTCGGCGAGCCCACAATCACGCTCGCCGCCGGCGAACCCTATGTCGAGCCGGGTGTAACTGCTATCGATGACATCGATGGCGACATCTCGGACCAGGTCGTCATCACAGGCACAGTCAACACGACGTCCGTGGGTACCCAAACATTGACCTACAGCATTTCCGACCGGGCCGGCAATACGTCATCCGCGGTGCGCACGATCAAGATCGGGGTCAATGAAGGCACCGGCGGCAGCGGTGGCGGTGCAATATCCCCGCTGCTTCTCGTGCTTTGCCTGCTCCTGGCCGTACGGCATCGCTTCTATTCAGCGATCAGGAATTAATGTGTCAGTGAACGATTGAAGTCGTCAGCTTCATGAAGACATATGCGCAATAGAGTCCCAGCACGACCGCTGCCTCCCAACGCTGAATGCCGCGCTTGCGAATAAAGAAGAACAACGCCAAAAACGTGACCAAGGCCAGGTACGGCACCTCAACACGCAAGATGCTTTCGTTAAAGCTCAATGGGGCGATGACGGCCGCCACGCCAATCGGAACCAAAGTATCGAATACATTGCTGCCGATCAGGTTGCCTACCGACATGCGATGGTGCCCCTTCATTACCGCTCCGATCGAGATGGTCAGTTCCGGCAAACTGCTGCCGAAACCGATCAGGATGATTGCAACGACCGCGTCACTGAGCCCAAGCATCTGTGCAACGCCGACGGCTGACGATACGGTCATCTCGGCACTGCCCACGACAATGATCAAACCGATGACGAGATACAGCGAGGACCGCCAGGCAGGCTTGTCGCCATCTTGCACGACATCCGCGCTACCGTTGATTTCGTTCAGAAGGGCTACAAGGTAGATCCCGTAGACAAGCAACAGGGCCAGGCCCTCGGTGAACGTCACCACACCGTCATAGCCGAACACGGCGACCAGCATGAGAGCGCCAAGCAAAGTAGCGCCGTGCCGATAAGTCGTGCGGCGCGGCAGGGTAAGGTATGACAGCAACCCCACGAAACCGAGCACAAACCCGATTTGACCCAGCGAACTGCCGATAGCGCTGCCAACAACGACGTCCGAGTAGTCGCCGCCAACCAGGTTCTTGATACCGGCATCTATAGCGATGGCAAGTTCGGGGAGATCGCTGCCAATCGAGAGAATGACAACGCCGATGATGAACTCGGACACGCCGAATCGCTTGGCGATAGATACTGCGCCACTGATCGTGATCTCGGTGCCTAACCAAAGGCCCGCGAGGCCGAGAATCAGAAGTCCAATGTCCATTCTGTAGCTACGCGATCGGCGATAGGGCCGGGTGAGGGGAATTGAGCCCTCATACCGCGCTTGGGAAGCTGATGTCCCGGCATTGAACGACACCTGTAAATCAGGGAGTTAACTCTCATCCAGCTCCCGGTGAGCACAAAAGCGAAAGTGCTTGGATTCTAAGCGATTCCGGGCCGATTGGAGAAGTGAAAGCTGGTTCCCGTAGCCCCGGGGTCTGTACCACGCTTTTGGAATCTTTCAGCTCACACCGGGTGCGTCGGACCCGGAAATCACAGACCTTCGGGCAGGCGTCACGATGTACCGGTATTGTCTCCCCTCAATTGCTGGGGGTACTGTGCCACTTGCCTCGTGCGATTTTGCTCGAGCAGCTGAGTCTCCTGGCGGAGACGCACCAGGCCCAAAAGAATGTTGCTCAGCCCACACGCTGCGCACAGGGAAAACGAAATGAGTGATCGATTAGTAAATGTGGCTGCAACCCAGATGGCATGTGGCTGGGACATCGAGGCCAACCTGGCCAATGCAGAATCGCTTGTTCGCAGGGCGGCAGAAGATGGGGCAAACATCATCCTGATTCAGGAATTGTTCGCGACACCGTATTTCTGCAAGGATCAGCTCGAGAAACACTTCGAGCTCGCCGAGCCCGTCCATGATTCAAGAGTCGTCAAGCACATGCAGGAACTGGCCAGGGAGCTGCACGTTGTGTTGCCGATCTCGTTTTTCGAGCGCGACAAGAATGTCTATTACAACTCGGTGGTCGTTGCCGACGCTGACGGTTTGATCGTCTCGCATTATCGTAAGACTCATATCCCCGACGGGCCGGGCTATCAGGAGAAGTACTACTTCTCACCGGGCGATACGGGCTTTGTCGTTTCCGAGACGAAATACGGAAGCATCGGCGTCGGAATCTGCTGGGATCAATGGTTCCCGGAGACGGCGCGCTCCCTGGTTCTGCAGGGTGCGGAGATCCTGTTCTATCCAACGGCAATCGGGAGTGACCCCGATCCGAGTCCCAAGAGCCGCGACCAGTGGCAGCGAGCGATGCAGGGTCATGCAGCTGCCAACATGGTGCCACTTGTGGCGTCTAACAGAATCGGCAGGGAAGACGGCGAAACCTGCTCACTCGAGTTTTACGGTTCGTCATTCATCGCCGATCACACGGGTGCAATAGTGGAGGAAGCGGGAGAAGATGACGAGGAGATACTGCTGCACGCATTCGATCTCGGCGCAATTCGTGCAGAGCGCGCCGGTTGGGGGTTGCTCCGTGACCGAAGACCGGAGCATTATGCTCCCATAATGGACATGTGACCGTCAGCATGAATTGCCTGTGGAATCGGCTGTTCAACGCGCATGGGCAATATTTGCGGAACTTCCGTATGGCGAAGCAGCTTGAGCTGCGCTATTGATTAGCCTGGGGGCATACAACCAAACTATACGCGCCAAAGGGGTTTACCAATGCAGAGCTCATTCCCTGTTCGAGCCCTCCAACTACACTTCCGGTTGGCCCGCCTCGTATGTCTCTTCCTGCTACTCGCCCTACTCCTTCTTCTCGTCCCTGTTGCGGGCCGTGCGCAGGGGACGGTGGCGGAATCAAGCGCAGTCGATACCGATGCCTATATCGAAGAGATCATCGTCACCGCGCAAAGACGTGAACGGCCGCTGCAGGACGTCCCGATTTCGGTTTCCGTGTTCGACAACGCGGAAATCGAGGCTCTCAAACTCACCAATATTGCCGGAGTCGCCCGCTACACACCCAATCTCGTATGGGACCAGAGTTTTCTCGGCGCCGGCAATTTCTCGGCGGTCTTCATTCGCGGCATCGGCCAGTCCGGCAGCTTTTTTGAAAGCAGCGCCGATCCGGCGGTCGGGGTATACCTCGACGGTGTGTACATCGGTCGGGCCATCGGCAGCGTTCTCGGCATTCACGACGTTGCCCAGGTCGAAGTACTGCGCGGCCCGCAAGGCAACCTGTTCGGCCGCAACACGACCGGCGGCGCCGTCACGGTCAAAACGCTGCAGCCTGCCCCCGAGTTTTCCGGCTGGGCCGATGTAACCGCCGGGAGTGACAGCCGGCTGGATGCTCGTGGTGTTCTCAATGTCCCGATATCCGGCACGGTGTTCACCCGGTTCTCAGCATCGAGTCTCAACCAGGACGGGTACGGGTCCAGCCTGCAAGACGGGTCAGAGTTCGGTGACATCAATACCGATAGCGCTCGAGCTGCGCTGCGATGGCTCCCCAACGACAATATCGATGTGACCTTTGCTTACGATCTGACCAGGACGCGTCAGGATGCCGCGGTGCTCACATTGGCGTTCGCAGATCCCGACCCGATGTCGTTGGCCGGCGCCTACAACTTCTTCGTCGCGCCGACCAATTCCGTGGAGGGATTCGGTGACGGCGTTCCCTATGATGACCGATTCCTGACCCCCAGCGAGTACACGAACTACGCGACGGGCCAGACGCTGTCAGAAATCGATGCTGACGGACTCACGGCGACTGTTGTATGGAGTCCGGGCAATCTGACATTCAAATCGATCACTGGCTACAGATCGCTCGATAGCGCATGGGGTTCGGATAGCGACCTGTCACCGCTGACGATTGTCGAAAGCACGATCAGGACC
>WVYQ01000014.1:0-5106 GCA_011772865.1 Woeseiaceae bacterium | reverse complement strand
CTTGCCGAAGTACCCGTCGACCCGGTCTTCGGCGTGCCCAATCCCCTGTTCGGCGTGCCGCTGGGGAATGACGGGCCTGCCACGTGGTCGGAGGCCGATAGCATTGCCGCATTCTTTCACCTGGACTATGCGTTTAGCGATCGCCTGTCGGCGTTTGCCGGGTTACGTTATACGCGGGAAGAAAAGACCGCCATCGATAACAGCGGCCTGGTGGCTAATGGGCAGACCACGAAGTCGTTCGATAATGTCTCACCAACCGTCGGCTTGCAGTACTCGTTTGAATCAGGTCTGCAGTTCTACGCAAGCATTTCACAGGGCTTCAAGAGCGGCGGGTTCAACACGATCGTGCTGATTCCGAGAGACGACTTCTTGCCGTTCAAACCAGAAGAAATCACTGCCTACGAGCTCGGACTCAAGATGAAGCACGAGCGATTCAGCCTGGCTGCGGCGACGTTCCACTATGACTACACGGACATTCAGTTCCCGGTCTTCAACAATGTAGCGCCGGAGTTTCGCAATGCCGCGGAGGCGGAATCGACAGGCGCGGAAGTCGAACTCGTATTTGTTCCGACCAGTGCA
Organism: Woeseiaceae bacterium; assembly: GCA_011772865.1. Classification (GTDB taxonomy): domain Bacteria; phylum Pseudomonadota; class Gammaproteobacteria; order Steroidobacterales; family Woeseiaceae; genus UBA1847. The sequence continues at coordinate 4,527 of WVYQ01000014.1, read as the reverse complement.
ATCTCGATTCAGGCAGGCATCAGCTACCTCGATGCCAGGTACACGCGGCTCGACGAAGATGACCTGGCAGGACTGGTTGCACCGATAAGTATCGACAACGAATTGCCGAACGCCCCTGAGTGGACCGCCAATCTCGGGGTTCGGTGGTCAACCGATGTCGGACAGCTCGGTCAGCTGACTCTGCGCGCCGACTACTCCTGGCGCGACGACATGTACAAAGACGCGATCAATACGCCCGAGGTTAAACAATCCGCTCACGGGTTGCTCTTTGCGGCGGTGAATCTCGAGAGCAGCAATGCGCGCTGGGCAATCACTCTGTTCGGCGACAACCTGACCGATGAACGCTACATCGTTGCCGGTGGTTCCAACAAGCCGGATTTTGGCCTCGCGTATGCAACCTATGCGCGGCCGCGCACCTGGGGACTTAGCGCTCGATACAACTTCGGAGACTCGCCAAACTAGGGCCTCGTGGCTTCAGCCTCTTTGTTGATGACGGCGAGGATTGCCTGGCGTTCCTGAGTTACGTGTACTCGGCGCTTCTCGAGAATTTCGGCATAGCGCGGACTGCTCTTCAGCGGCTCGGCGAGAACGCCATCGAACTCGAGCCACCAGCGAAGCTCAGTCGGATTCGTGGACCACGACGGAATGTGGCCACCGCGTCCGTCGTCGACAAGCTCTTCCAGCGTATCCAGCGCACCCGCGACGTCTTCGGAGTAAAGCTGCAGGCGGTACGGGGTATCATGGTGTCTCAACGTATCACTGGAATCTTCGAAGAACGCCTTCAGTCGGGAAAGAATCTGCTCCGCGGTGTCGGTCTCTCCGGCCGCATGCAGCGCTGGCACCAACTGACTGAGATACATGTAGTCTCCTGTCGAGGCGATTGGATTCTGCCGAAGATCCCTGGCGCCGCCCATCCCGGGGGTCTCGAAAAACATCGCATAGGCCGCGATAAATTCCTCGGGCCTGTTGGTATGCAATGCATATTGCAACCCGAGGTTGCAGAGAACGATGGGAGAAAACTGGCGCGGCGGGAGTCCGCTGCGCATGGCGGCCAAGGCCGGCTCGCCCGCCGGTGCCAAACCCTCCTGCAGGTACGTCAAGGCGATGCGTGCAGCGACGCTTACAGACGCTCCGGGCCCGAGGGACTCGGCGCGACGTACCGCCGCTTCGGCCTCATCCAGCAGGCCTGCGGTCATGTAGATCATCGCCATTAAGGCGGGAAACTCCGGGTCCTGCGGGCTTTTTTCCTCGGCGACNNATACACTTCACCCGGAACGGCCCATCCCGCAGGGTTCTCTGGAAACTTCTCACGTAACGTCTTTGCATGGGCGAGGTCGCCCTGTCTCGCAGCGTTCGCGAGCACTAACGGTGCCAACTGGTCGACTTCGAGTGCTTTGCCGAGGGTCTCGATGGCCTCCTGCGGGCGGTCGTTCCACTCGAGGTAATAGGCGTAATGCATCAGGATCCATGGATCGTTTGGCGCCGTTTCCAGGGCTTCATTCCAGAGACGTACTGCCTCGCCCGATCCGGTCGGGAAATGCAAGCTGAAGTCGGCACCGGCCAGGGCATTTTTTGCCTGGGCTGAATCCGGGTCGCGCTGCAGTATTTCCCGGGGAATGGTCTGGTTCCTGACCAGCAACTCGGCATAGTCGATCTGAAAGATGAAGGTCTGCGCGCGGTATGTTCTCAGCAACCCGACTCGCGCTTCATTGAATCCGTCGTCGAGTTCGATTGCACGCTCGAAATGTTCGAGCGCGCGGGGCAATGATTCGACGCTGCCGATGTGCAGCTGCTCGAGGCCCTTGAGGTATTCCTCGTAGGCCTCGCGGTTATCCGTACCGATCTCGCCAACACTCGATGCCGGACTCTGCGCAAGTAACGCGGCAGGTAACATATCGACAGCGTGCCTGGCAATCTCGTCCTGGATCGCGAATATGTCGTCGTCCTGTCGATTAAATTCCTCCGACCAGTAAGCCGTTCCGCTCCGGGAATCGATCAGCTGGGCCGTGATGCGCAGCCTGTCCCTGGAGCGTTGCACGCTGCCCGTGAGAACAGCGGCTACGCCGAGCTGCCGGCCGATCTCGCGCACATCCATATTCTGGCCCTTGAACATGAACGAGGTGGTGCGGGCAATGACCTTGAGCTCCGGAACGTTCGACAACTGATGAATGAGTACCTCCGAAATCCCGTCCGCCAGGTATTCGTCGCCTGACTCCGCGGTGACGGCGGCAAAGGGGAGTACGGCAATCGAGGCAAGATCGATGTGCTCAGTCGGGCTACTTTGGGCTACCGGCTTTTGCGTGTCAGAAATCTCGGATAACGAACCCACAACGATTGCTATCGCAACGACACCTAGCGCCCCGAGCACCAGGTAGTCGGGCCGTTGCAGGGACAAGGGGACGCTTTCGTCTACATCGCTGGTTCGAACGATTCGCCCTTCCCGAATGTCGTAGCGCCAGCCAAAGGCGATCGCGACCGGGAACATCAGAATAACGGCGATCCAGACAATACGAATCGATTCCTCGGGAATCGACAGCGCTGGAAATGCCATGTCGGCAACCTGTAACAACAGCCAGGCGCCAACGACGTACAAGCCGGCGGTACGAAAGACGCGCCGACGCCTTGCCTGGACCAGTAGATTACCGAACCTCATGAGACACGCCCATGTTACCCGACCGATTGCCACGTCGACAGAGCAGGAATGCGCCCGTCAGCATGACTTCGCTGTGGAATCGGTGCGAAAGACGAGGAAGCCGGAGAAAAGTGTGAGCCATGCTGTTTTGAGCGTCTTGATGCGCGGCGAGATCAGCCAGCCGTGTAATACGTCGGCGACGCGGGTCCTACCGGCAGTCCGAAAATAAACGTCCAGACAAAGAAGAATAGTGACCACAGCACCAGGAACGAGATGGAGTACGGCAGCATCATCGCGATCAACGTCCCGACACCGGCCTTCGGGACGTATCTCGCGACGAACGCCATGATGAACCCGAAGTAACTCATCATCGGCGTAATGATGTTGGTGCTCGAATCCCCAATCCGGTACGCGGCCTGGATGACCTCGGGTGCGTAGCCCAGCAGCATGAGCATCGGCACAAAGATGGGCGCCGTCACAGCCCATTGCGCAGACGCCGAACCCAGCATCAGGTTGATGAACGCGCATACGAGGATAAAGAAGAAAAACAGGACCGGACCCGTGAAGCCGATGTTCTGCAGGAAATTGGCGCCGGCAACGGCTGTAATTGAACCCAGATTCGTCCAGCCGAAGAATTTGACGAACTGCGCCGCGAAAAAGACGAGTGCGATGTAGAGTCCCAGCGTGCTCATCGCATGCGCCATCGCGTTGATCACATCACGGTCGCTGCGGATCGTGCCGACCACACGGCCGTAGACAATGCCCACCATCAGGAAATACACGAAGATGATCGCCACGATGCCGCGCAGGAACGGCGAGCCCGCAACGCCGCCGGTTTCCTGGTTGCGCAGGATGGCGCCTTCGGGCACGACCAGCAAAACAATGAGCCCGGCAAAGATAATCGTCGCCCACAGCGTATGCCATAAACCTTTCTTTTCCTCGGCCGACAGCGGGTCCATGCGGTGCGAGTCCTCGTCATCGAGGCCATCGGGCATGCCCTCGTATTCGCCAAGGGACGGCTCGACGATCTTCAGGCTGATGAAACTGCCGATGGCCGTGATCAGGAACGTACTCGCGATCATGAAGTACCAGTTGGCGCTCACGTCGACCTCGTAACCCGGGTCGATCAGGCGCGCGGCCTCGGTCGTGATGCCCGATAACAGCGGGTCGACCGTGCCGATGAGCAGATTGGCGCTGTAGCCGCCGGACACGCCGGCGAACGCGGCGGCCAGGCCTGCCAGCGGATGGCGGCCGAGCGAATAGAACACCACTGCGGCCAGCGGTACGAGCACGACGTAACCCATCTCGGACGCAGTGTTCGACAGCACACCGGCAAAGACGATGATGACCGTGACCAGGCTAGGCGGCGCCTTCAGCACCATCCCGCGAATGACGGCCGTCAGCCAGCCCGAGCGCTCGGCGACGCCGACGCCGAGCAAAGCGACAAGTACCGTGCCCAGCGGTGCAAACTCGACGAAGTTACGGACGAGATTGAGAACGATCAGTCTCAGTCCTTCCGCATTCATCAGGCTCACAACCTCGATCATGCCGTTGGCGGCCCTGCCCTTCGCGCCTTCGGGCCGCGGATCGATAACCGCAACGTCGAAGTAACCGAGAATGCCGGACAATACGACGACGCCCGCAGCAAACAATGCGAACAGCGACACGGGGTGCGGCAGCGCATTGCCGAGCCATTCGACGACGTGCAGGAAGCGGGTTATACGAGTCTCGTTCGGCTTGGCCGAGGGCTTCGGGGGCATAGTGTGGAGGTGCCTTTCTGTCTGGGGCTAGAAAACTGGAGCGGGTGAAGGGAATCGAACCCTCATTCTCAGCTTGGGAAGCTGATGTTCTACCATTGAACTACACCCGCTTTTCAGGGAGTTACGTCTCGCTTG
>WVYQ01000038.1 GCA_011772865.1 Woeseiaceae bacterium | reverse complement strand
TCCGGCAGCTCCACCGCACCCGTAACGTCCGTCGTACGGAAGTAAAACTGCGGACGATAGCCCTTGAAAAACGGCGTATGACGGCCACCCTCGTCCTTGGTCAGAATGTAAACCTCCGCCTCGAACTTCGTGTGCGGCGTAATCGACCCCGGCTTCGCCAGTACCTGACCACGCTCCACCTCTTCACGCTTGGTGCCACGCAGCAGCACGCCCACGTTGTCGCCGGCCATGCCCTCGTCCAGCAGCTTCCTGAACATCTCGACACCCGTGCACGTCGTCTTTTCCGTCTCCTTGATACCGACAATCTCGATCTCGTCGCCAACATGAACAACACCACGTTCAATACGCCCGGTCACAACAGTGCCTCGACCAGAGATAGAGAACACGTCCTCAACCGGCATCAGAAAATCACCGTCAATCGCTCGCTCCGGCTCCGGAATGTAGCTGTCCATCGCCTCCACCAGCTTCAATACGCTCGGCACACCAATGTCCGACGTGTCACCCTCGGCCGCCTTCAGCGCCGAACCGGTAATGATCGGCGTGTCATCGCCCGGAAACTCGTACGTCGACAGCAGGTCACGAACCTCCATCTCCACCAGCTCCAGCAGCTCCTCGTCGTCCACCTGGTCGGCCTTGTTCATGTACACCACGATGTACGGCACGCCTACCTGCCGCGCCAGCAGAATGTGCTCGCGCGTCTGCGGCATCGGACCGTCCGCCGCACTCACCACCAGGATCGCCCCGTCCATCTGCGCCGCACCCGTGATCATGTTCTTCACGTAGTCCGCGTGTCCCGGACAGTCCACGTGCGCGTAGTGACGGTTTTCACTCTCGTACTCCACGTGCGCCGTCGCAATCGTAATGCCGCGCTCGCGCTCCTCCGGCGCATTATCGATCTGGTCGAACTCGCGAACCTCACCACCGTGCTGCTCCGCCATCACCTTCGTCAGCGCAGCCGTCAGCGTCGTCTTGCCATGATCCACGTGACCAATCGTCCCAACGTTTACGTGCGGCTTCGTTCTCTCAAATTTCTCTTTAGACATTGCCCTTATTCCCGGGTTTGAGTTATTGCGGCCAACGCCGCTCTTACGATGCTTTCTTCAATACCGAGTCCGCAACGTTTTGCGGGACCTCGGAATATTTTGCGAATTCCATGGAGTACACCGCTCGGCCCTGGCTCATCGAGCGCAAATCCGTCGCATAGCCGAACATCTCGGCCAGCGGCACTTCCGCACGAATAACCTTGCCCGACGGCGATTCGTCCATGCCTTGCGGCAGTCCGCGACGTCGGTTGAGGTCGCCCATCACGTCACCCATGTAATCTTCCGGTGTCACGACCTCGACATTCATGATCGGCTCGAGCAGCACAGGTCTGGCCTTGAGCGCGCCGTCGCGAAAACCCATCGAGCCCGCTATCTTGAATGCCATCTCGCTCGAGTCGACGTCGTGATACGAACCGTCGTACAACGTTACCTTGCAATCGACGACCGGGAATCCGGCGACGACGCCGTTTTCCATCTGTTCCTGGATGCCCTTGTCCACCGCACCGATATACTCCTTCGGCACGACGCCGCCGACAATGGCATTCTCGAATTCATAGCCCGAGCCGGGCGGGAGCGGCTCGATGCGCAGGAAAACATGACCGTACTGACCACGGCCGCCGGTCTGCCGTACGAACTTCGATTCCTGCTCGACCATCTTGCGCAGCGTTTCCCGGTACGCAACCTGCGGCTTGCCCACGTTTGCCTCGACCTTGAACTCGCGCTTCATCCTGTCGACGATGATATCGAGGTGCAACTCACCCATGCCCGAGATGATCGTCTGGCCTGATTCCTCGTCCGTATGCACACGAAACGACGGGTCTTCCTTTGCCAGTTTCTGCAATGCCGTCGCCATCTTCTCCTGGTCCGGCTTGGTCCGCGGCTCAACGGCTACGGAAATGACCGGGTCCGGGAATTCCATGCGCTCCAGCGTAATGACATTCTTGATGTCACACAGCGTGTCGCCTGTGGTGACGTCCTTCAGGCCGACTGCAGCCGCGATATCGCCTGCACGAACTTCCTTGATTTCCTTGCGGTCGTTCGAGTGCATCTGCAGGATGCGTCCTATTCTTTCCTTGCGGTTTTTCACGGGATTCAAAATCGTGTCACCGGAATTCAGGACGCCCGAATAGACGCGGAAGAATGTCAGGTTGCCGACAAACGGGTCCGTCGCGATTTTGAATGCAAGCGCAGCAAACGGCTCATCGTCATCGGCTAACCGCTCCGCCTCGTGTTCGTTGAAATCGATGCCCTTGATCGCGGGTACGTCCACCGGCGATGGCATATAGTCGACGACCGCATCGAGCATCGCCTGCACGCCCTTGTTCTTGAACGCCGAGCCGCACATGCTGACAACAACTTCGCCCGCAAGCGTGCGGCCACGCAGGCCCCGGCGTATCTCGTCGTCCTCGAGCGTGCCGCTCTCGAGGAACTTCTCGAGCAACTCTTCGTCGCCTTCGGCGGCTGCCTCGATCATCTTCTCGCGCCAGGTTTCGGCGTCGGCAACCAGCTCCTCCGGGATATCGCGCGCCTCATAGGTCGTGCCCATGCTGCTGTCATCCCAGTAGATCGCGCGCATGCCGATCAGGTCGATGACGCCGACAAACTTTTCCTCTGCGCCAATCGGCAGCTGAATCGGTATCGGGTTCGCGCCCAGGCGCTCACGCACCTGTTGCACCACGCGCAGGAAGTCAGCACCGGCACGATCCATCTTGTTGACGAAAATCATGCGCGGCACGTTGTACTTGTTACCCTGCCGCCAGACCGTCTCGGTCTGTGGCTCGACGCCGCCAACCGAGCACAGCACCGTGATGGCGCCGTCGAGTACGCGCAGGCTGCGCTCGACCTCAATCGTGAAATCGACGTGCCCCGGCGTATCGATGATATTTATACGGTGCTCGTCGTACTGCTGGTCCATGCCCTGCCAGAAACAGGTAGTCGCAGCCGAGGTAATCGTGATGCCGCGTTCCTGCTCCTGCTCCATCCAGTCCATGACAGCGGCGCCGTCGTGTACTTCGCCTAACTTGTGGGAGACACCCGTATAGAAGAGGACACGCTCGGTCGTCGTGGTCTTGCCCGCATCAATATGGGCCATGATGCCGATATTGCGGTAACGCTCGATTGGGGTTGTGCGGGCCACGACAAAAACCTGGATCTCACTGGCAAGTGAACTTGCCTGTTACCAGCGATAGTGGGAGAAGGCCTTATTGGCCTCCGCCATGCGATGAGTGTCTTCTTTCTTCTTTACGGCAGTGCCGCGGTTTTCCGCCGCATCGAGCAACTCGTGTGCGAGGCGATGCGCCATCGATTTCTCGCTGCGCCGACGCGCAGCATCGATGACCCAGCGCATGGCGAGCGTCTGACGACGAGCAGGACGCACCTCGACAGGTACCTGGTAAGTCGCGCCACCGACGCGACGTGATTTCACCTCGACCACGGGCTTGACGTTTTCGAGCGCCTGCTCCAGCAACTCGAGTGCCTTTTCATCCGCCCCTGCTTCTTTTTCGGCAATGCGGTCGAGCGCGCCATAAATGATGCGCTCAGCAACCGACTTCTTGCCATCGTTCATGATCATATTCATGAACTTCGCAAGCAGCTCGCTGCCGTACTTGGGATCGGGCAGAATCGTTCGTTTTGGAGCCTGTGATCTTCTGGACATCTATGTTTCTCTTTAGCTTTCTGGCGTCTCGCTTATCGACCTTTGTGGTTCAGCGAAGCCGCTGTGTTGTTACGATTTAGGACGTTTGGTTCCATACTTGGAGCGGCCCTGCCTGCGATCGGAAACGCCTGCGCAGTCGAGCGTGCCGCGAACCGTGTGGTAGCGCACACCCGGCAGGTCCTTTACGCGACCGCCGCGAATCAGCACCACAGAGTGTTCCTGCAGGTTATGTCCCTCGCCGCCGATATACGACGTCACTTCGAAGCCGTTGGTCAGGCGCACGCGCGCAACCTTGCGCATGGCCGAGTTTGGCTTCTTGGGCGTCGTCGTATAGACGCGGGTGCACACACCCCGCTTCTGCGGGCTGGCTTCGAGCGCCGGCACCGTGCTCTTTGCAGGTTTCGTCGCGCGAGGCTTGCGAACTAGCTGATTTACTGTGGCCATAGGGCCCTCTTCTGTCTGATTAATCCAATACTCAAAGCGCCCATTCATGCAACAACAAACGCGCGCACCCGACCCCTGAACCTCCTCCGGCTCAGACGTCGGGTTCTGGGCAACTCGTTAAGCTACTGTCTTTAATACAGTTTTTCCGCAGTCGCCCGCTAATTTCAGGGCCCGCCAACGGCAGGCCCCGGGGTTAAGGGCGGGCATTGTAGTGACGCCCTCGTGATGCTGTCAAGCGTCACCCAAGCCCATGATTTTTAAGCTTCTGTCGTCGCTTCCTCGGTGCCCTCTGCCGGCGCCTCGACAGCAGTCTCTTCACTCTCGGCCTGGGCCTCCTCGACAGCCGCTTCATCCAGCTCCTTGAGCTGCTCGGCAAGGTCCTGCTCGCGTGTACGGCGCCGCTCCGCATGGTGCGCGAAGCCGGTCCCGGCGGGGATCAGGCGGCCCACGATGACATTTTCCTTGAGACCGCGAAGATCGTCGCGAAGACCGCGAACGGCAGCCTCGGTCAGAACACGCGTGGTTTCCTGGAACGACGCAGCCGAGATGAACGACTCGGTCGCAAGCGACGCCTTCGTGATTCCGAGCAGCAACGGCTCTACCGTGAGCGGCTCCTTGCCCTGAGCCTCGAGCGTCTCGGCGACTTCGAAGAAACGTGCCTTGTCGATCTGTTCGCCGCGCAGGTACCGGCTTTCGCCGGCCGAGTCGACCACGACCTTGCGCAGCATCTGGCGAATGATCACTTCGATGTGCTTGTCGTTGATCTTCACGCCCTGCAGGCGGTAGACGTCCTGAATCTCGCGAACGAGGTAATCGGCCAGTGCTTCGACGCCCTGCAGGCGCAGGATATCGTGCGGATTCGGCTCACCATCGGCGATGACCTCTCCCTTGACGACCTGCTCGCCCTCGAAGACGTTGAGATGGCGCCACTTCGGAATCAGCTCCTCGTGGCTCTCGCCGGCCTCGTCCGTAATGACGAGTCGGCGCTTGCCCTTGGTCTCCTTACCGAAGCTGACCGTGCCCGTGTACTCGGCCATGATCGCCGGATCTTTCGGCTTCCTCGCCTCGAACAGGTCGGCAACGCGCGGCAGACCACCGGTGATGTCACGCGTCTTGGACGATTCCTGCGGGATACGCGCGATAACGTCGCCCACCGCAACCTCGGCACCATCGGACATCGACACAATCGCGCCCGCGGGTAGTGCGTAGACTGCCGGAATCTCGGTATTCGCGAAGCAGACGTCGTTGCCCTTGGTATCAACGAGACGCGCCACTGGACGCAGGTCCTTGCCCGTGCCGCCGCGGCTCTTCGGATCGAGCACGACGATACTGGTCAGGCCCGTGAACTCGTCTATCTGCTCGGTAACCGTCACGCCATCGACGAAATCCTCGAACTTGAGCTTACCGGCCACCTCGGTGACAACCGGGTGAGTATGCGGATCCCAGTTCGCAACGATCTGCCCCTGCTTGACGTCGTCACCATCGGCAACCGTAATCGTTGCGCCGTAGGGGACTTTGTAGCGCTCGCGCTCGCGGCCCAGTTCGTTAATGACCGAGACCTCGCCTGAGCGCGACACCGCCACAAGGTAGCCCTTGTGGTGCGCAACGGTCTTGATGTTGTTGAGCTTTACGATACCGTTCGATTTGATTTCGATGTTATTGACCGCGGCAGAACGCGACGCTGCACCACCAATGTGGAACGTACGCATCGTCAGCTGCGTGCCCGGCTCACCGATCGATTGCGCGGCGATGACGCCGACGGCTTCACCGATATTGATTCGGTGACCGCGCGCGAGGTCACGACCGTAGCACTGCGAACACACGCCGTAGCGCACTTCACAGGTTATCGGCGACCGCACCTTGACGTGGTCGATGGACAGTTCCTCGAGTCGGGCAACCGTCTGCTCGTCCAGCATCGTACCCGCATCGAACGCAACCTTGTCGGTTCCCGGAATCAGCACAGCCTCGGCCAGAACACGGCCGAGTACGCGCTCACGCAGGGGTTCGACGACGTCGCCACCCTCGACGAGCGGCGACATTGCGATGCCGTTCTGCGTTTCACAGTCGACTTCTGTGACGACGAGATCCTGCGCCACATCGACGAGACGCCGCGTCAGGTAACCCGAGTTGGCGGTCTTCAGCGCCGTATCGGCCAGGCCCTTACGAGCACCGTGGGTCGAGATGAAGTACTGCAGTACATCGAGACCCTCGCGGAAGTTCGCCGTGATCGGTGTTTCGATGATCGAGCCGTCCGGCTTGGCCATCAGGCCACGCATGCCGGCAAGCTGCCTGATCTGCGCGGCGGAACCACGAGCGCCGGAATCAGCCATCATGTAGATCGAATTGAACGACTCCTGTTCGACCGTCTTGCCTTTGGCGTCCTTGACCTTCTCCGAACCGAGCTTGTCCATCATGGCCTTCGCAACCTGGTCATTCGTGCGCGACCAGATGTCGACAACCTTGTTATAGCGCTCTCCGTCGGTTACGAGACCCGATGCGTACTGGTCCTGAATCTCCTTGACCTCGGTCTCGGCAACCGACAGGATGTCCTGCTTGTTCTCGGGAACAACCATGTCGTTCACGCCGATCGAGATGCCGGCCATCGTCGCCATGCGGAAGCCCGTATACATCAACTTGTCGGCAAAGACGACGGTCTGCTTGAGGCCCAGCCTTCGGTAGCAGGCATTGATGACATTGGAGATAGCCTTCTTCGACATTGGCTTGTTGACGAGCTCGAAGTCGAGGCCAGCCGGCAGAATCTCCGACAGCAATGCGCGCCCGACCGTAGTATCGACGAGTTTCTCGACAGCAATTTTTTCGTCCGTCTCTTCGTCAACCTCAAACGTCGGCACTCGAATGCGCACGCCTGCCTGAAGTTCGGCCGAACCGTTTTCGAAAGCACGGCGAGCTTCGTCGATGTTCGCAAATACCATGCCCTCGCCCCGGCCGTTAACGCGCTTGCGCGTCATGTAATAAAGGCCGAGAACGACGTCCTGCGACGGAACGATAATCGGATCACCATTTGCCGGTGACAGGATGTTGTTGGACGACATCATCAGCGCACGCGCCTCGAGCTGCGCTTCGAGCGACAGCGGCACATGTACAGCCATCTGGTCGCCGTCGAAGTCGGCGTTGAACGCCGTGCAGACGAGCGGGTGCAGCTGAATGGCCTTGCCTTCGATCAGCACCGGCTCGAAAGCCTGGATGCCGAGGCGGTGCAACGTCGGCGCGCGGTTCAGGAGAACGGGATGCTCACGAATAACCTCTTCGAGGATATCCCAGACCTCGGGACCTTCGCGCTCGACGAGCCGCTTGGCGGCCTTGATCGTCGTTGCCTCGCCGCGCAGCTGCAGCTTCGAGAAAATGAACGGCTTGAACAGCTCGAGCGCCATCTTCTTCGGCAGACCGCACTGGTGCAGCTTGAGGGTCGGGCCAACAACGATAACCGAACGGCCCGAGTAGTCGACACGCTTGCCGAGCAGGTTCTGCCGGAAGCGGCCCTGCTTGCCCTTGATCATGTCGGCCAAGGATTTCAGCGGACGCTTGTTCGTCCCGGTAATCGCGCGACCGCGACGACCGTTGTCGAGCAATGCGTCTACCGACTCCTGCAGCATGCGCTTCTCGTTACGCACGATGATATCGGGCGCATTGAGCTCGAGCAGGCGCCGCAGCCGGTTGTTGCGGTTAATGACACGACGATAAAGATCGTTGAGATCCGACGTCGCGAAGCGGCCACCGTCGAGCGGCACGAGCGGGCGCAGGTCCGGCGGCAGAACCGGCAGGACCGTAAGCACCATCCACTCGGGCTTGTTGCCGGACTCAATGAACGACTCCAACAGCTTGAGGCGCTTCGACAGTCGCTTGATTTTCGTCTCGGAACGCGTGGCGTCGATGTCTTCGCGAACCTGCAGCACTTCGCGCTGCAGGTCGATCGTCATGAGCATCTCGCGAACGGCCTCGGCACCCATGCGGGCATCGAACTCGTCGCCATACTGCTCCAGCGCGTCGAGGTACATTTCGTCGGTCAGTAGCTGACCACGCTCGAGCTCGGTCATGCCGGGTTCGACGACGACGAACGCCTCGAAGTAGAGCACACGCTCGATCTCCCTGAGCGTCATGTCGAGCATCAGTCCGATGCGTGACGGCAGTGACTTCAGGAACCAGATGTGCGCCACCGGGCTCGCGAGCTCAATGTGTGCCATGCGTTCACGGCGAACCTTCGTCTGTGTAACTTCAACACCGCACTTCTCGCAGACCACACCGCGATGCTTGAGGCGTTTGTACTTGCCACACAGGCACTCGTAGTCCTTGACGGGACCAAAGATCTTCGCGCAGAACAGACCATCGCGTTCAGGCTTGAAGGTGCGATAGTTGATCGTCTCCGGCTTCTTTACCTCACCAAAAGACCATGAGCGCACCATGTCGGGTGATGCGAGGCCAATACGGATCGCTTCGAAGTCGTCGACCGGGTTCTGGTATTTGAACAGTTTTAAGAGATCTTTCATTAGTCAGTCTCCAGCTCAATGTTGATGCCCAGAGAACGAATCTCCTTCACAAGAACATTGAACGACTCCGGCATGCCGGCATCCATTTCATGTTCACCGTCAACGATGTTTTTGTACATCTTGGTTCGACCCTGCACGTCGTCTGATTTAACTGTCAGCATTTCCTGCAGCGTGTACGCGGCGCCATAGGCCTCGAGCGCCCAGACCTCCATTTCACCGAAGCGCTGGCCGCCGAACTGAGCCTTACCACCCAGCGGCTGCTGGGTAACCAGGCTGTATGGTCCAGTCGAGCGTGCATGCATCTTGTCGTCCACCAGGTGGTTCAGCTTCAGCATGTACATGTAGCCAACAGTGACATCCCGGTCGAACTCTTCGCCGGTACGGCCATCGCTCAGTCGCGACTGACCGGTGTCGGCAAGATTGGCCAGCTCGAGAAGGTTCTTGATCTCCTCCTCCGCAGCACCGTCGAACACCGGCGTTGCCGTCGGCACACCGTCAGTCAGGTTATTGGCGAGCTCGAGAACTTCTTCGTCGTTGAGTCCCTTGATGTCTTCCACACGACCGCCGGTCTTGTTGTACAGGCTCTCCAGGAATTGCCGGATCTTGGCAATCGATTCCTGCGACCTGAGCATATCGTCGATCTTCCGGCCAAGACCCTTCGCGGCCCAGCCGAGATGAGTCTCGAGCACCTGGCCGACGTTCATTCGTGACGGAACGCCGAGCGGGTTGAGAACGATATCGACCGGCGTGCCATCGTCGAGGTACGGCATGTCTTCGACCGGAACGATCGTCGAGATGACGCCCTTGTTGCCGTGCCGTCCCGCCATCTTGTCACCCGGTTGAATCCTGCGCTTGACCGCGAGATACACCTTGACCATCTTCAGGACGCCGGGCGCCAGGTCGTCGCCGGCCGTAATCTTGGCCTTCTTCTCTTCGAATCGACGATCAAACTCTTCACGCTGCGCGTTGAGGCGCTCGAACGCTTTCTGTAACTGCTCGTTCGCGTCGTCGTTCTTGAGACGAATCTCGAACCACTTCTCGCGCGGCACGTCGTCAACGTAGGCCTTGGTGATCTTCGATCCGGACTTGAGCTTGTTCGGACCGCCCTGGGCCATCTTGTTGATGAGCATGCGCTCCACGCGCTCGTAGATGTCTTCCTCGAGAATTCGCAGCGTGTCATCGAGGTCCTTGCGCACGCTCTCGAGCTCGGCCTTCTCGATCGACAGGGCGCGCAAATCCTTCTCAACACCATCGCGCGTAAATACGCGCACGTCGATGACCGTGCCATCCATGCCCGGCGGAACCCGTAGCGACGTATCTTTCACGTCGGACGCTTTCTCACCGAAGATCGCACGCAGCAGCTTCTCCTCCGGTGTCAGCTGTGTCTCACCCTTCGGCGTGACCTTGCCGACCAGGATGTCGCCTGCGTTGACTTCGGCGCCAATGAACGCGATGCCCGACTCGTCGAGCTTCGCGAGAGCCGCGTCGCCGACATTCGGAATATCCGAGGTAATGTCCTCGGGCCCGAGCTTGGTGTCGCGGGCAACGCACTGCAGTTCCTCGATGTGAATGGTCGTGAAACGGTCTTCCTTGACGACGCGCTCCGATATCAGGATCGAGTCCTCAAAGTTGTAGCCGTTCCAAGGCATGAAAGCGACCAGCAGGTTCTGACCGAGCGCCAGCTCGCCCATGTCCGTGGACGGGCCGTCGGCGAGGACATCACCCTTCGCTATCACATCGCCAGCCTTGACGAGCGGGCGCTGGTTGATACACGTGTTCTGGTTCGAGCGCGTGTACTTCGTCAGGTTATAAATATCGACGCCGGGTTCTGTCGCGCTCGTCTCGTCATCGTTGACGCGAACGACGATACGCGACGCGTCGACCGAATCAACCGTGCCACCACGTCGTGCAACAACTGTTACACCGGAGTCCACAGCAACTGCGCGCTCCATGCCGGTACCGACCAGCGGCGCTTCTGCGCGCAATGTCGGTACGGCCTGGCGCTGCATGTTCGAGCCCATGAGCGCTCGGTTGGCATCGTCGTGCTCGAGGAACGGAATCAGCGACGCGGCAACCGATACGATTTGCCGCGGACTGACGTCCATGTAGTTGACGTCCTCCGGCACCGATAGCGTGAACTCGTTTTTGTGTCGAACCGCAACGAGGTCTTCAACGAACTTGCCGTTGCGATCGAGTTCCGAGTTGGCCTGCGCAATGATGTACTGGCTTTCTTCGATCGCCGACAGGTACTCAATCTCGGTCGTCGCCTTGCCATTTTTTACCTTGCGGTACGGCGTCTCGAGGAAGCCGTACTCGTTCGTCCGCGCATAGACGGCGAGCGAGTTGATCAGGCCGATGTTCGGGCCTTCCGGCGTCTCGATCGGGCAGACGCGGCCGTAGTGCGTCGGGTGCACGTCGCGCACCTCGAAACCGGCGCGCTCGCGGGTCAGGCCGCCCGGGCCCAACGCCGATACGCGCCGTTTGTGCGTGACTTCCGACAGCGGATTGTTCTGGTCCATGAACTGCGACAGCTGGCTGGAACCAAAAAATTCCTTCACGGCTGCAGCAACCGGCTTCGCGTTGATCATCTCCTGCGGCATCAGGCCTTCGGTCTCGGCCTGGGTCAGGCGCTCCTTGACGGCGCGCTCGACGCGCACGAGACCGACGCGGAACGCATTCTCCGCCATCTCACCCACGCTGCGCACGCGGCGGTTTCCGAGGTGATCGATATCGTCGACCGTACCGTAACCATTGCGAATGTCGATCAGCGTCTGAAGAACGGCAAGGATGTCTTCCTTGTCGAGAACGCCACTGCCCTCCGAGGTATCCCGACCGACCCGACGATTGAACTTCATCCGTCCGACGGCCGACAGATCGTAGCGGTCGGGATTGAAGAACAGGTTCTGGAACAGATTCTCGGCCGCCTCCTTTGTCGGCGGCTCGCCCGGACGCATCATGCGATAAATCTCGACCAGCGCCTCGAGACGCGTTGTCGACGGGTCGATATTCAGTGTGTTCGAGATGAACGGCCCACGATCGAGGTCGTTGACATACAGCGTGCGGATATTATCGATTCCCGCAGCGATCAATGACTCGACCAGCTCTGCAGTGAGCTCCGCATTTGCAGGCGCAAGAAGTTCGCCGGTTTCGGTGTCAACAACGTCGTGGACAAGAATCTTGCCTTCGAGGTAATCGGGCGGCACGACGAGCTTGTCCACAGTGGACTTGCTCATGTCGCGTACGTGCTTCGCCGTAATGCGACGCCCCTCCTCCACAATGACCTTGCGGCCAAGCTTGATCTCGAAGGTCGCCGTTTCACCGCGCAGGCGCTCCGGCACGAGCTGCATCTTGATATCTTTCTGTGACAGGAAGAATTCGTTCGTGTCGAAGAACAGATCGAGCATCTCCTCGTTGCTCATTTCCAGCGCACGCAGGATGATCGTGACCGGCAGCTTGCGGCGGCGGTCGATACGCGCGAATACGCAGTCCTTGGGATCAAACTCGAAATCGAGCCAGGAACCGCGATACGGGATTATGCGTGCGGAGAACAACAACTTGCCGGAGCTGTGCGTCTTGCCCTTGTCGTGATCGAAAAACACGCCGGGTGAACGGTGCAGCTGCGATACGATGACGCGCTCGGTTCCGTTGATGACGAAAGTGCCGTGATCGGTCATCAGCGGCATTTCGCCCAGATAGACTTCCTGTTCGCGGATGTCCTTGACGGGCTTCGGAGTGCCGCTGGCCTCCTTATCGTAGATCACGAGCCGAACCTTGACGCGTATGGGTGCCGCGTAGGTAAGGCCGCGCATCTGGCATTCCTTGACATCGAATACCGGCTCACCGAGCCGGTAACTCACATATTCAAGTGCCGCGTTGCCTGAATAGCTGACGATCGGGAATACCGACTGGAACGCGGAATGCAGCCCGATGTCGTCCCGGTCTTCAATCGTCTTGTCCGTCTGCAGGAACTTTTTGTATGAGTCGACCTGGATCGACAGCAGGTACGGCACGTCCAGTATTGTCGGACGTTTACCGAAGTTCTTGCGGATGCGCTTTTTCTCAGTGAATGAATAGGCCATTCGAGAATACCTTCGTTAATTACAGATGCGCGCAAGCAGCCAGCCGAAATTTCGACTGGCTGCTTGCCCGACTTATGACCCGTCGGGTCGTAAGCAATAGAGTCAAAAACAGCATCAGTGAGCTGATTACTTCAGCTCAACCGTGCCGCCAGCTTCTTCGAGCTGCTTCTTGATCTCTTCTGCTTCGTCTTTGCCTGCGGCTTCCTTGATCGTCGATGGCGCGCCTTCGACCGCGTCCTTGGCTTCCTTGAGGCCAAGTCCGGTGATCGTGCGGACCGCCTTGATGACGCCAACCTTCGCATCACCGAATCCGGTCAGGACGACATCGAACTCGTCCTTCTCGGCGGCGGCTTCGCCAGCGTCACCAGCGGCTGCGGGACCCGCAGCGACGGCAACCGGTGCGGCAGCCGATACGCCCCACTCGTCTTCGAGCATCTTGACGAGTTCAACGACTTCCATAATTGGCTTTGCGCTCAACTCTTTGAGCAGATCTTCGTTTGACAGTGCCATTTGTCTATTCCTCTAAATAAATTTTCCTGAGTCAGGCAATACTTGTGCAATCCTAGTCAGATTCCTGGCTGCCGCGCGCACTCAACGTGCGTGCAAGCATCGCAGGAGGTTCTGCCAATGTGCGTACCAGTTTGCTCATCGGTGCCATCATGACGCCGAGCAACATCGCGCGCGCCTGATCCAGCGTTGGCAGATCCGCCAACTTCGCAAGATCAGATCCCGGCATGAGTTGCCCACCGGCTGATAGCGAGACCGCCTGAAGGGCATCGTGCCCTTTGGCAAAGTCCTTGATAACCCTGGCAGCGGCACCTGGATCGTCTTTGGCGAACGCGAGCAGAATCGGCCCCTTGAGCGTTTCTTGCATGCACTCAAAGTCCGTTCCTTCGACGGCGCGACGTGCCAGCGTGTTTTTGACCACACGCATGTATACGCCGGCGTTGCGCGCTTCTTTGCGCAATTCCGTCATCTCTGCAACAGACAAGCCCCTGTACTCAGCCGCAACGGCCGTTACAGACTCGCCCGCAACCGCGTTCACCTCTTTGACAAGCTGTTTCTTGTCTTCGAGTCTCAGTGCCATTTGTTACTACTCCTGGCCTAACGGTTACTAAACAAACGGAACAGGCGAACCTCTTCCGCACCCAATCGAGGGCTTCATGCCCTCTGTCGGATGGCAACCGTCGCCAGTTTTACTGACTCAGGTTTCACCATCTGCACAGGCGGTTATTAAGACCATGAGTCAACACGGTCGCCTGTGGTCTTCGACGATTGCCGCGTCCCTGCGGCTTTTGCCACCGCGCACGAATGCACAACGGCAAATCTCTAACTTGGACAACTACGTTCTTTTGTCCTTACTACCGCCTCACCGAGACGCCTAGGCGTCTACTGAAGCCCTGTCCACTGATATGCCCGGACCCATCGTTGATGAGACCGTCAATTTCTTTACGTACGCACCCTTGGCGGATGCCGGCTTGGCCTTTTTGAGGTCCGCCAGCAGCGCGTTGAGGTTTTCCTGTAATGCCGGTACTTCGAAGTCGGCACGACCGATCGGGCAGTGAATGATTCCTGCCTTGTCGGTGCGGTAACGAACCTGCCCCGCCTTGGCGTTTTTTACAGCCGACTCGACGTCCGCGGTCACCGTGCCTACCTTCGGGTTTGGCATCAGTCCGCGCGGGCCGAGAATCTGGCCCAGCTGTCCAACGACGCGCATGGCATCCGGGGTCGCAATGACGACATCGAAGTTCAGCTCGCCCTTCTTCACGGTCTCAGCGAGGTCCTCGAAGCCAACGATATCTGCCCCGGCGTCCTTGGCCTTTTCGGCGTTGTCACCCTGGGCAAACACGGCGACACGAACCGACTTGCCCGTGCCGTTCGGCAGTACCGTCGAACCACGCACTACCTGATCCGACTTACGCGGATCCACGCCGAGGTTGACTGAAACATCGATGCTCTCGGTAAACCTGGCCGTAGCCAGCTCCTTGACGAGGCCCAGCGCTTCACTGACTTCGTAGGCTTTGCCTGCTTCGACTTTCTCGCGGGACGCCTTTTTACGCTTGCTCACCGCCATTACTTCACTCCCTCGACTTCGATACCCATGCTGCGCGCCGTGCCGGCCACCGTGCGAACGGCGGCATCCATGTCGGCGGCCGTCAGGTCCGGCATTTTCGTGGTCGCAATCTCTTCCAGCTGCGCCCGGTTGACCTTGCCGACCTTTTCGATATTCGGCTCGCCCGAACCTTTCTTGACGCCGGCGGCCTTGCGAAGCAGCACGGCGGCCGGTGGGGTCTTGGAAATGAACGTGAAGCTACGGTCACTGTATACCGTGATGATCACCGGGATCGGCAGACCGGGCTCCACACCCTGGGTTTCTGCATTAAACGCCTTGCAGAACTCCATGATGTTGACGCCGTGCTGACCCAGGGCAGGACCAACCGGTGGCGACGGATTTGCCTGGCCCGCAGGGACCTGTAGCTTGATATAGCTAGCTACTTTCTTTGCCATCGAATTTTCCTCTCGAGTTCAAACGCCCTTAGCGGGCTCCTCGTCTGTGTTGTAGTCGCACGCTGTTGCGGGCTCCTACGAATTTCCTGCTAAGACTTCTCTACTTGGCCGAAATCCAGTTCGACGGGCGTAGAACGACCCAGAATCTGAACTGCGACCTGCAACTTGCTCTTTTCATAGTTGACCGACTCGACGACTCCGGAGAAGTCGTTGAACGGTCCATCGATTACGCGTACCACTTCGCCGGGCTCGAACAACACCTTCGGCCGCGGCTTGTCGACACCTTCGCGAACGCGCTGCAGAATCTGGTCCGCTTCCTTGTCTGTTATCGGGGCAGGGCGGTCCGAGGACCCGCCGATGAAGCCGAGTACCTTTGGCACTTCCTTGACCAGGTGCCAGGTTTCGTCATCCATCTCCATCTGCACGAGAACATACCCCGGGAAAAACTTGCGCTCACTGCGGCGCTTGCTGCCTTCTTTCATCTCGACCACTTCTTCGGTCGGGACAAGAATCTCGCCAAACTTGTCCGAGAGGCCCATGCGCTCGATACGCTCCTCGAGCGAGGACTTCACCTTATGCTCGAAATTCGAGTAGGCGTGAATGATGTACCAGCGTAAAGCCACTGCCGTCATTCCTCTAATATTCGGCCGCCGGATTAACCGACGAGCCGCCGGGTCAACCAGAGAAGACCCGAGTCCAACAGCCAGAAAAACACCGCCATGATCAGCGTGAACACGAAAACCGCGATTGCCGTCTGCGTGGTCTCCTGCCGCGTAGGCCATATGACCTTGCGAATCTCGACGCGAGAACCCTGGATGAAGTGCCAGAGCCGCTGTCCCTGGGTACTCGTCATGCCAATCGCAATACCGATACCGGTCCCGCCAAGGACCATCAGCACGCGCAGCGGCAACGCCAGCTCGAATTCGTAGTAATAGTAGGAATACAACCCGCCAATGATGACAGCTGCCGCTATCAGCAATTTGACGATGTCGAGCGCGCCGCCCTGGCTTGTTTCTGTCTGTGTACTCATAAATCTAAGTGGCAGGCCAGGAGGGAATCGAACCCCCAACCTGCGGTTTTGGAGACCGCCGCTCTGCCAATTGAGCTACTGGCCTTTTGTTGCATGCCTGGAAGAAAAGAGCTGACACCGGTGAACGCGACAAAACGTCCACTCAATTCGGTGTCAGCGCTCCCCTGTTTCTAATCCTCTATTCGATAATTTTTGCGACGACGCCGGCGCCGACGGTCCGGCCACCCTCGCGGATAGCAAACCTGAGGCCGTCTTCCATCGC
>WVYQ01000007.1 GCA_011772865.1 Woeseiaceae bacterium | reverse complement strand
TCGAGTTTAGAGACGGCAACGCGTACGTGTTGGACTACGAGGACTATCATTGATGGCTATGCATAATCCCCCACATCCGGGCGAGTTTATCCGGGAGACATATATCGAGCCGTTCGACATGAGTATCAGGTCGTTGGCTGACAATCTGGGTGTCGCTGCCTCCACCTTGGCGCGCGTCGTCGGCGAGCGCAGTGCGGTGAGTCCGGAGATGGCTTTGCGCCTGTCAAAGGCACTTGGCAGGTCCCCTGAGAGCTGGCTGGCCATGCAGGACAATTATGATCTCTGGCAGGCCAGGAAGTCGGCAAATCTGGCCAAAGTGCGGAAGATCCGGTTTGAAGCGACCGCCTAGATCTGCCGATCCTGACTATCTCAATTGGACCCTTTGCCGCGTTGTCGGAACAGGGCAAAGCAGGCCCCCGCTACCACTCAATAAAAGGCCCCTCTTCGAGGGGCCTTTTTTGTTTCGAGTATTCCGACTGAACCCTACGTAAGTTCCATACTGGACACTAAGTTGGAGGCCTTCTATATTCATTGCCACGCCGCACCGACCGGCCAGGAGGAGCTGCCATGCGCGCAATCGCAATTTTGATCGGAACGATTTTTGTCTCAACGGTCGCCTTAGCCCAGGACTCACAGACCACGGGGACAGACTTCGCCGTTGATCCAGACAACGTGCCGGCCAAGGGTCAGCATTATTCGCCATTCGTAGGGCAGGAGCTGCCCAATCGGGTCTTCTGGGGCGAAACGCATCTGCACACTTCCTATTCGTGGGACGCGGGATTGGTGGGTAATACCCTGGGACCGGACGCGGCGTACCGATTTGCGAAGGGGGAGCAAGTGGTTGCCAGTTCGGGGCAGCCCGTGAAGCTGGTACGTCCGCTGGACTGGCTGGTTGTTGCTGATCATGCAGAGAGCCTCGGTGTGGCGGTCCTGATCGAACGATCGGATCCGGCAATTCTTGCAAACGACGTCGGGCGAAAAACCCATGATCTCTACAAGGCTGGCGACATCTATGGCGCCTTTGAAACCTGGGCGTATAACTCAATTATTTCCGGCGTCAACCCACTGGACGATGACAATCTGACCCGCACGGTATGGGAGGAAATCATCGGGCACGCCGAAACGCACAATCAGCCAGGCGCGTTTACGGCATTCATCGGTTTCGAATGGTCATCGTCGCCGGACGGTAACAACCTGCATCGTGTCGTCGTTATGCGAGACGGTGGCGATCGGGCGAAGCAGGTTCTCCCATACGGCACCGATCAATCAGCAGATCCTGAGGACCTGTGGCGCTGGATGGCCGGTTATGAAGAGAAGACAGGGGGTCGCATTCTGGCGCTGGCGCATAACGGCAATCTGTCGAACGGCCTGATGTTCGATACCGAGACACTGTCGGGTAGGCGAATCAATCGCGACTACGCTCTTAGGCGTTCGAAGTGGGAGCCGCTGTATGAGGTAACGCAGATGAAAGGCGACGGCGAAGCGCACCCGGTATTGTCGCCGAATGATGAATTTGCCGACTATGGGAACTGGGATCGGGGTAATTGGAACGGCGTGCCCAAGCAACCGGAGATGCTGCCACACGAGTATGCGCGTGGTGCGCTGAAGATCGGGCTAAAAGAAGAGGAGCGCTTGGGCGTAAATCCGTTCAAGTTCGGTCTGGTCGGTGCAACTGATGCGCATACATCCCTGGCAACGACTCGAGAGGACAACAATTTCGGCAAGGTTTCGGTCATGGAGCCGTCGAATGACCGGTTTGAGGCGCAAATCGTTCCGGATCCGGAGGAAGTCGGAACCGGGACATTCGAGTATGAAACCCTCGCGTCGGGACTGCAGGGCGTTTGGGCCAGGGAGAACAGCCGGGAAGCACTGTTCGATGCGATGATGCGCAAGGAAACCTATGCGACTACGGGGTCGCGTATCACGGTCCGGGTTTTTGCCGGCTGGGATTACGGTGAAAAGGATGTGTATCGGCCGGATTTTGCACACACCGGCTACCTGGGCGGGGTGCCGATGGGAGGCGACCTGACTGCAGCGCCAGACGGCAAATCACCGCGCTTTATGGTTCGTGCATTACGAGACCCCGACGGCGCAAATCTTGATCGGGTCCAGGTGATCAAGGGGTGGCTCGACGATGACGGAGACCTGCACGAAAAGATCTACGACATTGCGTGCTCCGATGAGCGCCCAATTGGCTCGAATGATCGTTGCGACGGGCTAGTGGGCTCCACGGTTAACGTCGCCGAGGCGAGCTACACGAACGAGATCGGCGAGGCGCTGTTCATGGCTTACTGGGAAGACCCGGACTTCAATGCCAATGAGCGCGCCTTCTACTACATTCGGGTACTGGAGATTCCAACGCCGCGCTGGACGACATACGACGCGGCGTTTTTCGACGATGTTGACTTGCCCGACGGGGTCCCGGCGGAACAGCAGGATCGGGCGTATACATCGCCAATCTGGTACACGCCGTAGCAGTCACTTGAGGCGAAGGCGGGCAGGCACTGCCGGAACAGTGCAAAGCGGGCCCCCGCTACCAGGAAACGGAAAGCCCGGCCTTGTGCCGGGCTTTTTTGTGCCTGCGGGCAACTCGTTGAATGTCTGCTTTACCCCCGAAAGCGGACATTGGGCTAATATATGTCGCCCTGCAGACTATTCTGTAACTTCTTGTATCCATATTCCTGTTCCCGGCCCGATATCGCTGATACTGTGACGCGGGGCCGAAGAACAACATCAAACAATTGACTTTCCCGAGGTGAAGATTATGAAGCGATTGGTTTACTTGTGGATCGCTATTTCCGGCGCAGCCTTTCTTGCAGCTTGCACGCAGCAACCGGCGGGTGGCGAGAATCAATCGACGGCCGAGACCGAAGATGGTACCGAAATCATCATGGTCGATGGCGTCAAGAAAAAGCGTATCGAAGGTTTCGGCGGCATCATCGCGGAAAGCTATGACGAGTCTGAAGAGTGGTGGCCGCCTTATGAAGAACCCAACGAGGACGCACCGAACGTCATCATTTTTCTGCTGGACGACGTTGGCTTTGCCCAGGTCGGGAGCTTTGGTGGTCTGATCGAGACACCGAATATCGATCAGCTCGCGGCCAACGGCCTGCGTTTCAATGATTTCCACACGACGGCGCTCTGCTCCCCGTCACGCGCCACATTGATGGCCGGTCGAAACCCGCACTCGATCGGTCTGGGCAGCCATGCGCTGACCGCGATGGGTTTTCCCGGCTATAACGCGGTCATGCCCGAGTCGGCCAAATCGGTTGCGAACTACCTGCAGGAAGTGGGGTACGTGAACTACGCGCTCGGCAAGTGGGACCATACGCCGTTGTACGAAGTATCCCAAGTTGGGCCGTTTGATCGCTGGCCGAGCGGCGAGGGCTTCCAGCATGCGTACACCTTCATGGCGGCCGATGTGCACCAGTTCGTGCCCGTCATGTGGAACGACCACACGCCCGAGCCGTATCGCAAGTCCGTGCATCTCGATCAGGACCTGGCGGACCGCGCCATCGAGTGGATTACGGGCCATAAATCCATCAAGCCGGACCTGCCGTTCATGATGTTGTGGGCGTCCGGATCCATGCATTCGCCGCATCATGCGCCCGACAGTCATATCGACAAGTACGCCGGTAAGTTCGACATGGGCTGGGACGTTGCCCGCGAGCAGATACTGCAGCGACAGATCGAAGCAGGCGTCGTTCCGGAAGGGACACAGCTGACCAATCGCATCGATGAGATACCGGCCTGGGACTCGCTGCCTGACGAGGAGAAGAGCCTGTACGCGCGGCAAATGGAAGTGTTTGCCGCGCAGATGGAATGGGTTGACCTCCAGATCGGCCGCATCGTCGACGAGCTCGAACGGATCGACGAACTGGACAACACGTTAATCTTCGTGACGGCGGACAATGGTGCCTCGGGCGAGGGCGGACTCGCCGGGACGTTCAATGAGACCTACGTGCTTAACGGCCTGCAAACGCCGCTCGAAGCGAACCTGCGTGCGCAGGAAGACTGGGGTCGTGAGAACACGTATCCGCACTATCACGCCGGCTGGGCAATGGCCGGAAACACACCGTTTCGCTACTTCAAGCAGAGCGAGCACCGCGGTGGGCAGCATGACGCGCTGGTCGTGCATTGGCCGAACGGCATCCAGGCGAAGGGTGAGGTGCGAAGCCAGTATCATCACATCAGCGACATCGCACCGACCATTATGGAAGCGGCCGGCATCACGGTGCCGGAGGAGTACCACGGCGTAGAGCAACAACCCATGGACGGCGTCTCGATGATGTACGCATTCAATGATGCGGATGCGCCGACGATGAAAAAACGCCAGTACTACGAGATGTTCGGCAACCGGGCGATCTGGGCCGACGGCTGGAAGGCCGTGACCCTGCATGCCAATCGCATGCCCTGGGACGTCAACGTAGTCCTGCCGTTCGACCAGGACGAATGGGAGCTCTATCACGTTGCCGAGGACTTTTCGGAGAGCACGAACCTCGCAGACGAAAATCCGGAGAAGCTGGCTGAACTGATCCAGATCTTTGATGAGGAGGCCTGGAAGTACAACGTGTATCCGCTTTACGACGACATGATCCAGCGCATCGGTAAGCAACAGGATCGGCTGTTTGGCGATCAGACGGAGTTCGTTTACTTCTGGCCTGGTGCCGTACGCATCGCTGAAAAGTCATCCGCCCCCGTCAAGAATCGATCGCATACGATCGAAACAAACCTCGACCTGACCGGCGAAGAAGAGGGCGTCATCGTCGCCGTAGGCGGCATGACCGGCGGGTTCTCGATGTTCATCAAGGACAACAAGTTGTACTACGACTACAACTTCCTTGACGGTGTTCATTACGTGCTCGAGTCTGCGCCGCTGCCATCAGGCCCGACAGACCTGAAATTCAACTTCATTCTCACTCAGCCGTTCGGTGGTACAGGCGAGCTCTACATTAACGGTGAGAAGGTCGATGAGGTCGACATGCCACAGATGCACATTAGCACCTACTCGCTTGCGGAAACATTCGACGTTGGTAGGGACACCGGTACCCAGGTTTCGGCGATGTACAGTGACCCGTTCCCTTTTAATCGAGAAATCGATCGCGTGATCATCAACATTACGGAGGACGATGTCACCCCACCGAGGGACATGCCTACGCAGAATTACTGAATCGGTAGAAAGTCAGGTGCGGGGTCTCTAGGCCAGGCGCAGCCGTTTCGACATTGTCGGAACAGGGCAAATCAGGCCCCCGCTACCAAAATGAATAAAGGGCCCCTTTACGGGGCCCTTTTTCATTTTTGCTATTGAGGCAGGGTTGGGTTCTGCGAAGCAGGTCAACAAAACGCGCTAGCGTTTTGGACGCACGAAGTGCGCCCCGAAGGGGTGAGAATCGACCATAGGA
>WVYQ01000035.1:51307-51607 GCA_011772865.1 Woeseiaceae bacterium | reverse complement strand
TGACGACGCCGGGATCGAACGTGAACGTCAGGAACCCGCCGACGTTCGAAAACGTATGCGGCACCGGTGCGCCCGAACCTTTCCAGGTCACCGTGTGGCTGACGTAGGTCAGGTCGACGCCGGTCGCGTTGAGGTCGTCGGTCACGACGATGCTGTGCAGGTCGTTGACCGAGCCCTGGAAGTTGATCACGGTTGTTGTCGCCGGATCGAACAGCACCGGGATCGTCAGCGTGTAGTCGAACGGCACGCCGACCGTCGCGGCGTCCCCCGGCGGGTTCTGCTTGTCGATCTTCTCGACCG
>WVYQ01000035.1:47280-51246 GCA_011772865.1 Woeseiaceae bacterium | reverse complement strand
ACGTTGTTACACGACATCTGCCCCGTGTGGTAAACGTTGTCGAAGATGATCAGGTGGCGGACGTTGGTCTGGCCGGGCTGTGTGAAGAACGCGAAGTTCGTCGTCAGCGGGTTGCTGGCCGGGAAGTTCTTGACCGTGCAATTGGTGTCGATGTTGATGTTCGACGGCGGATTCGGATCGACGAAACCGTCGAGCGTGGCGTTCGGGAACGAAGAACAATCCGTGGCCTGCGCCTGCGCCGGTTCGGTAACGGCCAGGCCGAGCAGCAGCAACGCGCAGACGCCAAAACGGCTCAGGTGCCTTCGCAAGGACCCGATGCGTTTGCCTCCCTCAGATTGGGTAGTCGTCGTCGCCAATTTCCCTGTGCGCTCCATGCACCGGCGGGGACTACCCGGGCGATCACATTCCTCGAGCAGTCCCGCTGCCTTTGGGATCCAGTCCCTTTAGGCCGGTGACTTTGCGCCACCACCTTTCGGTGGTTTTGCCTTTTGTCAGAACCAGTACTGAATGATGAACCAAGCCCCGCGGGCCTTGGGTGACCTGAATCACAGATTGAGAGCGCTCGTCCGCCATCCACGCGGGCGGCGCCAGATTATGTTCAGTAGCGAGGCGCTCAGCCCGCGGGCAGGAAGTCGATCGGATAGATGATCGTGACCGCGACGATGTCTTCCTTGGCGCCGAAATCGAAGGTCTTGACGCGGCCCACCACCTGGCTGGCGAGTTCGGGCGCGTCCATCGACGACGAATGCAGCTCGCACATCGACACCGAACCGTCGGGTTCGATCGTCAGGCGCAGCACGAGCTGGCCGCGCAAGGTCGGGTCCTTGCGCAGTTCGCGGTTGTAGAGGCGATAGAGCGCGGCCTTGTAGCGGTCGAAGACGATCTGGATCTCTTCGTCGGTGCGGCCTGCCGCCGCTCCGGCTGCGAGCGGCCGGTCGGGACCGTCGCCGCCACCAATAGAACTTGCGACACGGCCCGCCTGTACGCCGGCGATGCCGTCGCCGCCACCGCCACCGAAGTCGCGGCTGTAGTCGGCGAGATTGATGCCGCCACTCGAGCCCGGCGCCGANNGCCTGCGATCCGAGCTGCGCCGTCG
Organism: Woeseiaceae bacterium; assembly: GCA_011772865.1. Lineage (GTDB taxonomy): Bacteria > Pseudomonadota > Gammaproteobacteria > Steroidobacterales > Woeseiaceae > UBA1847. Next base: position 50,150 of record WVYQ01000035.1, on the reverse strand, counting down.
GCTGAACCTGGGCGCGGCTCGCAAAGCTGTCACGGAAGGCCAGGATGCCCTTCGACTTGACCTGCTCGCGCGTGTCCGGCTCTTCCTGGGCCACCTGCGGCTCGTCACTCGAGATCGGCAGCGGCTCCTCAGGCAGCTCCTCGATGGGCTCCGGATCGGGCTCCGGTGGTTCCTCTTCCTCGGGGATCTCGGGTTCCGGCGCGGGCGGCGGCGGTGGTAACTGGCGTTCCTGGCGCACGAGTTTCGCCACGCGCTCGGGCAATTCGATTTCCTGCTCGATGGGCCGGATCGGGATCGCAACCATCCCGAGCAGCAGGATGACGGCGACCGAGGCGGCCAGCGAGCTGCCCAGCGAGCGGCGGAAGCGCAGGTCTTCCTCTTCGCCGCGTGTCCACGGCATGACCTGGGCGTGATACGGCAGCGCCGTTTCCTCGCGCTCCACAACCCATTCGTTGTTGCGCGACTCTTCCTGTTCGATGATGTCCTGCAGGTCGTAGTGCAGGTAATCGAGCTGGACATTCTGTTCCTCGATGTCCTCGAGAAGTTTCTCGCGCCGGCTTTCGACCTCGACGATCGACTCGTGATACTTGCCGACCTGCCACCGGGCATGGTCGAGCCGTTCCGTCTTCTGCGTGTCCGGGGTGATATCCCAGAACAAGTGGCCCTCGCCCATTTCGTCGAGCTCTTCGAGCGCGTTGCAGACTTGCTCGAGCTTGTCGAACTGCTCCTGCTTTCGCCGCAACACGACGAGCTCGTCGTCGACCGCATGCAGGTCAGACTCGAGACCGGCAAGCGCTTCCTCCGAGAGCCTGAGTTGCTCTCGGACGGATTGTTCCAGTTCGGTAAGGGCTGCTCTGCTCACTGTGATACCTGCGTCCTTGCGGTACTAGTTTGCTGCTACCTGGGTCGGTTTCTGGATGACGGCCAGGGAAACGTTCTCGTAACCCTCACCGGTGCACGCAGACATGATTCTGCGTACGACGATGAAAGGTACGGACTTGTCGGCCAGGATGGTTACTTCCTGGCTTTCGGCAACGGTCAGTGTTGCCGAACCGATAACACTCTCCGAGAGTTCTGCAAGCCTTCCGGCCAACGGGTCGAGAACGGCTTCCTTGTTCTCGAGGATGTCGGCGACGTAGGCCACGACCTTGCCCTGCACCATGACCGCCTCCGGGCTGACGGAAACAACCACGGTCTCGCGCGGCTTCGACTCCTCGTAGGAATCGGGCAGCTTGACGTCCTTGGGCGACTCGACCAGTTCGACCGAGCCGGAATTCACGAGCAGGAAGAACACGAGAATCGTGAACACATCCATCAACGACGTCAGGTTCATCTTCGGCAACTTGACGCGGTTGCGCGACATGCGTTTGATGCGGCGGCTGTTCCTCACGGTGCGTCTCCCACAGAAACATCCGAGAACAGGGCGACGAGTTCGAACTGCGGTTCGCCTTCCGCAAATTCCTCGCCGTCTTCCTTCTCGATCGGCACTTCGACCGCGCGCACGATGTCCATGACCTGGATCAGGTAGTCATAGGGAATCTGCGCCTCCATGAGTACGGACGCCGAGTCCTGCGCCGGGTAGGTCCGCTTGAGCTCGATGATGTAGTCCGACAGGGTCTCGAGGTCGTAGTCCTCTTCCTTGTTCGGAATCGACGCGATCACCTGCCTGCCGTTGGTGATCTCGATGCCCGCCTCGCGCACGATGACTTCGGGCGTGAAGCCCTCGTCCATGTTCGTCGGTCCGCCCGCCGAACTCGGCAGGTTCAGCTCCACGATCGTCAGCCGCGAGAACACGGCCGTGATCAGCAGGAACGGAACCAGCACCACCATCAGGTTCAAAAAGGTGGTGACGTCGATCTCGTATGCGGGCTGCTTGGTGCGACGCTTGTAATGATGCCGCCTGGCCATGGTCGTCTACGCCGCTACCGTTGCCTCGGCCATACGCTTGGCCCTGCGCGAGAAGACGTTGAGCGCCTTGACCGTCGCCATCTCGAGGCTGTCGACGATGTCGCCCGTCTTGCTCGTCAGGATCGCGTGAATGATCAGCAGCGGAATCGCGACCATCAGGCCGAATGCCGTCGTGTTCATCGCAACCGAGATACTGGCTGACAACAGGTCGGCCTTTTCGGCGGGATTGGCGTTCGCAACCGCGGTAAATGCCTGGATCAGGCCCATGATCGTGCCGAGCAGTCCAAGCAGCGTCGCGATGCTCGATGCGAGAGCAACATACGGCGTCCGCTTTTCGAGACGCGGCACGATTTCCATCATGCTCTCTTCCATCGCNNCCCTGTAACGACAGGCCCATGTTCAATACCTGCGAGATCGTCGACTCGTCATCGTTGGTCATGTCGCGAGCCTCATCGAACGATCCTTCCGAGAGCAAAGGCTGCACCTTCTCCCAGACCGCGCGATTCTTGTTCGTGACCATCGACAGCGTGACGTAGCGTTCGACTGCGATAGCAACCCCGACGGCGAAAACGATCAGTATCGGGTACATGAAGATACCGCCCGATCCGAAGAAACCTACAATCGAATAAAAGAAATCCATTTTCTGATCCTCAGTTTGTCTTAATGCCCGAAATCAGCCACGGGCAACCCCAAGAATAGTGATAGAACAAGGCCTTAGGTGTGACGTAGCGCACGTTCAGAGATTATGTTTCGTCTCCTGACCGTATCTGGTAGAACTTGAGCTCCCGCAGGAACACGTCCTTGTCCACGGGCCGGGCACGGTCGTCCAGGGTGTCGGACAGGCTCAGCTCGTCGCCCATGCGGGAACTCTTCCACGGGATGATGACCAGCGACTTGGGCGCCTCCTCGTTGCCGAGAATCGACATGCCCGACATCGTCTTGGGCGACTTGATGCCGTCGCC
>WVYQ01000035.1:43478-47217 GCA_011772865.1 Woeseiaceae bacterium | reverse complement strand
GCCCACGCCGGGGCCCAGCCGATCGCAAGCAGTGCAACAATCGTCATCAGTCGCATCGTCATCACTCCGTTTGTCCGGCGCGAAAGCGTGCAGCCTTGAGCCACATTTCCGCCTCGTCGTCGCTATCCACGGTCGCCATGTAGGCTTCGTAGTTGCCNNCGCGCATAGTGGTAACCCGGGTAGACGTCAAGCGCCGCCTCGTAGCTCTGCTTCGCCTCGGCAAAGCGTGCGGTCTTGCGATACACGATGCCGAGTTCGTTGAGCGCGATCGGGTGGTTCGGGTTGACCTCGAGCGCCGCAACGAGATGGCGCTCGGCCGACTCGAGATCCCCCTGGCGGTGATACGCAATCGCAAGGTCGATGCGCGGCGCGCTCAGCTCCGGCGCCGTTTCCACGACCGACTCGAGCAGCTCGATGCCGGCAGTGACCTGGCCTTGCCCGAGCAGGCCGAGCGCGCGCTCGTAATCGAGCCGCACGTCGCCGTCGATACGCGCCTTCTCGACGATCGTAAAGCCGATGTCTTCCTGGATTTCGATCCGCACCGGCGTTGCTTGCTTCGCCTTGCGCGCCGGCTTCGTCGACGTCGAGCCGCACGCGACGAGTGTCGTCGCTGCGAATGCAAGCAGCGCAATCCTTGCCAGCCGATGAATGCGTGTACGTGACATAGGCTTACTCCGACACCTGGGCCGCAACTTCCGAAGCCCGCTCCCTGTCCGCCGGCTCGTTGTCTTCGATCGCGTCATCGAGCGTCAGACCCGGCGGCGGCACGTTCGGCATGCGGTACGCGAACGTATCGATAGAACCGAGGAAACCGCCGCTGATCTCGTTCCTGGCGTAGCGGCCCGGCATCAACTCGACGAGCTGGTCGAGGCTCTGCTGGACCCATTGATTGTGGACGCCGCCCGCCAGCATCTCGAAGTTCTTCTCGTGAACCTCGATCGCCTGCTCTTCGAACGGATACGCCTCTTCCTCGATAACGAGTTCGTAGTCGAGTTTTTCCGCCTCGCTGAGTCCTGCGGGACGTTCCGATGCGAGCAGCGCATTGCTGAACTCGAGATAGACCTCGGCGATGTAATAGGTTGCCGCGCCCGTGACGTTGGCGACCTGGTAGTCGATCAGCCCTTCGAATGCGGCCAGCGCGATATCCATGCGCCGCTGCTTCTCGGCCAGGCTTTCCTCGAACGGTTGTACGAGCCGAACCTCTGCAAACGAGTCGAAGGTCAGCTCGGCCAGCACGAGCGCCGCGTTGCCCGCCAGGTAGCGACTGCGATCGGTCTGCTCGGCACCCGCCTCGCTGTGCAGCGCGACGATGGCGCCGAGTTCGTCGTGGTAGCGATCCTCGATGCGCTCCTGCTTGAAGATTTCAGCCAGGCGCGTTCGTGTTTCCATGGCCAGGTCGAGCGGCCGCGGGTACTCCTCGACGTAGCGTTCGTAGACGCGCACGGCTTCATGAATCACGCCCGCCTCGTCGTAGAGCGCGCCGGCCGTCAGCAGCGCCTCGCGGCTCAACTCGGGATCGGTCGCTTCGGCGGCCATGCGTTCGTGCTCCATCGCCGAGCGCTCGGTCTGCCCGTCCTCGCGGTAAATGAAGGCGAGCTGCTTGGTCGCTTCCGTGTTCAGCTCGTGCTCGGGATGACTGACGCGAAACTCCTCGAGGACGCTGGATGCGAAGCCCCAGTCCTGCACCTTCATCAGGGCCGCCGCTGCATCGTATTCCGCAGAACTGCGTATGGCCGACGTCGGCGCCAGCGCCTTGATCCGCAGGAAATGCGCGGCCGCGCCCTGGTAGTCCTCGAGCAGGTTGGCCTGCTCGCCCTGCTTGTAGATGGCGGCTGCGAGGCCGTCGATGACGGCCGGCCGTGTCTCGTCGTCCTCGGGCGTCAGCGCAAGGACGTTGGCGTAGGCGTTCTCGGCATCGGGGTACTCGGCGAGATCGATCGACGAGTTCGCCACGACGGCCCAGGCAGACCGAACCAGCGCCGTCTCGGCATCCGGGTAGCGCTGGATGAGCTTGTGCGCCGACTCGATGGCCAGCGGCAGGTCCTTCATCTCGTAAAGATCGTCAGCGGCGGCGCCGAGGACGACCGGCGCCTGCTCGTGATCCGGGAACGTGTCGGCAAAGCGCAGCGAGCTGTCGACCGTATGCTGCTTGATCTCGAGCACTCTCGCGCCCGTCGCCAGCTTGAGGTTCTCGCGATGCGCGAAGACCGCGGCATAGCCTGCGGCGGACGACTGCTCGTGCGCCTCGTAGTCGTAAGCGGTGCGCTCATACTCGATGGCCGCCCGCCCGAAGTCTTCGTTCTCGAGCAGCAGGTCCGCCAGCTGGTAATTGATCGGCGGCGACTCCTCGTCGGTCGGGAACGAATCCAGGAATTGTGTGTACCAACGCAGCGCCTCGCTGAAGTTCGCGGGCTTCTCCTCGGCCAGCAGTTCTTCCTGGTACAGCGCGTGATAGTGGCCGGCGAGATCGGTCAGGTTCTGCTTGAGAAAGCCGACGACTTCCGGCGAGTCCGCGGTATCGAAGAAATTCCAGTACTCCGCGTCGATGGCATAGCGTGACGCGAAATCTTTTTTCGCCTCGACGACGAGACGCGGGAAGCCGGCCTCGGCGTAGATGTCGACGACACGCATGCCGAAGTGCGGCGACACCTTGTGATAGGGATTCAGGTTGACGAATGACTTGTACACCGAGGCCGCGTCTTCATAGCGCAACTTCTCGAAGTAGAACTCCGCGAGGTTGCCGTAAATCTTGTCGGCATAACTGCGATGGCCATTCGCCGCGAAGTAGGCGTCGAGCACTTCGGGGCCACCGAGGTTGGAAAAACTCAGGCTGATGACGCGGAACGTGTCCGCGAGGCGATGCTCGTCGTCCTCCTCATACTTTTCTTCGAAGTCGTAACCGATGGACAGCCGGTGATCGAGCATGGCCATGTAACGATGCAGCGCCTCTTCGTACATCTCCTGCTTGTAGAGCGCCCAGCCCTGCTTGTAGAGCGCGAGCTCGTAATAGCCCGACGTCGGGCCCATGCGGATGATCGCGTCGTAAGACTCTTCGGCGTCGAGAAAACGCTTGCGCACGAACCAGTATTCGCCGCGGCGGAAATAGACCTCGTCGACGAATTGCGAGTACGGGTACTCGGCGACGAAGCGATCCATGACTTCCATGGCCTTGTCCGGCTCGCCGATCTCGTCGTAGGCGCGGGACAGCTGGTACAGCACCTGGTCGTTGCGCTCGTAGTTCGGATACGTCTCGAGGATTTCCCAGTACATCGCGATCGCTTCGCGCGGTCCGGCCGGCACAGTCATCGTGGTATCGCCCGGCAGCAATGGATCCGCCGCTTCCTGCGTCAGCAGCAACTCGCGCTGCGTGGCGCGCGCCTCGAACTCCTCGTCCGACTCGGTTGCGACGGGCGCCGCCCTGGTTGCCTCGTGCGCGACAGCCTGGCCGCTTCGATCAGCCGCCTCGGGCGCCGCCATTTCGACGATTTCGCCGCTGCCCATCACGCCGTAGGCCTGCTCGATCTGCAGGTCGGCGAGGCGGCGCATGGCCTCGGGCGTCATTTCGCTCTTCGCCGTATCCTCGAGATAGCGGCGATAGCTGTCGGCCGCCCGCTCCAGGCTATCGGCAACGTAGATGTCCTCGATGTCGGCGGGCACGGCGTCGAGCTGGCTGAGCGTGTCGCCCTGGTCGACCGTCGTCCCGCACGCCACGATCCCGGCGCAGGACAGGCTGATGATT
>WVYQ01000035.1:7785-43361 GCA_011772865.1 Woeseiaceae bacterium | reverse complement strand
AGCTGATCGATCTTCTGAATCGCGTTGTTCGAGTGGACCCGCAGGCGATTGATCGGCTTCTCGTAGCCGTCATAGCTGTGCGTCGCCGCCTGGCGAACGCGCACGTATTGATCGTATTGCGCCTCCGCGGTCGTCATGGCCTCGTCGAGGTCGCGCAGGTTGCTGTCGAACTCGGTAAAGCGCTCGTGGTACTCGGTCTCGAGCCGGAAGATCAACACGCCCTTCAGCCGCTTGATGCGCTGCATCGCCGACGCATCGGTGCCGGCCTGCAGCGTGAGCGCCTCGAGACGGTCGAAGATTGCCTGCTCTTCGGGCGTCGCCAGGAATTCGGGACGCGGCGTCGTCAGCAGGTCATCGCGGCGCTTGACCAGCATCTTGTGCTGCTCGATGCGCAGCCGCATCCGCGAGTCGAGTTCCCGGAACTCGGTATCGATATCGGGCAGCAGCGGCTCGTAATGGTCGTGACGAATCGTGACCATTTCGTCGTAAGCATCAAAACCGCGCTGCCAGGCGATCACCTTGCGGCGCAGATCAGCGAGATCGAGGTAATTCTGCAAGCCGGTCTGGAANNCGCAGGCGAATGACCCAGTCCTTGTCCTTGCGAATTTCCTCGCGCACCAGCGCCTCGAGAAACTTGCCCTCGCGGATGCTGTCGATCGACGAATTGAGCTTGTCGATCTCGGCGCTGAAAGCATCGAGCGCCCGGCCGTAATAGACCGCGGCACGCCCGTGAACCTCGAGCTTGCCGTAGGCATACGGCAACGCCAGCATCGCCTCCTGCGCCGCGCGATCGGTGACTTCCCGGTCGGCGAGAATGCTCCAGGGCACGACCGCCCGCTCGATATTCTCGATGGCCATGTTCGCCCAGCCGGCGCTGAGCAAGGCCTGGTTCGAGAACGGGCCGTCGAGGCGGACCCTGTTCAGGTACGGCAGCGCCAGTTCGTATTCTTCGGCCTCCAGGTGAATCGTGCCTGCGACGAGATTCGACTTGTCGCGAATCGCAAGCTCGCCTTCATCGTCGGTCTCGATTTGTCCCGCCTTGTCCAGTTGCTCGAGGGCGTCCTGGCGGAGGCCTGATTGAAGGTAGGCAATGCCGAGGTTGTAGCTCGCGAATCCGCCGAATTCGTCGGAGCCCTGCAGCTTTTCGAGCATTTCGATCGCGTCTTCGGGCCGCCCCTCTGCGAGGTGCACGTTGGCGCGCAAAAATTCGATGTCATCGCGTATCGGCTCGGGAATCTCACCATCGATCCGGTCCAGCGCCAGCAGCGCCTCGGCAAGCTGGTTCTTCTGGAAGTGAATGCTTGCCAGGCGGAATGCGGCATCATTGCGAATGGCGTCGTCGACCGCGGCTTCGAGCACGGCCTTGATCGCCCGTCCCGCGCGATGGTGCATGCGGTAACGCAGCTCGAAATCGCCGAGCGAGAAACCGGCATCGTCGATGTGCGCGTAAAGCGTGTCGAGCTCGGGCTCGTCGATCGAAGCGTGTTGTTTGACCTCGGTGTCGAGCCGCTCGAGCGCCTCGAAATACAGGCCCTGGTGGGCGTAATACAGCGCCTCGCCGAAGTACAGGTCCTTCAGCTCCTCACCCTGAGCAGGGGCCGTCGCCAGTCCTGCGACCAGCAGACCGAGCATAAATAGGGATGCTCGACGCATCGTTTACCAGTCTCCGACCTGGATCCCGTCGCTGCCGAGGCCCGGCTCGGCCAGTGTGATACCCAGTGTCTGGGGCTTGACGCCTTTCGAGAACGCGAACGTGTCGCTGTGGCTGAAGTCCTTGCCGCCGTCGGTCTTGCCGATCACGGTGACACGCAGCTCGTGCCCACCGGTAACGACGTTACCCGTATAGGCGCGTTGCACCCCGCCTTTTTGCAGCGCATCAAGCTCGTTGAAGCTATATATATGATGTGTCGCCAGTTCTCCGTCGATCTCTATTTTCACGGCGTCGAGCCGAAACGGTTTGTCCTCTTCGACAGCGACGAAGATCGACAGCTGGGTTCCTGATGGATAGAGGAGCCGCTCCTCGAGGTTCTGGAGTTCGGACGCAATGTCGAGGACATCCGACTTGATCTCCTGGACCTGGCCGTCCAGGCTCCTCATTTGCCCGCCCTTCAGATCCTGCGAACTTGCGGTGCCTGTAGCGAAGGCGGCACACAGTGCGAGTAACGCCATTCGGGTTGCAGTCGACATCTCGAATATCCCTCTCAATTTGACATAGTCCATGTGTCGGCGCCGTGCGAAAGCTTGCGCAAAACGCCGTCCGACTTGCGTGAGCTAGTGTTGAGGATTTCGGAGTCTTTATCTGTGAACTGCGCCTCAGTTCGCCCGGCGTGCGCCTTCGCGAGCTGCAATGCGCCACCCGGCAGCCGCAAGGATTGGTCAATATGTGACCAATGTCACAACCGGTAACGACCTGAGACGGATAATCTTAGAAGCGAACGAGGGCCGGACCAGACGTATACCAAGGATGGCGAAAACTGCGGCAGCAATCTATCACGCGTTCCTGATACCGGGCGAGGCGATCCTGTCCCTGATCGGGAAGATCTCACCACAGACCGAAGAGATTATGCGCATCGACTACGGTGGCATGATTTACCCGTTGATATTCGCACTCGTGGCCTGGACGATCACTCTTATTATAGGGTTGTGGATTTTGAGGTTTTTGCGAAACCTTGCCTGGCAAACCAGCGCCATCTGCCACACGATGGTGCACTGGGTGAAGATGTCGCTCGGCAACCTCAAGACCAAACTGCTGTGGAAGTATCGCCAGTTCTTCCCGCACAAGGAACGCAGCAACCATATCGTGTCGCAGGAAGAGTTCGACAAACTCGATATCGCCGTATTGCGGACCTTTTTCCAGAAAGGTCCCGGCATCGCCACATCGGCGCCCGAGCTGGCGGAAAAATTCACCTTGCGGCCTGCCCAGATCCAGCGCCGGCTCGAGAAGCTGTCCCAGAACCAGATGCTGCGATCGGTAATCGGCTCGACGGAGGGCTACGACAACTACCGCCTGACCGACTCGGGCCTGACATTCATCACGATGATGCAGCGCCAGGCGAGAGTGTCGGCGGGCGTCAGCCCAGTTTCTGCTTCAGGATCTGGTTGACCTGGCCGGGGTTGGCCTTGCCGCCCGTCTCTTTCATGACCTGGCCGACGAAGTAGCCGATCAACTTGTCCTTGCCCGCCCGGTACTCGGCGACCTGGCCCGGGTTTGCTTCGATGACCTTGTCGACAATCGCTTCGATGGCGGATGCGTCGGTAATCTGCTTGAGGCCCTTCGCCTCGATGATCTCGTCGGCCGAGCCCTCGCCGGCCCACATGGCCTCGAAGACTTCCTTCGCAATCTTGCCCGAGATCGTGTTGTCCCTGATGCGATCGAGCAAGCCCGCCAGCGCCGCGGCCGAAACCGGGCTGTCCTCGATGCCGAGACCGGCCTTGTTCAGGGCGCCCATCAGGTCGCCGACGATGAAGTTCGCCGCGCCCTGCGCCTCGGCCGCCGTTGCCGCAGCAACGTCCTCGTAGTAATCGGCGAGCGAGCGCGAGGTCGTCAAGATATCGGCATCGTCGGCGCGGATGCCGTACTCGTCGACAAACCGCCGCCGCTTGGCGTCCGGCAGTTCCGGCAGCGTCTGTTGCACCGCCTCGATATACGCTGCGTCGATTGCAACCGGCAGCAGGTCGGGGTCGGGGAAATAACGGTAGTCGTTGGCTTCTTCTTTCGAGCGCATCGAGCGCGTCTCATCCTTGTTCGCATCGTACAGCCGTGTTTCCTGCACGACATCAAAACCGTCTTCGATGACGTCGATCTGGCGCTCGATCTCGAAGTTGATCGCCTTCTCGACGAAGCGGAACGAGTTCAGGTTCTTGAGCTCGGTGCGCGTGCCGAACTCCTCCTGGCCGCGCGGCCGGACCGAAACGTTGGCGTCGCAGCGGAACGAGCCCTCCTGCATGTTGCCATCGGAGATGCCCAGGTAGCGCACGATCGAGTGAATCTTGCGCATGTAGGCCACGGCTTCTTGCGCCGAACGCAGGTCGGGTTCCGAGACGATCTCGAGCAGTGGCGTGCCGGCGCGATTGAGGTCGATGCCCGAGAATTGCCCCAGCCCTTCGTGCGTTGACTTGCCCGCGTCTTCCTCGAGGTGCGCGCGCGTGATGCCGATGCGTTTCTCGTTGCCGTCGGCATCGGTAATGAACAACTCGCCGTGCTCGACAATCGGTAACTCGTACTGGCTGATCTGGTAGCCCTTCGGCAGGTCCGGATAAAAGTAGTTCTTGCGCGCAAACACCGACCGCGGTGCGACCGTCGCATTGACGGCGAGACCAAACATCGCCGCCATGCGCACGACTTCCTCGTTGAGGACCGGCAGCACTCCCGGATAGCCGAGGTCGACGAGGCAGGCCTGGGTATTCGGCTCGGCGCCGTAGGCTGTCGATGCACCCGAAAAGATCTTGCTCTTCGTGGCGAGCTGCGTGTGGATCTCGAGCCCGATGACGACTTCCCATGCACTCATTGGAAGTCTCCGGGACAAGCCTTGTGCCAGGTGGATAGCTGCTCATAGTTATGGGCACAACGCAGTAACAGCTCTTCGCCCCAATGGGGGCCGACGAGATGCAGGCCGACCGGCAGCCCGCCGACGAAACCGCAGGGCGTCGAAATACCGGGCAGCCCGGCGAGGTTGGCGCCGATCGTGTAGATGTCGTTCAGGTACATCGTGATCGGGTCGTCAGTCTTGTCGCCGAGCCTGAACGCCGGCGTCGGCGCCGTCGGGCCGGCGATGACGTCGACTTTCTCGAACGCCTGCCTGAAATCGTCGGCGATCAGCTGCCGGACCTGCTGCGCCTTGAGGTAATAGGCGTCGTAATAACCGGCCGACAGCGCGTAGGTGCCGGTCATGATGCGGCGCTTCACCTCGGCGCCGAATCCTTCGCCGCGGCTGCGGCAATAAAGGTCGAAAAGGTCCTCGGGATCTTCGGCGCGGTGCCCGAAACGCACGCCGTCGAAACGGGACAGGTTCGACGAGCACTCGGCCGGCGCCACGACATAGTAGGTCGGCACCGACAGGTCGATGTTCGGCAGGTCGACTTCAAGCAGCGTCGCGCCGTTGGCCTCGAGCACCGAGAGCGCCTCGCGAACGGCGGCACCGGTCTGCTCGTCGAGTCCCTCGTCGAAATGCTGCTTGACGACGCCAACGCGCAGCCCGTCGAGCGACTGCGACAATGCTGCCGTGTAGTCGGGTACCGGGTGATCGATGCACGTCGAGTCGCGCTCGTCGAAGCCGGCCATCACACCGAGCAACAATGCGGCATCGGCGCTCGACCGCGTGATGACACCGGCCTGGTCGAGGCTCGAGGCAAACGCGATCATGCCGTAGCGCGACACCCGCCCGTAGGTCGGCTTGAGTCCGACCGTGCCCGTCAGTGCCGCGGGCTGGCGGATCGAGCCGCCCGTATCCGTGCCCGTTGCCGCCGGCGCCATGCGTGCCGCAACGGCCGCCGCGGACCCGCCCGACGAGCCGCCCGGCGAACACTCGAGATGCCACGGGTTTTTGACCGGCCCGAAGTAACTGGTCTCGTTCGACGAGCCCATCGCGAACTCGTCCATATTGGTCTTGCCGAGAACGACGGCCCCGGCGGCGGCAAGCCGCTCGACGATCGTCGCGTCGTACGGAGACACGAAATTTTCGAGCATGCGCGAGCCGCAGGTGGTCAGGACGTCGCGCGTGCAGAAGATATCCTTGTGCACGAGCGGCAGGCCATTGAGTATGCCCGCGTTGCCCGCCGCGCGAGCCTCGTCCGCTGCCCTCGCGGCGGCGAGCGCCTGCTCGCCGGTAACCGTGACGAATGCATTGAGTGTCTGGTCGTGCACCTCGACGCGAGCCAAAAGCGCCTCGGTGACCTCGACCGACGTGAAGTCGCCGCGTTCCAGCCCGGCCGCGAGCTCGATCAGCGTCTGTTCGTGCAGTTCGGCCATTACTCGATGACCTTCGGCACCAGGTACAGGCCGTCCTGCGTCGACGGCGCATTTTCCTGAACGTGGTTGCGGTCATCGGTCTCGGTGACCTCATCCGCGCGCAGGCGCTGTGCCACGTCGAGCGGATGCGCCATGGGCACGACGCCCGAGGTGTCGGCCTGGGACAACTGGTCGACGAATTCGACAATTCGCGAGAGTTTGTCGACCGTTTCGGCGAATTCGTCATCGGCGAGCCTGAGTCTCGCCAGGACTGCAATCTGCTGAACCTGTTCTTTGTCGAGTGACACGGGGAATTCCTGGTTTTACTTGTGCGCGAGGCACTGCCCTGCGAGCGCGCCCGCAATGATACACGCCGCCTTGTGCTATGTCGTGCGCATTGTTAGATTACCGCGTTAATCTTGTTTCGGGACCTTATCCCAACATGTTCAAGAACATTCTGGGTTATTTCTCCAATGACCTGTCGATCGATCTCGGCACTGCGAACACGCTAATCTACTCTCGCGGCCACGGGATCGTGCTCGATGAGCCCTCTGTGGTGGCCATTCGCGAGGATTCGGGCCGCGGCGGGCGGGTCGTCGAGGCCGTCGGCGCCGACGCCAAGAACATGCTTGGCAGGACCCCGGGCAACATCACGGCCATTCGCCCCCTGAAGGACGGTGTCATCGCCGACTTCACGGTCACCGAGAAGATGCTGCAGCACTTCATCCGCAAGGCGCACCAGTCGCGTTACTTTCGGCCCAGCCCGAGGGTGCTCGTCTGCGTACCCTACGGCTCGACGCAGGTCGAACGACGGGCAATCCGCGAGTCCGCCGAAGGCGCCGGCGCGCGCAAGGTCCACCTGATCGACGAGCCGATGGCTGCGGCGATCGGTGCCGGCATGCCCGTGCACGAAGCGCGCGGCTCGATGGTCCTCGACATCGGCGGCGGCACCTCGGAAGTCGCGGTGATCTCGCTGAACGGCATTGTCTACGCGGCGTCGGTCAGGATCGGCGGCGACCGCTTCGACGAGGCCATCACGAACTACGTGCGCCGCAACTACGGCATCCTGATCGGCGAGGCGACGGCCGAGCGCATCAAGCACGAGATCGGCTCGGCATTTCCGGGCCAGGAAGTGCTCGAGATTTCGGTCAAGGGCCGCAACCTGTCGGAAGGCGTACCGCGCAGCTTCACGCTCAACAGCAACGAGATTCTCGAAGCCCTGCAGGAGCCTCTGCAAGGCATCGTCGGCGCGGTCAAGGAAGCGCTCGAGCAGACGCCGCCCGAACTCGGCGCTGATGTGGCCGACCGCGGCATTGTACTGACCGGCGGCGGCGCGCTCCTTCGTGACCTCGACAAGCTGCTGATGGAAGAGACCGGGCTGCCGGTTGTCATCGCAGATGACCCGATGACCTGCGTCGCCCGCGGCGGTGGCCGCGTCATCGAGCTCATCGACGAACACGGACCCGCAGTGTTCGGACTGGAGTGAGCCAGCCAACGGCGCGGACTGACGTAACCGACGATGGTCGCCTCCCGAGCCGATAACAGCAATCCTGCCAGGATTCCCGCGCTCGGGGTCCGGCTGGTCGCGTTGCTGATCCTGAGCATCATTTTGATGGTGCTCGATCACCGCCAGAACCACCTCGACACGGTCCGCAAGGCTATCGGCGCTGCCGTCTACCCCTTGCAGGTCATCGTCGACGCCCCGTTCCGGCTCTGGGCATGGGTTCAGGAAGGCACGACCTCTCGCAACGAGCTGCAACTCGAGCTCGGCAGGCTCAAGGCCGAAAGGCTGCTCACCAACGCCCGCCTGCAGCGCATGACGGCACTCGAGGCCGAAAACGCCCGGTTACGCGACCTGCTCGACGCACGCACACAGGTGCGCGACGAAGCCCGGGTCGCCGAGATCATGGCCGTCGACGCCAACCCCTACCGGCACAGCATCGTGCTCGACATCGGACAGGGCGAAGGCGCCTACGATGGCCAGGCGATCGTCGATGCAGCCGGCGTTATTGGCCAGATCATCGAGGCCGGTGTCGCAACGTCGCAGGCCATGCTGATCTCGGACCCGAGTCACTCCCTGCCTGTCGAGGTCAACCGCAGCGGCTTGCGAACAATAGCCAATGGCACGGGCGACTTCGGCCGGCTGGACCTGCCATTCATTACGAACAATGCGGACATCCGGCCCGGTGACCTGCTCGTGACATCGGGTCTCGGCGGCACTTTCCCGGCCGGCTACCCGGTTGCCATCGTCGAAACCGTTGTCCGCATACCGCAGGAGCCGTTCGCCGACGTCACCGCGCGCCCGGCGGCACTGCTCGACCAGGTGCGCGAAGTCATGCTGATCTGGAAAGAGGAACAGCCCGGTGAACAGGAGCTGCCCGATGAGTAGCGGATCCGGCCGCCTGCCCGTCATCGTCACGATTATCCTGGCGATCATGCTGACGGTGATGCCGTTGCCGGGGTGGGCAGAGCCGTTCCGGCCAGACTGGGTCGCGCTGACACTTATATATTGGGCCATGATGCTGCCGCGCACCTGGAGCGTCGGCACGGCCTGGATCATCGGCATCGTTATCGATGTTGCCCAGGGCACAATCCTCGGCCAGCACGCCCTGGCGCTGTGCTTCATCGTCTTCGTCACCGTGAGATTTCATCTGCTGATGCGGGTCTTCCCGATGCAACAACTGACCGCGACCGTCTTCGCGATTCTCACGCTGTACCAGTTCATCCTGTTCTGGATCAACGGTGTCGCCGGCATCGAGGTGGCCCTCGTCAACTACTGGGGCCCCGTCATCACGGGCACCCTGTTCTGGCCTGTCGTCATGACGCTGCTGTCCGGTGTACGCATGCGCGTGCAGCACAGCAGGTAGCGCTTCGCCGTGGACCTGCTATCCCCGATCAAGGACCACCATTCCGAGCGCCGCCTGTTCATCGCGCGCGTGATCCTGGCGTCAACGATTGCCTTCATCCTGCTCGGTATCGTCGTTGCCCGGCTCGTGCAGCTGCAGGTCTTCGAATACGAGGTGTTTACGGCGCAATCCCAGGGCAACCGGGTCCGTATCGAGCCGGTGCCGCCGATTCGCGGCCTGATCTTCGACCGCAAGGGACGAGTGCTCGCCGAGAATCTGCCCGCATACCAGCTCGAACTTATTCCCGAACAGGTCGCCGACATCGACGACACGCTGCAGCGGCTGGCCCGGCTCGGGCTGATCGAAGCCGCGGACATTCCTGCATTCAAAGAACTTTCCGCGAGCGGCCCCCGGTTCAAACCGGTCGCGCTGAACTTTCGCTTGAGCGAGGAGCAGATCGCGAACTTCGCGATTCAGCGGCCGCGGTTTCCGGGGGTCGATCTCCAGCCGCGACTCGTACGTCACTACAAGGACGGCGAGCTCGTCGCCCATGCCGTCGGCTACGTCGGCGCATTGTCGAAGCGTGACCTCGAGCGCCTGGATGCATCGCATTACGCGGGTACCGCGCACACGGGCAAAACGGGCGTCGAGAGCAGCTTCGAGGGCGACCTGCACGGCGATGTCGGGGTCCGACACGTCATTTCCAACGCGCTTGGGCGGCGGATTCCGACGGACTCTCGCGAGATGGCCGATTCGCTGCCTGCCGACGAGACAGCGTTGCCCGGCATGAACATCTACCTGAGTCTCGACCTCGACCTGCAGCGCATTGCAACGCAGGCCCTCGAAGGGCGCCGCGGCGCCGTTGTCGCACTCGACCCGTGGACCGGCGAGATACTGGCTCTCGTCAGCGCGCCCTCGTTCGACCCGAACCTGTTCGCGGTCGGAATGTCGACACAGCAATTTGCAGACCTGCAGGAAGATCCGGACCGGCCGCTTTTCAACCGAGCAATTCGCGGCGCCTACCCACCCGGATCGACGATCAAACCCATGCTTGCGCTTGCGGCGCTCGAGACCGGCGCGACAAACCTGACGCGCAAGACGTTTTGCCGCGGTTTTTTCATGCTGCCGAACACGACGCACCGCTACCGGGACTGGAAGCCCGAAGGCCACGGAGAAATGAATATTCATGACGCACTGGCCCAGTCCTGCGACGTGTACTTCTATGAGATCAGTGGTGACATCGGCATCGACCGCATGCACTACTACCTCGACCAGTTCGGGCTCGGCCGCCCGACCGGTGTCGATATCGGGGGCGAACACAACGGCCTCGTGCCGTCGCGGGAGTGGAAGCGCAATGCGTTTCGCGATCCGGCCGACCAGCGCTGGTACAACGGCGAAACCGTGATCGCCTCTATCGGGCAGGGCTATATGCTCGCGACGCCGCTGCAGCTTGCGAGCGCCGCCGGCGCGCTTGCGACGCGCGGCGTTCGCTATGAGCCGCATCTCGTTGCCGCTATCGAAGACCCGTTGAGCATTAACGACCAACGACAGCTGATATCGCCGACCCGGCTCGATGACGTCGCCATCGAGAACACCGGCAACTGGGACACCGTGATCGGTGCAATGAATGCGGTCATGCAGGATGTTCGCGGCACGGCCTGGGGGGTGGGCGGCAATGCGCCCTACCGGATGGCCGGGAAGAGCGGGACAGCCCAGGTGTTCTCGGTGGCACAGGAAGAGGAATACGACGAAGAGGAGATCGAGGAGCGGCTGCGTGACCACGCGCTGTTCATCTCCTTCGCTCCTCTCGACAATCCGAGCATCGCGGTTGCGGTCATCGTGGAGAATGGCTCGAGCGGCAGCCGGGTCGCCGGGCCCATTGCGCGCGCGATCATGGACGCTTACCTCGGGTACGGTGACGATGCGTCTTAGCGAGACACAACGGCTGGTTACGGGCAAGGCTGCACCACTCGGGAACTTCGGCCGATTGGTCAGGAAACTCAACGTCGATGGTCCACTGCTCGGCGGCCTGTTGCTCATCTGCGGCTTCGGGCTCGTGGTTTTGTACAGCGCCGTGGGAGAGGACTCGCGATTACTGTTCAACCAGATCATTCGACTGAGCGTGGCCATCACAGGCATGTTCATCATCGCCCAGATGTCCCCGGACTTCCTGCGCCGCTGGACACCGTGGGGGTACCTTGCCGGGCTCGTGCTGCTCGTGCTCGTCCTGACGACGGGCGAAGTCGGCCAGGGCGCAAGACGCTGGCTCGACCTCGGTATCCGGTTCCAGCCGTCCGAAATCATGAAACTCGCCGTGCCGATGATGGCCGCGTGGTACCTGCACGACCGCGCCATCCCGCCGAAAGCAGGCCAGCTGCTCGTGCTCGCCGTCGTCATCATCATCCCGACCATACTGATCGCCCGCCAACCGGACCTCGGGACAGCCCTGCTGATCGCGGTGTCGGGGATTATCGTGGTCGTCCTCGCCGGTCTGTCGATACGCCTGATGCTGGGGCTCGCCGTTCTTTCCGTGCCCGGTGCGTTCGTGCTCTGGAACTTCATGCAGGAGTACCAGAAGCAGCGCGTGCTGACCCTGCTCGACCCTGACAGCGACCCGCTGGGCGCCGGCTACAACATCATCCAGTCCAAGATCGCAATCGGTTCGGGTGGCCTTTTTGGCAAGGGCTGGACCAATGGTTCCCAGGCGCATCTCGAATACCTGCCCGAGCGGGACACGGATTTCATTTTCGCCGTCATGGGCGAGGAACTCGGGCTGCTCGGTGTACTCGCCCTGCTCGCCCTTTACGTTTTCGTCATTGGCCGCGGCCTGTACATCGCGGTCCAGGCGCACGATACGTATTCGCGCCTGCTTGCCGGCTCGATCAGCCTGACATTCTTCGTTTACATTTTCGTGAACACGGCCATGGTTACGGGCCTCGTTCCGGTCGTCGGCATTCCATTACCGCTGGTCAGTTTCGGCGGAACGTCCATGGTGACGCTGATGGCTGGATTCGGTATTCTGATGTCCATCCACTCGCACCGGAAACTCCTGCCGCACTGATGACGAACCGACTAGCCGCCGGCATCGTATTATTGTTACTGGTCATGCCGACGGCGCATGCCGTGGATCTTGATCGGCCCGACGTTGAGGCCTTCATCGCCTCGATGGTAAAAGAGCACGACTACGACCGTGAAGTGTTGCGCGACATCCTCGGTGAAGCGCAGAGGAAAGAGTCGATCCTCGAGGCGATCAGCAAGCCCGCCGAGAAGACACTGAGCTGGGCCGAGTACCGGCCGATCTTCCTGACCCGGGAGCGCGTCAACGCCGGGGCCCGCTTCTGGCGTGAGAATCGCGAAGCGCTCGAGGACATCGAGTCGCGCACCGGCGTGCCCATCGAAATAATGGTTGGCATCATTGGCGTCGAAACGTACTACGGGCGCATAACCGGCGGTCACCGCGTGCTCGATGCGCTCGCGACTCTCGCGTTCTATTACCCACCGCGGTCGAAGTTTTTTCGCAGCGAACTGGAGCACTTCCTGCTCCTGATTCGCGAAGAAGGTATGGAAGCGACCGACGCATTCGGCTCCTACGCCGGCGCGATGGGTCGGCCGCAATTTATGCCGTCGAGCTATCGCGCCTATGCGGTCGACTCGACCGGCGACGGCAAGCGGGATATATGGCATAACTGGAAGGATGTCGCCGGCAGCATCGCCAACTACTTCAATGCCCATGGCTGGCGAACTGGGCAGGAAGTCACCGCGCAGGCGACGATCGGCAGCAAATGGTCGGGCCCGTTTCCGAAAAATGTATTGAAGGCCCAAGAAACCGTCGAGTCGCTGAGTCAACAGGGCGTAATGTTCACGACCGGCCTGCCGGGTGACGCCGCCAGCCAGTTGCTGACCCTCGAGGGACCCGACGGCAACGAGCACTGGGTCGGTTTTCACAATTTCTTCGTGATCACGCGCTACAACCGCAGCGTCATGTACGCCCTGGCCGTGCACCAGCTCGGGCAGGAGATCGCGCTTGAAGTTCGCAGCGATGCTTCCTGAAGCGCGCCAACTCCTGCTGATGTTTTTTGCCGCGGCGCTTGTGGCCTGCGGCTCGAGCGAAGTCAGGGACGGCGCCCCGTCCGGCAGCGTGCGTATTCCGGATCTTCCGGACGACCCGACGCCACGGCCGGAGCCCCGCAGCAAGTACGGCAATGGCCCTCGATACGAGGTGTTCGGCAAGCGCTATTCCGTCATGTCCTCGAGCGATGGCTACAAGGAACGTGGCGTCGCATCGTGGTACGGCCAGAAGTTTCACGGCAACCTCACGTCAAACCGCGAAACCTACGACATGTACCAGATGACGGCGGCGCACAAGTCGCTGCCTCTGCCCACCTATGTGCGGGTCACGAACCTGAGTAACGACCGGAGCGTGATTGTGCGCGTTAACGATCGTGGTCCGTTCGTGCACAACCGCATCATCGATTTGTCGTACGCCGCGGCTCTGAAGCTCGATATGGTCAAGACCGGCACGAGCCTCGTCGAGGTCGAGGCGATTGGTTTCGGCGATCCGCCAGGCGACCGTCCAGTGCGTGCCGTCACGCCACCCGAACCGGCTGTTCGAATGCCGCAATCAACCGCACCGCATATCGATGAGGACCGTATTTTCCTCCAGGTCGGCGCTTTCGGCAGCCGGGAGAATGCCGAGCGCCGGCTTGCCACGCTACATAATGCAAACATCCTGGCAGCGTTCGTCGTCCAGGACACCTCGTCTTCGCCTGCGCTGTATCGCGTCCGGATCGGCCCGATTCGTGGCATCGTGCAATACGACATTGTCGTCGAAGAACTCGAAAACCTCGGCATCCAGGACCCGTATCTGATTAGCGAATAGTGCCGGCGTACACGGTCCGCACGCTTGAAACTGGGCATCGCAACCCCACAGATATCCTTGTCTTATGTTCATTGTTTGAACCCGAGGCAGGGCGTATCCTAGTTGTACAACAAGAATAAGAATAAAGCTCTGCGAATGGATGACGCGGCCCGGTTCCAGGCCGCCCTGCCGCGAGTTCTCAGGAGGAGAACACATGTCTAACAAGAATAAGCAATCCAGGCAACGTTTGAGCAGAGGATGGAAGTCGACCGTCAAAGCATTGTGCATTGTGATGCCGGGTTTACTCGTCAACACACCAACTGTTTTTGCTGACGGCACGGAAATTCTCGAGCCCACCTCCGAAGTGCTTGCCGATGGCACCCGGTTTATCGGCGCCGGCGTCGGGCTATCTCTCGGACAGCCCGGGGACATCGAAATCACCATTCCGGCGGGTGCGAGCGTCGAGCAAGTCCTGATCTACTGGGACGGTGCCGACCGTAATTTCGGCGAAAGCGCGCCGGTAATCGGCGTTACGGAGGATACGATCCAGGTCGACGGCAACGACGTGGTCGGCAAATTCATTGGCGGCCGGACCTTCAATCCCGCGACACAGCTGTTTACGTTCAGGGCTGATATTACCTCGCTGGGACTGGTGTCGCCGGGCGCGAACCTGCTCTCGGTCGAGGGACTTGATTTCGGGACCGAGAGCGTCGAAACAGGCGCCGGTGTGCTCGTGATTGTTGACGAGGGAATGTCTTCCCCGCTTGCGCTATTCGATGGCAACGACTACGCCTATCACGCCTGTACCGAAGACGGCAATTGCTCGGTGACCGTTCTCAGGACGTTTGCGTTCCCGGCATCGGACTCGGCACGCGACGGCGATCTGACGATGTTCTTTACGAGCGTCGCCGGCGAAGCCTCGGGTGGCGATCTGCGTCCGAGCCTGGTCGAGATCGCCGTTGATGGGGAACCGCCGATCGAGATCGTCAATCAGCTCAACAGCGTCGACGGTGAAGAGTGGGATACGGTCAATGTCCAGTTTGAAGTACCGGCCGGCGCAGAGCGGGTTGACGTGCAGGCTTTTTCCGAGGATCCCGAGCTCACCGGCGATGATCCGGCCTCCTTCAAGTGGCTGACGGCAGCGCTCAGCGTGTCGGACAGGCCGGGCGGTGAAGGCTGCACGCCGGGCTACTGGAAGCAGGAGCACCACTTCGCGGACTGGACCGCGCCGTATGCTCCTGACGACCTGTTCGCTACCTATTTCGAAGACGCATTTGCAGACCGTACCCTCCTCGAGGTCCTCAAGAAGGGTGGCGGCGGACTGGATGCGCTCGGTCGTCACACCGTGGCGGCTCTATTGAACTCGGCGAGTGGGGAAGTAAGCTACGACCTGACGCCGCAGGAAGTCATCGACGCCTTCAACGCCGTCTATCCGGGCTCGAAAGGCGACTATGAGAGCCTGAAGAACGAGTTCGAAGAATTCAACGAGCAAGGTTGCCCGCTCAACAATAGTGATGGCTCGAACAATGGCGATTCCTCGAGCAACGCACCCACGGTCACTTTTACCACCGAAGCAACGATTCCACCGGTATCCATGGATAATCAAACTGGTGGCGGGGGTATGTTCGGAGCCTGGGAAATTCTCGCATTGCTGGCTATCGGTTGGCGCGCCCGGCGGCGCACGGTTCGCCACAGTTAGTCGCCGACCAGAACGGGTAGAGATCCGCCCGGATCTGCAGGGATCCATCAACAAAACGGCCGCTATGTTTCCATAGCGGCCGTTCACTTCGCGCTACAACCTAGGGCAAGATAACGGCGCCGAGCAGTGTCAAACTGAGCACGACCATTGTTGCCATGAGCGCCGACTTCGCAATTCTGATTGCCATGATTCTCTCGATTTCGGATGGGGGATTTCGCGATAGTAGGCCCCGGGGCAACAAAGAACTCACGAATGGTTCACATCTGTGCCTCGAGTAGGTATTTTCCGCTAGAATACGCGCCCTGATTGACTAGCCCCGAGTACCTATGAAAGCCCGTCTCCTGCCGTTTATCGCCTTGCTGGTCGCCGCCGGTGCGCTTGCTGCTGATGTGCGCCCGCTGCCCGCGCCACCGATAATCGGCGCCACGAGCTACCTTGTCATCGATGCGACTACCGGACACCAGATTGCGTCGCTCGAGCCGGACAATCCCGTCGCACCGGCCAGCCTGACCAAGCTGATGACGGCATACGTGGTCTTTAAAACCCTTGCCGAAGGACAGATCCAGCTGTCCGACGAGGTAACGGTCAGCGAAAAGGCCTGGCGAGCCGAAGGTTCGCGAATGTTTATCGAAGTCGGCAAACGCGTCCCGGTCAAGGACCTGTTGCTCGGCATGATCGTGCAGTCGGGCAACGACGCGAGCATCGCTCTTGCCGAGTACGTCGCGGGTTCCGAATCGGTGTTTGCCGAGATGATGAACCAGTACGCCAGGGCGCTGGGGATGTTGTCGACGAACTTTGTCAATGTAACCGGCCTGCCCAGCGACGACCATTATTCGACGGCGCGTGATCTCGCAACCCTGGCGCGAGCGATCATCAGCGAGTTCCCCGAGTACTACAAGTGGTACTCGGTCAAGGAATTCACGTTTAACGACATCAAGCAGCCGAACCGCAACAACCTGTTGTGGCGTGACCCCAACGTCGACGGAATGAAGACCGGTCACACCGATGCGGCCGGTTATTGCCTGGTTTCATCGGCCGAACGCGACAATATGCGCGTGATTTCGGTGGTGCTGGGCACTTCCAGTCCCAAGGCACGCATCGACGGAAGTCAGGCTTTGTTGAATTACGCGTTTCGGTTCTTCGAGACGCGGCTCCTGTACAAGGCCGGCGAAGAAATCACGACGGCGCGTGTTTGGAAGTCGGCAAATGAGTTTTCCACGATTGGCGTGCTCGATGACCTCTATATAACGTTGCAGCGCGGCACTTACGATGCGCTGGATTCGGTACACAACCTTCCAGCCATCATCGAGGCGCCGGTTGCGCAGGGTCAGCCACTTGGTGACCTGACGATCAGCCTCGACGGTAGCGTGCTTTTGCAGGAGCCTTTGCGCGCACTCACCGACAATCCGAGTGGATCATTCTGGCAACGAACGGTCGACGGCATCAGCCTCTGGTTCGAATAGCCCATGAGCGAAGAAAGCGCAATCAAGTTTCCTTGCTCGTTCCCGATCAAGATGATGGGGCGCGACACGCCCGAGTTTCGCCGGACAGTGCGTTCGCTGGTCGAAAAGCACACGGGTCCGATCGTTGATGAAGCCATCCGGGAAGCATTGAGCCGCAAAGGTAATTTCGTGTCGGTGACGATCACGGTCATCGCCACGAGCCAGAAGCAGCTCGACGATATCTACCAGGACGTGTCCGCTCACGACGATGTCTTGATGGCGCTATGAGCAAGCTCGTCGTTCGCGAACTTGGTCGGCAGGTCTACGAACCCGTCTGGCGGGCGATGCAGGAGTTCACGAATACGCGCGACGAGAATACGCCGGATGAGATCTGGTTCTGTGAGCACGATCGCGTGTTTACCCTGGGCCTGAACACGAAGCCGGAGCACCTGCTCGCACCGGGGGATATCCCTGTCATCCAGATCGACCGCGGCGGGCAGGTCACCTACCACGGTCCGGGGCAACTCATGATCTACCCGCTCATCGACCTGCGCCGGGCCGGTCTTGGCGTTCGCGATCTCGTGACGGCATTGGAACAGAGTGTGGTTGACCTGGCAGCTGATTACGACATCGAGGCCGCAAGCCGCTGTGATGCGCCGGGCGTATACGTCGATGGCGTCAAGCTGGCAAGTGTCGGGCTGCGCATCCGGCGCGGTTCGAGTTTCCACGGCATGGCTCTCAACGTAGATGTCGACCTCGAGCCGTTTTCGCGCATCAATCCTTGCGGGTTCGAAGGACTGCAGCTCACCGACCTCGCACGGCTCGGCGCAGACAGCGATCTTGCTGTCGTGCGCGACAAGCTGCTGCCGCACCTGCTCGGGCATTTGCGGCTGAATCAGGCGTTCAGCTCGGCCAGTCTCTGCGGCGTGCCGACGTCCCTCCATACACCCGCGTAAACGCTCCCGCTCACCCTGTCGTCATCCGCGGCTGCACGTAGCATCGGCACCACCGAGAAGCGCCCGGGCGCACAACCTGCAAAGAACTCGGGACGGTAGACCGACACGCCGCTGAACGTATACCTCGTGTCCCCGGTATTGCGGATACGGCCGTCGACAAGCGCAAAATCACCATCCGCCTTGTCATCAGCCGTCGGCACGAGAACGAGATGCGCAAGGTCACTTGCACCGAGCTCGATCTCCGCCAACGGCATGTCGGTGAAGATATCGGCATTGACCACGAGAAACGGATCGCTGCCCAGCATGGGCAGCGCGCGATGGATGCCGCCGCCCGTTTCCAGAATATTGTCGCCTTCCTGACTGTAGATCACGTTGAGCCCATAGCGCTCGCCGGAGCCGATACGCTCGAGAATGCGGCTGCCAAGCCATCCGAGATTAATGACGACATTTTCCACGCCCGCCGCGCGCAGGGCCTCGAGGTGGCGCTCGAGCAGCGACACTCCGCGAACTTCGACAAGCGATTTCGGCAGGTCATCCGTCAGCGGCCGCAGGCGTTCGCCTCTGCCGGCAGCCAGTATCATGGCGTTCACGAGTCGTCTTCCAATCCCGGCAATACCCTGTCCCGGATCCAGTCGACAAGCCAGCCAAGCTCTGCGTAACGCGGCGCAAGATCAACAACGTAACTCAACACCCTCGGCACATCTCGGAGATAACCGGGTTTGCCATCGCGATGATTCAGGCGCGCAAAGATGCCCGCCGCTTTGAGGTGGCGTTGCACGCCCATCAGGTCGAAGTCATGCATAAATTGCTCGTCCGACAAGGTATGCAGACCAATGTCGCGAGCATCCTGTGAGAAACTGGCAACCCACGTCACTATCTTTTCATCGGGCCACTTGATGTAACAGTCCTTGAGCAGCGATACGAGATCGTAGGTCAGCGGCCCTTCGACGGCATCCTGGAAATCGAGTATGCCGGGACTGTCGTCGGTCACCATCAGGTTGCGCGAATGGTAGTCGCGATGCACGAAGACCTGCGGTTGATCGAGCGCATTGGCGACGAGCAGATTGCACAAAGCCTGCCAGCTCGCCTCGGCTTCGATGTCGAAGTCCAGCCCGAGGTGTTTTTCGCACAACCAGTCATGAAACAGCGATAGTTCGAAGCGCAACAAGTCCTCGTCGTAGGGCGGCAGGTGTGACTGAAACGCTTCGCCGCGGTTCTGCATGATCAATAACGCCCGCAGCGCCGTCGGGTACAACGTATCCGCCGCTGTCCGGTCTTCGTTGAGGAGTTCGAGATACTGCGTGGCACCGAGATCCGACAGCAACAGGAAGCCGCGATCGAGATTTGCCTCGAGGACTCGTGGCGCGTCCAGCTTCATAGATTCGAGGAAACCGGCCACCTGGATAAACGGCCGGCAATCCTCCTGCGCCGGCGGGGCATCCATGGCGATGTAGCTCGCACTCGACGAGTGAATGCGAAAATACCGGCGAAAGCTCGCATCCTCAGAGGCGGGCTGAGGATCGGCCTGGGACAATCCGTCCAGTGTCCGCAGCCAGGTCGTCAGCTCATCCAGCCGCTGGTCCTTTTCTGCCTGTTCGCTACTGATTGTAAAGCTCCGTAACGCGTTGAAGCACCAGTAAATCTATGCGAAGGTAACATACCCCTGTAACCCGACAAGCATTTTGTCCGCGACTCGACTGATCATCGCCGGAGCACTACTGGCAACGACCTGTGTGCAAGCCGCCGAGCCGGAAGCGTGCTACGCGCCGGTCGAGCCTGTTGACGTCAACAATGCGTTGACAACCATCAACCTCGACGACCCCGATACAATTTTTTTCGAGGTCGGCGAACTCGATGCACAACTCGGCGATACGCCGAGCGCCACAATGACCGGCGGCGTGCAATTAAGGCAAGGCGAGAGGCTTGCCGGCGCCGACACGGCCACGTACGAACCCGCAAATCAGTCCCTGATTCTCGACGGGACGGTTCGTTACGAGGATCCCGAAACCCGGGTCGACTCGGACCGTGCCGAATTCTCCTACGGTCTTGGACGCATCCGTTTCGAGGGCGCGAGCTTCAGGCTGAGCGCCAACAACGCGCGGGGCGCCGCCGACATCCTCGAGATCACGCAGGCCGGACGGCTCGGACTCGACGCGGTCAGCTATACGACCTGTCCTCCCGAGTCGAATGACTGGCTCCTTCGCGCCAAGGACATCGACATCGATACGCGCGAAGGCAAGGCCACGGCCAGGGGCGTTAGCCTGAGATTCCAGGGCGTGCCAATCCTGTATTCGCCTTATCTTTCCTTCCCGGTTGGCGAAGCGCGCAAGAGCGGCGTCCTGACTCCGGAGGTCGGATCCAGCAGCAGAAGCGGCACCGAGATACGTGTGCCCCTCTACTGGAATATCGCGCCACAATTCGACGCAACCTTCACGCCACAGCTGCTGACCGACCGCGGCTTCATGATCGGTGCGCAGTTCCGCTACCTGACCAGGACGAGCAAGGGGCAGTTGGATACCGAGTATCTCGACAACGACACCGTGTTCAATGACTCGCGCTCGATGGTCCACGTCCAGCACCGCACGATCTTTGACAACGGTTTGAGAAATCGTCTGAACTACCAGGAGGTGTCGGACAGTCAGTACTTCGAGGATCTCGGTGGCAGCCTCAGTGTCTCGAGTATCACGCATCTCGACCGCGCGATCAGCTTCGACTTTCACACGGAGTCGCTCTCGTTCTTCGGGCAGGTGCAGGATTTCCAGACCATCGATGAGGCGATCCAGCCGATCGATGAGCCTTACCAGCGCGTACCGCAGCTCATTGTCGAGGGTTACTGGCCCGACAAATGGCTGGGCATGCAACTGGGCCTGAACGGGGAACTCGTGAATTTCGATCGCGAGGTCGGAGTGACGGGCTGGCGCTTGAACGTGGCGCCAAGCCTGGCGCTGCCCTTTTCTCGNNGACCTCGACAATACCGATCCTGGCGTGCCCGATGATCCGTCACGAACGTTACCGATCAGCAGCCTCGACGTTGGCGTCATACTCGAACGCCAGTTCAACGGCACACGCCCCGATCGCGTGATGACGCTCGAACCACGCATGCTTTACGTACATATACCGGCTCGTGAACAGGACGATCTGCCGGTATTCGATACGATTACGCCGGATCTCAATCTCGTTTCACTGTATCGCACCAATCGCTACCTGGGCGTCGACCGCATCGCCGATACCGACCAGGTCAGCGTCGGTTTGACATCTCGCGTGCTCGACACGAGTTCGGGCCGGGAGCTCGTCACCGGGACGATCGGCCAGACGCGCTACTTGAGCGCCAGCGATACCACGCTCCCCGGCGAACCCGAATTTCTTGGGGAAAACTCCGACTACATCGCCGAGTTGCGCTTCGGCCTCTCCCAGAACCTCAACTTCGATGTACGACACCAGTGGGGCGAAAAGGATCGCGGCACAACGCAGTCGCAGGCCAGGCTGCAATACCGCCCGCAGACCAACAAGATTCTCAACCTCTCCTACCGCTTCCGCCGCGACTCCCTGGAGCAGGGTGATGTGTCCTGGTCGTGGCCAATCGCCCAGCAGTGGAACTTCGTAGGCCGCTACAAGTATTCGTTCCGCGAAAAAGAGGCGCTCGAGGAATTCTTCGGCATCGAATACGAAAGCTGCTGCTGGGGCATTCGGGTCGTATCCCGGCGCCATATTTCCACGCGCGATGGAACTCGCGATTCGTCGGTTGGTCTGCAACTGGTATTGAAGGGCTTGTCGAGTGTCGGTACCGCGGCTGACAAAATGCTGGAACGTGGTATTCTTGGCTACTCTGCGGATCTCCGGTAGAAAATAGTGTTTAAAAACAATATGTTGCGCGCAAATGCGTGCATCGCAACGATATTTTCCATCGCGCCGTTTGCGAATGCTGCAGAACTTTCCGAGACGGGCGAGTTCATCGACGGCGTTGCGGCGATTGTCAATGAAGGTGTCGTCCTGAAGAGCCAGCTGCGCGACCAGACATCCATGGTCATCGAGCGTGCGGCGAGCGCGAATCCGCCCTTGCAACTTCCTCCTCCGGACATCTTGCGTGATCAGCTGCTGGAAAGCCTGATTCTCCAGGAAGTCCAGTTACAGCGCGCCGAGAGAATCGGCCTGCAGATTTCCGATGCCATGCTCAACCAGGCTATCGAGCAACTTGCAATAACCCAGGGCTTGCGGTTCGAAGACATGCCGGCGCTTCTCGCCCGCGACGGTGTCGACTATGCGGAATTCCGCGAGCAGTTTCGTAAAGAGGTTACGCTCGAGCAATTACGACAAATCGATGTCGGTAACCGCATCCAGATATCGCCGCGCGAGATCGAACAGTGCATCACGGACCTCGAAGGCAATGTGGCGGTCGACTCCGACTACAACCTGTCGCATATCCTCATATCGATCCCCGAATCGGCGTCGGCCCGGGAGATCTCGGAGATCCAGGCGCGGGTCGACGATATCCACCAGCAGCTGCAAGACGGCGCTGATTTCGGTGAGATGGCCATTCGTCACTCGAATGCGCAGACCGCGCTCGAGGGCGGCGTTCTCGGCTGGATGAAGGGCAGTGATCTTCCGACCATCTACACGGATGTCGTCGTCTCGCTGGAGGCCGGTGACATTTCGGAGCCGTTTCGCAGCGCCAGCAGTTATCACATCGTCAGGGTCAACGATCTGCGTAGCTCGATCCAGCGCAGCGAGGTCGAACAGGTCAAAGTTCGTCATATCCTGATTACGCCGAATGAAATCATCGACGACCAGACAGCCAGACAACGTCTCGAAGATGCGAAAGAACGTATTGCCAGCGGCGAGGAAGAGTTCGGCGAAGCCGCCAAGTTATTGTCCGATGATCCCGGTTCGGCCAACTCGGGCGGTGAGATGGACTGGACGACAACCGAAATATTCGTACCGGAATTCACCAAAGTCGTCGATCAATCGGAAATCGGCGTCATGTCCGAACCCTTCCGCAGCCGCTACGGATGGCACATCCTCGAAGTCATGGACCGTCGCACCTACGACAACACTGAAGAGCTCAAGGAAGCGAATTGCGCCAACCGCATCCGCAACGGCAAGATGGAAGAGGAAACGCAGCTCTGGGTGCAGCGGCTGCGCGACCAGGCGTTTGTCGAGAAGCGGTTGTAGGACATTTCTATGGGCGGGAATGGCCCATTAGTCATCACGGCAGGCGAACCAGCGGGCATCGGTCCCGACCTGTGCCTGTCGCTCGCGCACGAAACCCTTCCCCGTCCCGTCGTTGTCGTGTCGGACCCCGAGCTGCTGCGATCACGCGCGCTGCAGACCGCCTCCAATACAAGAATCACCGAAATCGACATCAACGCAGTCGCGGAGGCGACGGCGGCTGATGGTGAGTTACTGGTCCTGCCGGTTTGCTTTCCAGCAGCGGTCGTTGCCGGCTCGCTCGAGCCTGCCAACGCTCCTGCGTTACTCGACGGATTGAAGCTGGCCGTTGACGGCTGTGTCGACGGGACTTTTGCCGGGCTCGTCACCGCACCGATACAGAAAAGCGTCATCAACGATGCCGGTATCCCGTTCAGCGGCCATACCGAATTCCTGGCAGAACTGACCGGAACGGCGCTGCCCGTGATGATGCTCGTCGCCGGCGACATGCGTGTCGCCCTCGCGAGCACCCACCTCCCGCTCCGCGATGTGCCGGACTTCATTACGACTGAACGCCTGCGCAATGTCCTTTTGGTGCTTGCGCAAGACCTGCAGGCGAAATTCGGAATCGCTGATCCCGAGATCATCGTCTGTGGCCTCAACCCACATGCCGGCGAAGGCGGGCACCTCGGCAACGAAGACGCAGACATCATTGCACCCGCGATCCGGGAGACTGCCGCCAGGGGTGTTCGGGTACGCGGACCGCTTCCCGCCGATACGGCGTTTACCCCGGCCGCCGGCAGCCGTGACGCCGTGCTTGCCATGTACCACGACCAGGGCCTGCCCGTACTCAAGTACGCAGGCTTCGGCAATGCGACCAATGTCACTTTGGGTTTGCCGATCGTACGCACCTCGGTTGACCATGGCACCGCGCTCGACCTGGCCGGCACCGGCAGGGCTGACAACGGCAGCCTGATCGAAGCCGTGCATCTTGCGGCGCAAATGGCGCGCGCATGACAGTACAGCGACCGAGAAAGCGCTTCGGCCAGCATTTCCTGGTCGATCCCGGGGTGATCGGCGCCATTATCGATGCCATTCGCCCGGCGCCTGACGATGTCATCGTAGAGATTGGGCCCGGCCGGGGAGCGCTGACAGCTTCGCTTGCGGGCATGGCGGGTACCTTGCACGCCATCGAACTCGACCGTGATCTTGCCGCAACCTTACGTGCTGATTACGCCGCGTCGGACAACGTGACCATCCACGAGGCGGACGCGCTGAGTTTCGATGTCTCTTCGCTCGGTACGGACCTGCGAATCGTCGGCAACCTTCCCTACAACATCTCGACGCCGCTGCTGTTTCATTTACTCGAATACCGCGACGTGATCGTCGACATGCATTTCATGTTGCAGAAAGAGGTCGTCGATCGCATGGCCGCCGAGCCCGGAACCAAAGCCTATGGCAGGCTGGGCATTATGCTCGGCTGCCATTTCGACATCGAATCGCTGTTTGACGTCGACCGCAACGCTTTCGACCCACCTCCGGAGGTCACGTCATCCATCGTTCGGTTAGTCCCGCTACCCGCAGGCACTTACGAAATCGACGACGAGCACAGGCTCTCGCGCCTCGTCGCGCAGGCATTCAGTCAGCGGCGCAAGACTATTCGCAACGCGCTGCGCGGAATGGTCGACGACGAAACGCTGGCTTTCGTCGGCATCGACCCCGGGCTGCGCGCCGAAGCGATCCCGATTGCAGACTATGTCCGACTGGCGAATACGTTAGAATAAGCGCATGGATGAAGGCCGTTTCGATATCGGGATTGAAGTCATCACCGACTATGTTTCTGAACAATCGGAACCGTCGGCAGATCGATACGTGTTCGCCTACACGATCACGATTACCAACAACGGCAACGTGCCGGCCCGCCTGATTAGTCGTCACTGGATCATCACCGATGCGAATGGCAAGGTGCAGGAGGTCAGTGGCGACGGCGTCGTTGGCGAGCAGCCATACCTGAATCCGGGAGAAGAGTTTCGCTATTCGTCCGGTGCCGTGCTCGAGACGCCCGTAGGCGCAATGCAGGGCCTCTACCGGATGGAATCCGAGAGTGGTGTGAATTTCGACGCACCGATCGCGCCTTTCACTCTCGCGGTCCCGGGCGTATTGCACTAGCGCATCACTGCAACGATGGCCGTCTACGCAATCGGGGATGTGCAGGGTTGTTATGACCCGTTCATGCACCTCCTCGACGAGATCGAATTCGATCCACAACAGGACAAATTATGGCTCGTCGGAGATCTCGTAAACCGCGGTCCGAAGTCACTCAAGACGCTGCGATTCGTCAGGTCACTCGGCGACTCAGTCATTACGGTTCTCGGTAATCACGACCTGCACCTGCTGGCGCTGGCCTCCGGAAAGGTCCGTAACGGCAATCGCTTTGGTACGTTGCGGAAGATACTCAAGGCCAAAGAACGCGACGAACTGATGGACTGGTTGCGCCATCAGCCGCTCGCACACTACGACGAGAATTTGAATACGCTGCTCGTACATGCCGGGGTTTATCCGAGTTGGAGCCTGGAGGATACGCTGGCTCGTGCTGCCGAGGTCGAAACAGCGCTGCGGGGGAAGGACTACAAGAAACTCCTTGGCAAAATATACGGCAACACGCCGCGCGCATGGTCCGATGACCTGACGGGATACGACCGTTTACGTTTCATCATCAACTGCCTGACGCGTATGCGCATGCTCACCAAGCGGGGGCGTCTCAACTTCGCCCACAGTGCACCGCCATACCGCGCGCGCAAAAACCTCGTCGCCTGGTTCGATGTCGAGGGCGCCGCCTGGCAAGGCACGCGGGTCGTGTTCGGACACTGGTCTGCGCTGGGACCTGTCGTGATGTCGAATATGATCTGTCTGGACTCGGGCTGTATATGGGGGCGTTACCTGACGGCCGTACGACTCGACAAAAGGACACCGCGGATTTACCAGGTCAAGGGGCAACCCTGATGTTCAGGGAACTCGGCGACTACGCAAACGACCCGATAGAAGGCATGTTTGCACGCCTGGCTGCTGACAAATTTGCAGGCAAGATCGACCTGGGTATTGGCGTGTATCGCGATCAGTCGGGCAAGGTCCCGGTCATGCAGGCCGTTCGGCAGGCTGAAAAAATCATGCTCGACAAGCGCCTGTCGAAGTCTTACATGACGCCATTTGGCAACCTTGCCTATTGTCGGGACATCGAGCGCCTCGTCTTCGGCGCAGATCACCCGGTGCTCGCTGAGCGACGTATCGTTTCCGCGCAGACACCGGGCGCCGGGTGCGCATTGCGCCTCGGCGCAGAAATCGTGCACGATCTGTCACCCGAGTCACGGGTCTGGGCATCGACGCCGGTCTGGTTTCACCAGCTCGAGTTTTTCACAAAAGCCGGGCTCGACATCCTGCCCTACCGTTACTACGACCGCGAAAACTCGGCGCCACAGTTCGACGCGATGCTCGAGGACCTGGCCGGTATGCGCGCCGGCGACGTGCTGCTCTTGCACGGTTGCTGCCATAACCCGACTGGGCATGATCTCAGCCTCGAGCAATGGCAGGCCGTGACCGATGTGGTTCTCGGGACGGACGCGATCCCGTTCGTTGACATTGCCTACCAGGGCTTTGGCAGGGGCATCGAGCAAGATGTGGCCGGTACGCAGCTGATGCTTGCGCAGGTGCCACAGGCCCTGCTCACTGTATCGTCGTCAAAGTCGTTCGGCGTGTATCGCGACCGCGCTGGAATGCTGTCGATCATCACGCCGACCGATGCGGCTGGTACCACAGGCATTCGACGCAAATTACGTGACTCGGCGAGGCAGCTTTACTTCATGGCGCCCGATCATGCGGCTACGGTTGTTCATGAAATTCTGTCCTCTTCCGAGCTCGAACAGCTCTGGCGCGACGAACTTGACGACTTGCGCCAGAATATCAGTGAGAAGCGAGCCGAATTGCGCAGGACAATTGAAGCTGAGAATCCCGGTTTCGATGCCGGCTTCATCGGACAGCAACTCGGCATGTTTTCATGCCTGCCGATAACGGATGCAGAACAGCGCACTCTCGAGGATGAGTATCACATCTACATGCTGCCCGATGCGCGGGTCAATGTGGCGGCGCTGAACGCAGCCCGGGCCATCACTGTTGCCAAGGCGTTTCGGGCTATACGCGACCGGCGAGCCTGAATACAGCAACAGCGCAGTATTCTTACGTATGGCTCTCCCAGGCCGGATGGCACTAATGTGGTCGGTCTGGAGGTGGCGTCATGACGACGAGAAACTGGGCGGAGCCCTACAAGATCAAGATGGTCGAGCTGATCAAGATGACCAGCCGCGAAGACCGCCTCAATGCTATTCGCGAAGCAGGCTACAACACGTTCCTGCTGCGCTCCGAAGATGTCTATATCGACTTGCTGACCGACTCCGGTGTCGGCGCGATGAGCGACCGGCAGTGGGCCGGCATGATGATGGGCGACGAAGCTTATGCCGGCAGCCGAAACTTTTATCGGCTACGCGACACGGTAAAAGAGTACTACAGCTACGAGTACACGGTACCGTGCCACCAGGGCCGCGGCGCCGAGAATATCCTGAGCCAGTGCCTGATCAAGCCCGGCGAATATGTCCCCGGGAATATGTATTTCACGACGACGCGCCTGCACCAGGAGCTGGCCGGCGCAACATTCGTCGATGTCATTATTGACGAGGCTCACGATGCCGAGTCCGACCATCCGTTCAAGGGCAATGTCGATTTCGACAAGCTGGACACACTTGTCGCCGAGGTCGGTGCAGAACGGATTCCTTACGTTTGCATGGCAACCTGCGTGAATATGGCGGGCGGTCAGCCGATCTCGATGGCCAACCTGAAACAACTGCGCGCCTGGTGCGACAAACACGGCATCATGCTCGTGCACGACATGACGCGCGTGGCTGAAAATGCGCATTTCATTCAGCGTCGCGAAGACGGTTATCGAGACAAGTCGATCAAGGAAATCGTCTACGAGATCTGCTCGTTAACCGATGCTGCGACCATGTCGTCGAAGAAGGACGCCATGGTCAACATCGGCGGTTTTCTCGCGATGAACGATGCAAAATTCTACGAAAAAGCGTGCAGTCTCGTGGTCGTCTATGAAGGGCTACACACCTATGGAGGCATGGCCGGGCGTGACATGGAGGCCCTCGCGATCGGCATCACCGAAAGCGTCCAGGACGACCATATCCATGCCCGCGTCGGCCAGGTCCAGTACCTGGGCCGGCGGCTGCGAGAATCGGGCATCCCGATCGTCAACCCTATCGGCGGGCATGCGGTTTTCCTCAATGCAACGAAGATGCTGCCGGACATTCCGCAGGAGCAGTTCCCGGCGCAGGCTCTCGCCGCTGCGCTGTACGTCGAGTCCGGCGTGCGGTCGATGGAACGCGGCATCGTATCGGCCGGCCGCGACAAGGAAACCGGTGAAAACCACAAGCCGAAACTCGAACTGGTACGCCTGACGATACCGCGGCGCGTATACACACAGGCGCATATGGACGTCACGGTCGATGCTGTTAGAGAAGTCGTCCGGCGCCGCGATGAGATCAAGGGACTGCGCTTCACGTATGAGCCCGCGATGTTGCGATTCTTCCAGGCCCGATTCGAGCAGATCGGCTGACAGGAGCAGCGTATGAAGACGATCATCGAACCGTTCCGGATCAAGATGGTCGAGCCAATCAAGCTGACATCGCGCGACGAGCGTGAACAGATGATCGCAAATGCCCACTTCAATCCGTTCCTGCTGGCGGCAGAGGACGTCATCATCGACTTGCTGACGGACTCGGGCACCAGTGCAATGTCATCGGAGGCCTGGGCTGCGATGATGCGCGGCGACGAGTCCTATGCCGGCGCGCGCAGCTGGTACCGTTTCCGTGACACGGTCAAGAGCATTTTCGGCTTCGAGCAGGTGATCCCGACTCACCAGGGCCGTGCCGCGGAGCACATCCTGTTCGGGGTACTCGTGCAACCCGGGAACATTGTGCCTAACAACACGCATTTCGACACGACGCGGGCGAACATCGAGTTCAATAGCGGCGAGGCACTCGATCTTCCCTGCCCCGAGGCAGATGATCTCGATTCGAGCTTCCCGTTCAAGGGCAATATGGACATCGATGCACTCGAGAAGGTCGTCGCCGAACACGGGGCCGAAAAGATTCCGCTCATTATGCTTACGGTTACGAACAACTCGAGCGGTGGGCAACCGGTATCGATGGCGAACATCAGGGACGTCAGCCGTATCGCTCGGGAAGCCGGTATTCCGCTTTACATCGACGCGTGCCGCTTTGCCGAGAATGCGCATTTCATCAAGCGCAGGGAGCCGGGCTTTGAAGACAAGCCGACGATCGAAATTGCCCGCGAAATGTTCAGCTATGCCGATGGCTGCACGATGTCCGCGAAAAAGGATGCATTTGCCAATATCGGCGGTTTTTTGTGTACGAATGACGCGGAACTTGCTCATCGCGAACGCAACATCCTGATCCTGACCGAGGGTTTCCCGACCTATGGCGGGCTGGCGGGACGCGACCTCG
This sequence comes from Woeseiaceae bacterium, assembly GCA_011772865.1. Lineage (GTDB taxonomy): Bacteria > Pseudomonadota > Gammaproteobacteria > Steroidobacterales > Woeseiaceae > UBA1847. The sequence goes on along the minus strand of WVYQ01000035.1, from coordinate 13,890 downwards.
ACGCAATCGCGATCGGTCTCTGCGAAATCCTCGATGAGCACTACCTCGACTATCGGCTCGACTCGACGCGCTACGTCGTAAATCACTTGATCGAAGCCGGCATCCCGGTTGTCGCGCCTGCCGGCGGCCATGCTGTGTACCTGGACGCCGGCCGCTTCCTGCCGCACATCGACGCATTGCAATACCCCGGACAGGCGCTTGCCGTCGAGTTGTACATCGAAGGGGGCATCCGCGGCGTCGAGATCGGTACAGTCATGTTCGGCCTCGATCCCCACACTGGCGAGGAACGGGCTTCGCGACTCGAACTGCTGCGGCTCGCGATCCCGCGACGGGTGTACACGCAGAGTCACATGGACTACGTGCTCGAGGCGATCGGGCTCGTCTGGAATCGCCGCGATGAAATTCGCGGCATGCGTATCATCGAAGCGCCGCGCTATTTGCGCCACTTCACGGCGAAGTTCGCGCGCATCTAGTCGACAACCTTGCCCGGGTTGAGGAGATTTCGGGGGTCGAGGGTCTTTTTGAGCGTGCGCATCAGCGCAATCTCGGCCTCGGAACGGGTCTTGCCGAGCCACTGCCGTTTCTCGATGCCGATGCCATGCTCGGCGGAGATCGACCCGGACAATCCGTCGAGACAACCGTAAACAATTTCGTCAACCGCCTGGTGATGTTCACCGTCATCGTACGGTGTGACAAAAATGTGCAAATTGCCGTCGGCGATGTGTCCAAACACCAGGCCTGCTGCTTCACTACGCCATTTCGACAATTTCCCGGACAATCTGTCGACATACGTCGTCATCGCCCTGATTGGCAGGCTGACATCATAAAGATATGCGGGCAACGCTGGCTCGAAATCTTCGCGTACGGTCCACAGCGCACCGCGTTCTTTTTCCGACTTTGGTATCACCGCATCCGCGATATCGCCGTCATTGACCAACTCTTCGAGCAGATTCTGAAATCGCGCATCGTCTTCCGCCGAGTTGTAACCTTCGGACTCGGCCAACACGTAATACGGATATTCCCGATCAAGCGGCGCCGGATGCCCTTTCGGACCCGTAACAGCACGGTAGTAGCTATTCCACATCACTTCGAAGGCGCTCAATGTGCCGCCGAGTTCGACACGCATCGCCTGCAATGATTTTGTTACCCCGTCGAACGAATGGGTTGCCAGCATTGCTGTCTGCCGGCTCGTGCACATCGGGTACAGCCTGACGACCACTCGCGTAACGATGCCGAGCGTGCCCTCCGAGCCAATGAACAGCTGCTTCAGATCGTAGCCCGTATTGTTTTTCAGCATCTGGTTCATGGAGGAGATGACCGTGCCGTCGGCCAATACGGCCTCGAGACCCAGGACGAGGTTGCGCATCATGCCATAGCGCAGAACGTTCAGGCCGCCCGCGTTTGTCGCCGCGGCACCGCCGATCGTTGCGGATCCGCGTGCTCCGAAATCGACCGGAAACAGGAACCCTTGTTCGGCGAGCTGCTCCTGTACTGTCTGCATAACGGCGCCGGCCTGGATGACTGCAATTCCATCCACTGCGTCGACGGATTCAATCTTGTTCATACGTTCCAGAGAGATGATGACATCGTCACTGGTCGAGACCGCGCCTTCGACGGTCCCGGTCAGGCCACCCTGCACTACGACCGTTTGCCGGTATTCGCTGCATATCTGCATGACCTGGCTGAGCGCATCGGTAGAATCCGGGCAAACCATGCACTTCGCTTTTGTCGGCGACGGGTCCCAGTAAGATGTTGCGCGCTGGTGCAGCCGCTCGGCACTAACGATGGCATCGACGCCGACCGTGTGAACCAGCTGCTTAACGATATCGGTCATTCAATCGGTGGAATCGATCCGCGCCGACCTAGCGTGGCACGATACGGGCGGCAACGATTCGGTAGCCGAGCAGGATGATGAAGAAAACAACGATCAGGCCGGCCATTTGCAACATGAATCGACCGACGATTTGCCGTTCAGCCGCCACCAGCGCATCGACCAGGGGGTTGAGGTTCTGCGAATTTGCGAGCACCTCGGTGATCGACTGATTCAGTAGCCGGAGCTCGGCTGCGGTTACAGCGGCCTGCTCGACCATCAGGCGGTACTCGTTGATGTCGAAGGGCTGGGCGTCCGGATCTTTTTCCTTTGACATCGCGATGATGCGCTCGAGCGATTCCATGACGGGTTGCAGGTCTTGCAGCGCCTCGCGAAACTCTGGCGGCGCCTCGGAGATATCCTGCAATAACGCCTCTCGCTCCATCGCCACGCGATCCATGAACTGGTCGACCAGTGCAAGCCTCTCTTCAGGTAGCTGGTCGACTAATTGTACGAGCTGATCGACCGCCGTGACGAACCTGTCCATATTGTCGACAATCGTTGTGACCTCGGGATTTTGCAGCACGTTGGCAGCCGCCGATTCAAACTCATTGGTGGTGATCATCGGCGCTCGCTGCAGGTAGAAAAGCACGCGCTCGCCAAATGCCTGGATCTCCTCGGCAGCCTCCCTCGCGCGCGCAACTTCCCTCAGCATGCCGCCTGTCTGTTGCGCCGCAGCAAGGCTGGCGGCGCGTTGTCCCGAGAAATTGCTCAGGCGCACGTACCACGGGAAGTACTGCTTCGGGTTTTCCGCGTGCCATCCATCGATAAGCACGCGTAAATCTTCTTGTTGCTCGGCCGTCAGTACATCGTCCGCCACCGCCCATATGTCGTTCTCCAGGTCGACGTATGCCTGCAGGAAGCCGGCTCCGAGTTCCTCGCCAATGACTTCCGGAATCCAGTGGCTTTCGACAACAAGCCGTGACAAACGAGTCACGGTCATCATATCCAGAAGGTTGGTTACCGCGTTGGCGCCGATGGCGATATCGACAATGGCGGACAGCGAAACCGTCCTCCATTCGTGCATGAGTCTCTTGAGTTCCTCAGACTCGTCACCAATCTCCCTGGTCGCCAGCGCGATGCGCGTGAAATAGCGGTCTGCAAAACGGCGAACGTTATCCTCGAGTTCTTCGCGCGTCATGCCCACACCTGTGGTGGCGCCACTGCTTCCGAGGGGCGCGACAACCAATTGCCTGGGTTGCTCGTCAGTCCCCGCACAGGACACGAGAAGAGCAGCAACAATGACTGTCGCGAGATTCCGCAAGTTTTGACTCCCAGATACTTTATGTATTTATTTTCGTTGTATTTTTTGGAGCTTGTATTGGGTTCAGGCCTAGTATTCTACCACCTCGTACGGGACCCCGACTTCCTCGCAGATGCGCTCGACGACGGCAGTCGCGAGATCCCGTCCCGTGCGCCCGCTGTCTCCGGCATCGGCCCAGATGTACAGCAGTGATTTTGACTCGCCGAACCGGGTCACCTGGGACGTGATGCTGTATTCACCCTGTTTCACTTCCATCATCATCGCGTTGTCCTTGCGGTGGATGATCTCGACACCTTCCTCTGCCTCGATAATGCGAGCGAACGACGCATAGACTATTGCCGCGTCTGCAGGCACGGTGGCTGCCAACGTGTCATGACGCGAGCCCTCGGTGTAAACGACCAGGGCGGCATCCGAAACTTCGCCCCCGGGCAATGCCGTACAACCGGCAATACCGGAGATCGCCAGAATGATTACCACGCGTAACGTCATTGGAACCTTTTATACCTTTTGGACGCGATTCGCCACTGCCGGATTCCGGTACAATGCCGCAATCCACATGACGACGACCCGTTACGCGGATCCTGACTTGAACGAGGACACAATGAATAAAAAGACGCTTTTTGGTTTGTTCCTGCTAACCGCAGCTGCCGTCACTGCCGGCGGTTGTTCGTCAGCGAGCAACCTGCGCTCGGATTACGACCGGGGCGCCGATTTCGGCTCGTACCACACGTATAACTACATTGAGAACGCGGGTCCGGAGAGCAACCGGTACGAGAGCTTTTTCTCGCAATATATGAAGGCTGCAATCGATATCGAGATGCAAAAGCGCGGCTACACGATGTCAGATAACCCGGACTTGCTCGTGAATTTCAATGGCATCCTGCAGGAGAAGATGGATGTCAGGACCGTGCCGGCCAGCCCTCCGCCGGGCTACGGGTACTACGGCTACCGTGGCGGCTATTACGGCACCTGGGGCGGCTATGGTTACGGCACCGAAACGCACGTCTCCGAATACACCGAGGGCACGTTCAATATCGATTTGATCGATGCGAAGAGAAAGCAGCTTGTATGGGAAGCGGTCGGCGTTGGCCGCGTGTCGCAAAAAGACCTCGAGAATCTCGAGGAAGGCGTTATGAAGGGAGTGCCTCGATATTTCGCGCTTTACCCGTTCCGTGCCGGTGACCCGAACCCGGTCACTACCGAAGACTGATCAACCCGCTTCATCCTTACGTCGAAGCCCGCCTGTTTCAGGCGGGCTTCGGTTCGATCATATGAACATCGCGCTGCGGGAACGGTATCGATATGCCTTCCGCATCGAAGCGCTGCTTGACCGTCTTCATCAGGTCCCCATGCGCCTGACTTTCTAGGCGTTAATTGCCTGATTTTCATAAGTTTCTCGTATTGAGGGCAGCGCTGAATTGTGTTTTAATGTGTATAGTTTTTTAAATTTATACACATTGGACCTAGCCATGCGGACCAACATCGTTATCGACGACGAGTTGATGCAGACCGTTCTCAAGAAAACGGGTATCCGAACCAAGCGTGAAGCTGTCGAGGCCGGATTGCGTGCCTTGTTGCAGCTTTCGCAACAGGAAGAGATCCGACACTTCCGCGGCAAATTTGCCTGGGATGGCAATCTTGACGATATGAGAACGACGAGGTGATTGTTGTCGACTCCAGCGTCTGGATCGACTATTTCACCGGGAAGCAAACGCCGGCGACCAACAAACTTGACTCGACGCTTGGCGTGGAGCGAATTGCCATCGGTGACCTGATGCTTACCGAAGTTCTGCAAGGATTTCGTTCCGACCGTGACTACAGAAAGGCGCGTACCTTGCTCCTGTCCCTGGTTGTCGCGAACGTATTGAATACGGACATCGCTCTTAAAAGTGCCGCAAATTTTCGCCGGTTACGTGCTGTGGGCATCACGGTGCGAAAAACGGTCGACACAATAATTGCAACCTATTGCATCGAAAACAGACTCGCTCTGCTGCATTCGGACCGGGACTTCGGCCCGTTTCACGAGCACCTGGGACTCAAAAGCGCGCTGGATTAGCGCCGCTCCATCACGACAAAGTCAACATCGAAGTCATTGGAGTCGTCCGCACCATGCGACTCTTCCGCCATGATCGCCCAATCGTCTTCTTTAATCTCGGGCAGGAAGGCGTCCCCTTCTACGTCGGCATGCACACGCGTCAGGTAGATGCGATCGGCCTGCGGGAGAAATATCTCGTAGATGTGACTGCCGCCGATGATCATGATCTCGCCGGCGTCACCCGCTGCCTCGATGGCGGCCTCGGGAGATATCACGACGTCGCAGCCCTCGGCGATGAATCCCGCCTGGCGCGTGATGACGATATTCTGCCGGCCCGGCAGCGGCCGACCGATCGACTCGTAAGTCTTGCGGCCCATGACGATGGGTTTGCCCATGGTCAGGGCCTTGAAGCGCTTGAGGTCCGCCGAAAGCCGCCAGGGCAGATCGCCCTTCACGCCGATGACATTGTTCGTCGACGCGGCGACGATCAGTGAGATCACACGGCCACCGCGGCCTTGATGTGCGGGTGCGCTTCGTAATTCAGGATCTCGAAGTCTTCGTACTCGTACTCGAAGATGCTCGGCGGCCGCCGCTTGATGGCCAGGCGTGGCAGCGGCAGCGGTTTCCGCTGCAGTTGCTCATCGGCTTGCTCGAGATGATTGAGGTACAGGTGACAGTCGCCGCCCGTCCAGACAAAGTCACCAACGTTGAGGTCGCACTGTTGCGCCAGCATGTGGGTCAACAGCGAGTACGAGGCGATGTTGAACGGCACGCCCAGGAAGATGTCACAGCTGCGCTGGTAAAGCTGGCACGACAGCTTGCCCTCGGCCACCCAGAACTGGAACAGGCAGTGGCACGGCGGCAACGCCATATTCTCGATCTCTGCGACGTTCCACGCGCTCAGCATGATGCGGCGTGAGTCCGGGTTATTCCGTA
>WVYQ01000035.1:5866-7721 GCA_011772865.1 Woeseiaceae bacterium | reverse complement strand
GCCCACTCGTCCCAGATCGATACGTCGTTGTCTTTCAGGTACTGGATGTTGCTGTCGCCGCGCAGGAACCACAGGAGTTCGTAGATGATCGACCGCAAATGAAGCTTTTTCGTCGTGACGACCGGGAAACCCTCTGACAGGTCGAAGCGCATCTGGTGGCCGAACTTGCTGAGCGTGCCTGTCCCGGTCCGGTCTTCTTTCTTGACGCCGTTGTCGCGCACGTCGCGCATCAGGTCGAGGTATTGATGCATATCAGGCAGCTGCCTCCTTGGACTTGCGGCCGTATGCCATGAACAGCATGACGGCGCCGACGATGATCATGGGTGCGCTCAGTATCTGGCCCATCGTAACCCAATCGGCGAACAGATAACCAAGGTGGGCGTCGGGCACACGAACGAACTCGATCAGGAAGCGGAACGTTCCATATAGAACCAGGAACAGGCCCGACACGGCCATGTACGGCCTCGGCTTCGCCGTGAACCACCAGAGGATCGCGAACAGCACGAATCCCTCGAGAAGCGACTCGTAGAGCTGCGACGCGTGCAACACCTGGCCGTTGTACAGGAACCCCCACGGCAGGTCGGTCGGCTTGCCCCAGAGTTCGCCGTTGATGAAGTTGCCGATGCGCCCGAAGCCGAGCCCGAGCGGCACGAAAGGCGCCATGAAATCGGTGACCTGCCACATCGTCAGGTTCAGCTTGCGGCCGAACAGCCACATAGCGAACAGGACGCCCAAAAGCCCGCCGTGGAACGCCATGCCGCCTTCCCAGATGCGGAACAGGTAGAAGGGGTCGTCGAAGAAGCTCGTCTCGCTGTAGAACAGCGCGTGGCCGATGCGGCCGCCGAGGATGACCCCGAGCATCGCGTAGAAGATCAGGTCGTCGGCCTGCTCGACGGTCTTGATCGGTGAGTGCGCGACCCCGGCGCGCTTGCGCGCCAACCACCATGCGACGAGGAATCCGGCCACGTACATCAGGCCGTACCAGCGGATTTTGACGGCCCCGATCGAGAAAATGACGGGATCAATATCGGGGTAGACGATCATGGCGGGTATCATAACAAACCATGCCGAACCGCTTATCGAACGAAACGAGCCCCTACCTCCTGCAGCATGCCGACAACCCGGTCGACTGGTACCCGTGGGGAGACGAAGCCTTCGAACTCGCCCGGGAAGCCGGCAAGCCGGTGCTGTTGTCGATCGGCTACTCGGCCTGCCACTGGTGCCATGTCATGGCGCACGAGTCGTTCGAGGACGAGAAAACAGCCGAACTCATGAACGAGCTGTTCGTCAACATCAAGGTCGATCGCGAGGAACGTCCCGATGTCGACAAGATTTACCAGACCGCACACCAGCTCCTGACGCAGCGCGGCGGCGGCTGGCCGCTGACGATGTTTCTCTCCGCCGAGGATCAGCGGCCGTTCTTCGGCGGCACCTATTTCCCGAACGAGGCACGCTATGGCATGCCTAGTTTTTCGGAGCTCTTGGTCAAGGTCGCCGAGTATTTCGAACAGAATAGCGACGATATCGCTGACCAGGGCGCTCGCCTTGTCGATGTGTTTCAAAAGCTGATTCCCGAGAGCGCACCGGACGATCACGTCATGACGCCGGAGCCCGTCGGCAAACTGCGCAAGGTCCTGACCGATAGCTTCGACTACGACTTCGGCGGGCATGGTGGGGCGCCCAAGTTTCCGCACCCGGGCACGATCGAGTGGCTGCTGCGGGCGTGGCGGGAAACAGCCAAAGACGAAGAGCCCGATGTCGACGCCCTGTTCATGGCGTCGCTGACGCTGACTCGCATGGCCGACGGCGGCATCTTCGACCATGTCGGCGGCGGCTTCTGCCGCTACTCGGTGGA
>WVYQ01000035.1:0-5818 GCA_011772865.1 Woeseiaceae bacterium | reverse complement strand
TCGCCTGACGGTAGTTTCTATTCGTCGTATGACGCGGACTCCGAGGGCGAGGAAGGCAAGTTCTACGTCTGGACGCCCGAAGAGGTCGGTTCCCTGCTCGACGAAGAGAGTTTCTCGCTCGTTGCGCGCCGCTTCGGTCTCGACAGGGAACCTAATTTCGAGGGTCAATGGCACCTGACCGTGCGCGAGGACGTCGACGATCCGGAATCGCGGATAGAAGCTGCGCTGGCCACCCTGCTCGAAGAGCGGAAGAAACGGGTGCCGCCCGGCCTCGACGACAAGCAGCTGACATCCTGGAATGCGCTCGCCATTCGCGGCATGGCTATCGCGGGCCGTGTTCTCGATCGGGAAGACCTGGTCGACGCAGCAGCCGGGGCGGCCAATTTCATTCGGGCCAGCCTGATGGTCGACGGCCGCTTGCTGGCAAGCTACAAGGACGGCAAGGCACGGTTCCCGGCTTACCTCGATGATCACGCGTTCCTGGTCGATGCCCTGCTCGAACTATTGCAGTCACGCTGGGACACCAGCCATCTCGAGTTTGCAATCGAAATCGCCGACCTGCTGGTCGAGCATTTTGAGGATTCGGATGACGGCGGCTTCTACTTCACCGCCGACGATCACGAACGGCTCATGCATCGCCCGAAACCCCTGGCCGACGAGGCGACGCCCTCCGGTAACGGAACGGCCGCATTCGCCCTGCAGCGGCTGGGACACCTGGTCGGCGAACATCGCTACATCGAGTCGGCCGAGAAAGCCCTGCGCAGCGCCTGGAAGGCGATGGACGAGTACCCGCACGGGCACGTGACGCTCATCACGGCGCTTCAGGAGTACCTCGAGCCGCCTGAAATTATCGTGATCAGGGGTGATAAAGACGCGATGACCGAGTGGCGCAGCCAGTTAGCGCGGGTTTATGCACCGGCACGGCTCGTGGTGGCCATCGGCCGAGGCGAAACGACCGTCCCCGGAATCCTGGGCGAGCGCACGCCCGTCGAGGGTGAAACAGTGGCATACCGCTGCATCGGGACGCACTGCGAACTGCCCGCGAATCGTCTGCAGGATCTGCTGGCGCGTTAGTACGCCGTCAGGTGATCGCCCACGGCAGGCACGATCTTCTCGGCGTTGCGACCCATGAACATGACGGGCACAGACTCGATATACATGCCGGCGTTGCGCACGACCGCAAAATGCAGGTGCGGCCCGCTCGAAAACCCGGTGTTGCCCGAGTCGGCGATGTACTCCCCGCGCTCGACCCGGTCTCCCGGCCGAACGCGAATCGTGTTGGTATTGAGATGCGCATAGATCGCGTACGTCCCGTCGTCGTGCAGGATACGAACGACGTTCGCATTCGGGCCATCACGCTCCGGGTCGAGCCCGCCTGAGAAACTGCTCGCGGCTACATCAAATACGACGCCGCCCCGCGCAGCCACGATGTCGGTACCGATGGGCATCGAGACATCTACCGCATAATAACTGTCGCGCGTGGTGTGCGTCGCAACCTGGGGAAACGCCTGCGTTATCGGGTGACTGGTCGACATCGCAAATGGCGCGCGGTACGACGTCTCCGGACGGTGCCGCGCCTGGGGGTCACCTGCCAGATACTTGTATTGGTATTCGAGGAACGGCGCCCGCCCATTCTCGAGCAAGTCGAGTGCCAGCAATACGACGTCGGTCCTGGCCGGCACCACCCAGCGCAGCGGGTCGTCCGGGTGCGGGTATGCCAGGCCCTGGATGCCCGTAAATTTCAGTTCGACCTCGATGGGCACGTACGACGGGTTGCGCGCAATCAATTCGACCGATTGGCCGGCGAATTCATAGGTTACAGTGATGCCCACTTCGCCAGCGTCTTCGCTGCCCTCGACCTGCAACACCTCGACCAGGCTCTCATCGTCGGGAGGACGATCGGAATAAATCCATTCCCCATCGGCGCCCCGATACTTGTACATCGAGTCGGCAATCGCGAAACCGCCGGCCAGGATCAGCGTGGCAAATCCGACAACGCGCAGCCTAGGAGCCAATCTTCGTTCTCTTCCAACCATCGTCGGTTCGCCTGATTTCATACGCGGGCCAATACTGGTTATCGAGTTTCAGCGTGATGACCTCGACAACATCGTTCCAGGTCACCGTCTTCAGGCGTACCGATTCGCGATCCTGCTTGGCTGCAACCGCCTGCACGAATGCTTCCAGGTCCGGCGTTGGCGTTTCGTCGACCTCGATCACGCGCCGCCCTGCCCACAGTCCGTAGCGGGTTGCGGGCGAGCCGTAACTGAAAAAAGCCACGTAAACGCCGTATGGGTCGATGCCGCGCTGGGCTGCCATCGGCCGATGCGGATCCTGGATCAGCGCACCTGCCCACGATACTGCTCTGTCGATGCCGCGACCGTCCAGTACTGCCGTCTCAATTTCGATATCACGCGCCTCGCCGTTTCGCCATACGGTAACGGTGACCCCGGGTTTCTGGACGGCTTTCTCGATACTGCGAAACGACGTCACAACCTGGCCATCAACAGCCAGGATCATATCGCCGTTGCGAAGTTTACCGGCCGCATCGGTGCCGGCAACGAGCCGCGCGACGCTAAGACCCCGGCGATTGACCGGATTGTCGGCCTCCAGTCGCTCCAGCCACTTCTCGTCCACGCCCATATTTCGCGCCGCGAATAACGGCGAGTACATGAACTCGGCCTCGAGNNCCCACGCCCCGATTCACCTGCGTACTGTCGTCGCGGCCGGCCTGGATCGCGAATGTGGACCACATGGCGCTTACCCTGCCGCGCTTGTCGACGAGGACGCCGTCATACTCCGTCGGTGCATTGACGAGGCTGATCCCTTCGATATTGGCGTCGCGAAATCGCAATGTGCGGGACAGCGGCAGCGTCAACGGTCCAACCGACGATACGGTGCTGCGCTGGTGCACGAGCTGGTGGTCCCCCTTGATGCCGACGACCCAGACATCGTCACCGGGCTTGAGCTCGGTCGGGCTGAATGTGGCTGCTTTGACGGCCGTATCGTTGATCAGCGCCGGGTCGTAGGCAACGACAGCAAGGTTGTGCAGCGGGTGCAGCTGCTCGACCGTGGCCTTGACCTCCAGCGAGCCCGCGAATGTCACGGTGACGTCGCCGATCGCGATTGGCACCGTGTTGCGGTCAACAACGACCAGGCCGCGCTCGGCATCGACGATCAGTCCTGTACCGTAGTAGTGCCTGTCGGCAACGCCGGACAAGGTGTAGGGCAGGTCGAACGTGACTATGACCAGCGACGGGGCTATGGCTCGAACGCGTGGATCGTCATATTCCTTGAGTTCGGTATGGCCGACCTTGGGTTCAGCAGGCGCAGGCCCCGGGGCGAGGTCGCGGCACGGCCAGACGCCACTGGCATCGTCGCGCTGGCAGCGTCGTGCCGGAAACCATACGCGGTCCATCTCGAGAGACCGCACGATGCTGTTCTGCGGGTTGTCCATCGATACATAGCGAACCTGCTCGCGTTCACCGTCAGCAAGCATATCGAGCGCCGCCTCGAAATCGTCGATATTGCCGATCGACACGCCACCCATTTCCGTGATCACCGCGCCGCGCGGTATCGCAGCCTTTGACAGGATGTAACCCGGGTTGGCGACATACACACCGCTGGGCGGCCGATTGTAGTGGCGCGCCTGCTGGTACGACAGGTTGTTAACGATGGCATCGCCGAACTCGAGAAACTCATTCGGTGTAATCGAGTGCAGGTCGGTAACCACCACGCGCTCGGTGACGCTGCGCCCGCCGCGCTCGACCTCGACTTCGATCTCATTGCCGACCTTGTCGTCCAGGATCGCAGCGAGGGGCACGAATTCGGTGACGAGTTCGCCGTTGACCCGAATCAGGATGTCACCGGGCGCGAGCTTGCCCGCTGCCGGCGAATCCGGGATGACCTGCTCCACGACCAGCATGCCCGTGTTGTCCGGGTAGCTCATGCGTGCTTCGTGCTCCGCGTCATCGTTCAAACCCAGCCGCTTGAGTTCGTCGTAAGCCTTGAGCTCGAACATCGTCTGCAGCGTGCCGCGAGTCACCATCGCGCCCTGCTGGATCAGCTCGAGTGCCCGATGGATGCGATCGAGCGGCAGGAAAAAACTGCTGGCTGCCTGGTTGTTCGCACCCGCGTTCAGCGCGACCACTTCGCCATCGATATTTATGACTGGCGAGCCCGATGATCCGCCCGATGTCCCCGATGCTGCCTGCAGGTAAAACGTGTTGAAGTCGTTGTACTTGCCGCGCCCATAGTCGGGAGCCTTGCGGTCGAGCCGGGCGATCGTGCCGGCCAGAATCGACAGCTGCTCGCCCGCGTCGTTGCCGATGACCCGGATCTCTCGTCCGATGCCTGCGCCGTCCGGCACGAGCGGGAGTTCGGCCGGAACGATGTAGCGCAGGTCTTCCGGGTCGTAACGAAAGAAGCCGAAATCGTGCACCGGGTCCCGGTAGACGGGAGTCAGCGGGACCTCTTCGTTGTTGCGGAACACGGCCTCGGCCACAACGGGCCCGGGTGTCACGACATGACGGTTCGTGAGGATCAGGCCGCGCTCGGCGTCGACGACGAAGCCCGTCGCCTGGCTCGACGAGTTCCACTCCGTATCGAAGGCACGCGTGCTGTCGACACGAATCGACACGACACCCGAAGAGATGCGTTCGAGCGTCTCGGTCCAGTCGGATTCGTCGGCGGCGAGCGCCGGGGTCACGAGCGCGGTGGCCGCCAGTGCGGTAAGTATTCTTTTTCTTGTCATAGGGTTACTGGACCGACCACAGGCGGAACGGTTCCCTATTTGACCACAACGGCCAGTCGAATGACGAGAACTGCTACTCAGGCCGGTACTTGAGGTCCAGCTCCCGGGCGGCCTTGACATCGTCGAGGCGTCGGACCGGCATCGAGTAAGGCGCCTCCTTGAAGCTCGCGCCCTCCCGCGCCTCGGACGCGATTGCGATCATGGCATCGACAAAGTTATCGAGCGTTTCCTTGCTCTCGGTCTCGGTCGGCTCGATCAGCAGACACTCCGGTACGAGCAACGGGAAATAGGTCGTCGGCGCATGATAGTTGCGGTCCAGCAGTGCCTTCGCAACGTCCATGGCCGTGAGGTGATACTCCTTCGCCTCCTGCTTGAGCGTCACGATGAACTCGTGGCTGGCGCGGCGATTCGGGAACGCCAGTTCGAACCCGGCCTCGCGAAGTCGCGCTTGCAGGTAATTGGCGTTGAGCGTCGCATATTCGGCCAGGCGCTTCATGCCGTCGCGGCCCACCATCCGCATGTACACATAAGCGCGCAGCAGCACCCCGGCATTGCCCATGAAACCCGACAACCGGCCTATCGAGTGAGGCATGTCCTCTTCGGTGAGCCAGTCGTACCAGTCCTTGCCGTCCTTCTCGGTCTTCGTAACGACGGGAATCGGCATGTACGGTTGCAGCCGCTCGCCCACGCCGATCGCGCCGGAACCCGGCCCGCCACCGCCGTGCGGCGTCGAAAACGTCTTGTGCAGGTTCATGTGAATGACGTCGAAGCCCATGTCGCCGGGCCGCACCTTGCCGCAGATCGCATTGAGGTTGGCGCCGTCGTAATACAGCAGACCGCCGGCATTCCTGACGATCTTCTCGACTTCGAGGATGTCGCGTTCGAATACGCCCAGCGTCGATGGATTGGTCAGCATGATGCCGGCCGTCTTCGGGCCGACGACGTTCTTCAGGGCTTCTAAGTCGATGTCGCCGTCCGGGCCGGTCGGGACTTCGACCGCCTTGCAGCCACACATCGTTGCTGTGGCAGGATTGGTGCCGTGGGCGGCATCAGGCACGATGATCTCGT
>WVYQ01000021.1 GCA_011772865.1 Woeseiaceae bacterium | reverse complement strand
GATGATGTCAGCGAACTGGTTGCGCAGATGCACCGGGATGCCGACAATGCGAAGTCGATTCTCGCGGCCCATGCGGCCTGAAGGACAGCAATTGACCGAGACTGCAGACCGTCCAAACCGGCGCTTCATCGCCTGGATCGTCGTGGCGCTTGCCGTCGTCGCTGCCGACCAGGCGACCAAGTGGGCGATCGTCGAGTGGGTGGAGCTCTACGGCAAGGTGCCGATCAACTCCTTCATCAATATCACGCACCAACAGAATACGGGCGCGGCTTTCAGTTTCCTGGCCGGTGCGGGCGGCTGGCAGCGCTGGTTTTTCGTCGCTTTGGCGAGCGTCGTCAGCGCCGTAATCGCTGTATGGCTCTGGCGGATCCGGACCGAGGGCCCGCTGGTACTGATGGCCGGGCTGTCCCTCGTGCTCGGAGGTGCTATCGGCAACCTGATCGATCGCGCACGCCTCGGCTACGTCACGGATTTCATCCAGGTCTGGTTCGGTAACTGGGCATTCCCGTCCTTCAATGTTGCCGACTCGGCAATCACGGTCGGTGCGGCGTTACTGATTATCGATGCGCTTTTCCTGTCCGGGCGCGAGGCGAAAAAAACCGGGGACTAGCCCCGGTTTATTCCTGGTTTGTCGCCCGAACTATCTCGCCGTTGTCCAGCAGTCAGGATCAGGTCCTGACATTTGTGAACCGCGACCGTCGATCGTGAACGTCAGGCACTTGCCCGCTTCGGAACCGCCCAACTTGTAGGTCGCAACGGCTGTGAAGTTGCTCGCGTCGGGTGGGGGGTTGATCGTGACGTCGTACGATTGTGTATCGGTCTCAATCGTGTCCCCGGTATAGCCGAGTTCCGATAGCGTTCCGTAACGGCTGTTCTGGAGGTAGAACCGCTCCTGGTTCTGGGCAATTTCAAGCAGGATTGCCTTGGCCTCGGTGCGTTTGGCGCGGGCCGCGAAATCGCGATAGTTGGGGTACGCGATTGCCGCCATAATGCCGACAATCACGACAACAATCAGCAGTTCGAGCAGCGTGATACCACGCATTTTCCGATAGTTGATGCCCAACATCATTCAATCCCGTCCTGTGTCCAGAGTGTACGCACCGGGTTGTTGGCGAAGCCCGGGCTGTCGCACTCGACGCCGACGCAGTATATCGGCGGTGGTGAGCAGTCGTCACCCGTGCAGTTCGCGTCGGGGCTCGGGAACAGGAAGCGCGGCGATGGTGCGATGCCGCCCTGGGCAAGATCCTCGACTCGTTCGTCGTCTTCCTGTCCAGGCACGATCTGGCTCAGATCGGTGATCGGGTCTCCGTTAACCACCGACACCCGGTACAGGAAGTTACGACCATTACTCGCGGCACAGGTAGCTGCGCCTGCAACATCCGGCGAGAACGCAACGAAAAAGATCTCGTTGTTGAACGTGACCGAACTGGACAGAACCTTTTGGTTAGCGGGTAGCGTTAATTTCCAGCCGCGCTGATTCTGCCCGATGGTTGCACCAACCGTGCCACTAATTTCGACAAGCTCTCCATCGGTGATCGGGTTGAAGTTGTCGTAATCGGCTTGAGACAACTTGTTGAACACGCTCTCATCGCGAAGCGAGTAGAAACGATCGTCATTCGTATTGTCGAGCGGGTGCGCCCGGTAACCACTCCCGATACTAACGGCCATGAAGCGGCGGCTCAGCAAGTTGTCGTTAAACATCGAGACGTCTGGCGAGGTATAGAACCGGCGTGTTTCAGGATCGGTCGGGTTTGAGAGACCTTCGGCGCCGAGCTGGGCGATGACGCCACCGGTGACCAGCGCGTTCGCTCCCGTACCGCCCGGCGAATTGCCATCGAAAACGTCAAAACGAAGGATCTGGCCGCCCATATCGGAGGCATACATTCGGTCGACAAATCCGTTGCCGTCGAGGTCAATGGACTGCACCTGCGTGGGGATGGCCCTGGTCATACCCGGAATCTGCAGGTCTGCACCGGAATCCGATCCTGCACGCCAGAGCACAGCGCCGGACTGCAGATCAATCATATAGATGCCAGCGCCCTGGACATCCGGGCTCGCCGGGTGCGTGATCGTATCGTGCACTTCGTCGTATCCGCCCCCGATGATCATAACGGCCTTGTCCGCGTTGATACCAGGGTCCACCATGTCGACGCGAGCGATCGTCGGACGCGACCAGCTCTGTCCAAAGGTTGACGCTGCAATACGCCATTTGACGGACGGGCTGTACTTATTCGTCACGTCGAGTGCGTAGTAGCCGTTACCGCCCCGGCGCATGCCGAATATGATGTAAACGAAGTCGCCATCTCCGGGCTCGACAACACCATCGTTGTCGCGATCGGCAGTTACGGCCACAACGTCGCCGTCAATTCCGTAAAGCTTGAATCCCGTATCGGGGTCGAAGTACAGGTTCGGGAGCTTCGGCAGAAACTCTTTCGGGATAAACGACCAAAGCTCCTGACCGGTCGATGCATCGACAGCATGGAGATACCCATCGTTCGTGGCGGAATACACGACGATGTCGGGATTTGCCTGCGTACCGCCATACATGACAGCAGCCGGTTGCGAGTGCAATGGATCACCCATTACGCGACGAACTGTCGTACTTGGATCCAAATCGACATCGGTGATGTCCTCGCCCCGCGCAAAGCGGATCAGTTCATCAATCGTCGGCTCGCCCGCACCGCCGCTCAGGCCGAAATCCGACAGCGAAAACGAACTGGCATTCGACGGCGTAACTGCGTTGGCTGCAGCCGTCAGATCAGCATTTGCTGTATTGTTCGTATACAAATTTCGTGTCGCAGGATCCGGAAGGTTCTCGACAGCACCACCAAGGCGCACCTCGTTGCCATCCGGAAGACCTGACCAGTAGCTCGTAACGGTGTCTTTGAAAAGACCGGTTGCCGTGTCGATAGCTGGTACACCGTACTTGTCCACGACCACACCGTTGTCAATACGATACTTCTTGAGATTCCCGGGCCAGTGGAACTTGTCACTTGCCGCAAACTGCGAAAGGTACAAGTCGTTGAAGTTCTGGGTACGGTTGAACGTATTAACCGCAACTGCCGGCGCTGCAAACGAAAGCGATCGCTCCGTAATGTTGTTGACGATCTCGAGCAATGCGAGCGTCAGGCTTTGTACATCGGACGCCAGGAAATATTCGCCACCACCACGAAGAGCTGCCTCCTTGAGGATCGGCAGATCGATCGAAAAGCCAATTGTGTGCGTAACGACGTTCTGGTCGCCTGGTTCATTCGGCCAGATGTCGCCTTCATACAAATAGCTCGCGATATCGTCAAGGCAGGCGCCATTGCCCGTGCCGGTGCAGCCCGAATACCCCATGGTCGCAAACCAGCCGGGAAGGCTGTCGACGAGGGTCGCAGGATCCGTATCCTCCGTCGGTGCACCGTCGGTCAGCACAACGTTGAAGTTCTTGGCGCATACCTGGTTAATCGGCGGAAGGTATACATCCGGACCGGTAGATGCCAGCGCCGCAGGGTCAGTCGGATGCTCGTTCACGAGATTATCGTAGTGACCGGGCAAGCCACGCCAGTAATGTGCTGCCTCGAACAGTGTTTCAGAGACAGGCGTCCAGCCACCTGCAGTAATATTGTTGATCGTGGCCAGCGTCGAGGCACGGTTCGTATCCAGGTCCTTGATGGCCTGAATGACCGGGCCGCCCTGCGTGTTGTTGAAGCGCATGATGCCGACGTTGATGCCGCTGATCGAATTCAGGATCGCCGTCGCCGTGTCGTTGACGATGTTGATACGAGAGTTCTGAATGAACACCGGGTTCACGAGGTAATTCAGGTAGTTACCGTCATAGACAGTAACGTTCTGATTGGTTGGCCAGGAACCCCAGGCGACTTCGTCCTTCTTGCTGTTCGAATAAGGAGAGACGTTGCCGCCCTTACGGGCATAAACGTCGGTTGCACTGGATCCATCGCCGTGTTTGCCGCCATCTTTCCGGCACTCGACGATGTCAGTTTCGTTGCCGGGCTGCAGGTTTTGCCAGCGCGTCCCGGTCAATCCCAAAAGGAGGCTCAGGAAACCGGATCCGCCGTCACGGTACTGCGCCATGCGGCTGTTGTAGAGTCCGATACCCGCAATTTGCCGGGTCGCATGGTCACAAACAAATGATGTCTTCAATATGCGCCGTGTATTAGACGCATCACAGCTCGGTGTCGCGCCCTTAATAGTCGTCCAGTACAGATAGTTCGGGTTGCAGGCGGTCGCGCCACCAGCGTACGCGACCGAGGAGTCGTAAACCTCTCGGGTCGTCTCTTGGGTGCTCATTGAACCCGAAGAGTCGATGAGCAGCAGGACGTTCGGAATCGACTGCGTTGCCGCATTCGGGTTTACCAACAACAATTCCGTGTCGTCAGCGTAGACTGGCGCCCCGCAAGCCAGGGCCAGGAACATTCCGACGCTCATCCATTTCGTCTTTCGAATTACCGTATTCATGATACTTCCCTCGTTTGTCCTGGCGCCTGATTAGGGGACCAAAACCCAAACTTTCGTAACCTGATTGCTTTCAAGGTGATGCAGCACCTGCACCGGGATATTCTTCGACCGGTCGACGGTGCCCAAACTACGTTTGAATTTTTCGAGCGACATACTCTGGCCGTTGAACTCGTATACTGTCCCGCGGTTGACACGACGAGTTTCGAAATCACAGTCAGGGCATCGCTTGAATCCAATCGTGCCTACCTCGTTGTTCGGTAAGCGAACATCACTCAGCGCGACCTCGTAAGCCTCCGCCGTCGTAACAAACTGTGCTGCAACCGTGATCGAGAGGCTGAGCAGAAGGGCGGTAACAATCATCTTAATTTTCATTGGACTACTCCGTTCCATTTACCGCTTACAGCGTCGGCGACGAGGGGCCGACGACATAAAAAGCCTGTGTATGTGTTGCTGTCGAGTCGCGATCCGTCGTGGACCCGGGAGCGCGACGTGATTCGGCCTGGGCGATTGCCAGGAAATGATAGGCGGCGATGCCGCTTCCGGCGCCAAGCGTGAAAGCCTTGTCAGGCACGATCGTCGAATCTTCGTACTGAATCTGCGAAGTCACAGAATCGTAATTGCTGATCGTCTGTGTGACCGTGGCGCCCGCAAGCGTATTGAATGCTCCCTGGCCAAGAACCTCGGCAAGTCCGGTCTCGGCCGCCTGGAAAGCATTCTCGTAGTTCTGATCGTTACGCGCCATAGCGAGTTCAGTCGTGGCCGTGTTCATTCCAGAAATGGCCAGGACCGTAATGACAACGAGCAGAATCAGGCCGACGACGAGCGCCGCGCCTTGCTGTTTGTTGTGCATTTTCATCATCTTCATGTCGTTTCTCTCAATCAGGTTCGCGCGTTACGCAGCAGAATCGTCTTCGACACCTGCATACGGCGATACCCGTCATTAATGACGCCGAGATCCACGTCGCCGGGTTCATAGTCACGGTTGTCAACGATCCCGACCTCAGGTGTGAGGCCGCGTACTACCAGCCAGATGCGGGCTGTGATGATCCTGGCGCCCGGGATGTAACCGGCAGCGGTCGGGTCATAAACGTCGTTACCGGGATTCACATAGCGGTCGACCGTGTTGTCTTCATTGACGTCAACGCCAAACTGGATCTGCAGGCTCTCGACGCCAGGCGCGATCTCGATGTCGTCGATGTCGGGCACACCGCCTGTCACGGTCAGCGTCTTGCGGCGTAACGTTGGCGTACCGGGAATCAGCGGTGAATCATCGGCAACGTAGTAAGTGCTCACGAGCAGGTTATGCGTTGTCGAATCCGCTGGTGTAAACGGCGCCGGAACATTGCCGTCAGCAAATATCGCACCCTGGATGCGCGTTGTTTGCAGCTGCAGACGACCAGCTTCGAGCGCAACGGGATTTACCGTGGCGCGTCGCACAGTGAAGGAATCCGAGTTTGGCTGGGGCGCCGGCTGCGCACCGCAGGGGAGGTTGTAACCGTTGTTGACGCCGTCAACGCTCATTGCAATGTTAAGCGCCCAGCCGTCGCCGCATTTGTTGGATTCAGGCAATCCGAGCGGGTTCGGGTCGCCGATCACCGAGCGACCTTCGATGGCCAGTGCGCGGCTCGTACGTCCCCAGTTGCTGGCCATGCGCAGGTCTGCCTCGATCGTATCCATGGCGAATTGCGCCGTTTCCTGGACACGAGCAATCGACTCGTTCACGACGAAAGCCTGGCGGCTCTGGTTGTAAATCTGTACGGCCCCGATAATCAGGAACGAACCGATCGCGAGGGCGACCAGCAGTTCGACCATCGTGAGGCCAGCCTGGTATTTCTGCGAATTCGAAGTCATGTTCATCGTCATGGCTCAGAAGGGGTTGACTGGAATGATGATCTGGTAGTTGAGCGGATTCATGGGGTCTTCACCCGGCTCGTCCCAGTCGATTCGAATCGTGTATTCGGGCGGAGTTACGGTGTCGTCGAACGTGACTGTTACTGCACCGTTCGGCAGCGACTCCACGACCTGCGCGTCCCAGAGAAAGATATCGTTGGCAGCCATAGCGGCCTCGTTGCAGTCATTGCCTGTATCGATGCAGCCGTTGTCGGCGCCAGCGCCCTGGTAGGCGATGCCGGCACGGGGATTGGCGCGAATCCGGTCGGCCACGTCGCCGGCCAGTGTCACGGCATGGTGGCGGAACATCGATGTGCGGCCGGCCTGCATGCTCTGGACGAACAGCGTTGCGATGCCCAGCATGCCGACCGACATGATAATCAGCGCAATCAGCACCTCGACGAGCGAGAAGCCGGTTTGTCTTTCCTGCGAGTGAATCAACATCAGGTCGTTTCCTTTCCTGCAAGGCATCACGGGCAGGACTTGCCCATGACCGATAGTGCGTTCTGTACAGTCCCGAGGTCGCGGACGATCGTGGCCCGGCCCAGTGGCGTCGACACGAACAGTCGAGCTGCTGAGAAGCCCTGGGAAGCTTCCGCAACACCGCGCTCGTCGCAGATGATGACCTGTGACAAGGCCGGGTTGCCGCCAATATCGCCCCGGCCCATGCCGCTCGAGCCATAGCTGAAATAGGTCGCGTCGTCCCGAATCGCCAGCGTCAGCGCGTTATCGATCGGGCCGTGCGCCCGCAGCACCGTCTCACTGGCGCCGTTACGGGTCAGGTCGCCATCGTCGTCGAGAAACACGATATAGCCCTGGTTCCAGTTGCCACCGCAGTTGGCAGTCCCGGCAAAAGGATTGGTGCTGGGACAAATCGTCACGTTCGTCTTGGCTCGAGCCGCTTCCGAGCGGGCGAGCTGGAACGAGGCATGCAGGTCGTTGGCTGCGGTCGTCAGCCGGTTGTTGGCCGCGAAGTCCTGCAGATTCGGAACGCCCAGGGTCAGGATCACGCCCACAATCAGGAGCGTGATCATCAGTTCGTACAGCGTGAAGCCGGTTTGGAGTCGCTTTTCCATGCAGGCAATATACTGCGCGGGGTTCAGCGCTTCTGAAGTAGCCGACGAACGGGCAATCCAGGCCGATAAACGGTCGATTCCGGGTCGCCCGATTTAACTTAATCCGCACAAAAATACGGCTCGCCCCGAGGCGTTTTTTCGGCCACTCGCGGACGCCCGGTGTAGCTCACCACCAGGGCGACAGGCGCAGTTCTGCCCTCACGGTCACAGACGATGAAAGTGCCGTTCGTGGCGCGTTTGTGCGTCGCCCGGAGCGTAAAACCGCGGCGATTTGCCGTAATCCGAACGGTTTCGCCCACTCGGTGCGCCTGCAGCAGGGGTTCGCCCGGGTCGCGGCGCGGTGGCGAGTCGAGGTCGGTGTTTTCGAACATCAACCAGCCGGGCGTCCAGTCCTCGCCGGGCGAGCAGGTGGTGAGGTCCCTGCTCGGGCAGAGCGACACGACACGCTTGCGCATGATCGACTCCTTGCGCGCGAGATGGACCGCGTGGAACAGGGCGTTGATCTCTGCGTGCATGGCGGATCGCGCCGCAATTCGTGAGAACGATGGAATGCCGAGGCCCGCGATTATGGCCACCAGGCTCAGGGTAAGCAGCAGTTCATAAAGCGAGTAGGCGCACTGTTTCCGCGGCATTTGGACCTCCGTGTCCAGGGCTGCAGAGTAGGTCAATACCACGATAATGGCGCGTGGAAAATTTGGGCTATAATCGCTGAATTACAAAATTGAGGACTTGGGAAAATGACCCGTTCAGGCGTCCGCTCCCTGATTGAGCGACACGGAATCCTGCCGACACCACAGCGCATCGAGATCGCCCACATCCTGCTCGGACGCGCGCAACACCTGTCGGCGGAACAGATTATCGACCGTCTCAAGGCCGCCGACAGTGGCGTGTCGAAGGCGACTGTCTACAATACGCTGAACCTGTTTTCGGAGCGCGGTCTCGTCAAGGAAGTCATGGTCGACCCGGTTCGCAAGTTCTACGATTCGACAACCCACCCGCACCATCACTTTTATAACGTGGATACGGGCGAACTGGCCGATATCCCGGATGACCAGGTGCGGTTCGAGGAGTTGCCGGATCTGCCCGAGGGCATGGAGCGAGAGAGCGTCGAGGTCCTGATCAAAGTCCGCAGCCGGGGCTGATATAAACCCGGATCGGGCGTCAATTTCGCCTCAAACCCTTTTCCGGACAGGGCGCTGCCGCTATACTGCGCGCCCTCTCAAGTGCCGATATAGCTCAGTTGGTAGAGCAACGCATTCGTAATGCGTGGGTCGGGTGTTCGAGTCACCCTATCGGCACCATTCCTTTCAAAGACTTACGATATTTCTCGCTGTCCTGATCAAAGTCAGTGCGGGAGTTTTGCGGGACTTTTTCCCGCAAACCCGGTTTGAAGCCTCGATCAGGTTGGCCAATTCCGGTGCTGAATACTCGGTCGTGATCTTGCCCGACTTGTGACCCAGGAGGTCCTGACGATCCTCGAGGCTCACTCCAGCTGCCCGCAAGCGACGACCATAGGTGTGCTTGAGGTCGTGTACCCGAAAGCGCCGGAACCCGTCGGGGCACGCAATGCCGAACTCCGACTCGTAGCGCCTGGCTGCACGCTTACGCGCACGCTGCCACCCCGCGTTACCAATTCGCTTGACGGGTTGGCCCGCGTACGTGAACACGCGGACGCGATGGTTGTGGCGAACCTCATCCAGCACGGACTTTGCCACCCGGTTCAGGACGATCAGGCGATCATCCTTGTTCTTGACGAGTTCACGCGGCACTACAAACACACTGGTATTCAACTCCGGAATCTGGATTTCCCAGTCCCACTGTAAACGCACGACTTCCTGTTCCCGAGTCCCGGTATTCACCTTGAACAGCGCCATGCGCACAAGGTGCGGTGCCAGTTCCGAGAACAGCAGCCGCTGCTCCTGCCAGGAAAGCGGGTAGGGGCGACGCGCGTTGATGTTTGGCAGCATCTCGATCAAAGGTACGGTATCGAGCCAGGTTTTCCCTTGCTCGTCCCGCCACTTGCGCGCCGACAAATTCAATACACGCCGCACTACAGCAAGCGACCGATTGACTGATCCTTCTGTCACTCGATCTTTGCGCAACCGGTGGAGAATGAATGCCTGCAGGGTGCCGTCATGCACCTGGTTCAGCGACAGATCGCCGATAAACGGATCCACAATCTTCAGATCGTAGGCGTCGCGGTCGATGCTGCGCTTGTACCGGTATTCGTTCAGGTACCGAGTTGCCGCTTCCCTGAACGTCCTTGTCGGCCGAATCCCGAAAACGACTGCCTGGCGAGCTGTCTCGATTCGAAGCGCTAGTACTGCTTCGGCTTCGGCGAGCTTGCACGTTCCAGTGCTTTCGCAAAGTCGGCCAAATCCCTTGATTTGCTTGTCGATGTGCCAGATCCCGCCGCGTTTGACGAGGCCCGGCGATCTTCTACGTCCCATGGCTTTCTCCTTCCTGCCGCGGGACGCCCGTTGCACGACACATAGTCGTCCACCCAGGCGTCGAGTTCAAGGCGGTCAAAGGCAATGCCCTGGCGACCGATCGGTACGGTGGTGAGTAACGGGCGGACCTCCCGGTTGAATCGGTTGCGGTCCATGCCGAGATAGTCAGGCGCGTCCCGAAACCGGACGAGCCTCGGCAACAGACGAAACTGGTGGCGCGTTTTGCTCATCGCCCCAGGTACGTCACGGTTACCTGCTCGCGATTGTGCCCGAGCTCGTTCGTGATCACGGCGCGCGCTTTCTTGTCGAGCGCGCGCTGATCGTTCGTAAGGTCACCACGCTTCGGTCCCCCGGCCAGGGGCGCCGGGAAGCCCGCAATTTCCTCGAACCGCCGCTGCGCATAGGCGTGTCTGAGGCCATGCATCTTGCAAAGGCCTGCGCGGATGCACTGGCCCTCGTAACGGTTCTTCTGCTGCTTGTACTCCTTCTCAGCGGGGATCAGGGAGCCCTTGCCGGCGAGGGCCTGGGCTTTGTCCAGGAGCTCACGCTGCGCCTCGGTCCGGATCGGGATCTCGCGTGCCCGGCCACCCTTGGTCCAGCTGGGCTTTAGCCAGAGAACGTCCCCTTTGTCGGCGAGAACCGGCCGGATCTTGATGGCTTCCTCGCGCCTTAGCCCAAACGCGCGCTGCAGCTCGAGGCTCATCCTCACGTACTGGTCGGTGACACGGGAAAACTTGTCGTCGTCCAGGGTCGTCACACGGTTAGCGCTGTTCGCATACTGCCGTCGCGGTATCCCATAGTGATCGTTCGAACGGGCCACCGCATTCCGTCTGTTCACCTTGGCGGCCCACCAACGTACGGCCGCCATCCGGTTCTTGATGGTGCCCACCGCGACTTTGGCCTCCAGCCAGTGCTTCACCAGGGCCTCGACGTGCTTCGGCCGTAAGGACTTGGCGTGCATTCGTCGAAAACCCAGGTCGTGGAGCTGGTTGGCAATCAGGGTCAGCACGCGCTCGCGCTGCACCTGGGTGCCATAGCTCCCGTCCCGGTTGTTCTTGCAAAGTTGTTTCAGCTGGTAGTTCAGGCGTCTCACTGGTGTTGGACCTCACTTCGGTTCATTTGCATGTTCGGTGAGTGTTTCTGATCACTTGCCGACCGTGGTCAAACAAGGACATCCGCTAAGGGATGAGAATCGATCCTGGGACACCACTCCCACATGACCTGAACAGGCCTGGTCACAGGCCACACCGGTTCTCTGCCGTGGCAGATCTGGATCGGTGCGTTCCAGCTGCGCTCCTCAAGGGAGCGAAAAATGAAGATTGCCAATGTCTTGGTCCTCCTGGTTGTGAGCGTGCAGGGCAATCACCTGCGGGTTTGAAAATGCGGGACGTGGCCCGCTGCGTTTGATAATGGACTGACGGAGACGAATCTCCGCTGCGAACGAACCAGCCCTTGTTCGCAAGGTTGCCGTTGTATAGCGAACGGCGGCGCTTTCATTCAGTGGGTGCAGACTACGGCGGCGTCATTCGCTTGGCAGCCGAAAAACCTGACAACTTTCGGCGTAGTTCTTGGGCTGGCGCCGCGCGTCATTACTGTGCCCCAGGGGGCCCAGCAATGACGCGCATCGAGCAGATCGTCGCGGTGTCGAACAAACACGCCATGCGAACGAAACACGCCATGCGTACCAAACACGCACCTGTCTACACTGTAGACACCTGCGTGTTTCGCACGCACTGCCGGCCAAACGCGCATGGTCGACCAAACGCGCATGGTCGACCAAACGCGCCAGGCAGGACCATGCCTCGCGAGATCGAGAATTCGAGTTATCCAATGCTTCAACGGTTGAAGCTGTGGATAACTGGCGTGTTTTACCTGGTAAACATGGTCTCGTGACAACTTTGGCAGGCCTGACCGGCAGCTTTCAGCGCCGGAGCGGTCATTCGTGGTCCGTTCCGTCATACGTCGATTTGCTCGGACATCTCCAGGGCATCGTCGATTTCGATGCCGAGATAACGCACCGTGCTATCGAGATTGGTATGCCCGAGCAGCAGCTGCACGGCCCTGAGGTTCTTGGTGCGCCGGTAGATCAGGGTCGCCTTGGTGCGTCGCAGGGAGTGCGTGCCGTAGCCACTTGGGTCCAGGCCAATAGCCCGGACCCAGTCATTGACGATACGCGCGTATTGCCGCGTCGACAGGTGAGGGAAGCGTTTCACTCGACTCGGGAACAGGTAGTCGTTCTCGGTCAGCTGCGCCTTCTCGATCCAGTCTTGGGTCGACTTACGCGTGCGCTCGGTGATCTCGAACCGCACCGGGCGCTTTGTCTTGCGTTGACGAACGGTGGCCCGGGACAGGATCTCGCCGCCGCTGGCGACATCGGATACACGCAGCCGGACCAGGTCGCAGCCCCGGAGCTTGCTGTCAATCGCCAGGTTGAACAGCGCGAGATCCCGGCGGTTGCCGATCGTCTGCAGTCGCGTTCGGATGGACCAGATCTCCTGCATCGTGAACGGCGATTTCTGGCCTACGAGCTTTCCCTTATTCCAGGGCGCGCGCGGTTGGGGCTTATTCTTGCTGCGAAACACTTCTGACTCCCAAAATCATCGAGAGCCGATAGTTGCCGTTCGAGCGGCAGCAATACAGGGAAAACCAACCCTTCTAGTGGTATGCTTTTTCTTTTACCGAACTTCGGTTCGTGACCCAAAGCGGGCAGTCACAACTGATGGAGAATCGATGTCTCCGTTGACCACGTTTCAAGGCTACCCGGTTCAATACCAGCCTCGAGAAGCCGATTCCTGAAATTGGGCGCCTCCCGGAGATCAAACGGCACACGTCCAGCGACGTACGACATCACTCGCAAGAGCTGCAATGGCCCGATGGTGCCAGAGTCTATCCGGCGTGTGAGGCGATCGACGTTCTCCTTATCGCCC
The DNA here is from genome assembly GCA_011772865.1 of Woeseiaceae bacterium. GTDB lineage: Bacteria > Pseudomonadota > Gammaproteobacteria > Steroidobacterales > Woeseiaceae > UBA1847. The sequence goes on along the minus strand of WVYQ01000021.1, from coordinate 4,035 downwards.
AGTGCCGCGTATGCAAGGATCAACTCTTCTTGTCGGGGATTTCGTGCCTCGATCTCCGCCGCGGACCGCCTCGCTAGTTCCTCCTGCCCCAATAAGGCATGGGCCAGTGCAACTAGAGTGTCCTCCTTCATATAAAACTGAGCAGCCAGTTCAACGTCACCCAGCATCAGATGTGCCATGGCCTCGACCCGATTCATGAATTCGTGGTCGCCGACCAGTCTTCGTCCCCTGCGGAGGTAAGAAATTGCATCTTGCGGCCGATTCAGGCACAGCGATGCGGTTGCACTATTTATCCAGTTCAATGGTTCATAGGGGTCAGTCTGCAAATTATTATTGGCCCGAAGCAATGACGTTTCGGCATGACCCAGTGCCGTAAGCACCAGATCCGTCCAACCGAGCAATCGCGTCTCCGAACGGCCAGTCTGGGCAGAATTTTTAAGAATCAAGAATAATTCCGGAAGTCGATGCCAGGATTGCAGCAAAACAGTGCGATCGACTTCCATGTTTGTTCTCAACGATGCGTCTCTTGCGTGCGAAATCGCATTCTCCAAATCCGTTGCCATCCGACTTACGGCCTCGGCCTGCGTCAGGTCGACCCCCGGCTCTTTGGGAGCCATTACGTCAGCTCCTTCCGACATCAGATAATGCGGATAGGCATCGTGGTGCATGTAATGCGCCGCCGCGTACGTCGAGTCAAACGACAGTGCTTCCTCAAACAATTCGTTCGCGATCCAGAGAGTATTTGATCGATCCCCGCGATGCACGGAATCGAATATTGCACGGCCTTTCAGGAAAGCCTCAAATGCTTCGACGCTTTGTGTACCCGTGAGGAACATGAATTCTCTTTGGTCAACGTCGAGAACAACATCAAGTGCATTCGCGATGCTTTCCGCAACCTCTGTTTGCACCTGAAGAATATCGCTGGTGGATCGGTTATAGATGCTCGACCATACTTGAACCCCATCTGCGTTCCGGATGAGTTTGACCGTCAGGCGTAAATCGTTGTCTACTCGCCGAACAGATCCTTCCACCGTGTATTCGACGTCCAACATGTTGGCGATCTGATCCAGTGATACATCTTGATCTTTGAAATGAAATGCGGACGTGCGGGAAATGACTCTCAGCTCCGGAAGCCCCGCCAGACTATTCAGAATTTCTTCCGTCAGTCCATCCGAAAGCCAGCTCTGGTCGCCAGCCATGGAGATGTCTCTTAGCGGCAATACGGCTAATGATATAGGACCGCCGTCAGGCGCAGGCCCGAACTCAATCCATTTAAATTTATCGGCTGCGAATAATGCGACTGCCAGAAGGAGTACGCCCATTATCACAAAGTCCGTCTCTCGCCCAAACTGCGACCGTGCACGGCCTTTACCAGACTTCTTCATCGGATCTTTTTGCCCGTGCCGCGTTACGTCGTAAGCCCAGGCGACTACCAGGGTTACAGGAATACCAGCAACGAGAACGATCACAATCGTTCGCATCACCCACGAGGGTGCAGCAAATGTGTCCAGTAGAATATCGGCGATCTGGACTATTAGCCATGCAACGACCAGATAGCCGATTGAAGCGCGAAAGACGTTTCGACGCCGCAAATGCTCGAAATATTTGGGAACCCTAGTCAATTGACCACCCCCGATAGATCTAAGAATAGCGCAGTCTCAGGCCGGAATCCGGCTTCCGGATAGGCTGATTTTTGCGGACGACTGCGATCCGCCAAGCCTGTGATTTTGGGGTATAGCTGACATCCACAACCGGAAGAAGGTGGCCACTCACCAGGAATTGACTAGACTGTTTTGTAAAGGAGCAACGTGGACATTCGTTCGTCGTGGATATACGACGTGAGTTAGGGGCCGCATTAACTGGCCAAACTTCCTCGTAATGGGTCAAGTCGGCAATATTTCTGTAGATTCCCTGGTTGATATTGTCTCGGCGGCCGCATTGGTCGTTGGAGTCTGGTTTGCAGTGATGCAGCTGAGGCAGTCGAACAACCAAAGAAAGGATCATGCAGCAGTCGATATAGTCCGAACAGTGCAAACGCAGGAAGTGCGGCGGGCTGTAAGACTTGTATTCACGCTTCCTGAGGATGCGGACCCAATACTCATCAACGAAGACAAAGAGATGCTCGACGCCGCGCTCGCTGTCGACAGTGCTTGTGAGATGTGGGGAAGTATGGTTTTCGAGGGGGTTGTCGATCACAAATTGCTTGACCGTATGGTCGGAGGTTGGATTCGCGGTACTTGGTCTCGACTCAATTTGTGGGTAGAGCAAGAGCGAACAGCGGCTGGCAGTGTAAATGTCGGCGAATGGTGGCAATGGATANNGAATCCGACCCTGATACGGGTAAACAGTTGGGGGCGCACGAAGCATATCGAGGTGTTCAGCGCAAGAAGTAGCTCGCCCGCGTCATTCGCCCAAGAGTCCGATTACGGTTAGGGCTGGGTGTTCGCTTTTGGCCGAAAGCAGCCGGTCGCCTGCTAAGCTGCTGAGAGGCCGCTATTGACCATAAGCGGCCATTTAATAGCAAGAGAAAACTTGGGGTGCCACGTTGAGTAATTCCAACTGGAAGGACATCGCTGAATTGGTAGGAATTGCCGCCATAATCGCGTCTCTCGTTTTTGTCGGTTTGCAGCTACGGCAGGCTCAGGAAATCGCGCTTACGGAACTTGGTGCGTCAATTCACGCGAGCCGTGTGGAGACCAATGCTGCAATTAGTGATCATGCTGAAGTTTGGTCTAGAGGAAATGCCGGAGAGGAATTAACTCGCGCCGAAGAAGCTAATTATCTTGCATTACTGCATAGTTACCATTGGCGGCATGTTATAGGTTTCAATCAAAGACGGAGATTTGGAGAGACCCAAGTGATGGCATCAATCGTCGCAGATTTCGCAATATTTTTGGTGGATAATCCCGGCGCGCGGAAATATTGGAGCAAAGTCACGTTGTTCGATGATCCGAGAAGGACAGTTCTGGGATTTAGCCCAAATCCCAATAATTTTATGCGTGCCGTCCAAGAAGCATTAGCGACGTTAGATGCAAGCGAAGCTGATCAGTAGATCAATGTCCGCTATTGGCCGTTAGCAGCCCCTGATCAGGAATTAGCTAGACTGTCCGGTATCCCCGCAAAGCAGCCGCTTAGAAATCCAGTGCCTATGAGCTTGCGGGCCAATGGTCTTTGTGCCAGTACGGTATCAATTCGGTAACAGCTAGGTGCCCGTTCGATGAAAGCTTGGAATTTATACGATCTCGCAATCGGCTCGAGAAGCCCTGTTGGAACAGTTCCCACCAAGTCTGGCCTCCATTTGTTGCAAGAAATGCACACGTCATTTCCTCCTCCGCCTCGTAAACTGAATCATCGACGGTGCCGGACTCCCACAGCAAGAACATGGTCTGAAGATGGTTCATAACTTTCATGAAGAAGACTCCAGACATGTGCTGTTCCTGCGCGGTCGCGCCCTCCCAATCGGACCAGGCCCGCACCATCATCCCTGTATTGTCCAAGCTCAGCCAAATGTCGTTGATACGGTTGAATTCTTCGCTGATTGCTCGGTGGCTATCCATCCTCTGCTGACGCGCACTGTCACGTATCTGTTTAGCCAGATATACCAGCGTTGCTATTACCGCTATTCCGGAAACTAGCTCTCCGACTGCACCTATGGCATCCCAATTCATAACCGCTCCCGATTTTCGGCGATTTTCAAGGAATTCTAGCCGACTCAGAGGCCGCTATTGGCCGAAAGCAGCCGCTCGCCAGGTTTAGGCTAAACTGTCCGGTNNCGTCAATGCGTTGCATCGACCGGTTGAATCCGCAGCCGATCTCAGACCTTCAGGTGTTTTTGAACACCGATTTGATTTTTTCTCTTGCTGATCAGCGCACGTCCGTGTCTATTTAGTCTGCGCAAATTGCAAATCGGTAGTACGCCCTGTTACCTTCATGCCTTCCACACGTATTGAATATGGTGCACGGGATGAAAATGCTGACAAATTATACGCTGTTCCTGACGATCATACTGGGTGGAGTATGCACTTTTACTGCAAA
>WVYQ01000004.1 GCA_011772865.1 Woeseiaceae bacterium | reverse complement strand
TCAGCGGCACGCCCGGCGATCAGCATGTCGGTACCTATAGCGGGATAACGATTACCGTTTCCGACGGACAGGATACTGCGACACTTGGACCGTTTTCTGTGACTGTCGATGCTGTGAGTTTGGGCTCCGCGACGCTCAACTGGCAGCCGCCGACACAGAACGAGGACGGCACGGCGCTGACCGATCTCGCCGGCTACAAGATCTATTGGGGTACCACCCCNNGCTACAAGATCTATTGGGGTACGACGCCGGGCAGCTACACTGAATCGGTGACGTTAGACAATCCGGGACTGACGACTTATGTCGTCGACAATCTCGCACCGGGAACGTACGAATTTGTCGCGACCGCGTTTAATGCATCGGGGGTTGAGAGCCAGTTTTCAAACTCGGCAACCAAGACGATTCCGTAAGAAGAAATTCAGGGAGCCCGTTCCAGCGGGAAATCTGCCTTATTCAATACGCCCACGAATAAACGCCCGGTGGGGCGGGCTCCTGAAACGGAATCGCGAGACGGAATTCTCTAGAGCGAAAAAGTAAATCCGAGATAAGCCGTGCGCTCGAGTCCGGGACGTAATCCGGCCGGGCGCCTCGCGGCGACGTAGGTTTCGTCGAGCAGGTTGTCGACCTTGATGTAGGAAGACAGCGAATCGCTGAAACGCCAGCGCGCGATGAAATCCCAGACGACGTGTGAGTCGACGGTCTCTTGCGGATCGAAGGGCCCTTGTCCGGCAACGGTGCGCATCTTGCCGACGTAATTCGCGGCGAGGTTCATGCCCCAGCGCTCGTGTTCGAGCGCGGCGGTGGCGCGCAGCTGGTGCTCGGGGATGTAGGGCAGTTCGTCGCCTGCATCGACTTCGCCCCAGGGATCGAATTGCGACTCGAAGGAGTTCTGGAACTCGGCTTCGGCGGTCCAGGTGTACTCGAGGCTCAGCGGCAGGTCGATGCCGTTGAAGAGATCGTTGATCACGTAGTCGCCGGTGAACTCGAGGCCCTGCACGACGACTTCGCCGCCGTCGAACTGGTCGCCGATCTGTCCGCTGCCGCCGGTCGATGCGGTGACGGTGCCGACGAGGTTGTCGTAGTCGTTCAGGAAGTAGATCGCTTCGAACTTGAGGTTATCGCGATTAAATCGAGTGCCGAACTCGAAGTTCAGGCTTTCTTCCTCGCTCGCCTTGCTGCCGGGTCCCGGGGGGTTGAAGCCCTTGTGTACGCCCGCCAGGACGCGCCAGGCGTCGTTCAGCGAATAAAGCGCGCCCATGCCGGGGATCAGCACGGAGGCGGAGTTGGTGCGCACACGCGTCGGGCCGTTGGCGCGGCTCGGGTCGTCGGTCGCGAAGTCGAGGCGCTGCATGTCGATGTCTTCGAAGCGCGCGCCCGGGGTGAAGATCCAATTGCCGGCCCGGATTTCCGTGTCGACGAAATAGGAGATCGCTTCGGCGCTCGATACGCGGTTGGTCGTCGAGCCGGGCGCGCCCTCGCTCGTCAGGACGAGCAGCGAGTCCTGCATGCGGAACTTGTCTTCTTTCTGCAGCCGGTCTTCCTCGTCCTCGTGCACGCGGATGCCGGTCGTGAACTCGATGTCGGTGTCGCCGACGAAAAGATCCCAGGTGAGCTGCGCCTGTATGCCTTGCGAGTAGTACTCGCGGTTATTGTGGCGCTTGACGATCGCATCGTCGGGACTGGTCGTGCCGGTGAGCCAGGAGAACTCCTGCGCGTAAGTCTCGGGGTCATCGAGGACCTTGCTGATGCCGGTGCCGTTGACCGACTGCAGCTTGAACCAGTTGCGCGCGAAGTTGTTGCGGTAGGCCGTCACTTCGCCGCGCCAGTTCGAGTCCGCGTCGAAGACGTAGCTCGCCTGTAACTGGTCGTGCTCGCCCAAGAACACGTCACCGGCGGAGGCCGCGTAACGGCGGTTCGGGCTTTGCCAGAAATCTTCCTCGGTCAGGCCGAGGTAAGTCTCGTTGGAGACCTGGTCGGTGTAGCCGGCCTTCAGGCGCAGGCTCTGGTAGAACGGCTTGGCCGGGTCGGAATCGAACTGCAGTTTGACGAGGTAGTCCTCGATGTCGTAGCCGGTCGATCCCATGTCGACGCCGGCGGGTCCGTCGATGACTTTGAAGCCGTCGTTCTGCGCCTGCACGGTCTCGGCGAGCCACGAGAATCGTTCGCCGCGATTGCCGATGTTGATGTGGGTGTCGATGGTCTCGTGCTGGCCTAAGCGCAGGTCGGCATTGCCGCCGAAGTCATCCGGTATCGGCGTCGAGATGAGATTCACGGCGCCGCCGGTGGTCTTCGGTCCGACGGCGACGGAGGAGGGGCCTTTCAGGACTTCGAGCGCATGCATGCGGCGCTGCGTCGGGAAGTAGTAAGCCGACGGCGCGGCGTAGGGCGCGGGCGCGATCAGCACGTTGTCTTCCAGGAGCGCGATGCGCGAGCTGCGGTCCAGCCCCGAGCCGCGGATGCCGATGTTCGGCCTGAGGCCGAAGCCGTCTTCTTCCTGCACGTAGACGCCGGGCACGGTTCTCAAGACGCGCATGACGTCGCTTTGCAGGAACGTCTGCAGTTCCTCCTGGCCGACCACGTGGGCGGAGCCGGGGATGTCCTCGACCGCTCTCTTGTGACCGATGATCGTCACCTCGTCGACGTAGGCGCTGCCTGGATCGTCGGCCATGTCGCCGTCGTCAGGCAGCGCCGCTGCCGGTATTGCTGCGAAGAGAAGGGAACTGAGGAGTCGTGCGAGCGGACGCCTTGCCAGCATGAGTCGGGTCCTTGTTGGGGTCTCTCTTTGACGGCAAGCTAACGCAAATGAGAATGATTCGCAACTGCGGTTAATACCTATGTGCAATTGCGCTGAGACGCAGCGCGGGTAAGGCCTGGCGACCCGTTTCCCTCGATATTCTCAGACGCCCTGAGACGCTTTTTAAGGCCCGATATGTGGGAAAGGGACCAGATGCACGGGATGTCGCAAAAGCGCGAATCAGGGGCTTACGGACGCTTTCAGAGAATGATTCTCGGAATGGGCGCTAACGCGCCCCGATCTGCCCGTTGCCGTAAAACCTCCCCTCGGGCCGCCGGACATGGCACCATTGCGCACCGGGCACTGTCGGAACGCCATCGCTTGGGCGTGAAAGGACCGAGTTGACCGAACACAGCCGAAAACTCCTGATCGTCGAGGACGACCCTGGGCTCCTGTCCCAGCTCAAATGGTGTTTCGAGGATTACGACGTCGTCACCGCCGAGGACCGCAACGCCGCTATCGCAGAACTTCGCCGCCACGACCCGATGGTCGTGTTGCAGGATCTCGGGCTGCCGCCGAACCCCGACGGCGTCGAGGAAGGCCTCGCGACCTTGCAGGAGCTTTTGAAACTCTCGCCGCACACGAAGGTGATCGTGGTTACCGGTCACGGCGACCAGGAGAACGCACTCAAGTCGGTCGCCATGGGCGCCTACGATTTCTACCAGAAGCCGGTCGACACCGACACGCTGCAGTTGCTCGTCGAGCGCGCGTTCAACATCTCGGAGCTCGAGAGCGAGAACCGGCGTTTGCAGAGTCTCGCGAGCGAGTCGCCACTGGATGGCATCGTCGCGGCCAGCGAGGGCATGCTGAGCGTGTGCCGCATGATCGAAAAGGTCGCGCCGACGAATGCCACGACATTACTGCTCGGAGAATCCGGCACCGGCAAGGAGCTGCTCGCGCGTGCCATCCATCGGCTGAGCCCGCGCGCCGAGAACAGGTTCGTTGCGATCAACTGCGCGGCGATCCCCGAAAACCTCCTCGAGTCGGAACTGTTCGGCCACGAGAAGGGCGCGTTCACCGGCGCGGTCAAACAAACGCCGGGCAAGATCGAGCTGGCCAACGGCGGCACCCTGTTCCTCGACGAGATCGGCGACATGCCGCTCGCGTTGCAGGCGAAGATGCTGCGATTCCTGCAGGAACGCGTCATCGAGCGCGTCGGCGGCCGCGAGGAAATCTCGGTCGACGTCAGGGTCGTGTGCGCGACCAACCAGAACCCGGTCGATCTCATCCAGGACGGTACGTTCCGCGAGGACCTCTATTACCGCGTGAGCGAGATCACGATCGACATCCCGCCATTCCGCGATCGCGAGGAGGGCAGGCTGATCCTTGCCAGGAACATCCTCGCAAAGCATGCGAATCAACAGGGTCGTGCATTGAACGGCTTCAGCGACGATGCCAACGACGCGATCGAATCCTATTCCTGGCCGGGCAACGTCCGCGAACTCGAGAACAAGATCAAGGGTGCCGTCATCATGGCGGACGGCAAGCAGGTGACCGCGGCCGACCTCGGCCTCGACGGCATCGAAGCCAGCGAAGTCGAATCGTTAAACCTGCGCGAAGTGCGGCAGCGTGCGGAATCGAAAGCGATACGCACCGCACTCATGAAAAATTTCGGCAACATCTCGCGCGCGGCCGAGCAACTCGGCGTCACGCGACCGACGCTTTACGATCTGTTGAACAAATACGGTTTGTCGGNNACGGTTTGTCGGCGGAAGCGTATTCGAAGCGCAGTGCGAATGGTGGGACTGGGAAATAAGTCTTTTTCAATTTGTCGCCGACGAGCTAAGAATTTATCAGGCCACCGATTCCACGGACACATCCCAGCCGGGAAAGACAAGAACAGCGGGATGGCATTTCAAGGCCCGAGCCAGGACCTTCGCCCTTTCAACTCCTAATCGGACACGGTCATTTTCTATCGCTGAAATAGTCGACTGGGGAATTCCACAGCGTTCCGCGAGCTCGTTTTGGCTCAATTCCTGAAGCTCCCTCAGTATGCGAACGGATTCGCCGGGAGAAACTTCGATATATTTTTTCGCGCGGTTGCGGTCGTTCATCATCATTATTTATCGAGGCTGTCACAATGGTTTTGTCAGGCGCAGGCTTCATATAAGAACTCTGGAGCAAGATCCGCACCGGTTGGCCAGACAATAGTTTGAAGCTCGTCATCGACTCGAAACATCTTGAATTGCTCCAGATCGCGAAGCGGTTCGAACACTTCGCCCCAGAGTTCATCCTCAAGATCGATTTCACCGGCTCGACCATCCTCGAACGTCAAACGCAGCCGGTATCCACCTACGTATTCCGCGGATTCGAGTTTCGGTGTTATTTCAGTGGCATTCATGGGCGGCGGTAAGAACGGTCGATGTATTCCTGCATGCGGCCTTCTTCGTAGAGCTGGCGGAAGAAGGAATCGGGGTCGCACTCGAAGGGGAAGACGAGTGCGCTCATGTCCTTGTCCCAGGCGCGGCGGCGGATCGGCGGCCGGTGGTAATTGTCCGGGTCGTGTTGCTCCATGATCATGTTGAGGCGGTTGCCGTCATTGCTCAGGAAATAGCGTTCGACGACACGCGTGTTTTCGCCGACCGGTTCGCCGTTGAAGTCGCGGGTGTTGGCCGAGAGCAGGGTGGTCTCGATCACGAGCTCGCCGTTCTCCATCCTGCCTTGCGAATAGCCCATCGACGATTCCGGGTAGAACTCCGGCATCTCGGTCTGGTTCATGAACACGCGCCGCGACAATCCGAACACTTCGTACATCATCGTCAGGCGGTTTTCACTGACGATGATTTCGAACGGAAAGATCCAGGTCGTCGTGGCGATGAGTCCCGGCGAGACGCAACGCTTCTGTGGCTCGTCCATACGCGCGTCGTATCCCGCATACCACTCCCTGGCTGACGGCGTCAGGTCCATCGTGTACTTGCGCAGGTCGACACCGCGGATGCCGACCCAGATGCCCGCGAAGTCCTCGATCGTGTGATCCGAGCTGCGTGGCGGGATCGATGCCGTGCGTACCGCCGACCAGCGTGAGCCGTCCTCGCCGTATTCCGCGGCCGTTTTCAGGATGCCGACCGAGTGCATGATGCCCGACATCTCACCGTCCTCTAGCGTTCCCTGCAGGAGGCGCTCGAACTGGAATCCCTGGCGGTCGCGCGTGTCGAGCGTGAGCTCGATGCTGTTGCCGTCGATCTTTATCGGTGCCGGGCCGTTCTCGACGTAGGCTACCCACGTGTCGCCTTGTTGGCTGATCTCGAGCAGGCCTTCATAGGGCACGACGCCCGGCGCCTTGATCGTCAGCATCCACTCGCCGGCGAAGCCGTCGTCTGCAAACGCTGCCTGATCGCCGACGGCGATCAGCGCGACGAGGCAGCCGAACACTGCGAGTGGATTGCGCGATCTATTCTTTGACATCTTTGATGTCATAGGCGACCGAGCGCGAGGTCAGGACGCGCCCGTCTTCGAGCGTGATGTCGATGATCGACATGATGCGCTTGTTGGTATGTCCGAGGTGGCCGTAGATCTTGACGCGATCGCCGACCTGGATGGTCTTCTTGGTCCATCCCAGGCGCACGAGTTTGACCGGGGCTAAGCCCCGCGTGTCGTAGACGACTGCCTCGCCGTCCTCGTTGATGACGGTGACGTAATAACGGATGTGCGGGTTCTTGAACCAGACTTCCTTGACGACGCCCTCGATCGTCGCCGGGTCGTTGCCGTCGAATTCCGCGACATAGGAGTGATGTGCAAGACTGCTCGCGGCGATCAGCGTCAGCGCGAGCAAGAACAGGCGGAACGATTGCAAAACGGATTCCCCCGGGCGCCCGGTTACCTCGACTTGAACGAGTCGGCGTTCAGGTTGTGC
>WVYQ01000003.1:3920-8180 GCA_011772865.1 Woeseiaceae bacterium | reverse complement strand
CACCGGGATCCCTAGATCGTTTTTCCAGCCGTAATCTGCGTAGGCAATACCGGCCGCGACGAGCAGCGCGGATCCGGCGAGCCTCGCGAGAATGCGCTCTTGCCTGACGGCAATCCAGACGAGGGCGGCACCCTCGAGCGACCAGGCCACGGCTGTCCATCGTCCGTCGAGTGCGAGCGGAATCGCGATCGTTGCAAACGCCACGGCGAGTGCGATGAACGACTCGATCAGCAAGCGCAGCTGCTTGCTTTGCATGCGGTGCAGCCATGTTGCGATCAGCGTATAGAGGACTGCGAGGACAACCGCACTAATCGCGAGGCCGTATTCCATGTCCTCGACGAGTTGTGACTGTATAGCGAACGCGATGACCGGCGTGCCGAAGACGAGCGTGCCGTCGACGATGCCGCGTAGATTTGGCGGCTGNNCGCCTGGTAGAAAAGGAAGAAGGCGATCAGGAACGGTTCGACGCTCGCAAACAGTTCCGGTCGGTAATACTCATTGCCCCAGTATGTGCCGACACCAAACGTGAACACGAAGCCGATAATATTGAGCACACGCCACGGCCGATACCAGGCAATGCCGAGGATCGCGATATTCAATACGAGGTAGTAGCTGAACAACGCGACGTGATTGCCGGCGCCGGTAGTCACCAGGACCGGTGCGAGAAAACCGCCGACCGTGCCCAGAATCGCGAGCACCATCGAGTTTTGCAGCACCGCGAGGACACCGGTGAAGGCCGTCAGTGCGACGAACAGCGCAAAAGCAAACGTCGCCGGAACGATTTGGTGCAGCCTGAGCGCGGCGAAGATCGTCAGGTACAGCATGCCGATGCCACCGCCCTGCAGGCTCAGCGCGTACACCGGCAACTTCTCGCGCAGGCGCCAGCCGAGAGCGAGTAGCGCGACGGCCGCTACCGTTACCGCGAGGTAGCGGGCTTCAATGGAAATGACGATGTAGCCCTGGTCGACGGCATAGCGCAAGAGAAAAGCGACACCGAAGAACGTGACGATGACGCCGATCTTGACCGGCACGTTGCCGGTGGTGAGCCACTCCTTGGCCATCTCGACCGCCTTGTCGAATATATCCGGGCTTTTTGGCTGCGTCGGCGCGAACTGACCATAAGTTCGTACTGGCGCCTTCGCGGCTTTTTTGACAGGTCTCGACACCGCGGGTGCAGCCGGCGTTTCGACCAGCGGCGCCGTGGGTTTCTCGACTTCGCGAACTGTGGCCGGTGGCTCTGCACCGGCCCTGCGTTCAATCGCGCGCTCCAGCCGGCCGCTCAGTCTTTTGATCTTGTCGTCCAGCGCTCGGTTCTGCTCCAGCAGGTAACCGAACGCGGCGCCGGCAGCGAAACCCAGTAGTAAGCCGCCTGCCGAGCCGAACCACAAGCCGACCAGACCCCCTAAGACGATGTACATCCACTGCATGGCCAGATCGACTCCTTGTTGTATTTATCGAGAATCGGGCCTGTCCCGGGATGCGGGACATTATACGCTCCGCTCGAATGAGCCGTACCGTCGGATACTACTGACAGCAGTCGTGGCGTGCCGTCACTACAGCCTTAGCAACCGATAGTTGGAGACCGTCTTTTGTTCAGGCGACTGGCCGGCCGCTGCCGGCCCAGGACAGGAGACGCCGTTCCGGTTTTCTGCGAGATCCAGTTCAAGGATATTCGCCTGCCGGGATGCTACGTTTTGTCGGGGTTAAGGAGGAGCTGGCGCATGGAGCTTTGGGCGATTCTGGGCAAGATACGAAAGGCGCTATTTACGAGCGATCGAAGTAACTCCGGAAGCAGGTATCGCGGGGTGCAGTTGAATTTTTCCTGGCCGGGCTGCTGCAAGGCAATCCGGGCGACTGCCGGCGTGCGATTCCTGAGCCATGAAATACCCAGGCTGCCACTGGCGGGCTGCGATGCTGCGGATTGTCGATGCAGCTACGAACTCTTCGAGGATCGACGTACGAGGGCAAGGCGAGCATTGGAGGCGACTCCCGGGATCGCGCATCAATTTCGCGCATGGGAAGAGCGAAATCATGACTTGCGCGGCCGACGCCGCGACGACTGGTGACGCGGCGAGCGACGCCTTCCCTCCAGCCGCCTGTTAATATTGACGCGGCGCTTCGCCTATTACCTTGTAAGCAGGTTCCGTAGTGGATCACTTCGAATTCATCCTGATCATTACATCGGTGATATACGCACTCGCCGTTGCCCAGATACTTGCGGGCGTCAGCCGCATAGCCCAGTCGACATCAACTATCAAACTGTTTCCTCCACATACGATCTGGGTACTCAATCTTTTCGTTTTCATCTTCCTGATCTGGTGGGCGTCGTGGGAGTTTCGCGCTGTTCAGTGGACGTTTCCACAGTACGCATACATGCTCGTCGCCCCCACGCTGCTTTTTTTCGCTTGCTCGCTCCTGGTTCCGACCGAGCTTGCGGGTGCGGAAGTCAGGATGGAGGAACACTTTTTCCGGATTCGCCGGCCTCTTTTCGTGTCCTATTTCCTGGCCGCGCTCGCTGCAAGTGTCGACGGCAACCTGCTCGCGGATGAAGCGCTCTGGCACGAAGGCCGTTATGGGCACGTCACATTGCTTGCGGCGGCCGCCTGGGGATATTTCACGGCCGGCAGGCGGGCACACTACCTGATCGCCCTGGCATCGTTGCTCGCAATTGCCTTTATTGTAGTGACGCGATTCTGGCTTCCCCGTTAATCGAGCCTGTTTTCCGCATCTGCATTTTTCTCTTTTTCACACAGAAACAGGTTTCGACCTTCGGGGAGGACCCGGACTAAACTTGCCGCGAATGCGCTGGCCGTTTTGCCGGCATGTCCTGTCAATCAGACCTTACAAGGAGAGTACAAATGGGTTTCAGTGAACAAGAAGGAATCCGCGAGCTCACGTCTGCGGAAATTGAACTGGTCAGCGGTGGTGACCTGATGGACAGTGCCGCATTTCGTGGCGGTGCGATAGGCGGTATGTTGGGTTCAATCTTTGGCGCTGGCTTCACCGGATCCTCCGCCGGCGCTGGCGCCTACGGGGCGATCGGTGCCGCGATCGGGTTTTCGTTCGGACTGGGATGGGGCATCGGCACGGCTATTTACAACTATGCCACTAAATAACGATCCCGGTCCGGTGCCCAAGGAGACAAGCCAATGGCCATGACTCCCCAGAAATGGCGTTATTTCAGGCACATGCTCATCGCATTTGTGCTTGTTGCATCCATAATGATCTACGATCAGGGCGGCTTTACGTCCATGGGGCTCGTCGGCCTTGGCATCCTCCTGACGGCTTTTGCGGCGGTGGGTGTCGCGATCTATTTGTATGTAAAGGACGAGCCTCAGGATCCGTTCGATTTTTGAGCCGGCGTCAGTCTAACGCTTCAATATGGTAGGAATCTCGACCGCGTCAATATTGTCGTCGCCCCATTTAGCCATTGCCTTGACGACCGGCACCGGTTCCTTGCCCGCCTTGCTGAGGTGATATTCATAGCGTGGCGGAGAGGATCGGCCAGTCGGACAGCACTGGTTTCAAATGCAGAAGCGGTAACGGGCGAGTCCGGGATGGCAACTATCGCGAACTATCTTGGTGATCAGTTGGTGGAGAACGGCGGGCACGAACTACAACCGTTTCGCGCAGCAGCTTTTTAGGTAATGGGGGGCTCTGCCCCCCTTTGTCGTTACAGGAGCATGGCAGGGCGTTGCGTCACTTTCGACACCGGCGAATGCTCGATCGCCAGCCTCAAACGAGAGCAGGTCGCTGTTCGTCCGTCTTCGGGGTTTCCGGAGCAGGTCCCGCTTCCTTCTTCTCCCGCATTGCCTTGAGAATCTTCTCGGGCGTTATCGGCAGGTCTTTTACCCACACTCCGGTCGCGTTCGCTATGGCATGCGCGACCGCGCCGAGCACGGGCAAGGTACTGCCTTCGCCGATCTCCTTGGCACCGAACGGCCCGCGTGGCTCGTATGAATCCACGAATCCGCTGAAGATTTCCGGCGCGTCCTTGATCGTCATGGTCAAATAAGCCTTGAGGTTCGGATTCAGGAGCTGGCCCTGTTCGTCGAATTCGACGCCTTCCATGATCGTCTCCCCGGCGCCCATGACGATGGCGCCCTCGACCTGGCCTTCGGCGGCCTGCGGGTTAATGGGTGTACCGCAGTCGTGATAGTCAGTGAATCGCTCGATATCGACCTTGCCGGTGTCCAGGTCGACGCTCACCTCGCACACCGAGCTGCCGAAGGAATAGGCGGGACTCGTGCCAACGGTCGC
>WVYQ01000003.1:3259-3915 GCA_011772865.1 Woeseiaceae bacterium | reverse complement strand
ACGAGCGGTCCGTTGTCGTTGAAGTATTGCCGTGCTGCCTCCTCCCACGGGACACTCTTCGAAGGATCGCCTTGCAAGAATATCTTCGCGTCTTTGACTTCGAGATCAGCCTCATCGCAATCCAGCATGTTGGCCGCATACGGTTTTAGCTTGTCGATGACTTCAGTGCCGGCACGTGCAACCGCATGACCGGCCATGAAGGTAACGCGAGAGGAATAGGATCCGAGATCGAGTGGCGAGATATCGCTGTCCTCGCTACGGATGCGAACACGCGATGCCGGCAGGCCCATCGCCTCGGCGCACATCTGCACCAGCACGGTATCGCTGCCCTGCCCAATCTCGGCCGCACCGATCATGAGCACGACCGCCATACCATCTTCGGAAACTTTCACGATGGAATTCGCGTGCGGGAATATCGATTTCTTTTGGAAAGGCTCTCGAGGTTTCTCGTGCGAGAGCTGCACCTGGCCGCGATAGATGCAATAGCCGGCGCCGGAGACAAACCCGCCGCAACCTACGCCGATGCCCCTGCCCTTTTCCAGTTTTCCGTATTTCTTCTTCCACGATGACTTTTCGGCGACGGCGTCCAGGGTCGCTTCGAATTCGCAGCTGCCGATATCGAGGTCATTTACCGTCATCGTGTTCGGCGTCATCGC
>WVYQ01000003.1:0-3118 GCA_011772865.1 Woeseiaceae bacterium | reverse complement strand
GACGAATATGCGCCACCATCGAGATAAATCTCACTGTCAACCACGCGGATCGTGCCGTCCTCATCGAGGCCGACCTTGAGTTTCATGTGTTGTTTGTGACGGCCGCGCCCGTATTTGAACATCTCGTCGCGGGAGTAGACCATCTTGACGGGCCGGCCCGTCTCGTGACTCAGCAGCGCCGAGCAGATATCCAGCGGCGACGTTGCGGCTTTGGCGCCGAATCCGCCACCAACAGTCGGCCGGATCACCCGTATCTGCCCGAGCGGTATGTGCAGCACGTGCGCCATCATGTATTGCACGTAAGGCATTACCTGCGTCGAGGTGTACAGAACGAGCGTGCCATCATGTTCCCAAGTGGCAATCGAGGCGTGTGGCTCCAACGGAGACTGGTACACGTTGTTGCCAACAAAAACTTCTTCGCGCACGTAGTGCGACTTGGCAAACGCCTTTTCGATATCGCCGAATTCCTGTTCTACGAGCGTATTGATGTTGTTCTTGTATTTTTCGTGGATCAGTGGCGCGCCTTCTGCTACCGCTTCCATCGGATCGAGCAGGACAGGCAACTCTTCGAACTCCACATCGATCAGGGCAAGCGCCTGTTCCGCAGTCTTTTCATCGATAGCTGCCACCGCAGCAATTGGATCGCCGACGTGACGAACCTTCTCTTTGGCAAGAATGTCTTCGTCATAACGCGCGGGCGATACGCCGTGTTTGGTATCGGTTACGTCGGCGCCGGTCAATACCGCGAGTACTCCAGGCAATGCCTTTGCCTTAGAAACGTCGATTTTCTTTATAAGGCCATGCGCGATCGGTGAACCGAGCAATTTGCCGTGAATCATGTTCGGCAGGTAAATATCGGCCGTATATTTGGCGCGTCCCGTTACCTTGTCGGCGGCATCGACTCGCGGAATCGATGCGCCGACGCCGCCTTGACCGGCTTCCCTGATTTGAGCATCGGTCTTGTCCGCATACTTTTTGTAATTCTGCACGGCGCGCATTATTCCCGTGTAGCCGGTACAGCGGCACAGATTGCCCACCAGCGCTTCCTTTATTTCCTCCGTAGCAGGGTCCGGCTTATTCCTTAGAAGAGCGGATGCAGACATCACCATGCCAGGCGTGCAAAAACCGCATTGCATGCCGCCTTCGTTGACGAAGGATTTCTGCAGGGCGGTCAATTCGCCACTCTCATCCAGACCTTCGATTGTCGTAATCGCCTTGTCATTAACGGTCGAGGCAAGCACGAGGCAACTGTTTACCGCCTCGTCATCGATCAGCACGGTACAGGCGCCACAATCCCCTTGTCCGCAACCTTTTTTCGCCCCTGTCAGTTGTAGCTTGTCGCGCAATACGTCGACCAGCGTCTCACCGTCGTCAATCGCGACCGTGTACTGCCGCCCATTTACGTTCAGTGTCCGCAAGGTTTGCATAATGTCACTCCTTCGCGCGTTTCTCGGCGCTCATGAGTGCGCGTTTGGTCAACACGCCCACGAGCTCGCGCCGGTACTCCGCTGAACCGCGCACGTCGCTGATCGGTTGCGCCACCTCCATGGCGGCCCTTGCTACTTCATCGAAGGAGTCGCCATTCAATTTGCGCCCCTCCAACCACAGGTTGGCTGCATCCACTTTGACCGGTCTGGGCGCTACCGCGCCCAGCGCAACGTGCACGTCGTGCACCGCCCCATCGTCATCCAGTATCAAGCTCGCCGCGACAGTTGCTACTGCGATCGAATTGCCGTTCCGCAAACCGAAGCGGGCGTATGCTGCTCCAAAGCGTGGCGGCGGCCGTGGCACGACGATGGCCGCCAGCAACTCATCCTGTTTCAGGATTGTTTCTCGCGGGCCGGTGATGAGATCGTGCAACGGAACCTCGTTCGGTCCTTGTTCAGAGAAAACGACCGCAATCGCGTTCAATACGATAAGAACCGGAGGAAGATCTGCGCAGGGATTCGCGCCCGCAATGTTTCCACCGATGGTTGCGGTATTGCGAATTTGCCGGGTTGCCATCTGGCTTGCTGCGTCACGAATGATTTCGTAGGAGCCCCCGATCAACGGTGATTCATTCAGCTCGGTAATCGTGGTCAGTGCACCAATGCGTAAACCGTCCCCTTCCTCCGTGATCCCCCGGATCCCCTCGATGTGGTCCAGTGTCACCAGGTGACTGACGTCGTTCGCATTATTTTTTAGATCGACAAGAACGTCGGTCCCGCCGGCAAGCAACCTGACGTCGGGTGAAAATCGGGACAATAACGCTGCTGCATCTTCGTAGCTTGTCGCCTCATGCAGCTCGAGTGCGGAAATATGCATGGCTGGACTCTCTTGGCTGAACCCCCCCATTGCGGCGTGACACACACCACCCAAGATTTTCTAGCGCACGCTTCCGCCGGCCACCATGCGGGCTTATACCTAGTGCTCCCGGTAAGTATTTGATCTCCGGTGCGCGGCCCGTGGCCCACGCGGCATACCTGCGTTTCGCCCAGCGTCGGTGGCCATGTTGCCGCGCAACCATGAAAGAATGCCCGGCTTGCGATTGCGATATAGTTATCAACATGACTACCGATTCTGCCATCGAAACCCCGTTTAGACCGTTGTCGGGACTGCACCTGTTGCTGACCTATGAGTGCAACTACGCTTGCAGCCACTGCTTCGTCTGGGGCGGGCCGAACCAGACCGGCACCATGACAGTCGAGTCCATCGAACACATCCTTCGCGAGGCCGACGCGTTGGGCTCGATCGAATGGATCTACTTCGAAGGCGGCGAAGCATTTCTTTATTACCAGATTCTGCGTGCCGGCATTCGCCTGGCCAAAGAAAGTGGTTACAAGGTTGGCATCGTCACCAATGCCTACTGGGCAAATACGGACGCCGACGCCCTCGAGTGGTTGCGGCCTCTCGCCGGTTCGGTCGATGATCTTTCGATAAGCAGCGACGCATATCATGGCAGTGACGAGGGTGTAAACCAGGCGGAGATTGCACGCGGCGTCGCGAAGCAGCTCGGCATACCCGTTGATTTCATCAGCGTCGCCGCACCCGGTGCTTGCGATGTTCCAGGCGTGGTCGGTCAGTTACCGGCTGGTGAATCGCCGGTTCAGTACCGGGGTCGCGCGGCGAAAGAACTCGC
>WVYQ01000045.1 GCA_011772865.1 Woeseiaceae bacterium | reverse complement strand
GACAACAGCTTGAGACTCAATGCCAGCTGCCGGTGCAGTTCGAGTTCTCCCATCGTCTGCTTTGGCGTTGCCAGCAGCGAGTAAGCGAGCAGGCTGATCGGCGTGACGGCCGCGGCGGCGTTGATGCCTCCCATGATCGCGTCGCCCAGTTCATCGATGATGTCGCTAACCCAGGGTGGTCTTTCCGTTTCGTAGGACGATGATTCGCGCCAGTCGGGTTTGGCGGCGTCGAGAATCGGCTCCAGCGGTATCGGCTCGCCGATGTTGACGTAGACCTTGCCGAAGTTCTCGCGCAGGTCCTTGACCGAACTGATGAGACCGAACAGCGTTTCCTTCTGTTTCTGTGCGCCGCCCAGCTCGCTGATGAACGAGTCGCCCTCGATCAGCTTTTCATAGCCGAAGTACACCGGAACGAAAACGACGGGCAAACGTGGCTGGCTCATATATGAACTGACGGTCATCGCCAACATGCCGCCTTTCGGTGATAGCAGGCGCCCGGTTCGACTGCGCCCGCCTTCGACGAAATATTCGATCGAATGGCCGCGCACGAGAATTTGTCGGAGATAAGCGTTGAACACGGCCGTATACAGCCGATTGCCTTTGAACGTGCGGCGCAGATAGAACGCACCGCCGCGGCGCAGGATCGCGCCCACGATCGGGATATTGAGGTTGATGCCGGCGGCCACGTGCGGCAGGCTCAGGCCTTCCTGGTAGACGATGTAACTCAACAACAGGTAATCGAAGTGACTCCTGTGGCACGGCACGTAGACGACCTCGTGATCGCGCGCAATGTCATGCAGACGGTCCACGTGAGCCAGTTCAATGCCGTCGTAAATGCGATTCCACACCCAACTTAGCAGCCTTTCCACGACCCGGACGGTCGGGTAAGAGATGTGTGCGGCAATTTCCTGGGCATACGTGCGCGCTTTCTGCGTGGCCCGTTCCCTTTTCGTGCGGCTGTCGCCCGCTTCCGCGTCGATCACGGCGCGCACGCCAGGATCATGCACGACGACATTGACCAGCGTGCGACGGTGTGACAGGTCGGGCCCGACGGTGGCGATGCGCCGTTGCCGGAAATGCACACGCAGTATGCGCGATACCTTCCTGTAGGCGACTTCGGGCTCCATGCCTTCCTGCAGGATGGAACTTAATGGCAGCGGGTCGCTGAATCGAAGCAGCGTGTTCCGTCCCTGGAAAATCGTGGCAAAGAACTTTCGTGTTCGTCCCGCGACGTCCCAATGTTCGGTGAACAGTAATTTAAACCACGCGTGCTGCTTGTCGGGAAACTTGCCCCAGTAAATCGCTACGGGCACGAGCAGTAATTCCTGGACGCCTGCTTCGATGCTGGCTTCGACCAGGCGCTTCAACCTTTGCGAGCCTTTCTTGCTATGACGGCGCAGGATAAATCCGGTCAATGGCCGAAGTACGATATTACGCCCGCTTTCCTGAGTGCCGGCGAACTGCAAATCGCCCAACGGCGACGGCAAATCGTGAATCTGGCACAGACGCTCGAGCGCGAGCGTATCCGCAAGGCCACCAGTCTCGAGGACGTAACAGACCGGAGCATGCTTGCCGGCCAAAAGTTCGGCCGGATCTTCCGGTTGCACGGCGGGCCGTACCCAGGTGCCAAAAATCCTGGCAGCGACGCGGTACCACGGGCGAAAGATTATTTCGGCAAGTCTCATGAGCGGCCAATATTACAGCTTTCCGCAAACCCATAATGTATTGATTTTTATCAAGAGCTCGTGAATGCTGCCGGAATGGCCGAAACTACTTCCATTGCAGATTCCTGGTTGATAGCCGACGTCGGCGCTACGTCCAGCCGCTGCGCAATATTGGCGGCGGATTCAAAAAGCCCGTCGAACGTCCGCGTTTATCGAAACGAAAATTTCCCGGCACTTGCCAGCCTGCTCGCCGATTATCTCGATACCTGCAACATCAAGCCGCAGTCGATGGCACTCGCGGTAGCGGCACCTGTATACGGCGACGACGTGCAGATGATCAATCGTGACTGGTCGTTCAGCCGCAAATCGCTTTCGCGTGAGCTAGGTCTCGGTTACACCACGATCATCAACGACTTTCATGCGATCGCCTACGCGCTGCCGACACTCGATGACGCATCACGCGTGGAAATCGGCAAGGCCAGCGAATACCGTGGCGGCAACATGGCTGTGCTCGGTCCCGGTAGCGGTCTCGGCATGGCGGCATGGATAAGCAATGACGCCGGCGGCTCTGCGATGACCGGTGAAGGTGGCCATATTTCCCTGTCGGGTCGCGACGAAGAGGAGGACGGAATCATCGCGTGGTTTCGCGAGCGTTACGGCCATTGCTCCGCGGAGCGCATCCTCTCCGGGCCTGGTCTGGTCGCGCTCCACGAAGCCTTGCATGGCGTCAAAATCGACAGCCCTGAGGCAATAACGGCAGACCCCGATGACGACGCCTGCACGGCAACCATGAATCGGTTTTTCAGTTTCCTCGGCAGCGCTGCGGCAGATCTCGCTTTAATCACCGGCTCGTTCGGTGGCCTGCATATCGCCGGTGGCATCGTACCGTCACATATCGATCTGCTTCGCAAGTCACCGTTTCGTGATCGCTTCGTCGATAAGTATCGTTATCGCGACTACATGAATAGGATCCCGACCTACGTTATCACCGATCCCTATCCTGGGCTGAGCGGGCTCGTGGCAATGGTTTATCGCGGCTTAAGCCGCGACTCTTGATTATTGACCTTCAGCTGCGTCGAGCGCCTCGTCGATCTTATGCTTCTGTTGCATTGCCTGATCTTCCACGGCGCGCGCCTTGTCCAGCTGCCGGTTGTAGTCGTCGGCGATTTCCTTGCCGACCGTCGGCTCGCGTTTGGCGGGTTCAGTCAATTCTTTCGAGCCGCACGCCGCAAGCGCCAGTGCAATAGCAACGCTAGTCAGGAATTTCATGCGAGCCTTCTGCGTCATTTCGCTTCCAGGTTCTCGATAAACCTGGCCAGGAGTTCATTAATATCGTCGATATTGGCCGTCAGTCGGTGATCGCCGTCGAGAACATGCAAACTGCCGTTGCATTCCCGCGCGAATCGGATGCTGTTGTCGACCGGCACGACGTCGTCATTCCAGCCATGCACGATGGCGATCGGCATGTCCGGTGGCGGTGGCGTAAGCGACTCGTAGCCCGGCATGTAATAGGCAGGCGCCAGCACGAAGATGCCGATTGCCCCCACCTTTTCGGCAGCCGCCGTCGCGACGTGGCCACCCATACTCGAGCCCACCAGGACCAGCGGCTCGGCTACGCCCGAGCATTCCTCGATCAGCTTGTCGACGCGCTCCGTCGGATCCGCGATGCCCTGGTAGTCGACGCTGACGACGCGGCAACCCAGTTTCTCGACGGTCGCGGCCATCGATTTGATCTTGCTGCCCCAGGGACCGCTTTCCTGCCCGTGCGAAAAGTAGACGGCCGGCATCGTCATATCATGATGCCCTCGCCGCCGTGACACATGTCTTCTATCTTCCTCGCCAGCAGCCAGTCCCGGTCCTGGCCCCATAATGCGACATCACCGATCTTGAAACTCGGCACGCCCCACAGTCCGATCTCTGTCAGCGCTTCGCGATTCGCTTCTGCTTTCGGGCGCCAGTCGTCCTTTTCCATCGCCTCTTTCAATTCCGGCCAGAACAGCCCGCAGCGTTTGGCCACGATCTGCATGCCTTCGTCCTCGGCGACGTCGATCGCCTTGGACCATATCGCCTGGCCGACGGTGTACAGGAAGTCTCGTTCCTTGCCCTGCGCCTCGGCGTAATAAAAAGCGGCGATGCACCGTTCGGCGCCGGTGCCAACCGAATCCGCGATCCTGCCGAACGGCACTTTCAGTCGCTTTGCCTCCCGGTTCGCATCGTTCACGATATAAAGGATCTTCGACTTCGGCACCGACAGGCCGCGCATGACCATCGGCAGGACCGGACGTACCTGCAACTTGAGTCCGAAGGCATCCGCAATCTTGAACATGCGCGTCAGTGAAAGATAGGAATAAGGACTGCGGAAGGAGTGATACATCTCGAGCGTCGGCAGGCTCTCCGCCTTGGCCGGCACGGTTGCCGGCAGGTTCAGCTGCATCGCCTGCTCGAGCGAACGCAGCTCGGGGATCGGCTCCTGGAATCGATTCAGGCCTTCTTCCTCGAACCGCCGGACGAGGTAAAGCAACCGGTCGACACCCCAGTACCACTCGCCGCCGTAATGCATCGTTGCGCAGTTGTAATGCCCCATCTTTCTCATCAGGAGCTGGTTCTGGCCGATCAGCACATTGGTCGAGTCCTGTTCACCCTGCGATCTACCGATCAGTTTCGCGGCGCCTTCGGCGTCGCCTCGCCAGTAGACGGCCAGCGCTTTCGCCAGCGTCTTCGGAAAATCCTCGTCGTCGTGCTCGCCGGCGAGAAAATCCAGCAGCGGACGCCGGTACTCGACGGCGGGAGCTTCGCCGACATCGAGAAACGGTACCCCGAACTCCTGTGCGAGCAGCCTGCAATCTTTGACCGCATATTCTGCGAGCATCTCCGGCTGTGGCATGTACTCGCCGCGCAGCGCCTGGCACAGGTAATACGTAAATTCGACCTTGTTGTAGCGCGTTGCGACGTGCTCGAGGTAATGGCTCAGGAGATAGGAATACGGATCGTCGATCTGCAGGAACACGTGCACGACACGTTTCCTGAACAGTAATCGCCTGCCAAGCTCGGTCAAAAATCTATTGAAGCGCATGAATCGCGGATCGAGCATGGCCGTGAGAATGAGCGAACGAAGCTTGCGATTCATCTATTCGCCATCCCAGGCAGCGCTCGGCTTCCACAGCAGCTCATCGAGATCCGGTTGCCAGCGATATTTCTGCATATCGATGCGCCCGTTGAGAATGACGACGTCTTCCATCATAAGGCGTTTCGCCTGCTCTTTGTATGCGCGGCTGCCCTTTTCGAAAGCGATTCTGCCGGACGATCGAATCACCCGGTGCCATGGAACATCGTGTCCTTTCGGCAAATGCCGAAGCGCATACCCGACCTGCCGTGCTCCGCGCGGCACCCCGGCAATTTCTGCGACCTGCCCGTAGCTTGCGACGCTGCCCGGGGGAATGTCCCGTATTGTCGCCCAGATTCGCTCGTTGCGCTTCTCGGTGGACACATTCATTTGCCAGAAATCATACCGAAACAAACCCATCGGATCGCTACGTCAATGCGTCGGGTATAGAATCGACGACAGCATTGAGGGAGTGGCCATGGAGATTCTGGTTCAGGGAATATCGATCGGTGTCATCGCAACGATCGGCATGGACATCTGGTCGATCGTTGCAAAATATGTACTCAAGTGGCCGACGGCGAACTGGGCTCATGTGGGTCGCTGGTTCGGCCATTTTCCTCGGGGCGTTTTTGTCCATCAGTCGATCGACGAATCTGCCCCAATTCCGAATGAACTGGCAATCGGCTGGGTGGCTCACTACATGACCGGCATTGCTTACGGGCTGCTATATATGGCAGTCGTAAGAGGCCTGCTTTCAAGTGACCCTACATTTCTGTCTGCATTGGTTTTCGGATTGGTCACGCTGGTCGCACCGTGGTTGCTGATGCAGCCCTGCATGGGAGCAGGGGCATTTGCTTCTCGAACACCGCAGCCCGGATTGACGCGATTAATCAACCTGTCAATGCACGTCGTATTTGGTGTCTTCCTCTACGTCGGTTGGCTCATATTGCCCTAGATCATGCCTCAGACGGCGAGCGATTGATGTTCGATTATTTAATCGACATCGAGCTCCGTCCAGGTGACGACAATAGTCTGATCTATCGTGCCATCCCGGTCCAGGTCGATTTCGAGTTGCACGCTCAGATTGTCGAGCACCGTAACCAGGACACTCGAGTTGGCGTCAGCGATCAACATCTGACCCGAAGATGGATTGTCATCACCGAAAATCACGAAATCCTGCTGCGTTTCGAACGAGACGCTGCCCTCGAGCTCCGTGCTGGTCAAGGTGCCGTCGGCGCTAATCCTCTGCTCCGAGGTGCTCACATTAATCAACTGGGTCAGCAGATAATCGGACAGAGTCACGCTCATGCCCGAGTCCTGTGCCGTTAACGCAGGGGTACTGACCGACAGCTCAATGACTACGTTGTCGTCACTGGCAATATCGACATTCAAGCTGCCGTCTATAATCGACGTGCCCGAACTGTCCATGCCGGTCAAGTTGTCGAAACTGAACGTCATTGCAAGACGCCATGGTGTGACGAATTCAGGTTCGCCGACAACAACTATGTTCGTGAATGAGACCGCTCCATCGAGCGTCGTTCCCGAATCTGCCAAGAAACACATGTCGAAGTCGGCATCGAGCGTGTCGCCGGTGCTCAATTCCAGATTGTCATCCGCATCGTTCCAGGTAACGGTTACCTCACCCGTGTCGCAAGACGTGATTTGAATATAAATGTCCCTGACCGTGAGCTTCGCGATGCCCTGATTCGAGCTGCCCAACGCGGGTAGACCGACGACATCGGCGAAATCGACGATATCAATTGTCGCGATGACTGATTCCAGAACGACCTCGGTGATGTCCTGAGCATTATCGGCGGTGATCGGCAAGGCCATCGGATTCGGCGGTGGGGTTGGGGTTGGTGCCGGCGCGGCTCCGCCGCCACCGCCACCTCCGCAAGAGGCGCACAAGACCAGGCCCATGCTGACGATGAGCACGGAGATTTTGCGAGTAAACATGGTTTTTCTCCTTCCCGGCTGGGCGGTCCTTTCTTGATGAGTCGCTCAGCGGGTCTACGAACAAACTAGGCTACCGCCGCCCGGAATGGCCTGCAATCGTGGATATCCGCATGCGCTTTCGTAGCCAATGCGGCTGATCGGCCCACCACTACTGGACTTTGGCAAGCGATTGCGGCCGAATGGCATAAAACAAAACGACAACGTTACTGGGAAGCACAATAGGGCTGAAAGAAGCGAGGCCAGGCATGCAGAACAAAGTGGCAATAGTCACCGGGGCCAGCTCGGGAATCGGTACGGCAATCGTTATGCATCTTGCAGACGATGATTTCGTTGTCATGGCAGCAGGGCGAGATAAGACGCGAACAGAGCTGCTTCGTGATGAAAGCGACAACATTGAGACCTGGACGGGCGATCTTTCTTCTCCAGAAATGTGTGCCGAATTGGTCGCAACTTGCATTGACGCGAATGGCCGGCTTGACCTGCTCGTCAACAACGCAGGCATTTACGAGTCCGCAGACGCAGAACACACTACGGATGAGAACTGGTCGGAAACAATGGCAATCAATTTGGATGCGCCATTCTATTTGAGTCGCGAGGCCATGCCGCATCTTCGGAGGACACAAGGCGTCATTGTGAACGTGGCATCAGATTGGGGGCTCGTCGGCGGCAGGAAGGCAGTTGCCTACTGCGCCAGCAAGGGTGGCCTGGTGCTGATGACCAAGGCGATGGCACTCGATCATGCGGACGAGGGTGTGCGGATAAATGCGGTCTGCCCGGGTGACGTTGAGACGCCGATGTTGTATGCGGAGGGCGCGGAGCGCGGACTCAGTGCTGATGAGGCGGTCCGCGAAGCCGCCAAGTTAAGTCCAACCGGCAGGGTAACGACCCCTGAAGAGGTCGCGGCACTGGTTGCATTTCTTGCTTCTGACGCCGCTGCACAAATTACCGGTGCTGCCATTCCCATTGATGGCGGCAATACCGCGTGATGTCTGCCGTGCTGTTCATCAATAAATCTTTCAGACGACATCAAG
Source organism: Woeseiaceae bacterium (assembly GCA_011772865.1). Classification (GTDB taxonomy): domain Bacteria; phylum Pseudomonadota; class Gammaproteobacteria; order Steroidobacterales; family Woeseiaceae; genus UBA1847. The sequence continues at coordinate 18,202 of WVYQ01000045.1, read as the reverse complement.
AGTAATTCGGTCGCTTCGAGTCTCGGGGTCGGGGACAGGAACGCCGAAAATGAGGGTGTCTATCCTGATATTGACATGCAGCTCGTGTCGCATGGTAAAGGTGGTCGCGTGTTCACGCGTCGCGATGGTAAGCCGTACAACAAGGATTAATGCCTTCTATTAACTGAGGCCAAGTCGCGCCTGGATCTCTTTCCTCGCCTCGCTGAGGACGGTATCCCTGTCGAGGCTGTCGAGGATCTTCTGCACGACGGCTTTCGGCCCGCCCTCGCCCCAGGACTTGCCTTTAGCAAGGTAGTCACCGGCGATTTGCCCGACGACATAGGTGCTGTAATAGGCGATTGCGCCCTGCGCGCCGGCGGTGACGACGGTAGAGAGTCCGGCGGTGCCGGCTTTCAAGGCGCTGGACACAAAGTGCAGTGCCCAGACCGTTCCCATCAGCGCTGCGGCCTCGGCGACGATGATGCTGACGAGTGAGCCGGCTTCCTTGCGGCTGACAGGCAGGTCATACACGTTCGAGAGATGCATGACCATGCCGACGTCGATGAACGCGGCCGCGAAAAGGTCGGCTACGGGCACCGGGTTGAATGCAACAGCGACACCCTTGGCGACGCAGTAGGTCCTGACGAGCTTGTCGCCGATTTCTTTGCGTGCGTTCAGGATGCGCCTGCCGACCTGGTCCGAGAGATCGGCCGCGAACAGGCTCGCGTTCAGCGCAGCGAGCGTCTTGCCTTCGGCTTCGAAGATTTCCCAAAGGCGCAGGCGTAAGGGCGCTACGTCGGGAAGCCGTTCACGCATGGTTGAAACTTCGTTGCCCTGTTCGTCGATCTCGACGACTTCCTGCGGTCGGGGTTGAGCGGCGATTGCCAGTACATCATCGGGATGTGCCAGGCCTCTTGTTTTCTCGCGTATGGATTCGAGCAGGGCATTCAGTTCATTCTTCGTGTAAAGGTCCGACTTGTTCAGCGTGACGACGACCGGCCTGCCCTGCGACAACAAGGTGCGGAGCGACTGCAGTTCACTGTCGGTAATGTCGCCGTCGAGAACGAAGATGACGAGATCGGACCGGTTCGCGACTTCCTTGGCCATTTCCTCGCGCGCTTCACCGCCGGCTTCATCCAGGCCGGGCGTGTCGATCAGGAAAACGCCGGCTGCTTCTATTTCTGACCACTGTTCCATCGAGGTCTTCTTCGTCTCGCCATGCAGCGGACTCACCGTGAATTTTTCTTCGCCGATGAGCGTGTTCAGCAACGACGACTTGCCGGTACTGACACGGCCGAAGACGGCGATGTGCAGGTGGCCGTGCTGCAGTTTGTCGAGCATGGCCTGGACGGCTTCGTAGTCGTGGGCGAGGGATTCGCGGATGCCGGGCGGCAGTCGCGAGTCTTCGATGAGTTCTTTCAGGCTTTCGCGGGCGAGACTCAGGTGTGCTTCGCCACCGTCAGCGGTTTCCTCAGGCTTTGTCTTTCTGCTGATCCAGGGCCATCCGGGCAACCTGTCGAACACCCGCTTCAATACGTTCACTAATTCCTTCCTCAAATTCTTTGGCGGCTGTCTCGGGTTCCAGTTGACCGTGCGCCTTCAGCGTTGCCACGAGGCTCCTGCCCAGCGCATCGAAGATCAGTCCGTAGGCTACCGCATGTACGAGGCCGCCGGCGACCGTGCCCGCACCGGGAAAGGCCTTCAGCCCGTTGCCGGCGACGGCGAGCGTCAGCGGCACGGCCTTGCCCGCACGGCTCTGGCTGAGGTTGAGGAATTCCTCGATGTCGATATCACGCGGCGCGGCGCCGTAGAGCGTGCAAAGCTCGCGCGTCATCGCGGAGCCGATGTATCCCTGGATGATGATGTCCGTGCCCGGACTGACTGCGGCGAGTGCACCGATAACGGCTTTCCTGGTCGAGCTGCGGATGATCTGCTCGGCGCGCTGCTCGCGATATTCGAGTTCCGCTTCTTTCAGCTTGTCGGCCGCGAGGCGAAACACGGCGCGGTCACGTTTCAAGTCGAGCTTGGCCGTGTCCTGCTCGAGTAGCCGGTTGATCGCGACGACGAGCACCCCGATGTCCGCGGGACGCTGGCGCCTGACCGTCGTTTCCGAGCCGTCCGCCTCGCGCTCGATAACGTCGACCTCGCCGCCCGCCGATACGGCGACCACTTCGTCCCTGGAAAATTCGCTGCCGAGATCGCTGACGTGATCGAGCAAACGTTCCATCAGCATCGACTGTTCCTCACGCGAGTAGCGATCCGACTTGTTCATGACGAGGATGAGTGGCTTCCCGAGCCCGAGCAGTCGTTTGACGGCATCGCTCTCGGCGCGCGTCAGGTCACCTTCGCAAACGAACAGCACGAGTTGCGAGCGTAATGCTTCTTCCTCCGCGACTTTGTCGAACTCGGCTTCGAGACCGCCTGAGCCTGGTACGTCGGTGAGCAGGATCTGCCTGCCTTTGTCATCACGCCAGCGATAGTGGCGGATGTCGACGGTCGAACCGCCGACGGCGCTTATCTGGACGTCCGCCTCCGGTATCAGCGCTTTAATAAGAGAACTTTTGCCGGTGCTGATTTCACCGAAGAAGCACAAATGGACGGAACCGGTCTCCTGCCTCGCGACGAGTTCCTGCAACTCGGCCTGGGCTTCCTCGACACTCACGCCGGCTCTCTCCGCTTCGCGAAGCCGATCCTTGATGTCTTTCTGTCGCAGTGGTTGTTCAGATGGTTTTTCTTCCGGCCGTTTGCGCCGGACCACGAGACGCAGGATGAGCCAGATTGCAGCAATGAATAATCCGCCGATCGCCGCAAAGTAGCCATACAGCAGGAAACGCGGACCCTCAATGAGCCGGTCCCAGACGTTGAGGGCGGATTCCGTCACGAACAGCAGTGCCGCGATCGCGATGATGAAAACCAGCAGAATCAGCAGGCCGACCGCGAGTCGTATAAAGCGATCCAGCTTCATGGTCGGGAAGACTGCACGGGAATTGCGGGGTTTGCAAAGAAGGTACAAGACGCCTTTCGTGCATGCCGGGTTCTTGGGATACTCAACGGCCACCTGACAAGACTCCGCGGAGGTTGCCTTGTCCCGCCCGCATGACCTTAAGTCATTGTTTTTGATCGCCATTGCCGCCACCGGGTCCGGCGTGCTCGGCGGCTGTGCGGATTCTGCGATCACGCCCGAGGCCAGTGAAATCGGTATGCCAGCCGACTGGGTCCGGGGCGGCGACGAAGGCAGCGTCGACCTCAACTGGCTCGAGAGCTTCGACGACCCGCGACTCACAAGCCTCGTTGGCGACGCAATCGAGAGCAATTTCCTGCAGGAGCAGGAGCGCGCGCGCCTCTATGAAGCGGAACAGGTCGTCGTCATCGTTCGCGCAAATCGTTTTCCGGAACTGGACGTATCACTCGACGCGGCGCGGCGCCCGGGATAGCGCGAATCAGTGCATTACGACGGAATCGTATGGCGCCGAAGTCGGCGCGTTCTGGAAAATCGATTTGTGGGGCCGCCTGAGCAAGCAGCAACAGGCCGCGCAACTGGCGCTCGGTGCACAGGAAGCGAGGTTCGAATCCGTGCAGCGAAACGTCGCCGCAGCAACCACGGCAGCGTATTACCGGGTCATGGAAGCCAGGCAATTACTCGATGTCGGACAGCAACGGCTCGATAACGGCCGAATAACTTACCCGATTCATCCCCGTTCGCGGCTTCCCAGGAATGCGATCGTAATAGCGGCAACGAATGGCAGTATGCGCTCGGCGAAGTCCCCCGGCATATCGGGCAACCAGGAAATCAGGACGGTCAGTCCGAACCCCAATGACATGGCGAAAAACGTGCTCTTCTCCGACACCGAACGGCCGAGAAGCCGCATCATCAGGATCGGTCCGAACGCAGACCCCGCCGCGGACCAGGCGAACAGCACGCGCGAGAAAATATCGGCGCGCCAGCCCAGCGCGAGAATCGTCGCCAATATGAGAATTACGACGACCGTCGTTCGCGAACCGGTGAGACCCGTCCTCTCGCGATGCGATGCAATCTGCCAGTCGTAGGAAACCGCCGACGAAGCGACGAGTAACTGGCTGTCCGCCGTCGACATGATCGCCGACAGCACCGCGGCAAGGATCACGCCGGCAATCACGGCCGGCAGCAGCGTCGCGGCGGCATGGAACAGCACCTGTTCCGAATCGCCGAGATCCGCGAACAGCACTCGCGACGAGAGACCGAGCAACAGCATGCCGGAATAGACGATCACCGCCCATGACAAGGCGATGGTGCGGCCCTGCCTGCGACTTTTGTCGTCCTTCAGCGCCATGAAGCGATTGACGACATGCGGCTGGCCCGGGTAATTGATGCCGATACCGAAAAGCCCAAGCACGAAGTAGATACTCGTCATTGCGCCAAATGCGCCATCACTGATCGGCGATCCCGCATTGCCGATTTGCGCGAGGCCGTCGGCCAGCGGTCCGAATCCGCCGACGGCGAACAAGGCGGTTATGGGAAGAACGATACCGGCCGCTGCCATTAACAATCCTTGCAACGAGTCAGTGACGCTAACGGCCCAGAATCCACCGAGTATCGTGTAAACGAGCACAATGCTGGCGCCGATCAGGATGCTGGTCTGTTTAGGCAGTCCGAACACTGACTCGAACGCCTTGCCCGCGGCCTCGAATTGCGAGGCGATATAAAAGACGAAACAGAAGACGATGATGACCGCGGCGGTGCGCAGGATTAGCTGCCGCATGCTGCCGATATTCGCCGGTGCGATGACCTCACTCAGCGTGACCGCGCCCTCCTCCTTCGAAAGACGTTGCAGGCGCGGCGCGACCCAGACCCAGTTGAGAATGAACCCGCCGACCGTCGCAGGAAATAACCACAACGCGGGCAAACCCCATGCGTAAGCGGCGCCGCTAACGCCGAGCAAAGTCCATGCGGATGAGGAACTCGCCGAGGCACTGATCGCCGCCACCCACGGCCCGAGCCCCCGACCTGCGAGGAAATAATCCGCGACGTCCTTGTTGCGCCCCCTGGCCCAGAGCCCGACGCCAATCAGCGCGACGTTATAAACGACGAGGGTTACGAGTACGGCACCTGTGTTATCCATGAATCAACGACGCAGTGACGTTTATTCGACCAGGCGATTGTGTTTTCGTAGCACGTCGATTAACTGCGAGTGATCGATTGCCTTAACGACATGACCACGGTTGCCGGTCATATTGCGTCCCGCAACGAGTGCATTGACAATAGCCTCTTCGGTCGCCTCGACCGTTGCCGCAAACATCGGGCCGATGTTCTCATTCGCCAGTACCCTGACCTCGACGCCCGGATCTGCCTGGTTTGCACCTTCGTTCGCAGTCGAGAAAGCGATAAAGATATCGCCGGAACCATTGCCGGCCACGCTGCCAATTCGGGCAAGTCCGAGCGCTGCACGCCTCGCGAGTCGCTTCAGCTGATGCGGCAACAATGGCGCATCTGTCGCGACCACAATGATGATTGAGCCGGTTTCCGCGTCAGGTGCAACATCCTCCGTCCAGACCTTGTCCTCACGAAGATGCTGTCCGACAGGCACGCCCGCAACCCGTAACTGTTCCCTGAGACCGTAGTTTGCTTGTACAAGAACACCGACGGTGTAGTCGCCCTCGCTCGTCTTGGCGATCCGCGATGCCGTACCGATACCGCATTTGAATTCGTGACAAATCATGCCTGTACCGCCACCGACATTTCCTTCTGCCAGCGGTCCACCCGTAGCGGCATCGAGGGCGGCTTGTGCGTGCTCTGCTTTGACGTGAAAACCATTAATGTCATTCAGGTATCCATCCCAGGTTTCCGCAACGACGGGTAAAGACCACCAGAAGCCGCTGCTATCGGCCGCGCCCTGATCGATTCGCCATTGGATCGTCGCCTGGTGAACCGTGCCAACACTATGGGTGTTCGTGATCATCACGGGACCTTCGAGAAAACCGGACTCCTCGACCCAGGTCGTACCGGTCATTTCGCCGTTACCGTTCAGCGAGAACCAAGCACCGAAAACAGGCTCATCGTTGCTGGCCTTACCGCGAGGCAAAATAGCAGTAACGCCGGTGCGCGCTGCACGGCCGTCTGGAAAGTCCTCGATGATCGTTTCGTGACCGACGGTAACGCTGGCGACATCAGTAATTGCATTCAACGCACCAGGCGTACCGTCGAAGGGAATACCAAGATCACGGGCACGCGGCGCGGTATTGTCCGCAACCCCTGCGACGGGAACCAAGCACAGAATGAGAATTAGCTTTTTCAATTGTCGTGCCCGTGATCGACGGTCAGCGGGCTCAGGTAATGCGGTTCCGTGAGGCCTCGCTTGCGCATCGCGATGCCGGTCAGGCATTCCTGCAATACACGATCCGCGTTTTGCGCCGAAGTGTAGCCCGGATCGACCAGCGGGTTCAGTTCGACGAGTTCAAAACCCACGACATTCTTCTCCGCGCAAAGCCTGCGCACGATCGGGAACGCCTCGCGCGTCGTCAGACCGCCCGGTTCCGGCGTACCGGTGCCCGGCATGTACGCGGGATCAAGGACATCGACGTCGAACGAGATAAATATATATTCTGGGCCATCCTCCACGGCCTCTTTCAACACCCGGTCCATCGTCGCATCCCATCCGTTCTTCTCGACCTCCGCCATCGGGTGATAACGCAGGCCGTTCTCGCGCATCCACTCGAACGCTTCCGCGTCCGGCCAGTAGCCCCGCAAGCCGACCTGGATGAAATTCTTGCCCGGCACGAGGCCTTCATCGAACAAACGCCTGACCGGCTGGCCATGCGTCAACAGGTGTGGGCTCCCTCGCCCCGCATCGTAGTGCGCATCGAAATGCACGACGCCAACCTTGCCAACGCCGTAGTGCCGCACGACGCCGGCAACATCCGGATACATGAGTGAATGGTCGCCGCCGACGATCATCGGGATTGCGCCAGCGGCCGCAACCTCATGCACTTTCGTGATGATGTGCTCGAGACTGCGTTCGATACTGAATTGGTCGACGGCAATATCGCCGTAGTCGACGATCGTCAGCTCGTTGAACGCGGACACCATTGCGTGCATATTGGGTTCATTGACGAAGCCGGTTCCCAGATAGACGCGTCCAGCCCGTACGGCCAGTGGCCCATACGCGGCTCCGCGAAAACCGGTGCCGGTATCCATGCCGATGCCCATGATGGCCACTTCGACATCGCCCGCCACCAGGTCTTCCGGCGTCAATGCGATCGGCATATTGAAGAATGTCGGGATGCCGAGCTTGTATCCTTCCTGGAGATAACGTTGAACGTTAATCGGGCCCGGCTCGCGCGGCGTACTCAATGCCGCTGGGCGTTCCGTCTTCCAGGCATTGAAATATGGCGATTTCGTATTGAGCGGGATCGACGCCATGTCTCGCTCGGGATCGAATTTCAACAACTCGGTCACGCGCATCATCGCGTCGATATAGGCCTCGATCGCTTCGGGCGACTTACCTTCGAGACGCGCGAACAGAATATCGTGACGCTCGGCGAAATCGAGCGCACCGTCGCCCCTCAGGAAATCGATTTTCTCCTGGTCGAGACCCTGGACCTTCTCGGCCATGCTGTCGGGAAGATCGACCGGTTCGAATTCATCGTTCTGGGCATGGACGACAGTAGCCAGCGCGATTGTCAAAGCCACGGCAACGACTCGGCCAGTGTATTTTCCTGTCATGACTTTCCTCAACAATTGCTTTTGCCGACGATTACTCGCACGCCCATTGACCATCCGTCTTACTGCAGAATGCAGGCGCAACGAAGGCGTCGAGTGCCAGCTCGGCAACCTGGGCCAGCAACCAGCCGACGATCACGTAGGCTATGCCTACGCGAAATACCTTGCGTCTTCTAAGCTCGGTGAGAAACGACATCGTCGGCTACTCACAGACCCACTCGCCGCTCGCCTTGCTGCAATGATCCGGCGGTCCGCGTTTATCCCAAAGGTCGACGATGCTGGACGCTTTAGCCCACGGAACGTATTTTGGATGCTTGGCGTAACCGAGACGACGAAAAATCATGCCCTCGTGTTCCAGTAAGTCTGCGTTCGTCCAACCTGGCACATTGCCGCCCGCCAACGATTCTAATGCCAGCCAATAATCGTCGAGATAGCCGAAATACAAATACCAATTATAGGGTGCACGTTGCTCATCAACATTTGACGCATTCGCGACTTCCGCCTCAATCCATTGATCAAGAAATGCCTTGCCTGTTGCCGGATCACGCACATTTTCAATGAGTGGCCGTACCTCGGCTGGATCACGGCCAATTGCGGAATAGAATTTTTCGTACCAGTCGATCGCCACTTCGTCTTCGCCTTGCGTCAAAAAGGCGGCGCCCAGCAGCCCCAGCCCCGCAAAAAAGTTGTTTCCTAGGTCGATCGCACGTTCGAGATGGGTCTGCGCCTCGCTCCGCCTTCCCATTGCCAGCAACGCGTCTGCTTTTCGCCAATAGCCAAGTGGCGACAGCGGCTCGAGATCGATGATTCTTTGCGCTAACCGCACCGATTCATCGAAATAGCCCACATTAATCATGTCCCAGGTCAAGGCTCCCAAAGCAGCCAAGTCGTTCGGATCAACACGCAAAAGTCGATCCAGAGCCTCGAATTCCATGGTCCAGCTCCAGTCAGGATGCGCCGTCTTGGAAAATGATCTGGCACTATGCAATGTCGGATCCAGTTCCAACGCTTTGCGTGCCGCTTCATATGCCAATCTTTGGCCTAACGGAGCATCGATTAACCAGGCTGACTGGTACCAATAAAAAGTCGCTTTGAGTTCATACGCTTTGGCGAATTGAGGATCGAGTACGATGGCGTCGTCGAGCAGTGCCTGCGCAATAACCAAGTCTTCGCCACTGGAATACGCACGCAATGCCAGGGCCTGCAGATACAGCGTATATGCTTCCGTATTGTTCGTCGGTCTGTCGGAATGGGGAGTCAGGTGCAATTGCAGCGCGTCGGTGATTGCACCGGCAACGTCGTCCTGGATGTCGAAGATATCCGCCATCTGCCGGTCGTAGGTTTCGGACCAGAGATGAAACCCGTCCGCAACGTTGATGAGCTGCGCCGTGACCCGGAGACGGTCGCCGGAGCGTCGCACGGAGCCTTCCAGTACTTTTGTCACATCCAGCGCTTCGCCTATTTCGCGCAGGTCTTCATTCCTGCCCTTGAACGCGAACGACGAGGTGCGCCCGGCGACCTTCAGCTCCGGAATCTTCGCAAGAAGGTTCAAGAGCTCCTCGGAAAGACCATCCGCGAAGTAGTCATTGTCATCGGACATGTTGACGAACGGCAGGACGGCAATTGACTGCGATTCGGTCGCGATGATTTCACTAGTGACTGGAGCCCGCTCGCTTAAAAAGAATTTATCGACGAGCAATAAACCGACTGCTACGACAAGCACGCCGATAATAAGGCGATTGAGTTTGCGGCCAGTTTGAGCGGTGATCGATTGGCTGCGATCGACATCTTTTTCGAGCTTTATGCCTTCGGGTGTCACTTCGAAGGCCCAGGCGAAAAACAGGGCCAGCGGCAATCCCAGGACGAGAACGAACAACACGGATTTGAGGACCCAATCCGGCGCATCAAAAGCATCAAATGCGATCTCGGAAACCTGAGCAAGCAGCCAGCCGATGACAACGTAGGCTATGCCTACGCGAAAAACGTTTCGTCGCTTTAGTTCGGCGAAGAAAGACACTTCTAGTTATTCCGTCCCCCTGACAGGCACATAATACCGGCAAAAAAGGTGTGAATGCCCAATATTTTCGCTAACTTGCGGTTATGACAGGCAAAAGCTGGCAATTCTGGATCGACCGCGGGGGTACCTTTACTGACGTCGTGGCACATCGCCCCGACGGCTCGATCGAAACCGCGAAGCTGCTGTCCGAGAACCCGGAGCAGTACGCCGACGCGGCTGCCGAAGGAATCCGTCGTTATTTCGCGGGGTGGTCTGAGACGGTGCCTATCGAAGCCGTGAAGATGGGCACGACCGTCGCCACCAATGCGCTGCTCGAACGCCAGGGCGCACCAACCGCGCTCGTCGTGACGGAGGGCTTCGCGGATGCGCTTGCCATCGGTTACCAAAACCGGCCGGACATTTTTGCCCTCAACATCGTAAAGCCCACGCCGATCTACGAGCGTGTCATCGAGGTCTCGGAGCGGATGAATGCGGAGGGCGAGGTCATCAAACCACTCAATGAAAAATCTGTATCGGCTGCATTAAAGCGTTGCGTCAGCGAAGGCATCACGTCGGTCGCGATTTGCCTGATCCATGGTTACCGGTATCCGCGGCATGAAAACAGAATTGCGGAAATCGCAACTAACATCGGATTGCGGCAGGTTTCCGTGTCAAACGATGTGGAATCACTGATCAAGTTCGTCAGCCGCGCCGAGACGACGCTCGCCGATGCCTACCTCACCCCGGTGCTCAACAACTATATCGACGGCCTCAGAAATTCCCTGCAAAAGATTGCAGCGCCGAACCGGCTTCTGTTCATGCAAAGTAATGGCGGGCTGGTACTCGCCGACAACTTCCGCGGCAAGAACAGTATCTTGTCCGGGCCGGCCGCCGGCGTTGTCGGCATGGTGGAAACGGCATCGAAACGTGGTTTCGAGAGACTTATCGGTTTCGACATGGGCGGCACCTCGACAGACGTCTCCGCATGGAGCGGCGAATACGAGCGTAGCAACGATTCTCAAGTTGCCGGCGTGCGGCTGCGTGCGCCGATGATGAAGATTCACACGATTGCCGCGGGCGGCGGCTCGATACTCAAGTACCAGGACGAGCGTTACCAGGTCGGGCCCGATTCCGCAGGCGCTGACCCGGGGCCGGCTTGTTATCGCCGTAACGGCCCATTGACCGTGACCGACGCGAACGTACTACTGGGGCGCATCCCGGTAGATCACTTTCCAAGTGTCTTCGGACCGGATGCGGATCAACCGCTTGATGCTGATATTGCGCGAGTTCGGTTTGACGAACTTGCGGAACATATATCAGCGGACTCGGGTTTGTCGGCTACGCCGGAGGCCGTTGCCGAGGGGTTCCTGACCGTTGCTGTCGAAAACATGGCCAACGCCATTCGCAAGATCACGATCGAGCGCGGCGAAGACGTGCGCGACTTCGTGCTGTGCTCTTTTGGTGGCGCGGCCGGCCAGCATGCCTGCAAAGTCGCCGAAGTGCTCGGCATCAGGAAGATCTGGCTGCACCCGATGGCCGGTGTGCTATCCGCCTACGGCATGGGCCTTTCCAACATCCGTGTCGAAAGACAGCAATCCGTCGATGTGGCGTTCAGCAAGAAATCACTGAATGAGCTGGAGCCGGGTCTCGATCGCCTAAGAGCAGACTGTGATACGGCGCTTGCGGAACAGCATGTACCGGAGGAATTTCGCGAGTTTCGTATAACGATTGGCATGCGCATTAAGGGCGCCGATACGATCCTGGATGTGCAATACGGTAGTGCCGATCAAATGATCGATGCGTTTTCGGAGGTCTATCGCCGCCGTTTCGGTGCGGAGCCCGATTCCGACCGCATGTTGATCGCAACCTTGCGCGTCGAAGGCACCGGCATCGAACAGGTTTTCAGCGATCCCGACTTCCGCAAGAAAGAACAAGCAAAACCCGCTGGCGAAGGAAGAATGTGGGCCACGGGCGAATGGCGAGATGTCCCCGTTTACGAACGTGAGCAACTCGGCAGCGGTGCTTTTGTCGATGGACCGGCAATTGTCGCCGAAGCCAACGCGACGACCGTCATCGACGACGGCTGGTCGGGCAGCGTCAATGCCAAAGGGCACCTGGTGCTCGAGCGACACGAGGAATTGATCGAAGAATACAAAGACGAGTCGTCACCCGACCCGGTCAGGCTCGAGGTCTTCAATCGCCTGTTCATGCACATCGCGGAACAGATGGGCACGGTGCTGCAGTACACCGCTTTGTCCGTCAATATTCGCGAGCGTCTCGATTTCTCCTGTGCGCTCTTTGACGGCGAAGGCCGCCTCGTATCAAACGCACCGCATATGCCGGTGCATCTCGGCTCGATGGGCGAGAGCGTGCGCAGCGTCATCGCTGCCAAAGGCGATGAACTCGGACCGGGCGACGCCATCATGCTGAACTCGCCTTACAACGGCGGCACGCACCTTCCCGACATCACCGTCGTCACGCCCTGGTTCGCCGGTTCCGACAAGCCCATGTTCTTCCTCGCATCACGTGCACACCACGCCGACATCGGCGGCATCACGCCGGGCTCGATGCCCTCCGAGAGCCACCACATCGACGAGGAAGGCGTGCTGATCGACAACTTCTGGCTGGTCAAAGATGGTCTGTTCCAGCTGGAAGACGTCGAAAAACTCTTGTCCGGCGCAAAGTATCCGGCGCGCAACCAGAAGCAAAACATCGCCGATCTCAAAGCGCAGCTCGCCGCTAATCAACAGGGCATCCGCCAGCTCGAGAAAGCGATCGAGCGTTACGGCATGGCGACCGTACAGAACTATCTCAGGTTCGTGCGCGAGAACGCCGCGACGAGTGTCCGCCGCTTGCTCGGTAAACTCAAAGACGGTGAGTTCGAATACGAGCTAGACTCCGGCGAAATAATCCGTGCTCGCATTTCCGTCGATCAGGAGAAACGCGAAGCGGCGATAGATTTCACAGGCACGTCTCCGCAGTCGAAGACCAACTTCAATGCACCCGAAGCCGTCACGCGTGCAGCAGTGCTGTACGTGTTCCGCAGCATGATCGAGGAAGAAATCCCGATGAACGAGGGCTGCCTCGAACCGTTGAAGATCAGGATTCCGAAGGACAGCATCCTGAGTCCGTCTTTTCCCGCCGCCGTGGTAGCCGGCAATGTCGAAACCTCGCAGTGCGTGACGGATTGCCTGTACGGCGCCCTTAATGCCCTCGCCGCTTCGCAGGGCACGATGAACAACTTCACCTTCGGCAACGACTACGTCCAGTACTATGAAACTGTATGCGGCGGGGCCGGGGCCGGCCCGGGATTCGACGGCGCCGATGCCGTGCACACGCACATGACGAATTCACGTCTCACCGATCCTGAAGTCTTCGAGCAGAATTTCCCGGTCATCGTCGAGTCGTTTGAAATAAGAAAAGGCTCGGGAGGAAACGGAAAATGGCATGGCGGCGATGGCACCGTTCGACGCATAAGATTCACTGAAGCCGTCGATGCTGCAATTCTCTCGAATCACCGGCGCATCGCGCCATTCGGGATCGATGGCGGGGATGCGGCAAAGACTGGCGTCAACCGAATCATTCGCGCCGACCGGAAAGAAGAGCAGCTTTCCGGAACCGCAACCGTGAAACTCGATGCGGGTGACACCTTCGTCATCGAAACACCAGGCGGAGGCGGCTTCGGTAAAGCCGATTGAAATAGCTTACTCGTCGACTTCCACACCATGCCAGAAGGCGATCCGGCCTTTTATGTGATCGGCAGCTTCTTTTGTTTCCGGGTAATACCAGGCGGCATTCGCATTGCGTTCGCCACTGACGACGACGTCAAAATAACTGGCCGTGCCTTTCCATGGGCAGTACGAATGATGGTCGCTGTCCTGGAAGAATTCCTGATTTATCGTGTCGGGTGGAAAGTAATGGTTGCCTTCGACGACGACCGTGTCGTCGCTTTCGGCAATAACTTGTCCGTTCCAACGAGCTTTCATAGTTAAGTATTCACGGCTCAGGCCGCCCTTTCATTTCCTTTACGAGTCTGCGTGCTGCCGTCGAACACCGGCGCGAAGGCGGTCGTCGCGACGCGGCAGCCCGTTAATGTTTGATGCAATGTCAGCGAAACAGTTTCATCGGATCCAGCCGGATGGAAGATGAGTATGACCGTTACGCCTCGATCCTTGTTGACCGGACTCGAATGCAATCCCGCGTCGCATTGCACCACGAACATGTCGTCCTCGAATGCGCCCTCGGCAGCCAACCCGCTCATGTAGGCATGGACGAGGCTGTTGACCCGCTCGGCGACCGCGGGTGTATTGGCTGCGAACACGGTCCAGCGGGTCGCAAGATCGATGCTGTTAGTGATGTGCAGGCACAAGCGCATGACCGTCAGGCTCGAGAACTTGTGATCAAACTTGCCGCCGCGGGCCAGCGTGACTGAGCCGCAGACAGTGGAACGACCTGCCGTGCGCCCGGCGACGACGTTGATGCCTTCCCTGACGAGCATCTGTGCGTCATCGATCGATATCTTCTCGGCCGGGACGAAGTTACCACGGAGGCCGTAACCGAGCTGGTCCAGGTCCTGCCACGGACCGTGGTGTTTATCCAGCTTGCACAGGAGTCCGGCGATCGCTGCACCGACGACGCGCGGCGGTGAGCGATCCTCGTAGGTGTCGTAGACGCGGGGGTAGTAGGTAAAGATATTCGGGCTCGAATAATCGAATGCGCGCACGCCTTCGATGGCTCTGCGCACGCTCTTCCAGGCACGCGGTGGATCCATGATCAGCATCGCGCCACGTTTGCGGCAGTAAAGCTCGGCTGCAACGATCGCGGCGGGACCCGGGTCCTGGTCGCGGGCCGGGGGCGGCAAATAGAGAAGATCGAAGTGCTCGACCTCGTCCAGCGCAAATATGCCCGTGCTGCGCCAGGCGCAGCCGACGAGATCGTAGTCGGTCAACGGAAAGCCGTCGGTGCCGGGTTGTGCATACTCTATGTATCGCTCGTTCGTTTTCGCGGGCCGGCCTGCCGGCATCGGCATCTGTGCGCGAATCAGGTCCGAGGTCAACAATTCATCTCCGATGAAACCGCTCTCGCCTTCCTCGCAGCTCAGGTCGCGGTAGATCTCCTGGTCGAGCACGAGACCGGAATCCGGGGCGATCCGCTGGATCGTCATGTTGAAACGCTGCTCGTTGATATCGACGCCGTCGTAGTCGATCGAGGCTCGGATGCTCTCGGTCGAGCCGGGCTCGAGCGCGCGCAGCACCAGGAAACCGCCGATCGCCGGCAACGCGATCATCGCGCCGCGTGCGTTGCTCGCAACGCGCACGACATACAGCCGCCTGCCACCATGATCGAAGAACTGTTTGACCGCAGGACCCAGGCTGCTGCGCTGCCAGATGCCGCCGAAGCGACGATGAAACGCACCGAAACTTTCGACGAGCACGGGTCTGTTGAGGGGACCTCGGAGAGCACGGCCAACGAATGCGGCCGTGGAGTCGGTTGGTACGTCGATGGGGCGATCCATCGGCGCGATCTCAGTGACCGTAATGCCCCGGTCTAGAGCATCTGACAACCCTGTCTCCGCGTTAGCCAGTCGGATAACTGTTGAGGCATTCTAAAGTCAGTCCGCGTTAGATGCTAATGTAGCTTTAGTGACGTGATCTGTGCCGATGTCGAATAAGGACTACCTCAAGGAACGATTTCCGACGCTGGGCGAGCGGCTGCCGAGAATACCGCTTGCCAGCCTGCCCACCCCGGTGCGCAACATAGAGTTCGAACTCGACGGCGACAGCCGGAATATTTCAGTGAAATGTGATGACCTTACGGGCGTTATCTATGGCGGCAATAAAGTTCGCAAACTCGAATACATCTTTCCGAGTGCCCGTGAAAAGAACTGCAAGCGCCTCGCGACTTTCGGCGCCGTCGGCTCGAACTCCGCGCTCGCGACTGCCCTGTATGCCCGCCAGGTCGGTTTCGAATGCACCTGTTTCCTGATGCACCAGGCGAAAACCGCGATGATTCCCGCAACTTTGAACATGCATATCCAGAACGGGACCGAGCTGATTCGCTATGGCGGGCCCTATCACAAGCGCATCAAGACGCTGCGCGACAACCTCTGGGGCAGGCATGCCTGGGTCGTGCCGATGGGCGGTTCATCCTGGCGCGGCACCGTGGGATTCGTTGCGGCGGGGCTGGAACTCGCGGAACAAATCGCCAGGGGCGATATCGGGAGACCGGACAGGATTTATGTCGGTACCGGCACCATGGGCACGGCTGTGGGCATGGCGTTAGGGCTCGCGATCGCAGAACTCGACATCGAAGTGCACGCGGTGCGCGCATCGGTGACCGACATCACCAATGAAACATTAATGGACAAGCTTAGCGAGAAAACCGTGACGATGATGCGCCGTCTCGACGATTCGGTGCCGGCGGATCTCGTGAACCGCACCAGAATTGTGCTGCGCCACGGCTTTTTCGGTGAGGGCTACGCGCACTCGACGCCCGAGGCGGACGAGGCGATCGCGTTCGCGAAGGAACAACTCGATATCAGGCTGGAATCGACCTATACCGGCAAGGCAATGGCGGCATTGCTCAATGACTTTAGAGAACCCGGCGCCGAAGCATTGAACGTGCTTTTCTGGAATACCTATTACGCGATGCCGATCACGGTGCCGACAGATCATCCACTGGATGAACAAGCGTTGCCGGAGGAGTTTTTGCGGTATTTCGACTGAAACCCTATTTTGAGTCTTCGTTTTTTCTTTGTTCGTTTGATTGGACTTGCTTGCTCACGCGACGCGCGTGTTCGTCTTCTGCTTCCTTTTGCGCCTGCTTCTTGCGGTCGATCTCCGCGAGCATGAGGTCGAGCCACTCACTCATTGAGATCGACTTCGCTCCCGGCTTCGGGAATTGGTTCCACCGGTATTTCTGATTCGACCGGCTCGTCGAGCAGCGCACGCACCTCGTCGATCGTCGGCATGTTCGGATCCGGTTCGACCGTATTACGCACGACTCGCGCGCGCGCATAGACCTCCCCTATATCCGACTTCAATACGCGAATGGGGACGCCGCTGGCATAACTGGCAACCTCGCGCGCCTCATCCTGTTCCGCCTGTTCGTTGAACGCGCTGGATTCATTGCGTACTTGTTCGAATATCTTTTGCATTCGCTCGCCAGGCATGACGTCGTCGTCCGCGAGCGGCAGATGGCTCTCGAGATACAGTTCGCCATTGCGCCAGCCGGCAAGATAGGGCTCGTTGATGATTGTCACCGGTTCGCCGAGTTCAACCAGCTCGTAAAGCGTCTCGATGTTTTCCGGGTAGAGGCGGACGCAGCCATGGCTGACGCGCATGCCGACGCCATACGGTTGATTGGTGCCGTGAATCAGGTAACCGGGCATCGCGAGTTTCAGCACGCGGTGGCCGAGCGGATTGTCCGGGCCCGGCTGCACGACGGCCGGGTCCGGGTAGCCAAGCTCCCTGTTCTCGCGCCGTACCGAGGCCGGCACGTACCACACCGGGTCTTTTGCTTTGGCGACCACCTCGGTGTCGCCCAATGGTGTCTCCCAACCGACGCGGCCGATGCCGATCGGATAGGTCAGCACTTGCACGGGTTGGCCATCGGCGACTTCCGGGAAATAGAAGAGCCGCTTCGAGGCGATGTTCAGGACGAGCCCGCGTCGCGGAACGTCGGGCAACACGTACTGTGTCGGCAACAGTACCGGCACGTCGGCACCCGGCAGCCATGGGTCGATGTCTGGATTGGCGGCGACCATTTCGTCGAAGCCGAGCCCGTACTCGCGCGCGAGATCGGAGAACGTGTTTTCTTCGCTCGTGTAGACGATCTGCGGTTCGCCGATCACCGATTGCTCGGGGGACTCGAGCACGAAGAAATTTCGGTTCAGGGGTTCCTGCAGATCTGCCTCGGCAGCTTGTGGAATGCGGTCTTGGTAGGAACCGCCGCCCAGCGGTGCCAGGAAGTCCTGGATGGCCGTGCAAGCACCCAGCAATGCGGTCGTCGCCAGGATTGCGACGATTCGATGGATTGATGA
The DNA here is from genome assembly GCA_011772865.1 of Woeseiaceae bacterium. Classification (GTDB taxonomy): domain Bacteria; phylum Pseudomonadota; class Gammaproteobacteria; order Steroidobacterales; family Woeseiaceae; genus UBA1847. Next base: position 490 of record WVYQ01000045.1, on the reverse strand, counting down.
ACTCTTCAAGATGCCGCCTGGTGCCCTAAACGGAGACAAATTCTCGCAGAATTCGAGGGCGGTCTCTATGTCGCTTTTTGGCAAACTCTGAATATCAGCGGCCAGCGCACGTCACGCATGCCCTCGCCCCACGCCTCCCTTAGTTCCTGCTCGAAAAGCGCGATCGGATCGCTGCCCTTTGCCTTCATGTAGCGCTGCGTCCCCGACCAGGTTCGCATGTAGGCGAGCATCTGATCCACGGTCCAGTCGAGCTGCATTTCGAAGGACTCGACGTCGAGCTCCGGCATCGGGAACGTGAAGTCCCGGTAGTGGTTTTCGACGAACTTTCTTTCGGGCGGCCAGTAGGGCTCGGTCTCGGTATAGGCTTTTTCGATGATGTCCTTGCATTCGGGAGGCAGCCTTGTTCGTTCATAAACCCAAACTGCAAGAATGCCGCCGGGTTTCAGGACGCGGCGGGCCTCGGTGTAGAAACGTTCCCTGTCGAACCAGT
>WVYQ01000001.1 GCA_011772865.1 Woeseiaceae bacterium | reverse complement strand
AGGCTACGTGGCCTTGTATTCCCCTGACTTCGAGTCTTCCGGAGAGCGATCCCCGCCTGCCGATTCGAACGACGTCCCCGAGCCGGTTCCTGCTTGACGGTTCCCCGACCAGGCAGTAATCGATTCTTTCGCCGCGTGCAGTCAGTGTTTCCAGCACTTTCCTCGTGCCATCGACCGCTGGGCCTTCCTCGTCACTCGTGATGAGGAAGGCAATGCTGCCCTTGTGGCCGGTCTCGGCGGCCAGGAACTCCTCGACGGCGAGGAGCATCGCGACCAGGCCTCCTTTCATGTCGGCCGTTCCCCTGCCGTGCAAATAGCCGTCGATCATGACCGGCTCGAAAGGGTTCGTCTCCCAGTCGCTTTCTGAGCCGGGCGGCACGACGTCTGTGTGGCCTGCAAAACAGAGTAGCGGTGCAGCGGTTCCCTTACGCGCCCAGAGATTGCTGACCTGACCGAACGGCATCGATTCGCAGGCGAACCCGAGTCGCGCGAGCCGGGTCGCGAGCAGGTCCTGGCAACCGGCGTCGTCGGGCGTCACCGACGGCTTTCGAATCAGCGCCGAGAGCAGGTCGATCGCGGTATCTCCAGGCGCTTCGGAGGGATGGCTATCAGCGCTGGCCATAGCCTAAGAATATACAATAAAAACAGAGATTTATTGATCCTTCCGGTTTCATAAATCGGTAACATTCCGCGTTTAAGCTGGGCGCCATCAGGACATTCGACTATGGAGGAAAACCAGGTGCCAAAGAGAACCACGAGATGGATGATCTTTGCAAGCGCATTACTTGCGACTTTGGCGGGGGGCAATGCATTTGCGCAGGCAGGTCGCGATTACGTGTACATCGTCGGCTCCTCAACGGTATATCCCTTTGCAACGGTAGTCGCAGAGCGCTTCGGACGAGGCAGCGAATTCAAGACACCGAAGGTCGAGTCAACCGGTTCAGGCGGCGGACTCAAACTATTTTGTGACGGCATCGGCGTCGATTACCCGGACATCGCAAATTCCTCGCGGGCAATCAAAAAATCGGAAATCGATGCATGTGCAGGAAACGGTGTTGACGAAATCATCGAAGTGAAAATCGGTTACGACGGAATCGTTTTCGCGAATGCCGTTACATCGCAAACCATTTCGTTGACTCGCAAGGACATTTTTCTCGCGCTGGCGAAAGAAGTGCCGGGCGACGTCGAAGGAGAGCTCATCGAGAATCCTTATCTTACCTGGAACGACGTCAATGCCGCATTACCTGATCTGAAAATCGAAGTGCTCGGTCCGCCGCCCACGTCGGGTACGCGCGATGCATTTGTCGAACTTGCGATGGAGGGTGGGTGCAAAGCGATTCCGCGGATCAGTGCACTGAAAAACTCGGACAGCGACAGATTCAAGGCGGTCTGTCACACGATTCGCGAAGACGGTGCATTCATCGAAGCTGGTGAAAACGATAACCTGATCGTCCAGAAACTCGAAGCAAATCCGTCTGCTTTCGGTATCTTCGGTTTCAGCTTTCTCGACCAGAACGGCGAAAAAGTCAAAGGCGCGGCCGTCGATGGGACGGTTCCGACTTTCGATGCTATTGCGGACGGTGACTATCCTGTCTCGCGCCCGCTGTACTTCTATGTCAAGAAAGCGCACGTCGATGTCATTCCCGGCCTGCGCGGCTACCTTCGCGAATTTACGAGCGAACGAGCCTGGGGCGACGAAGGCTACCTCACGGACCGCGGGCTGATACCGATGCCCCTCGAAGAACGTTCGGCGATGGCAGCTGCCGTCATGAAGCTGACCCCGCTGACCGTAGCGAAGGAATAGGCGACTCGCCCGGGAGTCCGGCGCCACATGCAGTCAACGACTTTAGTCCTGGTTCTGGTCGCGATGGCCTGTGTAGCCTTTTACACGGGCCGCGAGCGTTCTTATGCGCTGGCCGGCGGCCGAGGGAAGATTCGCAAGTTGCACTCACTTCCCGCCTACTACGGATACTACGCCGCCATCTGGACATTGCTGCCCGCGCTCGGCCTGATCCTGCTCTGGATTTCTATCGAACCGCGGATCATCTTTGCGCTGGTCGTACAGGGTCTGCCCGAGGCAGAACGGGGCATGTCGCCCGGCGAGTTGGACCTGCTATTCAACAACATCCGTAACCTCGCGGCCGGTGGCGCCGGCTTTGGCGATGTCGATACCGCTTTTCGCGACGCGGCGGCACGCCACCAGGAATACCTGGCCACGAGTCGTCGCTTGCTCTCCGGATTGGTCATTGGTCTCGCGGCGCTCGGCGGCACACTCGCGTGGCGGCGGATCAGCCCACGGTTTCGGGCACGCACGAGCGTGGAATACGTCATCAGTCGCTGTCTCATTGTGGCATCGAGTATCGCCGTATTTACGACGGTCGGCATTGTTCTTTCGGTGCTGTTCGAGGCAATACGGTTTTTCCAGGAGGTCCCGGTGACCGAATTCCTGTTTGGGCTGAACTGGAGCCCGCAGACAGCGATTCGTGCCGACCAGGTTGGTTCCTCCGGGAGTTTCGGTGCGGTTCCGCTTTTCGCCGGCACGCTCCTCATCACGGCGATAGCGATGTTGTTTGCCGTTCCCGTCGGTTTGATGACGGCGATCTATCTTGCGGAATACTCGTCGAAACGAGTTCGCGCAATCACCAAGCCGGTGCTCGAGATTCTCGCTGGTATACCGACGGTCGTCTACGGGTTCTTCGCGGCGCTTACCGTCGCACCGTTCGTGCGTCGTGCCGGTGAATCCATGGGACTCGACGTTGCTTCCGAGAGCGCGCTCGCTGCGGGCCTGGTCATGGGCATCATGATCATCCCCCTGATTTCCTCGCTGTCGGACGATGCGATACACGCGGTACCGAGAGCGATGCGGGACGGCGCGCTCGGTCTCGGCTCCACGCGGTCCGAGGCGATGATCAACGTCATCCTGCCGGCCGCATTGCCGGGCATCGTCGGCGGCATCCTGCTCGCGATCTCGCGGGCGATCGGCGAGACGATGATCGTCGTCATGGCCGCCGGCCTTGCCGCCAACCTGACGGCGAATCCGTTCGAGGCGGTGACGACCGTGACCGTGCAGATCGTCACGCTGCTGGTCGGCGACCAGGAATTCGACAGCGCCAAGACGCTGGCTGCATTTGCGCTGGGACTCGTGTTGTTTGTCGCAACCCTCGGCCTGAATGTGATCGGTTTACAGGTCGTGCGCAGATATCGGGAGCAGTACGACTGATGGCTGACCGCAGCGTAAAAGTCAGTACGCTCGACAAGGTCGAGGCCGGCCTCGCGAAACGCTATCGCAAGGAAGCTGTCTTTCGCCTTTTTGGATTGATCGCAACTGCCATCGGTGTCGTCTTTCTCGCCATTTTTTTCTCCAGCCTGGTCTCGCAGGGTTCCTCGGCATTCGCACAGACCTATCTCGAACTCGAAGTCGAATATTCTCCGGAGATTCTCGCGCCGGCAGGACAACTCGACTTGGCCTACGCCGATTTCGATGCCATCGCCCGCAACGCATTACGCAGGATTTTTCCCGAAGTCACCGGCCGGAGAGACCGGCGCGCGCTGAACCAGCTATTGAGCGTCGGCGCGGGCTACCAGATCAGGGAGGCACTCGAAGAGAATCCGGAATTGCTTGGCACGAGCGAAACGATCCGCGTCCCCGCTTCAGCAAACGTCGACATGGTCATTAAGGGAAACATCGACCGAGAGATCCCGGAATCGCAGCGCCCGGTATCGGACCAGCAGATTGCCTGGATCGATCATTTGCTCGGCGAAGGCCTGCTCGTGACACAGTTCAACAGCGCATTGTTCAGCAACGGCGACTCGCGCGAACCGGAACTGGCCGGTATCAGGGGCGCCCTGATGGGATCGTTCTACATGCTGACGCTGACGATTGCCTTGTCGTTCCCTATTGGCGCAGCGGCGGCAATTTACCTGGAGGAATTCGCACCGAAGAATCGCTGGTCGGACCTTATCGAGGTGAACATCAATA
>WVYQ01000019.1:47335-64950 GCA_011772865.1 Woeseiaceae bacterium | reverse complement strand
CCAGAATCGCGGCCCGCAACATTCCCCGGTAGCTCAGTTGGTAGAGCGGTTGACTGTTAATCAATTGGTCGCTGGTTCGAGTCCGGCCCGGGGAGCCAGACAGCGAAAAGCCCCCTCATCGAGGGGGCTTTCTATTTTGGCAAGCGCCCCTCGCAGGTCTGCTTTCAGTCGAGAACTTCTACCTCGGCACCATAGCTTTCTCCAGGCTCCGCGGTTTGATTGGCGACCGGCACCTGTTTGCCGTAATGGACCAGCAACAGGTCGAGTTCTCCCGGCGTAATCTCCCTGATCGAGGACAGCCCCACCTGCTGCCTGCGACCAAACCCGTGATTGACAATGACATGCGATCCGTTGCAGATACCGCCGGCCTGCGAGACGAACCGGATGGACCAGTGCTTGTCCAGGTCGTCGACACTTCTTCTTAGCTCCACGTGGTAAAAGCCGCGGTTCGCTATCGAGACGAGCAGATTCTTGTCGTCCAGAACGTCATAGCCCCGGATGGTCGACTCGAAGAAGCATTCATGGCCCCTGGCGTTCACCGGGTCCCCCGCACTCTCGTAGTCATCGCCGGTCGAGACGCAACCGAACAGAACACAGGAAAAAGCGATGACGAAAGACTGTCTTGAGAAGCCTTCATCAATCATTGAGTGGCAGAGACTTCGGTTCACGCGGGACTAACTTCCCGTTACGATGGAGTTCATTAGACGCTGCGCACAGGAAAATCGCTATCGTGGAAATCACCAGTATGGGAAGGCTGCCCCATCAGCAATTGTTCAGGAGTTCATCAGGAGTATCGCCAGCCACACTGGCAATCTCTAGGCTGTCACGGGGACGAGCCGCCCCGGGGAGTTGAGCCATGACATTCGACGCAGCACTCCAAAACGACATATTTCAGACCTACGTCATGATCGTTGCCGCGGTGCTCGCCATTTCGGGCATTGCCCTCGGCATCCTGACCGCGCTTGGCAAGAACGTTGGTCCCATCTGGAAAACCTACCGGGGCTGGCTGATCATGGTGCCGGTCGTGCTCGGCACGATTCTGTTGGGCCGGACCGCGTTCATAGTCGGTGTCGCACTGCTCGCCATTGTCGGCTTCAAGGAATACGCGCGCGCGACCGGTCTTTACGAAGACTGGTGGATGACCGGGCTCGTCTATCTCGGCATCGTCCTCCTCGCTGTTGCCACTCATGTCCAGGATCCCAGGCTGCATGTCGATGGCTGGTATGGCCTGTTCATGGCCCTGCCCGCTTATGTTATCGGCGCGATCCTGCTCGTCCCGATATTTCGCAATGAGTCGAAAGGTCAGCTGCAGCGTATCGCCCTGGCTATTGTCGGATTCATGTACTTCGGCTGGATGTTCAGCCACCTGGGTTTCCTGGCAAATGCGCAATATGCGTACGGCTACATTCTCTACCTGCTGTTCGCTGTCGAACTGAACGACATCGCAGCGTTTACCTGCGGCAAGTTATTCGGCAGACACAAACTGCGCGAGAACATCAGCCCCAGGAAGACGATCGAGGGTGCCATCGGCGCCATAATCGTCTCGCTCGCACTGCCCTGGGCCTTGTGGTTCTCTTTCCCCCATTTCGCGTCCTGGGAGCTGATCGTGACCGGATTTATCGTCGGTGTCGGCGGCCAGCTCGGCGATCTCGTGATCAGCTATATCAAGCGTGATATCGGGATCAAGGACATGGGTACGATCATCAAGGGACATGGTGGCATCCTCGATCGCGTGGACAGCATGATCTTCGTCGCGCCAATCTTCTTCCACGTCGTTCGCTGGCTCCACGGCCTGGTTGAGCCGGGTGTCGCATGACCGAGTGGGAATACCATCCGCCTCCCGACATCGACGACACGCTGGCCGAGCACCTGCGCAATTTTCCGCGCGAGCCTTATATGCTGGCGTATGCATTGCGATCAGTGGCGGCGATCCTGCTTCGCACCTGGATGCGCCTGTATCACCGTATGCGCATCGAGGGCCGGGAGAATCTGCCCGAGTCCGGCTCGTACGTGATGGTCTGCAATCACACCAGTCACCTGGACGCATTGTGCATGTTGTGCTCAGTTCCGCTCCGGCAAATACACCGCGTCTTCCCAGCCGCAGCGGCGGATTATTTCTTCTCGAGCCTGCCCCGCAGCGCCGTCTCTGCGATCCTTATCAATGCGCTGCCCTTCGAGCGCACGATCAAAGGCGGCGAAAGCCTTACGGTCTGCAACGAATTGCTCAAGAATGCGGGTAACGTGCTGATTATTTTCCCGGAGGGTACCCGCACGACATCGGGCCAGATGGGCCGGTTCAGATCGGGTATCGGGCGTCTTGTCGTCGGCACGGATCTGCCTGTTGTGCCCTGCCACCTCGAAGGCGGTATTCGCGCATGGCCGAAGGGCAAGGTGCTGCCCAGGCCCCGCAAGGTGCACTTGCGCATTGGCGAGGCCCGGCGGTACGGCCAGTTGGATAAGTCCGCGGATTCCGTAAAAGCGATTTGCGATGATCTCCACGATGCTGTTTCGAAACTCGGAGCTGGCATTCCATGACTATCTACGACCTCAAGCCCGCTTTCCAAAATCTGCTGAGACCCCTTTGCCGGGCCCTGGTTCGCGCCAGCGTGACGGCCAACCAGGTCACGATAACAGCGATGCTGTTATCGGTCCTGGTCGGTGCCGTGTTTGCATTGAACCCGGATGCCCGCTGGGCGGCATTGCTGATACCGGTCTGGCTTTTTCTGCGAATGGCGTTCAATGCCATCGACGGCATGATGGCACGCGAGCACAAAATGCAAAGCGCCTTGGGTGGATTTCTCAATGAGCTGACCGACGTCATATCCGATGCCGTGCTGTATCTTCCATTCGCGTTCGTCGCAGGCATTTCGCCGCAGCTCGTGATCCTGATCGTACTTCTTGCGCTGCTGACTGAGATGGCAGGCGTGGTATCGGTGCAGGTTGGCGCCAGTCGCCGCTACGACGGTCCCATGGGAAAGAGCGACCGCGCCTTCGTTTTCGGCCTGCTCGGGCTCCTGGTGGGGCTCGGCGCTCCGCTTTTGCCATGGATCAACTGGGCGCTTGCCGCCGTTGCGGTGCTAACCGGCTGGACTATCGTCAACCGCGTCTCCCGGGGGCTGAAGGAACTCACCGATTGACATGAAAGCGCGCAGCAGCGGCATTGCCGCTGGCATCTGGGGATTTGCGGAGGCGACCGTCTTTTTCATCGTCCCCGATGTTCTGCTGAGCTGGATCGCTCTCAAAGATCCTGCGAAGGCCTACCGTGCATGCCTGTGGGCTACGGCAGGCGCTCTCGTCGGCGGTGCGATCACCTGGTATGTCGGGAGCGTCAATCCCGAGCCTGCTCGCAGTCTCTTTGCGTGGATACCGGCGATCAGTGATGCCATGATCGCCGATGTTCGTTCTCAACTGGATGAGCGAGGCCTTGTTGCTCTCTTTATCGGCCCCCTCATCGGCACCCCTTACAAGATCTACGCGCTCGAAGCGGCAGGTGCCGGATTCGGGATCTGGGGTTTCCTGCTAATCAGTATTCCGGCCCGCCTGTTGCGGTTCGTTCTTGTAACCAGCGTCGTCGCGCTGGTTAGCAAAGGCCTGAAAAGATTTGTCCAGGTGCGCAGGTTACAGCTGATTCTCGTCGTCGCATGGATCAGCTTCTACACGTTCTACTTCTACGTCATGTCTCAGACCTGAATCCTTTGCCGCCAGAAAGAGCGCGAGTCACTCCGACAAAACACCTGGCAAGTCCGCAACGCTGTCGATCAGGGCCGTGTGTGGCTGCACCTGCAATTGCTCACGCGAGTGCGCACCTGACAGGACGCCGATGTTGTAACCGACGCCTGCATTGGCTCCTGCCTGCAGGTCGGAAAGCGTGTCACCAACGCTGGCTACCCGTGGGACATCGACGTACCCAAGTCGTTCCATCGCGGTGAGGATCAGGTCCGGAGCCGGCCTCCCGGCTGCGACGTCATCGTTGCACACGAGGGTATCGATCAGGTCACCCCATCGCAGCTTTTCGACGATCAGGTTCGCAAGATCCCGGTCGAACCCGGTTGTCAGCGCAATGCCGATGGCCTCCTCATTGCACCAGGTAAAGACATCAGACGCCCCCTCTATCGGCTGAACGGGACCATCCCGGTAGCAGTCAAGTAAATACGACTTGAATGCCGCATAGGTGTTTCTGATGAGTTCCTCGGTGTCATCGGCATGGAAACGATCTGCCAGAAGCTCGCGGATAGCGGCAACTTTCGATTTCCCGCGTATCGACGTGATGTCCTCCGGCGTCAGCTGAACGCCGGCTGTTTCGAGTGCGCGCGTGAATGCCTCGGGAATTCGTGGGCTCGACTGCACGGTTGTGCCGACCATGTCGAACACGACAAGGTCCACCGCTTTCATTACTTCGTCGCAGCTACGTCGATGACGACCGACCACATGAATTGCAGGAACTCGACCAACGCCTCCTCGGACACCCGCTCGTTGTCGCCATGAGCACCGTTACCACTGTTCAATTCGGCCCTGGAACGGTTCGGGCCGACCCCGTAGGCGGGGACACCCATCGCCCGCACCTGGGACATATCGGTTCCACCTGTCGACATTTTGGGGACAACGATCGCGTCCGGATACATTTCGCCAGCCACCCGTTCAAGCGTCTCAAACATCTCGTTGTCCAGCCCCGACGGTGGCGCCGCCGGCCGGTAGATTTCCTCCGGGATGATTTTTACATTGGGCTCATCGATCACCACCGCCAGCTTCTCATAGAAAGCGTCCACATCTTCATCCGGCAACATCCGGATATCCAGCATGGCGGTCGCTCGCGAGGGAATGACATTCTTCCGGAATCCAGCATCAATGATTGTTGGCACAACAGACGTTCGAATTGTCGAGTAGTAATACGCATCGTTCTCGAGGAAGTGTTGCTGTATGGCCTCGATCTCATCGGGATTGTCGATATTGCGAAACCGGAACGCATCGTCTGGCTTCGCCACTGATGCCAGTCGATCAAAATACGTCTTCGTCGTCTCGTTGAGCCGCACCTCCGTCTGCCAGGCATCAGCTTTTGCAACAGCCCGCGCAATGGCGGCAACCGGATTGTCCTCGCTGGGACGCGAGCCGTGTCCTGCCGTGCCTTTCGCAACCAGTATCGCTCGACGGATCAACTTCTCGGTCGTCTGTACTTCCACTACCTTGACGCCTTGCTCTTCGAGAATGCCGCCACCGCCTTCGGCGAGACAGTACTCGGCGGCGATCGCATCCCAATGATTCTCAACCATGAAATTAATCCCAACCTGTGGGGTGCCCTCCTCGCCGGCCTCAGCCAGGAATATGACGTCGCGATCCAATTCAACGCCGTAGCGCTTGAGCATCAGAATGACCATCAAACCGGCCGCGACGTTGTCCTTGTCGTCCAAGGTCCCCCTGCCATAGACCCAACCACCCTCTCGCAGGCCGCTAAACGGATCTTTGTCCCATTGCTCTGCGTCCACACCCACAACATCGGTGTGTCCCATGATCAGGATCGGTCGCTTGGAGCCGTTGCCCTTGATGCGGGTAACCAGGTTGGCCCGATTCGGATCGAGCGCGTACAGTTCTGAATCGATTCCCTCTGCAGCCAGAATGGCCTGCAAATACTCTGCAACTTCCGTTTCGTTGCCGGGCGGGTTCGTCGTATCGATCCGGACGAGATCGGACAAAAGAGTCAGCGTCTCCTCTCCAACGGCATCCCAATCCACGAGATATCGTTCTTGCGCATTGACCGAGATGGAGAAAAGTAACAGGCAAACTGCGGCAAACAACCTCATTGGTCGCTCCTGGGGGAACTGGTATCGAGAAGCTTAATCGGAGGGGACAAAAATGAACAAGGGGTTTTTGATTTCGACAGCCGTTCTTTTCGTCCTTCTCGTCATCGTGCGCAGTATTATTGTCGCGGCTTTGAATAAACCGTCCGCGGCCGACTGAATCAGTCGTCGATCACGTTCCGCAATTGCGCACGAAAAGCCTCGCCTGTATCGGGATGACTCAGGCCATAGGCGACCGTGGCCATCAGGTAACCGAGCTTGCTCCCGCAGTCAAAGCGCCGCCCGCTGAAGGAATAAGCGTACACCGGAGACTCGTCGAGCAGGTCCGCAATACCGTCGGTGAGTTGGATCTCACCACCGGCGCCACGCCCGATGGTCTCGAGCTTCTCGAATATCTCGGGCGCAAGGAGGTAGCGCCCGACGACTGCGGAGTGCGAGGGTGCCTTGTCCGGTGCGGGCTTTTCGACGATTTGTGTAATGCGGCTTGCATCATCTACCGCAACAATGCCGTAGCTCGACGTGTCTTCGGGCGGCACGGTTTCTACCGCAATAACACTGCCGCCATGGCGGTCATGCTCAGCCACCATCTGGGTAAGGCACGGCGTCTCTGCCGCAATAAGATCATCTGCGAGATGGACGAAAAACGGTTCGTCACCAACCGCCGCCCTGGCGCAAAGTACGGCGTGACCAAGTCCGAGCGGCTCTCCCTGCCGGATGTAAATACAGGTAACCCCGTCGGGAACGATACTCCGGATTGACTCGAGCAATTTGTCCTTACCGGCAGCGGCAAGCGCCCGTTCAAGTTCGGGGTCGCTGTCGAAGTGATCCTCGATCGCACGTTTTGAACTGCCGGTAACGAAGACCAGTTTGGTCGCTCCTGCGTCAATCGCTTCTTCCACCGCGTACTGAATCAGCGGCTTGTCGACGATCGGCAACATTTCTTTCGGACTCGCCTTGGTAGCGGGCAAGAATCGGGTTCCGCGACCGGCGACTGGAAAGACGGCTGCCCTGACCTTGTTTGTCAACGCGCTGCTCCTGCGTCAGAACTGGAGTGCGAATCATAGCCAATAAGAACCGCCAGCGACACGACAAATGGCACGCGCGCTGGCGTTGCGGCGCAGGGATCGGTTACTTCTTTGGCTTTGGCGACACCTTGATATTCTCCCGATTTTGCTCAACGGTGCGTTCGCCGATGCCTTTGACGAGCGACAGGTCGTCGGGACTCTTGAACGGCCCGTACTTCTCCCGGTATTCGACGATCGCTTTGGCCTTCGCCAGTCCGATACCGTTCAGCTCTGCTGACAATGTTTCGGCACTTGCGGTATTGATATCGACAGGGCCGGCGAATGACCACAGCGGCAGGCAAGCCAGCAAGACTGCCAGCAATCGTTGACAAGTTCTCATTTCAAGCTCCTTTTGGCGTGACAACGGGTAACGGAGCTTACGCCGGGATGCCAGGCCATACCGCCGGCAAATTGGGGGATTTCACGCGGTTTTAGCGGTTCGTGATCGAGTGCTGCAGAACCGTATCGAACTGGACGCGCGAAGCTGGCCGCTGCGTTTCCCAGTTTCGGCAGCTCGGGCATTGCCAAAGCAGTCTCTGACTCGAGAACCCGCACTCCTGGCACTGATACCGCGGGGTGTTACGGGCCAGTTTGGACAGGCCGTTACGGACTTTTTCGAGTCCTTCATCGTGCGCTTCATCGCTGCCCTTTGTCAGTTGATGCAGGTCGACAAACTCGGCGAGCGTCGGCTCTTCGAGCATGTAGTTTCTTACACACTCGTCAATGATCGGTATGCCGCCAATACTGTTGATAATGGCCGTATACGCGACCAGCGAACTCATGTCCGGATCGTCCTTGAGCATCGTTTTCAGTGCCTTGTCCAGCCCCGCCATCGACCCTTCCTGCTCGTAAGTGGCGACGATTTCGGGCAGCGCCTCAGCGATCAGGTAAGTGTGATCGTCGATGATTCGATGGTAGAGGCGCAGGGCCGTCTTGTAGTCATCGGTCTCGCGGGCGATATGCGCGCGCACGAGCGCGCCCCGCATCGTCCTTGGCCGCCCGGCCTGGGCTTTTTTCACATACTGGCGCGCCGCCGCATAATCGTTTGCTGTGGCAGCAGCTTCGGCAAGCTCGCAATAGTAATGTGCGATTTGCAGCGCCAGGGAGCGGCCACCAAGAGTTTCGAGACGCTGTCCCGCGTTGATCGCCTGCTCCCACTCTTTTTCCTGCTCGTAAATCCCACAGAGGTTCTCGAGCGCCTGCACCTGGTAACGAGAACCTTCCGCCAGACGTGAGAAAAGCTTCTCAGCGCGATCCAGCAGACCGGCGTGCAGGTAGTCCTTGGCCAGCGAGAATAGCGCCTGGTCCCGTTGTTCCGAGGCGAGATCAGGCCTGGCGATGATGTTCTGGTGTATCCGGATGGCTCGATCCACTTCACCGCGTCGCCGGAACAGGCTGCCCAGTGCAAAGTGAGTTTCGATCGTTTTGTCATCGACCCGCACCATTGCGAGAAAGTGCTCGAGAGCCTGGTCGGTCTGCTCATTGAGCAGGAAATTGAGACCCTTGAGGTAGTCAATGTTCAGCGGCGGCGCGGCTTCTTCCTCGTCGCGCTCGCCGAAACGGCCCAACGCCCAGCCTGCTGCCGCCAACAGCAGGAACAGTCCGGCGAGAAGGAATGTCGACTCAGTCGGCATCGGAGAGCGGCAGGTTCCGCAGGCTGCTGACTTCAGACTCGGAAATCCGCAACGAGCGCCGCAAATTCCGTCGTTCGTTGATCAGCCGAAAAACAAACACTGTCATGCACAGCATCCCGAAGAGGATGCCGAGTACGAAGGTTCCAGCGAATGCCATGGAGATCGGATAACTGCGTTTGAAGAACCCGAGATCGAGTTCGACATCGCCGGTATTGAGCGCCGTAAACGTAAACATCGCCACGAACAGCACAATGATCAGGATTATCAGGCCTGCTTTCTTCAGCATGCGCACACCTTACCAGACGCGGGTGTACCCCATTGGCGCCATCGCGGCCAATGGCCGCTCAAAAAATGACAATGCTGGGTAATTCTAACTCTTAATCGGGAAATGCCGGCTGGCATTTACGCGCTCTCGCAAGTCTTTCCCCGGTTTGAAGTGTGGCACGTATTTGCCCGACAGGGCCACGGCCTCACCGGTCTTCGGATTTCGACCGATACGGGGTGGACGGAAATGTAGCGAGAAGCTGCCAAAACCGCGGATCTCGATCCTCTGGCCCTTGGCCAGCGAGTCGCTCATCAAGTCCAGAAGGTGCTTTACCGCTAGTTCCACATCCTTGGCAGGAAGGTGTTTTTGCTTGCGGGCGATAACTTCTATTAGTTCTGATTTGGTCATCTTGCGCTTCGCCTGGTCTTTTGTGGTTCGTAACCCACGGATAATACTAACAATATAGCCCAGACCATGCGGTCTGGGCTACTCTTTTTACGTATTATTTGCTTCCGCCGGACATTTTTTCCTTCAGCAACTCCCCGAGCGTAGTGCCAACAGGTGCGGCGCCCTTGTCGGATTTATAGCTGCTGATAGCTTCCTGCTCGTCGTGAACTTCCTTGGCCTTGATCGACAGCGCAATCGTACGATTCTTGCGATCTACGTTGGTGAATTTGGCTTCAACCTCCTCACCCACCTTGATCATCGTGCGCGCGTCCTCAACGCGACCACGCGCCATTTCCGATGCACGCAAGGAGCCCAGAACTCCGTCCCCGAGGTCGATCGTGGCCCCCCGCGCATCCACTTCCGTGACCGTGCCTTTGACGATCGAATTCTTTGGATGATCGGCGAGCCATGCGGAGAACGGGTCCTTCTCGAGCTGTTTGATGCCCAGTGAAATCCGTTCGCGTTCGGAATCGATCGCGAGAACGGCCGCTTCTATCTCCTGACCCTTCTTGTAGTTGCGGACAGCTTCTTCCCCGGGCACCTCCCACGAGATGTCGGACAGGTGCACCAGGCCGTCAATGCCACCGTCGAGGCCAATAAAGATTCCGAAATCGGTAATCGACTTGATTTGGCCTGCAACCTTGTCGTTGCGATTGAAGGTCGCAGCAAACTCCGCCCAGGGGTTGGACTTGCATTGCTTGATACCGAGCGAGATACGACGACGCTCCTCGTCGATCTCGATAACCATGACCTCGACTTCTTCGCCAACAGAAACAACCCGCGCCGGATTGACGTTCTTGTTGGTCCAGTCCATTTCAGATACATGAACGAGGCCTTCCACACCATCTTCGATCTCAACGAAGCAACCGTAGTCGGCGATATTCGTAACCTTGCCGAAGATGCGTGTTTGCGGCGGGTACCGGCGCGAAAGATCCTTCCACGGATCGTCACCGAGCTGCTTCATACCGAGCGATACACGCTGGCGATCACGATCAAACTTGAGGATTTTGACATCGATCTCCTGACCCACGTCAACGACTTCCGATGGATGCTTGACGCGCTTCCAGGCCATGTCGGTAATGTGCAGCAGCCCGTCTATTCCTCCGAGGTCCACGAAGGCTCCATAGTCGGTCAGGTTCTTTACAATTCCCTTGACCGTATTGCCTTCCTGCAGATCCTCCAGAAGCGCTTCGCGTTCGGCGGAGTACTCCTGTTCAACCACCGCTCGGCGTGAGACAACCACGTTATTGCGGCGCTGGTCGAGCTTGATGACCTTGAACTCGAGGCTCTTGCCCTCGAGATAAGCAGGGTCACGCACCGGCCGCACATCGACGAGGGATCCGGGCAGGAACGCGCGGACATTGTCGATCTCGACCGTGAAACCGCCCTTGACGCGCCCATTAATGATGCCTTCGACAACACGGGATTCCTCGAACGCCTTCTCGAGTTCTGTCCACGTGCGTGCGCGAATCGCCTTCTCACGAGACAACTTCGTCTCGCCGAATCCGTCTTCGACGGCATCCAGCGCGACTTCGACTTCGTCCCCGACGGCTACGCCGACTTCGGACTTGTCGTTCTTAAACTGTTCGATTGGGATAACGGCCTCGGATTTGAGACCTGCGCTGACGATTACTACATCGTCGTTTATCGCCACAACGACGCCGGAGATGATCGATCCCGGCTTTAACTGTTGACTGGCAAAACTTTCTTCAAATAACTCAGCAAAACTTTCAGACATTGTGAATAACCAAGAGGACTTCTCAGCCCTCGCCCATTACGTCAGCGCACTTCCTGTGCCCGACGGCAATTGCAAAAATAGAACAGACGTCATGTCTGATCCATACCGTTTCCTTCGCCGGGAACGACTAGCGTCCGGCAGCCCAGTCAAGAACCGTCGAGACGACCTCTTCAATTGACATATTCGAGGAGTCCAGTTCCCTGGCATCCTCGGCCGGTCGAAGCGGCGCCACGGATCGCTCCTGATCCCGCCTGTCACGCTCTTCTATGTCCCGCGAAAGGGCCGCGAGACTAACATCAATACCCTTGTCATTCAACTGCTTATAGCGCCTTTTAGCGCGCTCCTGGGGGCTCGCTGTAAGGAACACCTTGAGGCCCGCATCCATGAATACATGGCTCCCCATATCCCGGCCATCGGCTACCAGCCCTGGCGCCTTGCGGAACGAGCGCTGCAGGTCCAGCAAGGCATCCCGGACAGGCGATAGCGCGGCTACAGCGGATGCGCCGGCCCCGCATTCCTCGGTGCGTATTGCGGCCGTGACATCTTCCTCGTCCAGCCAGATTCGCTCTCCTCCCTCGGCATCGCTTCCAAAACGGGCATCGAGGTGGGCCGCAAGTTCAGCCAGCCTGGCATCGTCGTCGAGTGCGATACCTCGCTTGATGGCAGCGAGTGCCGTAAGCCGATAGAGCGCGCCACTATCGAGCAGGTGCCAGCCCAGCGCCTCGGCCACCTGCCGGGCGATCGTGCCCTTGCCGGAGCCAACCGGGCCGTCTATCGCGATGACCGGTATCTCAGCCTGTGACATCATCATTCACGCACCTCGATATTGAGTCCCGCCGAGCCCATCAGTGCCGCAAACCCGGGGAACGACGTGTCAACAGCGGCGACATCAAGCACTACTACAGGCCCTGTTGCCACAGAACCGGCGACGGCCAGCGCCATCGCAATGCGATGATCACCCAGGCTCTCGACCTCGCCGCCGCTGAATTCTCCGCCGGAGACAACGGCGCCATCCGGTGATTCTTCCACGCTGATCCCGAGCGACTGCAGGCCCGCGGCCATCGCTGCGATTCTGTCGCTCTCTTTCACCCGGAGCTCGCCAATACCGCTGAACCTCGTTACGCCACTGGCTGCGCCCGCTGCCACGAACAGCACCGGGAACTCGTCAATCGCCAGCGACACCAGGCCCGGATCGACGTCACAACCATGCAGGGTTGACGATCGCACCCGCAAATCAGCCACAGGCTCCGCAGCGAACATACGCGGGTTCTCGAGCGAGATATCGGCACCCATTGCCCGCAGGATATCGATTACGCCGGTTCTCGTCGGGTTGACGCCGACGGTTTCAATCAGGACGTCCGCGTCTTTAGCGAGCAGTGCGGCAAGCACGACGAATGCCGCGGACGAAAGATCGCCGGGCACCTGAATGTTGCAGCCACGCAGGCGCTGCTGAGCACGCACCGTTAGGCGGCCGCCTTCGCGACCAATGTCGACACCCATACTCTCGAGCATGCGCTCGGTGTGATCTCGGGTCACGGCCGGTTCCGTGACACTGGTGTCGCCCGTCGCATAGAGTCCGGCCAGCAGTACCGCCGACTTCACCTGGGCGCTCGCGATTGGCATGTCGTAGTGAATGCCGCGAAGCTTCCCGGTACCGCGAATCGTGAGCGGCGGACGGCCCTCATCGCTGTGAATCTCGGCCCCCATGTCACCGAGCGGCTTGATGATCCTGCCCATTGGTCTGCTGGTCAGGGAGGCGTCTCCCACCAGGGTAGCGCTGAATGCCTGTCCGGCCAGCAATCCTGCCATCAAGCGCATTGCGGTACCGGAATTGCCCATATCGAGGTCTGCAGCGGGTGCCTCGAGGCCCCGCATACCGACGCCATGCACCACGACGGTCGTATCGTCCGGCCGGTCGATACGAACTCCCATTGCCGACATGGCCTCGAGCGTGGCGAGGCAGTCCTCGCCGTTGAGAAAACCACTGATCCGCGACTCCCCGTCCGCAATGCTGCCGAGCATCAAGGCCCGGTGGGAAATCGATTTGTCGCCCGGGACGGCAACCGTCGCATTATGGACGTCGCCGGGATGCACTCGGAAGAGCATTAGCCTATCGCTTTGGGATAAGCGCCCAGGACACGGAAAAGAGAGCTTTCCTTCTCAAGAACGGCCAGTGCGTCCGACACGGGCGCCTCCTCCGCGTGGCCCTCGATATCGATGAAGAAAACGTAGTCCCAGTTCTTGCGCCGGGACGGACGCGATTCGATGAATGTCATGACCACGTTGTGTTCGGCCAATGGCTGCAGCAAATGGTGCAGCACGCCTGCTCCTTTCGCCGTGTCTCCGGTGGAGACGAGGATCGTCGTCTTGTCCTTCCCGCTCGGCGAGAGCAGCTCACGCCCGACAACGAGAAAACGCGTGGAATTGTCGGATCGGTCCTCGATGCCGCTGACCATGACTTCCAGATCGTAGACATCGGCCGCCACTTCGGGACCGATTGCAGCCGTCCCGGTTTCATCTCGTGCCCTTCTTGCACCCGCCGCATTACTGGACATGCCGATGAGTTCAACGTGAGGCAGGTACTCGCGGAGCCAGCCACGACATTGTGCGAGTGATTGCTCGTGTGCACAGATGCGTTCGATATTCTCGAGCCCCCTGATGCGCCCAAGCAGATGCTGCTCGATACGCAGTTCGATTTCGCCGGCGATTTTAAGTGGCGAGGTCAAAAACATGTCGAGCGTGTTATTGACCGATCCCTCCGTGGAATTCTCGATCGGCACGACTCCGAAGTCGGCAGTACCACTCTCGACTTCCTGGAAGATCTCATCGATCGTGTGAAACGGCAGCGCTCTGACCGAGTGGCCGAAATGTTTGAAAACTGCCGTCTGCGTGAACGTCCCTTCCGGTCCCAGAAAACCGATCTTGAGTGGTTCCTGCTGCGCCAGGCAGGCGGACATGATCTCGCGAAACAGACGCAGCATTTCTTCGTCACGGATCGGACCCGCGTTGCGTTCGAGCACGCCACGCAGTATCTCGGCCTCTCGCTCGGGTCGGTAATAGTCGACCGCGGACCCCAAATCGCCCTTGGCTACCCCGACCTTCTGAGCATACTCCGCGCGCTCATTGATCAGGACCTGTATTTGCTCGTCTACCTCGTTGATTCGTTTGCGAATCTCGCTGAGGTCCGGAGCATCGGCCTGTTTTTCGGGGTCGGACGCCATAACGGCGTTCAGGTTACAGGCTTACCGAGATTTCGCAACGTCAAGACGCCTTCGATCGACCGGAGTTTGGCTTCGGTTTCTTCCGATAAGGGACCGTTGACGTCAACGATCGTGTAGGCCAGCTCACCCATGGACTTGTTCAGAAGGTCCTCGATATTCAGCCCGGCATTGGCCAGGCACGTGGAGATCTGGCCAACCATATTGGGGACATTCGCATTGGCTATAGTGATCCGATAAGCGTCGAGCCTGGGCAATCGGGATTCGGGAAAATTCACCGAGAATCGTATGTTGCCGTTCTCGAGAAAATCCTTGACGTTTTCGGCCACCATGACGGCGCAGTTTGCCTCGGCCTCGCCGGTCGATGCGCCAAGATGCGGCAACGCGACAACCTTGGGATGTGATTTGGTTTTTTCCGCCGGGAAGTCGGTCACGTAGCTATGCAGTTTGCCACTATCCAGAGCCGCAACAATCGCGTCGTCATCGGTGACGCCGCCTCGGGCAAAGTTGATCACTACCGCCCCGTCCGGCATCAGGGCAAGCCGGTCACGGTTGATCAGGCCTTTCGTTTCCTCGATGAGCGGCACGTGGACAGTCACCGCGTCGGCGTGCTGGAACAACTGGTCGAGCGTCTCCGCATGTTCGACACCCGATGACAGCTGCCATGCCCGGCGAACCGTGATCTTCGGGTCAAAGCCAATGACCTTCATTCCCAGCGCGAGCGCGACGTTGGCAACTTCTACACCAATGGCGCCCAGCCCGATGACTCCGAGCGTTTTCCCGGGTAGCTCGAAACCGACGAACTGTCTCTTGCCAGCCTCCACCGCCTTGTCGAGCGCCTCGCCGGTTTCGGCAAGGCCCTTGACGTGTTCGCGTGCGTCGCAAAGATTGCGCGCCGCAAGCAACAAGCCGGCAATGACCAATTCCTTGACTGCGTTGGCGTTGGCGCCGGGCGCATTGAAAACCGGCACGCCGCGCGCCGCCATCTTCTCCACCGGGATATTGTTGGTTCCCGCGCCCGCGCGTCCGATGGCGACGACAGTCTCTGGGATATCCCAATCATGCATATCGAATGATCGCACCAGGACAGCGTCCGGATGGGCGATCTCCGAGGCAACTTCGTAGCGTTCTCGCGGGAGGTGCCGCAGCCCTTCCACTGCGATGTTGTTGAGGGTCAATATCTTGAACATGCTCATCCGTACCTGCGTTCGAAATCAGCCATAAAATCGATCAGCGCGTCGACTGCCTCTTCTGGGACGGCATTGTAGATCGATGCTCGCATTCCGCCGACTGATCGATGTCCCTTTAGATTGGTCAGCCCGGCTTCGGCGGACTCGTCGAGAAATTTCCCGTCCAGATCCGGGTCCACGAGGATGAACGGGACATTCATCCAGGACCGGCAGCTCTTGTCGACGGGGTTACCGTAAAAATCCGAGGCATCGATCGCGGCATAAAGCTTACCGGACTTGCGTTGATTGACCTCGGCCATTGCCTCGAGCCCGCCGATCGCCAGCAAATGCTGCAGTACGAGATCAGCTACGTACCAGGCGAACGTTGGCGGTGTATTGGTCATAGAGTCCGACTCGGCGTAGGACTTCCACATCATCAGGTGCGGCAGGTTGTCACGCTTCGGCTCCAGCAGGTCATTGCGCACAATGGCCAGCGTAATACCTGCGGGGCCAATGTTTTTCTGTGCACCCGCATAGATCGCGCCGTAGCGACTGACATCGATCGGTCGCGAGAGAATTGTGCTCGACATATCCGAGACTATGGGCACTTCACTGTCGGGCAACTCGTGAAATTCGACGCCGGCAATCGTCTCGTTGGCTGTGATGTGCAGGTACGCGGCATTGTCGCTGAGCTGCCACATCGATGGCTCCGGAATATAGGTGAAGTTCCGATCCGATGCGTCGGCAGCGAGGTTTGCACGGCAGGCCTTTTGCGCCTCGCCAAGCGCCTTCCTGCCCCAACTGCCGGTCACCACGTAGTCGGCCGCGTCATCGGGTGCCGCCAGATTCCATGGAACCATGGCCATCTGCAGTGTTGCCCCACCCTGGGTCCAAATCACGCTGTAGTCGTCAGGTATGGCTAACAACGTCCGGAGATTCGTTTCGCAGCGCGCCGCCAGATCCACAAATTCCTTGCTGCGGTGGCTGATTTCCATGACCGACATCCCGGTGCCTTGCCAGTCGGGGATGTCATCCCGAATAGTTTCGAGGACTTCGAGCGGCAACGCCGCAGGCCCGGCCGAAAAGTTGTAGACGCGAGACATGTCGCTGCGGGTCCTTGCTAGAGAAAATACGGGTCGGTTCGTTCCGGGGCTATTGTTGCGGTTTGACGTTGCAATTGCACTAGGCAATTACGCATATGGCTGCGCGTTAATCTTCGTCTTCCTCGATGGATTCGATTCGCGCCAGCCCCACGAGGCGCTGGTTCTCCTCGACCCGGATTAGCCGCACACCCTGGGTATTCCGGCCTTGCACAGAGATATCGTCCACACCCGTTCTGACCAAGGTGCCACTGGAACTGATCAGCATGATCTCATCGTCGTCGGCGACCTGCGCTGCACCCACGGTGCGGCCATTTCTTTCGCTGGTCTGGATTGCGATAACACCCTGGCCACCCCGGCCCTGTATCGGAAACTCCTCGACTGCCGTGCGTTTTCCGTAGCCGTTTTCGGTGGCCGTCAGGATCATACCTGCGCGGATAATCGCCAGTGCGATGACCTCGTGGCCCTCAGCCAGCTTGATACCCCTGACTCCTGCGGCGCTGCGCCCCATGGGACGAACATCGGACTCGCGGAAGCGAATACTCTTACCCGAACTCGAAAACAGCAGGATCTCCGCATCGCCATCGGTGATCGCGACATCCACAAGTTGGTCTTCCCGCAGGTCGATGGCGATGATGCCGTTCGATCTCGGTCGGGAGAATTGGCTGAGCGGCGTCTTTTTGACGGTTCCCCCCGACGTCGCCATGAAAACAAAGCTGTCCTCGGCGTACCCTTTGATCGGCAATACGGCGTTGATCCTTTCACCTTCTTCGAGCGGAAGCAGGTTGACGATGGGTTTGCCACGCGCGCCACGGCTCGCCTGTGGCACCTGGTAAACCTTGAGCCAGTAAATCTTGCCGCGGCTCGAAAAGCACAGAATCGTGTCGTGGGTGTTGGCGATGAACAGCTTGTCGATGAAATCCTCATCTTTGACCTTGGTCGCCGACCTTCCGCGACCACCCCTTCGCTGGGCCTGGTAGGTATCGATCGGCTGCGCCTTGGCATAGCCGCCGTGGGATAGCGTCACCACGACCTCTTCACTCGGAATCAGGTCTTCGACGCTCAGATCGCTGTGATCCTGAACAATTTCGGTGCGCCGCTCGTCGCCAAACGCGTCGCGCACCTCGATCAGCTCGTTCCGGATGACCGCGAGCAGCTTGTCGGGATCCGCCAATATATTAGAAAATT
>WVYQ01000019.1:36419-47296 GCA_011772865.1 Woeseiaceae bacterium | reverse complement strand
GATCAGTCCGTACCCGTCTTCGAGATGATCCGGTCGGGTGTCCATCTTGCCGGCCTTTTTGAGCATTCCGGTTACTGACCCGGGTTCCCAGGAGCGGGCTATCAGGGCTTCCTTTGCATCCGCCGGCGACGGTGACGCCTTGATCAGTTCGATGACCTCATCGATATTGGCCAGCGCAACCGCCTGTCCTTCGAGCACGTGCGCCCTGTCCCGAGCCTTGCGCAGGTCGAAAATTGTCCGGCGGGTGACCACTTCGCGACGGTGTGCGAGAAACGCCTCTAGAACCTGCTTCAGGTTCATGAGCTTGGGCTGTCCCTCGTGCAGGGCCACCATGTTGATGCCGAACACGCTCTGCATCGGTGTCTGCTTGTAGAGATTGTTCAACACGACGTCGCTGACTTCGCCTTTACGCAGCTCGATTACGATGCGCATGCCGTCTTTATCGGACTCATCGCGCAGCTCACTGATGCCTTCGATACGCTTGTCGCGCACGAGCTCTGCGATTTTCTCGATCAGGCGTGCTTTGTTGACCTGGTAAGGCAGCTCCGTAACGATGATTGCCTCACGCCCCTGTTTGCCGAACTGCTCGATCTCCGTGCGCGCCCGAATATAGACACGGCCGCGTCCCGTGCGATATGCAGAATAGATTCCCGCGGCGCCGTTAATGATGCCTGCGGTCGGGAAATCGGGCCCCGGAAGGTGTTCCATCAGTCCGGGTATATCGATCGAAGGATCGTCGATCAGGACCAGCGCCGCGGCGACCACCTCATTGAGATTATGCGGCGGTATATTCGTTGCCATTCCAACCGCGATGCCCGAGGAGCCATTGACGAGAAGGTTTGGCAGCCGCGTGGGCATGACCGACGGCTCTTCTTCCGATCCATCGTAGTTCTCGACGAAATCGACCGTTTCCTTGTCGATGTCTGCAAGCAGCTCGTGCGCAACCCGCGACATTCGCACCTCGGTGTAACGCATCGCCGCCGGCGCATCTCCGTCAACCGATCCGAAGTTGCCCTGTCCGTCGACAAGCATGGCGCGCATGGAGAATGGCTGTGCCATTCGGACGATCGTGTCGTAGACCGCGGAGTCGCCGTGCGGGTGGTATTTACCGATCACATCACCGACGACGCGGGCCGATTTCTTGTACGGCTTGTTGTAATCGTTACCGAGCTCGCGCATGGCATAAAGAACACGCCGGTGCACCGGCTTCAGTCCGTCCCGCACATCGGGCAAGGCACGTCCGACAATTACGCTCATCGCGTAGTCGAGATAGGACTGTTGCATCTCCTCTTCGAGACTTACTGACAACAGTTCCTGGGCGACTTCAGCCATACAAACTCACAATCCGGGCGTGGTTCCGGCATTGAACGGAACCTGTATTTAGCGCTAAAAGTTAATGGGTATCGATCAGAATATTGGTTGATTTTGCCTGGCTCGAAACGGGCGTAAAACCGCCCCGAATCAAGGCCCAAATTGTACCATACGGAGGCCTCTACAGCACTGTTTTCAGGCGTTTCTGGGGGTATACTGCGCAGCACTTTGGAGCCTCTCCCGATGACCGAAATTCCCCACAATGTTGATGCGGCGGAAGTCGCCAAATTTGATGCGCTGGCGGCCCGGTGGTGGGATCCCGATGGGGAATTCCGCCCACTGCATGAGATCAATCCGCTGCGACTCGACTGGATCCGACAGCATGTCGACCTGGCGGGTGCAAGCGCGCTCGACATCGGCTGTGGCGGTGGGATCCTGACCGAAGCCATGGCCAATGCCGGTGCGCGGGTGACGGGCATCGATATGGCGGAAAAACCCCTGGGCGTGGCGCATTTGCACCAACTGGAGTCCGGTGCCGAGGTGGAGTACCTGCAATCGACAGCCGAGGACCTCTCTGCGGAGCGCAGCGGTCAATACGACGTTGTCACCTGCCTGGAGATGCTCGAGCATGTACCCTCGCCTTCTCGCGTGATCGCATCGGCAACGCAACTCGTCCGACCTGGCGGTCATGTCTTTTTTTCAACAATCAACCGCAATCCCAAGTCGTTCCTGTTTGCGATCGTTGGCGCCGAGTATGTGCTGCGCCTGCTGCCAGCCGGAACGCACGAGTACCAGAAATTCATACGTCCTTCAGAACTCGAATCCTGGGCTCGGAAAGCCGGTCTCGAGCATCGCGCCAGCATTGGGCTGCACTACAACCCGTTGACGCGCGAGTACTCGCTCGGACCGAACGTGGACGTCAATTACCTGATGTATTTCCGTCGGCCGGAGGCCGAGTAGATCTTGAATTCACTCAATGCCGGCAACTTCACGGCCGTCCTTTTTGATCTCGACGGGACCCTCGTCGATACCGCCCCCGATATGGTGGCAGTCCTTCAGTCCTTACAAGCCGACAACGGCATCGAACCGGTTGGCTACGATCTCGGCCGGTCGTATGTGTCGAATGGCGCTGTTGGCCTGTTGCGGCTCGGTTTTCGGGGGGCCGACGACTCGGTCATCGAATCTCTAAGGCTGCAATTCCTCGAGCGATATGCGGCGCGGATTTGTGATAGCTCGACGGTCTTTCCCGGGCTCGACAGGCTCGTTGACCTCCTGGACGACGCCGAGCTGCCCTGGGGAGTCGTTACCAACAAGCCGCAATTTCTGACCGAACCGCTGCTTAAAGCGCTGGCACTTGCAGAGCGTGCCGCATGCTGTGTGAGTGGCGATACATTGCCACGGCGCAAACCCGACCCCGCCCCATTGCACCACGCGTGTGAGATTGCAGGCTTCGAGACGACAGGAACGCTTTACGTGGGCGACTCCGCGCGCGATATGGCTGCAGGCCGCGCGGCCGGAATGGGTACGGTCGCGGCTGCCTATGGTTACATCACGCCGGATGACAGTGCTGATGCCTGGGGGGCCGACGCCATCGCGGCCGATACCGAAGAACTTACCCAAATCGTCCTCAAAGCGGTTAATCTGGACCCGTGATGGATTCAATCTCGATCGATCCGCTGCTGCTCGAGTATGCGCTGCCAGCGCTTGCAATTGGCCTCGTACTGGGAGCTCTGATTGCCTGGGGGTTTGGACGCCGGCGGCAACGGCAGCTCGAAGCGCAGATACAGAGCCAGCAGGCCCTGGAAAAAGAGCGCGAGATCGCGTTTGAGGCCGCCAACGCGCAGATAACCCGGGCATTCTCCGACCTGGCCAACCAGACGCTGCAAGCCAACAGCGAAACATTCCTGAAACTCGCCGAGCAGAACCTCGGTACGCAGCAGGAAAAGGCCAAACGCGAACTCAGTGAACGCGAGAAGGCCGTCGAGGCGCTTGTGAAGCCGATTCGCGATGCGCTCGAGGCATCCCACAAGCAGATCGCGGAACTCGAAAAATCCCGCCGTGAGGCCTACGGCGGCATACGGGCGCAGCTCGAGGAGATGCAGACCAGCCAGAAATCGCTGCAGCAGGAAACGCACAATCTCGTCAACGCGCTGCGGCGTCCGGAGGTGCGTGGCCGCTGGGGCGAGATTACGTTGCGGCGACTCGTCGAACTGGCCGGGATGGTCGAGCACTGTGACTTCCAGGAGCAGGTGCACACGGCCAGCGAGGGCCAGATCATTCGTCCCGACATGATCGTGCGCATGCCGGACCAGCGCGAGCTCGTCGTGGATGTGAAAACGCCGCTTGATGCCTATCTCGAGGCCATCGAGGCGCCTGACGATGCCCAGCGCAAACTGGCCCTGGAGCGGCATGCCAAGAATGTACACACGCACATCCGCATGCTGGCCTCCAAGGCTTACTGGGACCAGTTCGAGGAGAGTCCGGAGTTCGTGATCCTGTTCATTCCCGGGGACCAGTTCCTGAGTGCGGCACTCAATGAAAGACCGGACCTGATCGAATACGCGTTGTCGAAACAGATCATCCTGGCTACTCCCACGAGCCTTGTCGCCCTGCTGAAGGCCGTGGCCTATGGATGGCGGCAGTTGTCGCTTGCCGAAAATGCCCGCGAAATCCGAGTTCTCGCGGAGGATCTCCACGCCCGCCTGGCCACGTTCGTCGGTCACATGAACACAATGGGCCGGCAATTGGCTCGCAGCGTCGAGAATTACAACAAGGCTGTCGGGTCTCTCGAGCGAAGCGTTTTGCCCGGCGCGCGCAAGTTTGTGGAGCTCGGCGTCCACGAGAAGCGAGAAATCGAAAAACTCGAGTCCCTGGACCCCGTGCCTCGCACGATGATCGAAAGCAGCAGCGACGACGAAGACACCGTCAAAAAGCACTGAGGACACCCCGTTGAGCATTGATCCCCGGGAATACACCTACCCGACCGATATTCTGCGTGACCGGATCATCCTGATAACTGGCGCCAGCGACGGTATCGGCCGCGCCCTTGCGAGTCAGGCCGCCGAACTGGGCGCGCAGGTAATCTTGCATGGCCGCAACGTCGACAAGCTGGAGGCCGTCTACGACCAGGTAGAGGCAATCGACGGGGCGCCGCGGCCATCGATTGCCGTCATCGATCTCGCCACTGCCGACAGCACCGCCTACGTCTCGCTTGCCGAGAATCTTGACCAGGAATTCGGGCGCCTCGACGGCCTGGTGCATAATGCCGGCATCCTCGGCGACCGGTACTCGATTGAGCAATATGACGCCGCGATGTGGCAGAAAGTGATGCACGTCAATGTGACTTCGGCCTTCGCGCTGACGCAGGTCTGTCTGCCAATTTTGCAACAATCGGAAGATCCGTCGGTCATTTTCACGAGCAGCGGGGTTGGCCGGGTCGGACGGGCATTCTGGGGCGCCTATGCCGTGTCAAAGTTTGCCACCGAAGGCCTGTCGCAGGTGCTCGCTGACGAGCACCGCCACGGAAAACTCCGCGTCAACTGCATCAACCCGGGTGCGACACGAACCGGAATGCGCCTGGAGGCCTATCCGGCTGAGGATCGGGATGCGTTGAAGCGGCCCGAAGACATTCTTGCGGCCTACATCTACCTGCTGGGCCCCGACAGCCAGGGGGTCACCGGGCAGAGCTTCGACGCTCAATAAGAAGTTAGATGAAGTAAGCTATATAAATTATTATTTTTTATAACTTTTTCTATGCCTTTTGGGCGTCTTTGCAAGATCTTCGGGCAATTTCAGGCCGCCTGCTGCGTAGAGCAAGCGCACCTGGCCGGGCGTCAGGGCCTCGTACTGGCCACGTCGCAGCCTGCGCGGCAGGTCCAGTGGCCCGTAGCCGATCCGGATCAGGCGGCTGACCTCGTAGCCTGCTGCTGCCCAGAGGCGGCGTACCTCCCGATTGCGGCCTTCCCTGAGTGACACATTGAACCAGCGATTGGCGCCGTCGCCGCCGGCTGCTTCAATTGCCTCAAAGTGTGCGGGCCCATCATCGAGCTCAATGCCAGACTTGAGCCTCTGCAGATCGTGTTTGCCCGGTTCGCCGTGTATGCGTACAGCGTAACGGCGCGTAATCTCCGACGACGGGTGCATGAGCGCATTGGCCAGTTCACCGTCCGTCGTGAACAACAACAGGCCAGTGGTCGTCAGATCCAGTCTGCCGACAGCGACCCAGCGTGCGCCTTTGAGCCGGGGCAGGTTATCGAACACGCACTTGCGGCCTTCCGGGTCGTTACGCGTGGTGATTTCATCGCCCGGCTTGTTGTACAGGATGTATCGGTGGGCCTGCTTGCGACGACGGACGTTTAGTGGCCGACCATCGAGCGTGACTTTCTCGGTGCCCTCCAGCGTATCGCCGGGCACGGCGGCACGACCATTGATCCGGAGCCTTCCCTCGCTGATCCAGCGTTCCACTTTGCGCCGCGAGCCATAACCGGCCGCCGCGAGCACCTTCTGTGCGCGATCGGGCACTGCGGCAGCCTCAGCCCCCGCTTTCAGCCGGATCGGGCCATTCCGAGACAACGAGCTCCTCGACATCGTCGTCGAGCGGCGGGAGCCTCTCGTCCTCGACTTGTTCGTCCTGTGCGCTTTCCGCCTCCGCCGCCACCTCGTCTTCGGGATACAGCACGGGGACGACCGGGACGGGAGGAGGCTCGTCACTCGTGTCTTGCTCGACCTCCGGAAGATTCAGCTGAACACGCAGGCTTTCCCAATCCGACAAATCAGCCAGTGGTGGCAAGTCATCGAGCTTCTTGAGACCGAAGTAGTCGAGAAATTGCTTGGTTGTCCCGAACATCTCCGGACGACCGGGCACATCCCGGTGTCCGACGACTCTTACCCAGTCACGCTCGATCAGCGTACGTACGATGTTCGGACTAACCGACACCCCGCGTACCTCTTCAATTTCCCCGCGGGTAATAGGCTGCCGGTAAGCAACCAGCGCCAGCGTCTCGAACAGGGCACGCGAGTACCTGGGCGGCCGCTCCTCCCACAGTTTCTGCAGCTGATCGGCCATCGCAGCCTTGATCTGAATTCGGAATCCCGAGGCCACTTCCCCGATCGTTATCCCGCGAGGCTCATACTCCTCGATCAGCATGGATAGCGCCTGGCGGATTTCCGCCTTCTCAGGCGCCATACGGCCATCAAACAGATTCTGCAGCTGATCGACGCTCAATGGACGACCGGCCGCCAGTAAGGCGGCCTCGATGAAATGCTTGATCTCGCTCGGATCCATTAATTCACACTCTCCTGGTCGGCTTCTGCGTTGTCCGCCACCAGTCGCACGTTAGAGGCGGCCCGGACGTGCAGCGTTGAAAACTCTTCGGCCTGAACCACCTCGATCAGCGTCTCTTTGAGCAACTCGAGAATCGCTATGAAGGTCACTGCGACGCCCATTCGACCCTCTTCCGGGTCGAACAGGTCGCTAAACCCGGCAAACTCGTTGGCATTGATGCGCGACAGGATCTCGGACATGCGCTGGCGAACAGACAACGGCTCTCGCTGCAGGTGAAGGTTCGAGAACATCTCGGCGCGTTTCAGGACATCGTGGAACGCAAGCAGCAGCTCTTTCAGGGTGACGTCGGGCAGCTGAGTGACAACCTTTCGCTCCGGTGCGTCCGCCGAGGCGACGAATGTATCCCTTTCGAGCCGCGGCAGGTCCGATATATCCTGCGCCGCTTTTTTGAAGCGCTCGTACTCCTGCAGTCGCCGAACCAGCTCGGCGCGCGGATCCTCTTCTTCCTCTTCCACCGTTTGCGGCCGCGGCAACAGCATGCGCGATTTGATCTCGGCCAGCATGGCGGCCATTAGCAGATATTCGCCCGCGAGCTCGAGCTGCATCTCCTTCATGAGCTCGATGTACTGTACGTACTGCTCGGTAATCTCCGCAATCGGGATATCGAGAATATCGATGTTCTGCCTGCGAATCAGGTACAGGAGCAGGTCAAGCGGCCCCTCGAACGCCTCGAGGAACACCTGCAATGCATACGGTGGGATGTACAGGTCCTGAGGGAGTGCCGTCACCGGCTCGCCGTCGACAACGGCGAACGGCATCTCGGATTGGGCCGGGGTCTGCTTTTCGTCCTGAGGGGGCTTGGGCGCGTCTTCACGCTTCAGGACTTTGAGATCGGGTTTCATCACGATTCCGGGTGAATATGGGCGCATTTTAGCGCAATTCGCGGCCGAGACAGCATTCCGGTCACAGCAATGCGCTAACGTCCCCGCGGCCAACCCGAAGAACCTTTGCAACCCCGGTCGTCAGATCGATGACGCTCGTCGGTTCAATACCCGTTGGCCCCGCGTCGATAATTGCGTCAATTTCATGACCTATACGCTCTTCTATCTCCACCGGATCCGTCAGCGGCAGATCTTCGCCTGGCAGCGTCAGCGTTGAACTCATGATCGGCTCACCCAGTTCGTCGAGCACGGCCCTCACCAGGGGATGGTCAGGCACGCGCATACCGATGGTCCGACGCTTCGTGCTCTGCAGGCGCTTGGGCAGCTCTCGCGTCGCCGGCAGGATGAAGGTGTATGGGCCCGGCGTCATCGATTTGACAAGCCGGTAGGCCCAATTGTCTACCCGGGCATAGGTACTGATTTCCGATAAATCACGGCATACGAGCGTGAAGTTGTGCTTCTTATGCGTTCGACGAATACGGCGGATCCGGTCGATGGCTCGCTTGTCACCGATGTGGCATCCAAACGCATAGCTCGAGTCCGTNNCTGCGGGTCGTTAGGATGCACTGCTATCAGCTTGGCCACGCGCGGATTGTAGGGTCTGCGCAGCGAGACGCAAGGTGGCAAAACCCGGTATCATGCCGCCCCGATTCCTGGAAACCGGTTCCCGATGCACCTGCTTGTCGACTATTTGCCGATTATTTTCTTCTTCGGAAGCTATATCGCGACGAAGGACATCTTCCTCGCAATTGTGGTCATCATGGTCGTGGCGCCGATCGTCCTGGCGGGCCAGTGGTATTTCACCCGCAAACTCAACAAGATGACGGCGGTCTCCACCGGCCTGGTAGTCGCATTCGGCGCAATTACGTTGGCGCTGGACAACCCGGTCTTCTTTTACTGGAAACCGACCGTGTTTTACTGGGTGTTCGCGTTGGTCTGCCTCGGTAGTCACTTTGTTGGGGAAAAAACGATCGTGCAGCGCATGCTCCAGGCGGCTTCGCAGGGCACGGAGTCGCCCATCGAACTTCCCTCAGACCGCTGGCGCACGCTGAATCTTATGTGGGTCATCTACTCAGTAGTCGCCGGTGCATTGAATATTTATGTGGCCTATACGTTCAGCGAACCGACCTGGGTGAAATTCAAGCTGTTCGGTCTGCTTGGTCTCACGCTCGTATTCCTGGTCGTTCAGTCGCTTTGGATTGCCTCAGTCATTGAGCAGAATCCTGGCACCGATGCCGATTCCGAGGCATGACGCGATGGACGATACCCGGCGCCAGACGATCGAAGAGTTGTTGCTGAACGCCCTTGCCCCGGCAGAACTCCTCGTCAAAGACCAAAGCCACCTGCATCAGGGTCATGAGGGCGCGAAGGAAGGTAAAGGGCACTTTGAGGTTACAATTGTGTCCGATCGTTTTAGCGGTTTGGGTCGCATTGCACGACACCGATTAGTTTATGATGCGCTGGGCACCTTCATGGAATCGGATATTCATGCACTTCGCATAAACGCATTTTCACCTGCCGAACGCCAAGAGTTTGGCCCTACCGATCTTTAGTAACTGAGGACACAGGATGAACATTGACAAGCGCTCCGGTTTACCTGGAGCATTCGTGGCGCTGGCTGTCACAGGGACACTGGCAGCAACTGCCAATGCCGAAACGGTTTTCACCGTAAACGACGTTTCTGTCGATAGCTCGGTCGTCAATATGTACCTGGAGAGCCGTATTCAACGACCCGCAGACCAGGCCACTGAGGAAGAGCGAATGGTCGTAATGCAGGAGCTAACGGATATCTACCTGCTCACCACTCAGCCGAGCGCCCAATCCGTCGCTGACGACGAGCGGGTCAAGGCGCAAATCGAATTGCAAAGCCGCGCCGTCCTGGCACAGGCTATTGCCGGTGATTTCTTTGCCAACAATCCGGCTTCAGAAGAAGAAATTCTGGCTGCCTACGAACAGCAGATGAAGGTGGCCCCGGACCAGCAGTTCAAAGCGCGCCACATTCTTGTCGATACCCAGGCCGCTGCCATGGATCTGATCAGCCAGCTTGATGAAGGCGCAGATTTCGCGGAACTTGCGATGACCCACTCCACCGGGCCAACCGGACCGAACGGCGGCGATCTCGGTTGGTTCTCTCCAGACCAGATGGTGCCGCAGTTTTCGGAGGCTGTGTCCGCCCTTGAAGACGGCGCGCACACGGCAGAACCGGTTCAAACGCAGTTCGGCTGGCATGTCATCCTGAGGGAAGACTCTCGAGCCAATCAGCCGCCGACTCTCGATAGCGTGCGAGACGTCATCAAGCAGCGCGTCGAGCAGGAAAAGTTTCAGGTGTATCTCGAGACACTTCGCGCGGACTACGCAAGTAAGAACTGAACTGACTTTACTTAATATATTTTTTTTCGAAATCAGGGCACCATTTGGTGCCCTTTTTCGGTCGTTCGCGAAGATTTGTGAATCGAATCACATCTCGCTTCGAGTGACGATTCTACTATCCACTTCGAAGTCACTCCTAATCGCTCGGGGGTGGCTTCTCCAACCCTCGCATCTCCCTTATGGTGGATACGAGAACTAAGTCGGCAGGGACGCCGACTTTTTTTATTCCGCAAAAGAAAGGCCGCATATTTGCGGCCTTTCTTTTTATGGGTTCAGAGAGACTGGCTTCCCTGTTTTACTTTGATGAGCGTTTATCGAAGTAATCAGTCCCTCAAGAACAGTTCAGTCTTGTCGATGACCGTGTCACCGAGCATGGTGCCGCCGAGCGCCGGCTGCGTTCCATAGACTGTAATGGCGGCCCCCATTTCGCCAAACCCGTTTCCACCGAGTGACAACGTATAGTCGACGTTCAAGTCGCCGATACGCATGCTTCCGGTTGAGTAATCAATCGATGAGGGAATACCGGTTACCATGACCTCAGATGCGCCTGGGACATACATATCGGCTGAGATGTCGACACCCGTTGCATCGATCTGGCCTGCTCCTGTCAGAGAGCCATACACAACAACGAAATCGCCAACAGCCATCGAACCAAGTGCCGCATGTGAATATGTAACCGTCTGGCCCACTGCCGTGAAACTGCCTGCATCCAGGTCGATCTCACTTACAGGACCAGCAAGCATTGGCGCGCCGCTACCGGTGATCGCATCTACGCCACTACCCGTAATTGCATCAACGCCACTACCCGTAATTGCATCAACGCCACTACCCGTAATTGCATCGACGCCGCTTCCAGTAATCGCATCGACGCCACTACCGGTGATCGCGTCTACGCCACTACCGGTGATCGCATCAACCCCACTACCCGTAATCGCATCGACGCCGCTACCGGTGATTGCATCAACCCCACT
>WVYQ01000019.1:24464-36305 GCA_011772865.1 Woeseiaceae bacterium | reverse complement strand
ATTGCATCAACCCCACTACCCGTAATCGCATCGACGCCGCTTCCAGTAATCGCATCGACGCCACTGCCCGTAATTGCATCGACGCCACTACCGGTGATCGCGTCTACGCCGCTACCGGTGATTGCATCAACCCCACTACCCGTGATTGCATCAACGCCGCTACCGGTGATCGCATCGACGCCGCTACCGGTGATTGCATCAACGCCGCTACCGGTGATCGCATCGACGCCGCTACCGGTGATTGCATCAACGCCACTACCGGTAATCGCGTCTACGCCGCTTCCAGTAATCGCATTA
Organism: Woeseiaceae bacterium; assembly: GCA_011772865.1. Lineage (GTDB taxonomy): Bacteria > Pseudomonadota > Gammaproteobacteria > Steroidobacterales > Woeseiaceae > UBA1847. The sequence goes on along the minus strand of WVYQ01000019.1, from coordinate 36,008 downwards.
GTTCCACTTTGCTGTGTACCGGCAATAGATGCCGGTGCCAAGAGGACCGCAACAAGCGACGCTCCCAGAGCACATAATGCTCTGGCGCTTTTTGCGTTAGCCATTTTTATCGCTCCTTATTTGTCTTAGGTAATTCCTATATCCCTGATTACCTAAGTAATTGCCGGATCAGAATCCGTCCGATCTGACTATTAATTGCCAGGCATCTATTCGTTGTTTTCCTGGACTTCCAACCCTCGCTCTATTAAAAGCTCTCGCAAGTCCGATTTCGCATCTGGAGTCTCAATGTAATGGTACATGCCAAATCCAGTCTGAATCGTTCGGTCTACGGTTTTTTCCAACTTCTCCCTTGCGACAAACCAGTTATCTAGTTCTTCCAAAAACTCCTGTCCTCTGTTCTTTACATACGCATCAAACATCTCAAGAGTAGTTGGTGTTACGCCATTTTCGGCAAATACTATTCGTTCAAAAACGCCTTCTTCTGGGCTGCCTTTTTCTATGTTCCTTGCCGCGGTGGAAAAGAAGTTATGTGCCACTTGGCCTAATCGTTCCACCAATTCAGCTGAAAGCGCCTCAGGAATAAATTCCCTTCTGAGAACTTTCAGCAGGTTTTTCTCCGTCTCGACTACCGCACCAATTCGAATTAGTTCTTTCAGCATTGGGCGCGGCGCCATATCCCCGCTATATGTCCTGACAAGTTCCACGAACGAAGGCGTTCCACCATCAACTGGAGACTCGTAGGGAATTTCCAGTGGTACACCGTAAGGTCCAAGATACCTTGGATCACTGTGCCAGCCAGCCAAAACCCTCGCCGGTCGTGAATAATTTCGCGATTGAGGATCAGACCTCATCGCTCGGTCAATAACGTTTTTGACCTCCTTTCTCGTCAGTCCAGTCAAAATGGCGACTTTTGACTGGTTCACCCTGGACGTCTTGTCGAAATGCCTAATCGCCATCTCGACGTAGACGTCTTTCGCCGCTTCCGAGAAATCCCCATGTGACACACCTTGGCTGACCAGAAGCTTGACCAACGGCTTCAGCATCATCCTCAGGGCGAGTCTCAAATGCTCTTTTACGTTTTGTCCCATATTGGGATTTGACTCCGAGGCAATATGTAAATTAAACGGAGGTTATGTAACCTTGCAAGTCTTAATACTATCTTGTTGTTTCATTTGAACAACTGATTGTTTTGAATGTCGCGATTATGTCAAAACTGGTGATTTTCATGACCCGAGAAACTCGGATGCAGCGACGATAACCCTATGAATTTACAGTTTTTTCTCTATAAGGTTAATTCTGCCCAAATATTGCCTGGGTATCACTTCGGTGCCAGCTCAGATAGCAAACGATTCCCTGCCTTAGCGAGAGAACGGTCCAGAAATTAGTGGATTTGCGCAAAAATCGGCTCAGATTTGCCGAAATATCCTGTGCTTAGATTCTGATAGAGGCTTGTGCGCTATTCGCTGAAATGTTCGATTCAGCGATTATTCGAATATACCCGACTCCGTGCTTTCATCTTCGAAGTAGAACACCCCTACTCCTACGGCCCGACATTCATCGTCTCTGTCAGAAACCTCATGAAGAGTCTCATATGCCGCGAGAAAATCGTCTACCGATTCAACGAGTCCAGACGCTTTATCTGAACACACTCTTCTTATTCGCCGAACATCATGCTCACCAACAGAATGTGTAAACGCCGACACGTGAATCCACGGATTTTCAGATCTATCTTTGTCAATGTTGTGGTCTAGCGACAACGCTGCGGGATAAAGCACGTGTGCTAGTCCACGAACGAACTTTTCATGATTTTCCAAGCCTACGACTGACCTGGAAACAGCCTTGAGTTGACCACTTTCAAGTTCTTCCACCACTCCCATTCTCTTCAGTTCTGTCCTCATCGCTCCGGGAGGTATATCGCCACCATACTTCTTGACAAGACCTGCAAAAGAAGGATCTCCAGAATCGAAATCAAGTACTTTTGGCACACCATTCTCGGAGGTGTATTCGCCCTCGGTAAACCATCGATGCATCACCTGGCTCATCGGAGCGAGCTTTGTCATCTCTATGGCATCGCCGCTTTCAGTCTTATCGCGGATCCTTCGGACTTCTTTTCGGGTCAGGCCCGTCATAACTGCAACTCTAGATATATTTGTTGGCCGACCGCGCAGCCCATAATCTTTTCCGGCCACATCAACAAAGGCTGTTTTGGAGATTTCAGCGAATTCCCTATAACCAATCCCTGCTTTGAGAAAAGCTCGAGCGATCGGCCTAAGGACAAGCAGCATTGCCCCAAGAATCTGTCGCTGGATGTCGTTTTGCATGGGCCGAAAATATATTGGTGATTCTGAAAATTTGCTAACAAAATGACGGACTTGGGAAAAATAGCCCAAGTTTCTACCTGCGGCGCTCTGAAGTGCAATAAATGAAACTTTAGGAATACTTAGGTTTTTGCGTTTGCTGCCAGTGCCAGATCTGGCTATGAGCTTTTTAGCAATGAATTGAGACCAGCTTCATCGATGGTCTCTACGCCCAGTTGCTGTGCTTTGGTGAGTTTCGAACCGGCTTTTTCGCCGAAGACTACGTAAGTCGTGTTCTTGGAGACGCTACCTGTGACTTTGCCGCCGAGCGCCTGAATTTTTTTCTTGGCCTCATCACGCGTCATGTTCGGCAGAGTGCCGGTCAGAACAAATGTCTTTCCGGCGAGCGGCCCATCGGCTGGACTTTGTTGCGGCTCAGATTCCTCCCAGTGCACGCCTAAGTCACGGAGCGCCTGGATTACCTCCCGGTTATGCTCCTCGCCGAAAAACGATCGGATGCGCGACGCAACTATCGGCCCAACGTCCGGCACATCGACCAACTCACTTTCTGCGGCCGACATCACAGCATCGAGCTTGCCAAAATGCGTCGCGAGCGCAGCAGCTGTCGCCTCCCCCACCTCACGAATTCCCAGCGCATAAAGGAATCGTTCCAGCGTTGTCGATCGGCTCGCATCAATCGCCGTAATCAAGTTTTCGGCAGACTTGTCCCCCATGCGCTCGAGCGCAGCAAGTTCTTCTTTCTCGAGGCGAAAAATATCTGCCGGCGTCTTGATCCGATCGATTGTCACCAGTTGCTCGATGAGCTTCGAACCCAGACCTTCAATATCCATCGCCTTGCGCGAGACAAAGTGCTTGAGCGACTCGGCACGCTGGGCCGCACAATACAAACCACCCGTACACCTAGCGACCGCTTCGTCGCCTTCCCGTGCCACCGTCGAACCGCATACTGGGCAGCGCTTCGGCAGCTGTACTGGCTTGGTTCCCTTGGGACGGCGGCTGGCAATGACCCCAACGACTTCCGGAATGACGTCGCCAGCGCGCCGAATCGTCACGGTGTCACCGACCCTCACATCCTTGCGATGCAATTCATCGATGTTGTGCAGCGTCGCGTTGCTGACGGTGACGCCCCCGACGAACACCGGTTTCAGGCGTGCCACTGGCGTTACCGCACCGGTCCGGCCAACCTGAAACTCAACGCCTTCAACGGTTGTGAGCTCTTCCTGCGCCGGGAACTTGTGAGCAATTGCCCAGCGCGGCGCGCGCGACACAAAACCGAGCTCTCTCTGCTGCACCAGGTCATTTACCTTGTACACCACACCATCAATCTCATAAGGCAGCGAATCGCGTTTTGCCCCCATCTCCTTGTAAAAGGCCAAGCAGCCCTCCACGCCGGCCACGACACCGCGTTCCGGGCACACCTTCAAACCCCAGCTTTGGAGCCGGTCAAGCACCTCGCTATGCGTCGCCGGAAGATCGCCGCCATCGATCTTGCCTACCGAATAGGCATACATATCGAGCGGCCGCTCCGCGGTGAGGCGCGGATCCAGTTGCCTGAGACTGCCGGCGGCTGCATTGCGCGGATTGACGAACGTCTTTTCCCCTTTCGCCCTGGCCTGCTCGTTATACGCCTCAAACCCGGCCTTTGGCATGAAGACCTCACCCCTGACTTCGAGCGATGGAGGATAGCCGCTGCCAATAAGTTTCAGTGGTACGGCGTCAATCGTTCGTACGTTGTGGGTTATGTCCTCACCGGTGGTACCGTCACCACGGGTCGCAGCACGAACGAGCCTACCCTCCTCATACAGCAGGCTGACCGCAGCACCGTCGAGCTTCGGTTCTGCGGCGTACTCGAGGGTGCCCGCATCGGCTTCGAGTTCCAGCCGATCCGTGACCCGACGATGAAATTCACGCAATTCCTCTTCCGCGAAAGCGTTGTCCAGGGACAACATCGGAACCTGATGTTGCACGGTGCCGAATGCGGCAATAGGAGCATCGCCCACCCGTTGTGTCGGCGAATCATCAGTGATGAGATCGGGATGTTCGCGTTCGATCGCCTGCAGGCGACGCATCAACCGGTCGTACTCCGCATCCGGAATCTCGGGATCATCGAGAACGTGATACTGATAATTGTGGTGTCGAATCTGCTCTTTCAGTGATTCCAGTTCTTCTTTGACGGATGCCATGACGGGCGAGAATGTGCCCGCTCAGGCAACGAGGTTACTGTGCTGAAACTGGATTACCTCTTCCCGCAGGTAGCGCTCTCGCTGGATGCTCAGCGTGCTACCGGATTCGTCGAGTAGTTCAGCGCTAAGCGATTGTGCGAGCGCACGAGCTGCCTCCATCATCATGTCGAATGCCTCGACAGCATCGATGGGGCCAGGAAGCACCAGAAACAAACTGATTCCCGGAATCTCCTGATCCTTGATATTGGCGAGATCGAAGCTCCCGGGTTCGACCAGGCTGGCGGCGCTGAAGACTGTTTTGTCTTCGTCATTGCCATCGTAACGATGAAATATGCCGAATTTGCCATGGCGCAGCCCGATACCGCGCATACTCAAGATCAACTCGTCACCCTTGAACGCACCACCCTCTCGTGCAATGAGGCGCAAAGTGACGATCTTCTGATCCTCCCTGACCGGCGCCTCCTCAACCGGCTCCGCCTGTGGCACTTCATCGCCAACGGGCTCTTCGGCCTGGTCCTCGCTCCGCTCATCACCAAGAGTGGGGGCAACGCGACGATCCGGGGGACTTTGCTCAGAAGGCTTGGATCGTTCGCGGCGGCTGTATATATAGACACCGGCGATAACCAGTATCCCGAAGAACAACAACAGCCAGCGTAAACCGTCCATTTCTCAACGACCTAACTCGCCACCATCTTCACAGCTTCATCAAGGTCAACCGAAACGAGGCGAGAAACGCCGGGCTCCTGCATCGTTACTCCAGTGAGCTGGCGTGCGAGCTCCATTGTGCCCTTATTGTGCGTAATGAACACGAACTGCACCTTTTCAGACATTTCGCGCACGATATCGCAGAAGCGGCCGACGTTGGCATCATCGAGCGGTGCATCGACCTCATCGAGCAGACAAAACGGCGCAGGATTTAGCTCAAAAATCGCGAATACCAGCGCAACGGCAGTCAGCGCCTTCTCACCGCCCGACAAGAGGTGAATCGTGCTATTTCGCTTACCCGGCGGCCGCGCCATTACCGTAACACCTGCCGACAGAAGATCGTCACCTGCCAGCTCTAGATAGGCATGGCCGCCACCAAAGAGTTTCGGGAACAGTCGCTGAAAGCCCGCATTGACATCATTGAACGTATCGCGAAACCGCGATCGAGTCTCGCGGTCAATCTTACGGATCGCACCCTCCAGGGTTGCCAACGCACTGTTGAGGTCTTCGAGCTGTGAGTCGAGATAGGCTTTGCGTTCGGATTGCTCCTTGAACTCGTCAATTGCAGCGAGATTGATCGGGCCCAGGCGATCGATGCGGGCGCGTATTTTCTCGAGCTTCCCTTCCCACGTCTCGACATCAGCCGACTCATCCATTTCACTTATGAGTGATTCGAATTCGAAATCGGTCGCGTCCAGCTGCTCGACAAAGCCCTCGCGCCTGACTCGCACTTCGCGCGTACCCATTTCAGCTTCGGTAACAAATTGCCTTGCCTCATCGACAGACTGATCAATCTGCATGCGCTCCTGGTCGAGGTTACGAAGTTTCTCCTCGACTTCTTCAACCAGCTTACGAGCTGCTGCTAACTCCTCTTCAACCGCAACGCGATTTGCCAGCTGTTTTTCGAGCGACTGCTTGTTGTCGGCGAGCGGGGTCTGGCGCTGCTTGAGCTGCTCACGAATTTCCACCTCGCGACTCTGAAACTGCTTCAGCTGCGACTGCATACGCTCGAGGTTCTGTGCTGCTGATTCCTTGCTCGTCCGACGGCTCTCGAACTGAATCGTGATGTTCTGAACCGACTGACGGTCTTCCTGCGCCTGTTCACGAACGCGCTGCAGCTCGGTACGCAGCTCATCCCGCCGCGCTTCGAGTGTCTGCCGTAATGTCTCGAACTCCTCCAGCGATTCCATCGCCTGATTGAAACTGCGGCGCGACTCACGAAGCTGCTCTGCCGCCGAAATATGCTGGTTATCGACGTCGCTCGCCTCCTCCGTAAGAGACGCCTGGCGCGCATTGGCCTGGTCTACCCGATACTGGGCAGCATCGAGAGCCGCCTTCAGCTCGGAATATTCGTTCAGCAAGGCCGTCGCATCGGCTTGCAGAGCCTCGCGGCGTTCTTCGAGTTGGTTAAGACGAAAGCGTCCATCCTGCAGCAACTTCCCGGCACTCTCGAATCGCGCTTGCAGTTCCCGGATCTCGCTCTTGAGTCGACGCATGTCGTGTTCTCGCGAGAGAACCCCCGCCTTCGGATCTTTATCGCGCGACACCCGCAACCACTGCTTGCCGAGCCAGATTCCGTCGGCGGTGATGACCGAGGCGTCATCGCCAACAGACTCACGGATTGCCAGGGCACTGCTCAGCGTATCCGCAATACGGACCTGTGACAGTAAACGATGGACGGGCTTCGGCGCGCTCGAAACTTTGGCCGCAAGCGTGTCGGAAATATCGAACAACTCTGGTTCGCTGCCCTGCTCCTGCAGAATCGTCAGGCTGCCCGTACGCAGCTTGGCGATACTCTCTGTAACCGGCGTGATGTCACTGACGCAGATCGCCTGCAGATAATCGCCGAGAACTGTCTCGACGGCTTTCTGCCAGCCTTCCGCAACGTCAAGCGTCTGAGCGACTTTCTTGTTCGCATCGAGACCGGAACCCGACAGCCACTCCTGCACGCCTTCGTCGCCCTCGCCGAGAGCAGCCTTTTGTAACGCCTCGAGCGACGCATACCGGCCCTCGGCCTCCTGCAGCGTTGCCCGTCGCTCGTCGACGAGCCGCGTCAGTTTGCCGTCCTGCTCACGCAGCTTGCGAATCTTGTCTGCAATGTCTGCCAAATGGCGGTCGAATTCTTCCCGTGCCTGCCGCTTACGCTGTTCCTGCGCGGCTATCTCATCGAGTTCAGCCTTCAATTCCTCGGCACTTGCGCCGGACCTGGCTTCTTCGAGCTTCCTGCGACGATCACTCAGGCTCTGGAGCCTCGATTCGATCTCCTCAGAGCGGGTCTGTTCGACATTGCGCGACTGCTGCGTCTCGTTGAAACGAGCCGTGAACTCATCCCATTCATGCTGCCAGTCCGCAAGCGCCTGTTCCGCCCGATGTAACGAATCCACCGATGCCTTCTCACTCTGCCGCGCCTGCTCGAGGCCCGGAACGAGTTCATTCAGCGTCAGCTCGAGCTGTTTGATCTCGGTCTGGTCTTTGTCGATGTGCTCGCGTATTTCATGCGCGCCCTGAATCGCCTGCTCAAGGTCCTTTTCCTGGCGTTCGCGTAGCTCGTGAGCATGCTCGATGGACTGTTCGAGCCGGGCGATCTCCGAGCCGACCTTGTAGAAACGACCCTGCACCTCGTTGAAGTCATCGTTACGCTGGCTCTGCAGCTCACGCGATTCTTCAATCTGCGCTTCGACATTGCGCTGGTCCGCAATGATCGCCTCAAGCCTGGTCTTGCGCTCTTCCAGCTGCCGTGTCGCATTTGCGGCCTGATCGTCAAGATTACCAATACGCAGTGCCAGCAATTCTGCAGCCGTGCGCCGCTCATCGTCTTTGTAACGGCCATAGCGCTCAGCCGTTTTGGCCTGGCGGTCGAGGTGCTTGATCTGCTTATCAACTTCCTCGAGCACGTCCAGAAGACGATCCAGGTTCTCCTTGGTGTGCTTGATGCGATTGGAGGTCTCCCGGCGGCGCTCCTTGTACTTGGAGATACCCGCGGCTTCTTCCAGGAATACCCGCATTTCTTCAGGTTTGGCCTCGATCAGGCGGGAGATCATGCCCTGCTCGATAATCGAGTAACTCCGTGGACCAAGGCCCGTGCCGAGGAATACCCCCGTAATGTCCTTGCGGCGGCATTTCGTGCCGTTGAGGAAGTAGTTCGAGATTCCGTCCCGAGTCACCTCTCGGCGGATGGAGATCTCCGCGTATTTTGCATACTGCCCCTCAAGGGTGGTTTCGCTGTTGTCGAACAGCAGTTCCACCGACGCTGCGCCGATAGGCTTTCTTGAGCTCGAGCCATTGAAAATGACGTCCGTGATCGAATCGCCGCGCAGGCGACTCGCCGAGCTCTCACCCATGACCCATCGAACCGCGTCGATGACGTTCGATTTCCCACATCCATTGGGCCCAACGACGCCGACAAGGCTGCTGGGGAAGGTAATGTTGGTGGGGTCGACAAAGGATTTGAAGCCAGCAAGCTTGATTTTGCTGAGTCGCATAGGGTGTCAGACGCCAGAAGTCCGTCAAATCGGGCTAGTGTAATGGAATTCGGGCAATAAAACGATTCCAGATGGCCCTTCCGAGCTGGTTGAAAATTGCGACAAAAATGGGCTTCCATGCGGCCAACATCAATGTATAATCCCGCCCTTTTCTCGATCCGGCAGGAGTTCCAGATGCCCGCAAAGAAGTCCGCGAGCAAGAAGCGAAAGAAGACGACAGCAAGCCGTAAGAAGGCTGCGTCAAAGCGAGCGAGCGCCAGGAAGGTCAGCAGGAAAAAAGTTGCCAAAAAAGCGGCCAAGAAGGCCAGCAGGAAGAAAGTTGCCAAAAAAGCGGCCAAGAAGGCCAGCAGGAAAAAGGTAGCAAAAAAGGCATCCAAGAAGGCCAGCAAGAAGAAAGTCGCCAAAAAGGCCAGCAAGAAAAAGGTCGCCAGGAAGGTCAGCAAGAAGAAAGCCGCTCCGCGCAAGAAGGCGCCCGCCAGGAGGAAGGCCCGGGCGCGTTCACGTGCAGACGTTCTTTCCGGCCCCATTCACGGCATCGAACCCTACAAGCCACGGCGAGGCGAAGAATACATGAGCCCCGCTCAACTCGACCATTTCGAGCAGATTCTCACAGCCTGGAAGCGCGAGCTGATGTTCGAGGTGGACCGCACCGTGCATCACATGCAAGACGAAGCCGCCAATTTCCCTGACCCGAACGACAGGGCCACACAGGAGTCGGAATTCGGGCTGGAGCTGCGCACGCGTGATCGCGAACGCAAGCTGCTGCGCAAGATTGACTCGGCCCTCGCACGAATCGAAGAAGGCAGCTACGGCTATTGCGATGAGACTGGTGAGGAGATCGGGCTCAAGCGCCTCGAAGCGCGCCCGGTAGCAACCCTGTGCCTCGAAGCCCAGGAACGGCGGGAATTGGCCGAGCGCCAGTTCCGAGACCGGGACGATCGCTACCGGTAACGGTAAGTCTCCTTCGCCCTATAAAGGTCGGTTCGCGCCGTCGCCGACCGGCCCGCTCCATTTTGGATCTCTCCTGGCCGCCGTCGCGAGCTATCTCGAGGCTCGGAAAAACCAAGGCCAATGGCTCGTGAGGGTTGAGGACATCGATCCACCTCGGGAACAACCCGGAGCCACCGACGAGATCCTCAAGGCTCTGGACGTGTATGGGTTCGAATGGGACGGACCTGTCACCTACCAGAGTGCAAGCCGTGATGCCCACGAGGCTGCCATTCAGGTACTTCGTGAGGCTGGGAAGGCTTACCCGTGCGGCTGCTCGCGCCGTGACCTGGCCGATGCCCGGCGCGGTTCCCTCGGCATCATCTATCCGGGTACCTGCCGTCAGGGTTGCAGCACGTCTGAATTCGCACTGCGCGTTCTTACCGATGATGATCCCATTACCTTCGAAGATCGGCTGCAGGGAGTGCAGTCACAGGCCCTCGAGTCCGAATCCGGCGACTTTGTAATCCTGCGCCGGGACACCCTGATCGCATACCAGCTGGCCGTCGTCGTCGACGACCATTTGCAGGGTATTACCGACATCGTCCGCGGCATCGACCTGATGGACTCGACGCCCCGGCAGATCTGGCTCCAGATGCTCCTTGGCTATGGCATGCCGGACTATTGCCATGTCCCTGTGGTCATTAATGATCGCGGTCAGAAATTGAGTAAAAGTCACGGAGCGTCGGGTGTCCCACTCGAAAAACCTGCCGCATGGCTGTTTGCCGCGCTGGAAACCCTGCGGCTGGAGCCACCAGAGGAGCTCGTGGGTGCGGATGTCTCTGATATCTGGGCCTGGGCGGCCGAGAATTGGGACATCACTGTGCTCACGGGCGTGACGACTCTCGACTCGCCGCACCCTTATCCGGGTCTGTAGAGCGCGCACCTGACCATCCGGTCCAAATCAAGAAACCCCTTGACTTCAAGGGGTTGGATGCACTAGCGTTGGCGGTGCAACGGGGATATGCTCCCCCGCCCCCCGTTGCAACGCCTGAAGGGGTTTACACTCCACGGCAGGCCCCCTGCGCAAGCGGGGGGCCGTTTTTTTGTCTGAATGATGACCGCGACAAAAGGCGAAAAGCGGATCTGCCGCAGCGATTTCAAGCCGGCAAGCTGGCTCAGGCACCGCCATTTGCAGACTATGTTGCCCTCCATGCCCTGGGCATATCGCCGCACGAGCAGCTTGCACCGCACCGTCCTTGAACTGCCTGACGGCGATGTCACGGCAGTGGACTGGGTCGCCGGGTCAGCCTCGATGCCCAAAATCACACCGCTCCTGGTGATACTGCATGGCCTCGAGAGTTCATCGGCGTCCGCCTACGCGCGCATGCTCATGCACGCAGCTACGGACTGTGGCTGGCGCTGCTGCGTGCTGCATTTCCGCGATTGCGGCGATTATCGCAATCGTCTGCCGCGCCGGTACCACGCGGGTGAGACGAACGACCTCCGCCATTTCCTGAAAACACTGATCGACAGCGGCAACATCGGCCCCATCGTTGCGGCGGGATACTCACTCGGCGGCAATGTTCTGCTCAAGTATCTTGGCGAATCCGGCGATAAAACTCCGCTGAGGGCCAGCGTCGCCGTCTGCGTACCGCTCAACCTGCACAAATGTGCGGAAGCTTTAAATATAGGATTTTCAAAGTTTTACCAGCGATACCTCTTAAAAAGCATGAAGGAATCTGTGGCTCGTAAGTTCGACCGTCATACAGCAGCTTTTGACTGGAACAGAACGATGCAGGCCAGGACATTCGCCGAGTTCGACGATGCTGTTACAGCACCCCTGCACGGCTTTAACGGGATGCAGGACTACTATGATCGATGCAGCTCGGTGCGATTCTTGAGGGATATTTCCGTGCCGACGCTGAT
>WVYQ01000019.1:0-24351 GCA_011772865.1 Woeseiaceae bacterium | reverse complement strand
CTGCCACGGCGTGTCGTACAGTTCCTCAAGGAGCAACTCGAAGAGCCGCCCCCGACAGCCTAGGCGGCCTCGACTTCCTTCATCGACAGCCGTACGCGGCCCTGGCGGTCAACTTCAAGCACCTTGACCTTGACCACGTCGCCTTCCGACAGCTTGTCACTGACCTTCTCAACGCGCTCGTTCGAGATCTGCGAGATATGCACTAGACCGTCCTTACCCGGCAGGATCGAGACAAACGCGCCGAAGTCCATCAGGCGAACCACCTTGCCTTCGTAAATCCGGCCCACTTCGACATCGGCCGTAATCAGCTCGATGCGGCGCTGCGCCTCTTTGCCTGAGGCGCCATCGACTGAAGCGATACGTACGGTGCCGTCTTGCTCAATGTCGATCGTCGCTCCGGTCTCCTCGGTCATGGCGCGGATAACAGCACCACCCTTACCGATGACGTCGCGAATCTTCTCCGGGTCAATCTTGAATGCGATAATCGACGGTGCCCACTCGGACATTTCCTCGCGAGGCTCGCTGATGACCTTGTTCATTTCACCAAGGATATGCAGGCGTGCGTCACGCGCCTGGTCGAGAGCCTTGTCCATGATCTCGCGCGTGATGCCCTGAATCTTGATGTCCATTTGCAGCGCCGTGACACCGTCTTGGGTACCCGCAACCTTGAAATCCATGTCGCCGAGATGATCTTCATCACCCAGGATGTCAGTTAGTACCGCATAATCGTCGCCTTCCTTGACGAGCCCCATGGCAACGCCTGCCACGGCGCCCTTGATGGGCACGCCCGCATCCATTAGCGAGAGGCTGGTGCCGCAGACCGAAGCCATCGAGCTCGAACCGTTCGACTCGGTGATTTCCGATACCACGCGAAGCACGTAGCCGAAATCATCGAACTCCGGCATGACAGCCTGGATACCTCGCTTTGCGAGTTTGCCGTGGCCGATTTCGCGGCGTTTCGGTGATCCGACAAAGCCTGTCTCACCGACGCAGAATGGCGGGAAGTTGTAGTGCAGCATAAAATTCTCTTTACGCTCACCTTCGATCGCATCGATGATCTGCGCGTCCCGACCCGTGCCGAGGGTGGTCGTGACAATCGCCTGGGTCTCACCGCGTGTGAAAACCGCAGATCCGTGCGTCCTCGGCAAAATACCGACCTGCACATCGATCGGACGAACCGTTTTCTGATCGCGACCATCAATTCGGGGCTCGCCGGCAATGACCCGGCTGCGAACCGTGTTCTTTTCGAGCTTGTAGAGCGCGCCGCTGACTTCCTCGGCTGTCCACTGGGCATCGTCGCCCTCGGCCAACGCCGCGAGGGCTGCGGCCTTGGCTTCACCGACGGCGGCCTGCCGCTGCTGCTTGTCTGTAACCTGGTACGCCGCCGCGAGAGCTGCGCCAGCCTGCGCTGCAACAGCCTCGGACAAATCCGTGTTTTCTTCCGGCGCGGTCCAGTCCCAACTCGGCTTGCCGACTTCGGCGGCAAGTTCGCTGATGGCGTCGATTGCCACCTGCATGTGCTCATGGCCATACATCACGGCGCCGAGCATGACGTCTTCCGGAAGGCAATCCGCCTCCGACTCAACCATCAAGACGGCGTCCTTCGTTCCGGCAACGACCAATTCGAGCTTTGACTGCTCGAGAGCGGCTTTTCCGGGGTTCAGCGCGTAGTTGCCATCGACATAGCCGACTTTGGCAGCGCCAATCGGCCCGGCAAACGGCATGCCTGAAATGGCCAGAGCGGCTGACGCACCGATCATGGCAGGAATTTCCGGGTCTACGTCCGGGTTCAGTGAAACGACATTTGCAATGACCTGGACTTCGTTCGTGAAACCTTTCGGAAACAGCGGGCGAATCGGGCGGTCGATCAGGCGGCAAACGAGAACTTCCTTCTCGCTCGGGCGACCTTCGCGCTTGAAGAATCCGCCCGGGATCTTGCCCGCGGCGTAAGTCTTCTCCTGGTAATTGACCGTGAGCGGGAAAAAGTCCCTGCCCGGATCTGCTTCTTTGCGGCCGACTGCCGTGACCAAAACCTGTGTTTCGGCCATATCGACCAGAACGGCACCATCGGCCTGACGAGCAATGGCGCCAGTCTCGAGAGTGACCACATGTTCCCCATATTGGAACGATTTCTTTACTGAATTCACTTGTCTTCTCTTCGTTTGGATTCTGGATGGCAATAAGAGCCCGCTGCGATCCCAATCGGGAGCGGCCTTTGACTAACTCATTGCCTGTGTGACTCGTCGCTTAGCGACGGAGACCGAGCCGGGAAATCAGCTCGCGGTAGCGGCCCTGGTCCCTGGCTTTCAGGTAGTCCAGCAGCTTGCGCCGCTTGTTGACCATCCTGAGCAGACCCTGACGGCTGTGGTGATCTTTCTTATGCTCACCAAAATGCTCGGTGAGTTCTGATATACGCGCAGACAGCAACGCTACCTGCACTTCGGGCGAACCCGTGTCCGCGTCACCGCGGGAATATTCCGCCACTATGGCGGCCTTTTGCTCACTTGACAGTGACATTTCCTCTTACCTCTGTCCTTCTCTAATCTTTGGCCCTATTTTTGGAGCGCGGATTGTAGCGTCTCGTTAGGCCTATTAACAGTCAAAAATCAAATATCTACGAGTTTTTTTCACCCGCATGAAATACCCTTTTCGGGGCCAGGCAATTGTCCTTCGACAACTGCCCCACACCGAGAAATTCCGTGTCCGCTCCGTACACGCGGGCCAGTCCCTTCGGAGACCCCTCTGGAGCAGATACTTTCTGTCCTGCCAAGAACTTAGGAGCACTTTCTGCATCCAATTCTATAGCTGGCATACCCTCCAGAGCTTTGTCCGGCGGTAATAACTGCTCCCTCAGGTCCTCCGGACCCGCCTTGGCCGCTGCTTCGAGTCCCGTCATATCGAGCATGTCAGCAGCGCGAAAAGCTCCAACCGATTCCCGATGCAGCCTGGCGGTATGTGCCACCGTGCCGGCTTTTCTCGCAATATCCTCTACCAGCGACCTTACATATGTGCCTTTCGAGCACCGCACCCGGAAAACCAGCCGTTTCCCGGCCGACTCAAGTAGCTCAATCTCATCAATACGGATCGGCCGCGGCTCGCGCTCGATCGTCTTGCCTTTTCGAGCCAGTTCGTACAGCCGCTTACCATCCTTTTTCAGCGCCGAATACATCGGCGGCACCTGCATGGTTTCGCCCAGAAAGCTCTCGAGAAGCTTCTGCCAATCATCCGGGCTCAGATCAGGTACCTCTGCCCACTCAATCTCGGTCCCTGTCGCATCACCGGTCTCGGTTGCGCTGCCCAACTGCGCGGTCACCCGGTAAGTCTTGTCCGCATCGAGAAGGAATGCGCAGACCTTTGTGGCCTCCCCGAAGCACAGCGGCAGCATCCCTGTCGCTGCCGGGTCCAGGCTTCCCGTGTGGCCTGCCTTACGCGCCCTGAGCATGCGCCTGACGCGTTGTAAGGCCTGGTTCGAGGTCAGCCCTGCCGGCTTGTTGAGCAACAGGACGCCGTCAACTATCTCGTAGTGCCCCATCGATCAGCTCACTGATTTTCATGCCGTGTTCGACGCTGTCATCGTGAATGAACCGCAGTTCCGGCACGTGTCGTACCTTGATCTCGTTGCCCAGCCTACCACGCAGGAATCCGGCGGCCTTTTCGAGGCCCGCTAGCGCCTCCTCCGCACTATCTTCGGGCTTGAGCAAGCTGAAATAGATTTTGGCGACGCTGAGATCACGTGACAGGTCCACACCGGTCAACGACACATCCTGCAGCCGCGGGTCCTTGGTCTCGAAGCGCAGCAATTCGCTCAGGATGCGCATGATCTGCGTCCCGAGACGCTGGTGACGTGCAAACTCCCTGGGCATCAGTCCAGCGTACGGGCGACTTCAACGCGCTCATAGCATTCGATGTGGTCGCCCACCTGCACGTTGTCGTAGTTTTTGACCGCGATACCGCACTCGGTACCCGATTTGACTTCGTTGACGTCGTCCTTGAAGCGCCGCAGTGACTCCAGTTCGCCTTCGTAGATGACGACATTGTCGCGCAAGACACGAATCGGATTGTGGCGCTTCACGTAGCCCTCCGTGACGATACAGCCTGCGACATCGCCATATTTCGGTGACCGGAAGACATCCTTGACCTCGGCCAATCCGACGATCTGCTCGCGTATCTCTGGCGTGAGCAAGCCGCTCATTGCCGCCTTCACGTCATCAATGGCCTCGTAAATGATGCTGTAGTAACGAACATCAACACCGGATTCCTTGATGGCGGTGCGCGCTGCCGCATCGGCCCGCACATTGAAGCCGATAATGACTGCGTTCGACGCAGCCGCCAGGTTCGCATCCGTCTCGGTGATCCCGCCGACACCCGAACTCAGGACCTTCACTTTGACCTCTTCGGTCGACAGCTTGGTCAATGCATCGCGCAACGCCTCCGCGCTGCCATGCACATCCGACTTGATCAGCACCGAAATCGACTCGGCATCGCCCTCGGCCATCTGCGTAAACATGTCCTCGAGCTTCGACGCCTGCTGCGACGCCAACTTGGCATCGCGAGTCTTGGTCTGCCTGAATTCCGCAACCTCGCGCGCCTTGCGCTCGTTCTTGACCACCAGGAAGTCATCGCCGGCACTCGGCGTCTTCGAAAGCCCCAGCACCACGGCCGGGCTCGAGGGCCCCGCCGTATCGATGGACTTCTGCGCCTCGTCAAACATGTTGCGGATACGTCCATACTCTTCGCCGGCGATAATCATATCGCCCTGCCTGAGGGTTCCCTCCTGAACCAGCACGGTCGCTACTGCACCACGCCCTTTTTCAAGGCTCGATTCGATGACCAGGCCCCTGGCCGGCCCATCTGCGACTGCCTTCAGATCCATCAATTCTGCCTGCAGCAGAATGGCCTCAAGCAGTCCATCGATTCCCTCGCCAGTCTGTGCCGACACGTTGACGAACAGCTGCTCGCCACCCCAGTCCTCCGAGATGACCTCGTGCTGTGACAATTCGTTACGCACACGATCGGGGTCCGCATCTTCCTTATCTATCTTGTTGACTGCGACGACCATCGGGACCCCGGCCGCCTTCGAGTGCTCGATAGCTTCAATGGTCTGCGGCATGACTCCATCATCGGCTGCAACAACGAGCACGACGATATCCGTCGCCTGCGCACCACGGGCCCGCATGGCGGTAAACGCTGCGTGACCAGGTGTATCCAGAAACGTGATCTTGCCCTTCTTGGTCTGCACCGAATAGGCACCGATGTGCTGCGTGATGCCGCCGGCTTCATCAGCCGCAACATGGGCACGGCGAATATGGTCGAGAAGCGACGTCTTGCCGTGATCGACGTGACCCATGATCGTGACAACCGGCGGGCGAGCCACCTCCTCACCGACGGCTTTCTCTTCTGATGCGAGGAGCTGCTCATCGACATCCGCATCGCTGATCGGTTTGGCGACGTGTCCAAGTTCCTCGACAACGAGCGTCGCGGTGTCCTGGTCGATGACCTGGTTGATCGTGACCATGGCGCCCATGTTGAACAGCATCTTGACGACCTCATTGCCCTTGATTGCCATCCGCTGAGCAAGCTCCGAAACTGCAATGTTCTCCGGAATTTCAATTTCACGAACAACAGGCGCCGTTGGTTTTTCAAAGCCATGCTGGGCTTCGCCGCTGAGCGATACCGAGCGGCGTCGCATTGGCGTCTTGCGCTTGCGGCGACCACTCATATCTCCAGCGACATGCAATTCCTTGCGCCCATAGCGCGTCGCGGCTGGTTTTTGCTTGCCCTTGCCTTTTTCCTTCTCCTTGGCGCGGCGCGTGCGAGCATCCGCCTCGGCCTTCTCGAGCCGGGCCTTCTCCTCAGCTGCGGCAGCGGCTACCTGCTCGGCCTGCTTTCGCGCCTCTTCTTCTGCCTCCAGTCGCGCCTGCTCGGCTTTCTCCTGCTGCTCTGCCTCGCGACGGGCCGCTTCTTCTTTCTCGGCCAGGAGTCGCTCTTGTTCGCGCTTTTCGGCCTCGACGCGCTCCTCTTCCTCGCGCCGCTTGCGGTCCAACTCTTCCTGTTCCTCTTGAGCCTGCTTTTCGAGTACATCCCGCTTGATGTAGGTGCGTTTTTTACGCACCTCTACGTTGACGGTGCGTGAGCGACCCTGCGCACCTGAAAGCCTCAGCTCGGACTGCGACTTGCGCTTCAGCGTAATACGGCGAGGCGCGGCGTCACTCGCTGCCGTGTCTTCCTGTCCGTGGCTGCGTCGCAGGTGCGTCAGCAACTCGAGTTTCGCATCGTCGCTAATCGTGTCATCCGAGCCCGATACCTTGATCCCGGCCTCGTCAAGCTGCGCAAGCAGCTTGTCGACCGGCACCTTAAGTACCTCAGCAAATTGTGCAACTGTCACATCAGCCATACTTCAACTCCGCTATTCGAGGGCTCAGGCCTGCTGCTCTGCCTCGAACCAGTGCGCGCGCGCCTTCATAATGAGCGCCGCCGCCTCTTCCTGGTCCATTTCGTTGATCTCGAGCAGATCATCGGTAGCCAACTCAGCGAGGTCCTCACGAGTGACCACACCATTGCTGGCCAGCAGGTATGCAAGACCCTTGTCCATGCCCTCGAGACTCAGCAGATCCTCGGCGGGTTCCGCTTCATCGATCTTTTCTTCCTGCACAATGGCCTGCGTCAGGAGTACGTCGCGAGCTCGACTGCGAAGCTCTTCAACAATCTCTTCATCAAACTCCTCGATCTCGAGAAGTTCTGCGGTGGGCACGTAAGCCACCTCTTCGATCGTCGAGAATCCTTCCTGGACGAGAATCAGCGCGACGTCTTCGTCCACATCGAGCTGCTTGGAGAACAGGTCGATAAGCTCGCGCATCTCGGCCTCACTCTTCTCCTCGGCATCCGCCGCAGTCATAACATTGAGCTCCCAGCCGGAGAGTTCACTGGCCAGGCGGATGTTTTGCCCGCCGCGACCGATAGCCTGGGACAACTTGTCCTCCTCGACGGCGACATCCATGGCGTGAGCATCTTCATCGACAACGATCGACACAACCTCTGCGGGCGACATCGCGTTGACAACAAACTGCGCCGGGTTATCGTCCCAAAGAATGATATCGACGCGTTCTCCGGCAAGCTCGTTGGAGACAGCCTGCACGCGCGATCCGCGCATGCCAACGCACGCCCCAACAGCATCAATCCGGTTGTCGTTGCTCTTGACCGCGATCTTGGCGCGCAGACCCGGATCACGGGCGGCACCGAGAATCTCGATGAGGCCCTGGCCAACCTCGGGAACCTCGATTTTGAACAGTTCGATAAGGAACTGCGGCGATGTCCGCGTCATGAACAGCTGCGGGCCGCGTTGCTCCGAACGAACCTCAGTCAACAACGCCTTGATGCGGTCTTGCGGGCGAACGGGTTCGCGCGGGACCATCTGGTCGCGCGGCACAAAGCCCTCTGCATTGCCGCCAAGATCGATGTAGACGCCATTTCGGTCGACACGTTTCACCAACCCCGACAGCAATTCGCCTTCCCGGTCCTGGTATTCCTCGACGACCTGCTCGCGTTCGGCCTCGCGCACCTTCTGCACGATGACCTGCTTCGCGGTCTGTGCGGCAATGCGCCCGAACTCGACAGACTCCATTGGCACTTCGACGAAGCCGCCCGGCTCAGCACCTTCGTCAATATCGACGGCGTCCATCAGACGCAGCTCCCGATCAGGCACCTCGAGTTCGGTCGAATCATCCTCGAACACGAGCCACCGACGGAACGTCTCATAGTCGCCCGATTCCCGGTCGATGGCGACGCGCACGTCGATATCATCGCCGTGCTTTCTCCGCGTTGCGGATGCCAGCGCGGCTTCGATGGCCTCGAAGACTATTTCCTTCTCGACACCCTTCTCGTTCGATACGGCGTCGACAACCATCAATATCTCTTTGCTCATTAGCTACAACTCCACAAAAACCTGGCCGTTATACCGATTCCGGCACGAGTCGGGCGGTGTCAATCGTCGCCATCGGCAACGAATAGGACTCGCCGTCTACATCGACCACAATGTTCTCGTCGTCCGAGGACACCAGCGTGCCCCGGAACCGCTTGCGGCCCGCTATCGGAAACCGCATAGAAACTTTCAAGGTTTCACCTTTAAACCTATGAAAATGTTCAACTTTTGTTAATTTCCGATCCAGCCCGGGCGATGAAACTTCGAGGTTGTAATGCCCCGGCAACGGATCTTCGACATCCAGCAGCGCACTGACCGCCAGGCTAACCCTTTCGCAGTCGTCCAGACTGATGCCATCCGGGTGATCGATGAAGATCCGAACGACGCCGCCCCGACCCCCGAGTTTCACCTCTAGATCCGACATCTCATAACCGAGCCTCTCGATGGTCGGTTCGAGTAGCCTGGCGAGTTCAGTAGCCGTCATCGAAACACCTAACTACATGTTTAAAAACAAAAAATGGGCCTATGGCCCATCAATTTCTTGCAATAAAAAACCCCTTGTCGGGGCCTTTTCTCGCGAAGACTCTGACTCAGGGCGTCAACTACGCGCCCTGCTTGCGGGCGCGATTATACGGTAATCGCTGGCCCGCAGGCAACGTCACTCGACCCCCTACTGGCCGGCGAAAGGATCCTCGAGGCGGTAGCCTTCAGGCACCTCGAATATGCCCGGATTCAGTGCTTCTTCCTTGATGGACTCCATCGTAACTTCCGTCACCGGCTGGCCCATCCGGTACTCCACGCTGCGCACTGGGAAGCCGCCAATCAATTCGGCGACCATTCCCGGGTGATCGTTAAAACTTGCACCCAGCGGCCCGGGCAGCGACTCGGACAGCCTTTTTACGAATTTCGCCATGCCCTGGTACGTCTCCATCATCTCGGCCGCACCATTGACCTGGCTGAGCGGGGCCGAACAGATCTCCTGTATCTTGATATCGCCCTCGAAGACATCGAATTTCGTACAGGCTCTTCCATTCAGTTCTCCGGAACCGGTTTTCTCGACGCGCGGCGGTGCCGGCGGCTCCTGGCTCCTCACCATGCCTCCCATCTGACTCTTCATCATCTGCTCGGCCATAGCGCGCTGCTCTGGTGGCAGTGTGGCCAGCTGAGCCTCCATCTGCGCCATCGCTTCATTCATTTTGTTCGAAATCTCCATCAGCATGGCCTCGTCCATGATGATGTAGGTCTCCTCACCGTGGTCCATAACCAGGAAGCGGGTGCCGTCAAAAATCAGGGACACGTCCGATGCGAACGGGCCCCCATCGCTATCCAGCCGCAAGAAACCGTCCTGCGCATAGATCTGGCTGCGTTCTGTCTCCTTGCCGTCCATGTCCCGAGAAACCATATCCAGAGCTACACCGGCATCGGCAGCCGCTGAGATTACAAATACCACTATCGCCCAAAGCAGTTGTTTCACCATTGTGTCTCCTTGCCTAAGCAACCACACACTAAAGACACGCCACCGCACCGGGTGACCACGCTTACTCTAGCATCAATCCACGATGACTTGGCTGCTACTCCAGCCTGAATATCGTCGCTCCAGGGGCGAGTTTCGATGCGGGTCTAGCGGCGCTCGACCATATACAGAATGTGGAGAAGAGTACACTGTGCTCCTGAACAACAATCGGAGTTGACATGCTGCTCTTTGTTACCGCAGTCGGCGTCGTGCTCGTCGTCTCTTTTCTCTGTTCCATATTTGAGTCTGTCTTGTTGTCGGTGACGCGACCACAAGTCGAAATGCTGGCGCGCGATGGCCGCCGCTCCGGGGCCCTGCTCTCAGACTTCAAGCAGAACATGGACATGCCCATTGCGGCAATTCTGATCCTCAATACCGCGGCCCACACCATCGGCGCCGCCGTTGCCGGTGCAAGTTACAACGATGTATTTGGCGCTGGCACGTTATGGCTTTTCTCGATCGTCTTCACGCTGGCCGTGCTGCTGTTTACGGAGATTATCCCCAAGACGCTTGGCGTTTCCTATGCGTCAACATTGGCGCCCTACGTCGCTCATGGCATCCAATGGCTGACGGTCGTGCTGAGACCGCTGGTCGTAATGAGTGAGCGTATTTCGCGCTCAATTCGAGGCGATGTCGATATCCAGGTGACGTCAGAGGAAGAGATACGTCTGCTGGCGTCGCTGGGGCGCAGCGAAGGTGTCGTTGGCAAGCGCACTGCCAGGATGATTCTTGGAGCAACCGAGCTCAGCGCCTTGCGGGCGCGCGATGTCATGATCCCGCGTGAGGAAATCAGCTTTCTTTCCAGCACGATGACCCGCGGCGAGGCGCTGGCGTTGGTCCGTAAAACGGGTCACAGCAGGTTTCCCTACTCGCCGACGGGTAATCCAGACGACGTTACCGGAGTCGTTCTCGTCAAGGGGCTGCTCCACTGGCTGCTCGAGAACGATGGTGAAAGCATCGACTGGGATGCCATTCTCATAGACACACTGGTTATCCCTGAGTCCACAGAACTACCCCGCCTGATGCGAACCTTCCAGGAAAGCCGCAGGCATCTTGCCATAGTCGTCGACGAGTACGGTGGCGTCGAGGGGATCGCCACACTCGAGGATGTGCTCGAGGAAATCGTCGGCGAAATCGATGACGAGAGTGATCGCCCAACCAGGCTCATAGCAAGGCAAAAAGACGGGTCACTGCTGGTCAAGGCCACGGTTGATTTGCGTAAGCTGTCGACGACTCTCGGTATATCGTGGGAGGCTGAAGAAGAAGTCTCGACAGCTGGTGGCCTCGTGGCGGAAACACTGGAGCGCATTCCCGTGCGTGGCGATTCCATCGAATGGCACGGATACCGGATTACGGTCGTCAGGGCGGACCGCCAGCGCGCCCGGGTCCTGCGGATCGATGCGCTGTAGTCAATTGACGGCCTTCAAGGTCGCACTCGCAGTGTCGCCCGGGATTGCCTGGCCCAATGATGTGACGTCCGCATTCAGTGTCGGTGGTCTGGCCTTCGGCGCCCAGTATTTTTACCGGGACCGGCAGTCCAACGCGTCCGGCGTACTCGCATCGATTTTTGCGGTCAAGACAGTCGCAAAAGATTTCAGGGCTATAGGCCGCATCGATCGCATCATGGAGCCAAGCCCGAAAGGCAACAATATCTCCTATATTCCGTTTGACCCTACAGCGAGGGCCACGATGTACCTCGCGGCTCTTGAGTTGAGGGTGGATGACCACTTTTACGTTACGCCGAACACTATCGTTATATCGTACGACCGGAACGACGCCGGCATCCGGCCGAGTACTGATTTTCATCTTCGCCTGACAGCATTCATAAACTTCGAGTGAGAAAGGCACGGGGAGGACCAAAATGCGCGGACTGAAGAACAAGAATGTCGTCGTTACGGGTGGCGCGAGCGGCATTGGCCAGGCGACCGCAAAGCGATTCCTGGAAGAAGACTGCAAGGTCTGCATACTCGATCGCGACGCAAGCGCCCTCGCCGGTATCGACAGTGTGTTGCCGGGGTTGTCCGCAGCAATCGAGGCCGACGTGTCGGACCTCGAACAGGTACAGGCTGCGATCGGCCAGGCGGCAGAATCAATGGGGTCGATTGATGTTCTGATTAACAATGCCGGGATCAGTATTCGCCACGACTTTCTCGATATCACCGCCGACGAATGGGACAGGGTCCTCGACGTCAACCTCAAAGGGGTCTTCTACGTTGCGCAGACGGTGGCACGGCACATGGTAGAACGAGGCTCGGGCGTCATCCTGAATACGGCATCGACGGCCGGGACGACCGGTTACCCTCACTACGCCGACTACAGCGCTAGCAAAGGCGGCGTCATCGCCCTCACCTACGCAATGGCGCTCGAGCTCGCGCCCACAGTGCGCGTGAATGCCGTATCGCCCGGCTATGTCCTGACGCCGATGCAGCGCGCCGAGTATTCCGACGCGATGCTCGATGCCGTCAATCGCAAGATTCCATTAGGCCGGCACGGCAAGCCCGAGGAGATAGCGGCGCTATACGCATTCCTCGCATCGGAGGACGCCGCATTTGCAACGGGACAGGTCTATAACATGGACGGCGCGGAAACGACCGGCGGCCTGTGCAGCCAATGGACCCACGATTGAGGAGTGGAGCAACACGATGAGACTCAAAGGAAAGGTAGCCCTTATTACGGGCGGCACGTCAGGTATCGGCAGTGCAACGGCCGTTCGTTTCGGAAAAGAAGGTGCGTCGGTCGTCATAACCGGTCGTAACCCGGAACGCGGCGCCGAGGTGGTTGCGGACATCGAGGCGACGGGCGCCGAAGCGATGTTCATTCAGTCGGACGTGCGCCTCGCTGATGATTGCAGGCGAGCGGTGGAAGAAACACTCGCGCGATTTGGCAAGATCGATGTGCTTTTCAACAATGCCGGCGTGTTTCATCCGAAGACCGTGCCCGATTGCACCGAGGAGGAATGGGACGAGACGATCGATTCCAGCCTCAAAGGCGCATTCCTGATGTCGAAGTACGCGCTGCCGTCGATGATCGAGCAAGGCAGTGGCTCGATCATTCACACGAGTTCGGGCTGGGGCATTCTCGGTGGCAACGAAGCTGCCTCGTATTGTGCGGCCAAAGGTGGCCTCGTCGTGATGGCCAAGGCCATGGCCATGGATCACGGCAAGCACGGTATCCGCGTCAATTGCGTGTGTCCCGGCGATGTCCTGACGCCCATGCTGTACGATGACGCCGAAAAACGCGGGATGACCTGGGCTGGGTACGAAGCGAGTGCGGTGCAGCGTCCCCTCGGGAGAATCGGAACGGTCGACGAGATCGCCGACGCCGTCTTGTTTCTTGCCTCGGACGAGTCTTCGTTCGTTACGGGCGAGTCACTGGTCGTCGATGGGGGCGGCGTGGCAGGCTGATGTGAGTTGCGCGGAAGCTGGCGTATCGCTGTCCGCGAAATGGCAGCAACGCACAAGGCCAGCAACTGCATTTTCATGATTTCGTCTTTCCTGAACGTTGGTGTTCCATTCTCTGCGCAATAGCATCGGTTATTTTCTTTGTCTCTGCCGGGCCGATACGACTAATGGACAGTCCCAGCGAGTGATAGGTCGCCATCACAAGCTTTCGTAATTTACGGAATCCCTCGGGATTCCTGCGGCCACATACTGATTCGTCATCCTTGATAATGCGTTCAATGATGCCCGGATCTCGGAGTCGCAGATCGCAAGCGATCGACAGCCGCCTGAGCTCATCGGCGATTCCGTCGAGGTGGCGCGACCATTGTGGATTTGTCTTACTCATTAGTTGGCCGGGTTGTTACGGGGACCTTGCGGAAAGGTGTTCGAATGACTCTTCGAGAAGTTGACACTGAATGTGTTCAATCCTTTGTGCGTTAGCGCTTGTTGTTCTCGTCCCAGATCTTCGGTTCCCAAAGTTCGATCTTGTTCCCATCCGGGTCCATGATCCAGGCGAACACACCATTCTCGTGGTACTCGGGCCCTTGTAGAATTTCGATTCCTGCAGCTGTTAGCTGCTCGATCATCTTTTCCAGGTCGTCGACCCTGTAATTGATCATGAACGTCGAATCACTGGGTCTGAACCATTCACTGTCCTGGTCCGCAACGTGCCATACCGTGATGCCCGAGTCCTCGGCCGTATCTTCTTCCCACTTGAGCACGACAGCACCGAAGTCTTCATGCTTCATACCCAGGTGCTCCTCGTACCAGGCCGCCAAGTCCTTGCCTTGACCGCGTGAGAGGAAAAAGACACCGCCGATCCCCGTCACCCTGGCTTTTTCTTCTTGCAACTCTCGTTCCTCCTGTCCGTTCGCAACCTGTTGCCCACCAACGAAACCAAAGGCAATCAACACGCCAATTATCGCCAGCCTGGCTGCCATGATTTCTCCTCCGCGCCTGACGTATGGTCAATAGTATAGACGTCGACGCCGGCACATCGGCCAGCGCTCGAGAAATCGGTCCGAACCGGATTATTCGGCAGCTAATACAGGGATCTGCGCTTCGAACGCGTTGCGGCCGTCGACATACACCTGATAGGTCCAGTCTCCGGGGGTGTCCGCCGGGCTGGGCCGGTAGTAGTAATAGGTATAGTAGCGACCGCTGCTCGGCAGAATGGTATTCCGGATCTTGCCGACAAGTTCGCCATTCGGATCGACGATCCGAACTTCGGTACGGTATGCGCGAAGTCGCATCTTGTCCCAGTCGACGTACAGGACGATGTAGTCCTGGCTGAGATAGGCAGTATCGATCTGGTCGACAGGCTCGCCATCGATAAGTCCGGACGTAAAGTACGCGACAGCGTTGTAACTGTCCGTCGCAGCGACCGTCGGAGCTGCCAACGTGGTGGCGGAAAGTAACATTAGAACTACTAGGGTACTGAGGCGTCGCATGATCATTCTCCCCGACTCTCTCTTGCCTTCCTGGCTCTTTCAATGCGGTCTTTCATAGCCGCTATGAAAATAGACTACTTGCCCATGGAGGCAGTATGTACAGGTTCTGACATATGCCGGAATTTGTCGCTGATCAACGACTTACCACTGAATAACGTGTCGCTAGCCGACGACGCATTTATGTCTCGCAACGGTAAAAGTGTCGCGAAACGGAAACAATGCCGGTCGATTGAATTACCCGCCAGAAACGGTCGTGTAGATAGCGCCCTGGTCTGAATCCGGCGCCGATCGCCCGACCGATACGAACCGACCGTTACCGAAAGCCATACCGAGACTCTCGTATTCGCCGCCAATATTGAAAATGTCCCAGCTCAGTCCACCATCGGTGCTTGCAATCCCGACTGGAGGTTTAGAAGGCGGGGAGCAGGGGATAAACTCGCAATCGTAGCCACCGGCCAGCACCACCTTCGAACCGTTCGACGCGCCACTCCAGTAGTCCACATCCCCAAGCGGGGTCTGCATCTCCGTCCAGTTGAGTCCATCCAACGATGTAATGGCTGCACCGTCGCTCCCGGCTACCGTGAAACGACTGCCGTCGTCAATAATTGTGGTAAACCCGGATTCCGGATCGTAGAAGATTTCGTTCCACACGCTGCCATTGGACGATACGAACACCCACCCTCCGTGACGGCGAAAGAACCAGGTATCGGCGGCCGCAAGAAAAAGCCCGTTACGATAAATTAGATCAGTGAAATACATGGGTGGATCGGGCCACGAGAAGATGACCTGCCAGCTATCGCCACGATCCTCGGAGACCATGATGACCGGATCGACCAATCCTGTTTCGCCCCCGACAACGATCCGTGATGCATTCGCAGCGACGGCGCGCAGACTAACTGCAGCATGGGTGTTCTTAATGGTCCAGGTTTCGCCGTGATCCGCCGAAAGCAACAAGGTGTTTTCACCGACCGCGAAGATAGCCGATCCGTAGGCGGCGACCGCAGCAAGGTTTACATCGGTGCCCGACTCTTGTTCAGCCCAGTCGATGCCGTCGACAGAGGTCAGAACAGAGCCGCCCTTCCCGACTGCGATAAAGACATCCCTGTCCCATGTTACATCGGTCAAGACGTGCGGCAGCCCGCTCACTTGACTCCTCCAATCGCCGGGCTGTCCGTCATCAATAACACTGAAATATGCGACCCGATGAGTTGAGTTGTCGCCGGCTTTGTCCACGAGCCAGAATTCCATGAGGAATACGCCAATCTGGTCGGTCGGCATTACAAAGTCTTCTATGAACGTTCCAGTCGCACTATTAGTGTCCTCATCGAACTCGATGATCGAGCCATCGGGCATTTGAGTTAACATGGTCTTGATGTCCCGCCCGGTGTCACTGAAAGTAATCTCGACTGTAACAACGACACTGCCATCTCCCTCCCATTGGAGCGCCGACGTTGGCGATAACGTCACACCCAAAATTTCAGGCAGATGTTGAACAGGTTCGAAAACGCCCTTGGAACCGCCACCGTCGTTGCTGCAGGCAGCAAGAACGAGTACCAACAAGAGCAGTAGCTTACGCATCGCCAGAACCTCCTTGATAGAGCTAGATTTCAGCCTTGGCAGCCCGGCGATCTTGGGGTCCTACAGACGAATGTCCGTTAGGAGACGAGGACCCGTGGCTTTGCGTCCCTGAC
This sequence comes from Woeseiaceae bacterium, assembly GCA_011772865.1. Lineage (GTDB taxonomy): Bacteria > Pseudomonadota > Gammaproteobacteria > Steroidobacterales > Woeseiaceae > UBA1847. The sequence goes on along the minus strand of WVYQ01000019.1, from coordinate 8,338 downwards.
TTTGGTCAAGTTTGCCTTTATCGGAATCAGTATGAGAAATGAAAGGAAATCGTCAATTCTGGCTTTTACGTAGGTTGCAGTACGTCCAAAGCGCAACTCGCCTGAATGTCAGCCCTCACCGGTAGCGATCGTTTGGCCAGTCGAGAACTGAAGTAATTGGGCGACGGTTATTGACCAGGAGAAAACACCGGACTCTCGCTGCGAGCAGCATGCTTCAAGGCACTTCACTCAACAAAAGTGAGCGCCTTTGGTATTCGTAAAGACAGCATAGAGCGATTGACTCGAAGTCATGAATAGCCGATTCCTGAGCGGTCCACCAAAACACACGTTTGCACAGATTTCAGGCAGTAGTATTTGTGCTACACGTTCACCATCGGGGTTAAATACGTGGACGCCATCATAACCGGCGCCGACCCACCCCGCACCGGCCCAGATGCGACCGTCCATATCGCATCGAATACCATCAGCGAACCCTGCCTTGACCTGTCCACCCAGTTCCATCTGCATGCTCGCAAATATGCGGCCGTTAGCGAGTCGTGATTCGTCGATTACGTCCCAGACCCGGATCACAGCCGCAGCTTGCGCGCCATAATGCGACCCTCCCGTGTCTGCCGCATAGAGTTTTTTGTAATCTGGCGAAAAGCAGATCCCGTTTGGCTTGTAGGATTCATCGCTCACCTTGTGAATTGCGCCAGATTTCATATCGATTCGGAAAATGGCTTCCTTTTGATGGGGTTGTACCGATCCCGTATTTGCTGCGCGCCCGTCATAATCAGACAGACCCCCATATCCCGGATCGCTGAACCACAAGTCGCCATTCGGATGAATCACGCCGTCATTGGGGCCATTCAACGATTTGCCGTCAAAACTTTCTGCCAAAACGGTTTGCGTTCCATCAGGCTCATAGCGCCGCACTTTGGGGGGATAATGTTCGAATGAGATTTGCCGCCCCGTCAGATCGAACGTGTTGCCGTTGGAGTAGTTGCATGGCTTACGAAAAACACTTACGTGTCCGTCATCATTGAGCCAACGGTATTGCACGTCATTCGGAATATCACTCCAGACCAGGTAATTTCCCCACCCATTCCAGGCGGGGCCCTCAGCCCAGTACATATCCGGATTTGTATACAGTCGGCGGATAGGTGCTTGATACAGAAATCCTGAAAAGTCCGGATCCAGCCTTACCAGGTCTGCAGGTGGATACCGCACTGGTTCAAACGCTATGGCGCTACCGCTCGCCACAGCAAGGAACGAGGTTCCCGCTTTGAGAAATGTCCGACGATCTATCGTCATTGCTACCTCCGGGGCGCAGCAGAGCGTATTGTCTGTTGCGCTCAGCGCGCCGGTATTCTCCTGGCCGGATTGTGGCCGTGGGAACCTACCGGCGACGTCCTATTTGCGTCATTAACAGTCGTTGAGTGTATCAAACGCCGGGTGACTGCTTTCGGCCGCAAGCGGACATTCGGGCTAGCCGCGTTCGGCTAGCGCAAGGTAACAACCAAGCTTCGCATTATGAATGTGAAGGTAGTCAACACTGTCGTTGGCAAGCATTCGCTTAATCAATGATTCAAGACGTTCGCCATCGACCACGTCGGCATCGATGATCATTCCGGCCGCATCAAAAGCCCGTACCGACAGGAGTCGATGCCTCAGTGCTTGGGGAATCTCGTTCTTTCCCGGATTAGTCGGATTCGCTGCTTCCCGAATATATATGGCGTGACTCGAGCGAAACGGAGTTGGCATCGGCTGATGTTCATAATTCATTAGTAGTACGCTTTCGCCAATTTTGGCATCTTGCAGCGAAATTCGACACGGATAGCCAGGCTCGTTGTCAGCGACGATTCGCTGCACGCCCTGCTTCGAGAGGCTGTCGCTATCCAGCCCAAAAAGATGACTAAATCTTTCGATATTGAGGGGAGAAATCTGAAAATCCATGGCGAAAACCTGACAAAATCCAGGCACTAATCCTAACCGATAAACTAGCTAAAAATAGCCAAATTCGGACCTGAACCAAAAGCTACATAAATGCTGGGCCGATGAACAAGAACTGCCGGTCTGGCTTCACTTGTGAGCGTCACGTTTGGTTCAGTAGCAGGCATTCCAGCGCAAACCAGGCGACTGGCAGCTTTCGGCCAGAAGCCGGCCTAAATTCGACAACAAAAACCCCGCCGAAGCGGGGTTCTTGCATTGCTATTCACGGAATCAGTCGCGGGACCCAACCGGAACCATCAGGTGCGCGTACGGCGTTCCCGCCCACATCACGTAAGGCCCACCATTATCAGGGTCGGTGGGGAATCCGTCCAATAACTCCGCAGGCGCAAGAATCATAAGGTGGGCTCCTTCCCTTATCCATTCATTATCGTCTGTCGGGCCTTCGGCGTAGGGATCGATATTGCTCGCACCACCATCGCCTGCAAGCATGTAGGAAATACCCAATACATCAGCCGCGAAATCCTTCTTGTTCGCCCAGGCATCGGCCCACTCCATCCACTCGGAGTCCATACACATCGGTGCTTTTCCTTCGAGCGAAGGTGGTGTCGGCATGCATGTGAAACCATTTGACCCTTCTCGCAGCACGTTGCCTTCCCAATCGACGACGGTCGCATTCTCGGCCATACCAGGCCAGGCAGCACTCAGCGCATCCGCGATAGCGTCTGCCTTGTCATCGGCTGAACCCGTGACCGGAATAACCAGTGAAACTGCGACCAGTACATGTAGCCGCATTAGCCATCTGCCGTACGTATTCGATTTCATTCTTATTTCTCCTTGCATCGTTAGCTTATGTTTTTGTTCACTGTCCGTGGAGTGCTCAGTATACGCCCCTAAAAGAGGTACGCTTGAATTGAGGATAAAGCGGACACTCAATCAGTTGCTCGCAGGCACGATATTCTGGTTGACGTGGAATAAATTGTCGGGATCATAAGCCGCCTTGACCTCTGCCAGCCGCTCGTAGTTCGCGCCATAATTGGCAGGCGCACGATCATCATCGTCGTCGGACATAAAGTTAATATAACCTCCGTCGCTGCCGGAATGTGGATGGATGGCGTCGTAATAGTCTTTCACCCACTTGGTGTTCGCTTCGTTTTCAGCCGGGTCATCCCACATGCCGACGATCACCGGGGCAAAGTTCTTGTCCCTGTGCCCAAATGCAGTCTCATCAGCGCCGACCCGCTGGGCCGCGCCGTTGATCGGATGCAGGTGCATGCTCGAGCTTATGTGCGGAGTCTTCGCACCGTGCTCGATGTGCGCCGTGATGGCGTCGTCCGTCAGCTCCGTGATGAAGTCCGCTTTCCAGTAGTTCTGCATGCCTTTCGGCACGGCATCGTCGAACAAGCTCTGCAACGTCGGGAATGGCATGACCTCGAACAGTTCGGCTTTGACCTCAGCCGCGTCGCGGAACGGCTTCACGACTTGTTCGGCTTCTTCGTGCGGCCCGTTCCAGCACGGCACCAGGACACAGAAAAGGTCGCCTACCCGATCTTGGGGAATAAACGGCAACGGCGGCGCGATCTGCCAGCCGAAGAAGCAACCGAGCTGCTCTGGCGCGTGCATCATGTACTCACGGTAAGCCTCGAGCACGGCCTGGGCATCGTCGAACTCGAAAAACATCGGGCCGCCCACGACGTCACCGACCTCGTGCAGCTGGAACTCGAAGTTCGTTACAACCCCGAAGTTGCCGCCGCCACCTCTAAGCGCCCAGAAAAGGTCCTCGTTCTGGTAATCGCTGGCGGTCACCTGCCGGCCATCAGCCAGCACCACATCTGCCGACAGCAGGTTGTCGATCGTCAGGCCGACGCTTCGCGTCAGGTATCCGATGCCGCCGCCCAGCGTCAGGCCACCCACCCCGGTCGTCGAGACGACGCCACCTGCCGCCGCCAGGCCGAACGGATAGGTCGCATGATCGACGTCGCCCAGCGTGGCTCCACCGCCGACATTGACGACTTTCTTGACCGGATCGACGCGAGCGTAGTTCATTCGCGACAGGTCCAGGACCAACCCCTCGTCGATCGCGCCGAATCCGGGCACGCTGTGTCCGCCACCGCGAACTGCGAGATCCATGCCGCTGTCACGGGCTGAGGTCACGACAGCCATCACATCGGCTGAATCCATGCACTGCACGACGGCTTCGGGCCTGCGATCGTGCATGCCGTTATAGACGGCTCGCGCGTCGTCGTAGTCGTCGCTAGAGGCGGTAATGATCCGCCCCCGCACTTTGCTGTTCAGGGCTTCAATAGAGTTGTTCATTGCTTGCTCCTCAGGTTTTCGATTATCAAACCAGGCCCGATTATTTGTTCGGGGGCGTTCCCAGAGCGTTCCCGCTAGGACGCATGCAGGGTTGCCTGCGATTCCAGCGCCCTCTTTTCCAGCCAGCCGGCACCCTGCGCCCTGGCGACATCGACCGAAGCCTGCAGGGAAACCCCGGCAGCCTCGGCATCGCCACTCCCATAAGCCAGTTCCCCGTCGACCCGAAGCATTTCGGCTTCGAGGTAACCCTGATTGCGTTGACGCGTCAAGCTCAGGCCCTCTTGAGCCGCGGCCCTGCCCTCGCGGTAGTCACCGAGCACACCCCGCGAGCGAGCCAGCAACAATAGCGTGTAGGTCAGGTGCAGCGTCTCACCCTCTGTCCGCGACCGCGCAACCGAGTCGACTATCCTCTCGATTCCCGCCGCCGAACCGCTGCGCACATCCATCCAGCCCCGAAGTGCGTCGAGCACCAGGCCCAGGTAGCGCTCGGAATGCTGCTCCCACACGCGATCCGCTTCGGCCAGTAACTCGGCAAGGCGAGTGTCATCACCGGCCTCTGCCGCTACGATGGCCGCATAGGTGATGACATAGACCCGGGTCATCAGATGGTCGAGATCCTCGGCGCGTTCGAGTGCCGACCGAGCCGTCTGGCTGGATCGACTGATGTCTCCGGCCCACAGTTCCGCCCAGGCCAGCCGAATGCGGCATACCGCCTTCGGGTCCTGCGCATACAATGCCAGGTGCTCGTCTCCGCGGCTCTCGTCGAAGGATTCGATGGCCTGGGTCAGGCCCTCGCGCGCCAACGCCAGGTCGCCGCGCCAGAATGCGCTGACGCCACGCAAATAGTGGCCTTCAGTCGTGGTGACAGGATCATCACCCGCATGCTCCAGCAGCGCCTGTGCCAGCTCGTCGCAATTGTCGAATCGGCAGCCTTGCAGTCGCGCAAGACCGAGCCCGCGCAGGATCGGCGGGTGCACGGGTCTGCGCAGCTTGCGACACAGGGCGCGGGCGCGCTCGTAGAGTTGATGCACATTCTTCGACCCGTAGCCCACCACGGCCACGAGCGGAGACCCCAGTGCGACCCGAGTATCCAGCTCCAGCTCATCGCGATCCGCTGACGGCGGCAGATCCGCCATCATCGACAGTGCCCGTTCGAACATGCGAATCGCCTCTGCCGGCGCCGATACCGCGACAGCCTGGCGGCCTGCTGTCCGGTAAGCATCGATCGCCGCATCGACCATTCCCGCCTGATCGTAGTGCGCGGCAAGCTGCGGGCTGGCCGCGGCTGCGTTGTCACCGAGCTCTGCTGTGAGCGCCTCGGCAACAGCCTGGTGAAGACGGCGTCGCCGGACCGCGCCGATCCTGTCCAGCGCGACCGCGCGGAGCGTGTCGTGACTGAAATCATAATTGGGCCCCTGCTCACGAATAATCTGCCGGCGCCACAGCTCATCGAGCTGATCCAATGCCTCGGATTCTTCGATCCCGGCCGCCCGGGCCAGCAGACTGGCTGAGAACTGTCGCCCGAAGACGGCGGCCACTTCGGTCAGCTGCCGGGGCGCCTCGGGCAGCTTGTCGAGCCGGGCGCGCAGTATGGCGCGGATCGTCGGGGTGATAACGGCCTCATCGGCGCCTGCCTCGATCCCGGCCCGAATCGCCTCGATCACGAACAGCGGGTTTCCCTGAGTTTCCCGCCAAAGCCGGGCTGTGAGTTCCGGGTCCAGTTGCTCGTCATCGGTCAACCCGGTAGCGAGAATCTCGGTTGCTGCCTGGTCCAGAGGTTCGAGCGGCAGAATGGTTACCGCAGTGTTTCTGTCAAGCGAATCTATAAGCCCGTTCAGCGAATGCTGCTGTGGCAGCTCCTCGGACCGAACCGTGCCGATGATCATCAGTGGCGCCATTCGCGCCGAACTGACGATGAAACCGATAAGCTCGATGGTCTCGGTGTCACACCATTGCAGGTCGTCAATGATCAGCAGGCGCGGCATATCCCCGGATGCAACGGCCGTTCGCACCGCATCGAACAGCCGATGGCGACGTACCGGATCGGCGGTCTGGTCTTTTGCAACATGCGACTCAGGCTCGCCGAGTTCGGGCAGCAGTCGCGCGAGCTCCGTCCTCCAGGCCGGATCGAGCGCTTCGACCTCCCCTCGCAATGCGCTGGACCGCAGTAATTCGACCACGGGGCCCCACGGCAGCCGTCCTGCCGCTTCATAAGCACGGGCCGACGCCACCATGTGCCCGGCTGCGCGAACGCTGCGGCCAAACTCCGCGGCGAGTCGGGACTTGCCGATTCCCGGCTCGCCGGTGACCAGAACGAGATGTGCGGCGACAGTCTGGGCCCCTGTCCACGCGCTGCTGAGCCGTTGCCATTCCTGCTCACGCCCGGTAAACGGCGAGTCCCCGGCCGACGCGAGAACCGTCATCCGCTCCTCGCCACGATCCGTCGTAGTTGCACGGGCCTGTTGATACAGCTTGTCTATTGTCGCGCTGGGCGCGACACCCAGGTCCCGCTCCAGCGCTTGCGCGTATTGCTGGTAGCTGCGCAGCGCCGCGGCTTTATCGTCGAGCGCGAGACAGGCCTCCATCTGCATTCGCATGGCCGCTTCGTCGGTCGGCTCGAGATCCATGATCCGCTGCGCATACTTGATCGTGGCTTTGCGATCCTCCCGATTTGCGGCATCTTCGGACAGCCGCGCCAGGGCGTTTAGCGCCTCACTCCTGAGCTTGCCGCGCTGTTCCTCGACCCAGTCGTCGTAAAACCCGGGCAGCAGATCGCCCGCATAGAGATGCGCTGCAAGCTCGAGGTCGCCCGCTGCCAGGGCATCGAGAAACCGCAATACGTCGACCGTGCTAGGTCCGTCAGAGAGCCACCGCACCGAATCCTTGCCGATCTCGACAAATTGATCCGTGTCTGGCAAGGATTGCCGGAATTCGTGCAGCAACTTCCTGAGATTGGTGCGTGCCTGCCGCTCGGTCGAATCGGGCCATAGCTCGAACGCAAGTCGCGAGCGGTGCTGCGGATCTCGACGCAGCGCAATCAATCCGAGAAACCGCTGCATGCGGCGTGACGTAAAGGCGCCGAGCCGACGACCGTCCAGAACGACATCGACGCGCCCAAGTAGGCGGACCTCCAATCGCATGCCCCCATAATAAGCCGATTGGCTGGCCAATCCGAGCCGCTTCCCTGCCCAGGGAACGCTTCGGGAACGCCCGCCCTTCCAGACTCTCCGAAACTCAAAACGGAGCACTGGAAATGACGATATTTACACAGCACCCGCACGATCAGGGCATCAGCTACTTCGAGCACTGGGCCTTCGCCATTGGGATCGCCTGGCGCCTGCTTCGCAGCGTCCTGGCGTTCGCCATCCACGCCCTGTTCCCCTGGATCACGATCGAGAAGCAGCTGGACCTGGAAGCCACCTCGGCATTCTTGCTCGAGCGCAACGATTTTATCGAAACTGCAGCCGATAAAACCGCAGACGATGCATATCCAGCTGCCGCCTGACCATAAGCCAGGCTACTGCAACGTGTTCAATGGATACCGTGATTACATTGCAAGACCGAGGCTTGGCTCCAAATTTCCTGGTAGCCGGGCTCGATCTGCATTGAATTGGTTATAAAAAGGCCCGGCCAGCTTGCGCTGGCCGGGCCCGTCGTCCCTGATTCGATGAATCTCGATCTATTCGAAATGCATCGTGGCTGTCATGAAGAATCTACGCCCAATTACGTCGTAGTAGCCAGGTTCCGTTTCGGCGTTGAATGCCGAGTGGAACATTGGCGGATCTTCGTCCGTCAAATTGTTGACACCCAACGTGAGCGACAGCATATCGTCATAGAAGAAATTGACGTACAGGTCGTTGTACCAGATTGCCTCTGCAGTCGGCTCGTCTGTCAGGTAGGGCTGCGGACGATAAAAGTCGTCCATCTCGCTGAAGTAACGCGTCGACCATGTGGCTGCCCAGCTTTCTCCCGACAAAGTTACCGCCGTATTGAGCTTCCACTCCGGATACACGTAAGCGGCTTCGATACGCCCGACCCGGTCGCTGGTTCCCGTGATCGGGAACTCTGACTCGTACTTGTTGAGGTAGGTCGC
>WVYQ01000041.1:41428-84756 GCA_011772865.1 Woeseiaceae bacterium | reverse complement strand
TCGAACTTCTCGCGAAACCGCATGAGACGGGCTGGCGGTCTGTCTCCGCCGAAGAATTCCTTTGGGGTGGGTTCGAAACTCATCACGATCGCCGGGAGACCGGTCTCGGCGGCCGCTGCATTGACCCTCGACAGCAATTGCTCGTGCCCGAGGTGCAGGCCGTCATACGCGCCAATCGTGACCACGCTGCCCTCTCGCAGAGCATCGAACGGCAGGTCGTTGATGTGCCGGACCAGACGCATATCAGTGGGGCCGGATGCCGAGCTTGGAGGGCCGCAGCCCGAGCAGAAGTAACGCACCGAAATACGCGCCTGCACCGGCGACGATTGTTACCGCGAGCCAGTTTACGCGCTCCATGACAGTTACCGCGAGCCACCAGTCCGTGGACTTATGCAGCTGATCGATGACGGCCCACATGGCAACGTTGGCCAATGTGACCTGCACGAGTAAGGCCAGCCAGCCGCCGCCATGCCTGAGCACGTTATCGCGGATCAGACCCCGGTACAGCAGGGCTGCGTTGAGTATCGCGGCGACCGAGATCGCGAGAGCAAGGCCCGCGTGGGTGCCGGCATAGCCAATCGATGTCAGGTACCAGGCGAGCGACACGCTGAGGCCGAAGTTCACGGCGAGCGCGATCAGGCCGATTCGCACCGGCGTTCGGGTGTCCTCGCGGGCGAAATAAGCCGGTGCAAGGATCTTGACGAACGAGAACCCGACGAGGCCCACGGCGAAACCCTGCAGGGCGAGCGCCGTCATCGCTACATCGGACGCACCGAAGACGCCCCCATAGAAAATCGTCGCCACTAGCGGCTCGGCCAGCACGATCAGGCCGAGCGCTGCGGGCACCGCGATCAACAAAACGAGCTTCATCGACCAGTCGAGCGTGGCCGAAAACTCCTCGTGCGATTCGTTCGCATACTGGCGCGACAAGTACGGCAAAGTGACCGTCGCCAGCGCGATGCCAAAGAGACCGAGCGGGAACTCCATGAGACGATCCGAGTAATACAACAGACTGATCTTGCCGACACCGAGCAGCGACGCGATGATGCCCCCGACCAACACGTTGAGCTGCGCCACCGACGAACCGAATATTGCAGGCAACATCAGCTTGCCGGCGCGCCGGACGCCCTCGTGCCCGATCGCCCACTTCGGCCGCGGCAACGCGCGTATCCGCATCAGGAACGGCACCTGGAATAGCAGCTGGCATAGTCCGGCGACGAATACGGCATAAGCCAGCGCCATGCCAGGCTCCTCGAGCAGCGGAGACAGCCAGACTGCGGCGGCGATCAGGACAATGTTCAGGATGACGGGCGTAAATGCGGGGACCGCAAATTTGCCGTAGGTATTCAGGATGCCGCCGGCGAATGCCGTCAGCGATACGAAGAACAGGTAAGGGAACGTAAACCGCAGCATCAGCGTTGCGAGATCGAAGCGCCCGTCCGCGCCTATGAAACCCGGCGCGACGATCGCGACGAGCAGTGGCGCGGCTATGACTCCAGCCAATGTTACGAGGAACAGGATGATGCCGAATGTTCCGGCAACTGCGTCGACGAATTCCCTGGCTTCTTCGTGACTGTGTCTTTCCCGGTAACGAGCCATGACCGGCACGAAGCCCTGGGAGAAAGCCCCCTCGGCGAAGAAGCGCCGGAGCATGTTGGGAATCCGGTTCGCCACCAGAAACGCATCCATGACGAGCGAGGCGCCGAAGAACCGGGCGAAGACGATATCGCGGACGAGCCCGAGGATGCGGGACAGCAACGTCATGCCGCTGACCACCGAGGTCTTTAGCATGAGCTTGAATCCAGTGACTTTTTTGCCCGACATACGGGGACCGAGTTTAGCCGAAATGCCCGTCCGGCGGGGCGTGTGGTTAGTCATTGACAAGGCACTGCGAGCCGCGAATAATACGCGGCTCTTTGAACACCTGACACGGTAAAACCAGTGGCAAACAGCAGACAAGCCGGGAAGCGCGCACGCCAGGCCGAGAAGGCCCGCAAGCACAACATGGCGCTGCGGTCCCTGATGCGGACCAAGATCAAGAATGTCGTCAAGGCCTGTGATGCCGGCGACAAGGATGCTGCCGTCGCGGCATACAAGGAAGCCGTCCCGGTCATCGACAAGATGATCAACAAAGGCATTGTCACAAAGAATAAGGCCGCCCGTCACAAGAGCCGCCTGAATATCCGGGTCAAGGCCCTTAACGCCTGATCTCCAGTCATTGCCAGGCCGACAGCCGATGCCATCAAAAAAGCCGCCCGATGGGCGGCTTTTTTATGCTGCCGGTCCTGGCCCTACCAGCAATCGTCAGGCTGTGAACCGTAAGCCTTCTTGGCGCCCGCGTGGTCGATCGTCAGAGCGGCGCACTTGGTGTCCCGGATCTGCTGCTGGCCTATAGGCGCCGCAAATGCCAGGTACTGCGTTGGCGTAATATTCGCCAGTCCGAAGGCGTATACGGCATCGGCGTCGCCGGGCGGCACCGTGTTGCCGTTATCGGACACCCAGACGAAAGCCGTAGCGTAGCCGAGTTCCGTCAGCGCATTTGCGTAGCGCTTGTTGTCCATGAAAAACTGCTGCTGCCGGTCCGCAATGCGCATTAGCATCGTAGTCGCGGCTGTTCGTTTCGTATTGACGACGTAGTTCATGTACGACGGGTACGCGAATGCCGAGAGCATCGCAACGATTGCGACGACAACCAGCAGCTCGAGCAAACTGAATCCGCCGTGGCGGCTATTTCTTGTGTGATCCATCTAGCTATTCCTCATGCAATTCTTGTCCGGATTGCCGTCTAGAGATCGGCGTCTTCATGCAAGTACCAGAATGTCCGCCAACGGGTTACAACATCGATGTTGTCGATCTGGAGATCCGGCCGCAGAATCTTGTTCGGGGGCACCGACACAACCTCGGCCGGAATGCCGAGTGACTGCAGTTCCACACTGCGATCGGCCTTCGAGTTAGGAGCATCCGGGTCCGTGCTCGACGGATCGTCGTCACTCGTATCGTAGTTAATGACCGCCGTTGCGTCCTGGAAGGACACCGCATACAGGCGGCCACCGCCCTCGGACGGCGAGCAAGCGGTTGCGCCAGAACCCGAGAATGGCATGTAGGTCGTAAAAAATGTCTTGCCCGCGAGCGTCAGTGGCGTGGAGAGGGCTTTCTCGCCCGGTTCCTCGAGCCCGAGACGCCAACCGTTGGTGAGGTTGACAGCACAACCGCTGCCGTCCTGCAGGCAATTACTCGTGACATCACCAAAGTCGACGTGCGTCAGGCCGGTATCCACACCACTGCCAGCGCCCGTTCTCCGGTCTTTGATCATGTAAACGAAGTTGTAGGCCGAACCGCCTTTGTCCAGCGGATCAGCGCGGTTGCCCGTGCCGATTACGATGCCATCGAAAAGACCGTTACCGTCGTGGCTCGGAACGAGGTCTGGCCGGTGGAAGAATCGCCGGTCCGTTGTCATGCTCGCGGCGCCTCCGTGACGGCCAAGCGATGCGAGCAAGCTGAGCTTCCATTTGGAGAAGTCATCGCCATGAATGTCGGCGCGCCACACGTTGCCGCCGGTATCGCCCACGACTATGCGGTCTGTCAGGCCGTCACCATCGGTATCGCCGACTGCCAGGGTCGACGGAATGCTGTCGACCAGGTCCGGGTGCTCGAATACGCCGGCGCTGGGGCCTCCATACGGGCCACGCGCCTTCCAGAGCAAGAGACCCGTCTCTGCATCAACGACGTAGATCGCATTACCCTCGGTGTCGTCGCTACCAATTACGCCCCGCACGTCCTTGTTGGTGTCATACCCGCCGGCAAACATGACCGCCGCGCGCGGTCCGAGCGGCGTATCAACGAGACCGACGCGCGGGTTCGAGAATGTGAGACCGAGCTCGCTGAAATCACCACTCTTGTTGATCGTCCACATGAGTCGCGGGCTTACGGGATTCGTGACGTCCAGAGCGTAATAGGCCTTGCCGCCGCGGCGCATCCCAATGTACAGGTAAACACGGTCCCCATCGCTGGCTATAATCGAACCGTCCTGATTCTTGTCCTGAACGTACGCAACCGGTGCGCCGTCCATCGTATACGGGTGCGTCATGCCGGTGCCGTTGGCACGCAATATCTTCTGCACGCCCATCGATGCTCGCGGCATGAACGCCCAGATCTCTTCGCCGCTCTCGGCACCGCCCGTGGCCGTATTCCGGATCATGCGTAGCATGCCGTCATCCGACCCCACGGCGAGGAAAATGGCGGGATTGGCAGGATCTGTATAGCCGCCAATCGACCCGTAGTTAATCGGCAACGGCCGCGAATGCAGCGCATCGCCGAATATCCACTCACGCGCCTCATTGGTCGTGCCGTCGCCATCAAGGTCGTCGATGTCCAGGCCACGGGAGAATGCAATTAGTTCTTCCGCTTCGGCAGATGTCGTTACTTTATAGTCAGCCTGGAGCGCCGTCGCCGTCGTCGAATCGACGTTCAGGGACGCCAGCGTCGACGGAGTCCGATCGTAGTAGATCGTGCGGCCTCCAAGCCCGTTCGCCTCCTGCGGGCTGCCCGACAGATATCCTGGCGTCTTCTGTCCTGCGCCACCCTGGTCAACAACACGGCCGTCACGACCAGCAACTTCGCCAGCATCGAGATCCGGTGCCGGCAACGAGCCCGGATCGGTCCAGTATGTCAATGCGTCAAATCGGATGCGTCCATCCGCAGCGATCGCCGGCGTTCCTGTCGCATCGACGAGAACCGCATCGGAAGACGATGTGTTGGCGCCTTCGAGTTTCAGCTTCTTCACATTGCCGACCCAGCTTGGGCGCGCCTGGCCGTCGACCTGGAACAGCGCGATATAGACATTGTCGGTGATCTCGGCACGGTTGAAGACGTTGACCGGCACCGATGCTGCGACAAACGTGGTACTGACACTGAGAATCTGCTTGAAGATCTCCTGCAGCGTCGCCACCAGGTCGTCCGGATTCTCTGTGAGTTCGAGCGGCACGCCGGTACCGCCTGCGCGCGCATAACTCTTGGTCATCGTATTGATCTTGGTGCCTTCGACGATGAAATAAGAGATGACGTTCTGCTTGTCTTCAAGGTCCGGAACGACGCCATAGTTTCCGTTCGCGAGGTCGGCATCGTTCAGGTACTGGATGACATCGGGAAACTCTCTCTGCGCGGATCCGAGCCCGCCTGCACCGATCGGATCCCCAATCGCAGCATCCGAGTCGTCTTCCTGGTTCGACACCTGGAACAGCATGTTGACGGTGTAGATCTTCGAGCATGCGCCGGCTTCTGATAGCGGGCTGACATACGAAGGCTTTACCTTGGGACCGGTTTCGATACCCCTGTCCCAGGCGACAGCCGGGTAATCGGTATCGAGGTTGAACGCATTACTGGATCCAAAGTCGGTGTAGCCGTTATGTGCGTTATAGACGCCCTGCCCTGTCAGATAGCGGAAGAATTCGAAGAATAATTCCTTGCCCTGGTAAGAGTGGCTGAGGTTACCTAGCGGTGTCGGCATCGAATCGAGGATGCTATGAAAACGCGCCTTGGCGCCGTTCGCATCGTTCGCCTCGAACATTTCGAAGCCCATCGCGATATAGCCACCATTGCTGCAATTCGTGCGGCCGAACCCTTCGCAGTCATTGTTGTTATTGTGATTGATCATCATGCCGACGCGGACATCTTCGAGCGGATCGAAGACCTTCCGCAATGCACCACGTAGTACATCGAAGAACGTGTACGGCCCGGTCGACTTCATGTAGCCCTCTGCAATCAGCGTGTCGCATTCATTGCCGTTACATGCAGTCGACGCAAGGTTTGGACGGTAGTCGAGCGAGAACATGACCATCGGTTCGCTATCTGCCGGCAGGCCGGCGCCCGGGTTCATATAGACATCCGTGTCGTCTGCTTTTGCAGAGCCGATCGTAAAGATCAATGACGCGAGAAAAGTGGTCAGCGAGATCTTAGTAAGCTTGGTATCCATACCTGAGTACTCTTGTAATAGTCCGGATTACTGATTCGGAACGAGGACCAGCACGCCTTCCGAAACCTGCTGGCGGCCGAGGCCTTCGTTTGCACGATCATAGGTCGTCGTTACCGTGAACGACGCGGTTGTAAATTTATCGATACTCGACTCAACACCGCGCGGCGGTGGACGAAACACTGTGCCTGTCCGCTCGACACGAGCGGACAGATGAGACTGCGCAACATCGCCGGCCAGCGTGGAATCCGCGATCGGCAGGTTGTTTCGATCGCACCCTTGCTGACCACCGGTGCATGCCGTATAGCCGGATTTGCCAATAACCGGCGTTGCCGAAGGATTCGCAACGATGACGTCAGCCAGTGCTTGAGCAGCCTGGATCGCAGCAACACGAGACTCCTCGTTCTGCGCCATATGCAGCCCGATGGTGCTCGACCGCATCGAGGACACCGTAAAAAGTGTGATAGCAACGAGGAACATTAGCGCGATAACGAGGATCGCTCCTTCCTGTTGCTGCTTGCTGGCAATTGTCCGTTTGCTCATATCAAAGGCCCATAATGCTTAAGCTGCGAATATTCTGGATAGACACATTGGTCGAGAACACTCGCCGGTGGAACGAATCACCCGGCGTGTAATCGGGTGCGTTGCTAATCGAGTACGTCTTGGTGTTTGTGTACCGTGTGTCGATGTCTACGGTCCGCGCCAGAAGAAAAATGCGCGCCGCAATAGCGGTCTGTATATCGGCAAGTGTCGGGTTTGGCGTAAAGAAATCCGGATTACCATCACCGCCGGTATCGATCCCGTACTCGACCTGCAGATTCTCGATGCCGGTAGCCAGGCACTCGGTCGTCATGCTCGGGCCCGCACCCCGCAAAACCTTGCGGCAAAGTGTCGGAATTCCATCACCAGGAACATTGGCGAACTGGCGGATGTAGTAAATACTCGGGCGGAACTCCCAGTCCGACATCGGCGGTGGAATAGGAATCGACGAAACGGCCGGGAACGGCGCCCGGTACATGAGTCCAACCGTGCCATTGGTCCGGAGATAGACCCTGCCGTTTACAAGGGCGGCTGCCTTTGCTCCAGCTACGCGCTTGATCGATACGACGTCGGTGCCATCCAGCAACTCTCCGGACGTGAAACAGGAGTGAGCAGCGAGCACGTCGGCGCCGGTGGCATTGTCGATAGCCGTGATAGACAGGCTTCCGCCCGAACCCGCGTCTACGGCGTCGTACATCCAGTTGGCCTGTCCGGCGGGACCGCAATCCGTGCCGATCGCCAGGTTTGCGTCGGGCGACACGAGCGAGGGCACGTGGAGCTCACCGTAATTGCCGGCCATACTGATTTCGAATGCCAGCTCGCGAAGTGCAAAACCGGCATCATCCTGCATGCGCGCCAGGTTCTCGTCCTGGTTGAAGCTGTGTGTATTGTTTGTAAAAACCGAAACCACGGCGACGCCCAGCAACATCGACAGGCCGAGCGCGACCATCAGCTCTACCACTGAGAAGCCTGCCTGCGAATTTCGAAAAACAAAGATCATGAATCGCTCACTCAAATATTAGGATCGATGTATGTGGGCACCTGGATGATGCGGCGGAATTCGTTCGAACCGCCGTAATTACCTGACGCCGCACCGCAGGGGTTGTTGACGGAATTCGTAACGGACGCCGTACCACGCCAGGTGATAGTCACCCGGTATATGCCCGGGCCGCCGACAACCGGACCATTGATACACAGTGTCGGCAGGACGAGGCCGCCAGTCCCGGCACCGCCACTCATTTCGAGATTGCCGTCGATAGCCTGCTCCCAGAACCACAGGTCGTACAATGCCTTCTGGTCAGCCGTGCACTCGGCGCCCTGCCGGCAGCTCGGCGCCGGCTCGCCGCCACGACTACCTGAACCCAGCGGACCCGCCGTGCGATAGACAGTCAGGGCATCACCGTTCAAGCGCATATCCTCGAGCAGGCCTTGTGCAATTTGCGAAGCCGTTGTCCGCTGGATGCTTTCGTAATTCGCCTGCTTCGAGACAGTCTGCAGACCCGCGACCGCCAGCAGGCCAATACTGAATACCACGAGGGCGACGAGCATCTCGAGCAATGAGAAACCGTGCTGTCTGGTGTACGACATGATCATCCCGTTCGGCTCCTGCGCAATCAGCCGCAGCTCGGGTCAGACCCGTCAGCGAGATATCGAGACAGGCGGGGACGGCCGGACAGATCGACGATCACGACTTTGGCGTGGTCGCTGCCCCGGGCGTCACACACGGTGAATTGCCCGGCATTGCCTGCAGCCGAAGCGGTCATGGCACGACCATTCGGACGGTACATCAGGAACTGACCGAATTCGGCCGACTGGATATCGAGGCCTCTGACCGCCTCCGCCGAGGAAATAACGGTCTCGTCATTGTCGACAACCTGGTCACTGTCCCGGTCGGCAAAGACGATCCAGCCCTGGTCCCATGCAACCGCCTCGCAGGCGACGCCATTCGAACTGGGGCAGATGGTCGTACGGAAATTCGTCGTAACCGCCGTACTGCGGGCCATGTGCATCGACGCAACAAAGTCGTTAATCCCGCTCGTCTGGCGAGCACTTGTGGTGAACTGGTCCAGTGCGGGAACCGCCATGGACAGCAAAAGCCCGGTCAGTGCAATCGCGATCATCAGCTCAACGAGGGTAAAACCTCGAGACGAATTTCGCCCGGCTGGTGCTTTGTTGTCCCCGTTATTCATGTGACGTGTCTCACAATCCGCTATTTCGTACAGTTCACGAAAGTTTGCCCAAACAGGGCGTTTTTAGCGGTTAAACACGTCGCAGAATCTGTTGTTTGCCCCCCGGATTCCGACGAACGGTCCCCTTCGGTCGACAAACGGCCCTTTAGCTATGCGGGTTTGCACATAAGACAGGTTTTGAATTTGACATAACCTGATGCGCCGAGATTTGTGACGCGAGTCCATGAGATACGTCGATGCGATCCGCATACTGCTGCACTGGAGAAAGACGACTGGCAATCGCAACAAACCTTGAACCAGGTGAATTTCGATGTTCATACCCAAAGGAATCTACGAAACGGCGCCCTACTACTGGATAGTCCTGGGCATCTCTTTGATTGGAGTGGGAACCTACCTGGGAACGGAAGGAAATCACCTCTTTCTATTCGCCGGAATTGGCGGCGGTACGATCGCCTGTATTTGGGGGCTGGTCGTCTTCAAACAGCGAATTTCCCAGCAGTCCAGGCAAACCTGCTCGACCTATGACGAGTACCTGGACCAGACCTGCGAGTTGAATGTCAGGACGAAAGACCTGGGTAGCGCTGTGCCCCATCCCCCTCAGGATTAATCGGCTTCCAGCTCCCGGGCGATAGCCTGGGCGAGTACGTCGGTGCCCTCGCCGGTTGCGGCGCTGACTTCGAAGACCGGGCCCTCCCATTGCAAGTCATCGACGAGCCTGTCTCGTGCGGCGGCACGCTCCTGCTCATCGAGCAGGTCTATCTTGTTGATGACGAGCCACCGTTCTTTTTCGGCAAGGTCTTCCGAGAAGTTTGACAGCTCTTTGGCAATTGCCTTGACGACATCCGCCGGATTCGAGCCATCGATCGGTGCAATATCGACGAGGTGCAATAACAACCCAGTGCGCTGCAGATGACGGAGGAACTGGATACCCAGGCCGGCACCCTCTGATGCTCCTTCGATCAAACCCGGAATGTCCGCCATAACGAAACTCTGCAGCCGGCCAACGCGAACGACGCCGAGATTCGGATGCAAGGTTGTAAACGGGTAATCAGCAACGCGCGGCTTTGCCTGGGACATCGCCGTAATCAGTGTCGACTTACCGGCATTCGGCATTCCTAGCAAGCCCACGTCGGCCAGGACCTTGAGTTCGAGCGCCAGGTGCCGACCTTCTCCCGGCGTGCCGTTGGTCGTCTTTCGCGGAGCCCGGTTCGTGCTGCTTTTGAACCGGACGTTACCGAGACCGCCACGGCCACCCTCGGCGACCATCTGCCGCTGACCCGGTTCGGTCAGATCGCAGATCAGCTCACCCGTATCGACGTCGTGCACGACTGTGCCACAGGGAATCATAACGTCCAGATCCTCGCCGGACCGGCCGGTCTTGTTGCGGCCGGCACCCTGGCGCCCGCTTTCTGCCCGGAACCTGCGCGCAACACGAAAGTCAGCCAGCGTATTCATCGACGGGTCCGCAACGAGATACACACTGCCACCATGCCCGCCGTCGCCACCATCGGGACCGCCTCTCTCGACGTACTTTTCACGCCGAAAACTCAGGCAGCCGTGACCGCCGTTGCCGGCCTGTACACGAATTGTGGCTTCGTCGATGAACTTCATTTCAATAGCCTACAAAAAACCCCGCTCGCGGCGGGGCTTTTCTTCAGCGGCGCCAGCGCGCTGCCCTTATTCTGCAACCACGCTCACGAATTGCCGGTTCTTCGGACCTTTACGCTCGAACTTGACGTTGCCGTCTTTCTTGGCAAACAGCGTATGGTCACGACCAACGCCGACATTCGTACCGGCATGGAAGCGCGTGCCGCGCTGGCGAACCAGGATGTTGCCTGCGAGCACAGCCTCACCGCCGAACTTCTTCACGCCAAGTCGTTTGGACTCTGAGTCGCGGCCGTTTTTACTGCTGCCGCCTGCCTTTTTGTGTGCCATTGATCCGTACCTTTGCTAAAACCCGATTACTTCTTCTTCGCCGCCTTTTTCTTGGCTTTCTTTTTCGCTGCCGCCTTCTTGGCCGGTGCCTTCTTGGCAGCCGCCTTCTTTGCAACTTTCTTGGCCGCCTTTTTCTTGGCCGGCTTCTTTGCCGCCGGCTTCTTTGCCGCCGCCTTCTTGGCTACCTTCTTCCTGGCCGGCGCCTCCGCCTTCTTCGGCGCNNCCCTGGCGCAAGTAGTTCTGGCGGCGCTTGAACTTGACCACGGAAACCTTGCGAGTCTTGCCCTGGCGAATGACCCTGGCGCTGACCGAACTGCCCGATAGCGTCGGGTTGCCGACCTTGATATCGGCACCTTCTCCGACGAGCAATACCTCGTCGAACTGGACCGTGGCGCCTTCGTCGCCGTCGATCTTCTCGACCCGCAGGACGTCGCCCTTAGCCGCGCGGTACTGTTTGCCGCCGCTGCGAAAAACCGCATACATCGTATTTGCTCCGTACAGTGACTCGCGCCCTTCTCGCAACTCACTGAGAATAAAGTGATTTTTGCGGCTGCCGGGGCGCCTCTCGAGCGCAATTCTCGCGGCTGCCACAAAGGAGCGGGAATTCTATAGATAAGCCCGCCCCGGGTCAACGTCCGGGCGCATCGATTTTAGCCTTGAATTCAATAGCTTGCACCAGCGCCTTTGGTGCAGCGACAGGCACCTCAGTATCGCCAAGCCCAGGCAATTCAGGCATCATGCCTGTCTCATGCACGCGGTAGAAAAACCTCAAATATTGCCGACGTTTGCCGATGTCACCGAGCTCGCCCGCGCCGACATGCAGGCCGTTGACGAACTCATTACGGCAAGCCTCGAGAGCGACGTCGCTCTCGTGTCCCAGGTGTCGCAATACATCGTCATGAGCGGCGGCAAGCGCTTGCGGCCGCTCATCGTCCTGCTTGCCGCCCGCGCGCTCGGTTACGATGGCGAGCAACACGTCCGAGCAGCAGCCATCATCGAGTTCATTCATACGGCCACACTGCTTCACGACGACGTTGTCGACAGCTCGGCAAGGCGGCGCGGCCGGGATACGGCAAACACCGTGTTTGGCAACCAGGCCAGCGTTCTCGTCGGGGATTTTCTTTACTCCCGTGCGTTCCAGATGATGGTCGACATCGGCAGTATGCGCGTCATGCAGATCCTCGCCGACGCGACCAACACAATCGCCGCCGGCGAAGTGATGCAACTCATGAACGTTCATGATCCGGATACGAGCGAAGAGTCGTATCGCCAGGTGATCTACCGCAAGACCGCCCGGCTGTTCGAAGCGGGCGCGCAAATCGCTGCCGTTCTCGCCGAACGCGATGCCCGCGACGAAGCCGCAATGATTACCTATGGTCAGAATCTCGGCGCGGCGTTCCAACTCATCGACGACGCACTCGACTATAACGCCAGCGCCGACGAACTCGGCAAGAACATCGGCGACGACCTGGCAGAGGGTAAGGCAACACTGCCATTGATCTATGCCATGCAGCAGGGATCGGATAATGACAAGGCATTGATTCGAAGAGCGATTATTGAGGGCGGCCTGGACCAGCTCGACTATATCACCGAGATCATCGAATCGACCGGCGCGCTCAAGTACACGGCCGACCGGGCCCAGGAGGCGGCCGATGTGGCCATAGCAGCGCTCGCCGATATCCCGGATTCCGATCACAAGCAGGCGCTGATTTCGGTCGCTGAATTCTCCGTACGCCGGCGCTCTTAAGAACCGGGTCTATCATGTCCGATACTGCGGCGCCTGCATCGAGCGCGACTCTCGTTGCCCAGGTCATCGACGATGGCAAGGCCAGTGGCCAGCAGTTTCTGGTCATCGCCCTCTGCGTTCTCTTCAACATGGTCGACGGCTTCGACATTACAGCGATGGCGATCGTGGCGACGTCGGTGGGCGACGAGCTGAATCTCGAGCCCGACAAGATCGGACTGATCTTCAGTTTTGCTTTGGCCGGCATGATGGTCGGGGCCATGGGGCTGGCTCCAATCGCGGACATCATCGGCCGACGCAAAATGATTATCGCCAGCCTCGTTTTGACCGGCGTAGCAATCGTCCTGACGGCCAATGCGGCCTCGCTAACCGAATTCATCGTGCTGCGCTTCGTCAGCGGGCTCGGCGCCGGCGCCCTGCTCGCCTCACAGGCGACGCTTGCGGCCGAATACAGTCCGGAGAAATGGCGCGCGATGGCGGTGACGGTCGTCACGATGGGTTACCCGGCCGGTGCGATGATGACCTCGGTGGTGGGCGGCTACATCATGCCCGACTACGGGTGGCGCGGCATGTTCTGGTTTGGCGGTGCGGCCACCTTGCTGATGGCGGTGGTCGCTCTTTTGTTGATCCCGGAGTCATTGAAATATCTGTTTGAGCGGCGTCCGGACAACGCGCTGCAACGCGTCAACAGGATACTGGCCAGGCTCGGCAAAGAAACACTGGCAGCGATGCCTGCCGTGGGTCACAGCCCGGGTCCCGGGAGAAACCTGTTGCAGAACATGCTCATGTTGCTGGCGACAGGGCATCGCGCCAAGACACTGACGCTGTGGCTGACGTTCTTCATGTGTTTCAGCACGCTGTACTTCCTGATGAGTTGGATTCCGCCGTTGATGGAACGGTCCGGTTTTTCTGCGGAGGCGGGACGTCACGCGTTTTTCCTGTTCAACCTGAGCGCTATTTTTGGTGTCGTCGTCCTCGGCATAGCAGCGACCCGCTGGAAGCTCTCGAACCTGGTCGCGAGTTTTCTTTTCCTGTCGGCCGTTTCAATGATCTGGTTTGCGGCGTCACCCGGTATTCTTAATTTGCTGCTTGCAATTACTTTCCTGATGGGTTTTCTGCAGCAAGGCGGTTTTACCGGACTGTATGCGGTCGCCGCCAAGTCATATCCGACCGCGATCCGCAGCACAGGCATCGGCTGGTGTATCGGCCTCGGCCGCTCGGGCGCCGTCGTCGGGCCAGCGGTTGCCGGATACCTGATCGCGTCGGGCCTCGACATGTCGTCGCTGTATTACGTGTTCGCCGTCCCGATGGCAATCGGCGGCATCCTGGCCTGGCGGACACAGGTCCGGTGAACCATGACAGAGCCCCGGCCATCTTCGACTGTTGTTCTTGCCCGGGATGCGGACGACGGTCCGCAGGTAATGCTTGTTCTGCGACGTGCGGGCGACGCCTTTGGTGACAGCTATACGTTCCCGGGCGGCGTGCTCGATGCTGACGAAGCGGCTGCCCGCCAGTTTTGTTCCGGGCTAACCGCCGAGCAGGCCGACGGTCTGCTGAATACCGAGAATGCATTGGACTATTACAGCGCGGTGGTTCGGGAACTGTTCGAGGAAACCGGGGTTCTGCTCGGCGCGACCGCACCGGTCGGGGATGAAGCGAGATCGCAACTGCACGACGGATTGGTCTCCTGGCCAGTCCTGCTCGAACAACAGGGAATCAGGATTCCATGTGACGAGCTGCACTACTTCGCTCACTGGATCACGCCGACGGCACTGCCCAAGCGCTGGACGACACGTTTCTTCCTGGCGCGGATGCCGGAGGGGCAGTCAGCGACACCGGATGGGAGCGAGATTACCGACTGCCGTTGGCTGACTGCGACGGATGCTCTGTCGGGCGACTGGAATCTTCCCTTCCCGACGCGGTCCACGATCCGGTCGCTGAGCAGCCTGGACTCAGTGAATTCGTTGCTCGATTGGGCCCATGAACGCCAGCGATCGGGTATTCCCGCGATTCAGCCCGAAATCCGCGCCGAGGACGGCAGACGCCGCATTTTCATGCCTGACATCGCGGAATGAGCGGGTAGCCCGCCTCGAAATCTGGGTGTATGATTGCGCGCCAGTCGGGGTGTAGCTCAGCCTGGTAGAGCACTGCCTTCGGGAGGCAGGGGCCGGAGGTTCAAATCCTCTCACCCCGACCAAATCCAGATATGAAAAAGTCGGCTCCCTCACCCGTCAGGGGGANNGGAACTGGAACCGAATCAGAGGTTCGGCGATTCGCGACGCAAATCACCAGGCAAAGACTCAACGGATCTAGGTACTGCTATGCCGAAGAACGAGTGACCGGGTATGCACGAAAAAGAAACCACACCAGGCGACGATGCCGCCAAATTTTGCTCCGTCTTCTATGAAGTAGATTAGATCCAGGAATTCCGCGGAAACCAAGAAGAAATCCACCAGCATCGATGCACCGAACAGAAAGAGAGAAAAAACCAGCAATTTCATATCAGTTCGGATAATTACGCCACGAAAAAAGAATAGGAAGGCGAGTAAAAGTACGACGTAACTGACGAGCACAAAATTTTCAGGTATTCCGAATATTTCCGGGAACACTTTTTCGTGCATCATCAAAGCGTCGTCGAGCCCGAGCAAGATTGTTAATAGGGCGGAGAACAGGCCAAAACTGGCCTGCCGTTGCTCAGCGCCCATCCCCCTGGCTGTGGCCCACAAGAACAAGCCCATGGTCGCAGCACCAGCCCAGAAAAAAATGCCGATTTGCGAAAGCAGGCCATACCACGGAGGACTTTTCGCCACAGCAAGGGCATCCCTGGTCAGATCGCCTACGGGTACACCGTACATGACATGAAGGACGAGCAATGTTCCGGCTGCAATGACTAATATCAATGCAACCAGCGCTACTGCGCACCAGCCTTGAAAAAAATCCAATTCAGTTCGGGAGTTCTTGGGGGCTGAAACTTTCTGCGTTCTGGGCATCGGCAGTTCATCCAAAGTAGCTCCGCTTTCGCGACTACTTACGTGCAGTCCCCCGTGTCCTTTCACGCCCTGGCATGTCGAACGGTGGCTCTGGCAGGAATAGGTTGAACCTGCGGCGGAACCACAACGGCGATAAACGAGTAGGCTGAAGCGGCGGTTGATTCGGAAATTTGCTGCTCGACCTGATGATCCGCCGCTCTTTCGTATCATCTTCGAGGCAGCCGCCCGAATGCCAACAGTCTGTATCAAAAATTACCATCGAGCCAGCGGGACCGCTGAGAGCTTCAAGGAAAGAAGACTCGAGATCAATTTGTGACGCGACATTCTGCAGGTCCAGCAGATGGCCGCCCTTGCTTAGAAATTTGTTCCGATAGGCCGTGTTTTCGACGTGCGATCCCTTGCAAAAGCTGATAACCCCGTTGCTTGGATCCGTGTCCAAGAGATAGATCATAATCTTCAGGGCCCGTTGAGAGTCGAAATGGACATCCGTTATCGGCGTGACTTTCGTCTCGTGCGTCATCAAGATCTTGTCATTGATCCCGGAGCTACTTGAAAGCAACGCCTCGCATATCGAGCGGATGCTCGATGACTGAAATATGGCGCGGGTTACCGGCAACGACTCCGGGTCGTTGTTCTGCACATCGATCGTAGCCATGCGGCCAGGTGGATGCACGCCTTCCGAGACACCGGGAGGCAGTTCCTCGAAAACTTTTTGAAATTCGGCGTTGAGTTCTGCGACGGTAGCCTGGTCAAAAAGGCCTTCGATAAAGCAGAAGCCGTCAGACCTCACTGAATCGATCGTCGCGCTGACATCAATTCGATATTCGAGCTGGCTGGAGACGTCCATCGTCCGGCGATATTAGCTGCTTCTTTTCTGTGCGCAACACTTGTCATTTCTGCGCACAATGTGACTTAAAAAAACTATTATAATCATATACTTAAATACTTATACCGGCCGGCCGATTCCTGACTGTCTAAATATGTCAACCGAGAATCCCTGCCCTTTACGGGGCGAGAGGCATACATACGTATGTCCACCTATGGGCGCTCCAGCCTGCAGGTCACTAAACTGGCAGTATGGCGATTGAGTTCGCATCTGCGGACCTGATCGAAGGACTGCTCAGTCCCTCTGCTTACCCGCACGAGGTCGGCGAGGTCGAACTCGTCGAGACTCACATCTCCCGGGTCTTTCTTACGGGCGAGTACGCGTACAAGATCAAGAAACCCGTGGACTTCGGCTTCCTCGACTTTACGACACTCGCGAAACGTCGCCACTTTTGCGAAGAGGAAGTGCGCCTGAATCGTTCGTGGGCTCCGGACCTGTACCTTGAAGTCATGCCCATTACAGTGGTCGGCGGCGAGCCATGCCTTGGAGGCGAAGGCACGCCCATCGAATACGCCGTTCGCATGCGCCAGTTCGGGTACGACATGCGGCTCGACCGGCAGCTTGCTCTCGGTGAACTCGGAGTTGAGGACGTGCTCGAGCTGGCGGCCGAAATCGCCAGGCAACACCTGGACGCGAAACCGGTGAGACCGAGCGGGCGCCTGTTGCGCGTGACCGAACAGCAGATCCGCGATAACTACGAGTCGCTTGCCGGCGATGTACCAGATACGTTCCTGTCGGCACAGCGGCGCTGGATCGAAGACAAGCTGGAAGACTACGAACGAGTCATGAGGGAGCGTTGTGAGCAGGGGTTTTTCCGCGAGTGCCATGGCGACCTGAAACTCGCCAATATCGTGCGCCTGCCCGAGGGAATCCGGGCCTTCGATTGCATCGAGTTCAACCGGGACCTGCGCGAGATTGATGTGGTAGCTGACTACGCGTTCCTGACGATGGATCTCAAGGTGCGGGGTGCTGCCGATCTTGCGAGCGTTTTCCTGAACCGCTACCTGGAAATTACGGGCGACTACAGGGGTGCGTGCCTGTTACCGATCTACGAGGTTTACCGCAGCCTGGTCCGCGCGAAGATTCTGGGCATCAAGCTTCGTGAATCCGGCATAGCCGAAACCGCCGCGAGCGATCGTCGCGCCATGAGACGCTACTGCGCCCTCGCCCGCGCACTCACGATGCCACGGCATCCTGTACTGGTCGCGATGACGGGCTATTCGGGATCCGGGAAGTCGTGGCTGTCAGAGCGCCTGGTCCCGGGCCTTGCGGCCATCCGGCTGCGCTCCGACCTGGAGCGGAAAAGGCTCGCCGGGCTAAGCCCCACAGCCGACAGCGATTCCGGTATCGAGAGCGGAATTTACGACCGCGCGAGCACGGCTGCCGTTTACGATCGATTGCTCGAGACGGCCGGCGAACTGCTTCACGCCGGTTTGAACGTCATCGTGGACGCCTCGTTTCTCAGTGCTTCGCATCGCCGGCTCGCGAGACGAACGGCGGTTCGCTCGGGTGCGAACTTCGCGCTGGTAAGTACGGTGGCTTCCGAGACAGAGTTACGAAAGCGGCTGGAGCGTCGCGGCAAAGACCCGAGCGTATCGGAGGCAGGCATTGCCGTCTTGCGTCACCAACTCGGATCGTCCGATCCGCTGGCCGTGGACGAAACGGGCGCAACGATTACCGTAGACACCGAAGGCGCGATCGATATTCTGAAGTTGACCTCGGAGATTGAACAAGTCGGCAGCCGGGCTTCGGCCGCCTGAACCGGCCTGGCTGTTGACACTCCTGGCCCCGCAATTCCTAACGACAGACCCACAGCCTGACCACAGGACGTCGAGCGATACTAGACGGCTTTTTGCCTGATTGCCAACGTCGAAAGATCGACAACGATTGCGATGACAGAGGACAACAAGTCTCAAGCAAGTTGCCTAAACATTTAGTTTTGTAAGCCCAGCCGCCATTGTTGTTGCTGTTCGGTCAATCGGCTTGATCGCCGCGGCGCCTGAGGAACTTTTCGAACTCGGCAACAACCAGCACAGCCGACGACAGCAGCAGACAGAATGCGAGTTCGGCGGCCGTCAGCGGCGCCGTATTGAATATGGCTTGCAGGGGCGGCCAGTAGATGACGATGAACTGGAGTACGAGTGTCAACGCGATGGCGGCAAGCAGTGGCCGATTGCCCAGGAAATGCCTGCCGAATAACGACTCGCGTTCGGATCGCAGCGCCAGGACATTAACGAGTTGCGACAGCGTCAGCACCGTGAACACGACCGTTTGCCAGTTGTCCGAGCCGCCATGGTAAGCCCAGGCCTGCCCGGCGATCGACAGCCCGCCGATCAGCAACCCTATCCACAGGATGCGTTGCAGCATGCTCCCCGAAAAAATTCTCTGCTCCGGGGGCCGTGGCGCGCGGCGCATGATGTCCTTCTCGGCGGGTTCGGCAGCCAGCGCAAGACCCGGCAACCCGTCGGTCACGAGATTGATCCACAGGATGTGAATCGGCAACAGCGGGATCGGCAAGCCAAGAAACGGAGCGAGGAGCATCGTGAATATCTCGCCCGCATTGCTCGTCATCGTGTAGCGGATGAACTTCAGGATATTGTCGAAGATGCGGCGACCTTCCCGGACAGCGCTGACAATTGTCGTGAAGTTGTCGTCCAGGAGCACCATGTCCGCCGCTTCCCGCGCAGCATCGGTGCCCTTCTTGCCCATTGCCACACCAATGTTGGCTCGTTTGAGCGCAGGTGCATCATTAACGCCGTCGCCGGTCATTGCGACGAACTCACCATGGGCTTGCAGGGCTTCGACGATGTGGATCTTCTGTGCCGGGTCGACGCGAGCATAGACGCGCGTATCGGCGACACGGTCGGCGAACTCGGCCTCTGTCATTGCCGCAAGTTCGGCTCCCGTCAAGACGTCATCGCTATCGTCGGCAATCCCTACGCGCTTCGCGATCGCCAGTGCCGTTCCGGGATGATCGCCCGTAATCATCACCGGGGCGATCCCGGCTGATCGACACTCGTCGACGGCCTGGCGCACGCCCGCGCGCGGCGGATCGACGAGTGCGGCCAACCCGTAAAGCGTGAAACCCGATTCGATATCCTCTTCCGGCGCGTGCAGATGCTTGCCTGCGATGGCCAGCACCCGGAACCCCTCATGGGCCATCTGCGCCCCTCGTTCGAGCACCGCATCGTTTGCGTCCGTGCACAGCGGGATCACGGCCTCCGGCGCGCCCTTGACAAACGCTAACGCGCCGTCGGGGCTGTCATGCACCGTCGTCATGCGCTTGATCTCGCTGTGAAACGGAACCTCCCGTAGCCGTGCGTAATTGCAGAGGAGCTCGCTCTTGTCATATCCGCTCGCTTTCGCGAACTCGTACAGGGCCATCTCGGTCGGATCGCCTGTGGCGTCGTCGTCGCGATCAACGACCACGTCATTGCTCAATGCAAGCGCCATCTCGAACAAACGGTTGGCCTGCCCGGCATCCGCGCCGATTTCCCGCCGTCCGGCCTGCTCGACTTCGACGAAGTCGACGCGCATGTGATTCTCGGTAAGGGTTCCCGTCTTGTCGGCACAGATGTAGGTCACGGACCCCAACGTCTCGACTGCCGGAAGTCGTCGCATCAATGCATTTGCTTTGCCCATCTTGCGGGCACCGAGCGCGAGGGCCACGGTCACAACGGCGGGCAATGCCTCGGGTATGGCAGCAACGGCCAGGCTGACGGCCGTCAGGAACATCAGCATTACGGGCTCGTTACGCAACAGCCCGAGTACGAAGATCACCAGGCATATGCCCAGAACGATCAGTGCGAGGCGCCGCCCAAATCGAGCAAGACGCTGCTGCAACGGCGTCCGTGATAGCGGCATGCCAAGCAGTAACTCCGCAATTTGCCCGAGCTCCGTTCGCACGCCGGTGGCATACACAATACCCACCGCTCGACCGCGGGTAATCAGCGAGCCGTTGAAGATCAGGTTGCGACGGTCACCCAGAGGCAGGTCAGCGTCGGCGAGTGCCGCCGCCTGTTTTGCGACGGGCTCCGACTCGCCCGTGAGCGCCGACTCGTCCGCAGCCAGTTCCTCGGCCTCGACGAGGCGAATATCCGCCGATACGGCGCCGCCGGCGCCCAGCAGCACGACATCGCCGGGCACCAGGTCTATCGTCGGGACTGTCAGTGACCGCCCGGCGCGGCGCACGCGGGTCGTTGGAACGACGAGTGAATTCAGCGTCTCGAGCGCTCGCTCGGCACGGTACTCCTGGACAATGCCCACGACGGCGTTCAGTACAACGATGACGAGTATCGCGATCGTATCCTGCGGCTCGCCAATCACGCCGGAGACGATCGCCGCCGCGATCAGGACCAGGATCATGAAATCCCTGAACTGGTTCCAGATCAGCCGCGGCCAACCGCTGCGCCGACGCGTGGCGATCGCGTTTACGCCGTGTTCGCGGCGGCGGCGTTCTACCTCGGACGGTCGAAGCCCCTGCTCCGGGTCAACCCTCAGCTGTCCAGCGACGGCGTCGGCCCCCATGACGTGCCACTGTTGCGTTGCGTCCATACGCGCGAAATCTCAAGACAGCGCTTGATATACAGGGACACTGTAACCGCGAGGATCAGATTGTGATATTGAGGCGTGTACTTACGGTTTGGACGCGAGCGCCAGCTTCTGGTCCTCGCAGGATCGGTGCTCAATGCGGCCGCGCTGCTCATGGTGCGAGACCCGGCCACCTTCCTTCTGCAGCGTAACCATTACTCGATCCCTTGGCGCCAGGCTGACTGGCACGATCTGCGGTGGCGTGCTGTGCAACTCGACACGATACTCGCCCTCGGGCAGGAACATTGTCTGATCCGATCCCAGGAATCCCGTGGCCACCTGAGTACGGCCTTTATACACGCTGAAGGAAGTCGCGACCGTCTGAGCCAGGGCTTCCTTGAGTTCCGCAGCGCTGCCTGCCGTAACGTATCGGCCATTCGACGCACTCGCGATCGCGCGCAGGCTGGCCGTGTCTTCGTCGGCCACATTGCCGAGGCCGAAGCCGATGACATGTACCGTGATGCCCTGCTCGCTCAGATTGCGGGCCGCATATACCGGGTTTCCACCGCAGCTCTCGATTCCGTCGGTAACCAGGACCACGGCGCGGTCGCTCTGCAGCGATCCGAAATCGTTGGCCGCCTGGTTCAACGCGTAGGCGATTGGCGTCTGGCCGGTCGGGCGCAGCCCGGCGACTGCGGCACGAATCGGCTCCCGGTTGTAGTCCGCAAACGGGACGAGCAGCGTCGAGTCGCCGCAGTTGTTGCTTTCACTCGGGCTCGTGCTGCCGTATGCACGCAGCGCCAGTTCGAGATCCTCGGGGAACCAATAGGAGACGTCGTGCAGGATGTTCTTGGCGATGCTCATCTTGGCCTGCCCATGAATCTGGCCCCACATGCTCCGCGACGCATCCACGACAATTTCTACGGCTCGATCATTGAGCGATAACACCGGCCGTCCCTGTTTGGTCGCGGCGACCTCCAGCGCGGCGCAACTTGCGTCGCGTACAGTGACCATCACCGATGCCTCGTTCGTGTCCCCGTCGAGGCTCGTCGCGAACGCGACGATGTGGTTTTCGCCGATCTTGAGCGGTAGCTCGCCGGAGAATGTGCCGCCGGCAAGTTTCGCAGGAACGGGGACCGAACCATTGACACTGAGGACGACGCTGTCCACGCCCGTCGTGCGCATATCAAGGAACGCCTGCGGCAATCGCGTCGGGTCTGACACGCGAACAAAGCTGCCGCCCGTTGCCCAGGCGACGGTATCGAGAATCGATGTACCCTTCGAGCTCGAGCCGAGCAACAGCGACTGGACGGCGACACCGTGTGCGTGTGCTTCTATAGCAGCCTCGTAGGCCTTCTTTTCGTTCGACATGCCGTCGGTAAACAGCATGATCACCCGGGATGCGCCGGGGCGGCCGTTTTCCTGCAGTTCTCTGAGTGCCGTCTGGATGCCGGCGGCAATGTTCGTGCTGCCCGACTTCGGCAGGCCACGCAAAGCGCTGACGACATTGTCCCGGTTGGATGTCAGGGCCTGGGCGAGTTCGCCCTTGTTGTCGAAGCTGACGACACCAATCTTGATATCGCTTTTCGGCGAGAGGTTGCGGACGAGGCCGATGGCGCCCTGCGATCGATAGTCCTTTGGATCCGAGTTGCGCAGGCTCTGCGATGTGTCCATGACGAAGATCATGTCGAGATAGCGCACGCCGCCAATGGCCGATGCAATACCCTCGACTTCTACGGATGTCGCCCCTTCATTGGCCGTGAAGCCGACGGTCGGCGACTGGATTTCGATCTGCAGTCCGATGTCACCGCCCTGCTGCCCCAGGGCCGGAGCCCCGAGGGCGGCCGCGAGGACCGTAATAAATAGTGTCAATGCGCTGCGCATGGGTGCACCTGATACTTCTATATACCTTCGCAGGGTATGCCACCAGTGCAGACATAATCTGGGACGTAGTGCACACTTTGGCAATGAGTGATTCGACCCGACAGATGATCGCGCGTCGCAAGGCCGCTCTCGGCAGCGCTTACCGCCTCTTCTATCAGAACCCGGTGCATATCATTCGCGGGGAAGGCGTCTGGCTTTACGACGACGAGGGCCGAAAGTACCTCGACATGTACAACAACGTCCCCCATGTCGGCCACTGCCACCCCCGGGTCGTCGACGCCATCTGCGCACAAGCCGGACAACTGAACACGCATACGAGATACCTGCACGACAACGTCATCGACTATGCCGAGCGTCTCACCGCCAAGTTCCCGGATGCGCTGGATACGGCCATGTTCTGCTGCACGGGCTCCGAGGCTAACGAACTCGCACTGCGTATCGCGCGAGCTGTCACGGGCGGTGACGGCATCATCGTTACGGACAGCGCCTACCACGGCAACACCAAGGCGACCTGGGAGGTGTCGACCGAAGACATTCCGGCGGCGGACCTGCCGGACTACGTCGTGACCGTGCCGTCGCCCGATGCCTACCGCGGGCCCTATCGTCGCGATGACGCGGCCGAGCGTTATGCCGCCCATACCCGAGACGCCATCGCACAGCTCGAAAGCCGCGGAATTCAGCCGGCCGCGTTCCTGATCGACACGATCGTCTCGAGTGGTGGTGTCGTGGCGCCGCCGGTCGGCTACCTCAGTAACGTCGCCGGCATTGTGCGCGAAGCCGGGGCGCTGTTCATCGCGGACGAAGTGCAACCGGGGCTCGGTCGCACGGGCCGTCACTTCTGGGGCTTCGAATCCGACAGTTTCGAGCCGGACATCGTCACGATGGGCAAGCCCATGGGCAACGGCCACCCACTCGCTGCGGTCGTGACGCGGCACGATCTGGTCGAGCAATTCAGCGAAAAAGGCCACTACTTCAATACGTTTGGTGGCAACCCCGTGTCGTGCGCGGCCGGGCTCGCGGTGCTCGATGTCATCGAAAACGAGCACCTGCAGGACAACGCCCTGGCTGTCGGCCAGCATCTCGTCGAAGGCCTTGACGATCTCGCGACTCGCCATGACTGTATCGGTGACGTGCGGGGAAGCGGATTATTCCTGGCCCTCGAACTGGTTACCGATCGCGAGACCCGCGATCCTGCAACGGAGTTAGCCAACAGGATCATCAACGACCTGCGGGAGCACGGCGTGCTGACGAGCACGATCGGGCCTGACAACAATATCCTCAAGCTGCGGCCACCGATGGTGCTGTCGGCCGCGGACGCCGATTTGCTGATGGCCCGGCTCGACGCCGCGTTGCAGCGGACCGTCGCTTAGCATTGGCGCCGTGAAGATCGAGCACCAGAAGCAGGAACACACCGGGTCCTATTACGCCGCGACCGTCAATGAGCTTACCGATTACCCGGCGCTGGAGGGAGAGCACTCCACTGATGTCTGCATCGTCGGTGGTGGTTTCACAGGAGTGTCGACTGCACTGGCACTCGCAGAGCGCGGTTACTCGGTTGCGTTGGTCGAAGCAAACCGCATCGGCTGGGGTGCCTCGGGCAGGAACGGCGGCCAGGTCATCAACGGTCTTCGCGGCCTCGACAAGATGGCCAAAAAATATGGCGATGGAGTCGCGGATACGCTCGAAAACCTTCGCTGGCGCGGGAACGACATCATTCGCGAGCGCGTCGAGAAATACAGTATCGACTGCGACCTCAAGGACGGTTTTGCCGAAGTCGCCGTGAAGCCCCGCCAATTCGGCATCCTCGAGGCGTATTTCGAAGAGCGCGAGAGAGCAAACTTTCCGCACCGCTACGAGCTATGGGATCGCAACAAGACCTGCGAGATGTTCGGCACCGACTATTATTACGGCGCTTTCGTCTGCTACCGCGACGGTCACGTTCACCCGTTGAATCTCTGTATTGGCGAAGCACGTGCTGCACACGGACTGGGCGCCAGCATATTCGAGCAATCACCGGTAATCGGGATCAACCACGGCAAACGGCCCAGGGTGGTGACCGAGCACGGGCATGTCGACGCCGATAGCGTCGTGCTCGCCGGCAACGCTTACGGGCAACTGGAACCGCAGCACCTGTCCAACCTCGTGTTTCCCGCGAGCAGCTACATCATTGCCACGGAGCCGCTGCCCGAAGAAGTCGCACAGGAAATCAACCGCGACGATGTCGCCGTGTGCGACGTCAATGAAGTCGTCGATTACTGGCGCCTGTCCGCCGACAAGCGTTTGCTTTACGGCGGAGCATGCAACTACTCGGGACGCGAACCGAAAAGCATCAAGTCCTACATGCGCCCGCGCATGCTCGCGGCGTATCCGCTGCTCAGGGACTTCCGGATCGAGTTCGAGTGGAGCGGCAAGATCGGCATTGTCCTGAATCGCACGCTGACGGTCGGGCGCACCGGGGACAATGTCTATTACTGCCAGGGCTACTCGGGCCACGGCGTTTGCGCCTCGCACGTCATGGGCGAAGTGATGGCGGACGCGGTTACCGGAACCCTCGAGCGTTTCGATCTCTTTGCCGGGATGAAGCATTACCGTACGCCCGGGCCACAGTGGATCGGCAACCAGATTGTCGCACTGGGAATGCTGTTCTACCGTCTCAAGGACAAGCTGTAAGCCCCCTTTTCGTGACGTAATTCCTTCCAAAACAAGGGCTTTGCCGCAAACTCGGCTCCGTAACTGTGCCGAGTGCACACGGGAGGAGTTATGAAAAAGCTAGCCGCCTATGTGGTCGCCGCGTTGGGATTCGGTATCTACGGCGCGATGACCGACGTAGACAGGGATGACAGCGGTTCCATCGTCGCAGCCGGAACGCTGAATGCGTTCCAGGTGCAACTCGGCGACTGTTTCGACGACCCCGACATGTACGCCGAGGAGTTCTCGAGCCTGCCGGGCGTACCCTGTTCCGAGCCCCACGATAACGAAGCGTACGCCGTCTTCGACCTGACGATGTCATCGTATCCCCAGTATGACATCGCGGAAATTTCCGAAGCCTCGTGCATCGATCGTTTCGAATCGTATGTCGGTCGCGACTATGAAACGTCAGCGCTCGACGTTGTCACGATGTACCCGACGGCCGAGAGCTGGGCACAGAACGATCGCGAAGTTGTCTGCGCGTTGTACGACATGAGCGGCGAGAAGCTCGTCGGCAGCGTCAGGGACAGCGGCATCTAAAACCAGCCGTTCTGCTGCTACAAACCCCGCAGACCTGTATGGTATTCGCCCATACGGGTCGTCGGGGTTTTCATTATGAGGGGCTATCGCTGGGTCGTACTTGGCGTCATCATCCTGGCGTCATTCGTCGCTTATACGCTCAGAACCAACGTCAGCATCGTCGGCGAGGCGATGATGACCGACCTCGGCATGAACGAGTACCAGCTTGGTCTCGTCTTCTCGGCATTCGCGGCCGGCTATGCGATTTTCCAGTTTCCGGGCGGCCTGATTGGTGACAAGTTCGGACCAAGAAAGACGATCGCCGCGATTGCAGTCCTCTGGACCTTGCTCACATTAGTGACGGCGGTCATTCCGAGCGCCGACGTCTGGCCCGTTGCCTGGACCGTCGGTGCTCTGGCACTCGCCCGATTCCTCGTTGGCGTAGCGAACGGACCCTTCTTCCCGGTGACCATCGGCGGCACGATCGAGCGCTGGTTTCCGGCCAGCCAGTGGGGACTGCCGAACGGACTGTCAAGTACCGGCCTGACGCTTGGCGCCGCTGCCACGGCCCCACTCGTCGCCTGGCTCATGGAGATGTACGGCTGGCGCAATGCCCTGCTGATCGTGTCACCGGCCGGCCTCGTGGCCGCGTTCGCTTACTGGAAATTCGTCACTGACGACCCGGCCGATCACCCGAGGATGACCCCGGAAGAACTCGAGTTCATCCGGTCCGAGCGGCCACCGGCCGAGCACGAGATCGAGAAAGGCACGTGGAAGATCGTGCTCAAGGACAAGAACGTATTGCTGATAGCGATGAGCTACTTCTGCATGAACTACGTGTTCTACCTGTTCTTCAGCTGGTTCTTCTACTACCTCGTCAACGTTCGCGAGTTCTCCGCGAGCGATGCGGGCCTCTTTACGGCGGCGCAGTGGATCCTCGGAGCCGTCGGTGCGACGGTCGGCGGCTTCGCGTGCGACATGCTCGTCAAAAAACTCGGCATTCGGCGCGGCACGCGCTACCAGACGATGACGGCACTCGTCCTGTCCGGGACGTTTCTTTATATCGGCGCCACGTCCGGCAACGTAATGCTGACGGTCGTGGCCCTGTGCTTCAGCTTCGGCTTCACCCAGCTCACTGAGGCACCGATGTGGGTTGCGACCATGGGCGTGGCCGGAACCCATTCGCAGGCGGCGACGGGCGTACTCAACACGGGCGGCAACATCCCGGGCGCCATCGGCGGCCTGATGGTGCCGTTCATCGCCGGATTGCTCGGCTGGCCCGCGGCGATCATCAGCGGCTCGCTGTTTGCATTTGCGGGCGCAGCCCTCTGGTTATTGATCCGCGCGGACGAACCGCTGCAAGAAACACTCAGCTAGCCAGCAACTCCATCAGTTCGCGTCCGTTTTCCTCGCTCAGCGGGTCGAGCGGCGGTCGCACGTTGGCCCAGCGGGCATCGCCGGTCTCGATGGCGAGCAATCGTTTCTGTGCCGGAATCGGCCCGTAGTCCTGGATCGTGAGGCGGACTCGGGAGAGGGCCTTGTGCGCTTCCCTGGCGGTCTCGACATCACCGCTAATGTACATTTCGGCGCAGTTGGCGATCGCTCTGGCATTGACGTTTGCCGTGGCGGAAATGCAGCCAGGCCCTCCGAGTTCCAGCGCCGCGATGAGCGGCAGCTCCGAACCCGGGTAGACAATCAGGCCATCGATCTCGAACAGCTGCCGCGTATTGTCCCAGTCACCCGAGCTGTCCTTGATGCCCACGATCTGCTCCGGGAAGTCGGCGTGCAGGCGCGCCGCCAGTGATGGCGGAATCCCGACGACCGCCACCGGGGGGATGTGATACAGGAAAATTCGCGACTTTTCGCCGATTTTAGCGACAAGTTCGGCGAAATAACGGTAAATTCCATCCTCGCTGACAGCTTTGTAATAGAACGGCGGCAGTGTCATGACGGCCCCGGCGCCCAGTTCCAGGCAGGCACGCGACAGCCGGGCCGTATCCGCCACGTTGGACAGGCCCGTGCCCGGAATCAGCAGGGCCGGATCGATACCACCGTCGATCAGCGCGCCCATCGCCGCAATGCGCTCGTCGATACCGACCGACAGCGCCTCCCCCGTCGTGCCGAAGGGCGCCAGCCCGGCGCAACCCTGCTCGAGCAGCTGGTGCGCCAGCCCCACGTACAGGTCCGTCGCAATCGACAGGTCGTCATTGAACGGCGTCAGTATCGGCGCAATTACGCCTCGCGGCGCTGCAAATGTCACGCAGGCTTACTCCCTTGCCCTGGCCAGGTCACCCTCGATAGAGCGGCCCGCCAGAGTGTAATGCAATGCCGCCCACGGCAGCACGATCGCAACGGAAATCATCAAGCTGTATCGAAGGGACTCGTTGCCAACCATCGGTTGCAGGTAATCACTGAGCGCGCCGACCAATGGCGGACCCATCGCGAGTCCTATCAGGTTGATAATCAATAACACGATGGCCGATGCAACCCCGCGCATCCTGAGCGGCACCAGGCTCTGGGTCTGAGCCAGCACCGGCGCGAGGTAAAAGTTCGAGATGACCACGGGAAGAATGAAAATGAGCAGCGCCGCCTGCGCCGTCGGCGCGAGGTACACGGCGACGGACGCGATTGCGGCCAGAATCTGCGTAATCGCGATAAACCACATGGCATTACGCTGCCTGACGCGCGCAAAGAAATCGGCCAGATAGCCGCCGCCAAAAAATCCGGCGCCGCCGGCGATCCCGAGGATCAGCCCGAGCCAGATACCGAGCGAGACGATTTGCATGTCGTAGCTGCGAATGATGAAGCTCGGGAAGAAGCTGATCACCGCATAACCCGAGAATGCCGACAGTCCCGCCGCGGTCGCCATATGGATGAACGAACGCCGGGCGAGCAGGAAGCGGAATACCGAGAGCAACGGCGGATGGTCACCACTGTCGGCACGGTTCTCGGAAGAGCCGCGTGGCGGCTCCGGCACGGTCGTCCTGACAACGACCGCGAGAAAGAGACCGGGCAAACCGACGATGAAGAACGCCTCGCGCCAGCCGAGATTCTCGACTACCCAACCGCCCGCAAGATAGGCCAGCATGATGCCAGCCGATATACCGAGCGTATAAAAGCCCATTGCCGTCGAGCGCTGCTTCGGCGGGTAAAGGTCCGAAATCATAGAATGCGCCGGCGGGCTGCACCCGGCTTCGCCGATGCCGACACCCACGCGCGCCAGTGCGAGTTGCCAGATGTTCGCCGCAAGGCCTGACAATGCGGTCATACCGCTCCAGATCGCCAGCGCGATCGCAATCAGGTTGCGTCGGTTCCAGCGATCGGCCAGCAGCGCGATCGGCACACCCAGCGTCGCATAGAACAGCGCGAATGCAGTTCCCGCCAGCAGGCCGAGGATTGTGTCGCTGACGAGAAATTCATCGCGAATCGCGGGTAGCAATATCGCGAGGATTTGCCGGTCCACGAAATTGAACATGTAGACGATGGCCAGGATGACCATCGTGTAGCGGCGCGCGGCACTACTGACGGTGGAAGAGGTTCCTGATGATGTGTCCAACAATGCCCGGGTTCTCGCGCAGCCTGCGAAGCGAGTAGTTATACCAGAGCTCGCCGAACGGCACGTAAACTCTTAACGGGTGGCCATCGGCAACGAGCCGCGATCTCAGGCGCTCGGTCACACCGAGCAGCATTTGAAACTCGTAGCGATCCTTGCCGACGCCGAAACGTTGCAGCGACGCCTCGGCGCGTTCGACAAGAACCGGGTCGTGCGTTGCAATGCCAACGCGCGCATCACCTTTTAACAGTAGATCGAGTATCTCGCTGAATGAATCGCGAATGTCGTTGGCGTCCGTGTAGGCGATCTCTTCGGGCTCGATATAGATGCCCTTGCACAGGCGAATATCGGTTGGGCCGTCAGCCATCAGGTCAATTACGTCCTGTCGGCTGCGTCGCAGGCACGACTGGATGACCGCACCGAGCCGGCCGTACTCATGCCTGAGATTCCGGTAGATCTCGAGCGTCACGTCCGTGACGCTCGAGTCTTCCATGTCAATGCGCACGAAATTGTCATGATCGCGGGCGCTTTCGAGCAGCGAGTGCATGGCCTTCCTGCAACCTTCCACGTCGAAACGCAGGCCGAACTCGGAAAGCTTGACTGAGATCCCGCAGTCGAGGCCGTTGTCCCGAATACCATCAAGCGCTTCGCGATACAGCTCGAGTGCGGTCCCGACCTGGGCTGCAGTAGTGACGTCTTCGCCTAGGACATCGATCGTCCCGGTGCAACCGGCCGCGTTGAGTTCGCTGACCGTCCGATACGCATCCGACAGCCGGGTGCCGGCAATGTAACGCCGGGAAAAGCGCCAGATCAGCGCACGCGGCAAGTACGGCATCAGGCCGACGACCGCATTGTGCAAGGGATTAGCTGTCATGCCTCAGAGTCTCAGTAAAGAGGAACCTTCTGTCAGTCCGAATATACCGATATAGTTTCGCCCATGGCGAAGCTCCTGATTATCTACTCGACCACCGACGGACACACTCGCAGCATTTGCGAACGACTGCAAAGCATAGCTGCGGACGGTAATGACGTCTCGCTGGTTGCGATGGCCGAGCAGCCCGACATCGACATTGCTCCGTTCGACAAGGTCGTCATCGGCGCGAGCATCCGTTACGGCAAGCACCAGCAGGAGGTGTTCGATTTTATCGCGCGCAACCAGGCCGAACTCGAGTCAAGGCCGAACGCATTTTTCTCGGTCAATGTCGTCGCGAGAAAACCCGAAAAAAACACTCCCGAAACCAACCCCTACCTGAAAAAGTTCCTCAAGAAGATCGCCTGGGAACCGCAGAACCTTGCCGTTTTCGCGGGCAAGATCGACTACCCACGCTACGATTTCATGGACCGAACGATGATCCGCTTCATCATGTGGATGACCAAGGGNNAGAAGATTGCCCA
This sequence comes from Woeseiaceae bacterium, assembly GCA_011772865.1. Classification (GTDB taxonomy): domain Bacteria; phylum Pseudomonadota; class Gammaproteobacteria; order Steroidobacterales; family Woeseiaceae; genus UBA1847. The sequence goes on along the minus strand of WVYQ01000041.1, from coordinate 53,935 downwards.
ACTTTAACTAGTGCTTGCTCTTGTTGCGGCCGAGTATGAGCTTCTCGATACCGAACAGGACGAGACCGACAACCAGTAGCTGGCCGACGAATATCCACGACTCGAGCGACGAGTGCCATGCCATCCAGCCGCACAGCCCGAGTGCAATCACCGGGATCGTGTATCCGCCCTTCAGCTTGAACGCGTTCGCGACGACATCCGGGTCCGCCTGCCGCTTGATGATCGGCAGAGCTGCAATCGACACGCTGTAGACGATGATCCTGGTCAGCGTCGACGCAATCGCCAGTTTGACGAAAGTCCCTGACACGGCGACAGCAATTGCGATGACACCGTAAAAAACGATCGAGTTTGCGGGCGTCGAATATTTGTCGTGAATCCTGCTGAACCAACCCGGCAACAATCGCTCATCGGCCATTGCGAGCGTTAGCCGCGGTGCCGCAAGCATCGAACCGGCCAGGTTGCCCCCGATCGAAAATATGGCCGTCAGCGCAATAACCGTAGCACCGACTCCGCCGGCCAGCCGGTACGCCATGTCAGCCAGCGTCGCCCCGCTGTCGAGCTTATCCGGGAGCACTAGGACGTAGGCGAGCACGATCAGGAAGTACAGCAGCGTGATGACTAGTACCGTCTTGACCATTGTCAGCGGGATCACGCGCCGCGGGTTCTTCGTTTCCCCCGCCGTCATGACGATCGCCTCAAACCCGATGAACGCGTAGAACAACAGCAGAACGGTGCCGCCCGGGTCTTCGATCGAGGGCAGCGTCTCGGGAAACAGGATGTCCGGGCTGAACGCTTTGAGACCAAGGATGATCAGGATCAACAATGGAATGACCTTGAAGAACGTGAACATCGACAGCGCGCGAATGCTGTCCTTGACGCCCAGCACATTGATGAAAGTGAGCGCGGATATCAGTGCGACGACGACAACATTGTGACCCAGCGTCGTGTCAAACCATGCATAGAACGTCCCGAGGTAGGTCGCGATCACGTGCGAATTACCGGCCATCGAGGAGATGCGGCTAACGTAGTAAAGCCATCCGGTACCGAATCCGACGACAGGTCCAAATGCCCTTGCCGCATACAGTGCAGGGCCGCCCGATTCCCGGAAGTAGCTGCCGAGTTCGGCAAATGCCAGCACGATCATGATGATCAGGAGCCCGGCCGCCACGAATAACCAGGGACTCAGGACGCCGGCACGCTCGGCGACGACGGACGGCAAGGCAAAGATGCCGGCGCCGATCATGCCGTTCAAAACAAGGAATGAGCCGCCGATGGCGCCGATGCCGCGAATCAGGTGCGCTTTCTGGGTTGCCAATACGATCTCACCCCGTATGAATCAAGTGGAGAATCATACAGGTTGAGTCGGCGTAAGCTAGCGTGCGACGGCTGCCAGGTTCAGAAGTGCGGGTACGTCGCTGGGTTTGTACAAATCGATCTGTGAGAACGCGACCGGGTTGTTAGGCTGTGCCGTAACAACCAGTGTCGGCTTGCCGAGCAGGAATTCCTTGTACGGATCGAGGATGTATTGGTCGAACTCGATGCCGTTGCTCTCCCCGACGAACTTGAACGAGTCGACCTGCGCACGCAGAGTCTCCGCTGCGCTGAGGCCGAGTTCTTCACAATACGCCGCAACTCGCTGGTTCAGCGACCGGTCCGTAAATTCGATGTGCATGTTGCGCAGGCGGGGCCGGTACATCATGCCTTGCATCAACTCGGTCATCATATTGCCGGCAAACGCAATGTCCGCGTCAATGTCCCACATCTCCGCCATGCTGACGTCCATCTCGATCGAGTACTGGGTTTTCTCGTCGCGCAGGGCCATGGCCATATTCATGACCTGGTCGGTATAGCCAAGGGCAGCAAGGGTCTCCGGAGAAAACCCGTATTTGCCCGTGCACTCCGCCGGGGCATCGTCGGCACTGTCGGCCCTGCGCATCGCCAGCGAGAATTCATAGAAATCGGCGAAATAATCGGCATCGACCGGTATGCGCATGCCTTCGATCAGGAAACCGACATACTCGGGCATCGCATCCGGCCCCTTCCCTGCAAGGTCGCTGAGCGCGACCAGCGAAAAGAAACTCGGCGTGTCGATGCCGATTCGATCGATGTAAAGATCGTCCGTATAGCCGTCGATCCTGACACGCACCCCCTCGACGGTCAGTTCACCCGACAAGGTCGAACGAACGCCCTGGTACTCGACGTTGGCGTACGGCGCCATCATAAGCACCGCCATGTCCATCGCGTCGCCGACCTCGTTGTGGAGGTAGAACTTCGACCCGCCATACGCGACGCCGGCAATCAATATTGCCCAGATAACAAAATTCTTCATCCGCAGGACCCATTCGATGAAAAAAGGAAATCTTCGGAAAATAATGATGGATGCGGGGCCTTGCTTACACATAGCCTGTCACAAAATCAGCAATCTATCGCTAGAATGCCGGGATATATGGACGACGAACTAAAATCCGCCATCAGGGAGAACGTATCCCGCGCACTCGTCGAGGACGTCGCGACTGGCGACCTGACCGGTGAACTGATTCCGGCCGACAAGCCGGCCGCTGCCACGATCATCACGCGCGAAGCCATGACAATGGCCGGCCGACCGTGGGTGGAAGAAGTCTGCCGGCAGGTCGACGAGCGCATCGCCCTGGACTGGCAGTTCAATGATGGTGATGCTGTCGCGACGGGCGAGACATTGTGCGAATTGAAAGGGCCTGCACGATCGATGCTGACTGCCGAAAGAACGGCATTGAACTTCCTGCAATTGCTATCGGCGACGGCCACCGTAACGCGCCGCTACGTGGATGCCGTTGCGGGCACTTCCTGCCGGATACTCGATACCCGCAAGACGATTCCCGGCCTGCGGCTCGCACAGAAATACGCGGTGCGTTGCGGCGGCGGCCACAATCACCGGGTCGGACTTTACGACGCGATCCTGATCAAGGAGAACCACATACTGAGCGCCGGTGGCATTGCCGCCGCCGTCGAATCCGCCAGGCGCCTGCACCAGGGAATGCCTGTCGAAGTCGAGGTGGAGACACTGGACGAACTGCGCGAAGCGCTGACCGCCGGTGTCGAGCGGCTGCTGCTCGACAATTTTACGCCGGACGCGCTGCGTGAAGCCGTCGGCGTCAATCGCGAACAGGGCCAGCCGCCGGCCGAGCTCGAGGCATCGGGCGGCATGGCGCTCGAGGACGTGGCAGCGATTGCCGCAACCGGTGTCGATTACATTTCAGTCGGCGCGCTGACGAAGAATATCAGGGCTGTCGACCTGTCGATGCGCTTCAGATAGCGATCATCCGTTCAACGGCCCGCCGGGCTTTTACTGCAATGCCTGGATCGATCTCGACGCAAGGCTCGAGCGTATCGAGTGCGTCGTAAATTTTGGCGAGCGTGATCCGTTTCATGTGCGGGCACAGGTTGCACGGCCGGATGAACTCGACGTCCTGAATGTCGGCGGCCACGTTGTCGCTCATCGAGCATTCGGTAACCATCATTACCCGCCTGGGCCGTTGCTTCTGCACGTAACTCTGCATCTGCGCCGTCGAGCCGACAAAATCGGCAGTATCGAGGACGTCGGGCGGACACTCGGGGTGCGCAATGATCGTCAGGTCGTCGTAATTACAGCGGTACTGCTCGAGTTCGGCGCCGGTAAACCGCTCATGCACTTCGCAATGGCCTTTCCAGGCGATGATTCTTACGTCGGTCTGCCTGGCGACGTAATTCGCAAGGTACTCGTCGGGGAGGAAGATAACCTCGTCCACGCCGAGTGACTCTACGACCTGGACGGCATTGCCCGACGTGCAGCAGATGTCGGACTCGGCTTTGACCTCGGCCGACGTATTGACGTAGGTCACAACCGGCACACCCGGGTGCTTCTCGCGCATTGCGCGGATGTCGGCGGCCGTGATCGAGTCGGCCAGCGAACATCCTGCCCGCTCATCGGGAATCAGGACGGTCTTGTCGGGGTTGAGGAGCTTCGCCGTCTCGGCCATGAAGTGTACGCCGGCCAGCACGATGACATCCGCATCGGTATCGACGGCCTTACGCGCGAGTGCGAGCGAGTCGCCCGTGATGTCGGCGACACAGTGAAAGATCTCTGGCGTCATGTAGTTGTGCGCCAGGATGACGGCATTGCGCTCTTTCTTGAGCTGATTGATCGCGGCGACATAGGGCGCATGAACCGGCCATTCGACATCAGGAATGACGGTCTTGACGTGTTCGTAAAACTGCGCGGTGGCGGCGAGCGCGGCCTTGGTATCAATGTTGGGACGCATGGGTCACCTATTTGAATACACGTGAAACTATTTATGCTCAATCAGAGCATATGTGGTTATACTCGCAGAGAGCATAATTACTGTCAAGCCATGCCCCAGGGACCCCAGCAGACCATCATCAACCTGACAGCCGTGATCGTTGCGGTCACGGATGGTCGCCCGCGCGTGCTGATCGTCGACCAGGATGGCGAAGGTCTCCCGAACGGACCGTTCGACCCCGCGAAGCACGACAGCCTGGAGAGCGGTTTGCGGCAGTGGGTCGAAGCCCAGACGGGCCTGGACCTGTACTACGTCGAGCAGCTGTACACGTTCGGCAACCGTAACCGCGACCCGATCGAGATTATGGGCGGGCCGCGCGTCGTCTCGGTCGCATACATGGCGCTAACCCACGAAGACGATGTGGATACGAAGAACGCCGAGTGGCATGACTGGTACGGCTTCCTGCCCTGGGAGGACTGGCGCCAGGGACGGCCGTCGCTGATCGACGAGCAGATTCGCCCCGCCCTTGACGACTGGGCCCTGCAACCCGAGAGTGAGGCGCGGCAGAACCAGCGCCAGGATCGGATCAACGTGACATTCGGGCCCAAGGCCGCGACCCATATGGATGCAGTGTTGTCCCTCGAGCGCTACGAATTACTGTACGAAGCGGAACTTGTGACCGAGTCATTGCGCGACCGGCAGACCACGCATGCCGTAACGTCCGACATGGGCACGCACCTCGTCTCGGACCATCGCAGAATCCTCGCATCCGCGCTGGGCCGCCTGCGTGGCAAGATCGCCTACCGGCCCGTGGTTTTTGAACTCCTCCCCGGCGAATTCACGCTGCTGCAATTACAGCGTGTTGTCGAGGCCTTGAGCGGCGCGCAACTGCACAAGCAAAATTTCCGTCGTCTCGTCACCGGCGCCGACCTCGTCGAACCGATTGGCCGGACCGTCCGCATCGGCAAAGGCCGACCCGCCGAGTTGTTTCGCTTCCGGCGCGAGGTGCTCGGTGAAACCCTGACCGTGGGACTAACGCGACCGATTATGCGCGACGTCGATCACTAGTCCGCAATCACGCTGCGCAACCCCGACGAGATGGAACCGGGCGTGACCTTGTTCAACGTCAACGCTCCACCGGCTATATCACTGATCCCGCTGGCGGCGACGATGACATAAATGTTAGCGTTGTCGTTCGCCCATGGGAGGATGACGATGCGGCGGGGAAGAAAGGCGCGCCTCGAAAAGCCGCCGGCACAATCAGCTGTAGGACCGGGATTTACAGGCGGCCAGTACAGGCCGCTCAGCGATACCGACATGCAGAACGTGCATCAGACGATTCTTGATGTACTCGAGAATATCGGCATGGCGGACCCGATTCCGATCGTTCAGGAACACGCGCTGCAACGCGGTTGCATGCTCGACGATGACGGCCGCCTGTTGTTCCCGCGCGCGCTCGTCGAAGACATGATCGCCGAGGCGCCCAGCGACCTGATGTTCCATGGCCAACAGGAACGCTACGATCTCGACCTGCGCGAGGAGCGCGTCCATACCTACGGGGGCGGCGAGGCAGTGACGATGCTGGACCCCGGCGCTTCGAGTTATCGGCCATCGACTCTCATGGACGTCTACGACGCGGCCCGGCTCGTCGACAAGCTCGACAACGTCCATGCGTTTTCACGACTCGTTGTCGCGACCGACATGAAGGGACGCATGGCGTGCGACATCAATACGGCATATGCCAGTGCCGCCGGTACCGCCAAGCACACGGCACTGACCTTCGGCGACTACCGCAACGTGGAACCGACGCTCGAAATGCTGTACATGATCGCCGGCAGCAAAGAAAAGTTTCTTGAGCGGCCATTTGCGCATGGTGGCGGCTGCCCGGTCATCTCGCCGCTGCGCTACGGCGAAGACAACTGCGAGGTATGCGTCGAGTCAGTCAAGTTCGGCGCACCGGTATGGATAGTCGTTGCGCCGCAGGCTGGTGCAACCGCGCCGGCTGCTCTCGCGGGCGCCCTCGTCCAGGTCATGGCCGAGGCAATCGCGAGCATGCTCATGATCAACGTCGTGCATCCGAAACATCCGGTCATCGTCGGTCCCTGGCCGTTCGTATCAGACCTGCGCACGGGCAGCTTCACGGGAGGCAGCGGCGAAGAGGCCCTCGTAAGCGCAGCCGCGGCCCAGATGACCAATTTTTACGGCCTCGTCAGTTCGGTCGGCGCCGGCATGACCGACGCCAAGTCCCCTGACAACCAGGCCGGCTATGAAAAAGCGATCGCCACCACGCTTGCCGCGCTAACCGGCTGCAACAACGTCTCCGAATCGGCCGGCATGATGGGTAGCCTGATGGGGCTGTCATTCGAGTCGCTCGTCATCGACAACGACATGCTCGGCGCCGTCATGCGTACGGTGCGCGGCATCGAAGTCAACGACGATACGCTGTCGTACGCCGAAATCGAAAATGCCGTGTACGGCGAAGGCCACTTCCTGCGCCAGGATCAGACTTTGGACCTGATGCGTTCCGAGTACGAGTACCCGGTGCTGGCCGACCGACTCTCGCCCAATGTCTGGGAGGAAGCCGGATCGCTGGACATACGCGAGCAGGCAGCGATACGCGTGAAGGAAGTCCTGTCGACACACTACCCCGACTACATCAAGCCCGACGTCGACGCGAAGATTCGCGACAAGTTCAAGATCGAAATACCGCGCGAGTATATGCAGGCGGGCAATGGCCGCTGGTAAACGCCGCGGTGGCGGCCGGGCCGCACGCAAGGCCGCACGAGCCGATCATTCGGCTCTTGGCGCGGTGCGCCCGGGAATGCCGGGCGGACATTACAAGCCCCTGAGCAACCGCGACATCGAACGCATACACGACGCGGCGCTCGACATCCTGGAGACAACGGGCATCGGCGACCCGATCCCCGAAATTCTCGACTACGCCCTGCCCGGCGGCTGTTTCCTGAATGATGACAGCCGGCTCTGCTTCCCGCGCGCGCTCGTCGAGGACCTGATCGATACATGCCCCGGCGAGTACCCGTTGTATGCACCCGACCCGGAGAACGATCTCGTCGTGCGCGGCGAGGAGGTGCTGTTCTGTACGTCCGGCGAGGCGGTTACGGTGCTCGATTTCGAAACGCAGTCATACCGCCCGACGAAACTCGTGGACCTGTACGATGCCGCAAGGCTGGGTGACCAACTCGAACACATTCACAATTTCGGGCAACCGTTTATCGCGGCGGAATACAGCCAGGACCTGTACGTCCATGACGTGAACATTGCCTACGCCGAGCTGGCTGGCACCAATAAATCGTTTGCACTCGGCATTGCCGTCGTCGATCACATCGACGTCCTCATCGACCTGTTCGATGCCTATCTCGGTGAAGAAGGCGGATTCCTCAAGCGGCCGTTTTGCACGTTCGGCGGCTGTCCTATCGTGTCCCCGTTGAGGTTTGGCGAGGAAAATGCCCAGGTGCTCGTGCGCGTTGCCGAGCACGGCCTCGTAGCCGACGTCGCGGTCGCTCCACAAGCCGGTGCAACTGCGCCTGCGGCGCTGGCGGGCGCGCTGGTGCAGTGTTTCGCGGAAACCCTGGCCTGCATGTGCGTCGTCAACCTTGTAAACCCGGGCACTCCAATCAATTTCGGCATGTGGCCGTTTATCTCGGACCTGCGTACGGGTTCTTTTTCAGGCGGCAGCGGCGAAGAGGCGCTGATTACGGCTGCGACGACCCAGCTGTGCAATCACTATGGTTTCACGACGAGCGTCGGTGCCGGAATGACCGACTCGAAGACCATGGACGTACAGGCCGGATACGAGAAAGCGCTGACCGTCGCAACTGCCGCACTTGCCGGCGCGAATCTCGTCGCCGCATACCCGGGCATCGTCGGTAGCCTGATCGGCCAGTCGTTCGAAGGCATGGTCATCGACAACGACATGATCGGCAATATCCAGCGCGTAGTACGCGGCATCGAGGTCACCGATGAAACGCTGTCGGTCGACGTTATCAACGAAGCCGTGCACGGCGCCGGGCATTACCTTGGCAACGAGCAGACACTGACGTTGATGCAGTCCGAATATCTCTATCCCGACATTTCCGATCGGCTTACACCCGGCGCCTGGGAGGAGATGGGACGCCGGACTTTGTACGAGCAGGCCCATGAAAAGGTCCGGGAAATGTTGACAGATTATTACCCGACGTATATTGATGCGGCTGCTGACAAACGAATTCGGGACAAATTCCCGATCAAGTTAAAGCCCGAAGACATGCAAGCCGGTAACGGGCGCTGGTAATCCAATTCAGTTAACACATGGGAACTGCGTATGTCGCATGATAACGACCAGGACGATATTGTCCTCTCCGAACTGCCGGACAACGAGCTCACGGAACAGATGTGGGACGACCTGTACGACGGGCTCGCCGAGGAAATAGCCGAGGGCACGCAGATCCTGCTCGGCCGCGGCTGGGACGCGAAAAAGGTGCTCGACGAGGCGCTTGTCGGCGGCATGAATATCGTCGGCGAGGACTTTCGCGATGGCATTCTGTTTGTTCCGGAAGTATTGCTGGCCGCGAATGCAATGAAAGCCGGCATGGCTATTCTGAAGCCCATCTTGTCGGAGACAGGAGCCGAACCCGTGGGCAAAATGGTCATCGGTACGGTAAAGGGCGACATTCACGACATCGGCAAGAACCTGGTGGGCATGATGATGGAAGGCGCCGGGTTCGAAGTCGTCGACCTCGGCATCAACACCGATGCCGAGTCCTATATCGCCGCGCTCAAGGAACACCGGCCCAATATACTCGGCATGTCCGCGCTGCTTACGACGACGATGCCCTACATGAAGGTCGTTATCGACACCCTTATTGCAGAAGGTCTGCGCGACGACTACATCGTGATGGTGGGCGGAGCGCCACTCAACGAGGAGTTCGGCACGGCGATCGGCGCCGATGCCTATTGCCGCGATGCAGCGACAGCCGTCGAGGTTGCCAAGCAGCTGGTTCGCGAGAAAAGGGCTTCATGACGCGGCGAGGCCACCGCAACAAAAGAGTCTCGAACCAGATTCGCCAGCTGCCGTGGCGCGCCGTCAGCAACCACTATGCGCCGCTGGAGATTCTCAGCGACGACCACGTCGACGCGATCATCGAAACGGCCCTCGAGGTACTGGCCGCCCAGGGGATGCGCTTCCTCGAGCCCGCAAGCCGCGACCTGATGCGCAGCGCCGGCGCCGACGTGGACGACGCCGATCAGATCATTCGCTTCGATCCGGCCCTGGTCCGCGAACAACTTTCGCTGGCGCCGGACGGATTCGACTTGCGCGCAAGAAACCCGGCGCATGACCTGCATATCGGCGGCAACCGCATCGTGTTTTCCTCGGTCGGCGGACCCGCCTTTTGCAGCGATCTCGACAGCGGCCGCCGGCCGGGCACCTACGAAGAAATGTGTGACTACCTGCGACTCGTGCAAAGTCTGAACATCATCCACCAGGAAGGCGGCGGCGCGTTCGAGGCCATGGACCTGCCCGCCCAGACCCGGCATCTCGACCTGTACCTCGCGCAATGGCGCCTGCTCGACAAGAACAGCCAGGCCTACGCACTCGGTCGCGAACGAACAATAGACGCTATCGAAATGGCATGCATCGCGCTCGGGTGCGACAGGTCAGAGCTGGCGCGTCGCCCCGCCCTGCTGGCCATCATCAACACGAACTCGCCGATGCAGCTGGATACGCCGATGACCGAGGCCGTCATCGAACTGGCGAGCGCCGGCCAGGCCTGCTGCATTACGCCGTTCACGCTCGCCGGGTCGATGAGCCCGGCGACCCTTGCCGGGACCCTGATGCAACAGACGGCCGAGGTGCTGGCCGTCGTGACGCTCGCCCAGGTCATCATGCCGGGCGCGCCGGTCATGTACGGGAGCTTTGCCTCGAACGTCGACATGCAGAGCGGAGCACCTGCGCTCGGCACGCCCGAATACACCAAGGCGGCGCAGGCCAGCGGGCAGATCGCGCGCCGCCTCGGCCTGCCCTATCGCTCGAGCAACACGACGGTCGCCAACTGTGTCGACGCGCAGTGTGCATTCGAGAGCCAGATGTCACTGTGGGGATCGATCATGGGGCATGCGAATCTCGTCAATCATGCCGCGGGCTGGCTCGAGGGCGGCCTCACCGCTTCGTTCGAAAAGCTCATCGTTGACGCCGAAATGCTGCAGATGATGGCCGAGTATCTGAGACCCATCGACGTCAACGACGATGAGCTGGGCGTCGACGCGATCGCCGAGGCCGGCCCGGGCGGCCACCACTTCGGCACGAGCCACACGCTCGAACGATACGAGTCGGCATTCTATACTCCGATGCTGTCTGACCGGCAGAACTTCGAGCGCTGGCGGGAAGCGGGCGGCCTCGATATCGCGGCGCGCGCCAATTCGCTCTGGAAGCAACTGCTCGGTGAATACGAGCAACCCGCCATTGATCCGGCCATCGACGAGGCCCTGGTTGCTTACGCGGACAGGCGCCGGCCCGAACTGATGGCCTGTAACGGCTGATTGCTGAGAGTACGACGATGCGACCTACTTTAAATGTGCTCGGCGACGAACTGATCGGGGAGATCCTCGATGAGGCCAAGCGCATCATGGCCGAGACCGGCATGGAAATTCGCGGTGCCGATCTGCGCGAACGCCTGCTTGACCATGGCCTGAAGACCGACGCCGACGGCCGCGTGCTGTTCCCGCGCGAAGTCGTCGAAAAGGCTATCGAAACCGCGCCGAAGTCGTTCTGGCTGCACGATCGCGACGGCGAACGCTACACCGAGATCGGCGGCTACAACGTGCACTACGTGCCGGGCTCGAGCGGGCTCAAGATCCAGGATCACCGCACGGGTGAGACTCGCCTCTCCAATTCGACTGACTTCGTCGAATACGCCCGAATTTGCGACGGTCTCGAGCACATCGCCTACCTCGCGACGGCCTTCTCGACGAACAAGGACATCGAGTCGCAGGTCTCGGATGCCTGGCGTCAGTACATGACGCTGACGACATCAAAGAAACCCGTCGTCACCGGCGCGTTCTCCGAACACGGCGTGCCGCGCATGGTCGAGATGCAACAGCTGTTCCGCGCGGATCGCGACGACCTGATCGCGAAACCGATGTCGATCTTCACGATCACGGCGACGGGCAACTTTCGCTACGGCGAGGACTCCTGCCAGAACCTGCTCGACTGCGTCGAAGCCGGCATCCCGATCGAGGTCGTACCGGTCACGCTGATGGGCCTGATTGCGCCCGTAACGCTCGTGGGCGCGCTGGTCTTTCACTGCGTCGACGTCCTGACCGGCATCACGATGGCCCAGATCGTCCGCCCGGGAGCGCCCGTATTGTTCGGCGGCGCACCGGCGACCTTCCACATGAAGGCCGCGAGTTCGCCGATGGCGGCCATCGAGGCGCAGCACCTCAACGTCGCCTATGTCGCGATCGCCAAGTCGATGAATCTGCCGACCCAGGCCTACATGGCTCTCTCGGATGGCAAGTTTCTCGACGCCCAGGGTGGCGGCGAGACATTCAGCAGCGCGCTGCTCGCGGCGCTCGCCGGCGTCAATTCGGTGTCCGGACCGGGCATGCTCGATTTCGTGCTCACGTTCAGCTTGCCGAAGCTCGTCTTCGACAACGAGGTCTGCGGCCAATGCCTGCACTTTGTGCGCGATCTCGAGGTCCGCGATGATTTACCCACGGCCGATCTCGTTGCCGACCTGATGCGAGAGGACCACCTGATTACGTCTGAGCACACGCTCGAGATGTGGCCCAAGGAGTTGTATCTGACCGACCCGGTCTTCGATCGCAGCAATCGCGAGACTTGGGAAGAAACGGGCTCGAAAAGCCTGTGGGACCGGGCGTGCGAGCAGGTCGAGGAACGGCTGGCCAATTACACGCCGATAACGACCGACCCGGCAGTCGACACGGCAATGCGCGAGCTCGTCATGTCCGGGCTCGAGAAACAGGAAAAGCTACCGGAACTGCCACCGCCAGCCGAACCTCGTGCGCCGCAGCGTACTCCCGGCCGCCGGGGGCGCGCCGGCCGACGCCGCAGCCGCTAGGCTTTTTCCAAAACAGCGTACCCGCTATCAGGCTGTCAGGTCAGCGAGCGTTCACTTATGCTGGCCTGGCGTTCCGCGCGGGGAGAATAACCGAAATGATCTTTGAATCGCTTGCTGAAATGTGAACTCGATACAAAGCCCGTCATCGCCGCAATTTCGACGACGCTGATCGA
>WVYQ01000041.1:31539-41405 GCA_011772865.1 Woeseiaceae bacterium | reverse complement strand
CGGCGCGAAATACCGGTATAGGCGGCGATGTCTTCCTGGCTCATCGGCTCGCGAATATTTGCTTCCATCAGTTCGACCGCAATCACGAGCTTCTCCGACTGCCTGCCGACAACGTGGCGAAGAGGCACCCGCTGCGGGTCGCTGGAATGCCTGACCCGCTCGTAGATGAATTGCTCTGCAACGCCGGCGCTGACCTCGGCACCGCATTGGCGGGTAATGAAGTACAGCATCATGTCGACCGGTGATGTCCCACCGGAGCATGTGAAGCGATCGTTGTCGATCGTGAATACGTTGCGGCTGACATGGACACGTGGAAACTGATCGGCCAGGGAGCTGATGTTTTCCCAATGGACGCTGCAACGGTAGCCGTCCAGCAATCCGGCGGCGGCCAGCACGTAACTGCCCGTGCAGGTCGATCCCAGGCAAACGTCGGACTGACTGAGCCCACGCAGCCAACGCCGCACGGTCTCGGAGGTATTCTGCGCGATATTCCAACCGCCGCAGACTATGACGGCGTCCACATGCTCGGCGATATTTTCCGCCTCGATAGCGTTGTCGACATTGATCGATACTCCGTTACTGGCCCGGACGGCGTTACCGGTCTCAGAAATGGTGGTCCATTTGTAAATGCGGTCACCGCAAAGGCGGTTCGCCATGCGCAGCGGCTCAATTGCCGCCGACATCGAGATCAGAGTGAAGTCATTGACCAGCAGGAAAGCAAATCGGGTCGGCAGTGTTTGTGTAGGGTTTTTGCTCATTGGGCGTATCGGGATTAACCACCCAAAGTATGTATCTTGACCTAGTGGAACTCAATGTCGAGCTCTGCTCCTGCATGGCGCAGCCAGCGGACCATGTAATCGAGAAAACTGCGACGAACAACGAGGTCAAAAACATCACGACCCCCGGTGTGGATGAACAGCACGCTGGCCTTGGCGAGGCCCGCCTGTGCGCAGCTCCCGGGAACGAATTTATCGGGGTGAAAATCGAGCGTACAGCCCCTGGCGAACAGGCGGCGGCTGTCTGCACCGCTGATCCGCACGACCGCAAGCCCGCCGCTCAGATCGTTGACAGCCGCGTGCTCTCCCGCGAGCGCCGTTTGTAACTGTTCAAGTAATACGCCAGCATCGCCCGCTGCTGTCACGACCGACCACTCATCCGGACCGAGCCAGCAAACCCGGTGGCCGCCCTCGGATACCGTGTTCGGAGTTATCGGTAACGGCTGGCCGAGCACGCGTTCGGCTATCTCCCGGAACGCGCCGCGCCCGGGATCGCCGCGCAGGTTGATGTGGCCAATCTCAGCCAGAACCTCGACCCTCGTGCGCGCGTCAGACATTTTGCCGCTCGCCCTTGGCGTCGTAGAACACGCTGGACACTATCCTGACCGGGACCCGCGTGCCGTCCTGCATTGCCGCGAAGGTCGTCTCGTCGCGGCGCGCACGTCCGCCCGCGACCAGCGCCAGCGCGATCGGATGCCCGAGGCATGCGCTGAAGTAGCTGGACGTCACGTGACCACACATCGGCACCGGTATCGGCGCGCCAGTATCATCGACGAGCTGCGTGCCCTCGGGCAGCACCGTTTTGCCGTCCTCCGACAGCAGTCCGACCAGCTGCTTGCGATCCTCGCGCAGGCAATCCTTGCGCGCCAGCGATCGTTTGCCGAGATAGTCCTTGTCTTTCGACAGCATCCAGTTCATTCCGAGGTCCACTGGCGTGACCGAACCATCGGTGTCCTGGCCCACGATGACGAACCCCTTCTCGGCGCGCAGCACGTGCATCGTCTCGGTGCCGTAGGGGGTGATATCGAATTCCTGGCCGGCCTGCATCAGCAGCCGCCACATCTGCTCGGCATAACGGCTATCGATGTTGACTTCGAACGCCAGTTCGCCGCTGAAGCTGACGCGGAACAACTGCACCGGGATGCCAGCGAGGTTCGCGGATCTGACGGACATGAACGGGAAGCTCTCCCGTTCAAGATCGATACTGCAGCCGGCGTTCTGCAGCACGCGCCGACTGTTCGGCCCGGCCACTGCAATCGTCGAGTAAGTCTCGGTCAATGACGTCAGGTAGACCTCGAGCTCGGGCCACTCCGTCTGTAGCCAGGTCTCGAGCCAGGCCAGTACGGGCGCGGCGCCGCCCGTCGTCGTCGTCAGGTAGAAACGATTCTCGGCGAGCCTCGCCATGACGCCATCGTCCATGACCATGCCGTCTTCACCGAGCATGATGCCGTAAGCGCAGCGGCCGACCTTCATCTTGCCGACATTGTGCGTGTAAATACGCTCGAGAAATTCGACGACGTCGGGGCCCTGCGCGTCGATCTTGCCGAGCGTCGAGGCATCCATGATGCCGACCGAATTGCGTGTGGCGAGGCATTCGCGGGCCACCGCGGCATGGAGATCCTCGTCGCCCCGGGGGAAATACCACGGGCGGTGCCACTGGCCGACGACTTCGAAAGGCGCACCGTGCTGCTCGTGCCACTCGTGAATAGCCGTCTTGCGCACCGGGTCGAGTAATTCGCCGACGTTCTCTCCGGCCCCCACGCCGAACGTGACCGGCGTGTAAGCCGGACGAAACGTGGTCGTGCCGACGTCCTTGATGTCTTCATCAAGGCACTCGGCCAGTATCGCCATGCCGTTGATGTTGCCGAGCTTGCCCTGGTCCGTGCCGAAGCCGAGCGCCGTGTAGCGCTTCACGTGCTCGACGTTGCGGTAGCCCTCGCGCACGGCCAGCCGAATATCGGCAACGCTGGTGTCGTTCTGATAGTCCACGAACTGCTTCGGGCAACGATCCGGGTCCTTCACCGCCGGCACGCGCCACAGTGGCTGCATTTCGTTCACAGCCGTGTCGCTGGCCGACGGCAGTGGAACCTCGGCCGCCTCGAACCCGCAGCGGCTGGCAACGGCGGCGCCCGCATCACGACCGTCGCGCAAGCACGCGTCGAGCGCCCACTTGCCGTTACCGCTGCCTGCAGACACGCAGGCCTGTGCGGTTTCGCCCGGCACGAAACAGTGCAGTGATTCCTCCCACACGTTCTTGCCGCCCGAATGCGAGTGCAGGTGCACGGCCGGGCTCCAACCGCCGGAAACGGCGAGCAGATCGCAGTCGATACGTATTGTGTTCTCGACACGGGCCGTCACATCCCCGCTCCATTGCGCGACACGGACGCCAGCCACCTTTCTGCGGCCAGTAACATCAGTCACGACGTGCGCGGCCAATACCGTGATGCCCTCCTTCCTGACCGCTGCACCCAAGGCCCCGGCGCCTCCGGACCGGCTGTCGATAACGATCACGGTCGCTCCGCTGGCGCGCAGGTCCAGGGCTGTCTCGTAGGCTGAATCATTGTTGGTGAAGACGACGGCGCGCTTGCCCGGACAGACAGCGTAGCGCCTGATGTACGTCGACACGGCCGAGGCCGTCATGACCCCGGGCCGGTCATTGTTGCAGAACACGAGCGGCCGCTCGAAAGCACCCTGCGCCAGGACAACCTGTTTCGCGCGTACCCGCCACAGGCGCTGGCGAACGCCCTGGACCCTCTCCCCGATATGATCGGTGCAGCGCTCGGCGAGCGTCAGGAAATTATGATCGTGGTAACCGAAGACCGTGCTGCGCGGCAGCACGGTAACGTCCTCGTAACCGCTGAGTTCCGCGACAACAGTCGCCACCCAGTCCGGCGCGGGCTGCCCGTCGATCGTCGCCGATGCGGATAACAGCGCACCGCCGAACTCGTTCTGCTCGTCTGCGACGATTACCCGGGCGCCGGACCTCGCGGCGACGAGCGCCGCCATCAGTCCCGCAGGCCCGGCGCCGGCAACAAGCACGTCGCAATGCGCATTGCAGTGCTCGTATCTGTCGGGATCAGTCCGCTGCGGCGCAGCGCCGAAACCGGCCGAGGCGCGGATAAAGCGCTCGTAGTGTTTCCAGAATGCTTTCGGGCGCATGAACGTCTTGTAGTAAAAACCGGCGCCAAGCAGAGGGCTGAACCTGTCATTCAGGGCCGCAATATCGAAGCGCAGGCCCGGCCAGCCTTTCGTCGACCGGGCTTTCAGGCCGTCGTACAGCTCGACCTCGGTCGCGCGCAGGTTCGGTATCGTCGACGCCCCGGAGCCGACCTGGACGATCGCATTGGGTTCATCCGAGCCGGCCGCAACGATGCCGCGCGGACGATGCAGTTTGAAACTGCGAGAAACCAGCAGCACGCCGTTGGCCAGCAGCGCCGAGGCCAGCGTATCGCCCGCGAATCCCTGGTATCGCTTGCCGTTGAAGCGAAAACCCAGTGGCTTCGATCGATCGATGCGCCCGCCCTGACTTAGCCTGTTGATCTGCACTGTGACTTACGACCCGAGCTTGTAGGTGCGCGCGATGACGTAGCTCACGGTATCGCGTTCGGCGCCGAACCAGCGCCGGCAGCCATGAGCGTGATTCCAAAGTTCCTCGTGCGCACCGCGCGGGTTGGTCCGGTTGAACAGGTAATCCGCCCATTCGGCGTCGCTCAGGGCATCCGGGTCACGCGGACGCGTTATGCCGGCCTCCCCGCCATAGCTGAACTCGGTCTCCGCCCGTTCGCCACACCATGGACATTTGATCAACAGCATGCTCGATGCCCCTAGTGCGCCACGGCCGCGGCGCCATGTTCGTCGATCAGCGCGCCGGTGGTGAAACGCTCCAGGTCAAACGGCGCGTTGAGCTCGTGAGGCCGGTCCTGGGCGATAGTGTGCGCGAACGTCCAGCCCGACCCGGGCGTCGCCTTGAAGCCACCGGTGCCCCAGCCACAATTGAAATACAGCCCGGCAACCGGTGTCTTGCTGATGATCGGGCAGGCGTCGGGGCACACGTCGACGATCCCTCCCCACAGGCGCAACATGCGCACCCGGCTGAAGATCGGAAACAGCGTGATGATGGCTTCCATCGTGTGCTCGATCGTCGGGAAGCTGCCGCGCTGGCCATAGCCCAGGTACGCATCGATCCCGGCACCGATGACGAGTTCGCCCTTGTCCGACTGGCTGACATAGCCGTGCACCGCGTTCGACATCACGACCGTGTCCAGGACCGGCTTCAGCGGTTCGGAGACGAATGCCTGCAGCGGATGGCTCTCGACGGGCAGCCGCAGGCCGGCCATTGACGCGAGCACGCTGGCGTTGCCGGCAACGACGACGCCGACCTTGCCGGCTCGTATCGTGCCGCGCGTCGTCTCCACTGCGCTGACGCCACCTTGCTCGGTGCGGATGGCGGTGACCTCGCACTGCTCGATAATGTCGACGCCAAGTGAATCGGCCGCCCGCGCAAAGCCCCAGGCAACCGCATCGTGCCTCGCGACGCCGGCGCGGCGCTGCAGGGAGGCGCCCAGGATCGGGTAGCGGGCATCGGGGGAGGTATCGAGGTACGGAATCGCCGTCTTTAGCTGCGCCGCAGTCACGACCTCGGCGTCGATGCCGTTCAGGCGGTTGGCGCTGACACGCCGTTCGATATCGCGCATGTCCTGCAAGGTATGTCCCAGGTTATAAACGCCGCGCTGGGAAAACATGACGTTGTAGTTCAGGTCCTGGCTCAGCCCCTCCCAGAGCTGCATCGACTTCTCGTACAGCAGCGACGCCTCGGTCCATAGATAGTTGGAGCGCACGATCGTCGTGTTACGCCCCGTATTGCCGCCGCCGATCCAGCCCTTCTCGAGCACGGCGACGCGGCGAATGCCGTGTTCCTTGGCCAGGTAGTAAGCTGTCGCCAGGCCGTGCCCGCCGCCGCCCACGATCACGACATCGTATTCGCGCGCGGGTTCCGGGCTGCGCCAGGCAGGTGTCCAGTTGCGGTTGCCCGTCAGCGCGTTGCGGACCAGGTTCAGCGCGGAGTACTTCATACGCCGTCCTTTTCCCACAATTTTCCATGCTCCTGCGGCAACTGCGGCAACCCGTCGTCGATCGTGTAGTAATCCGATGCGTCGTCGACATGGATGTGTTCGCGACTGGTCAGCCCGGTCGGCGTATCGAGCGTGCCGGCCATGATCCCCATGTATTCGCCGTGGTCAGGTCGCCAGAAAATGCTGGAGCCGCATACGCCGCAGAATCCGCGTTCGGCTATGGCGGACGAACGATACCAGCGCAACCCGTCGTCGTTGACCAGATTCAGGTGCCCGGGCAGGCACGCCGTGGCGGCCACGTAATGCCCGCTCGTCCTGCGGCACTGCTGGCAATGGCAATAGACGACCCGGCGCAGCGGACCCGCGACCTCGTAGCGAACGGCGCCGCATTCGCAACCGCCCTGCGAATCAGTCGTTGGCTCCGTTGACATCTCTCAACCTCTCGTTTTTCGGATCGAACGGGCTGTCCGGGATCACTGTCGCTGCGTAATTCTTACCGAGGATCTCGATGTCGATCCGGGTTCCGGGCGCCGCCAGTTCCGGTCTTACCATACCAAGCGCCAGCGACTTGCCGATGCGGAACCCGAATCCTCCGCCCGTGGCCCTGCCGATCATCTCACCGTCGCTGAACAGCGCATTGTTGCCGAGCGCGTCGGCGTCGTCGACACCGGACACCTCGAGCGTCACCAGCATGTTGTTTGCGCCACGCTCCTGCCAGGCCAGCAGCGCATCGCGTCCGAGGAAGTCGCCCTTGTCCGGTTTGACGAAACGATCCATGGCCGACTCGTACGCCGAATACTCGATCGACATTTCCGTGCCGACCATGCGATAGGATTTTTCGAGGCGCATCGAGTCCATCGCACGAATACCGAACGGCTTGAGCCCGAACTCCTCGCCGGCTTCGAACAGCGCGTCGAAAATCGGGTTCTGCGCATCCATCGGGTGGTGCAGTTCCCAGCCGAGTTCGCCCACATAATTGACGCGCATCGCGTTGGCTGCGGCGCCGCCGACGGCGATGTTACGGGCACTCAGCCAGGGAAACGCCTCGTTCGACAGGTCCGCATCCGTCACGCGCTGCAGGATCTGCCGCGCCCTGGGGCCCGCCAGCACCAGCACGCCGATATCGTCCGTCAGCTGCGTGAACTCCACTGAGCCGTCACGCGGCATGTGCTTTTTCAGGTAATCGTGATCGAGGCGCTGCAGTGCACCGGCCGAAACGAGATAGAAGGAATCGTCGGCATCGCGCCGGATCGTGAACTCCGAATGAATTCCGCCGTCCTTGTTCAGGGCATGGCACAGGCCGATGCCGCCGACCCTGCGCGGCAAGCTGTTGGCGACAAAATAGTCGAGGAACGCTTCGGCGCCGGGGCCCGACACCTGGCACTTGGCAAACGCGGTCATGTCGAGCAAGCCCGCGTTGCTCGTCGTGTTCAACACCTCCTTGCGAATGGCCTCGAACCAGCGCGAGCGCCGGAATGACCAGTCGTCTTCCTGCGGCATACCATCGGTTGCGAAAAAATTCGGCCGCTCCCAGCCGAATTTCTGGCCGAACACGGCGCCTCGCGCTTTCATCCGTTCGTAGCACGGCGCCGTCTTGAGCGGGCGCGCGGCGGGACGTTCCTCGTCGGGGTAGTGAATGATGAAGACGTGCGCGTAGGCCTCCTCGTTTTTCTCGATCAGGTAGTCCTTGTCCGCGTAGGCGCCGAATCGTCGCGGCTCGACGCCGAGCATGTCGATCGTCGGCTCGCCCTCGACGATCCATTCCGCGAGCTGCCAGCCGGCGCCGCCCGCGGCCGTGATGCCGAAGCTGTGGCCTTCGCTGAGCCAGAAATTGTCGACATCCCAGGCCGGCCCGATGATCGGGTTGCCGTCGGGCGTATAGGCAATNNGGTTCGAGGCGGTCGATATCCTCCTGGAACAGCTCGTACTCGGCGCGCGGATCCGGTCCGTCGACGTAACAGGCCGGCGCGCCTTTTTCATACGGACCGAGAATGAAGCCGTTGTTTTCCTCGCGCAGGTACCAGGAGCCGTCGGACTCGCGCAGCACACCCATCTCGGGCAGCCCTTCGGCTTTGCGGCGCTGCAGCTCGGGATGTGGCTCGGTCACGATGTACTGGTGTTCGACCGGCATGACCGGGATATCGAGCCCCACCATCTCGCCGGTCTTGCGCGCATAGTTGCCGGTCGCGGAAATGACGTGGTCGCAGGTGATGTCGCCCTTCTCCGTCTTCACGACCCAGGCACCGGATGTTGCCTGTTCGATCGCCAGCACGGGCGTGTTGCGGTATATCGTCGCGCCGCGGGCACGCGCACCCCTGGCCAGCGCCTGGGTCAGGTCCGCCGGCTGGATGTAGCCGTCGTCCGGATGGAAGATGCCACCGACGAGGCCGTCGACGTTGCAGAGCGGCCAGAGTTCGGCAATGTCCTCGGGCGTCAGGAAGCGGACGTTGATGCCGATGGTCTTCGCGGTCGCAGCATATTGATAGTACTCGTCCATGCGGTCGTCGTTCATCGCCAGGCGCAGGTTGCCGACCTGGCTGAACCCGACTGACTGGCCGGTTTCCTGCTCGAGCTGCTGGTACAGCTCCACCGAGTACTTGTGGATCTGGCCGACGCTGTAGCTCATGTTGAAAAGGGGCAACAGGCCGGCGGCATGCCAGGTCGAACCCGACGTCAGCTCGGCCTTTTCAAGCAGCACGACATCCTCGCCCCAGCCTTTTTTCGCGAGGTGATACAGCGCGGCGACGCCGACGACACCGCCGCCGATGACGACTACTTTTGCCTGTGATTTCATCTGCATATTCTCGTTCAGTACGGAGATTCTGTCGGGCCTTCCTGCTCGCGATCACGAAGCCTGCCGGCGCCTGCGCCGCCCGCTGCGGCCGGACCCTTCGGCAGGCTGCGCGGTTTTGGGGGCCGGCTGCTTGACGCGCGAGAACAGCTGCGGGAAAGAGTCGGTCTTGTTCGGGATCGCCATGGCATCGACGAAATATTCCTGGAACCTCGGCTCGACCGCGGTTTCGATTTTTTCTATTTGTCGCACCAGCGATTCGATTTCGCGCCGTGCGGCAACATTGAGCAGCGCGATGCGGGCCCCGGTTCCTGCCGCGTTCCCGGCCGAGTCGACCTTGTCCAGGTCGCAGTCGGGTATCAGCCCGAGCACCATCGCGTATTTCGGGTCGATGTGACTGCCGAAAGCACCGGCAAGCCGAATCCGGTCCACCGCAGCAATGCCCGCCTTGTCCAGCAGCAGCTTGACGCCTGCGTACAAGGCCGCCTTGGCAAGCTGTATCTGGCGCACGTCGTTCTGCGTCACGATAATGCGTTGCCTGCCATCGTGCAGCAGGAATGAAAACGTCCTGTCTTCTGCAATGATCCGTTCGCTGCGCGCGGCGAGTGCCCCATCGACGACACCGTCTGCGCCGATTACGCCGTTCAGGTACATTTCAGCGACGGCCTCGATGATCCCGGAACCGCAGATTCCCGTGACGCCAAACGCCGCGATCGATTCATCGAACCCCGGATCATCCGACCAGAGTTCGGAACCGATGACGCTGAAGCGCACGTCGAGCGTATCCGGATCGATACGCACGCGTTCGATCGCACCCGGCGCCGCACGCTGCCCGCAACTGATCTGCGCGCCCTCGAATGCAGGCCCGGTCGGGCTGGAACAGGCAAGAAGGTGCTCGCGATTGCCGAGGACGATCTCGGCATTGGTGCCGACATCGACGACGAGCGAGATCTCGTCGAGCAGATGCGGCTCCTCGGCAAGGATCATGGCCGCCGCATCCGCGCCGACGTGTCCTGCGATGCACGGCAGCACGTAAACCCGGGCGCCAGGGCTGATGGCGAGCTCGAGTTCTGCCGCACTCAGGTTCAGCGCAGCGTCCGTGGCCAGCGCGAACGGCGCGCTGCCGAGTTCCACCGGGCTGATACCGAGAAACAGGTGGTGCATGATCGGGTTGCCCGCAATCGTGACCTCGACGATATCGGTCGGCTCGATGTCGCTTTCCGCCGC
>WVYQ01000041.1:0-31462 GCA_011772865.1 Woeseiaceae bacterium | reverse complement strand
CCGTCGCGCCTGAAACCGGCCCATACGGCAATTATTCGGGAGCCGTTATGCACAGCGACGGTAACGCTCCACTTGCCGTCACGCAGTGCCTGCTGCAGTTGCGGAAGAACCGAGGATTCAACGCTCAGGCCCGGCAATTCCCAGGCAGACTCGAGCGCCTCCTGCAGCCGCTGCACGTCGCCCTTGGCTTCATGCAGCTCGGCCTCGGGCACTTCGACGAAGTACAGATGCACGCCCGTGTCGAGCGTGATGTCCCGATGCTCGGCGCTCTTCCTGACCACCTGGCGATGCATCTGGCTCTCGGCCGGCACGTCGATGACGAGGTCGCCCCGGATCTGGGCCTGGCAGCTGAGCCTGCGGCCCTCTGCAAGCGGCTTGAGCTTGCGCCGCTCGCTATAGCGAGTCTCGACTTCTCCGACCGGGGAGAGGTTCCCGGCACGCGAGGTGATCGCGTGCTTGGTAAATTCACCCTCGGAGCAGGTCACCTGGCAACGCCCGCACAGGCCGCGTCCGCCGCATACCGAGTCCACGTCGACACCGAGACTCCGCGCCGCATCGAGAACCGGCGTACCGACCGGGAATACGCCGCGCCGCCCCGAAGGCGTGAAAACGACTTTTGCCTCTTTAGCGCTCAATGATCCCTCAGTTGGCTCGCCGGCGACGCCGGCGTCCGCCGCGGCCACGCGCTTCGCCTTCGGCCGCCGGCTCACGGTATTTGCGGATCCAGTTCGAACAGTCCGGATCGTTACCCATCATGACGTCTGCACCGAGTACCGCCTGCATCACCTCCGAATGCAAGGGGTTCGTGATTGCCGACGTCAGGCCGGCACCGATCGCCATGGTCAGGAAAGCGCTGTTGATACCATTGCGATTGGGCAGGCCGAAGCTCACGTTCGATGCCCCGCAAGTCGTGTTGACCTTGAGCTCTTCGCGCAGTCGTCGCACGATGTGCATGACCTGCTTGCCGGCGGTGTTTATCGCCCCGATCGGCATGACCAGCGGATCGACGACGACATCTCCGGCCGGAATCCCGTGATCCGCCGCGCGTTGCACGATCTTCTTCGCAACCTCGAAACGGACGTCCGGATCTTCGGAGATTCCTGTCTCGTCGTTGGAAATGGCAACAACAGCTGCACCGTGCTTTGCGACCAGCGGTAACACCGATTCCAGACGTTCTTCTTCCCCGGTCACCGAGTTGACGAGCGCCTTGCCCTCGTAGACCGACAAGCCTGATTCGAGCGCCGCCACGATCGAGGAATCGATTGACAGCGGCACGTCGGTAACCGACTGCACGAGCTTGACCGCCTCGGCGAGTATGGCAGGCTCATCCGCCAGCGGAATCCCGGCATTCACATCGAGCATGTGCGCGCCGGCCTCGACCTGCGCAAGCGCATCGGCCTCGACCCGGCTGTAGTCGCCCTTGCTCATCTCTGCAGCCAGAATTTTCCGGCCCGTTGGATTGATGCGCTCACCGATGATCACGAACGGGCAATTAAAGCCGATGCGCACTTCCCTGCTGGCGGAACTGACCAGGGTTTCTGTCATTACCTACTCCTCTTTCGCGACGCCCGTGGCGTCATTGCGTTTCCTGACTGGCCGAGCCGTGATTGCGGATCAGCTGCAACAGTTGCTCGTCGTTTATTCCCGCCTCCAGGCGTTGCGCCTCCTGCTCGGCGATATCGCGCAACCCGTCTTCCGACTCTATGGCCGAAGATACGCGGCGCCACTCGGACATGTATGCGTCACTGCTGCCCTTGCCGGCGCGCATGGCGGCGCGGTCGATCGCCTCCTGGAAGCGGTGACTGAGCTGCACTTTCTCGCGCGTGCGCCCGCGCTGCACGATGACCTGCGCCGGAATATCCCGCCAGTAAATTATGATTTGTTTAATCACGAGACTCCCCCGCTACCATTGCAACCAGGCTGGTCTCGAGTTGCCCGTAACCGCAGTGGACATGTTCGAACTCGAGCCCCAGGCGCCGCGCCGCCGCCTGCGCGGCCGCGAGCAGATTGTCGTCCGGCGTCTGCGACAGGTACACGAGCCGGCGGTAATTGCCGAAATAGGAATCCCGCAATTCCGGGTGCTCATCGAGCTTGAGCGCCTGGATGACGAGCTTGTCGAAATGCCGCGTCAGGAAGTCGGTCAGGTAAAACGTGCCCGGCTCGGCATCGGCGAGCTCTGCAAAGCGCTTGGCGCCGGCAAAAAACTGATAGCAATGCACGCCCGGCAGCCGCTCGATTCCCCCGCCTTCTTCCTCGATCACGCGATCGATCTCACCGCGGGTGCCGCAATCCGCATAAGCCACGTAAATGCGAGCGTACTCGGTTTTGAAACGCCTGATCTCTTCCCGCAGGCGCGCCGGTATCTGCTCCGGACGATTGTGCAATTGTGCGTCGATGCACTTCATGTGCACATGGTCCCAGCCATGCGACTGCTTCAGCTCGTTGATTTCCCGAGCCAGGGCGCCACAGGCGATCACGAGTATTGGTTCAGGCACGCGCGGCCACCCGGAAAACTTGTGTGCCGTCCATCATCTAATGATCCTGGTCCGAGAATTCTGATTTGCGGCGAGTGATAAAGTCGTTGAGCGCTTCGTCGATCGCAGGATCCAGCGCCGGGGCCTCGTAGCTTTCCAGCATGGATTTCCACATCGTATTGGCGCGCTGCGCCAGGTCGAGCGATCCCTCCTGCTCCCATTGTTCGAAACTGTTGTTGTCGGCCAGCGGCGAGCGATAGAACGCAGACTCGAAATTGGCGTGCGTGTGCGCAGCGCCGAGGAAGTGCTTGCCGGGACCGACCTCGTGCAGGGCATCCATCGCCTGCCCTTTCTCCGACAGATCGACGCCGCCGAGCAGCACCGCGATCATATTCGCCTGGTCGGCGTCCATCACGAATTTCTCGTAGCCCATGACGAGCCCACCCTCGAGCCAGCCGGCCGTGTGCAACATGAAATTGACCCCGGCCAGCGCCGAGGCCTGCAGCGTGTTGGCCGACTCGTAGGCCGCCTGCGCGTCGGATATTTTCGAGCCGCACAGCCCGCCGCCGCTGCGGAACGGCAAGCCGAGCCGCCGCGCCAGCGTCGCGGCTGCAAACAGGATCAGGCTGGACTCGGGGGTGCCGAAGGTGGGCGCACCGGACTGCATGGAAACGGCCGCGGCGAAAGTGCCGAACACGACCGGGGCACCCGGCCGCACGAGCTGTACATAGCAGAGTCCGGCCAGCGCCTCGGCCAGTATCTGTGTGACCGTGCCGGCCACCGTCACCGGCGACATTGCCCCGGCAAGCAGGAACGGCGAGATCATCGTCGCCTGGTTGTGCTCGGCGTAGACCGTTGCCGCACCGAGCATCGTGGCATCGAAGGTCATCGGCGAGTTTGCGTTGATCAGGCTGGTCAGCACGGTGTTCTGTTCGACAAATTCGTCGCCGAACAGGATTTTCGCCATGGCGACCGTATCCTGCGCCCGCTCGGGCGCGGTCACCGAGCCCATGAACGGCTTGTCGCTGTACCTGATGTGGCTGTACACCATGTCGAGGTGACGCTTGTTGACCGGTATATCCACGGGTTCACAGACCGTGCCTCCCGAGTGATGCAGTCCATGACACATGTAGGCCAGCTTCACGAAGTTGCGAAAGTCTTCGATCGTGGCGTAGCGGCGCCCTTTGTCCAGGTCACGAACGAACGGCGAACCATAAGCCGGCACGAGTACGGTGCGATCGCCGCCGATGATCACACTGCGCGCAGGATTGCGCGCATGCTGCGTGTACTCCGCTGGTGCGGATGCCTGGATAATGGATCGGCACATGCCGCGCGGAAATCGCACGCGCTCGCCGTCGACGTCGGCGCCGGCGTTACCAAGCAACTCGAGCGCGCGCGGAAAATCCTTGAACTCGATACCGATTTCCTCGAGCACGGTATCCGCATTGTTCTCGATCATCTCGAGCGCCTCGTCACTCAGCAGCTCGTAATAGGGAATTTCTCGATCAATGTAAGCGGCCGTTGCCGTTGGCATCTGCTGCCGGGCGGCGCGTTTCGCCTCCCGGCCCGCGGACCTGCGCCTGCGGGGTCTACTGCTCATAATTGCACCTTGCCGAGTGCGGCGCCGGGCCGCAAAAAAACATGGATCCAGAGCACTTCAAGCGTGCCAGTTTGTTCCAGATTGGACCGAACTGCATATACGTTTGCGACATCCACGCGACCAGAAACGACACGATATGGACAAAAAAGCCGGCCCAATGCGGCTCCTGGGACTCCCGGCCTGCGCTGACTGGCCATGCAATGCATCAACACGGCCAGCGGCAGCGGTGGCGCACCCTAATAGGTTTTTTCGACGCCGCCGAGATTGGTGTAGATGGTCTTGATCTGCGTATAACTCTCTATGGCCTCGAGTCCATTTTCGCGTCCCAGCCCGGACTCCTTGAAGCCCCCGAAAGGCACTTCCGGCGGCGTCACGTTGTAGGCGTTTATCCACACGATGCCGGCCCGTAACGCGTTCGCGACCCGGTGGGCGCGGTCCAGCCTGGTTGTGAAAACCGCAGCCGCCAGTCCGAAAGGCGTGTCATTTGCGCGCAGTATTGCCTCTTCTTCCGACTCGAATGGCAGCACCGACATGAGCGGCCCAAACACTTCGTCTTTAACGAACTCCATATCGTCCTGGCAGTTCGCGAAGACTGCGGGAGTCACGTAGTAGCCGCGCGCGAGATCGCCTTCGCTTATCGCATCCCCGCCGCAGAGATGTCGCGCACCGGACTTCCTGGCAAGCTCCATGTAACCCAGGACTTTTTCGTAATGTTCGCGAGATACCAGTGGGCCCATCTGCGTAGCGGGATCAAACGGATCACCGACTCGAATGGCTTGCGTTCGTTGCGCCAGCTGGGTGACAAACTCTTCGTAGATTGGCGCATGCACAAACACCCGGGTGCCGTTCGAACAAACCTGTCCGGACGAATAGAAATTGCCGACAAGCGCCGCGTTCAACGCGTTATCGAAATCCGCATCGTCGAATACGACGATAGGTGACTTGCCACCGAGCTCGAGAGTGACTTTCTTGAGTTCGCGCGCCGCCTGCTCCAGCACGATCTTGCCGGTTTCGACCGAGCCCGTCAGGGTGACCTTTGCCACGCCAGGGTGAGAAACGAGCGCGGAACCGGTGCCGGCCGCGCCCTGTACAACATTGAAAACGCCGGCAGGCAGCCCCGCTTCGGTATAGATTTCGGCGAGCCTGAGCGCCGTCAGCGGTGTTTGCTCGGCAGGTTTGAAGACCATCGTGTTGCCGCAAGCGAGAGCCGGGCCCGATTTCCACATCGCGATCTGGATCGGGTAGTTCCAGGCGCCGATACCGGCGCAAACACCGAGCGGCTCGCGTCGCATCAGTGCAAACGCTGCCGGTGGCAGGTCGACATGACGCCCGCCAATCGCCTGTATGACTTTGGCAAAATATTCAATGACCTCGGCACCCGTAATGACGTCGACGACACTCGTTTCGGCAATGGGCTTGCCTGTGTCCAGCGATTCGAGCTCCGCAAGTTCGGAGTTCCTTGAGCGGAGTATCGACGCGGCGCTCAAGAGTATTTCGCTGCGCTCGGCTGCCGGTGACTGCGACCAGGATTCGAACGCATCGCTGGCGGCCGTCACGGCTGCATCGATCTCTGCCTGACCCGCCACTTCGACTTCACAGATGACTTCGTCATTACCTGGATAGCGGTTCTCGAAAGTCTCACCCGTTTTGCTCGGCAGGTAGGCGCCATTGACGTAACTCTGCTGTACGGGAAGGCTTGTCTCCGGGCCGTACTTGTTTGCCGGGGATGTCATTGGATTCGCACTCCTTGCCGTAAGAGTTCCTTTTGCACCGCCGAAATATCTATTTCATTCAGCGCTGCGTCGGAACGCAGTGAAACCGCTGCGGCAACGCCCGCGCCCTGACCGCTAACGGTGCAGCACATCATGTTGCGAACAGCCGCATGAGAGTCCCTGTCGCCACCTATGCTACGCCCGGTCACGAGAAGGTTCTTGATACCCTTCGGCAGCATCGCCCGGTACGGCACCTGGAAGTACCGGCCCGTGGTAGGCAGTATCAAAATGCCATAGCCGTCGATGAACTCGGGGAAAATCCCTATCGAATCTTCAAAACGTCCCTGCTCCCTGACATCGCTTGCCACCATGTTGTAGAGGGCGTCGATTTTGCGGGTATCCCGGATACCGATAGTCATACCGAAATTCCGCAGCTTGGCGTCTTCGCATCCCGGCGTATATCGACGCAACGCTTCGATTGCCAGCATTGCCTGCCTGCGCCCCTCGATCTCGTTGGCCGTGAGTTGATCGGCGTCGGTGCCATCGCAACCGGCAAGATGCACCAGGTTGAGGTACGTCAAATCACCTTGCTCGGAGATGGCGCCCCAGGTTCCGCAAATCGTGTCCAGGTGTTCCGGGATCAGGCCGGCCTCGATAGCGCTTTGAAAAGGTTTTCGCAGGAACGGCGAAAACATGTTGTCTTCCTTGCCGCTGGTTTCGATGGTCCACTCACCACCCTCCCAGTCCTTGTAAGTCTGCGGGTCCGCCTTGATGTGCTCAATGAAACGGCGTTTATCGACGCCGCTCATCGAAAACATGACCGATGCCGCCATCATTTTCTCGCGTGGAGTCTTGTAACACCTGGCCCCTGCGCGAGCCGCCACGTCGGCATCACCGGTTGCGTCGATAACGCGCTTCGCCAAAATCGCCTCGCGGCCAGATTTGCTCTCGCTGATGACGCCCTTGATCTCACCACCGTCGACGATTGGCGCCACCATCAGTCGATGCAGCATCGGACGAACGCCGGCCTCCTGTACGAGCACATCAGCCACGTATTTGAAGGCTTCACCATCGAGCGCATGGCTGTCGGATTGTGGCTCGGGATTTGCGGCGCCCATTGCCTTGGCACGCTCTTCGAATTCTATGCCGACGCCTTCACTGTCGACCGTTTTCTCGTGGCGGTACCAGGCAAAGCCCTCGACGCCGACCTGCGTGATGTTGCCACCGAAACAGCCGTAGCGTTCCAGCAACGTCGTATCGGCACCGGCTCGGGCAGAACCAATGGCCGCGGCCAGGCCACCCGGCCCGCTGCCTACAACGAGCACATCGGTCTCGAGGATAACGTCGACGTGACGCGCCACTTCAGTGATCTGCTTCATCGCAATCCCGTGTATGGTATGCACTCGGCACAGCGGAGTCCCTGTTCGTGGTAACAAGATACACGGAGACAATCCAGTTTGACTACGTCATCGTCGGGGCGGGTTCGGCGGGTTGTGTGCTCGCGAACAGGCTGACCGAGGATCCGGACGTGTCCGTGCTGCTACTCGAGGCCGGCGGGGTCGATCCGTTCTGGGACTGGCGCATCCGGATGCCCGCAGCACTTGCCTACCCGATGAACGGCAAGTCATACAGCTGGGACTATCACACCGAACCAGAACCCCATCTCGGTGGCCGCACGCTGCATTGCCCGCGCGGTCGTGTACTCGGCGGATCATCCTCCATCAACGGCATGGTGTATATGCGCGGCAACGCCCTCGACTATGACCGTTGGGCCAGGGAAGACCCGTCGCTGCCCCAATGGGACTATCGCCATTGTCTTCCCTACTTCAGGAAGACCGAATGTCGCGAGGGCGGAGGCGATGACTACCATGGCGACAGCGGGCCTCTGCACGTGACACGGGGCCGGGAAGACGGCCCTTTGCCCACAGCATTTCTCGAAGCTGCGCGGCAGGCGGGTTACCCGAAAACGGCGGACCTGAATGGCTATCAGCAGGAAGGCTTCGGCCCGATGGATCGAACGACGCGCAGGGGCATTCGCCATTCGACCTCGGTCGGTTATCTGCGATCGGCCAGGCGCCGGACCAATCTGCGGGTCCTGACCCACGCCACCGCACGGCGGTTGCTGTTGAACGGCCGGAACATCGAGGGCGTCGAGTTTTCACGGGGAGGAAAGTGCGCGCGTGCGCTGGCCGAACGCGAGGTCCTGCTTTGCGGAGGCCCGATCAACTCGCCACAGCTGCTGATGCTATCCGGCATTGGCCCCAAAGAGCATTTGCACGACATCGGCATTTCGCCAGCGCACGATTTGCCAGGCGTCGGCGAGAATTTGCAGGACCACCTCGAAATCTACGTGCAAATGGAGTGCGTCCAGCCCGTATCGCTGTACCGCTATTACAATGCCTTTGGCAAAGCTTACGTAGGCGCGCAGTGGTTGTTCACACGCAGCGGAATCGGAACATCCAATCATTTCGAGGTCGGCGGTTTCGTCCGTAGCCGCGCTGGTGTCGAGCATCCCGATCTCCAGTATCACTTCTTTCCGATGGCCGTGCGTTATGACGGCAAGAGCCCGAACAAAGCGCATGGCTTCCAGGCGCACGTTGGGCCGATGCGCTCGCAGAGCAAGGGTTGGGTCAGGTTGCGCTCCACGGATCCCGACGCACCGCCGCGGATTCTTTTCAACTACATGTCCAGGAACCGGGACTGGGAAGAGTTCCGCAGCGCACTGCGACTAACCCGCGAGATTTTTCAACAGGACGCGTTTGCGCCTTTTCGCGGCCGTGAGCTGTCGCCGGGCGCCGATGTCGTCAGCGATGCCGACATCGATGCCTACCTGGCTGGCGCCGTGGAATCTGCTTACCACCCTTGCGGCACCTGCAAGATGGGTAGCGACGATCTTGCGGTCGTGGATGCCGAGTGTCGCGTGCACGGACTCAGTGGTTTGCGCGTCGTGGATTCTTCGATCATGCCATCGATAGTCAGCGGCAATCTGAATGCGCCTACGATCATGCTGGCCGAGAAAGCGGCTGATCTTGTCGCCGGGAAAAAACCTCTCGAGCCAATCGACGTGCCGGTTTACCGGGCAATGGATTACCACGAGAAGCAGCGCTGAGTGCGGTTATGACAGTAAACTGGATAATCGCTCGTTGATGTCGAGGGTCATTTACTCCATGCGCAACGGATCGCCAGCAATACTCGGGATCGCAGCCTTCCTGGCGATGGCGGCGGCGCATGCCGAGGTCAGGGTCTCGGTTGGCCCGACAATGATTCCTCGCGGTGATGCGATCGGCACAACCGATATCACCGTGACGAACGATCGGTTTGCCATCGCGTTCGCGGTAGAGACCGCGCCGCCGTGGGGCGTAGCGCGCGGTGGAATCGTCGATATCGCGATCATCAACGGCGGTCAGCCTGGCTACGACATCGCGTCGCTCGCCGATTTCATGCCGAACAACTGGTCCAGCTGGCCGACCACGTATCAACGCGTAACGCTTGAGGAAGCAACGGCTGAAGAAGCAATAATCAGGACGGAACGCGACTGGGGCGATGTGGCGCTCGAAACGACGTTTCACGTCAAGGACGATGACAGCAAAATTCGTATCGTTACCCGGATGACCAACATGGGCGACGAGGCGCTCGAGGGCCTCTTTTCCGGCTATGTCGTCTGGCCCGACGGCGGCTCTCTGTTTTCATCATCGTCGGAATCGAACCTGGTCTCTATCGCTGAAGAACCATTATTTGCCAACTGGTCGGCCTCGTACGACGAAAACTGGGCCCTGGGTCTGCATGCACCGTTTGCCGACTCAGTTGCCTATGAGGGGCGGGATCGCTACGTGAAGCATGACCTGAAGCCAGGGGCGACCCGCGTGTTCGAGGCATGGCTGCAGATCGAGGACAGTGGAACGCTCGCCCCGCTTGTAAAAGCTGAGATCGAACTTCGCTCGCTCGCCTCGGGTAAATTATTCGGCCGTGTCCTTGGCGAAGACGGAGAACCGCTCGCAAAGCCGGCCGTCGTTATCGTAAAGGGCGGCAATCCCTACGCCTGGACAATTGGCGGTAACGGGGATTACGAGATTGAGCTGCCGGCTGGCGATTACGACGTCTATGCCACCGCTGCCGGGCATGCCCAGGGCGCCACCAAGAGCGTGTCGATTGCCAGGGACAGCGATACGCAACTGGATTTCGACGACGTACGAGCCCCGGGAATTTTGCACATCGAGGTCTCGGACAACGAGTCCGGGCGTCCTCTGGACGCGAGAATCAACATCGAGAAGGGCGACGAAGCGCTTATCGGGTATTTCGGCAGGAACACTTTTTTTACGGAGCTGGATCGCAAGGGTAAAGCGACTGTCTCAATCCCTCCCGGAGACTACGTGTTCAAAGTGGCGGCTGGAGGCGGATTTACCTCGCTGCCACAACTGGTCGACATGACGATCGAGACCGGCCAGTCTCACGCTCTGAAAGCCGACATAGCCGAGGCAGCGCGACCACGGGAAAGGGGCTGGTATAACGCGGACCTGCACCATCACTCGGACGTGCTGGACGGGTTTACCGAGCCGGAATACGTCATGCGCTCCCTGCTTGCGGCCGGGGTCGACATCACATTCCTGAGTGATCATGACTCGATCATCAATAACGGCCAATTGCGAGTACTCTCGGAGGCCCGCGACATGCAGTTCATAGCCGGCACCGAAATGTCACCGTCCTGGGCACATTTCAACGTGTATCCGCTGGACGACGGCAAGGACATCGATATTGATACGGGCATGGCCACCGTGCAGGAGATATTTTCGGCCGCCCGCGGGATGGGCGCAGACGTCATCGAAGTGAATCACCCGTATTCCGAGTACGGTTTTTTTCAGAGTCTTGAGACCGACTCTGTGCCGGGTGGTTTTGACGCAGGTTTTGACCTCGTAGAGATCGAGGCTTTGAGTACGTCGCGTAATTCGAGGACTTTAGAGCGCGTGTGGAGCTTGTGGAACGAAGGTCAGAAAGCCTACCTGGCGGGCGGTTCCGACGTCCACGACGTGTGGCTCGAGGAATCGGGAGCTGCGCGCACCTATGCGTATGTCGACGGCGAGCTGAGCGTTGAAAAATTCGTCCTGGCGCTGAAAGCAGGCCATGCTTTCGCCACTCAGGGGCCGCTTGTCTATCCGGAAATTTTGTTCGGCAGCGAGGTGCAACACGTCGCCGGCGAGGAACTCGTCCTGAATTACGCCGTGGAAGCTGTATCCGGGCTGCGCCAGGTTCAACTCGTTGAAAGAGGCGAAGTTATCGAAACGCGGGAACTGGGTGGCAGCGGACCGTTTTCGATCGAATTTTCAGTGAGCCCTGACCAAGACAGCTGGTACAGCCTCGTGGTCGAGGACAACAATGAGAATTTTGCCTACACCAATCCTGTCTGGGTGTTGGTCCGGGAACGGTAAAGAGGGCCTGCTTTGACTCAGATACTGGTCGTCGCCATGGCTGTAACTATGCTTACGGCGTTGCTCATCGTAATCCGCTGGGGCAACACGCGCTGCACGGGCACCATACCTGTCTCATTTTTTACATTCATTGCCATCCTTTTTACCTCGGGGCTGGATGTCGGTCTCATCATGTTCCCACTGGTCGATTTCGAACTGTATGCCAGCGAGGAGACTTACGCGTTCGCCAATCCACTGGCCATCGAGTTCGGCTTCTGGGGCTTTCTTGTCTGGGGCTTCTATTTTTTGACGACGTTTTACTTTTGCATCCTGGAACCAAGGCTGAAGCTGTTCGAGATTCCGATAATCAAGATGACCAACAACATTGTCATTATTGGAACCTGCGCATTCACCGCGCTTCTGTTCCTGGTCTATCTTCCCGACTATATCCAGGGTATCAGCGACCCGGCGCGCTACGGCCTGGTGGGTCTCGTAATACTGCTCGCGGCCTTATCAAGTACTCATATCAGGTACGTGAAGATACTGAGCGTTTCCTCCACCTGGATGTTCTTTGCATTGATTGCTGGCGTCTGGGCGGTCTCGGGGATGGGCGCACCGGGCCTGGCAGACTCGATGCAGGGTATCGGCGCATACTTCGCGAACATCCACCGGTTCGTCTCGCCGATCAGCGAGTATCACCAGTTTTACCTGTACTGGTGGTTCGCGTGGAGCATCATGATCGGTCAGTTTGTTTCAAGGTTTGTCGGCGGCCTGCCAGCCTGGAAACTGCTGCTCGCACTGCTGATCGTGCCATCCATTCCCATCGCAATATGGTTCTCCGTGCTGTACCACTATTTCAGCACGGGTCTTGAAGTTGGAGCCGCCTGGCGCCTGGCGATGGTTATTGTCGGCGTTATCTTTGTCATCAATTCGCTCGATTCGCTGATTCGCCTGTACACGGTCAATCTGGGAGTAACGCTGGACAAGCTCGGCATGCGGTACTACGTGATCGGCAATTGGGCGGTATTATCGACACTTGTGATGCTGTATCGGTTTACGCCATTGAAGATCGAGTGGATCGGCCTCGTGGTCGTCGGTATCTATGCGGCTGTTTACGTGCTCGTGTTCCAACGCCGCAGGCTGGCATTCCGGGATGGAGGCCTCCTTCATTGAGTGAGGCATCTGAAGCAAGGGGCTCCCTGGAAGTCGCCCTCGAGCATACGGCAAAGCTTCTCGAAAGCGACCCGGTACTGGCCGCCGAGCAGGCGGAGGCCATTCTCGAGGCGATCCCGAACCACCCCCCTGCGCGATTTTTCCGCGCGATGGCCAAACGACTCTCGGGCGATCCCGAGGCAGCGCTGGAGGAACTCGAAGGTTTACTGGACGCGCAGCCCAAGTGGGCTGCCGCGAACTACGAGTACGGAGTTACGCTGGGCGAGCTCGGCCGGGGTGACGACGCCATCAATGCATTATTACGGGCCGTGGAGTTCCAGCCGGAGCATCCGGAGGCGTGGCGGGTTCTCGCCGACCACCTGATGGCCATTGGTGATATCGAAGGCGGTGATGCTGCGTACACGCGCCACGTCAAATGCTCGACTCGCGATCCGATACTCCAGGAAGCCGCTGCGGCAATGCTCGGAAAAGACGTCCCGACGGCCGAGCGATTGCTCAAGAAGCATCTCTATGACAAGCCGACCGATGTCCCGGCGATACGCATGCTGGCCGAGGTTGCAGTTCGTTGCGGCCGCGAAGAAGAGGCGGAGCGCCTCATTCTAAGGTGCCTGGAACTGGCGCCGGGGTTTGCCGCCGCGCGTTACATGTACGCCATGCTGCTGCACCGGCGTAACGATTCGCCGGCGGCGTTGGTCCAGATCGAGCAGTGTCTTGCCGCCGAGTCCGAGAATCCCAGTTTTCGCAACCTGACTGCCGTTATTCTCAGCCGGGTCGGCGAGTATGAGCGCTCGAGCGCGATCTACGCCCGCCTGCTCGATGAGTACCCGGACAATTCCAAGGTCTGGCTCAGTTATGGGCACGTACTCAAGACCGAAGGCCGGCAGGAAGATTGCATCGACGTCTACCGGAAGAGCCTCGCGCTCAATCCCCGGTTTGGCGAGGCGTACTGGAGCCTTGCCAATTTAAAGACGTACCGCTTCACGGACGACGACCTTGCCACCATGCACGAGCAACTCACCAATCCCGATCTCGAGGACGCCGACCGGTGGCACCTGCACTTTGCGCTCGGCAAGGCCTACGAAGACGCGGAGGATTTTGCGAGATCGTTCAAACACTACCACCAGGGCAACGCGTTTTACCGTGAGAGTCATCCCTACGATCCGGATCTCAATACGAACAGGGCGCGGCGCCTGAAGCGCGATTTCAGTCGTACGTTTTTCGAGGAGAGAAAAGGTATGGGTTGCGACGCGCCTGATCCGATCTTTATCCTCGGGATGCCACGCTCGGGTTCAACACTGCTCGAACAGATCCTGTCCTGTCACTCGGCCGTGGAAGGCACGACCGAGCTACCGAACATGATCACGCTGGCGCAAAACCTGCGCGAAGAGTCCGATTCGGATGACATCGGCATGTATGCGAGTGCTCTGGCGTCGAAAAGTGCAGACGAGTTGCTCGCCCTGGGTGAGAAGTACGTGGAAGACACGCGCATTCATCGCAAGACGGACCGCCCGTTCTTTATCGACAAGATGCCCAACAACTTCCTGCACATTGGCCTGATTCACCTCGTGCTGCCCAATGCGAAGATCATTGACGCCAGGCGCCACCCACTCGGTTGTTGCTTTTCCAACTTCAAGCAGTTCTATGCGCGCGGCCAGAACTTCAGTTACAACCTCGAGGATGTAGGCAGTTTCTACTACAACTACGTAAGTTTGATGGCGCACTTCGACAAGGTGCTGCCCGGGCGCATCCATCGCGTTTACTACGAAGACACCGTCGCGGATACCGAAAAAGTTGTGCGCGAATTGCTCGACTACTGTGGGCTGGAGTATGAGCCGGAGTGCCTGCGCTTTTTCGAAAGTCAAAGACCCGTGCGCACGGCCAGTTCCGAACAGGTGCGTCAGCCCATCTACAAGCAGGGCGTCGAACAGTGGCAGAACTACGAAGAGTGGCTGGATCCGCTCAAGTCGGCGCTCGGTCCTGTTCTGGACGAGTATCCTGACGTGCCGAAGCTCTGATGCGGCTCAAGTGGCGTATTTGCCACAGCTTGGTATCAGAATGAAATCTGGACGCGGCTTTCCAATTCGCTATACTCGGCCATGGCTATATCGCAACGATTGTGGCAAAAATAACACACTGGAGAATGGCAATGCAGGTTTCCCTTAAAAGCGACAGTCCACAGAAGTTTGTCCGCACACCTATCGCCACCGGCGTCATGCTGGCGGTTGCGAGTCCTGCCCTGTTTGCGCAGGAGACTGCGATCGAAGAGATCGTAACGACCGCGCAGAAGCGCGAACAAAGTCTCCAGGACGTACCGATCAGCGTCCAGTTGCTCGGTAACCAGCAAATCTCCGAGCTGAACCTGACCAACTTCAAGGATTACACCCAGATGCTGCCCAGTGTGGCCATGACGCCAACACTCTCGTCGGGGTCGAGCTTCAACCTGGTTTACATGCGCGGCATCGCGACAGCCGGTGACGGCCAGGCGACCACGTCACTGCCCAGCGTCGGCATGTACCTGGATGAACTGTCCATGACGACAATCCAGGGCAATATCGACGTCCACATGTACGACATCGCGCGCGTCGAAGCGCTCGCCGGGCCGCAGGGCACCCTGTACGGTGCAAGCTCGCAGGCCGGTACGATCCGGATCATCACGAACAAGCCCGAGCTCGGGCAGTTCTCCTCGAGTGTCAGTGCCGGAGCCAGCAGCGTTTCGGATGGCGGTACCGGTTACACGGTCGAGGGCTACGTCAACGCGCCGATCGGCGACAACGCGGCCATCAGACTCGTTGGCTGGCATCGCGATGACCCTGGCTGGATCGACAACAAGCAAGGCACGCGAGTATTCACCGGTGTGGAAGATCCGGCCACGTGTGCCGCAGCAGGCGTCCCCTGCAGCGCCGACGACATCACCTGGGACAATTCGAGCACGGCCAAGGATGATTACAACACGCTCGTAACGACCGGCGCTCGCGCCGCATTGCGCGTGGATCTCGGTGAAAACTGGACTGTCACTCCAACCGTCATGTTCCAGAATTCGGAGTCGCGGGGCGCGTGGGGTGATGACATTAATGACGTCACTGCAAGCGGCAAGTACGCGGTCACCAACTTCTCGAACGAAGGATTCGATGACGAATGGAGCATGATCGGCCTGACCATCGAAGGCAGCATCGGTAACTTCGACGTGGTTTATGCGGGCTCGTATCTCGATCGAGAGTTTCAGGGTTCGCAGGACTACTCGGATTATTCGTACTGGTATGACAACACCTACACGACAGGTTACTACGCAGACTTACACTTTCAGGCAACCGGCCCGCGCGCCATACCCAACCAGTTCGTTCCGGATTACTTTGATCCGGCCGATGTTGGCACGAACTCCATGGTCGGAGCTCGATACACGAACGATGACGTCTACACGAAAAACAACCACGAACTCCGCATAAGCTCGGACCCCGATAAGCGCGTTCGCGGCCTGCTTGGCGTTTTCTTGCAGAAGCAGTTCCACGACTTCGAGCAACATTGGAAAGTCGACGGCGGCCTTGCGCCGGTCATGGAAATGAACCAGGGAACGGACCCGAGGTTCGATGACACGGTGTACCTCAACAGCATGTACCGGACCGACCGCGACTTTGCCGTGTTTGGCAGCCTCAGTTTCGACATTACCGACAATCTCGAACTGACAGTCGGCACCCGCTTCTTCGAACCTGAAGTACACGTTATTGGGTTCTTTGGATTCGGGCTCGGCTTTACGCCAATCTGGTCATCGAACGGCGAAAACCGGTGCAATCTGCAACAGGGGGACCCGGGCTGGACACCGAACTTCAATGGCCAGGAAGACTGGAAGGACAAGCCCTGCCTGAACGTCGACAAGCGGCTCGAGGAAAGTGACAACGTCAGCCGCGTCAACCTGACCTGGAACGTGTCCGGCGACAACATGGTGTATTTCACGTGGTCCGAGGGATACCGGCCGGGTGGCGTGCAACGCAACCCGTTCGCCGGCGAGTTCCTCTCGGACTTCCTGACCAACATCGAGTTTGGCTGGAAGACCCGGTGGGCAGACAATCGCCTGCAGTTCAACGGCGCATTGTTCACGCAGGAATGGGAAGACTTCCAGGTATCGTTTACGGGCGACAACGCCATTACGGCCGTCAACAACGGACCGTCGGCAACCGTGAACGGCCTCGAAGCCGACCTTCTCTGGCTGGCTACCGACAACCTGAGGATCTCGGCATCCGCGGCGTTCTACGATTCCACGCTGGATGACGACTACTGTAACTTCTCGGCAGGCGTCTGCACCGAGGTTCTGGCGCCGAAGGGAACGCAGTTACCCGTCACGGCCGACTTCAAGGGCAACTTGGTCGCGCGGTATCACATGGACATTGGATCATTCGATTCCTACATCCAGGGTGCCTTTGTCCACGAGGGCAAGCGCTCATCGGATATGGACCAGAGCGCCAACGCGATTATTGGCGACCTCCCGGCCTATACCACGCTTGACCTGGCCGCCGGCTTCGGCAAAGACAACTGGAAAGTGGATGTGTTTGTCTCCAATGCGACCGGCGCGGACGAGCCGCTGTACTACAGCGCGCAGTGCATCGCCGAGACTTGCGGCGCGCAGATCTACGGCGTAAGAATCCGGCCGAGAACGATCGCGGCAAGACTGACGATGGACTTCAACTAAGCGCAACAACGCAGAACGAAAGGGCTCCCTCCGGGAGCCCTTTTTTTATTCGTCGGCCGAATTGCGCTGCGGCCTCGTCTTGCAGTTGGAATGCCATGCCGTGGCAGGCGTCGGAATTGTTACGCAGCAGTATGCCCTGCCATTCATCCTCATCCAGGTCCGCAAATGGCGCGTTCCAGCTCCAGCGGGTCTTCGAGTTTTGCCGACCCTTCCATCAACGCCTGCTCGTCCACGGACGGGTAGCGTTAGCCAGTGGCTGCCCACTTTCATTTAACGCCGAATTGATGTCAACTCAACGGGCTTTGACTGCTCTCCCGACAATCGATATCTCCCCGCTGACCGGCAAAAAAAGCCAATCTGGCGAAGCCGTTGTTCGATCAATTGGGGATGCATGCCATGAGATCGGCTTCATGGTTATCCGTGGCCACGGTATTCCCGAGGATACGACTTCCAGGCTACGCGGCGTCGTCAGGCAGTTCTTCGCCCGTCCGCTCGAAGAGAAGAGCGCCCTGTCGATTACGCGCGACAACTATCGCGGCTATATTCCGCTCGGCTTCTTCACGCCGAATTCGGCAAATGGCGCAGCCGACCGGTATGAAGGCTACAAGCTGCATGCCGAAACCGACGCGACAGACCCCATCTGCGCGGACTGCAACTTGTATGGCCCCAACAAATGGCCCGACCAGCCTGTCGGATTCAGGGAAGCGGTACTCGATTACTGGCAGGAATGCGATCGCGTCGCAAGCACCCTGCTCGACGCGCTCGCCGTGGCGCTCGGCGTCGACCCGGCCGTGTTCAGGCGTGCATTCAAAAAGCCGTTGACCAACATGACACTGCTGCACTACCCGCCCCAGGCACCCGGCGCGGATGGCTTCGGTATTCATCCGCACAAGGACACTGACGCGCTGACGATAGTGGCCCCGGATCCGGTTGGCGGCCTGTACGTCAGGCAGAAAGGCCGCGACGAATGGATTTCCGCAGACGCTCCCGACGACGCGTTGATCGTCAATATCGGTGACATGCTCGAAACCTGGTCCGGAGGTTATTACGTCTCGACACCACACAAGGTTGTCAACTCGACGGGCCAGGCGCGCCACAGCTTTCCGTACTTCGCGGTGCCACGTTTTGATGTGCGGATAACGCCGCTTTGCGAACCTCTGCAGGGATTCGAGCGCGCGGACCTCACGGTCGGCGATGTGTCGCGTGAGATCTGGCAAAGCAATTGGCCCGACGCTGCTGCCGTCGACGACCGCTACGATCCGGCCACGCTATAGCGCCGGGGCAACGATGACACATACGGACGAAAGCCGGGATTCGACAGCGCTGCAACGATATTTACAGCTGGCGGTGCTTGTCATCGTCGCCGGCGCCATCTATCCCCTGATCTATCTGCGGCAGAACTTCGAAGTCACGATCCTCGAATCCTTCGGCATGACGGCGGCCCAGCTGGGGCAGAGCTACGCAATGCTCGGCGTGTTGTTTGTTATCACCTACATACCCAGCGGCTGGCTGGCCGATCGTATCGCCCCGAGAATTTTGATGTCGTTCTCACTGGCTTTCGCCGGCGTCCTGGGTATCTGGTTTTCGACGATGCCGTCGTTCGAGTCGGTGCGTATTATTTTTGCCGGCTGGGGACTCGCAACGGGATTGACGTTCTGGTCCGCGCTGATCAAGGCCACTGCCATACTGGCCAGGCCCAACGAGCAAGGGCGATTCTTCGGCATTCTCGATGGTGGGCGCGGACTCGTGGAAGCACTGCTGGCAACCATCGCCGTCGGCCTGTTCGCCTACTGGCTCGAGAGTCTCGGCCAGGATCCCGCGGATGCGCTTCGCAAGGTCATCTGGTTTTACGTCGTATTCATGTTGGCCATGTCGCCAATCGTGCTGTTTGCCCTCAAGGAGAACCGCGGCGGCGCCAGAGATGTTAGCGAAGACGGCGCCGGCACCTCGCGCCTCCTCGATGACCTCAAGGTCATTGCGACGCGCCCGGAGATATGGCTTGCCGCTGTTTGCATTCTGACTGGCTACCAGTTGTTCTGGGCCACCTATTCGTTTTCGGCCTATTTCCAGATTCATTACGGACTCTCGGCCGTCGCCGTTGGCTCGATTACCGTCGCCAAGCTGTGGATGCGCCCTATCGGGGCTGCAGCCGCTGGATTTGCCGGCGATTTTCTCGACCGGGAACGCGTCCTTGGGGCCCTGCTCTTGCTGGCTGCGGTCTCGCTGGCCGGGTTTGTCGTGCTGCCTGCCGGAGCCGGCACGGCAATGCTGCTGACGATGGTGCTGGTCATCGGAATCCTGACCTACGCCGTGCGCGGAATCTACTGGGCAACGCTCGAGAGCTGCAACGTCCCGAACCGGACCAAGGGTCTTGCAATCGGCGCGATCTCTCTGCTCGGTTACTCGCCGGACATTTATCTGCCGTTGATCAATGGCGCATTGCTCGAAAGATTTCCCGGAAAGCTCGGTTACGATATTTATTTTTCCGGCATTGCCATCATGGGCATATTCGGCGCGCTGGCTGCATGGCGCCTCAAGGCTATCGTCGCCGCCCGCAGTTCCGAATCAACGTAATCAGTCCGCATTCCCGCCAATACGAATCAGCGCATCGACAACGACCGCAGCATCCGGTGTCACGAGCAAAGGATTCACGTCAAGTTCGTGCAAACGATCAGCATTCTTCATGGCAAATGCCGCGATCGCTTCGATCGCGTCGAGCACGGCTTCAATATTTCCTGCCGCACTGCCGCGATACCCGTTCAACAAGGTGCCTGCCCTGATTGACGATATTGCCGCCCTTGCCTCTTCGCGTTGTACCGGCAGCAGGAGCGAGACCGTGTCATCGAGGAGTTCGACCAGGGTTCCACCCGTACCGATCAGCAGCGACAGGCCGAATGTCGGATCCCGGCTGACGCCAACGATAAGCTCGGCGACGGCCGGGACAACCATTTGTTCGACCAGGAATCGCTGGTAGCGATCGGCCATTCGATCGGCCGCTTGCCGAAGATCATCCTCGCTCAGAATACCTGCCTGCACAGCCCCGACCTCGCTCTTGTGCGCGAGCCCCTCTGACAGCGCCTTCAGAACAACCGGGTACCCGATGGCATCAGCGGCCGAAACGATGCCGTCTGCGGCGCAAGCCTGACCCTGCGGCACGGCCAAACCCTCAGCTGCGAGTAGTTGTTTGCTGCGTTCTTCATCCAGGGTTGCCGGCTCGCCGGCCAGTGCGCGCGCCGCCATGACGGGCTCGATGCGCTCGACACGGTCCTGCGCGGCGCCAATCGTGGCGGCCGCCCTGATCGCGAACAGGCAGTCTTCGATCCCCTGCATTGCCGCAATGCCAGCCGCTTTCAGGCGCTCGCGAACCGGTGATGACATCGTCTCCGGAAGCGAGGAAACGATGACGGCTCGTTGCCCGGTCGCATTGACGGCAGCCAGCAATGCCCGCTCCGCGACCTGCCAGTTGGCGTCATCGTTGTCACTGCCCGGCGGATAGTCGAGGACCAGCAGCGTGCACGCAAATTCATTGCGCAGCACCTCCGCGAAGCTCGCGGCAAGCTTGTCGTAGTTACCCCAGACATACAGGTGATAATCGAGTGGGTTCGCAACGTCGACATTGGGGCCGAGCAATTCCTGCAGCCTGCGGACCGACGCCCCGGCGAAAGGCGGCGTCTCGAGCCCGAGCGATTCCGCATTATCGGCGACAATCGACGCGTCCCCACCGGAACAGCTCATTGAGCCGATCGTCGGCGCGGGCAGAGATCCGACGGTGGAAACAAATTTCATTGTCTCGAGGAAATGCGCAACGGTGTCACAGCGTGCGATGCCCAGCCTGGCGAACAGCGCGGAATAGAGCCTGTCCGAACCCGCAAGCGATCCCGTGTGGCTCATGGTGATCTCGGCGCCGCGAACCGAGCGACCGGCCTTGAGC
This sequence comes from Woeseiaceae bacterium, assembly GCA_011772865.1. Classification (GTDB taxonomy): domain Bacteria; phylum Pseudomonadota; class Gammaproteobacteria; order Steroidobacterales; family Woeseiaceae; genus UBA1847. The sequence goes on along the minus strand of WVYQ01000041.1, from coordinate 10,489 downwards.
ACGACGATCGGCACGCGTTGCCGTAATGCACGGATAGCGGCTTTCGAAAATGCGTGAATATCCTCGAGGCCTTCGACGTGCAGGCCAATTGCTGTTACGCGTGGATCGTCCAGCAACACTTCGATGTAATCGTGCATGCCGAGCACGCTGTTGTTGCCGACCGAAATGACATAGGAATACTCGATCCCGCGCTGCTGCATCGTCAGGTTGATAGCGAAATTCCCGCTCTGTGCGATAAGCGCAACGCCACGGTGCGCCCGCCGCCCGCCGTGCTGATCGGGCCAGAGCGCAATGCCGTCGAGATAGTTCAGAAAGCCGTGGCAGTTGGGCCCGATGATCGCCATGTCGCCGGCTGCCTCGCGCAGTTTATGCTGCAGAGCCCGTCCTTCGGCGCCGGTCTCAGCGAACCCGGCCGCAAAGCAGACGGCGCCCGGGGCATCCAGCTCGCTCAAATCACGAATAATCTGCAATGTCGCATCGGGTGGTGGTGCGAGGAAGCTGGCGTCGGGTACACCCGGAAGATCGGCAACCCGTGGAACGCAGGGCACGCCGGCAAGTTCCTTGCGTTTCGGATTCACGGCCCAGATCTCGCCCTCGAAACCGATTCTGCGGCACTGGCGTACAACCTCCGCCGCGCTGTCGCCACCGATCACCGCGATCGTTCTCGGACGCAGTAACTTTTGTAGCGCCTTTTTCCTGTCCATCTCAGCCGGAAGACGAGCCTACTTGCCCTTCCAGACGGGATCGCGCTTCTCGGCGAACGCACGCGCGCCCTCCAGCTGGTCCTCGCTGGAATAGAGCGTCTTGACCGTCGGGAACTCGCTCCTCGTAATCTTGCGAAGCGCGTCGAGGAATTTCATGTTTTCAGCCTCGCGAACGACTTCCTTGATCGCGGCATAGACCAGCGGCGGGCCCGATTCGACGAGGCGCGCAATTTCCCAGACGCGCTCCATGAGATTCGCAGCCGGCACGATTTCATTGACGAAACCCCAGCGATTCGCTTCGGCTGCCTCGAGCCAGCGACCCGTGAGCAACATCTCCATGGCAACGTGATACGGAATGCGTTTCGGAAGTTTTATCGACGCCGCATCTGCAACCGTCCCTGAACGAATCTCCGGCAAAGCGAAAGTCGCGTGTTCCGCCGCGATAATGATGTCGGCGCACAGCGCCAGTTCGAGACCGCCGCCGCAGCAGATGCCGTTGATCGCGGCGATCACAGGCTTGTTGAAGTCCTCGAGCTCCTGGATTCCGCCGAAACCGCCTATGCCGTAGTCACCATCGACTTCCTCACCGTCTGCCGCCGCCTTGAGATCCCAACCCGCCGAGAAGAACTTTTCGCCGCCACCGCTGATAATCGCTACGCGCAGCTCCGGATTGTCCCTGTAAGCGGAAAAAATCTCGCCCAGGGCCGTGCTGGTCGCGCGGTCGATTGCGTTTGCCTTGGGCCGGTCGATGATGACCTCGAGGATGCCGCCTTCGATGCGCGTCTTGATTTGCTCCTGGCTCATAGTCGCTTGCCTTTCGGAAATATCGTTTATTTTGCGAATGGCCGCTGCAGTTCGCGGCTGATGATGTATCTCTGGATCTCCGATGTCCCTTCCCAGATGCGCTCGATTCGCGCGTCACGCCAGATGCGTTCCAGCGGCAGCTCCTCCATGAGCCCCATGCCGCCGTGTATCTGGATAGCCTCGTCGGCAACGAAAGCGAGCATCTCGGTCGCCTTGAGTTTCGCCATGGCCATATCGGCGTCGGTGACGGTTCCCGCGTCGTATTTCCAGCCCGCCTCGAGGATCATCAGTTCCGCCGCCTTCATCTCGGTCGCCATATCGGCGAGTTTGAATGAAATACCCTGGAACCGCCCGATGGGCTGCCCGAACTGCTCGCGCTCTGCCGCATACTCGACCGAGTGAGCGAATGCCCGCTCCGCGCGCCCGAGGCAGGTTGCACCCACCTGCAGCCGCGTCGCGCCCAGCCAGGTATTGGCGACTTCGAAGCCCTTGTGCATCTCACCCAGCATGTTTTCCGCCGGGATCCGGCAATTGTCGAACTCGAGAATCGCGTTGGTGTAACCGCGATGAGAGACATTGCGATAACCGTCGCGCACGGTGAAACCAGGGGTGCCCTTGTCGACAAAAAAGGCCGTAATCAGGGCGCGTTTACCGCGCGGCGTATCCTCCTCTCCCGACTTCATGAAGACGATGGAAAAATCGGCAATGTCGGCGTGGGAGATAAAATGCTTGGTGCCGTTCAGGACCCAGTCGGAACCATCCTGCTTCGCCGTTGCCTTCATGCCTCGCAGGTCAGAGCCGGCGCCGGGCTCGGTCATCGCGAGGCAGTCCCAGGTTTTCCCTGCGACGCAGGGCTCGAGGTACTTCTTGCGTTGCTCGGCCGTGCCCGCACACAGAATATTCGATGGGCGCGCAACACAGGTCCAGTGCAGGGCGTAATTCGCCCGCCCCAGCTCCTTCTCGTACAGAAGCCAGGTCAGCGTATCGAGTCCGGCGCCGCCGAACTCCGCCGGGATGTTGGCAGCATACAGACCCGTCTCGATCGCCTTGGCCTGGATCTCCCTGATGAGGTCCATTTCGAGATGGCCACTCTGCTCGACCGCCGCCTCGTGAGGATAAAGTTCATTCTCGACAAACGCGCGTGTCGTGTCGATGATGAGCTGCTGTTCGTCACTCAGTTGAAAGTCCATAGCCAGGTCCTGTCAGCGCTGGCCGACAAAGCGGCCAGCAGATTGGGGCTTTTCGAGCCCTGTGTGCGCAGCGGCAAGTGCACCCAGTGTTCGCATGGCCTCGTCGCCCGCCGCTGCGACCTTGCCCGTCGCCATGTTGACATGCAGGTACATCGCCTCGAGTGTCGCCAGCAGCCGATCGTCAACGCCGGCATGCAGACGGTAGAAGACATGCAGCCGTTTGGCATCCGCGGCCAGGATTTGCGCCGTCGTGTACATGGGCTCGTTGACGCCAACCTCGTCGAAGAACTGTGAATGCGTTTCCGCCGTGTACCAGCTGTTGCCGGCGGCGACATACTCGTCGTGCATGCCGATGCGCCGGAGCAACGCCTCGCAACTGTCGCTGAACACCTGCACATAACGGTACTCCGTCATGTGGCCGTTGTAGTCGATCCAGGCGGGCAGCACGGAAAGCTCGAGCAGTCGCAGCGGCGCCGAAGTATCGTCGACAAGCGACACCTGGGTCCGGAGCAGCCGGTCATGGGCATTGAGTATTGCTCCCGCGCCCCAGTCACGCTCTTTCAGGATGCGCAGCATGCCAACGAGATTACGGTCTCGTATCTGCTCGAGTTCCTGGATCGAATGCGCACCGGACTGTGCATCGGATTGGGCCGCGATTTTCTGCACGAGTGTCTCGGTCAACTCGGGTACATCGGTCAGTCTTGACCAGGGCCACTGCAGCGCCGGGCCGAACTGGCGAATAAAATGCGCCATGCCGTCCTCGCCGCCGGCCAGGCGAAACGTTTCGAACAGGCCCATCTGCGCCCATCGCAAACCAAAGCCATAGCGAATGGAGTTGTCGATTTCCTCGGTCGTCGCGATGTCGTCTTTGACCAGCCACAAGCCCTCCCGCCACACGGCCTCCATCAGGCGGTCCGCAAGATGCGCGTCGATTTCGTTTCTCACCAAGAGAGGCGCCATGCCAATTGACGTCAGTACATTGCCGGCCCGCTCTGTTGTGCCGGACTCCCCGGCAGGGCCGGCGACCAATTCGACGAGCGGCAGCAGATATACCGGGTTGAAAGGATGCGCGACCAGGATTTGCGAAGGATTGGACGCACCTTGCTGCAGTTCACTCGGTTTATATCCTGAGGTCGACGACGCGATGACGGCATCGGGGCGCGCGAGTTCCTGCACTTCGGCAAGAACGGCATGCTTGAGCGCAAGGTCCTCGGGGACGCTTTCCTGCACCCACTCCGCGTCCGCTACGGCCTCCGCGAGATTCGGCGTAAACAGCACATTACCCTCGGCTGGCATCGCGAAATCTGCAAGCGCCGGCAGTGACCGGCGGGCATTGTCGAGCACCGCGCCGATGCGCCTGGCGGTATCCGGATGCGGATCGAACACAGCCACGTCCCAGCCGTGCAACACGAACCTGGCTGCCCAGCCGCCACCGATGACGCCGCCGCCAATGATCGCGGCTTTGCGCCGGTCGGCGTCGTGACCTGTCATCGAGGCGCTCGTTTGGTCAGTTGCAGCTTGTCGCGAACGGCCTGGGGTGTCATGACCGTGGCGCCCATGTCCTCCACGATACGCACCGCGCGTTCGACGAGTTGCGCGTTCGTGGCCAGCACCCCTTTTTCCAGGTAGAGATTGTCTTCGAGGCCGACGCGAACGTTGCCGCCAGCCAGGACTGCTGCTGCGACGTAGGGCATCTCGTTGCGTCCCAGCGAGAACGCGGAGAAATGCCAGTGGTCGGGCACGTTGGCGACCATGGCCATGAACGTGTGCAGATCATCCGGTGCGCCCCACGGAATGCCCATACACAGTTGCACGAGGACAGGCGACTCGATGATGCCCTCTTTCTCGAGTTGCTTGGCAAACCACAGGTGACCCGTGTCGAACGCCTCGATTTCCACGCGCACATCGAGGTCAGTCATCATCTGGCCCATTGCCCGAAGCATGCCCGGCGTATTGGTCATGACGTAGTCAGCCTCGGCAAAATTCATCGTTCCGCAGTCGAGCGTGCATATCTCGGGCAAACACTCGGCGACATGCTCGACGCGCTCTTCAGCGCTGGCCATGTCTGTGCCATCCTCGACCAGCGGCAGGGGCGCTTCAGGCGGACCCACGATCAGGTCGCCGCCCATGCCGGCCGTGAGGTTGATAACCACATCGGTATCGGCATCACGAATCCGTTCCGTCACCTCGCGGTACAGATCGACACGGCGTGAATGCTTGCCCGTCTCGGGGTCACGTACGTGACAGTGCACGATGGCTGCGCCTGCCTTTGCGGCTTCGATCGCATTGTCCGCGATTTCTTTCGGCGTGCGCGGCACGTGCGGTGACCGGTCCTGCGTGTTTCCGGAGCCGGTAACCGGACAGGTGATGAAGACTTCTCTGTTCATTTCCAGGGGCATTGCAGTTTCTCCCGTTGGAGCACCAGGTCAGGCATGCGAAAGTTTCGTGTGATCTGCGCCTCCCCGAAAGAGGCCATTTTCAGGAATACGTAACGCTGCTATTGCGGCGCCGAAGGGGGTGGCCACCAGTCGAGTACCTTGTCGTACGACCACGGCAGTTTCATGGCTCAAATCTTGCTGAAAAACGCTTCGAGCTTAGTTGAATCCCTGTGCTGCCTCAAGCGGTATAAAGGGTCGGCAGCTTCGATCAGGATCAGGCTATGAGTCAGGTACATTAGCGCGTTATAGTGCCGTCGATTCAATCACCGGGAGGTCGTCATTCAAACGCACGCCAGAATCGTTATCGTCGGTGGCGGCATAATGGGTGTCGGCCTGCTGTACCACCTCGCTGAAGACGGTTGCTCCGACTGTTTGCTGATCGAGAAAGGCGAACTGACCTCGGGTTCTACATGGCATGCGGCGGGCCAGTGCCCGAGTCTCGTCGGCAATTACAACCTTGCCAAGATCCATGCCTACAGCAATGACCTGTATCCGCGTCTCGAGGAGATGACCGGCCAGTACGTGAGCTGGCATGCCTCCGGTGGGATTCGCCTGGCCCGCGAAAAGGACGACCTGGACTGGTTTCATTACCTGCATGGCATGTCGAGAAGCGTCGGCTTCGACATGGAGATCATCGGCCCGGATGAGATCGCGCGCATCGTGCCCTGGCTCGATCTCGATGGCGTGATCGCCGGCGCGTATACGACCGGCGACGGTCATGCCGACCCCTCCGGGCTCACCAATGCGATGGCCCGTGGCGCAACGAACATGGGAGCGAAGATCGAACGGCGCAACCGCGTCCTCGACATCAATTTGCTGCCGTCGGGCGAGTGGGAAGTCGTTACCGAGAAAGGCAACGTCATCGCCGAAGTCGTCGTCAACGCGGCAGGTTGTTTCGCTCGCCGGGTCTCGCAGATGGTCGGCAGCGACATGCCGCTGGTCAACATGGAACACCATTACGTCGTGACCGGCAATGTCGAGGAGTTCGTCGAGCGCGACGAGGAGATGCCCGTCATTCGCGACCCGCGGGCATCGGCGTACATCCGCCAGGAACAGAAGTCGGGGCTGGTCGGCATCTACGAAGGCGTAGGCCTGACCGAAGCCTGGGCGCCGGACGGCTTCCCGCCCTGGGAATCGGACAGCGAGCTGTTTCCCGACGACCTCGACCGGCTGATGCCCTGGCTGGGTCACGCGATGGAACGCCTGCCGATTCTCGAGCACGCCGGGATCAAGCGTTTTGTCAACGGCGCCATCCCGCATCCGCCGGACGGCCCGCCCTACCTCGGGCCCGTGGCCGGGCTCAGGAATTTCTGGCTCTGCTGCGGCTCCTCGTTCGGCATTGCCCAGGGCGCCGGTTGCGGCAAGTTCCTCGCGCAGTGGATGCTGCACGGCGATGCCGAGATCAACATGACCGGCTTCGATCCGCGCCGCCTGGGCGTATTCGCGGACGAGGATTATGCGCGGGCGAAGGCCTTCCAGGACTATCGCATGACCTATGCCACCCCGCTGCCCGGCGAGGAACTCGAAGCCGGCCGGCCGCGGCGGACCAGCCCTCTGTACGAAACCCTGCGAAGCAAGGGGGGCGTCTTCACCGAGACCTTCGGCTGGGAGCGGCCCAAGTGGTTTTCGCTCGACGGGAGGGACGAAGACTACAGTTATCACCGCAACAACGTCTTTGATGTCGTGCGCGAGGAATGCCTGGCCGTGCGCGAGCGCGTCGGCATTCTCGATCTCAGCGGATTCGCGAAATACGACGTCACCGGCGCCGACGCGGAGACGTTCCTGAACAGGCTGTGCGCCAACCGCATGCCGACATCGGACGGCGGCATTGTGCTCGCACACATCCTGTCCGCGAACGGCCGCATCCTCGGCGAGGTGACGGTGACACGACTCAGTGACGAGCGTTACTACCTGCTATCGGCCGCCGGCGCGGAGCTGCGCGATCTGGATCACCTTCTGCAGGGCCGCCTCGAGAGCGAAAACGTCACCGTGGCAAACGTGACCGACGAGCGCGGCGTCCTCGTGCTTGCAGGACCCCGGGCAAGAGACGTTCTGACAAAGCTCACTGACACAGACCTCGGCAATGAGTCATTCGGCTGGCTGACCGGCAGGGAAATCACGGTCGCCGGAATCGACCTGCGTGCATTGCGCGTCAATTACGTCGGCGAACTCGGCTGGGAGCTGCATCCCCGGATGGATGACCTGCCGGCGCTTTATGACGCGCTCTGGGAAGCGGGCCAGGAGTTCGGCATTGCCGATTTCGGGCTGTATGCCGTCAACAGCCTGCGCATCGAGAAGGCCTACCGCGGCTGGGGCGCCGAGCTCACCAATGAAGTCACGATGATCGACGCCGACATGGAACGCTTCCTCAAACTCGACAAGGACGATTTCACCGGCAAGACGGCAACGCTGGCTCAGCGGGACACGCAACGTATCCTGCAGCTCGTTTACTTCGAGGTCGATGCCATGGACTCCGACGTGCGCGGCAACGAACCGATATTCGCCGGTGATGAATGTGTCGGCCTGGCGACGTCGGGCGGCTACGGCTACGCCGTGGGCAAGAGCCTCGGCTTCGGCTACGTGCCACCGGATTTATCCGCACCCGGCGGCGAACTCGAGATCAGCCTGCTGGGCGAACGGCGCGTGGCGCGCATCCTCGAAGGCCCGGCCTACGACCCGCAGAACGAACGACTGCGAGCCTGACCGATGGCCGAACTGCCAGACAAGGCCAATGTCGTCATCATCGGTGGCGGCGTCATCGGCTGCTCGATTGCCTACCATCTTGCGAAGCTCGGCTTCTCCGATGTCGTCCTGCTCGAGCGCCAGCAGCTGACGAGCGGCACGACCTGGCACGCGGCGGGCCTCGTCGGCCAGCTGCGCACATCGATCAACATGACCAAGCTCGCGAAGTACACGAGCGAGCTCTACCGCGGGCTCGAAGCCGAAACCGGACAGGCGACCGGCTACAAGCAATGCGGATCTATCTCGATCGCCACCAACGAAGAGCGCTTCGAGGAACTCAGACGCAGCGCCTCGATGGCGAAGGTTTTCGACCTCGAGGTCAACGTGATCGACGTCGACGAGATCGCAGAGCGCTATCCGCTGATTAATAGCGACGATGTGCTCGGTGGTATTCACATACCGTCGGACGGGTATGCCAACGCCGTCGATATCACCCAGGCGCTCGCCAGGGGCGCACGGACCAACGGTGCCCGAATCTTCCAGGACACCAAGGTCACCGGAATCCTGCATGACGGCGCGAAGGTAACCGGCGTCAGCACTCCGGCCGGCGATATCGAGGCAGGCTACGTGGTGATCTGCGGCGGCATGTGGTCGCGCGATCTTGCCGCGAGCATCGGTGTCAACGTGCCGCTGCATGCCTGCGAGCACTACTATGCCCTGTTCGAATCGGTTGCGGGACTCGATCCGAACCTGCCCGTTCTGCGCGATTACGATGCCTGCACCTATTACAAGTACGATGCCGGCAAATTGCTCGTGGGCGCCTTCGAGCCGTCGGCCAAGCCGTGGGGCATGGACGGCATCCCCGAGGATTTCTGCTTCGACGAGATCGCCGGCGACTTCGATCACTTCGAACCCGTGCTGCATGACGCCATGCAGAGAATCCCGGCATTGCAGGATGCGGGAATCCAGAAGTTCTTCTGTGGCCCGGAGAGCTTCACGCCCGATGTCCGCTATCACATCGGCCAGGCGCCGGAGCTCAGGAACTGCTTCGTGTCGGCCGGACTGAATTCGATCGGGCTGCAGTCGGCGGGCGGCATCGGCAAAGTCATGTCCGAGTGGATTCGCGACGGACATCCCCCCGTCGATCTCTGGGAAGTCGACGTCCGCCGCAACATGCCGTTCCAGGGCAATCGCAAGTACCTGCAAGAGCGCGTCAGCGAAAGTCTCGGCCTGCTGTACGCCACCCACTGGCCTTACCGCCAGTACGCAACGTCGCGCGGGGTTCGCAAGTCCGCCATCCACGACCGGCTCGTCGGCGCAGGCGCCTGCCACGGCGAGGCGTTTGGCTGGGAGCGGCCGAACTGGTATGCGCCCGAGGGCGTCGAGCCGCAGTACGAATACAGCTACGGACGGCAGAACTGGTTCGAGTATTCGGCTGCCGAGCACAAAGCCGTGCGCGAAAATGTCGCACTCTTCGACCAGTCCTCGTTCGCCAAATTCAGGCTGGAAGGCCGCGACGCGATGCGCGTGCTGAACACCGTGTGCGCCAATGATGTCGACGTTGCGCCGGGCCGCCTGGTCTACACGCAGTGGCTCAACGAGCGCGGCGGCATCGAGGCCGACCTGACCGTGACGCGGCTCGACGAACAGACGTTCCTGATCGTTACGGCTGCCGAAACCGAGATCCGCGACCAGTCCTGGCTCCGGCGGCATATCCCCGACGACGCGCACTGCGTCCTGACCAACGTCACCTCCGCGATGGGCGTCATCTCGATCATGGGACCGCGCTCGCGCGACCTGCTGCAGTCGCTGACGCCGGCGGATATGAGCCATGCGGCGTTCCCGTTTGCCACCAGCCGGGCAATTGAACTCGGCTTCGCCATGGTGCGCGCGTCGCGGATCACCTTTGTGGGCGAACTCGGCTGGGAACTCTACGTGCCAACCGAATTCATGCTCGGCGTATACGACGAGCTTGTTGCCGCGGGCGAGGCTTTCGGTCTTGCGCATGCGGGCTATCACGCGTTGAACTCACTGCGCATCGAGAAAGGTTATCGGCACTGGAGCCACGACATCACGGACGAGGACACGCCGCTCGAGGCAGGGCTCGAGTTCACGGTCAAGTTCGACAAGCCGGGTGGTTTCACGGGCCGTGAGGCCCTGCTGCAGCAAAAAGACGCGGGAATAAGCCGGCGCTTGCTGCAATTCAGGCTCGCCGACCCGGAGCCGCTGCTCTATCACAACGAACCGGTCTGGCGAAACGGCGAGCTGGTCGGCCACGTGACCTCGGGAGCATACGGCCATACGCTCGGCGCCTGTATCGGCCTGGGCTACGTCAGCGTGCCGGCCGGCTCAGATGCTAGCAAGTTGGCGGAGGGCGATTACGAGATCGAGGTGGCGGGCGTCCGTCACGCGGCAGTCGCGTCGCTGCGGCCGATGTACGACCCCGACAACGAACGCATTCGCAGCTGACTTTTCAGATCTGGCGCATTGACTCGAGCGAGAGGGCGATCGGGAATTCGTCCCGAATCCTTGTGTCCGTCTCGCTGCTGATGTGCGACGGGAAATAACTGGCGAGGATTTCCTTTTTCCTCGCGACAGCCTTGTCGAGTAACACGGGCTTGCCGCTCTGTTCCCAGACCGTCGGGCTCATGCGGTCGCTGAAGTCCGGGTA
>WVYQ01000040.1:578-4196 GCA_011772865.1 Woeseiaceae bacterium | reverse complement strand
GCCGAGCATCAATTGAATCCATTTACCGCGTACCTTTACGTGCCCGTCCGGGCCGGGAAGCGCCAGCACACTCTCGGCCGTTGCGCTCAGGAAACCAAAATCATTCATGTTGGATTGCATGGCTTCGAGGTCGATGCCGAGATCATCCAGCAGGCCCTTGGATATTTCACTGTAGCCACCGGGGTCCTCCAGGTTGACCGAGCCACCGATGCCCAGCAGCATCCGTCCATCATGGTGAAACTCGTTGCGCTTGCAATGTCCGCCGAAGTCGTCATGATTATCCAGTAACAGGATTTTCGCATCGGGCCCCACCCGCTTCTGGTAGAACCTGGCAGCCGCAAGGCCACTCACGCCTGCGCCCACAATCACCATGTCGTAGTGTTCATCGAGCGCCCGGTACTCGGCAGGTTTTTGCCCGCTCCAGGCGAGGGCGTGCGAGACCTCGAAAGAGCCGGGATGGTTGCCTCGCATGCCTGTGAGGATCGGTGGGTAATAATCGGACGGCGCGCCCGAGGGAACTTGCGCGAACAGCTCAGCGGGCGCCAGCAGGGTTGTGCCGGTGCCGATGGCAATACCGTTCAGAAAATCCCGTCGCGTAATCTTGTATTTCATAGCGTTTACTCTTCCGCTGCCACCCAGGCATCTGTCTCGATAATAATCATCTCGCGATACTTGTCCGGCATCTCCCAGGTGCCCCGCCAGCCTTTCGGCACCAGGAACGTATCGCCAGGATTGTAGGTCTGTTTTCCCCCATCGATATTGGTCAGCGTTACCTCGCCTTCGAGCACTAGTACGAATTCGTCATACGGGAAAGGCTCGCTGATGTCGATGATGGCGGGGCTTGCTTCGAAAACCGCCACAACGAAGTCGCCCTGGTGAAGCACCTGTTCCCAGTTTTCACTCTCGCCCTTGAGGACGATCTCTGCAGGAAAAGGTGGAATGCTTTCGAGTTCCATTTTGCGTAATTCGTCGGTGTCGAGCGGTAAAAACTCGGGTGCAGCCTGGACGCCAAAGCTTACTATGGCGAGGAGCAATGCAATCCGGAATATTGGTTTTTTCATTCCAGGCATCCTTCGGTTCCAGCTCGGAGATTGAACAACGTGATGCGTGAGTCTTTCGTTAATCAGCGGCGCGTCATTTTCTGCGGGCTTATGAACTATCCGCTGCTATCCCTCGTGAGTTTGAAGAAGAACGGGTCTTTCACGATCTTGTTGTCCATGACACCGAGCACGGCGTCGTCATCCAGCTTCCGAAATACATCGTTGATCGGCAACTGGTCGTAAATCATCGTGGCACTGACCTTTCCCCGGTACTCCGTCATTCGTAGCCGCGCACGTGACTTCGATGTGCTGAAAAGCGGCAGCAACAGCTGGAAGATGTTGCCGGCGGTTCGCGACTTGAACTTGCTCATGTGCTCGGCAAGCGCAAACGAGGGCTTCATATAACCGGGGTTGACGCGGACAAGCTTGCCCCGTCGATTCGAAAATAACAGCGGGTGGACATCTTCACCGGATTCGAAATGTTTCCCGTACCAGTGGAACACCTCGAGCAATCCATCGAGCGGGTGGTCTGTCGGGTATCCGTCGCCCTTCCAGCGGCCGATCATGAACTCGATATCGACCGGCTCGAGCGAATCGAATAACTCCAGTGCGCGCTGATGTAATGTCATTCTTTGCCCGTCGCCTTCATCGCCTTCCGGAAGTAAACCGCCATGCTGATGACGGGAATCAATAACAAAATTCCCATCGATTCGGCGTAAGGACCAATGTCTGCGGTCACGACGTTGCCAGTCATCACGCCTGCGAACAGTACGTGATACAGCAAACCGAAAAGAGCTAGCCCGACTGCCGCGATCTTTGCGCTCAACGTCAGGCGAAAGAGCGGGCGCGCGACCAGTAGACCGAACACCCCGTACATCCAGAACCCCAGGTAGTCGAAGGATGTGAAGAGGGAGAACGACAGCGAGGGATTTAACAACTGGAACAACTGTTCAGCGACGGCGGCGTTCGCCGATACAGTCGACGACGCCATAACCATCTGCGGTATCGACCAGATGGCAATGAATTTGGGAATAATGAAAGAAACGACCGCTATCAGCAGCGCTGTGCCCGCGACAAAGGTGCTCAGCGGGTGCGACTCGCGGGTCTGCCATGCTGTGCCTGCAAGAACACCGGACAACGTCAGCATTGCGATCATCTGCACCACCCAGCCCATGACATACGCGTCGACGTTCGAGCTGAACCAGATCATACGGTCCGCGAATGGTCCTTCCGGGGCGTCGAGCGGGAAAAACACCGACAGGACGCCTGCCAGGATCAGGACGATAGCCGACCAGAAGGCTGCCTTGTTTATTGTGTGGTCGAGCATGCGTGCGTCGGTCATCGACTGCTCCTGTTGCTATTTTTTATCCTGATTGCCATACCGGGCGTCAACGAATGCGAGCACCGCGTCGCGAACGGCATCGGCATCATTCGCCCAGCGCTGACCGCGGCCCACGAACAATGTCGAGCCTTCCACGAGCGACATCAGTGAGAGCGCTTCTGCACGGGGTGCAGTACTTCCCATTTCGACAAGACTTTTTTCCAGCGTGCGCAGGTATTCAGTGTAAATATCGTCCAGCAACGCTTCCATCACCGGCTCGACGCGCGCCATTGCCCACAGCTGCGGAAACAGCCTGTCACCCTGTAACGCGGAGCCGGGCGCATCGTCGAGAACGAATTGCACGATGTCCCGGAGACTTGGCGTCTCCGCATCCGGCTTGAGCGCCTCGAACGCCTCTCGATAGGTATCCGAGATATACGTGGCCAGCGCCCGAAGCATGTCTTCCCAGGTGCGAAAGTGATATTGCAGCGCGCCCAGCTTCATGCCGCTGGCGCGGGCGAGGGCGCGCATCGTCAATTTGCCGTAGCCCTCTGACGCGATGATCCGGATCGCTTCCTGAAGGATCTGTCGCTTGCGGTCGCTGACAACGACTTCTTGGTAGGCAGTGGACATGTCAGATGACATGTTAGAGCCTGTCACCTGACATGTACAGTGTTTGAGAGATTCACCGGAGACGAATATGTATGCGGGCTGTCGGAACAGTGCAAATCGCGCCCCCGCTACCACTCAAAAGAAAACCCGGCCATGTGCCGGGTTTTTTGTGCTCTATCCTTCATCCCTGTATGCCTGGGATCGTGAAATAGTGTGATCCTCAGGCCTGCGGCGGGCCGTAATAGCCGCTCTTGTCGGCCGCTTTGTCACGCAGTTGCTGCGCTGCGTCGATGACGCGCGTATCGAGACCGTCTCCGCCCGCGTCAATGTGTTCGAGCAGCGCTTTACGCATGCGTGGGTCCCAGTATGTCCGCAAATGGTTGCGCAGCCCTTCGCGAGCGCGCTCGGGCGGGTAGGGCGCAAAGAAGTCGCCTATCTGATTTGCCATCACGATCAGGCGCTCCAGATCGATGACGTCGCCCGTAACAGCCGGCTGCTCGTCGCTCACGTTCAGACTTCCTCCGCCACGGCAACTGTCTCCGCCTTACGTTCCCGCTGTGCACGGCGTTTGGCACTCGATTCCGCGCGCCGCGAATCGGGCGACGTAACTTTCGTCACTTCCACTGCTGTCACCTTGTACTCGGG
>WVYQ01000040.1:0-458 GCA_011772865.1 Woeseiaceae bacterium | reverse complement strand
TCATCGAGCGTCATTTCCAGGACGTCTTCGGAATGCCACTCTGAATTTGCGGTGCGCCGCGTCTGCGTGCCGACGTTGTACTGAGTCAGGATACGGCCCGTGGTCAGGAGCAGGGGATACTGATCGCTGACCCGCTCACGCGTCGGAACGAATCCTGTGAGCATGAACGCGCCAAGACCGTTGGCCCGGGGGAACCGCTCGGTGTGCAGTACCTCGGTGCCCTCGGGTGCGGCCTCGTTGACCGGCCATTGCGCCGACCCGACGCGGTCGATCAGCTCAAAGCTTGCGCCGCTGTACGCCGGCGTCACGCGTGCGAGCTCGTCGAGCACTTCGCCGGCATGCTCGTATTCGCAATCGTAGCCCATCGCGTTCATGAGCTTCACCGTGACTTCCCAGTCCTGGTAGCCGGCCATCGGCTCGACAACCTGGCGAACTCTGCCAATGCGTCGCTCGGCGCT
>WVYQ01000030.1:58790-60109 GCA_011772865.1 Woeseiaceae bacterium | reverse complement strand
CGTCCCTTGCGTGACTTTTCAAATATCAGCGTACTCATACTCTTGCTAATCTCCGTTGGCGTCGATACCCAGTGATTTGAGGGCCGCGCCGTAATTCGGCTCGTTCGTGATGTCCTCGATCTGTTCCCTGTGAACGACCGTGTTGTTTTCGTCGAGAACGACGATCGCCCGCGCGAACATGCCGGCGAGCGGGCCGTCGACAATCTGCACGCCGTAGTTTTCACCGAAACCGGCATGGCGAATGGCGGACAGCCCCGCAACATGTTTGAGATCGTGTTCTTCCTGGAAGCGTTTGTGTGCAAAAGGCAGGTCATACGACACCATGAGCATTGCGATGTCGTCGCGCCCTTCGGCCAGCCGGTCGAACTCGATACACGACTTGCCGCATACGGGCCTGTCGATGCTGACGAAAATATTGAAGATCTTGCGCTTACCCATGAAGTTGGCCAGCGACACGTCCTGCAACTCGGTATTCACGAGCGATACATCGGGCGCTCGTGACCCCACGGCCGGCAACTCGCCGTAGGTGCGATAGGTGCCGCCGAGATACTTGACGATCGCCATGGCTAGGCCGACTTCCTTGACCGGGCGCTGAAAATCTCGCCCATTGCTGCAACATAGGTCTCGATGTCCGCGTCGGTCTTGGTCTCGGTTGCGCAAACGAGCAGCGCATTACCGAGATCCGGGTAGGTTGGCGACAAGTCATAGCCGCCGAGGATGTCATTGCCGGCCAGCGCCTCGAGCACGGGCGCCACCGGCCGATCGAGTTTCAGCGCAACCTCGTGGAAGTACGCGCTGTCAAACATCCGATCGATGCCGTCGATTGCCGTGAGACCCTCCACGAGTTTTGCCGTGTTCTGGTGGGATCGCGTCGCGACCGAACGCAGGCCATGAAAGCCGACGAGCGACATGTAGATCGTCGCCGCCGTGACCATGAGCCCCTGGTTCGTGCAGATATTTGATGTCGCCTTCGAACGGCGAATGTGCTGCTCGCGAGCTTGTAGCGTCAGCGCAAAACCGGTGTTGCCGTCGAGGTCGGTTGTGCGACCGATGATGCGGCCCGGCATTTGCCTGACGAGCTTTTGCTTGCAGGTCATGAAGCCGAAATACGGACCTCCCGACGACAGCGGGACGCCGAGCGGCTGGCCCTCGCCAATCGCAATATCGGCGCCTTCGCTGCCCCACTGGCCCGGCGGTTTGAGCAACGCGAGCGAGGTCGGATTGACGATGGCGATGACGAGTGCGCCCTGCTCGTGCGCCCAGTCGGTCAGCTTGTCGACGTCTTCGAGCGTACCCGGGAAAGAAGGCTGCTGGATCGC
>WVYQ01000030.1:55496-58752 GCA_011772865.1 Woeseiaceae bacterium | reverse complement strand
GCCATCAGAGCCGCCTCGGCCAGCGCCGAGGCGCCGTCGTACAAGGACGCGTTACTGACGTCGAGCCCGGTCAGCTCGGTGATCATCGTCTGGTATTCGTAAATGGTCTGCAGCGTCCCCTGGCTGGCTTCGGCCTGGTAGGGCGTATAGGCGCTGTAGTACTCCCCGCGCGTCGCGATGTCCCAGACGGCCTGGGGAATATGGTGCTCGTAGGCGCCTGCGCCAATGAAACACAGCGGCGCGCCATCCTGAGCCGCGCGTTCGCGCATGAGCCGCGTAATGGCCATCTCGCTCATCGCATCGGGTACGCCCTCGAGTGAGTCGATGATCAGGCTTTCGGGAATCTCGTCGAATAACGCATCGAGATCCGGCGCGCCGATCGCATCGAGCATCTCGCGGGTATCTTCTTCGGTATGGGGAATAAACGGCATATCTCTATCCTGGTGTTTCTGATCAGGCTTCTTCTTCGTCAATGAGCGCCTGGTAATCATCGGGCGTCAACAGGGCGCCCTCGTCGATATCGCCACTTGGCTGCACCTTGACGATCCAGCCGTCACCGTACGGGTCCGAGTTGATCGTTTCGGGCGTGTCTGCCAGCGTCTCGTTGACCTCGGTCACCGTGCCGGTCACGGGCGAGTAGACGTCTGATGCCGCCTTGACCGATTCGACGACGGCCATGTCACCGCCCTCCTCGACGTCCTGGCCGACTTCGGGCAACTCGACATAAACGAGGTCGCCGAGCGCGGACTGCGCGTGGTCAGTGATGCCGATCGACACGCTCCCGTCATCTTCGCGGCGCAGCCATTCGTGTTCCTTGGTGTACAGCAGATCCCCAGGCAGCTCACTCATTACTCTCTCCTACAGTTCGATTCGCACTTCACCGTTGCGAACAAACGGCGTTTTCACAATACGTACATTTAATAATCGGCCGCGCACATCGACCTGTGCCCGGTCGTAGTCACCTGCCGGCACGCGCGCGAGCGCGATCGACCGGTCTAGCGTCGGCGAGAAACCCCCGCTCGTGATTTCTCCCTCGCCGATGTCCTCGACGACGACACGCTGGTGGTTGCGGAGAACTCCCTTGTCCTCGAGCAGCAGTCCGACGAAACGCATCCTGTTCGGATCTGCCCGTTTCGCCTCCAGCGGCTCGCGCCCAATGAAGTCACGATCCGCAGGCTCCCATGCAACGGTCCAGCCAAGACCTGCCTCGAGCGGCGACACGGTCTCGTCCATGTCCGAGCCGTACAGGTTCATCGCGGCCTCGAGCCGCAACGTGTCGCGCGCACCAAGCCCGCAGGGCGTAACGCCGGCGGCCAGCAACCGGTCCCAGATCGCGGGAGCCTGCGCTGCGGGCATGACGATCTCCCAACCGTCCTCTCCCGTGTAGCCGGTGCGAGCGACAAACATGTCGCCCGCCTCCATGCCAAAGAAAGGTTTCAGTGCCAGCGCAGCCTCGCGATGGTCGGCATCAATACAGGGCGCAGCCAGTTCCCGGGCCGCGGGCCCCTGCACGGCGATCATCGCGAGCTCGGCGCGCTCGCTCACCGCGACAGCAAACGGCTCCGCCTGCTGGCGAATCCAGGCCAGGTCCTTCTCTCGCGTCGCTGCATTGACGACGAGCCGGAACCAGGTCTCGGTCATGAAATAGATGATCAGGTCGTCGATGACGCCGCCGGCCTCGTTGAGCATAGCCGTATACAGGGCCTTGCCGGCATCCTGCAGCCTGGCGACATTGTTGGCGACGAGATATTGCAGGAACTCGCGGACCCGCTCGCCCTTGAGGTCGACGATCGTCATATGGGAAACATCGAACACACCCGCGTTGTTGCGCACAGCGTGGTGTTCCTCTTTCTGCGAGCCATAGTGCAGCGGCATATCCCAGCCACCGAAATCGACAATGCGTGCGCCGGTCTCGACGTGCTTGTCGTAAAGAGGTGTCTTCGAACCCATCGCCTTTCCTTCGAGCAATAAACAAGAGGGGCGGCAGATCGCATGATCTGCCGCCCCTCTGTCCAAAAACCTGAGAGATCAACGGCCTGGCCGCGTACCCCTTCGGTGGGCCCTTCAGGGCCGCTCTCCAGAGCCAATCAGCGAGCCCAGTCCTTTTGCCTGAGCGTTTCCGGGCAGTTGCGCCTTCGGCGCCCCGTTCGAATCGGGGTCTCTTCTGAGCGCGCTATCGATTGGTGCGCGCATCATAGCCAATGCCCACCGCGGTTGCCACCCGGATACCTCAGAGATTGTCTGCCCAGTAGTCAAGCCCCATACGCCGCAGGAGCGCCGCGAATCGAGGCAGGCTCCTGAGTTCCGGGTCCTTGACATTGACGCCGATATACGGGGAATCCGGGTCGAAGCGTTCGTACGCAATCTCGAGCCAGTCCATTGCCTGCTCATAGTCCTCGCCCTGTTCATAAAGTCTCGCAATCGTCAACGCCGGCACGTGAGACGTTTCGGCGAGCTGCACGAACATTTCCGCGAGCTGCAGGCTGGCGGACTGGTACCCGTCGCGAGCATAAGCGGCTTCCAGAAAATCGGCAGCCTCGGGCCTGTTAGCAACATGACGCAACAAGGTCGCAAAAGCTGCGATCGACTCGTCCTGGTTACCCAGCGTATCGTGAACACGACCAATCGTTATGTAACTGAAGGGGTTGCCCGGGTCCATTTGCAGTGCTCGCTCAGCCGTCTCGATCGCCAGCTCGTATTCATCGCACATCACGAGTTGAACGCTGTAGAGACCGATCAGGAAGGGATTGTGCGGATCGAGTTCGACCGCGCGCTCGATGTGGTAGGTGCTTTTCTCGAGTTCGCCGATGATGCCGAGATAGTGCGAGTAGAACATGTGCGCCTCGGCGTAACTCGGGTTGAGTTCAATCGCCCGCTCCCAATGCGGCCTGGCGCTTGCCCAGTCGAACTGCTGCCATGTCATGTTCGATGCCAGACCCATATGCGCCTCGGCCAGAAATGGGTCAAGTTCCAGTGCTCTCATGATCGGCGGCAGGCACTGCTCCCGCCCCTCGGCCGGCGTCAACATGCCGGCTTGCGTCTGGAATCCACAAAGCTTGCCCAAGCCCCAGTGGCCGAGCGCAAATTCCGGGTCAAGGTCGACGGCCCGCTGGAAATGTGTCGCGGCGATACGCATGTCCTCAGGATTGAACCGCTCGACGTGGAAAACACCCCTGAGAAATGCGAGATAGGCGTCGGCATTAACCCTGCCGGCAGCCTCAAGCCGTTCGCGCTCTTCGGGCCCAAGTTGCACGCG
>WVYQ01000030.1:401-55359 GCA_011772865.1 Woeseiaceae bacterium | reverse complement strand
CCGTCAATCAGCGACGACTGCATCCCCAGTACGAAAAACTGCTCGTCAGGATCGCCCGAGAGATCGTCGAATGGCAGCACGGCGATCGAGAACGGGCTGATCGAGTCGTCGAGACCCGTTAGCCCCGACTCAATGCGCGACCCGAACTGAAGCGTTATCGATACCGCCACGACCGCAAGCACCACGAGCAACGCAACGTCAGTTTGGCGAAGTGACGCGTCGAAGTCTTCACCCGGAGCAGCGGGTGGCGTCAGCGTTATGCCGTCCAGGGTGACGTCGTAGCGCCACGCAAACACGACTGCGACAGGAAACAGGAAGGCGACGATCAGCCAGACGTATCGTATTGCCTCGTCAGGCACGCCAATGGCCGGGAAAAACTGCGCCGCAACCTGCACAACGACCCACGCTGCGACGATATACACGGCGCCAGCCCGGAAAACCCTCCGACGTCTTAGTTCTGTTGTTAGTTGTCGAAGCCGCATGTTCGAATTTTAGCAGTCTGGCAGTGCGCGAGCGGTTGCCACCTGCCTGCCGATCGGTAAGATTGCCCGTTCCTGCCTGATGGAGACTGCCATGTCCTTCACCCGAATATTCGTCTGCTTGCTTGCACTCGGCCTGATGCCGACCGCCGAAGCGGACCCGACTGAAGACTTCCACGCATTGCTCGACGAAGTCTGGGAGTGGCAACTCCGTGAGAGCCCGATGTTTGCCTCGCGGCTTGGCGACCGCCGCTTCAACGACCAGTGGACGGACAACAGCATTGCAGCCATCGAGCGTCGCCAGGACGAAACCCGGGAGTTCCTGCGGCGTACCTACGAGATCGACCGCACGGCTCTGAGTGAGAACGACCAGCTAAATCATGAACTGTTTCGGCGGTCGCTGCAGGACCGTGTCGACCAGTTTCCGTTCGACGGCCACCTGATCCCGTTCTACCAGCGCGGTGGCGTACAGAACATCGACAGCAATACGAGCCAGTTGCGCTTTGCGACAGTCAAAGACTACGAAGACTGGCTGGCCCGGCTCGGCAAGATTGACGTCGTCATCGAGCAGACAATTGCCCTGGCTGAAGCCGGCCGTAAACACGGTCTCGTTTCGCCGAAAATTTTGATGGAACGCATCCCGGACCAGATTGCTGTCCAGCTTGTCGACGACGCAGAAGACAGTCCTTTCTACAGGGTTTTCGCAGCGGACAATGATGCGATCGGCGAAGACGACATGGCGCGGCTCCGCGCCCAGGCACGGGATGTCATCGAAGACACGGTGCTGCCCGCCTACCGCGAGCTCGACGAGTACTTCACGGACACCTACCTGCCCAACAGCCGCGACAGCATCGGGCTGTCCGAGTTGCCCAACGGCGAGGAATGGTACGAACTGCGGGCGCGCCAGTTTACGACGACCCAGATGAGCCCGGACGAAATTCACCGCATCGGCCTCAACGAGGTGGCGCGCATCCGTGGCGAGATGCAGGCGGTCATCGACAGCCTCGATTTCGAGGGTGACTTCCGGGACTTCCTCGAATTCCTGCGGACCGACCCACAGTTCTATTACGACACTCCGGAAGAGCTGTACCAGGCGTATCTTGCGACGAGCAAGCGCATCGACCCCGAACTCGTGAAGCTGTTCGGCACGCTGCCGCGCATGCCCTACGGCGTAAAACCGATCCCCGATTCGATCGCGCCGGATACGACAACGGCGTATTACACGCGTCCGGCTGCTGACGGCAGCCGCGCCGGCATCTACTGGGTCAATCTCTACAAACCCGAGGTGCGCCCGAAGTACGAGATCGAGGTGCTGTCGGTACATGAAGCAATGCCCGGCCATCACCTGCAACTGGCAATCCAGCAGGAACTCGGCGACATGCCCGACTTCCGTCGCTTTATGGGTTTCACGGCGTTTTCCGAAGGCTGGGGACTTTACAGTGAGAGCCTCGGTTACGACCTCGGCCTGTACAAGGATCCTTATTCCCAATTCGGTGCACTGACCTACGAGATGTGGCGTGCGGTGCGCCTCGTCGTCGATACCGGCATGCACTACAAGGGCTGGACGCGCCAGCAGGCGATCGACTTCTTCAAGGACAACGCGGCCAAGACCGAACTCGATATTATCAATGAGATCGACCGCTACATCGGCTGGCCCGGCCAGGCGCTCGCCTACAAGATCGGCCAGCTCAAGATGCTGCAGATTCGTGAGCGTGCCGAGATTGCGTTAGGCGATGCCTTCGACGTCCGCGAATTTCACGACGAGCTGCTCGGCGCCGGCGCGCTCCCCCTCGACATTCTCGAACAGCGCATGGACGGCTGGCTGGAGTCACAGATGTAACTGAGACTCCAGTCTCAGACACCACCCGCATCGTCGTATAAGCTTTTGATTTCCCATCGCTTATACGGCTGTCCAGGTGGTCAAGGATGTCCCTGCAGAAGAAGATTGTCGTTTTGTTCCTGACGCTGGGCGTCGTGTTTGCAGCCGGTAGCTACGCCGGACTCTCCACGTTCATTTTCCCGGTATTCGAGAACTTCGAGAAGCGCTCGGCTAACGATAGCCTGGTGCGCGTGCGCAAGGCCCTGGACGCCGAGCTCCACGCTCTCGAAGTGATCAACCGCGAGTATTCCGAGTGGGACCACACCTACGACTTTGCCCTGGGACGTCGCCCCGGTTACGTCGAGGAAAATCTCGACATCGCTTACTGGACGAACATCGACGTCAACGCAATGTTTTTCTTCGATCGCTCCGGCGAAATGCTCTGGGGCATGATCGTCGACCAGGCGGTAACGCACTCTTTGCCGATGGAGGACGAGTTGGCCCGTCCGCTGACAAGCGATCACGTCCTCGTGCGCCCGATCGGCCCGGATGGAAAGGTTGGTATCGTACCGGCGCGCACGGCGCCGCTGCTCGTAAGCGCATTGCCGATTCTGACAAGCACGGGCGGCGGTTCCCCGGCGGGCACTGCAGTCCTTGGCAGATTCCTCGACGACAACCTCGTTACGGAGCTTGGGGAGCGGGCCGGCGTCAGCGCCGCGTTGCTTCTGATAGACCATCCCGACCTGTCGCGTGACATTGTCACCGAATTGCTCGGCCAGCCGAGTGAGCACGAGCCCATATTATGGTCTTACACTGACGCCAGTATGACCGGGCATCAGCTCATCCGTGATGTGTTCGGCGAGCCGGCATTTGTGCTCAGGGTGATTTCACCCAGAACGATCACGGCAATCGGTTGGAACACGATTGCAACAGCACTCGGATACTTTGTTGCGGCTACGGGAATATTTCTTCTCGGTGCATGGCTGTTTACGCGCAGCCTGATCGTGGCGCCGATCACTTCATTGACACGCCACATCAAGCGAATCCGGGAAACCGGTGATCTCGAGCGGTCGCTGCAAACCGAGCGCGGCGATGAGATTGGTGAACTTGAACAGGAATTCGGCAATCTCGCGAGGAGCCTGAAGACCGCCCAGCATGAACTCGAATCAGCGCGCGACCGGGCACTGGCCGTGTCCAACGCGAAAACCGAATTTCTCGCCAAAATGAGTCACGAGATTCGAACGCCGATGAATGGCGTTCTCGGCATGATCGAGCTGCTCGCGAGTACACCTCTGGATAAGGCACAGAAGCGCTACATGCATTCGATTTCCTATTCGGCGGACACGCTCCTGGACATCATCAGCGATATTCTCGACTTCTCGAAAATGGAAGCAGGCAAACTTGCCCTGGAGACAAGGCCGTTTAGCCTGAATTCGTTTGTTGCCGAAATCACGGACAGCCTGGCCGGCCTTGCGGACCAAAAGGGATTGCGGCTCAACCACATCGTGCCTGAAGGCGCTTCAATCAATGTCGAAGGCGATCCGGCGCGGCTCAGACAGGTACTCACCAACCTCCTGGGTAATGCCATCAAATTCACCGAGAAGGGCCGAGTGCTGCTGAAAGTCACATCAGTGCCGGACCACGGCGAATTCGAGCATGTGACATTTGAAGTGATCGACACGGGAATCGGAATCTCGCCTCGCAAACAACAACATGTTTTTGAGTCATTCGCCCAGGAAGACGGCTCGACGACACGTCGATACGGTGGCACGGGGCTTGGTCTGGCTATTAGCAAACAACTCGTCGAGATGATGGGCGGCGCGATTACGCTGACCAGCAAACCGGGCAGCGGCTCGAGCTTCTCGTTCACGTTGCGGCTCAAGGCGGATCGCACGGGAGAAATGACGGGCATCGAGAGGACATTCACGCATGTCCATGGCGATCTCGACAGCGGTCCTTCGGCCCTCAAACCGCTCAAGGGCCGGGTACTCGTCGCCGAAGACAATGCGGTGAACCAGGCTGTTGCGGTCGGCATGCTGGAGGCGATGGGTGTTGAATCGGTGGTCGCCGCGAACGGCAAGGAAGTTGTCGATCTGTTCAAATCCGAGCCGTTTGATGCCGTGCTGATGGACTGCCAGATGCCTGTCCTCGACGGGTTCCAGGCGGCAGAGGAAATTCGCAGGCTGGAGGCTCGCAACGGCGCCGACCCAGTTCGAATAATCGCAGTCACCGCCAACGCGATGGCCGGGGACATGGAAAAATGTATCGCCGTCGGGATGGACGACTACTTGCGTAAACCGTACAAGGGCGAACAACTCAATGCTGCACTCATCAAAGTTCTGCAGCCGGGCGTTACGCCCCAACCGGCCGCAGTGGACCCAGGGTCGCCGGTTCGCCTCGAGCGCTTCCTGGATGAAGAATTGCCTGATGCCATCGATGAAAGCGCCCTGGAATCCCTGTCCGAATTACCGCATGCGGACGACCGCAACCTGGTCGACCAGGTCATACAGACCTACATCAACACATCAATGGACCTGATGACCCGACTGGGTGAAGCGATAGACCGCTCTGATTCGGAATGCATTCGCTCGGCAGCCCACTCGCTGAAATCAAGCAGCGCCAATGTCGGCGCCGTGAAACTGGCAGAGCTGTGTGCCTCGATGGAGACGTCAACCCGCAAAAGCGATCGTGCAACGGCGGCAACCCTGAGACAGCAGATCAAAGACGAGTACCCACGCGTCATCGAGGCGCTACGGGACAGGCTTTCCAGCGCCGCATAGCCTGCCATCCTGTCAGTGCGGGCTCATGGTGTAATCTCTGCGCATGATTCGGCTGCGCGCACGCCATATCGCGATAATCGTCCTGTTGATTGTCGTCGGACCTGTTGCGATCGACAGGTTGCTGCCTGCCGACCCGCGGCAGTACCAGGGCGTGTCACTTGAAGAAACCGTGCACACGGATGTCCGGTTTCGCAACAGCTCACAGAATATCGACCTGGCCGGCATGCTGTTCGTGCCCGAGGGCGATGGCCCGGTGCCAGCCGCTGTCGTCATCCACGGGTCCGGGGCGAGCAATCGTGAAAACCGCTGGTACCTGACGCTGACGAAATTTCTTCAGGACAATGGCATCGCGGTGCTGTTACCGGACAAGCGGGGTTCGGAGAAATCGGCTGGCGACTGGCGCACCGCAGACTTCGAGGAACTGGCAACCGACACGCTCGCGGCCCTGGATTTCATGTTGCACCAGCACCTCGTCGAGATATCACGGGTTGGTGTCATCGGGATGAGCCAGGGTGGCTGGATAGCGCCCATCGTTGCTCGAGATTCGGACGATCTCGCCTTTGTCGTCAACATGGTCGGATCAGCGGTCACGCCAAAGGAGCAGCTGCTTTACGAGGAAGACCACAACATCCGGCAAATGGGATTCCTGCCGGGCATCTCGTATCTGATTGCCCTGGCGTCAACTGCACACATCCGGCATGTGCGCATGCCCCAGTTCTACGACCGGGTTGCTGACTACGACCCCATCCCGCTGTGGGACGCCATGGCGGTTAATGCGCTCGTCCTCTATGGCAGCGATGACACGAACGTGCCTTCCGAAGAAAGTGCCGCGCGACTGCAGGCCCTGGACAAGGCTTCGATCGATATCATCATCCACGAAGGCTCAGGCCACGCCCTGCAGGACCCGCTCGGTGAGGGCAATGACCTGATTCGCGATGAGGCGCTCGCGGCGATCCGCGATTTCATTCTAGAAATGAATTGATGTCTGCCGCTCGGCAGAAAATTCCCGCCGTGCGATCCGGGCCCGATGCTCCGGCATCGCTTTGGGATCGTATAACTCGTCAATTGTCGCGATGCGTCCTGCAAGCCCCTCGCAATTGGCGATCTGGATATTGAGCCCGGGTCTCGCGTTCATCTCGAGGATCATCGGACCGAGATTCTTGTCGATGACCATATCGACGCCGAGGTACCCCAGCTCGGTGACTTCGTAGCCACGCGCCGCCGTTTCGAGGATGAAGTCCCAGTGCGGTATCTGTAGCCCGGCAATAAGAGCACCTGTGTCTGGGTGTTCATCGACAACCTCATCGTCCAGAACGCCATTGAGTGTCTGGCCGATGCTCATATCGACGCCGGCCCCCACAGCACCCTGGTGCAGGTTGGCCTTGCCGTCCGATGCTCTCGTCGGCAGGCGCACCATGGCCATGGCCGGGTAGCCTCGGTAGACAATGACGCGAATGTCAGGCACGCCCTGATAACTCAGATCGCCGAACACCGGATCGAAATTCACACAGTACTCGATCAGCGCCTTGTCGCGGTTGCCGCTCAGACTGTATTGGCCACCAACGATGTTGGACAGGTGGTGGGCAATCTCGCCTTGGGATATCAGCACGCCGCTCGACAAGCGAAAAGCGTCATGCCTGCGCCGGCCACGGCCCGTAATCACGAGGATCCCGTCGCCGCCGCTGCCTTGCGCCGGCTTGATAACAAAGCTCTGCCTGTCGGCAACGATACCCGCGAAATTTTTGACCTCGCCCTGGTTCGTGATAATTCCGTACAGCTCCGGCACGGCCATGCCCGCCGCAAGTGCGAGTTCCTTGGTAATTGCCTTGTCGTCGACCCGCGGGTAAAGCCGTCGCGGATTAAAGCGCATGATGTAGTCCGAATTGCGCTCGTTGACACCGAGAACGCCAGCCTGCCGCAGCTGTTCCGCTCGCGCAAACATCACTGCCCCACCAACGCTTTGAAGCGACTCAGTTCAAGCAAGCGGTAACCGGTGTAACGCCCGGCCAGGACAACCAGGGACAGGTTCACGAGCAGCAATTCCGGGAACGTGAAAATAAGGTGTTCGAGCCAGGCCATGCCCATCGCCAAATACGCGATGATCGCAACGACAAGGCTGCCAAAACCCGCGCGCATCGCGTCGGTCGCTCCCCGCTCTTCCCAGACAACCGACATGCGCTCGATAGTCATCGCGATGATGACCATAGGGAATAGCGCGACTGACAGTCCGGTCTCCATGCCGAGGCGGTGCGACATCAGGCTGATCAGCAACATCAGTATAACGACGACGATGAGCACGGCGCTGAGCCTCGGCACGAGCAACAGGCGCAGTCGCTCCAACAGGAAGCGAATACTGAGGCCCAGGGCGACGAGCAGCGTGAACAGGACGATGCCCCAGAACAGCTTCGTCTCGCGGAAAGCGAGCGCGATCAGCACGGGCATAAACGTGCCAAACGCATCGATGCCGACCATGTTGCGCAGGACCACCATGATCAGCGCGCCGACCGGGATCATCAGCAACACGCTGTAAACCGCCTGCGTCTGGATTGGCAGGCTGTAGAGNNGCATCGAGGTGGTTCTCGGCGACGGCAAAGCTAACCTGAACGTTGCTGCCACCCTCTACACTGACAAGCGGTTCATTGCCGCGCCACCAGACAAAGAAACGCTCGGGCAGGTTCTCGTCGCCCGTGGTCGGATTGAAATAGCGCCAGCGCTCACCGTCGTGCACTTCGAGCCACGTGACGGGCTCTGCATAGCGTTGCCGGCCCTCGAGTTCGAAACCATGGACCATGCGTGCCGGAATCCGGGCCGCTGCCAGGATCGTCGTAATGCTGTCGACAAAGTCGGCGCGCGTATCCGCATTGGCGACGAGCAATTCGACATTCGGATCGGGCGAAAGATCATTCATACGCCGCAGGAGTTCGGCTGTGAACGATGCCGTGTCGGCCGAATGATCCTTGACGTCCGCCACGATCACGTCGACGGCGGTCTGGAACGGCTCGTTGATGACCGGGGGCGGCGGAAACGGTGGCGTGGTATCCGACTGGTTGAAGCCCTCGTCTTCGTATACCGATATACGGTAATAGATCGTTTGTGGACCGTCGGCGCGCCTGATCGCCCACTGCGCCTCGCGACCGCCACTACCGTAGTTGAGGCTGAAACCGTAGCCGCGGGATACCGAGTTCTCGTTGAGCATCCGGAAGCCAGGCGTCAGCGTCGGTATCAGCAGGTTGACCTTGATCGAGCCTGGTCCACTGTCGAAATCGATCGACGACTCGATAGTCCATACAGACGTCTCCTGATCCCGCTGTAACGGGAAGCCCAGCGACTGCCATTTGTAGATGAAAACGGACAGGCCGACGATCGCCAGTGCTGCGGCGAGCGCGTAAACATAGCGTTGTTTCATCGGGCTACTCGGCTACTCATTGGCCCATCCCCAGCGCCACCTTCACTGCGTGGTCTCTTATCGGTCCGCTGTAATTGAAAAGGCGCATGCCGGCCACGCGCAATTCACGGACAATTGCCGAGTCTGTCGCAAACAGCTTGTTGAGGCCAGTCATAAAATGCAGCATCGTCGCATTTTCGCCCTTTCTGGCCCGCTCATAGCGCCGCAATACGGGCCGGTCCCCCGGGTGTTCGCCCTCGCGCAGCGCAGTATCGATCACCTCGGCGAGCTTGGCCGCGTCCTGCATCCCGAGGTTCGCTCCCTGGCCGGCCAGTGGGTGTATGGCATGCGCTGCATCGCCGATCAGGGCCATGCCCGGCATGACATATTGTGTCGCATGCCGCGCGCACAGCGGGAAACTGCCCCGCGGCCCTGCGGCCTCCAGTCGGCCAAGGACGTAGTCCGATGCCTCGCTCAGGATCTCGCCGAGATCGTCGTCGGAGGCCCCCTGCACGCGCTCTGCAAGGACGTCGTGAATCGACCAGACGATGGACACCCGGCCGTCGATCAGCGGCAGCATGCCGAGCGGGCCGTCCGTCGTAAAGCGTTGCAGCGCCGTTCTTCGATGTGGGTTTTCGGGCCGCAGGTGCGTAACGAAGGCCGTCTGCCCGTACGGAAAGTCTCTCGTGCCGATGCCAAACGCGTCGCGCACATGGGAACGCGCTCCGTCCGCGCCGATCACGAGATCGGCTTCGAGTCTGTCGACTTTCGAGTCGAATACCAGCGTTACGTCGAGCTTGTCGAGCACACGCAGAAGCGCATGCTGGATCAGCGCGTTTTCGACGATGAATCCGAGTTGTGGAACGGCAAACTCGGCCGCGTCGAACTGCAGCGCGCCGAGGCTGTCCGGCTCGACAGACTCGTCCCAGACGCGCATCGACTCGTAGGGACTGGCCCGTGTCGCGCAGATAGTCTGCCAGGCACCGATCGAGTCGAGCAGTTGGGCCGACCCTGCAGCGATCGCCGATACCCGCAGCGCGACGTCGCCGTCCGGGTCGTGATGTGGACGGGACCCCGCGTCCACGACCGTGATGTCGAACCGGTCGCTATGCTTCGACTGGCCCAGCAAAGCGGCGACGGTCAGGCCGGTTACACCTGCACCAACGATGAGCATCTCATAAGTCCTGCTCATGCCAGTGGTACTCCACGCGACAACCGCGGCAGCCGGCCCGCCAGTCCCATCGTATGTTTCGCGAATACCGTGCGTACTCCGGGAATCAGGTCGAAGCCGAGCATCCCAATATCCCGGAGACTGGCAATCGGCTCTCGCGTATCGCCGAACAGGCGTACGAGTCCATCCGTAAAGCGCACGAGTTTCGACTGGTCGGCCCGGCGCCACTCCGCATAGCGAGCAAGCAGTTCGGTATCCCCGGGGTCGCCCGGCGCATCGGCGACGCAGTCCGCCAGCGCCGCGACATCACGCAAGCCGAGATTGAAGCCCTGCGCCGCCGCCGGATGCAGGCCGTGCGCCGCATTGCCGACCAGGACTACCCGCGGACCCGTGAGGCGGACGGCCTTGCTCAGCGACAACGAGTAAGACGCGCGTTTGCCCACACGCGAGAATGCGCCAACTCGATTGCCGAAGGTTGCTTGCAGCTCTGCCAGGAATGCCTCGTCATCAAGTTGCAGTATGCGTTCCGCCTCTTTCTCAGCCACGACCCAGACGAATCCGGCGCGCCCGTCGGCGACAGGTAACAACGCCAGCGGTCCGTGGCGGGTGAAGCGCTCGAACGCCCGGTTTCGCAGGGGGATTTCGGGAAGCAAATTGCCGATGACGGCGCGTTGCCCGTACGGCACCTGGCTCGCGCCGATTCCAGCCATGTTGCGCACGGCCGAATTCGCGCCATCGGCCGCGACGAGCAGGTCGCAGGTCAGCTCCTTTGTTGCGCCGTCTTCTGCGACGGTTACGGTTGCCCGCTCCGGAGCCCCCCTGGCCGCCGTGATTCGGGCCGGACACAGGATATCGAGCTCGGCGACGCCGTCGAGCGCGTCTTGCAGCACGTTACCGAGGACCCGATTGATGACGACATGACCGAGCGCGTCGACGCCCTGTTCCGCTGCGTCGATGTGCGCGAATCCGAACCGGCCCCGGTCCGAGACATGCACATGAGTAATCGGCGTCGCTGCCGCGACGACCCTGTCCCAGATGCCCATCGCCTCGAACATCCGCTGGGTGCTGCGCGAAAGTGCTGTCGATCGATCGTCGAAACTCGGCTGGTTTTCGGCGACTCGCGGCACCGGCTCGACGACGGCGATGCGCAGACCAAGCGGTGCAAGCGCCAGGGCGAGGCTCGAACCGATCATGCCGCCGCCGGCTATGACGATGTCGTAGTGATTCATTGCAGCGTCAGGTTTTCGATCTCGTCAGGATCTTTCGCCAGCCCCTTCGTGAGAACATCCGGCCCGATATTCGTCACGGCAACGTCGTCCTCGATGCGTATGCCGATGTTGCGCCATTTCTTCGGCACTTTTCTGTTGTCCGGCGTATACAGCCCGGGCTCGACGGTCGTGACCATGCCGGACTCGAGCAGTCGCCACTCGTCACCGACCTTGTAGTCGCCGACATCGTGCACATCCATGCCGATCCAGTGACCCGTACGGTGCATGTAGAAATCGCGGTAGGCGCCGTCCCGAATCAGCCTGGGCACCGTCCCGTCCAGCAGACCAAGCTTTTTGAGCCCCTTCGTGATTACCTTAACGGCGGCATCGTGTGGATCGTTCCAGTGGTTGCCCTTACGCACCTTGTCGATGGCGGCAAGCTGCGCGTCAAGCACGATCTCGTAGAGTGCGCGTTGCTCAGGCGTAAACTTCCCACCGACGGGGAAGGTTCTCGTAATGTCGGAGGCGTAGTAGTCGAGTTCACAACCGGCATCGATGAGTAGCAGCTGCCCGTCCTCGAGCTGCGCGGAGTTGTCGACGTAGTGAAGCGTACATGCGTTGGCGCCCGAGGCAACGATCGGGCTGTAGGAGTAACGCGCGTCGTGACGGCGGAACTCGTGGATGAATTCCGCCTCGATCTCATACTCGAAGAGGCCCGGGCGGGTCATTTTCATTGCCCTCTTGTGGGCCGCGACCGCCACCTTGGCCGATTTGCGCATGGCCGAGATCTCGCTGCGACTCTTGTACAGGCGCATGTCGTGCAACAGGTGATCGAGCGCGACGAATTCCTGGGGAGTATGCACGCCGCTGCGGCCGCCCGAGCGCAGCGAATTTACCCAGTCCGCGATGCGCGCGTCGAAATCCTTGTACTGGCCCATCGTGTAATACACGCGTTCGCACGACTCCATGATGCCCGGAAGAATGTCGTCCAGGTCATCGATCGGGAACGCATCATCGGCATCGAAGTGACCGAGGACGCCCTCCGTGCCCATTCGCTGCCCGTCCCATCGCTCCTTCTCGGCATCGCGTTCCCGGCAGAACAGCAGGAATTCGCCATTGGCCCTGCCGGGAGCCACGACCGCAACAGCATCAGGCTCGGCAAACCCGGTCAGGTAGTAGAAGTCGCTGTCCTGGCGGAAGCGATACTCGACGTCGCGACTGCGGGTGCGTATCGGCGCCGAAGGCAAAATCGCGATGCCGCCTTCGCCAACCATCTGCATCAGGTTCTCGCGCCGCCGCGCAAATTCCTCTCTTTTCAATGCAGCACCTCGGGGCCCGGAGCACTGGTTTCAGAATGCGGCCGCCGAAACTCACCCAGTTCTTCGTAGGTCAGCTGCGCCGCGACCCGAAGGTATTCGACCAGTTCCGCATAAGCCTCGTCGTCAGATTCCGTGTTGCCGCTCTCATCGGCAACTGCGCGCGTAATCTCGAGCATGTCCTTGATAATGTCGGCCAGCGGCTCCGCGGAAAGGCGGTTTTTCAGCGCATCGCCGTGGCTGGCCGACACCAGGCCGTGTAAAAATCCCTCGCACCAGTGGGCAAGCGCAGCGGCCCGTATGACCGTCGACTCGTCGTCGTCGGGCAGCAGGGGTTCGAACTCGGATTGGCGCTCGGCCAGTTGCCGGTAAGTTGACTCGAACAGGGTGCGCAGCATCGCCTCACATTCGCCTCGCAGGGCGTCGCTGCTGTCTGTTCCTTCAAGGACTTGCGACAACCAGTCGGCTCCACTTTCGGCGCCCGCAATCGCGAGGCGGCCGGACAACAGGCCGTGTGTCTGCGCCGCATCCCAGGTAGCGCCGCAGCGCTTCAACGCAGCATCCAGCTCGTCGTGATCTATCGGTGTTTCCATGCCAACAATGATCCCACGTTACATAGTGCGTGGCCATGACGATTGATTCTGCCCGGACGCGTGACTATATTCTGGGTATGGCCGACAACATCAACTCAACTTTCGAGCACGAGCTCAAGCGCCTCGAAAAGCGTGTGGACGCGCTCGTCAAAGTCTGTGACCAGCTGCAGGACGAGAACAAATCGCTCAAGCAGCGGCAGGACGTGCTGACGGCGGAACGCGCCAATCTGCTACAGAAGAACGAACAGGTTAGAGCCCGTGTCGAAGCGATGATCGGCAGGCTGAAAGCGATGGAGCAGGGATCCTGATATGACAGAACAGTACGCCCAGGTAAGCGTCCGAATTCTCGACAAAGAATACACCGTCAAATGCCCGCCCGATGAGCGAACCGACCTGCTCGACTCTGCCGAGGTCCTGAATGCCAAGATGCGCGAAGCGCGCGATGCGGCGGGCGTAGTCGGCCTGGACCGCATTGCCGTTATCGCAGCCCTGAATATGGCCAGCGACCTGCTGCATGCGCAGGCTCGCGATCGGCTCCTCGAGGGCGACCTCAGCGTTCGCCTCAAGACTATTTCTGACCGCGTCGACAGCGTATTGGGTGGATCGCAGCAGCTCGATCTCTGACGCGTCGGGGCAGGACATACGATATGGCGCCTCCTGCAGTGTTCGATACCGATCTGGTTACCTTTCGACCCTAAATTATTACCTCGGGGTCGTGCACTGTCGGCAGCATTTGAGCAGGACCGTGTACGCGGAAAGCCTGTTGCTGCCACGGCTGACCCCACCTGTTGCTCCGGTTCGAGAGCGACGGTCTGTAACGGCACAGGCGGGAGGCGCCTCTGACTTCTCCTGACGAAATGTCCCGAGCCCGCAAGTCAGCACTTGCGAACAGACGTTCACTCAGCATTGCGGAACGCGATGATGCGTCTGCAAAGATTTGTGATCGCATCATTCACTCTCACGAGTTCATGTCGGCTCATCACATCGGGTGTTACCTGCCAACCAGGGACGAGGTGCAGACGACACCGATCATCGAGCGCGCATGGCGCGCGGGAAAGCGCATTTTTGTGCCTGTGACCGATGCGCACGGCTCGATGAACTTCTGCGAAATTACGAGTGACACGGTGATTGCCCGCAATCAATTCGGAATCTGGGAGCCGGTGGCGGGCGCTCTGATCAGGGCAAGGGACCTCGATATCGTGATCACTCCTGTCGTCGCATTCGACAAGCACAAGCACCGAATCGGCATGGGAGGTGGCTACTATGATCGTTGCTTTCACTTTCTAAAAAATCGTCGTAAGTGGCTAAAGCCAAAGCTTATTGGCGTAGCCTTCGAGTGTCAGAAAGCGACGCGGATTTTGCCGAATACCTGGGACGTTCCACTCTATCGCGTCGTGACAAACGCGAAATGATCGCTTTCTCTTTTCGACCTTCAAAACAGTTTCCCGGGAAAATATTTTGTCGGCGGCGGCGACGACGATTTGCTCCGAAAATGCATGTTCGTAGAGGCTGTTTTATTGCCTGTTAAACGCGGCTTAAGTTGCTGGATTTTTTAATCTTGTTGCGTATACTCAACGCCGGGTACCCGACACGGAGAAAACTGATGGCTACGAAAAAGAAGTCACGGAAAAAAGCTTCGAAGCGAAAAGTCGCCAAGAAGCGGAAAGTAACTCGAAAGAAGGCGGCGCCGAAGCGTCGCGTTGCGAAGAAACGCGCAACGAAGAAAAAGGCGACCAAGCGTAAGGCCAAGAAAAAAGCAGCCAAACGCAAGACGAAAAAGAAGGCTAAAAAGAAGGTAGCCAAGCGCAAGACCAAGCGTAAGACTAAGAAGAAAGCAGCCAAGCGCAAGACCAAGAAAAAGGCCAAGAAAAAGGCCAAGAGAAAAGCTGCGAAGCGTAAGACCAAGAAAAAGGCCAAGAAGAAGGCCAAGCGCAAAGTAGCCAAGCGCAAGACCAAGAAAAAGGCTAAGAAGAAGGCAGCCAAGCGCAAGACCAAGAAAAAGGCCAAGCGTAAAGTCGCCAAGCGCAAGACAAAGAAGAAAGCCACGAAGAGAAAGGCCAAGCGTAAGACCAAGAAAAAGGCCAAGCGTAAGACGAAGCGGAAAGCTACGAAGAGAAAGGCTTCCCGCAGGAAAAAACGCTAGCTCCTGATTCAGGAGAAAGTCTGGCTTTCTTCCACAGCAAGACAGAGTGCCCGCGAAAGCGGGCACTCTTGTTAAAAGACTATGGATTCGACCGAAAAGAAACACAACGCGGCCAAAGCTTCTCTGGAGTTCATCGAACCCGGTATGGTCGTCGGGATCGGCACCGGTTCGACGGTCGATGAACTCATCAAATTACTACCCTCAATTAAGGACCGCATCGACAAGGTCGTGTCGAGTTCGAATGCCTCGACAGAGTTACTCGAAGAACAAGGTTTCGAAGTTGCGCGACTCAACGAAGTGGGTCCGATCGACATCTATATTGACGGCGCCGACGAGGCCACCAAGCGACTGCACCTCATTAAAGGCGGCGGCGGCGCGCTGACGCGCGAAAAGGTTCTGGCAGGTGCCTCTCGTCGTTTTGTCTGCATTATTGACGAAAGCAAGCTGGTGGGAATGTTAGGAACATTTCCGCTGCCCGTGGAAGTGCTGCCGATGGCGCAGTCCTTTGTCGCCCGCCAGTTCACCAAGCTCCGTGCGCAACCGGTCTGGCGGGAAGGATTCGTGACGGATAACGGAAATCACATTCTCGACGTGCACGAACTGAACATCAGCAACCCGATCGAGATGGAAACCCGCCTGAATCAGATTCCGGGCATCCTTACGGTCGGCATATTCGCAAACCGCTCCGCTGACATCCTGTTAATAGCCGACGACAACGGCGTGCGCGAAATGCGCGTCTGATTCGCCGGGGCAACCACGTGCAGTACATCTACTTCACGTTGCTGGCCGGCCTGCTCTACCTGGCATCGGCATGGATCGTCGACCGCATCGAGATTGCTGCCGGCAGGCGCCTCGAATATCGGTCGCTACTGTTCTTCGGCATTCTCCTGGCGCTGGCTCTGATCACGTTTGGAGCCGTTGAGACCTATACGGGGAAACCCTGATTTACCCGGAAAATGCGCTTCTATACTTTGTGGTAATCTTTACGTTCATTGGGGATGAAAAATGAACGAGAACAATAACATGGACGCGAGCGCGTCCGACGATTCACCTGCACCGGAAGATATACCATTGATGCAACGGGTCCTCGATAACCCGTTTCTGCTGCTGGTCCTGGGGATCGCCGTCCCGGCGGTGTTCTATATTATCTGGGGAATCATCGAAATCACCCAGATTCCGATCGCGGATTAAAGGGAGATTACGATGGCATTAACACCACCGAGTGAACGAATCTGGTGGCGGCAGCCTATAGCCAAGATCGAACTCATCTGGATTTTCGTCGCCTTCACCTGGGGTGTCCTGATGTTTTTCATGATGATCTATTGGCACGGCGCCGGTGAACAAAACCTCTCCAACGAGGCCTACCAGATCAAGCCAAAGGTCTTCGCCGAGAAAGCCCAGAAGATGATCGATGAATATACGGTGCGTGAAGAAAATGGATTCCCGGTCGTCCGGCCACCGGCCGGCAGTGACGTCTACCTGATCGCCCGCTTGTGGCAATGGTGGCCTGTCCTTGAGCTCGAAAAGGACCAGAGCTACCGGCTCCACTTGTCGTCGATGGACTGGCAGCACGGCTTTTCGCTGCAACCGGTCAATATCAACGTGCAGGTACACCCGGGATACGAAATCGTCATGACGGTCAAGCCTGATCGTGCCGGAGAGTACGGACTCATTTGCAACGAATTCTGTGGGATCGGTCATCACAACATGGTCGGCAAAATCCACGTTGTCGAGTAGGGGGGAATCAACATGTCTGCATTATTCGATTACCGAACCTGCCCGACGACGGGGCTGCGCGTTGACCGCAACGCCGAAAAACTCATCAAGGCGAATGCTGTCGTCGCGGTCGTCTTTCTTGCCATTGGCGGTTTGTTCGGGCTGCTCGTAGCGCTGACACGCTGGCCGGCCGTGCACTTCCTTCCGGCCGACTGGTTTTACCTGGCATTGACCGCACATGGCCTCGACGTGCTACTCGTCTGGATCATCTTTTTCGAGATGGCCGTGCTCTACTTTGCCTCGGCCATATTGCTGAACTCGCGGCTGGCAGGGCCCAAATGGGCGTGGACTGGTTTCGGCCTGATGCTGGTCGGCGCATTGATCACCAATGTCGCGGTTCTGCAGGGCGGCTCGAGCGTTATGTTCACGTCCTATGTGCCAATGATGGCCGAACCGCACTTCTACCTCGGAATTATTTTGTTCGCGGTGGGTGCGCTGATCGGCTGCGGTGTGTTCTTCGGCACGCTCGTTATCGCCAAGAGAGACAAGACCTACGATGGCTCGATACCGCTGGTGACATTCGGCGCGCTGACGGCCGCAATCATTGCCGTATTCACGATTGCGTCCGGCGCCATTATCCTGATCCCCACTCTGCTCTGGTCGCTGGGTCTCGTAAGTCACATCGACCCGCTCATCTACAAGACGATCTGGTGGGCAATGGGCCACTCGTCGCAGCAAATCAACGTCTCGGCGCATGTCGCTGTCTGGTACGCGATCGCAGCGATGGTATTTGGCGCCAAGCCGCTGTCGGAAAAAGTCAGCCGCACGGCGTTCCTGATGTACATCCTGTTCCTGCAGATTGCGAGCGCGCACCACATGCTCGTCGAACCGGGCTTCAGTTCCGAATGGAAGATCTTCAACACCAGTTACGCGATGTACCTGGCTGTCGTAGGCAGCATGGTTCACGGCATGACCGTACCTGGCTCGATTGAGGCTGCACAGCGCTCCCGCGGACTGACGAAGGGCCTGTTCGAATGGCTGCGAAAGGCGCCATGGGCCAACCCGGCCTTCGCTGGCATGTTCATGTCGCTGGTGTTCTTTGGCTTCATCGGCGGCATCTCGGGCGTGGTCATGGGCACCGAGCAGATCAACATGATCATGCATAACACGCTGTATGTACCGGGCCACTTCCATGGCACGGTCGTGGCAGGGACGACGCTGGCATTCATGGCGATCACCTACCTGCTCGTGCCGCTGATCTTCAGGCGTGAGCTCATGATGAAGAAACTTGCTACCTGGCAGCCATATGTATTCGGCATCGGTGTGGCAGGGATATCCGTCTTCATGATGGGCGCCGGTACACTTGGCGTATCGAGACGACACTGGGACATGACTTTCGCCGATGCGGCACTGCCGTTCGACTACCCGTCGGCTGCGTTCCTGATGATGGGGCTCAACGGCATTTTCGCCTGCATGGCGGCATTGGGCGGCCTGATGTTCGTAGTTATCGTGGTTGGCTCGGTATTCTTCGGCAAGAAACTTGCCGAGGACGAAAAACCGTCGTATCCGGAAGTGCCGCCGGATTCGGCCGCGGTTGGTCATTACGGCAGTTCCGAGAGTCTGAGGATTCCCGGCACGGCATTCCTGGTCGGAATCTTCTTCGTCGCGTTCGTCTTGTACTACTTCGTGAACTGGAAGTACTTGTCCGAAATCTGGCCGCTCAGCTAGCCGGGGCGACGACGACCATGCGTGCTGCAGCCTTGGTCGGCGCTGTCATCCTTGTCGGGATGACGGCGTCTCCTGCAGCCGCAGAAGGCTACGATCGGGAGGCGGCCCTGGCCATGAGCCAGGGCGCCCTCGGCGCCACTCTGCGCGAGCACACCTTCCGCGACACAGCGGGACAGTCCTTCACGCTCGAATCACTGCGCGGCAAACCGCTCGTGGTGAGCCTGATCTACACGAGCTGTCACCACGTCTGCCCGATGATTACCGCAAATATCGAGAGGAACGTCGACATTGCCCACGAGGCGCTCGGGGAGGACGCCTTCTCCGTTGTTACGATCGGCTTCGACTGGCAGGTGGACACCCCTGATCGCATGCGCATGTATGCCTCTGCGAAGCAGATCGACGACGTGCCTGGCTGGTACTTTCTGAGCGGTGACGAAGCGTCGATTGCCGCGATCAGCGAGGACGTGGGCTTTCAGTTTTTCGAGGCGCCGAAGGGCTTCGACCACCTTTCACAAACGACGATCGTTGACGCCGGGGGGAAAGTCTACCGGCAGGTTTACGGTCAGGACTTTGAAACCCAGTTGTTCGTTGAGCCGCTCAAAGAGCTCGTGTTCGATACTCCGCGTGATGCGAGCCTGGTCGAACACTGGGTCGATACCTTCAAGCTCTTTTGCACCGTGTACGACCCGAATACGGGCCGCTATGCTTTCGACTATTCAATTTTCACGATGATTGTAGTGGGTGTGCTCTGCCTCGGCGCTATACTCACCTTCTTTGTGACCGAGTGGCGACGCTCGATTTAATCGCAATTACATCTATGATTTCACTGCCATGGCGTTGCTGAAACGCTTGATCCGGGTTCTATTTGGGCGCGCCGAGGCTGTCTTCGACTGGAGCTTCGGGCAGAGCAACAATCCGCTCGTGAATCTCGGTCCATTGGGCTGGTACTTCTTCTGGATCGTCGCTGCAAGCGGCATCTACCTGTACCTGTTCTTCGATACGGGCGTCACCGACGCTTATGCTTCGGTCGAGTACATCACTCATGACCAGTGGTGGGCTGCTGGCGTGATGCGAAGCCTGCATCGCTATGCGTCTGACGCGCTGGTAATCGTTGTCTTCCTGCATATTCTTCGCGAGTTTTCCCTCGACCGGCTGCGCGGCAAGCGGTTCTTTGCGTGGATCACCGGCGTGCCGCTGCTTTGGTTTGTTTATATCTGCGGCATCACCGGCTACTGGCTCGTCTGGGATCAGCTCGCCCAGTACATAGCGATTGCTACCACGGAGTGGCTCGACACACTGCCGATTTTCGGCGAGCCGATTGCCAATAATTTCCTGAACAGCACGACGCTGACCGGCCGGTTCTTCACGCTGATGGTGTTCATTCACATCTTCGGGCCGCTTTTTATGCTGTTCCTGATGTGGCTGCACGTCCAGCGCCACGCGCGGGCGCGCGTCAACCCGCCGCGCTCGCTCGCGATCGGCACCGCGGTCGCGCTGCTTGCGCTTTCTCTCGTCTACCCGGCTATGAGCCAGGGTCCGGCTGACCTGGACGTCGTACCTGCTACGGTAAACCTCGACTGGTATTACCTCGTGGTTTACCCGCTGCTTGACGTGATACCCGGCGGTCAGCTCTGGTTGGTACTGGTCGTCGGGTCGATCGTGCTGTCGCTGATGCCCTGGATACCGCCCGCAAAGCCCGTGCCGACAGCGGTCGTCAGCCTGGACAACTGCAATGGCTGCGGGCGCTGTTTTGACGACTGTCCGTTCAGCGCGATCGCCATGGAGCCACGCAGCGATGACCGGCCCTATGCCACCGAGGCGGTCGTCAATGCCGACAACTGCATGAGCTGTGGCATCTGTGTAGGGTCCTGCCCAACGTCGACGCCGTTCCGACGCGCAACCGAAGTCATTGCAGGCATTGAAATGCCCGATCTGACCATTGCCAGCCTGCAGGCCCGAACTCTCGAGGACTCGGCCGCGTTCGCCAGTGGGCCCCGCGTCCTCGTTTACACATGCAGCAACTCCGACATCCACGACCT
Source organism: Woeseiaceae bacterium (assembly GCA_011772865.1). GTDB lineage: Bacteria > Pseudomonadota > Gammaproteobacteria > Steroidobacterales > Woeseiaceae > UBA1847. Next base: position 34,982 of record WVYQ01000030.1, on the reverse strand, counting down.
GCACAGCGGCAACGTAAAGATCATCGAATTGCCCTGTGTTGCGATGCTGCCGCCCGCATTTATCGACTTCGCCCTGTCACGGAACCTGGCTGAAGGCGTAATGGTCGCTGGCTGCGCCGAAGGTGACTGTTATTACCGCCTCGGCGACCGCTGGATGCGTGAACGCCTGGCCGGGGAACGCGACCCTTACCTGCGCCGACGCGTCGACCGTGCGCGCCTCGCAGTCAACTGGCTGCCGACAAAGGCGAAGAAACGCCGGTCAAAGGCCCTCGAGGAATTCGTCGCATCGCTGGCCGAACTGCCACCCGGGGAACCGGCCCGGAGACGCCGTCGTGGTTAAGTTGCTGCGCATCCTGAGCCAGGTCATCGCGTACGGCGCATTCGCCTTTATCGTTGGCTACTTGTCTTTCTGGCCGCGATATCACTATAGCGCGCCGGAATTTGCGACGGTCAAGTTATCGCTGAGCCACGCAACGGAGCGTATCGTGCCCTGTGTCCAGTTGACGCCGGAAGAGATAGCGAGGCTCGCACCGAACATGCGGCGCGCGCAAACCTGCGAGCGTCGGCGGGTGCCGCTGGCCCTTCAGCTCGACGTCAACGGGGAGCCCGTGCTCGACCTGCAGGCGTCTCCCTCCGGGCTTTGGGAGGACGGCCCGGCATCCGTCTACGAGCGCTTCGATCTTCCCGCCGGCGCCCATACAATCACCGTGCGCATGCGGGATTCGGCACGAGAAGAGATTTGGGACTACACTCTCACCGAGGATGTCGTGCTCGAGGCCGGGCGCTACCTGACAATTGGCTTTAAACCCGAGAACGGAGGCTTCGAATTTCGATGAGCGTACTGCAGTGGCGAGACGAGTTCAGTGTCGGCATCGAGGAAGTCGACCACGAACACAGGGAACTGATCGAACTGATCCGAAGCCTGCAGGATGAGATGCGGGGCGGTACCGATGCGCACCGGATACTCGAGGCCCTGGGCGAGATATACGCACAGATCGCCGCGCACTTTGCGCTTGAAGAAAAGACGATGCGCGCGCTGAACTACGCCGCCTACGCTGACCACAAGGAAGACCACGAGACGCTGCTCGACGACCTTCGGGACATCATGGACGAGGTTGAGGACGATGGCGTCCTCGACGAGGCCCAGTTAACCGACGACCTCGACCGCTGGTTCAGCGATCATTTCAAGACGCACGACGCCAGGCTGCACCGAACAGCGCACAGCTGACGGCTGCGCGCAGACGCCTAGGGCTGAATGCCGCGACCCGGCGTCCAGGGCACCCTGGCCGTGTCCATCGCGTCCTTGAGACCGGCGTACTCGACGTTCACGAGCGTGTCGAGTTCGCTGACGATATCGTCATACAGCGCCCTGCCGATTCGCAGTGACTCGCGCTGCTCGGGCGTCGGCCCGTAGGCACCGACCGAGAATACGAATCCGGCATGCCAGAGACGGGCGGTAACGGTCATCTCGCCCTCGTCCTTGTATCCCACGCGCTTCTGGTTGCCTTTAAGCCGGTCCTGTTGAATCTTGAGATTCTGCTGGATCGAATTAGCCAGTTCATACAGCGACCCGTCGGTCAGCGATCGTTCGAGCGTCTCCTTGACCGCATCGAGTTCCCCGATGACCTCGTTCAGCGCGGCATCGGTGCCGGTCGCTGCGCGCGACAGTTCGGCAACCTGCGATTCGAAGATGACGCGCTGTTCCTGCGTGCTCCCCGGCAATACCGGGTCCGGCCTGACAGAGACGACGTCGAAGCTTTGCGGCTCGCCGAGATCACGGAGAACTCCGTCCTGGCGCACCTGCATCTTGACGCTGAACGTGCCCGGTACGACGAGAACGCCGCCGCTGCCAAAGTACTCGTTCGTTTCCTCGGGCGTCCATGGCTGTAAGGCCGGGTACCTCAGGTCCCACGCCACGCGGTGAAAACCGGGCTCGGCGGGCGCCTCGATCTGGCGCACGATGTTGCCCCTGCTGTTCGTAACTGTGAATACAATGGCGGGCGCGTCTTCACGGTCCTCGCCAAGGATGGTGTCCCAGGCGGCAACGGCAACGTCCTCGTTCCCGGCCTCCAACTCCTTTTCTGCCTCACGGCGGACATCCTTGCTGCTCTTGAATCCCTCGGCGAGGTAATAGGTGAACGTGGCGCCGAAGTCCGGGTTGGGCGCCATAAAGTACGAATCGCCCTGGCTCGACAGACACATGGGTTCGCCGCATCCGAGTGAGCGTTTCGGCACATACCAGGGCGTTTTTCGTACCGGGAACAGCACATTGCCACTCTCCAGCATGTCCTGGTTCACGTCTCGCAGCGGGGAGTAGTCGTCCAGCACGTAGAAGCTGCGGCCGAATGTCGCACCAACGAGATCGTTTTCGCGTGTCTGGATGGCCAGGTCGCGGAACGCGATGTTCGGCGATCCGCCCTTGAGCTTGGTCCATGCGCCGCCGCCGTTGACCGTGAAAAACACGCCGAATTCGGATGCAACAAACATCAATTCGGGCTTCACATGATCCTGCACGACACGCCAGAGCACGTGCCGCTCCGGCAGATTCGACGAGATGCTGCGCCAGTTCCTGCCACGATTCTCGCTCCTGAGAATATATGGAGAAAAGTCGCCTTTCTTGTGATCGTCGACCACCACGTAGACCGTATCGGCGTCATGGAGATCTGCTTTGATGTCGTTGACGAAGAAACCATCCGGTACGCCTGGCAGCTCGTCGATCGTGCGCCAGGTCTCGCCACCGTTTTCAGTAACACTGATCAGGCCGTCGTCGGAGCCGGCATAGATGACGTCTGCATCGATCGGCGACTGCGAAATATTGACGATCGTGTTGTAGCTCGACATCGCAACCAGGTCACGTGGCGCGTCATAGCTCCAGGTTCGCCCCATGATGGGCAGGCTCACGCGATCTTCGTCGCGCGTCAGGTCGCCACTGATCGGCGTCCACGAATCACCGTGGTCATCACTGCGCCAGACGCGCTGCGACGCGAAGAAGATCGTCTTTGGATCGTGCGCACTGATCAGGATCGGCGCGTCCCAGTTATAGCGATCGGGCTCTTCGCCCTCACGGGCCTGTGGTCGAATGTACGTGACCTCGCCGGTTCGCCGATCGTAACGCGTCAGGTTACCCTGCTGCCATTCGGCGTAAACGATGTCCGGGTTCGTCGGATCGACCGCTGACTGGTGGCCATCGGCAAACAGCGTGATGAACCAGTCGGCGTTACGGATGCCCGAGATATCCCACGTCCGGGACGGGCCGCCCTGGCTATTGTTGTCCTGGGTACCGCCGTATACGTTGTAGAACGGCTCGTCATAGTCGACCGCGACCTTGTAAAACTGCGTTACGGGCAGGTTGGCGACAAAGCGCCAGGTCTCGCCCTCGTCAAAGCTCTCGTAAATGCCGCCGTCGGTACCGACGATCAGATAGTTCGGGTCATCGGGACGGAACGCCATCGCATGATGGTCGGAGTGCTTCGACTCGTGATCCATCATGATGAAGTCCTTGCCACCGTTGTCGGTCCGGTGCATCTGCACATCCATCTGGTAGACGCGGTCGAAGCGGTGCGGGCTGGCGAAAATCTCCTGGTAGTAGTGCGGGCCGGTGCCTCCCGAGAGATATTCGTTCATCTTCTCCCAGGTCTCGCCGCCGTCTTCGGACCGCCAGAAGCCGCCAGTGCGGTTGTCGAGCTCGATCGTGGCGTAGATGACGTCCGGGTTCTGCGGGCTCACCGCCAGCCCCGTCTTGCCCATCATGTCCTCTGGCAGGCCTTCACTGAGCTGCCGCCAGGTCTCACCGCCGTCTACGGACTTGTGGATGCCCGTTCCAGGACCACCATCGATGACCACGGCGACATTGCGCAGGCGCTGCCACGACACGGCGTACATGACATCGGGATCGCGTGGGTCCATGTGCACCTCGGACACGCCCGTGTATTGGTCGTCGAGCTCGGTATTGCCCAGGCCGTCACCGAGGACCTTGCGCCAGTTTTCGCCACCGTCAGTCGACTTGTAGAGACCGCGGTCTCCCCCACCAGACCATAGCGGGCCCTGTGCCGCGACGAATATCGTGTTCGAGTCGCGCGGATCGATGCGGATCATGCCGATATGCTGGGAGTCTTCGAGACCCATGTTCTCCCAACTCTCGCCAGCGTCCCGGCTGCGGTAAACGCCGTCGCCGTAGGCGACATGCCGGCCGCTCACGTTCTCTCCGGTACCCACCCAAACCGTATTCGGGCTGTTCGGGTCGATCGTGATGGCGCCAATCGAATATGAGNNTCATTTTCGGGGTGGATGACGATGTCGGCGATGCGCCCGGACATGAGCGCCGGACCAATGCCGCGCAGCTCGAGACCCTTGAATGTCGCCTCGTTGAACCCGGGCTCGGGCTTCTCCTCGTCCTGGGCAAAAGTCGAAACGCAAACAATAGCAGCGGCAAGCGCCGTAAGCAGTTGATTTCGCATGGTGGGTCTCTTCGAATTGTTTGCTGTGACCTTAGCAGCAGATCGGGATTGCGGCTAGGTTTCGCTGTGTTCGACTTAGCCGAATGAATAACAAAGGGGCCCCGATGAGGCCCCTGTGTTTTATGGCTGGGGGAGAGGGATTCGAACCCCCGTTGGCGGAGTCAGAGTCCGCAGTCCTACCACTAGACGATCCCCCAGTAATCGGGGTTGCCGCTTTATCTTAGCGCTTCGAGTACTGCGTTGCGCGGCGTGCCTTCCTGAGGCCGACCTTTTTGCGCTCGACTTCGCGCGCATCACGCGTGACGAAACCGGCTTTGCGCAGTGTCGGGCGCATCGACTCGTCGTACTGCATCAGTGCGCGCGTCAGACCGTGGCGAATCGCACCGGCCTGGCCCGTCGTACCGCCACCTTTAACCGTGACGTCGATATCGAACTTGTCGGTGACCTGCATCAGCTCGAGCGGCTGGCGTACGATCATCTGTGCCGTCTTGCGACCGAAAAACGTATCCAGCGGCTTGTCATTGACCGTGATCGTACCCGTGCCGGGCTTCATGAAGACCCGGGCCGTCGAGGTCTTGCGACGCCCGGTACCGTAAAATTGTGTGTCAGCCATTATGCGTTGATTTCCAGTGGGATCGGCTGCTGAGCAGCGTGATCGTGGTCAGGGCCTTTGAAGACGCGAAGCTTCTTGAACATCTGCCGGCCCAGCGATCCCTTCGGCAGCATGCCCTTGACGGCGGCCTGCAGGACGCGTTCCGGATGATCCTCGAGCATCGTCTCCAGCGACTCGGTCTTGAGGTTGCCGATGTAGCCGGTGAAGCGATGGTACTTCTTGTCCTTGAGCTTGTTGCCGGTGACGCGGATCTTCTCGGCGTTGACGACAACAATGTAATCGCCCGTATCCACATGCGGCGTGTACTCGGGCTTGTGCTTGCCACGCAGGCGATGGGCGATCTCGGTCGACAGGCGACCCAGCGTCTTGCCTGTCGCATCGACCACGAACCAGTCGCGCCGAACCTCTGCGGGCTTTGCAGAAAACGTATTCATTGATCTCTGTCCGTTGGGATTTTTTTGTCGCTCAGCCGTAATCCTGCCGGACGGCTGAAAGGCGCGAAATTCTAACGGACGCCACGGCCCATTGCAAACTCAAACGCGCCGGTTTTCGGCGCGTTTTTTGTGAATATTTTCAGTAACTTAAAAAGCCCGAAAGTGCACCTGGGCGGCTAGAACGCGTATTCGAGCGAGATCGCGGTGCGGGTGTCGGTTTTTTCGGTGCCCGGAAGCACGTCGCTGTTGTTGCGGATCGTGTACGAGGCGACGAGCGCGAGCCCCCCAACGAGCCGTGCCTTGAGCTCGGTCACAGACTCCGTGAACGTGTTGCTGCTGCCGGCTTCGACCAGCAGCCCTTGCCCGAAACTGGCGTTTTCGGAGATCTGCCAGGCGTAGGTCAGGCGGCCCGTGTAGATCGTATCGCTCTCGTCGGTGCCGTCGGCCAGGTCCGACTGGCGGGCACCGATACCGACCTCGCCGTTGAGCGAGTGCTTGTCGGTGTCTATCAGGCGGCGGCCGTAGCCGACCGACTGCGAGAACTGCTTCGTAATGCTGCCGAAGCGGTCCTTGCGCCAGTCGAGGCGACCGAACAGGAAGTCGTTTTCGGTGATATTGCGGGCGCTTTTCCATCCGGCGTCGTAGGCCTCCGCCGTCGTGATGTTGCCGTCCGTCGAGTAGATCGCCGCGCCGCGCAGCTGGTGCTCCCACAGCTCCTTGATGTAGTTGACCTCGAAACTGGAGTTCATGCTCTCGCTCTCGGTGTTGCCCGACGTGGCCAGGTAGCCGAATTTGACGTTGCCCGACCACGGGCTCTCGTCCTCGGCAGCCTCTTCTTCCTGGGCAAACAGGGGGCCAGCCACCGCCAGCAGGCTTATAACCAGGATGCTACGCCAGCGCATATTTAGACTCCTTCTAATTAATTGGGTCGCGCAGTATAACGTCGTGCCTGCTGCAGCGCTATTGGTATAATTTTCTGCCATGCACGAACGAAATCTTACGCCGCTCGATCGTCTTCTTGCCGGGGCCAATAACGCGCTGCGCACCATCGCCGCACCGGCCGGACGCCCTGCCCGCGCGAACCCTGCGGCCGATATCGCCGAGGCCGAGCTGACCGACCGGCAGAGAGCACATGCGGCCGGATTGATGCGTGTCAATCATGCGGGCGAGGTAGCTGCGCAAGGTCTTTATCAGGGCCATGCGGCTGTGGCTCGCGACCCAAGCATTGAACAGCAAATGCAACGAGCGGCCGACGAGGAATTTGATCACCTCGCCTGGTGTGAACAGCGCCTGAGCGAGCTCGGCGAGAACCGCAGTCTGCTGACACCGGTCTGGTATTCAGGCGCGTTCCTGATCGGTGCAGCCAGTGGTGTGCTCGGCGACAAGTGGAGCCTCGGCTTTATTGCGGAAACAGAGAAGCAGGTTTGTGACCACCTCGACAGCCATCTTGACCGCCTGCCGGACGAGGACGGTCGTTCCAGGGCGATTGTCGAGCAAATGCGCAACGAGGAGCAGGAACATGGCGAAAACGCCCGTGAAGCGGGTGCGGCCGACCTCCCCGAGCCTGTCCGGCAGCTCATGAAATTGACGGCGAGGGTCATGACGAGCACCGCTTACCGCGTCTGAAATTTTCGTGACTGAACAATAAGTTGCGCTTCCGAGCGAACTGTATTAAAAGGGGAGCGCTTGAGCGTTGAGGACCAACCTATGCAAACCACTGCGAAGACCCTGAGCGATGTACCGGCGATCAATCGCTTCCTGAGTTACTGCCGCGTACGGACTGTCCCTTCCAAGACTGTGATGATCCACGCCGGGGACCTGCCCGATGTGCTCTATTACATCGTAGATGGTTCGGTCGAAGTCATGATCGAGGATGAGGACGGCAACGAGATGGTGCTTGCCTACCTCAACAAGGGCCAGTTTTTCGGCGAGATGGGACTCTTCTACGAGCAGCCCACGCGCAGCGCCTGGGTCCGGACCCGCACCGAGTGCGAAATTGCCGAAATGACCTATCCGCGCTTTCGCCAGATCGCGAGCGAGAGCCCGGGCCTGGTATTCGAACTCGCCACGCAGCTCGCCACACGGCTGGATCGCACCAATCGCAAGCTCGGCGACCTGGCTTTCGTCGATGTCACGGGCCGCGTCGCCCACGCCATCATGGACCTGTGCAATGAGCCGGACGCCATGACGCACCCGGACGGCATGCAGATCAAGGTCAGCCGCCAGGAACTCAGCCGTCTTGTCGGCTGCTCACGTGAAATGGCGGGACGCGTACTGAAGGTACTCGAGGAGCAGGGCCTCGTGACGGCGAGCGGCAAGACGATCGTCGTCTACGGCGCACGGCCGAATCGCAATATCTAGCCGGCTTTAGAGATCTCTTCTTTCATCGCGGCAATCGTCGCCGCGTAATCGCTGCTGCCAAAAATAGCCGATCCGGCTACGAACGTATCGGCGCCCGCGGCCGCGATCTGGCCGATGTTGTCTACCTTGACGCCACCGTCGATCTCGAGGCGAATCTCGAGCCCGCTGGCGTCGATAATCTTGCGCGCCTCACGCAGCTTGTCGAGGGCCGACGGAATGAACTTCTGCCCGCCGAAACCCGGATTGACCGACATCAGGAGCACCATGTCGACCTTGTCGATGACGTACTGCAGGCTCTCGAGTGGCGTAGCGGGATTGAAAACGAGCCCCGATTTGCAGCCCTCATCGCGAATCAGCTGCAGCGTGCGATCGATATGCCGGCTCGCCTCGGGATGGAACGTGATGTAGGTAGCGCCGGCCTTCGCGAAATCCGGAATGATGCGATCAACGGGCGCGACCATCAGGTGCACGTCGATCGGCGCCTCGATGCCGTCGTTGCGCAATGCCTCGCAGATCAGCGGCCCGATCGTCAGGTTCGGCACGAAGTGATTGTCCATGACGTCGAAGTGCACGATGTCGGCGCCCGCATCGAGCACGGCCCGCACATCCTCGCCGAGGCGCGCGAAGTCAGCGGAAAGAATCGAAGGGGCAATCATTGGCGTCACAATCTTTTCCTTGGCTAACGGATAGACCGACGAGACTTTAACATCTCATAGGCGGCCCGCACCTCGCGAGTTCGGTTTTCCGCAGCAGTAATAGCCTCGCGATCGGGATTATTTGCAGCGATTTTGTCCGGATGGCTCTTGTTCATTGCCCGGCGATACGCCTTGACCACCTCGTCGTTGGTCGCGGACTCGTCAATCCCGAGCGTGGCATAGGCCTTGCGAATGCGCTGAGCGTCGGCATCTCCTGCCGGCGAATGCTGAAAGCCCCGCTGTGCGCGGATCATCGTTTCGAGCTGCGCCAGCTCCACACGCCCGATGTCGAACTCGGTACAAATCGTCCAGACCAGCGCACGCTCTTTCTGGCTCATTCGGTTCTTCGAAAGTACAACTTCGAGAACCAGGCGAACGAAAAGCTGCCGCAGCTCAATGCGGCGAGCAGCAACGCGGCGCAGGTGCCGCACGGTCTGCTGCATCGGGAAACCCGGATTCTTGCCTTGATCGAACCAGTTGATGGCGTTTCTGACCTGGGCTGGCCCGAGTCCGAGCCGGTGCATTACCGCACGAGCGGCGCGTATCTCTTCCTCGGTGACTCTGCCATCGGCCTTGGCCAGGTGGCCCACGGTCTGGAACAGAGGCCGTAGATATTCCTCGGGCAGGCGGCCGATCGAAGCGCCCTGCTGTTCGAAGCGCCGGTATCCGGCGGTGAAACGGCTGTCGAACCAGTGCCCGAGGCCCAGCCCGAGCAACACGAACCACGGTTTGAGGGTCGCGGCGCCCGCCAACGTGCCGATGATTTTGCCCCAGTACAAGAACGGTCCTTGTGGCCAGCCGTGGCGTAATGCTAACGCACGGGTTAGCATCCTGACCATGAGTGCCTCCGCTGCCCTGTTCGAATCGAACGTTCCCGGGCTCGAGCTTCTCGGGCGCGGCAAAGTCAGGGATATCTATGCCGTCGACGACGATCACCTGCTGATTGTCACGAGTGATCGCTTGTCGGCGTATGACGTCGTGATGCCGAACCCGATACCGGGCAAGGGCCGCGTACTCACCCGGATCTCGCTGTTCTGGTTCGGGATGATGGCTGATCTCGTCGACAACCAGCTCACGGACAAGACGGTGGCTGACGTAGTCGCGGATCCCGAGCTTGCGGCGTCGATCAGCGATCGCGCGCTCGTCGTCAAGCGGCTGCAGCCGCTGCCGATCGAAGCCGTGGTTCGTGGCTACCTGATCGGTTCCGGCTGGCGGGATTACCTCGAGACCGGCACGACGTCCGGCATCGGTCTGCCGCCTGGCCTCGAACAGGCATCAAAGCTGCCCGAGACGATGTTCACCCCGGCACACAAGGCCGAGGCCGGCGAGCACGACGAGAACATCTCGTTTGGCGATGTCGTGGACATGATCGGCAAGGATCTCGCCGGGCGGGTTCGCGAACTGTCGATTGCGATCTACGACAGGGCTGCCGAGTATGCTCTCGGACGGGGCATCATCATTGCCGACACGAAATTCGAATTCGGGCTCGACGGCGATGGCAAGCTCCACCTGATCGACGAGGTGCTCACGCCCGATTCGTCGCGTTTCTGGCCTGTCGAAGGCTACCGGACGGGTATTAGCCCGCCGAGCTTCGACAAACAGTTCGTGCGCGATTATCTCGACACGCTCGACTGGGACAAGACCGCGCCGGGGCCCGAATTGCCAGCCGATGTGCTCGAACAGACCAGCGCAAAATACCAGGAAGCCTACGAGCGCCTCACCCAATGATTCCGCAACTCCGCAAACGCTTCGACAATCTCGTCTGGGGACGCGGGCTCGAGAAGCGTGGTGCGCTCGGGGCCATCGCCGCCACGATCGCGAGATACGTGTACGGCCTCATTCGAGACATGGTGTCAGGGCAGATCACGCTCCGCGCGATGAGCCTCGTCTATACGACCTTGCTGTCGGTCGTACCGTTGATCGCATTCAGCTTCTCGGTGTTGCAGGGTTTCGGCATCCACAACCAGCTCGAGCCTTTCCTTTACGATTTTCTCGAGCCGCTCGGCGAACAGGGCGCCGAGATCACGACACAGGTCATCGAACTCGTCGACAACGTCAAGGGCGGCGTGCTCGGCGGCATCAGCCTCGCCTTTTTCATCTACACGGCCGTGTCGATGGTGCAGAAGATGGAGGAGAGCTTTAACTATGTCTGGTATGTCGCCAAGCGCCGCAGCCTCGCGCGGCGCCTGACCGAATACATGATCGTTCTGCTGATCGGCCCGGTCGTCATCGTCGTTGCACTCGGCATGATCGCGTCGCTGCGCAGCAATACGATCGTGCAGTTCTTCCTGACGAACGAGGCCATCGGCCCGATCCTCGTCGCGACGAACAGGCTGACGCCCTACCTGCTCGTGACCGGCGTGTTCACGTTTCTTTACATGTACATGCCGAACACCCGTGTCCGGTTCAAGGCCGCGCTGATTGGCGGGCTCGCCGGTGGCTTCATCTGGGCAACGTTGGGTGTCGCTTTTGCGACATTCGTCGGGTTTTCCACACGCACACAGCTGATCTATTCGGGTTTCGCCGTCGCCATCCTGACGCTGATCTGGCTGTACCTGAACTGGATCGTCCTGTTGTTCGGCGCACAGCTTGCCTACTATGTGCAGAACCCGGCATTCCTGCGCATCGGCCGGCGCGAACCGCGCCTGTCGAACGCNNTCTATCAATGCCAATGACATCAGTCGCGAAATGCGCATTCCGTCGATCACACTGGCGCCCGTGCTGGAAGCACTAGAGGCCGGCGGCCTGCTCGCCGTGACCGACAAGGACGACCTGTTGCCCGGCAAGGACATGGCGACGATCCGGCTCGAGGACATTCTTTCAGTCGTGCGCGTTCATGGCGAAACCGGTTCCTACCGCGACCCGAAGTGGTCCAAGGAGGTCGAGGCGCTGGGGCAGGACCTCGATACCGCGGTCGTCAATGTCGTCGGTGAAAGCACCCTTTCGGACCTGCTGACGCCTGGCCCCGCCGCCACGGAGAGCTGACGGACCCGTCACCATATCTCCTCAGTGCAGGCGCCTGCCCCGGAGTCCGCATCGGACTCGGGGCCGAGGGGTCCTAAGCACCGGCGATCGTCATCTGGTCGACGAGCAGGGAACCACAACGGATGCCGCCGCGCAGATCCTGGTCATCACCGATTGCAACGATGCGTGGATAGAGGTCACGCAAATTGCCGGCAATCGTCACCTCGTGCACGGGATACTGGATCTCGCCATTCTCGACCCACTGGCCGACGGCGCCGCGCGAATAATCACCGGTCACCATGTTGGTTCCGTGGCCAATGAGCTCTTCGACAAGGAATCCCGTTCCCATCTCCCTGATCAGTGACTGAAGATCGCCGCCGGTGCCGGGAACGATCAGGTTCTGGGCGCCGCCGGCGTTCGCCGTCGTCTGCAGCCCGAGTCGCCGCGCTGAATAACTGCTCAGGATGTACTCGCGGAGTATGCCGTCGGTCACGATATCGCGGTCATAGGTCGCGACGCCCTCGGCATCGTAGGCGCGGCTGGCCATCCCTTTCGCAATATGCGGCCGCTCTTCGACGCGCACGAACTCAGGGAATATCCTTTCACCGACGGCATCGAGCAGGAACGACGCGCGCCGGTATTGCGCGCCGCCGGCAATCGCGCCCATGGCGTGGCCAATGAAGCCGCGGGCGAGTTCGGGACTAAAGAGCACGGGCGCTTTTGTCGTCTTGATCTTGCGCGCGCCAAGGCGCCCCACGGCCCGCCGACCCGCTGTCTCGCCGATCAGGCCAACGTCTTCGAGGTCGCCGGGATCCCTCGCAGCGCTGTAGTAATAGTCGCGCTGCATCTCACCGCTCTCGGAGGCGAGCACCACGCAACTAATGCTGTGACTCGTCTTCGTGTAGCTGCCGATGAATCCATGCGTGTTTCCATAAGCGCGAATGCCACGGTTGGTCGAGACCGTTGCGCCCTCGGAGTTAGTGATACGCGTATCGAATTCGAGCCCGGCTTTTTCGCAAGCGATTGCCATGTCGATCGCGTCGCCGGCTTCAATCGGCCAGGCGTGATCGAGATCGAGCTCCACGACATCGCCACACATCAGGTCCGCGTCGGCCAATCCGGCATACTTGTCCTGCGCGGTGCATTCGGCAAACGTGCACGCCTTGCCCACGGCTTCCTGCAACGACTCGGGCTTGACATCGGACGTACTCGCGCTGCCTTTGCGCGAGTCCCTGTAAACCGTAATCCAAAGGCCACGATCGTTCGTGTACTCGAGATTTTCGACGTCGCCGAGGCGGGCCGTCGCGGCAAGGCCGGTATCGATACTGGTCACCACCTCGGCCTGATCGACGCCACGCTCTGTCGCAGCCTCGAGCGCTGCGCGCACGAGGATTTCAAGTTCGTCTCGTCCCATGCGGTAAGCTTATCCGGTGACTGAATCAAAGCCCAGCAAAAGCGCGAGGAAACGCCGGCAACTCGATCTGCAGGCCTTAGGCGAACAACTCATCGACCTCAGCGACGCCGAACTCGCGACGATGCGGCTCGATGATCGACTCGGCGACGCGATACGCAATGCGCGAACGATGAAGTCGCGCGGGGCGCTCAGGCGACAGAAGCAACTGATCGGCAAATTGATGCGCGACCTGGATCCTGAGCCGATTCGCTGCAGTCTTGCGGCACTGCGTGCCGACGAGTTGCGCGGCAAGCGCGTATTCGCCACTGCGGAAAAATGGCGGGACCGTATCGTTCGCGATCGTGCCGCGGGACTTGCCGCCTTCGAGGCCGAAACCGGAGAATCCGATCCCGATCTGTGCAGATTTGTTGTCGATCTCGACATGGCGATCAGCGACAGAGACGAGACAAGCGCGCGCCGCAAGATTTTCCGCCGTGTGCATGAGATTCTGGTTAAAATTCCGTGATGACGATCAGAGTCGGCATCATTATGGGATCCCGGTCCGATTGGGAGACCATGCAGCACGCGAGCGAGATGCTCGATGCGCTCGGCGTGCACCATGAAGTCAAAGTCGTCTCGGCGCATCGCACTCCCGATTTGTTGTTCGAATATGCCGAATCGGCGATCGAGCGTGGCCTCAAGGTCATCATTGCCGGAGCCGGGGGTGCGGCACACCTGCCGGGCATGGCTGCCGCCAAGACGCGTATCCCGGTCCTCGGTGTGCCTGTGCAGTCGAAGGCGCTCAACGGGATGGATTCCCTGTTGTCGATCGCCCAGATGCCGGCGGGCGTTCCGGTCGGCACGATGGCGATCGGCAAGGCCGGTGCCGCGAATGCCGCGCTGTTGGCTGCGGCAATCATCGCCAATGACGACGAGGCCGTGGCGAGCGCGCTCGACAAATACCGCCAGAACCAGACAGACAGGGTCCTCGCCAACCCCGACCCCGAAAACTAGCAAAGCAAATGCGCATTGGCATCATAGGTGCCGGGCAGCTCGGCCAGATGCTCGGTTTCGCAGCCCGCGAATTAGGCCACGAGTGCTTTTACCTCGATCCGTCCGAAGCACCGCCCGCCGCGCGCGTGGGCCCGGTCGTCCAGGCCGCGTTTGACGATCGCGTAGCCTTGTCGATTCTCGCGGAGAAATGTGACGTACTCACGTACGAATTCGAGAACGTGCCGGTGGAGGCACTCGACGACATCGGCGACACGATCCCGATCTCGCCACCCCTCGACGCCTTGCGGCTCGCACAGGACCGGCTGACCGAAAAACAATTGTTCGAGCGTCTCGATATTCCGTTGCCCGGATACCATGTCGTCGATTCGGAGGGCGACCTGAGGGCCGCCGCCGATTCGATCGGGTTGCCGCTGGTCGTGAAAACGCGCCGCATGGGCTACGACGGCAAGGGCCAGTTTGTCATTCGGACCGAGGATCAGATTGCGACGGCCTGGCGGGATCTCGGCGGCCAGCCGCTAATTGCCGAGCAATGGGTGGAATTCGATTACGAGGTATCGGCGATCGGCGTGCGCGGACGCGATGGTGAGGTCGCCACCTATTGCCTGACTCACAACGAGCACGCAGAGGGCATTTTGCGGACCTCTCGAGCGCCTGTTGATGAGCCTGAGCTGACCGCGAAGGGGACTCGGTACCTCGCACGAATGCTTGAGGATCTCGACTACGTAGGCGTGCTTGCTCTCGAGCTGTTCGTCGTCGGCGAGAACCTGTTGGCGAACGAGTTCGCGCCGCGCGTCCACAATTCCGGCCATTGGACGATCGAGGGCGCACAGACCAGCCAGTTCGCCAACCACATCCTGGCCGTAACTGGCGGAGACCTGGGCGCGACGGCCAATATTGGTCACGCCGGCATGATCAACCTGATTGGCGAGATCCCGGATGCGGTCAGGCGGCTTGACGAGGGTGTACTGCACGATTACGGAAAGTCGGCCCGGCCCGGTCGCAAGCTCGGCCACATTACGTTCGTCGCCGAATCGGCTGCCGATCGCGACGCCCGGATCGCCGCCATCCGGCGCAGTGTGAGCTGATTCACCAGCGCACCTGGAACTGCGACATAGCCGCCGCTGCGAAAAACCGGGTAAACTCGGTCGAAAGAACCTGATATGTCCTACCTCGAGCACTTCAACCTGCAGGAGCAGCCATTCCAGCTGACCCCGGACCCGGATTTCCTGTACTGGAGTAAACAGCACGCCCGGGCCAAGGCCTATATGGAGTCGACGATCTGGCTCGCCGACGGGTTTGTCGTCATTACGGGCGAAATTGGGTCGGGTAAGACCACGCTGTTGCAGTCGTTCCTCGACGAACTCGATGAGAGCGTGGTTTACGCGGTCGTTTCCCAGACGCAGCTCACACCGACGCAGTTCCTGCAAGCCGTCCTGACCGAATTCGGCTTCAAGCCGTTCAACAAGCCCAAGGTCGAACTGCTCGACATGCTGAACATGTTTCTGATCGAGCAGTACTCCAATGGCAAGAAGGTGGTCCTGATTGTCGACGAGGCCCAGAACCTGTCGCCCAAAGTGCTCGAAGAAATCCGCTTGCTGTCAGGCATCGAAACGCACAAGGAAAAAGTGCTGCGTATCATCCTGGCCGGCCAGCCCGAGCTCAAGGAAACCCTCGACTCGCCAGGCATGAAACAGCTCGTGCAACGCGTACGATTGCGTTTCCACATTGGTCCCCTCGACAGCCGTGATATGCGCGAATACATCATCCACCGGCTGGCGGTTGCCGGGCGGAATGCGAACGACCTGTTCGAGGAGGACACTTTCGACATCATCTACCGCTATACGGGTGGAGTGCCGCGCCTGATCAACACATTATGCGACACGGCCCTGCTTTGCACGTTTGCGGACGGCAAACTGACCGTTGGTGCCGACGACATCATGGCTACCGTGGCCGAACTCAACTGGAAAGAACACGAGGGCAACACGGGCCGTTACAACCAGCTCAAGCAGGTGTCCGGGCGCATGATCGAGCGCTATGACGTCGCTCAGATCGAGGTGCGAACCGACGGAGAACTGGTTTCGATGCAATCTTTCCCGGCCGGTCGAATTATCATTGGCCGGTCCCCCGACAACGAGGTTTACATCAAGGGCAAGTTTGTCAGCCGGCATCACGCGCAGATCGTAGTCGACGATGAGGGTTGTTTCATCGAGGACCTGAACAGTACGAACGGCGTATTCATCGGCGAACGCCAGATCAAGAAACACCGCCTGCAGGACGGCGACGTCATTTCCCTCGGCACGCACGAACTCGTGTACACCGACCTGCGCCCGCGCGAGTCCGCGAACGAGGAGAATATCGCCAACGACGTGGATGACGACGAACCGTCGGTCGTCGGAGAGTAATTGAAGGGCTAGCGATCCGGGCGTTGGCCGACGCGCCGGTCGGTCACACGATAATCACGGCGTTTGAGCAGCACGACCAGTCCCGCGACCAGGCAAACCACTCCGGTAATGAAACAGACCGTCGGCCAGGCGCCATGATTGAGGTACATCGAGGCGGCGAGCGACAGCGCCCCTGCCAGCATGTACAGATACGGCAGGCTCTCGTAGATTGGACGCGAAACCCACATGGGTTTCATTGTCCATAGCGACCCCGGCGGAGTCCAGTGGTTGGAGGCTAGCGTTTGGGGCGTCTGAACCCGAACAGGCCCAGCAATCGGGACAGGATCGAATTCGACAGCCCGTCCACAGCAAGATCGGGTTCAACGTCGACGTTGTCGGCGCGCAGTCCCTGCACGTATTCCCGGGTGTTGGCGTCGAGATCGTTCTCAGTAATTGTGTTGTCGAATGCCATGTTCCTGTTCCTTCGGGTGACAGGCGCACCATACTCTGATCATATGTCGAATTCGGTGAACGGCCTCACAATGTCCTGGCTGAAATACCGGGCCGAAGAATTATGTAATGTCAGCCGGTCCCGCCGACCGTCAGCTCGTCGATTTTGAGGGTGGGCTGGCCCACCCCGACCGGAACCGATTGCCCTTCCTTGCCACAGGTACCAACCCCGGTATCGAGCTGGAGATCATTGCCAAGCATCGAGATCCTGGTCAGCACCTCGGGTCCATCGCCGATCAACATCGCGCCCTTGACGGGTTCGGTGACCTTGCCGTTTTCGATCAGGTAGGCCTCGCTGGCCGAAAACACAAATTTGCCCGACGTGATATCCACCTGACCGCCGCCGAAATTCGGCGCGTACAGACCATTTTCGACGGATGCGATGATTTCCTCAGGTTCGTGCGGTCCGGCCAGCATGTAGGTATTCGTCATGCGCGGCATCGGCATGTGCGCGAATGACTCTCTGCGGCCGTTGCCTGTCGGTTGCACGCCCATCAGCCGCGCATTGAGCTTGTCCTGCATATAGCCCTTCAGGATCCCATCCTCGACAAGCACGTTGTATTGCCCGGGTGTCCCCTCGTCATCCACGGCGAGCGAACCCCGACGATTCGGCAGGGTCCCGTCGTCCACGATCGTGCACAGGCTCGATGCAACCTTTTCACCCACTCGCCCCGAGAAGGCCGACGTTCCCTTGCGGTTGAAATCACCCTCGAGGCCGTGCCCTACGGCCTCGTGAAGCAGTATCCCGGGCCAGCCGCAACCCAGCACCACAGGCATCATTCCGGCCGGCGCCGCGCTGGCCGCGAGCTGCACCGATGCCTGCCGCACGGCCTCCTGCGCGTATTCCATGGGCAGGTCGCCTGCCAGGAAGTACGTCAGGTCCTGCCGGGCCCCACCGCCTGCATAGCCCTGCTCGCGCCGCCCGCCTTCCTCGAGGATGACGCTCACGTTGAGTCGGACGAGGGGGCGTACGTCCGCGGCGAGCGTGCCATCTGAGGCCGCGACAAGAATGAGATCCTGGTTGCTCGACAGGCTGATGATGACTTGCTCGATGCGACTATCGAGCTCGCGGGTCTTTGCTTCGATCTCGGCCAGCAGCTCGGTCTTCTGCCGGTCAGTAATACTGGTGGTCGGGTCCAGCGCCGGGTACAGCAGGCGCGAATCCGTCCTGTGCCAGGCCTGCAATGCCCCGGCCTCGCCCTGCCTGGCTATCGCACGAGCCGCTCCAGCGGCATGCTGAAGTGCCGGCAGGAGGAGCTCGTCCGAATAGGCAAGACCGGTCTTTTCGCCGCTGACCGCGCGAACGCCCACACCCTGGTCGAGGCTGAAACTGCCCTCGCGAATGATGCGATCCTCGACAGTCCAGCTTTCCTGCCGACTGACCTGGAAATAGAGGTCGGCATAGTCCACGCCGCCCTGCATCATCGACCCGAGCGTGGTGTTGAGGTGTCCTTCATCGAGCCCGGCGGGCTCGAGCATGCGCGACATCACGCTGTTAATGGGGTTGTCAGTCATTCAAACGCCGATTGGACAATGCCGGGAACTCGTTGCGCAGCCGCCCCGGAAGCTCGGGGTCGATATCGGCAGCGACGACAGTGTCTCCTTCTTCTCCGGTCGCCAGGACCCTGCCCCACGGATCGATGATCGACGAGTGCCCGTAGGTTGACCTGTTGTCCGGATGCTCGCCATATTGCCCGGGTGCGATCACATACGCCAGATTTTCGATCGCCCGGGCGCGCAACAGCGTCATCCAGTGCGCCTCCCCGGTCACCCGCGTGAACGCGGCAGGCACGGTGAAGACCGTTGCCCCATCATCGACCAACCGCCGATAAAGCTCCGGAAAACGGACGTCGTAGCAAATGGTCAGGCCGATTCGGCCGGCCGGCGTGTCGACCGTGGCCGGTTCATCGCCCGGATACATCGACCACGATTCCTGGTAGGACTCTTCGCTGTCCGGTAAGCGGACGTCAAACAGGTGAATCTTGCGATAAACCGCACGCTGCACGCCGTCGGCGTCGAACACCGGGCACCCGCCGTACACGCGTTCGGCCTCCGGGGACCTCAACGGCATGCTGCCCGCCACGATCCACAGCCCGTGGCGCCTCGCCGCGTCGGCCAGGAACGACTGTATCGGTCCATCCCCCGCGTCTTCGGCGTGTTTCGCCTTGTCACGGCTCTTCACGGGCATCAGCGCGAAATTTTCCGGCAGGACCGCGAGCTCGCAGCCGTCGGCTGCAGCCTCGCCCAGCAAGCGGTCCGCCAGCTGCAGATTCTTCGGCACGTCTGCCTGGCTGCCCATTTGTACCGCCGCGACCCGTATCATGATCTCAGGAATCCTCTTCGTCGATGCAACCCGTCATCGCACCTCTCAGGGCAAAGCCCTCGGGCGTCGTATTCTCGATGACGGGTTCGTCGAACGTGCCGCCGATGCTGTAGTAAATCTGGGTGGCTTCCTGCAGCGGCTTTTTGAATATCTGCGAGAATATCAGCAACGCCGCCGCAACCTGTGGCCCGGCCACGAGGGCGCCCGCGATCGGCAATGCATTACCCAAACTCGCATTGATGACCGCCGTCTGCTCGTACTCGCGATTGACCAGGCCTGCTCTTCCCACAATACCGATATCTGCAGCCGGGCTTTCCAGACTCAGGTCGCAGGTATAGGTATTACCGTCGACCAGCGCGAACGTGCCCTGGATCTTGTCGAATGCAAACCCCTTGCCGAGAACATCACGAAAGTCGAGCGCCAGCCTGCGCGGCAGAGCGGCGATACTGAGCAGGCCGAACACGCGGCCGGCGCCAGGATCGACTTCCTCGAGCTGGCCGTCACCGATACGTACTCTTACATCACCGTCGAGCGTTTCGAGCATCTTGTCGCTTGGGCCGCCCGACCAGCTCAGGTTCAGCAACATCGACAGATCATCGCTCTCGATGCCGGGTTCATAGCCGAGCCGCTTCATCGTCTTCTTGACGTCGGTACTCGTCAGCGATGCAGTAACCGAGCTGCGTGAGCCGCTGGGATCGGATTCGTCGAGGACCCATGAAGCGTTACCGATAATTTCGAAGGTCGGATCCGTCGCAATAATTGTCTCAGCCTCCAGGCCATCCGCGGTGCGCAGGAAATTCGCTTCGATCGCACCGAAGTGGCGCAGTCCGAAGGCCGTCTCCTGGGACATGATCGAGATGGGCGGCAGGTCACGCGGGTCGATCCGGGCGGGCTCCGCGTCCGGCTCGGTGTCATCGCCCGGCAGAATCAGCCGCTCTGCTTCGACGACGATGGGGCGCCCGGAATTGAAATCGTATGGAATGACAGTCGAGGCCACGATATCGTCGCCTGCAACCTCAACATGCCAGTCGCGCGCGCTGCGCTCCATCTGGATACGATGGTTAATGAGGTGTTGTCCGAGCAGGTGCAAATTTTCGACCGTCAGGTCCACCGAGCGAACCCGGTCGACCATTCCCGTCTTTGTTTCCGACGCCTTGGCCATTTCGAACCAGCGGCGTATGTGCACATAGTCGGTATTGCCTCTAAGGTGCAGCCCGCGGGTCTCGGGAATGGCTTCGGCCGTGGCGTCATCGCCAAAGGTTGCAACACCGCGATCGATATCCCAGATACCATCCTGCCTGGTGATCGCCACCTGCCAGGAAAACACGTCGCCAGCCATGCCGGTTGTGTCGATGCGCTCGGCGTCCCTGGGTAAAAAGATCGACGCACCGACGTCGACGGCCTGGCCAGCCTGTTTACCGAGAGGCCTTGGCAGGTCGATCTGGAACCCTTCGAGGTCGCTCGCCAGCTGGATCGTAAACGGCGAGGGATTCTCGAGCTTTGCGTTCGGGAACAACAAGCGGGCCGAGAAGTCCGTCTCACCGGTGACGCGGTTCGACAAAGGCAGGCCGAGTTCATCAGCCAGCGCTGTTGCCGTGGCCCGGCCGGCCGCGTCTGCGATCACCCGATATTGCGACATCGTCGCAGGAGCTTGCGATATTTCGACTCTGATCGGGTGGCCCAGAAATGCACCGGTTAGCGCTTCACTGGCAATATTCTCGCGCTCGATAACGACCGTACCGGTCAGGTCGGTCACGGGCGCGTTGAACCCTTCCATCGCCACACTACCGCTGTCAGTCTGCAACCTTGCGGTGAAAGTGAAGTTCTTCCCATCGCGTATCGGAACAGTAAGATCCAGTGCGACATGGCCGTCTCCACTGACGGTCAGTTTTTCGAGCTGGCCCCCGAGCATTTCATTGATCGGGCTTTGTACCGAGAGTTGCCGCAAAGATTCGAGGGTGCCATCCGCGCCGGCGCTGATAGTAAAAAATGGATTGCGAAAATCGGCGATCTCGATCCTGGCATTACGGGCAACATTGCCAACAGTGACGGCGTGGTTGCGATTTGATCGCAGGCTCATGTTCTCGATGATCAGCTCCGCCTCGACAACATCGACAGTGGGCCACCCGGGCTGATAATCGATCACGGCATCGCGAATGTCGCTCTCGATCAGAAACTGTCCTTCACCGTTATCGAACGGCCAGGCATCCATCGGTCCGTACAGCCGCAGCGTGCCGCGCGGAACACGTCCCGCCAGAATTCCCGTCTGGAACCACTCACTCATCCGCGGGCGCTTCTCCATGTAAGGGACATAACTCGCGCCCAGCGCGGCATCACTGACGCTGAAGACGCTCTCGAGATCGACGAAAGGCCGTGTCTGGCCGTCGACGAGCGAGACTTCGACGCCGGTTTCGCTGTCAAGGAATTCGTTACGCAGCACGATACTGTCTGAAAGAATGGTCGTGCGGTCCTTGCTGTGTCGCCAGATAACCGTGCCCGCGGTCGTATCGAATGCCAGTGGCCGGGCAAGAAATAATGGTGACGTGACGACGAGGCTGTCGGAATCGATCTCGAGGCGACCGCTCGACCGGTCTGCCCGGACACGACCCGAGAACCCACGAACGCCGGGCCATGTACCCGACGCTGCGACGCCCACATTCTCGAATACTCCGGACACCGTGAACTGCGGTGATTCCGAATCGAGTTCGCTCAAAGTGACTTCCAGGTCACGAACAACTCCGCTCGGATCCAGGTCGCTGAGCATCTTGCGCTGCTCGTCTTTGAGCCACGGCAGCGCGACCGCGGCATCGGCGAAATTCAGGTAAGAGGCCTCGATATCGAGCATCACAATCTCGCCTTCGTCATTCGTGCCCGTCTCGAAGCGCAGGGCCGATAAAGGCCATTCGCCGGCCGGCGTATTCGCCTGGAACTCGTTCGCCGCGACCAGCCAGCCGTTGTCGTCACCGAGAAACTCCAGGCGCCCGCTTACTGCGAGATCGGACAGCGTTGCGATCGAAATATTGCGGATGTCGAGGTCGGCCGTCGCGCTCTGGACCCGCCGTTCGCGGATCCGCAGCGAGACCTCGAGATCGCCCCGCCCGGAATCGAACCTCGCCTGCTCGAACGGCTGCATTGCAGAGACGTTTCTGAGCCTGACGTCGTCGGCGTCCACGTGGACATCCCAGATTCGTTCTTCAGCAGGGCCTTCGAGCAATTGTGTCGCCGAAACCGTGAGACCCTCGCCCAGGTTTTCGGGGAGCTCGATATCAGCATCGATTGCCATGCGGACGTCATCCCTGCTGATCGTCAGCACCGGAATCTCAAACGTATTGGGTCGCTCGTCGCCGGGTTGCAGGAAGTTGACCTCGATATCCTGCAAGCGAACCTGGATTGGTCCGAGTCGGCCCGCCACGTCGCCCTCATCGGCTGGTGTGCTGCGAGCCGGCAGGAGTTGATCGATCGGGCTACCCTGTACTGCCCAGGTGCCGTCCGCCAATTGTCGAACCTCGAGGCTCGTCTCGTGGACGACGACTCGATCGACCACGGCCATTCGGTCGAAAAGCAGGTTGCTCAGGGCGATGCCGAAACTGACCCGGTCCGCCGCAACAATGCGCGCCATCGTGTCGGGCGAAATCAGTTCAGCATCGAAAAACTCGACCTCGGGACCGCTCAAACCCCAACGCGCATCCATGCCGGAAAACTCGACTTGCAGACCGATAGCGGTGCTCGCCCACTCCTTGATCTCTTCCTGGTATTCCGGGAGTCGCGGCAGAAACAGTCGAAACAGCCCGACGGCAATAGCGAGCAGCACAATGACGCCGCCTGCCACGTAGGCGAAAAACTTGATGACGCGTTTAAAGAAACTGTTCACGATTACATCAGCACGACGTCGAACTGGTCCTGGACATAAAGGGCCTCTGGCTGCAGCCGGATGGACTTGCCCGTTTGTTCTTCGAGCGTCGCAAGACTCGGCGCCTGTTCATCCAGCAACAACTCGATAACCTCCTGGTGCGCCAGCACCATCGCCTCACCGAATTCGAACTGGCGAGACTGGCGAATAATTTCCCGAAATATTTCAAAGCACACTGTTTCCGCACTCAGCACGAATCCACGGCCCTCGCAGCTTGGACAATCCTCGCAGAGGATATGCTGCAAACTTTCGCGGGTTCGTTTGCGGGTCATTTCGACGAGCCCAAGCGGCGATACGGAACTGATCTGATGCCTGGCGTGGTCGGCCGCGAGAGACTGCTCGAGCAGTTGCAGCACGTTGTCGCGATGTTCGGGCTCTTCCATGTCGATGAAGTCAATGATGATGATGCCGCCCAGGTTACGCAGCCGTAGCTGGCGCGCAATCGTCACCGCCGCCTCGAGATTGGTACGGTAGATTGTCTCCTCGAGGTTGCGGTGGCCAACATAGGCGCCCGTGTTGACGTCAATCGTCGTCATTGCCTCAGTCTGATCAAAAATCAGGTAACCGCCTGATTTCAAGGGAATGTTACGGTCCAATGCCTTGCGTATATCATCTTCGATACCGTGCAGATCGAAAATCGGTCGGCGCCGCTGGTACAGCTCGAGCATCGGCGTCATTGATGGCAGGAATGTCTCGGCAAAGTCGCGCATGGCCTCAAAATCATCGGGTGAGTCGATCAGGATTTTTTCGACATCGCTCGTAACCAGGTCTCGCAGGACCCTGAGCGGCAGCGAAAGATCCTCGTGTATCAGGCTTTTTACCGGACTCTGGCTGCACCGTTCCTGAACGAGATTCCATAGCTTGTCGAGAAATTTGAGGTCCTCGCGCAGTTCATCGATTTCCGCACTTTCGGCGACCGTGCGCACGATGGCACCGCATTCGAGTCCCGACTCCTGCAGCAGCCCGGCAACCAGCTCGCGCAGGCGTTCCCGTTCTTCCTCGTCTTCGATACGTGCCGAAACACCGACGCTATCGCCCTGTGGTAGCAGCACGAGGTGGCGCGATGGCAGTGTGATGAACGTTGTCAGCCGGGCACCCTTATTGCCGATCGGGTCTTTGACGACCTGTACCAGCACGTCATCGCCCTCCTTGACGAGTTCCCTTATGCTCGGCAAATCATCCTCGCCATTGTCACCGTTCTGCGGACGCACGATGTCTGACACGTGCAGGAACGCGGTTCGTTGCAGGCCGATTTCGACAAACGCCGCCTGCATGCCGGGAAGCACCCTGGAGACCCTGCCTTTGTAGATATTGCTGATTACGCCGCGGCGGGCCGACCGCTCGACATACACCTCTTGCACCACGCCGTTTTCGAGCAGCGCTGCCCGAACCTCGTTCGGCGTCACATTGACCAGTATTTCTTCTTTTAGGGACTCGTCCGTCATGGCCGATTCACAATACTCTGATTCCAGCCTGTTGCAGTAACTTCACCGTCTCGAAAACGGGCAGCCCAACCACGCCCGAATAGCTGCCATTGATCTCCTCAACGAATACGCCGCCCTTGCCCTGGATGGCGTATGCCCCGGCTTTGTCGCCCGGCTCACCACTTTGCCAGTATGCGCGCGCCTCGTCAGGATCGATTTCGCGAAAACGTACTTCGGTAGCTGACAGCACCGACCGCATTTCCCGGCCATCCCAAACCGCGACACCGGTCAATACCTCGTGGGTACACGCCGACAGTTGTGCGAGCATGTCCAGTGCATCGGCTTCGTCCCGGGGTTTTCCGAATACGTCATTGCCCAGCACCACGGCAGTGTCCGCAGCGAGCACGACCCCGCCAGTCTCCGGGGCACCGGCCAGCGCCTTGTCGCGCGCCAGGCGCAACACCATGTCGCCAGGCGGCTCGTCACCGAGGCGGCGCTCGTCAACATCGGCGCCGCCCGCGCTGAAATTGAGGCCGAGCGCCGTCAGGATTTCCTGGCGGCGTGGCGACGCTGAGGCGAGGTGTAGCGGCTTATTCTCGATGATAGGGATGACCAACCTGAAGCGACCATGCACGATACATTTGTTCCGCAAATAATACCCGTGCCAGACCGTGGGGTAGCGTCAGATTGGACAGTGACCAGGAAAAATCGGCACGGTTGCGGACCCCGGCCGAGACACCATCGGGCCCCCCGATGACAAAACACAGATCCCGGCGATCGGACTGCCAAGCGCCGAGGCGATTCGCGAGCTCTGAACTCGATAGCTGTTTGCCGCGTTCATCGAGCAGCACGACCTGTTCATCGGCATTGATCCTGGCGAGAATCTGCTCGCCTTCGGCCTCCATGGCGGCGTCGGATTTGTCGTTCTTGCCGCGCCGGGCAGTCCCGAGCGCATCAAGACGAAATTTCCACTCGCGAGGGAGTCGAGCAGAGTAGGTACGAAAAGCGTCGTCGACCCAGCCTGGCTGACGATCGCCAACCGCAATCAATCGGATGTGCATGACCTATGCGTCAGTGACGGCGAGATCAGCACTCGGTCCGAGAGACCAGAGCTTCTCCAGGTTATAGAACTCACGCACTTTCGGCAGCATGACGTGTACCAGCGCATCCTGCAGATCGAGCAGCACCCATTCGCCGCCTTCTTCGCCTTCGACGCCAATAGGCTTGTGCCCGGCCTGCTTGGCTTTTTCGGCAACGTTGTCGACCAGCGCCTGAACATGCCGGTTCGATGTGCCGCTCGCAACGATCATGTAATCAGTCACGGTCGTCATATCTCGCACATCGAGTGTCGTTACGTCCTGCGCCTTGATGTCATCGAGCGCATCGACGACCAGCGTGCACAATTGCTCGCTATTCATGCGTAGTTCTCTCCACTTATCAAATTGCTTTCTCCTTTCAGGTAACAGCCACTTTCCACAATAATGTCACGGACCGAATCCGGCATCAGAAACCTCGGGTCACGGCCCGCTGCAATCTGCGTACGGATCTCCGTTGATGCAATCTCGAGCTGGGTCACAGCATGGTTGTAGACACGCCCGCAGGGTTCGGTACGCAGCTTTTCGATGTCGTCGGTGCCGTTTTGGGCCAGCAACTTGCCCAGCTCGCCCGTATCCGGAAGTTTCCAGCCGGGTCGGTGAGCGATAATTATGTGGGCAAAATCCAGGATTTCATCCCATCGATGCCAGCTTGTCAGTCCGCGATACGCATCCATACCGACGATCAGACACAGGGAAGAGTCTCCGTGTTCCTGGCGATACAGCGAAAGCGTATCAATGGTATATGAGGGCCCGTCGCGCCTGAGCTCCAGATCGTCCACAACGAATCCAGCCTGCCCGGACACGGCGGCCTCGACCATCCGGTAGCGCAGCTCGGCTGACGCAAACGTATGGCCACGGTGCGGCGGGTCACCGCTCGGCACAAAACGGACTTCGGACAAGCTCAGCGCCTGCAGCAGTTCAAAGGCCGATCGCAGATGTCCATAGTGAATTGGGTCAAAGGTACCGCCGAAGATTCCGATCGGGCTCATCGGGTCGAAATACCCATGACGATATCCGTAGAAAGCTGCCAGGGGTCCGCCTGCAGCTGTCCCTTGGCGGCCAGGTCCGCCTGGCCTGCGGCTTTCAGCAGGCGATGAAAATCACCAGGCCTGTGACGTCCTATGCAACTGCGCACGAGTGGCTGGCGCGTGTTCCAGACCCTGTGCTGCCGCATACCGCGAGCGAGATCGCCGCCTTGCGAAACGGTATCGGTCAGCAACGCAAGCGTGCGCAGCTCCCGCGCCAGGGCCCATACGATAATGACCGGCTCTACCCCTTCTGAGCGCAAGCCCGACAAGATCCTGAGCGCGCGCTTTGCATCGCCGCCCAGTGCAGCATCGACGAGTTTGAACACATCGTAGCGTGAACTATTGGCAACCGCGTTACTCACATCGTCGGCCGTCACTTCACCCTCGCCGTGAATCAAGCGCAATTTTTCGATTTCCTGACCCGCGGCAAGCAGATTGCCCTCGACACGATCCACGATCATCGCGACCGCTTCACGATCGGGATGCAGGCCCGCCTGGCGCATGCGCTCGGCGATCCAGCCAGGTAACTCGCGCAGGCCGATCGGCCACACCTGGATCATCACGCCGGCTGACTCCAGTGCTTTGACCCACTTGGCGGACTGCGCTCGCTGATCAAGCTTGGGTGCCACAACGATCAACAGGAGGTCTTCACCGGTCTTGTCGACAAAATCTGCGATGGCCTGGCTGCCGGCTCGACCAGGCTTGCCGGTCGGCAACCGCAATTCCACGATGCGCTTCTCGGCAAATAACGACAGATTGGCGCCCGAATCCTGAAGCTGCGCCCAGTCGAATCCCGTTGTGGCAACGAGCAGGTCGCGCAAAGTGAATTCGCTGTCCCGGGCTGCGGCCCTGATGGCATCGAGCGCCTCCTCGACGAGCAGGTGTTCGTCTCCCGTGACGAGATAACAGGAAGCTAGGTTTTTCTGCAGGTGAGAAGAAAGCTGGTTTGCTTTGATCTTCAACCAAGCTGCTCCATATTGATCGATTCGCCTTCGAGCAGCACCGGGATCCCATTGGCCACGGGATAGAGCACCTTGCCAT
This sequence comes from Woeseiaceae bacterium, assembly GCA_011772865.1. Taxonomy (GTDB): domain Bacteria; phylum Pseudomonadota; class Gammaproteobacteria; order Steroidobacterales; family Woeseiaceae; genus UBA1847. Next base: position 7,337 of record WVYQ01000030.1, on the reverse strand, counting down.
CATCAGTGATCAGGGCTTCGGCGAGCGCTTCGTCGAGGGTGCGGCCGTCGCGATTGCTCAGTATGCCGGCGCCAATCGCCGCATTGACGTCCTTGAGTGTCTGGCTGGCCGCCAGATTCAGTGCCTTGTGCGTCACAGGGCAGCGAAGAATGGCCAGAAGTCGTTTATCCATATTCCTCCCGTTCCCTGATAGGATAACGGCATCTCCCGATGGATCAAAGCATGTCGAAGTCGACCAGGTGGCTCGATGGCACAGCGGTTGGCCTGTCTGCACTGTGCCTGATTCATTGCCTCGCGTTGCCGTTCGTCGTCGCGGGGCTGCCGTTCCTTGCTCAGTTTGCCGAGGGACACCTGCACGCGCAGATGCTCGTGATCGTACTGCCGCTCAGCATAGTGGCGCTCGGTCTCGGTTTTCGTCACCACCGCAATTCACGCATCGTGATCACCGGATTTGTCGGGATGGCGTTCCTCACGATTGGCGCAACAATCGCACATGACAATTGGGGCCTGACCGCGGACCGCATTTTCACTATTGTCGGCGCCCTGGTTCTTGCCACCGCTCATTTCTACAACAGCGTTCAGACTCGCGACCGAAGGAAAGTTGCGAGTTCCTGATCGCCGCAGTCCTCTGCAGCTTCGATAGCGGACTCCATATCATCGGACAACGGCACGAAGCGCTCGTTCTCCAGCCGGCAGCGCATCATAACCTTCACCGCCGACACCCGGTCACCGTCCTTCAGCAGTTGGCTCAGGTAGGACTGCCCGAACAGTAATGCCGGATCCTTGTTCTCCCAGCGCAGCATTTGCTGAAAAAACCACTCCCAGCCCGAGCGCGGATCCGGGTCCTGCCGCAACCAGCCTTCGATGTGCTTGAACCCTCCGGCACGATTGCCCCTGCTGATGAAGCCGTAAGCGTGACCCAGAACGTTGCGGCGCTGTTTATCCAATTCGATCTGCACCTCGGCCTCATCCGGCAATATCGGATCGGGTATGCCGGCTTCGAGCATCAGATTTTCCTTGCGAATGACGCCGCCGATCAGCGCGAACGTTGCAAACAGGAGATAAAGGGCGACGAAATTCCGTACTGCCGCGACCACGTCCTCGCGGAGCAGCCACGCGATGATCATGATCGCCAGGACGATGAAGGTCGGGGTAATCCAGTACGCACCGCCGCATCGCCCGATCACGGCGGCGACATCCCTGGGATTCAGGCTCTGAATCGGCGAGCGCGTAACGACAAGAACCGCCAGCGATGCCGGCATCACGGCGATTGCGACAATTGCGAGGACGGCTGCCCATTGAATTCCGTAGCGCGTGTTAACCGCATACAGACCGAAGGCGAGCAGCACCGCAATCAGCGCTGGAAAAATACTCCACGCATTGCCAAACCAGTACAGGTGATCAACTTCGAGTGTCGGGGTTTCGAGCCCCCTCGCCCGCCATGACAGCAATACCATCAGATACCGGAAAAGCGCCGGCAGGATAAGGAACAAAAGGAACAGGCCCAGAATTCCACCGTAGATTGCGAATGACAGCATCACCCACAGGAATACCATCGTCATCAAAACTGCCGCATGCATCAGCGGATAGGTGATCTCCCTGATGATCTCAGTCAACGTCACGGGATTCGCTGTTTTTGCCGGGAACCGGGTCATACCCGTGCCCACCCCACGGGTGGCACCGGCCGATGCGCCTGGCCGCAAGCCAGGCACCACGGAAGGCACCATGCTCACGAAGTGCTTGCAGGGCGTACTCCGAGCAGGTTGGTTCGTACCGGCAGTTTGCGCCCAGCCAGGGCGATATCGCGATGCGGTAAATCCAGACGAGTGCGAGCAGCGGCCATGCCAGCAACTTGCCGATAGCATCGAGCACTACGCGGCCTCCAGCGCCTCGGCTGCGAAGTTCCTGATCGCCTTGAGCATCGACGACAGACCGTTGCTGCGCGTCGGACTCAGGTGTTGTTGCAACTCGAGTTCATCCACGAAGTCCGGTGGCGTATCCAGTATGTCCTGAGGTTCGCGGCCACTGTATATGCGCAACAAGAGTGCGATCAGGCCCGATACGATGGCAGCATCCGAAATCGCGCGAAACTCGAGCCGCCCCTCTTTTTTCGTTGCGACAAACCAGACCTGTGACTGACAGCCGCGTATCTTGTTCGCATCGATACGCTCGCTTTCGGGGAACTCGGGCAACCTGCGTCCCATATCGATCAGGTACTGGTACCGATCCATCCAGTTGTCGAAGAACTGGAATTCCTCGACAAGTTCCTGCTGGGCTTCCCGGACTTCGTTAGCCATCGCGCCGCCAGGTCGTACCACCCGGTCCGTCCTCGATCCTGATTCCGGCCGCGGCAAGCTGGTCGCGGACGGCGTCAGCCGTTGCAAAGTCTTTTTCCTTGCGCGCCGCGTTACGTTTGCCGATCAATGCCTCGATGTCATCGGCCGACAAATCGCCTTCGACATGCCCTGCAAACCAGGCCTCGGGATCCGATTGCAAGATGCCCATCANNTTGTTGAGTTCCTTGGCCAGAGCAAAGAACTCGGCCATCGCTTTCGGCGTATTGATGTCGTCCTCGAGCGCTGCAACAAGGGCCGCAGGCGGCTCCGCCGCAGCGCGCATCTCAGCGGCAACGTCGATACCACGCACCGCGCCGTACAACCTGTCGAGCATGCGCTTGGCGGACCTGATCGTCTCCTCGGACCAGTCGAGCGGCTGTCGGTAGTGCGCACCGAGCAATGCCATCCGTATGACCTCTCCCGGAATCTCCTTCACGAGTTCGTGCACGAGGACCACGTTGCCGATCGACTTCGACATTTTCTCCTGATCGACGGACAAAAATCCGTTGTGTACCCAGTACCGCGCAAAATCGGCGCCGCCGTGCGCGCAACGGCTCTGTGCAAGCTCGTTCTCGTGGTGCGGGAAAATCAGGTCCTGGCCACCCGCATGAATGTCGATCGTGTCGCCGAGGTGTTTTGCAGCCATGGCGGAGCACTCGATGTGCCATCCCGGGCGCCCGATGCCCCACGGCGACTCCCAGCCCGGCAGGTCCGGTGTCGACGGCTTCCACAGCACGAAGTCCTGGGGCGCTTTCTTGTANNTCGTCGTAAGTCTCGACATCGAACAAGACATGCCCATCCGCCTCGTACGCGTGGCCGGCATCGACGAGCGACGCGATCATTGCAATCATGTCGTCGATGTGCCGCGTCGCGCGCGGCTCGACATCGGGCGGCAGCACGCCGAGCGCGCTCATGTCCTCGTTGTAGGCCTGCATGTACTTCGCCGTGATTTCATCGATTGGCTTGCCCGTCTCGATCGAGGCAGCATTGATCTTGTCGTCGACGTCAGTGAAGTTACGGGCAAACGTCAGCTCATAGCGGCGTCGCAGGACGCGCGCAAGCAAATCGAAGACGACTGCCGGCCGGGCGTTGCCAATGTGGGCATAGTTGTAGACCGTCGGCCCGCAAAGGTACATGGTCACCTTGTCATCGTGCAGGGGCTCGAACGGAATCTTGCGGCCCTGCCGGGTGTCATGGAGTTGGATCGTCATCGGCCTCAGGTTTCGCCCGCTGAAAAACGTGTAATGATAGCAATATTGCCGCCGGCAGCTATGCCTTGTATTCTGCCGCCCCCGCTGGAGGAAACATCGAGGAAATCCAATGTCTGGCGCCCCGGTCAAATTTCAAGCCCGCAAGTCGGTGGGCCAGGTCGAGGAAGGCAATGACCTGGCGCCGAAGTTCGACGCGCGTGGCCTGATCACCGTAGTGACGACCGACTACTCGTCGGGCGAATTGCTCATGCAGGCCTACATGAACGCCGAGGCGCTGGGGCTCACGATCAAGACCGGCGAAGCCCACTACTGGAGCCGCAGCCGCGAAACACTCTGGCACAAAGGCGCGACCAGCGGTTTCGTACAGAGAGTCCGCGAGCTGCTCGTCGATGACGACCAGGACTGCATCTGGTTGCGTGTCGACGTCGCAGGCGGTGCCAGTTGCCATGTCGGCTACCGGAGTTGCTTCTACCGCAAGGTGCCGGTCGGCGAAGATTTTGATGCGCGCGAATCGGACGGTCACGTCGATCTCGAGTGGACCGACCGGGACAAGGTTTTCGACCCGGAGAAAGTCTACGGCGACGCCCCGAACCCGACCAAGCTGTAGCAGGTCCCGGGCAAAAACAGTTCTCCGCCGAGCCGGCCTCCCTACATTATCCTGCCGAGCGCACGGTTGAAGTCGTCCATCGTCAGCTGTCGAAATGCATAGCGATAACCGAAATACACCGCCAGCGCATAGAACAGGATATCCATGACCTGGAACGTTTCCATCATCAATTCGATGACGATTGCGACGTCCATCTGCGCCAGGACGTCAATGACGGACATCCCGGTGTCGACAGAGATAAAGTACGCAATCGTGAACACGTTGCCTAGCAGGCAGCCGACCAGTGACATTGTCGCTCCGATCACGCCGAAAATCTGATCGATGCCCTTGCCGCCCGCGCGCACCGCGAGGCCGACGAGGAATCCGATACCGACCGCCATCCAGCCGATCTGGTACTCGGTAACGACGGTCACTGCTGCCCAGGCCGCCGCGCCGACCACCGCCGCCAGGAATCCCGCCATTGTGCCAACCAGCTGGTTCTGTTCCTGCCGGAAGAGCTCCATGGCGCGTTGCGCTTCTTCCTCGGTCAGCGCGAACTCGGGCGGTTGCTGCTGTGGCTGCTGTGGCTGCTCTTCCTCACGCCGCGGCTTCTGCGGCGGTTCCTGCTTGGGCAGGCGATCGGGCGTGAGGTCGTCTTTACTCATCTAGAAGCTGATCTGGAAATACAGTTGCTGTGTCCCGGCCGACAAATCGTACTCAGAGCCGATATCACTATTTTGCCAGACATAGGCGTCGATCTGTGCACCAATCGCTATCGATTGGTTAATGTGCCAGCGAACACCGCCGCCTGCCATACCAGCGGTGTCGGATGCACTGTAAAGTCCGGCCACCTTTTGCGAGACATCGGCGAATCCGATATGGCCGAATATCTCCCAGCCGCTCGTGCTGAACGGGACGATGCCTTGCACGTAAATGGCCGTTGCGGACAGGTCGATGGCATCGATTCCATCGGAAAAACTGCCGAGATCCGCGTATCGCGCTTCAACACTGAGGTGCTTGAGGAATTTGTAGCCAATATAGGCGTGAAATGAGGTGTCGGTGTCGTCATAGAAACCAAGCGCGCCATCATCATCGAAAAGCGGCTACCGCGTTGTCATTTTTGGGAGAAAAGTAACAAAAGCGGCTCTGACAAGCCGGAACTGCGTACCAGATCGCGGAGCCGCAAGACAACGAGGCTCGGTACCCTCAGACAGCGCTGCGTCAGCCCCTGGCGCCGATATGCTCCGCGCCAATGTCGGCGATGGACCGGGCGCCCATCTGGCCCATGACCATGCGGAGTTCGGCCCGCAGCATATCCAGGACCTTTTCTACGCCCGCCTGGCCGAAAGCGGCGAGACCCCAGATATAGGCTCTGCCGATACAGACCGCATCGGCGCCCAGCGCCAGCGCCTTGAAGATGTCGGTACCGCGGCGAAAACCGCTGTCGATGAGCACCGGGACGCGGCCGTTCACGGTTGCGACGACTTCGGGAAGATTCTCGAGTGAGCCCCAGCCACTGGCCTCGGCTCGGCCACCATGATTGGACACATAGATTGCGTCGACGCCACGCTCGATGCAGCTCTTCGCATCTTCTGCCGTGACGACGCCCTTGACCACGATCTTCATGCGCGTCGCATCGCGCAATCGATCGATGTAATCCCAGGTCATCGACGACATGTCCCAATCGGCCTCCACGGCGCCGGTCCCGGCATACATGGGCTTGGTTTTCAGCCAGCCGTCAGGCCCCGGGCTGTGGCACACGTCGCAGTCGCGCTCATCGACTCTGATGAACTGATTGAGCAGCACGCGATTACTGCCCGAATTGAGGTCGACCGTCAGGACGACGACCTTTGCTCCGGCATCTTCGGCCCGTTTTAGCATCGTGCTCGCCGTCGACCATTTATTGGTGGGATAAAACTGGAACCAGACCGGCTCGCCACGCGCCTCGATGACGTCTTCGATCGATGTCGATGTGACATTTGAAAGCATCTGCAGATGCCCCTGCGATCGTGCGGCGCGCGCGGTTGCGAGTTCGCCCTCAGCGTGAAAGGCTTTCTGGGAGCCGACGGGCGCCAGCACGATCGGCGACGTCAACGGCTCGTCCAGCAGACGTGTATCGAGACTCACGGCAGCTGTGTCGACCATCCGCATTGCACGCAGGTAGACCCTGTCGAACGCCTTCCTGTTCGCTTTCAGCGTCTCGTTGCCGTCGGTACCGGTCGCGAGGTAACCATAATGCGCGGTTGGCAATACGCTCCTGGCGACGTTGTGGAAATCGAAGACGTCCAGCGCCTCGTCCGGTGACTTGATCAGGTAGTCGGGCAAGGAGATGGTATCCAGCATCTCGTCGGCCAGGAGCCGACCAGCTGTTGTCCAGCCCAGCAACGGGCTTGCGACAAGAAATTTCAGGAATTGCCGCCGTAGTTGCGCATTCGCCATGGAACCCCCCCCTTTCTCACGATCAGAATTTGCCGGTTTTGAGTCGCCGCCGCTGCTCGCGCAATCGTTGCGCAAGAGGCACCGGCTCTTTGTACGCGATCGCCCTCGCCTGGTAAGTGTATTCGATGCTGCCGATCAGCCAGAAAAGATAACCAATCAGTTCTATGAACTCCTCGATCGCGAGTTTTGCGACGCGAACGTAACTATCGCCAAGGATCGATTGCCACAACGGTTCATGGCCAACGAACTGGACGAACCCGAACAGGATAACTGCCCCGGCAAACAGTAGTGCCATTCCCGGCGACGGCCAGATGCGCGCCCAGGCAATCTTGAGTCGGCGGCGGGCGCGATAGGTGTAAACGAT
>WVYQ01000030.1:0-263 GCA_011772865.1 Woeseiaceae bacterium | reverse complement strand
GCACCGCAGACGAGGATGATGATCGGTTGCATGATCTCGACTGGCGAGAATTCGCTCGTCCCGAACTGGTCGCTCGGGTTGATCAGGATATGCATTCTGAGGCTGCCCGGAAACGCAACCTCAAGGCGTGTCAGGACTGCGGTCAACAAGACGATGCCGACGAAGTACGCGATGTAACGTGGCCAGACCATACCCGACTATACAACAGATCAGTTGCGCAGCCTGTATACCGGCAACTCATCATCGCCGAGCAGGCCTTTGTT
>WVYQ01000015.1:23782-29290 GCA_011772865.1 Woeseiaceae bacterium | reverse complement strand
CGATTAGGATCGTGAGTTGGGGTTTGATGCCGTCCGCACGCAGCTGCCTGGCTACTTCAAAAGTGACCATGGCAGAAAAAGACGACCCCGCGAGCACGAATTCACCCTCACCGCAAAGCTGTCGAATCTCGGCTGCGATCCGAGCCGCCAGGTCCTCCAGGTTGCGGTAGTGAATGTCCTCGTCATTCTGATCCCGCCAGCGAAACTGCACGCCGTAAATCGTCCAGTCGGGTCTGCGCGGCTTCAGCGCGTACGCCAGCCTGCTCGATGAGAAGACGAAGACCGGCAACCCGGACTGGTCCTCGCTGACAGGGTAGATATAGTCGAACGAAGTCCCATGGGCTGAATAGATATAGTGGAAAGGTTGTGTTCCCTTGTCTTTGAGTAACCCAGCCATTCCACGCGGTGTCGGATGATTCAGAAACTGCGTGATGCTGATGCGTTCGCCGGTTCGTTTTTCGAACGCCAGCATGCACTCCACTGCGAGCAGGCTATGCCCCCCGAGCTCGAAGAAATTCGAATCCGCGCCCACGTTGGCGGTGCCCAGGACCTCGGCGAATGTTGCGATCGCAGATGACATAACGTCGTCCGAAATGGCGTAGCCATCCGTGAGCTGATCCGTAGCGCGGTGTTCGGCCCGAATCAGGCCCGGTAACGCCCGGCGATCGAGCTTGCCATGCGGTGTTCTTGGGAGGCTGTCGGTCGCAACGAACCGGGTTGGCCGCTCTTGCTCTGGCAAGCGAGATGAGGCCGTTCGCCGAATCGCGTCAGGGTCCGCACCAGGCGATCTCTCGTACACGAGAACGAGTTCCTGAACGGGCTTTGACGATGTGCCAGAACGGTCCAGCAATTCGCGATACAGCCGTGCTCTATCCGTATCACCAAGTCGCTCTAGTTTCGCGCGTAATTCTTTCATTATGTTTAGTTTTTTCGCGACTTTTTCTTGCTCTGTTGTACCACTTTAGTCGCAAATGCGACACGAATTTGTAACTTTTTATACACGGCGATGCCGCCAACAATCTCTATGATAAAGTCTCACGTACTTACCCGGTCATGATCGGCACCGACAAGAACTAAATCATAAGTCGAACATGCTATGGACTTCGAATGGACCAAGGAAGAATGCGACTTGTACGACGAGGTTGTCGCGTTCTGTAAAGAAAGTTTGCAGCATGACGTAGCCGCGCTCGACGCTCCGAGTGAATTCTCGCGCGATGCCTGGAAACAATGCGCCGATTTCGGCGTATTGGGATGGAGGGTGCCGACGGAGCAGGGCGGCAAGGGTTATTCCGCCACTTTATCTGCCCTGTTAATGGAGGCGATCGGGTACGGCTGCGAAGACAATGGGCTCGCATTCGCGCTCGGCACCCAGATGTGGGGCGTCCAGACCGCGCTTCTGCAATTCGGCAGCGACGCACAAGTGGACAAATACCTTCCCGGTTCGATTCGCGGTGAGTTGATCGGGGCGCATGCAATGAACGAGGAAAGCAGTGGTTCCGATGCTTTTGCTATTGCCACGACTGCCGTCCCCGATGGTGATGATTTCGTCATATCTGGCGAAAAAACCCTGGTGACGTTTGCGCCTTTGGCCGACTTCGCCGTTGTCTTCGCCAAGACCGCGCCGGATGCAGGTCAATGGGGTATCTCCGCATTCCTCGTTGACGCCGATACCCCCGGATACAAAGCTGGCGACGCGGACGAGATGATGGGCTTGCGCACTGTGCCTTACGGCCGGGTCGTGCTGCACGATTGCCGCGTGCCTGCAGAGTCCCTGCTGGGCAAACCGGGTGCGGGGGCGAGCATCTTCAGTTTCATACAGATGTGGGAACGAAGCCTGGTACTGGCGCCGCATGTCGGCGCGATGCACCGCCTGCTGGATCAGTGCCTGGCCTTTGCGCGCGAGCGCAAACGCGCCGGCCTCGCCATCGGCAAGCATCAGGCAGTATCGCATCGGATTGCCAACATGAAACTACGCCTGGAAACGGCACGCCTGCTTCTTTATCAAACCGCCCGGCAGCAGCAGGAAGGCAGTTCTGATCTGATGGCCCCGGCATTGACGAAGATCTACCTCAGCGAGTCACTGGTGCAGTCCGGGCTTGATGCGATCGCGATTCACGGTGGCGATGGCTACCTGACTGCGGCTGGCGTGGAACGCAACCTCCGCGACGCAATCGGCGCAACGATTTATAGCGGCACCACGGACGTGCAGCGCAACATCGTTGCGAGCTTGCTGGGCCTGTAGACGAGCCGGGCAGATAAGCATGTTCGACTTCCTCATTCACTCACCCGTCACTCACTATGCGGAGAAAACGCCGGATCACCCTGCATTGAGTTTCAAGGGTACGGAACTCAGCTACGCCGAGCTGGACACGGCCAGCAATCGCCTGGCGCATGCGTTGATTGCGAACGGGTTGCAGCCTGGCGGACGTATCGGCATCTATATGCACAAGGGTCTCGAGCTGGGGGTGGCGATATACGGGGCCCTGAAAGCGGGCGGCATATTCGTGCCGCTCGATCCGTTCATGCCGACAGAGCGGCTGCAGTTCATCCTGAACGATTGCGGCATCGAACATCTCGTCAGTGCCGATGCGATGGCGTCCAACCTCGCGAAACTCTCCGGCACGTTTACCGGCTGCATCTATGGTATCGATGCAGAAGCAGGCTCAAAAACACTCAGCTGGGAGCAGATCGGCGAGCTTCCCGATGCTCAGCCTGATGTGTGGATCGTGGATCAGGACCTCGCCTATATCATGTACACATCGGGGTCGACCGGTCAGCCGAAGGGGATGATGCACAGCCACCATGGCAGCATCAGCTACGCCCGCTGGGGCGCCCAGCACGTCGGGCTGACGCCGACAGACCGGGTCGCAAGCCATGCGCCGTTGCACTTCGACCTGAGTATCTTCGATTTCTTCTCGACATCGCAGTCCGGAGCAACCGTCGTCTTGGTGCCGGAGCCGATTACCAAGTTTGCAGCGAGCTGGACCGAGTACATCGAGCAGGAACAGATCAGCGTGGTGTTTACGGTGCCGTTTACGCTTATCGAAATGCTGCAGCGTGGCGCGATGGAAAAGCGCGACCTGTCATCGCTTCGCTGGGTGCTTTTTGGCGGGGAGCCGTTCCCGCCGAAGCACCTGCGAGCCGTGATGGAAAAGTTGCCGGACGTTCGATTTACCAACGTCTATGGTCCGGCAGAGGCGCCTTCGTGCACTTGCTACGATCTGCCACCTTTCCCGGAGCCGTTCGACGAGCCCGTGCCGATCGGCACCGTTTCGGCAAACTCTGCAGACCTGATCGTGGATGACGATGACCGTGAGTGCGGGATCGGCGAGGCAGGAGAGCTGTGTATCCGCAGTTCGACCCTGACCAAAGGTTATTGGAATCGGCCCGATCTCAACGAGCGCGTCTACCTGTACCGGGAGAGTCACGGGCCTTTCCCCGATGTGTATTTTCGAACCGGCGACCTGGTCGTTCGACACGAAGACGGCCTGCTGCGTTTTCTCGGCCGCAAGGACCGAATGGTCAAAACACGTGGACACCGCGTCGAGTTGGACGAAGTAGAAGCGGCGCTGGCGACACATGCCGAAGTTTCAGAGGCTGCGGCCTTCACCGTGCCCGACGATTTAGGCAGCAAGGCAATTCTCGCTGCCGTGCAGTTGCGTGACGCTGCGACCGCGGAGGTAGGCAACTTGCTGCAGCACGCGCGCACGAAACTGCCCGGTTATGCCGTGCCTCGGGAACTCATCATCGTCAGCGAATTTCCGCGCACTAGCAGCGGCAAGATAGACCGCAAAGAAATCATCAATCAGTTCCTTAATACCGGTAAATCATGAACGTCGATGCGCTTCGCACCTATATCCAGAACGAAATTCTGAACGACCCGGAGTTTGTGATCGAAGCCGATCAGGATTTGCTGCTGTCGGAAACGCTGAACTCGCTCAGCGTTACGATGCTCATTGCGCACCTCGAGACCGAGTGCAACGTGCACATTCCACCCGAAGACGTGACCCTGGAGAACTTCTGCACGTTGCAGGCCATTGAAAGCTATGTTCGTGGTCTTAGCGAATCGAGCAGCTGATGCTGCCCCTGGAACGTATTACCAGTGATAGGTGATCGACGTTCGTACCGACCTGGGCTCGAGCGGTCGGAAGTGAACGTCATCGACACCTCCTGCCGCTTCTCCCGGAAGACGGGACGCGTAGTAATACGCGATGTCGTAGTCGTCAGAATCCAGCAGGTTGAATACGTCGAGTCGGACACTGAAATTGCCGAAGCGGTAGCCGCCACCGATATTGACCAATGTCGATGCAGGGGCCCGCACAGAATCGTCCTCGATCAGCGGCGCCTCACCCAGGTATCGGGCACGGGCAGCAATGAACAACCCGTTATCCCAGGCGCCGTTCAAACCCAGCGTCGCGCTCGATTCGATGGCGCCAGGAATTCGCCGCCCATCACCCACGTTCTTGTCGAACGTCGAATCGGTATAGGTGTAGGAAAAATTAACTGCCAACCAGTCGTTCGCCTGGACAAAGCTCGAGAATTCGACACCCACGCGCGTGGACGCACCGTTCACTTCGGTACCACCCGCGTCGCCCACGAACAGCAGCTCTGATTCGAGATTGACCCAGAAGCCGGTCAGCGTCGCATTGAAGCGGTCCCCGCGCTCATAACGCAAGCCGAGTTCGGCACCGTCGGATGTCACGAGCGGGTCGACCCTGTCCACAGGATCGCCGCTCACGGGGTCGACCGAGATCGTCGTGCCGCGCGCGTCGTTGGAATGGAATCCGCGCCCCCAGTTGGCGTAGAACTCTGCGTTCTCGCCCATCCGGTAGGCGATGTTGAGTTTCGGGCTGATGAGTGTGTCGTTGCCCGAACCGCTGTTTTCCGGACGAAGCGCGGTCACGTCCCAGGAGAATAAGTCCGCCCGCACGCCGACCGATGCGCGCAGGTTTTCCGTCGGCTGGAAATCGAGTTCGCCATAAGCGCTCGCCGAGAACTGACCGACCGAATCCGTGCGCACGGTGTTGCTCCGCTCGCGCGCTACCGTGTTGAACAGGCCGACCTTGGAGATGTCGTCATAACGAATATCGCCGCCCCAGTTGAGCGTAACCGGAGCGACTGTCGAGCCGTCAATCCGAAGTCCGTAGATGCGGCGCTTGTCGATCTGCTCGAACTGGTCGCCGTCGTCGGGATCTTCAAGCAGGTAGGTGAAATTCGAAAACAGCGAAAAGTCGTAGTCCACGACATACGCTGTCGCCTTCCAATCCTCGCTCCCGAGTTCCCCCGTCAGGCTGAAGCGATCGGTATGCCCGCCCAGGTAAGGGTCGATGAAGCCGAGCTCATCGATCAAACCCGACTCGACGGTTCGCAGCGGCAGCTGATCGGACGAATTCCACTCGCCCATGTAGCCGAGCAGTGACACCCGTGCATCCAGGTCACCCAGCGTGCTTGCATAGCTCGCGTAGAAGCGCGTCTGCGACAGGTCTTCGTCGAGATCCCAGGGCCCGG
>WVYQ01000015.1:21644-23743 GCA_011772865.1 Woeseiaceae bacterium | reverse complement strand
GAACTCGACGCTGCCTGCCGTCGAGAAGTCGCCGTTGTAGACGGAATAGGGGCCTTTCTGGTACGAGGTGACCTCAACCAGCTCGGGGATGATGAAGTTGAGGTCGAGGTAGCCTTGCCCGTGACCATGTGTCCGCATGTTGATGGGCACGCCGTCCACGAACGCTGAAAAGTCGGTGCCGTGGTCGAGATTGAAACCACGCAGGAAATACTGGTTGGCCTTGCCGGTGCCAGAGTGCTGGGTGGCAACCATGCCCGGCACAGCCTCGGCGAGCTCGCCGACTCGTAGCATGGGTGGGAGTCGAATATCGTCATAGGCGATGACGCCCTGGGAGGCCTGGTCGGCCGAACCGATGATTTCCTGCGAACGGCCGTAGACGATAACCTCTTCGACCAGCTCGCTGTTACCGTCATGAGCGGCTGCGGGGCCGGCCGACAGACAAGCGCTGATAAGTATCACTAACAGAAATCGAGGCATTTTCTTGCTGCCACTTTGCGGGCAGTTCTTTGTTTTCTAAAGGCTACGTGATTTCTGTGCGTGCCGAAATTGAAAAATAAAGATTCTGTCAAATAGAACGCGATTTGTTACAAATTTATACAGCGTTCGACCGTCATCAGCCGTTTTCAAGGTGGCCGATTGCTGCACAGTCGGCTGTCGAACAATACCGTCAGGAAATGATCATGTTACGGTCAGGTACTTGCGGCGCCGCATAGTCATGCTTATAGCTCGCAAATCGTTTCGGGAGCATGACAATGACAAGCACGCACAAGACAGAACCTGGCATGGTGGGCTACCTGCTGGTGCTCGCGGTATTCGCAGCGCTCGCAGTCCCGGCGCTGGTTTAGGATTCGCTGGACAGTCCCCGGCCGGACAGCAGCCCTGCCGGATCCCAGCTCGAGCTCGTTTCCCGGGTCGCGTTGCGGCTCGCAACACTGGTCAGACCGAGCTCCTGGCCGATCACCCCGATCGCGGCGTCTGCCTGGCTATTGCCTTTGAAGCCTTCGCCGACAACGAGCTTCTTGCCGGCGCCGTCCACGGCGTAGACGTTGTAAAACAGGACGTGCTTGCCTCCGCCCTGCTGCTGATAGCGGCTGTTCTTCTCGAAGTGGTGAAATTCGTGCCTGCCCATATGCCGGCGCCTGACCGGTATGCCAAGCCAGCGCCGCACGGTCGTGAAGCCGCTCGCGTCGCGAGTCACTTCGAGGGAGTTGAACATGCCGTATATCGTGGCCAGCGCGACAATACCGCCGATCCCGCCGAAGATACTGCCGAATAGCCGCTGACCTTCCTCGACGACGAGATATGCGCCGATCGCAGCAAACGAACCGCCGACCACAAAGCCCGCGAGTTTCGGCCAGAAATGCCGAAACATCGGGTAGTACATGCTCCGACCGCTCATGCCCGTGATGAACCGGATGCGGTCTTTAACGGCCTTCTCGGCCCGGGCCGTCTGTTTCTCGCGACCACGGTCGACGGCAATCTGCGACAGCTGTCGCGACCGGGTTGCCGTCGCGTACACGGGTATGTCGAAGCTGCGGTTGATGTCCGTGCCCTCGAGTTCGCCGGCCAGGTCGAGGCGCCAGATGTAGTAGGTGTCATCCTCGCGCGCAGCGTCCGCCTCTTTGAGTCCCTCCGGGACGTCGAAGCGGAACGTCAGGCGCGTGCCACTACCGGTCGATTCGGCGTGCGCGACAATCATGTCCTGCCACTTCGCCGTTTCCTTGCGTGAACGATTCTTGCCGCTACCCGAGATGTAGCTCTTGAGGTTTGTCAGCGTCAATTGAAACTCGTTGGACGCGTCGTAGGGCAGGGCGAGTTCGATCGTGCCGCCGACGTGGCCGCCGATCGAACCCGGGAATGGGTCGAGGGTGACGGGCGTCGGGCCGAAGCGTTTCCATTCGAGCGTAAGGCGTATTGCCCACACGAGCATGCCGATGCCGACCGCCGTAAACAGCAGGCCGACAAGCGCAATGTAGTTCTGTTTGTTGACGGCTTCGTCGTACAGGATGAAAGGCAACGGCGCGGAGACGAGGTTCCAGAACACCGCAAATGCCCAGATGCCGTACATCGATGCCTTCGAGCTCGAACGGATCGTCGGG
>WVYQ01000015.1:3373-21563 GCA_011772865.1 Woeseiaceae bacterium | reverse complement strand
CGGTCGATCACGGCCTCGGCAGGATCGTCGGGATTCACCCACACGAGGATGTTGTTGCCGCTCGAGAGCGCGCTGCCCAGCTCGCGGCCGATGTCCTGCTGGTAGTCGCCGATATTGTCGGAGCCGCCACTAACGCTGACCCGGTCCGATCTGAAAGACCGGCCGTCAACGACGTAGGTGTAATCGGCGTATGCCTCGTACGTGTTCGAGTCGTCGCCGCTGTGCATCGTGTAGCCGCCGCTCAGCAGGCGCGCCTCGACCTGCATCCAGCTGTTCATCCGGACGGTGTCGTAGACGGCATTGCCGATCGACCAACCCATCCAGATGCCGACGCCGGCAAACGGGAGCGCGAATAGCGTCATGAAGATCCTGCCTTTCATGCCGCCCACGGTAGCAACGGTCGCCAGCAACCGCTGTGACCGCCGTCCGATTATTCGGCTCTGCGGCAGGCCTTCTTCAAAGAAATCAATAACTTCTGGTTATTAGCCAGTCGCCTCGCGTAAACAAGCTCGCGGTCGCCATCCTTGGCTTGCAGGAGCTCCCGCATCAGCCGCCTGTCTTTGCGGCTCCAGTCGTCGGGGCTCAATGCCTCGATAATTGGCGCCAGTGCCGACGACTTGCGTCTTGCCCTGCCGTTGGCGGCAGCAAGAGCGTCGGTCGCCAGCATCGATACCGTGTCAAACCAGCGCTCGTCGAAAAACTCGCCGGCGCGCGCGCCGGGGAGCAGGAGGTGCATATCGCAACTGGCCAGTCTGCGCAGCGTCTTGATGTTTGATCGATACGCACGGTCGCGACGGATTCGCGTGTCTTCCTGCTGCGCAAGCCTGCGAATGTCGGGCAGCACCGGGCGATAGCCGAGTCGATAGTAGAACCAGAACGCGCCGCTCCTGAGCGCCTCCGTATTATCACCGCCGAACTGGTAGGGGTTGGCAATGAAGCGCGTGCAGCCGACGAGCTGGTGATAAACGCGCATCACCTGCGTCCAGAGAAAAGCGGCTTCGCTGCCGCGAAAGTCGTCGAAGATGTTGATTCCGGTATTGACCTGTTTAAACAGCACGCTCGATCCGCCATAACCTATCGGTATGCCGTTTGCGAGAACCAGGAACCCCATCGTGCACTCGAGCGGGAAACGGTGTTCCGGCAACAAACCGAATACGGCAACGCTTACGCCGTCACCAATGCTTGCGAGATAGACCTCCCGCGGGTTGGCGTAATTGAAGTGATACGTCTCGCGATGACGAGTCGCGAGTGACGCCATCGCGACGTCGATCAGACGGGCGCCGCGGCGCGCATCAAGAAGTTCGATATTCCTGAGCGGTTTCAGGATCTCCCGCTTCGGGAATCTTGGCCGGGACCGCATACCGTGATTGCGCGTAACGACCCGTGACACCGGAAACGCGTTGCGGGCTTTCGCGTACCGGCTGGCGGAAAGGTTCCAGGTGAGCGGGACCTCGGCGGCATCGTACAGCTGGGTCCAGACGCGCTGCATGCGCTTGTCGGTCAGTTGCGCCATGAGCCAGTCGAAGTCGGTGCCGTCGAAACCGGCCATGGCCATGTCGATCCAATCTCGAGTGCTCACCCAGCCGCTGTCGAAGTACTCGTCCTCCGACGGGTGCAAGAGCTGCCTCAGGAGCTCGTCGAGGCGGGTAGAATCGTCGAACGCGTCCCAGTCGATCGAGAGCTCGCCGGGGCAGCGACGCGCGAGCCAGCGGGCAACGGCGAATGAGAAGCAGTAGTCGACCGGTTCCTCTGCCCGGTCGCGCAGGCGAGCTCTGGCCCGGCGCTGCTGCGCCAGGGAATCGGGGAATGCCAGTTCGAATAGCGACATGTCCCGCTCGATGCTAAGGCCGACGGTATATCGGACAATAGGTAATTGCCGTCGGCGTGGTCGCATCCGGCAAGATTGCTTATAATTCCCGGCTGGCATGCGAAAGTGGCGGAATTGGTAGACGCGCTGGCTTTAGGTGCCAGTGGGGCAACCCGTGAGAGTTCGAGTCTCTCCTTTCGCACCAAGTTCGTTTACGTAACGTACTGAAATTAAAACACTAAATTCTATTCGGGCGACCCTACCAATCGCCCGATGATCGTTAGAGGGAAGCAACATGCAGGTTACTGTCGAGTCGACCGGTACGCTGGAGCGGCGCATGCGCGTCGAGCTGCCGGCCGAACGTATCGAGCAGGAAATCAATTCCAGGCTCAAGACCGTTGGACGCACGGCCAAGCTCAAGGGTTTCCGCCCGGGCAAGGTGCCGCCCAAAGTCGTCAAGCAACGCTATGGCAAGCAGATCCGCGAGGAAGTGCTGTCGGAACTGATGCAGAAGAGCTACACCGACGCCGTGATGCAGGAGAACCTGAACCCTGCCGGCGGCCCGCGCATCGAGACCGAGGACAGCAAGGACGACAAGAATTTCGCGTACGTGGCCACGTTCGAAGTCATGCCGAAGGTCGAGCTCAAGGATCTCGACAAGATCGCGGTCGAGGTTCCCGATGTCGAGATCGGCGACGCCGACATGGACGACATGCTGCTCAGGCTGCGGCGGCAGAAAGCGACCTGGAACGAGGTCGAGCGCAAGAGCGCCGACGGCGACAGGGTGACCTGTGACTTTACGGGCACGCTCAAGGGCGAGGAATTCGAAGGCGGCAAGGGTACCGAGGTGCCGGTCGTCCTCGGCCAGGGCCAGATGCTGCCCGACTTCGAGAAAGGCCTGACCGGCGTCACCGCCGGCGAGGAGAAGACGATCAAGGTCAAGTTTCCGAAGGAGTATCACGCCGAAGACCTCGCCGGTAAGAAGGCCGACTTCGCGATCAAGGTCCGCCGGGTCGAGGAAGAGATACTGCCGGAAGTCGATGACGCGTTTGCCGAGAGCTTCGACGTGACCGAAGGCGGGCTCGAGAAGTTCATGGAGGATGTTCGCGAGAACATGGAACGCGAGGCCGACGCCAAGAAGAAGGGCGACATCCGCGAGCAGATCATGAACGCGCTGCTCGAGAACAACCCGATCGAGATCCCGCAGACACTGAAACAGCAGGAGGCGCATTCCTTGCAGCACGATGCGATGCGCCGGCTCGGCATCGAGGACCACAGCCAGGCGCCGCCGATCGCGAATTTCGAAGAGATGGCCGAACGGCGCGTTCGACTGAGCCTGCTGGTCAGCCAGCTGATCGCGGACCAGAAACTCGAAGTGGACGACGAGAAGGTGCGCGCCCACGTCGAGGAAATGTGTGCCGGTTACGAGAATGCCGAAGACATGGTGAACATGTATCTCGGCAACCAGCAGTTCCTGCAGCAGGTCCATCCCGTTGTACTCGAGCAGCAGGCTTTCGACTGGCTGCTCGAAAACGGCAAAAGCACCAACAAGAAAGTGGCGTTCACGGAATATATGAATCCCTAAACAGCCAATTTCGTGAGAACATAGGCGGGGCTTGAATACACAGGAATAAGCATGAGCGAAACGGCACTGAACCTGGTCCCGATGGTCGTCGAACAGACGGCACGGGGAGAGCGGGCATACGACATCTATTCGCGGTTGCTCAAGGACCGCCTCGTTTTCGTGGTCGGTCCGGTCGAGGACCACATGGCCAACCTCGTGGTCGCACAGCTGCTGTTCCTCGAGTCCGAGAATGCGGACAAGGACATTCATCTGTACATCAACTCGCCGGGCGGCATCGTGACGGCGGGGCTGTCGATTTACGACACGATGCAGTTCATCAATTGCGACGTTTCGACGATCTGCGTCGGCCAGGCAGCGTCGATGGGCGCCCTGCTGCTGGCCGGCGGCACGAAGGGCAAGCGCTACGCGCTGCCGCATTCGCGCATCATGGTTCACCAGCCGAGCGCCGGTTACCAGGGCCAGGCGACCGACATCAGCATCCACGCCAAGGAGACGCTGGAACTCAAGGCGCGCCTCAATGAGATCATGGCGAAGCACACTGGCCAGCCCGTCGACGTCATCGAGGCGGATCTCGAGCGGGACAACTTCAAGAGTGCGGCTGACGCAAAGGAATACGGCCTGATTGACCATGTTCTGGCCGAGCGCAAGGAAATGAGCGGGTCGGAAAACGACTGATCCCTGTAATATCAATTGGTTACAGCCGGTCCTACTATTTGTGGGATATGCTGCCTTGCACCGTAGAATGTCGCATGTAAACTACACGCACAGCTGTAACACGCTGATTTTTAAGTCACACAAGGCCAAATTTGTATGAGCGATGATTCCCGCGGTAAGAACGAGGACGGCAAACTCCTCTATTGTTCTTTTTGCGGCAAGAGCCAGCACGAAGTACGCAAGCTGATTGCGGGTCCCTCCGTTTTCATCTGCGACGAGTGCGTCGAGCTCTGTAACGACATCATTCGCGAAGAACTCGAGGACGCCAGCGAGGCCGGGCACGACAAGCTGCCCAAGCCGGCGGAAATCAAGGACATCCTTGACGAGTACGTCATCGGCCAACAGCGGGCCAAGAAAGTGCTCTCGGTGGCTGTCTACAACCACTACAAGCGCCTCAACGATCGCATGGACGATCGCACCAAGGACGAAGTCGAGCTCGCCAAGAGCAACATCCTGTTGATCGGCCCGACCGGTTGCGGCAAGACGCTCCTGGCCGAGACGCTGGCGCGCCTGCTCAATGTGCCCTTCACGATTGCGGACGCGACGACGCTGACCGAAGCGGGCTACGTCGGTGAGGATGTCGAGAACATCATCCAGAAGCTGCTGCAAAAGTGCGACTACGACGTCGACAAGGCGCAGACGGGCATCGTCTACATCGACGAGATCGACAAGATTTCGCGCAAGTCCGACAACCCGTCGATCACGCGCGACGTATCGGGCGAAGGCGTGCAGCAGGCGCTGCTGAAGCTGATCGAAGGCACGATCGCCTCGGTTCCGCCCCAGGGCGGCCGCAAGCACCCGCAGCAGGAATTCCTGCAGGTCGACACGGGCAATATCCTGTTCATCTGCGGCGGCGCATTTGCGGGCCTCGACAAGATCATCCTCAATCGGTCGTCGAAGAGCGGCATCGGTTTCGTTGCCGACGTCAAGACCGAAGAGAACGAACAGTCCATCGGCGAGCTGCTGCATGAAGTGGAGCCCGAGGACCTGATTCGTTACGGACTCATTCCCGAATTCGTTGGCCGTTTGCCGGTCGTGGCAACACTCGAAGAACTCGATGAAGAAGCATTGGTCCAAATTCTTCTCGAGCCGAAGAATGCGCTAACGAAGCAATACCGCAAGCTGTTCGAGATGGAAGGCGTGGAACTCGAATTCCGCGACGATGCACTCGCCGCCGTGGCGCGCCGCGCCATGGACAGGAAGACGGGTGCACGCGGGCTACGCACGATCCTAGAAAATGTGCTGCTCGATACGATGTACGATTTGCCGTCATCGACGAGCGCAAAGAAAGTGGTCGTGGACGAAGCCGTCGTCACGGGCGAGACCAAGCCTTACGTGATTTACGAGTCGGAGGAACCTTCGACCGCGAACATCGAACAGCAGCCGAGACCGACGGGTTCGGAAGGCGCCTAGACACTTTAGCGTTACCTGGCTTGAAAATACCGCTATCGGACGCATGTCCGATGGCACTATTTGTATGAGGTAAATCCTGGTGTCTGACGATCTGGTAACAGAACTCCAACTCGAAGACGATTCACACGGCGTGCCGGTGCTGCCGCTCCGTGATGTGGTCGTCTATCCCCACATGGTCATTCCGCTGTTCGTGGGCCGCGACAGGTCGATCGTGGCGCTCGACAAGGCAATGGGCACGGGCAAGCGCATCCTGCTCGTCGCGCAAAAAACGGCTGACATGGATGATCCACAACCCTCTGATTTATATGAGGTTGGCACGCTTGCGACGATCCTGCAGCTCCTGAAGCTCCCCGACGGCACCGTCAAGGTGCTGGTCGAGGGTTCGGAACGCGCCCTGATCGACCGCATCAATGTCGGTGACCATTTCTCGGCCGAGATCTCGATGCTGGCCGAGGACGATCGCCACGACGAACGCGAGATCGACGTGCTCGTGCGCTCGATCATCGCCCAGTTCGAGCAGTATGTGAAACTGAACAAGAAGGTGCCGCCCGAAATCCTGACCTCGCTGTCGGGCATCGACGAGCCGGGCCGCCTGGCCGACACCGTCGCCGCCCACATGGCACTGAAACTCTCCGAGAAGCAGCGCATCCTCGAGATTCAGGATGTGAAATCGCGCCTCGAGCAGATCCTCGGCATCATCGAGGGCGAGATCGACGTGCTGCACATCGAGAAGCGCATCCGCGGCCGCGTCAAGCAGCAGATGGAAAAGAGCCAGCGCGAGTATTACCTGAATGAGCAGATGAAGGCCATTCAGAAGGAACTCGGCGAAATCGAAGACGCGCCGAACGAGCTGGCCGATCTCGAAAACAAGATCGAAAAAGCCGGCATGTCGAAGGAGGCGAAAGAAAAGGCCACCTCCGAACTCAACAAGCTCAAGCTGATGTCACCGATGTCGGCCGAGGCGACCGTGGTCCGCAATTACATCGACTGGTTGCTCAAGGCCCCCTGGAAGAAGCGCAGCAAGGTCATCAAGGATCTGAAGCGCGCTGAAGAGGTGTTGGAAGCCGATCACTACGGGCTCGAGAAGGTCAAGGAGCGGATTCTCGAGTACCTGGCCGTACAGCAGCGCGTGAAGCGTCTCAAAGGCCCCATACTCTGCCTCGTCGGACCGCCGGGCGTCGGCAAGACCTCGCTGGGCCAGAGCATTGCGCGTGCAACGAACCGCAAGTTCGTTCGCATGTCACTGGGTGGCGTGCGTGACGAAGCCGAGATTCGCGGTCACCGCCGCACCTACATCGGNNCCGCTGTTCCTGCTCGACGAGGTCGACAAGATGGCCATGGACTTCCGTGGCGATCCGTCGTCGGCATTGCTCGAGGTACTCGACCCCGAGCAGAACTCGACCTTCCAGGACCACTACCTCGAGGTCGATTTCGACCTGTCCGACGTGATGTTCGTCTGCACGGCGAACAGCCTGAATATTCCGGCGCCACTTCTCGATCGCATGGAAGTAATCCGTATCCCGGGTTACACCGAAGATGAAAAGCTCAATATCGCGATTCGCTACCTGATTCCGAAGCAGATGAAGGAAAACGGCCTCAAGGAACAAGAGCTGCAAATCTCGAAGAGTGCCGTGCTCGACATCATCCAGCATTACACGCGCGAGTCGGGTGTTCGCAATCTCGAGCGCGAGATTTCGAAGATCTGCCGCAAGGTCGTCAAGATGCTGCTGCTGAAGCCGCGTGACCGGCGTGTTTCGATCACCCCGAAAAGCATCGAGAAGTACCTCGGCGTGCGCCGCTACCGTTACGGAAGGGCCGAAGAGACCGACCAGGTCGGGCAGGTTACCGGACTGGCCTGGACCGAGGTCGGTGGTGAGCTTTTGACCATCGAAACGGCCGTTGTTCCGGGCAAAGGCAAGCACACTTATACGGGTCAACTCGGCGAAGTGATGACCGAATCGATCCAGGCCGCCATGACCGTTGTGCGCTCGAGAAGCAAGATCCTGGGCATCGACGAGGACTTCCACCAGAAGCTCGATGTGCACATTCACGTGCCTGAAGGGGCCACTCCGAAGGACGGACCGTCTGCGGGAGTTGGCATGTGTACTGCACTGGTGTCGGCATTAACCGACATCCCCGTAAAGAGCGATGTGGCCATGACCGGCGAGATCACGCTGCGCGGCGAAGTGCTGCCGATCGGCGGCCTCAAGGAGAAGCTGCTGGCGGCGCATCGCGGCGGTATTTCGACCGTGTTAATCCCGCAGGAAAACGAAAAGGACCTGGCGGAAATTCCGAAGAACATCAAGGACAAACTGACGATAGTTCCAGTGAAATGGATAGACGCGGTCCTCGAGCATGCGTTGCAGCATATGCCCCTCCCGGAGGCGTCTGCCAAGGACGAAAAAGCCGAGGCAAAAACGCCTGCCGAAGAGTCGAAATCCGAGGATATCGTCCGCCCGCACTAAAACGCTGAAACCCGCGTGGTTAAAGGAAATTTGACCCGCTATTGGTCGATTGGTATAAGCATCGCAACCGCGCGTGGATGCACGGAGCCACGCACGGACATTCAGCGGATTGCGCGCCACAGCGCACTCGTTGGATTGATCGAAACTACGTTAATCAATCTACAAGGGTGAAAGCATGAATAAGGGTGAATTGGTAGATGCAGTAGCAGGCTCGTCTGGCCTGTCACGGGCTGATGCAGCAAAAGCAGTGGACGCGACGCTTGACGCGGTTCAGCGCACGCTGGCGAACGGTGGATCCGTCTCTCTGGTCGGCTTCGGAACGTTCTCGGTCAAGGCTCGCGCAGCTCGTATGGGACGCAATCCGCGGACCGGCGAAGCGATCCATATTGCGGCAAGCAACGTTCCCGGTTTCAAGGCTGGCAAAGGCCTGAAGGATGCCGTAAACTAGCGCGCCGCTCGACCCGGGGGGCCGAGCATTTTCCGTTTTTCGGGTGCTTAGCTCAGCTGGTAGAGCATCGCCCTTACAAGGCGAGGGTCGGCGGTTCGATCCCGTCAGCACCCACCAGGATACGGAGCGGTAGTTCAGTTGGTTAGAATACCGGCCTGTCACGCCGGGGGTCGCGGGTTCGAGTCCCGTCCGCTCCGCCATTTAAAAAAGTCCGTGGGCCTTATGGCCCGCGGGCTTTTTTTATGGGGCGAGCGACTGAATTGAATCCGCGACGCGGGTTTGACAAATCGCGGCGCAGCCCGATTTGGACAACCGCAGGTTGCCCCGCAGGGGCGAGGCCCGAAGGGCCGAGTCAATCCCGTCCACATATGCGTGGAACTGTGGGATTTCCAGCGAACCTAAAGTAGAATCCCACGCCTCGTTAAATCCCGCCAAGTCCAGATATGCTCACGAAAATTCGCGAAAAATTCACGGGCTGGATCGCCCTGTCAATCCTCGGCATGATCGGCGTCACGTTCGTCTTCTTCGGTGTCGGCAATTACAACTTCCTCGGCGACACCTACGCCGCAAAAGTCGATGGCAGCGAGATCGGCATCCTGACTTTCGAGCAGGCCTACCGTAACCAGATTGAAAACAACCCCGCGCTGGCTGATTTGCCCGAGGAATTTCGCGTGCAGATTCGCAGAAGCGTGCTGGACAACCTGATTCGCGAGCGCCTGCTTACGCTGTACCTGATCGATGACGGCTACCAGATCCCGAACCAACTGGTGACCGACATGATCCAGCGTTTCCCCGAATTCCACGTTGACGGACGCTTCGACATGGACACCTACCGTTCGTGGCTGCTGGCCCGCGGCCTGGATCCGACCAGCTTCGAGGAAAACCAGCGCGCCGCGTTGCGCGCCGACCAGCTGAGACGCGCGGTCGGCGCGACGTCGATCGTGACGCCGGCCGACTACCGGCGGTTCCTGAACCTGGTCGCCGAGCAGCGCCTCGTGTCGCTGGCGAGCTTCGATCTCGATGCAGCGGCCGAAGAGGTCGAGGTCACCGAGGAGATGATTGCGGCGTTTTATGCGGACAACGACACGATGTTCCTGACCGAAGAGTCGGCAGACGTCGAGTTCATCGAAGTGCGCCGCGACGCCGTGGCGGAGTCGATCGAAGTTACCGAAGAGGCCTTGCTGCAGTATTACGAAGACAACCAGGACCGCTACCTGCAGGACGAGCAGCGTCAGGCGCGACACATCCTGATCCTGAGCGGCGACGACGAGGCCGCGGCTGAAGCCGAGGCCAACGAGCTGCTGGCGCGGATCCAGTCCGGGGAGTCCTTCGAGGCCCTGGCCGCGGAGCACTCCGACGACGGCTCTACGGCATCGGACGGCGGCAACCTCGGCGTGTTGACGCGGTCGCAGCTGCCGGACGAGCTCGGTGGCGCCATTTTCTCGATGCAGGCCGGCGAGGTCGGCGGTCCCGTGCAGACCGATTTCGGTTTCCACGTGATCCGCCTCGACGAGATTCTCGAACAGGGGCCGCTGCCGCTCGACCAGGTGCGCGCCGAGTTGCTGAGCGAACTCCGTGGTCGCGAGGCCGAAGACAAGTTCCGCGATCTCGAACGCCAGGTATCCGATGCCCTGTTCGATGCGCCGGACATGCAGTCGATTTCGGCGGTTGTCGGCCTCGACGTGCAGACGGCCACGGGCTTCACTCGGTCGGGTGGCGAGCCTATCGGTTCGAACCAGGCCGCCATCGACGCGATCTTCGATGCCAGTGTGTTGTACGACGGCCAGATCTCCGAGATCGTCGAACTCGACGCCAATCGTTCGGTGGTCTTCAAGGTAACGCAGCACTTCGAGGCGTCGCGACAGCCGCTCGAGGATGTTCGCGATCAAATCGCCGACGCGCTCAAACGCCAGGAAGCGCAGACGATCGTGTTCAATCGCGCGGAGCAGTTGCTCGTGGCGCTGAACAGCGGTGAAGACTTCGGTGCGGCAGCAGAAGCGGCGGGTGCGACGGTGTCTGCACCGACGCTGATCTCACGGCAGGATGCCGAGATGGATCAGAGTGTGCTCGCCCAGATCTTCCAGGCAGCGAAGCCAACGCAAGACAATCCGGTAACGGGCAGCGTCGTTACGAGTACGGGTGGAGTAACCGTTTATAGCCTCGACGCCGTCATTCCGGGCCGCCCGGAGTCGATTCCGCTGGCGGACCGCGATGCCGGAAAACTCGAGCTTGCACAGCAGTACGGGACGTCTGATTTCATCGCGTTCGTGCAGGCGCTGTACGAACGTGCCGACGTCGTCATCAGCGAGGACGCACTGGCCGCGGAAGATCTGTTCTAGTAAGGTCGGGCCCCATATTGCAAGGGGGCTTCTATGCGCAAACTCGAGCTGCACTGGCAGATCCTGATCGCCATTATCCTTGCCGCGATCGTTGGCGGTTGGGTGTTCAACACGCAGGCAGCGACAGGTGTGGAGCCGAGCATCGCCGGTGTGAGATTCGTGGCGATCTTCGGCTACATCGGGACCATCTTCCTGAACGCGCTGAAGATGATCATCGTGCCCCTGATCATGTCGTCGATCATTGTCGGCGTCGCGGGCATCGGTTCCGGCGGCAACCTCGGCTCACTTGGCGGCAAGACACTGCTGTTCTACGCAACGACCACGTTGGCTGCCATCATGGTCGGCCTGATTCTCGTCAACGCGGTTTCCCCCGGCATCGTCGACGGCGAACCCGCGCGCGACCTGCTGGCGCTCGAGACGTCGACTGAGGACCTCGAGGAACTGGTCGGCGGCAAGGGTCTTGCCGACGTCGCCGAGATTTTCCTGCGCATGGTGCCGCCCAACGTCGTTGAAGCGGCCGGCAACGGCGAGATGCTGGCCATCATCTTCTTCGCGATCCTGTTCGGCTATTTCATGACCCATCTCGACAACGAGTACGCGGAGCCGCTGTACCGTTTCTGGAACGCCGTGTTTCACGTCATGATGCGCATGACCGAGTGGATCATGAGGTTTGCACCCATCGGCGTATTCGGACTCGTGGCCGGTGTTGTCGCCAAGGCCGGCTATAAGGCGGCCGGCCCGCTGGCCGTTTTTGCCATCGTCGTGTTGCTTGCGCTCGCAGTACACGCGTTCGTGACCTTGCCGCTGTTGCTGCGGTTTATCGGTAAGGCGAATCCGCTGCGGACGATCCAGGGTGCCGGAAAAGCCATGCTGACCGCGTTCTCGACGGCATCGTCGTCGGCGACGCTGCCGGTCACGATGGAATGTGTCGAGGACAATATCGGCGTGTCGAACAAGGTTGCGAGTTTCGTGCTGCCACTCGGCGCGACCGTAAACATGAACGGCACGGCGCTATACGAATGCGCGGCCGCCATCTTCCTTGCCCAGGCTTACGGCCTCGAACTGACCTTTGCGATGCAGTTCTCGATCGTAGCGATTGCCCTGTTGACTTCAATTGGCGTTGCAGGCGTTCCGTCCGCGTCGCTCGTGGCGATCGCGATCATCCTGTCTGCGATCGGTTTGCCGATCGAGGCACTGGGTGTATTGCTCGTGTTCGACCGTATTCTCGATATGGCGCGCACCAGCATCAACGTCTGGGGCGATGCGAGCTGCGCAACGATCGTGGCGCGTCTCGAAGGTGAAACGACAAACGTCGCGATCGGTGAACCCGAAGAAGAACTGGCCTAGTCCTCGTCGAACACCATCCCCATGATGTTGACGCCGGCATCGACGAAGGTCGTCTCGCCCGTGATTCCGCTGGCGAGGTCGGAGCACAGGAACGCGGCCGTGTTGCCGACTTCCTCGATCGTGACCGTGCGGCGCAGGGGCGAGGCCTTCTCGGCATAGCCGAGCATCTTGCGGAAACCGGCGATGCCGGCCGCGGCCAGCGTCTTGATGGCGCCGGCCGAGATCGCGTTGACCCGTACCCCCCTCGGCCCGAGATCGGACGCCAGGAAGCGTACGCAGGACTCGAGACTGGCCTTGGCAAGGCCCATGACGTTGTAATTGGGCACGACCTGGACCGCAGCGTTGTAGGTCAGTGCGAGGATCGCCGACTTGTCGGACAGCATCGGCAAAGCGGCCTTGGCCAGCGCCGCCAGGCTGTAGGCCGAGATGTCGTGCGAGATGGCATAGCCTTCACGCGTGATCGACTCGGTGAAGCCGCCTTCGAGCTGGTCGCGCGGCGCAAAGCCGACCGAATGCACGAGGATGTCGAGCTTGTCCCAGTGCTTGCCCAGGTTCTCGAACACGGCATCGATTTCTTCGTCGCTCGTAACGTCGCACTGGAACAGCAGGTCGGTGTTCTGTCCCAGGCGTTCGGACAATTTCTCGACGCGCCCCTTGAGTTTGTCGTTCTGGTAGGTGAAGGCGAGTTCGGCACCCTCACGCGCGAACGCTTCTGCGATTCCCGTTGCGATCGAGCGATCGCTCGCGACGCCAACGATCAGCGCCCGTTTGCCGGCCATGAAGCCCATAGGTGTTCCCCTGAATGTTTGTTTGTCTCAGCTCGATTGGCGGGTGACGTCGACGTACATCGTCAGCGTCGTGCCCGGCCTTAGAATCTTGTTCTTGTCGATATTGTTCCAGCGTGCGATCTGGTCGATGCCGACACGGAACTTTCGTGCGATGACATACAGCGAATCACCGCTCTTGACCGTATAGCGCACCTTGCGCGTCGTGTTGCCCAGCGCCGTTGTCGGCGACAGGCGCGGCGACTCGGCGACGACGTCGCGGTCGGTCCAGACGACCAGCGTGCGGCCAACCGGCAGCGTGTCGCGCGGCGCCATGCCGTTCCAGGCGCTGAGCTCGCGCGTCGTGACGCCGTACTTTTGCGAGATCGTCCAGAAGCTCTCGCCGGAACGCACGACGTGCTCCACCTTGTTATCGGCCCGCGGCCGGTTCTGGGTGGCGGCGAGCCGGGCGTCGGCGCTCTTCGAGTAGGCCGACAGCGGCTTGGTCGCGACCGGGATCATCAGGTACTGGCCGGCCCGGATCGTGTTGCTGCGCAGGTTGTTCGCCGAGCGCAGCGACGACACGGTCGTGTTGTACTTGTTGGCAATAACCGAGATCGCCTCGCCACTTTTCACCTTGTGGCGCTTCCAGCGCACGAGTTCGTTCGCCGGCACCTCGGCCAGTGCCGCCTCGAACGTGTCGACGGCATCGACCGGCAGCACGAGCGTGTGCGGCCCGGCCGGGTCGGTCGACCAGCGGTTGTAGCCCGGGTTGAACGTGTAGACGGTGTCGACGTCGACGCCGGCCAGTTCGGCGGCGAGTGCGAGGTCGATCTGCGAGCCCACATCGGTTACGGCGAACTGCGGTTCGTCCGCAATGCGCGGCAACACAATGTTGTATTTGGCCGGATCCTTGACGATGTCGACGAGAGCGAGCAGTCGCGGCACGTAGGTGCTGGTCTCTTTCGACAGTCGCAGGTGCCAGAACTCGTCGGGCTTGCCGGCCGCACGATTGCGCTTGACGGCCCGGCGCACATTGCCTTCGCCCGAATTGTACGAGGCGATCGCATTCAACCAGTCGCCCTCGTTGAAGTCGTAGAGATACTCGAGGTAGTCGAGCGCGGCGCGCGTCGACTCGACGACGTCACGGCGGCCGTCATACCACCAGTTCTGCTTGAGACCAAATCGTGTTGCCGTGCCCGGGATCATCTGCCAGAGGCCCGCGGCTCGCCCGTGCGAGTAGGCAAACGGGTCGTAGGCGCTTTCGACGATCGGCAGCAGTGCGAGTTCGAGCGGCAGGCTGCGCCGCGTGAGTTCCTCGGTGATGTGGGGCAGGTAGCGCTGGGCGCGGGTAAAAACGCGATCCAGGTAATCGGGATTACGGACAAACCACTGCCGTTCGGCGTCGATTCGCTGGTGCTGCTCGGGCTCGAGGCTGAATCCGTAGCGCAGGCGAGTGAGAAGGTCAGGGGAGGCCGGTTCGACCGTCTCGAGCTGGTCCCAGAGGCCCTCCAGCGGCGAAAGCAGCGTCAGGTCGGCGGATTCCTGCTGCGCCGTACCGACGATGTCGAGCGGCATCAGGGGGTCTGCGACAGCTCCGGATGCCACGAAAAAGGTGACGGCGGTAGCGCCAACAGCCCGAAATCTCTGCAATAATCGTGGTTTGACGTAAGGCATCCGGGGTATCGTACCGGCAAGCGGCGCTGGTGCAAGTGCCCGGGGCGCAAATCGAGACGCAGGACCGATTTTGGAGCAAACAACGCATTATCCCGAGTCCGTCAGGCAGTGGTTGCAATCGCCGCTGGGTGAACAACTCGTGCAGCTGGAGAGCCGCATCGTCGAAGAGGCGATCGACGGCGTTTTCGGCGAGCAATGCCTGCAGCTCGGTCTTTGGGGCGAGGCTAACACGTTCCTGAAGCACTCCCGCTCGCAGCGGCAGTGGCGAATCGACCCCGGAGCACCCAACGGGTCCCCGTCGTGTATCGGTGAATTTCATCGGCTTCCGATCCAGGATGATTCGATCGACTGCGTCCTGCTGCCGCACGTGCTCGACTACTCTGACAGACCGCACGCGATCCTGCGCGAGGTTGATCGCGTACTGACCACCCACGGGCACATCATTATCCTCGGCTTCAAGACGGGCGGCCTGTGGGGCGTGCGCCGGCTCGTGCCGGGCGCCGGTCTGCCGCCCGACGCGCACCACCTCGTTCCCGAGCGGAGCCTCCGGGACTGGCTGCAGCTGCTCGACATGCGTATTCACGGCGCAGTGCGTTACTTCTTCCGCTGGCCGCTGCCGACGTTTCGTGGCGCGACGTCACCCAAGTGGGAACAGCGCGGGCAGCGCTGGTGGCCGGAGCTTGCGGCTTGCTATATGCTCACGGCCCAGAAACGGGTCAGCCCGTTGACGCCGGTCAGGCCGGTGTGGCGACGCAAGCCGAAGGTCGTCGCGGGGCTGGCCAATTCCACCAACCGAGTGTCGCGAATAAAATTTGAGTCCAAGAGTTGAGATCTACACCGACGGCGCCTGCAGAGGGAATCCGGGCCCGGGTGGTTGGGGCGTATTGCTGATCGCCGGCAAGCATCGCAAGACGCTGCACGGTGGCGAACGCGAAACCACGAACAACCGCATGGAGCTGACGGCCGCCATCGAGGCGCTGAACGCGCTCAAGGGCTCGCGCGCGGTACGCCTGCACACCGACTCGAAGTACGTCATGCACGGCATCACCGAGTGGATGGACAACTGGAAGGCACGCGGCTGGAAGACGGCGGCGAAAAAGCCGGTCAAGAACCAGGACCTGTGGATGGCGCTCGACGAGGCCCTGTCGCGCCACGACGTCGAGTGGCACTGGGTGAAGGGCCACACGGGCAACGCAGGCAACGAGGAAGCCGATGCGCTCGCAAATCGTGGTATAGATGAGCTATGAGACAGATCGTCCTCGACACCGAAACGACGGGCCTCTCCACGACGGAGGGCCATCGCATCATCGAGATCGGGTGCATCGAACTCGTCAACCGGCGCATCACGGGCAACCACTTTCACACCTACCTGAACCCGGACCGCGATATCGATGAAGGGGCCGAGCGCGTGCACGGCATCAGCCGCGACGATCTCGAGACGGCGCCGCGCTTCGGCGAGATCGTCGACGAGCTGCTCGATTTCGTCCGCGATACCGAGCTCGTGATTCACAACGCCGAGTTCGACGTCGGCTTCCTCGAGCACGAACTCACTCTCATCGAGCATGGCAAGCCCAGGATCAAGCAACACGCGCTGGTGCTCGACACGCTGACGCTCGCCCGCAAGCTGCACCCGGGACAGCGCAACAGCCTGGACGCTCTCTGCAAGCGTTACGAGGTCGACGCCTCGAACCGCGAGCTGCACGGCGCCCTGATCGATGCCGACCTGCTGGCGCGGGTTTATCTCGCCATGACCGGCGGCCAGACCGCGATGACGCTCGAGGAGAGTGCGGCGACGCTCGGCCGCAATGATAACGGGGGTCCGCGAACCGCTGGAAACCGCGAGGGCGGCCGTTCGGCGGAGCTCGACCTCGTTGTGGTCCGGGCGACCGAATCCGAGGCAGCGGCGCATGATGCGCTGGTCGAGAAAATCCGTAAATCCGTCTAAAATCGCCCGTTCGTTTTACTGAAGGACCGCTCGATGGCCCACACCACAGCAGAAGCGTTGCGCCAGAATTTTCTCGGCAATTCGCCGATCTGGTACAAGCAAACGATCATCGCTTTCCTGATCGTGAACCCGATCCTGGTCATTTACGACCCGTTTGTCGCGGGCTGGGTGCTGGTCCTGCAGTTCATCTTCACGCTGGCGATGGCGCTGAAGTGCTACCCGCTGCAGCCGGGCGGCCTGCTGGCCGTCGAGGCCATCGTGCTCGGGCTGGCGACGCCCGAGATGGTGTTCCACGAGGCCGAGGTGAACTTCCCGGTCATCATGCTGCTGATGTTCATGGTGGCCGGCATCTACTTCCTGCGCGAAATGCTGCTGTTCACGTTCACGAAGATCCTGCTCGGCGTGCGTTCCAAGATTCTGCTGTCGCTGCTGTTCTCATTCACTGCGGCATTCCTGTCGGCCTTCCTGGATGCGCTGACCGTGACGGCCGTGATCATCACCGTGGCGGCCGGTTTCTACGGGATCTACCACAAGGTGGCGTCGGGCAAGAAGTTCGATCACGACCACGACCCGACCACGGACGATCAGGTTGTCGAACTGCATCGCGACGATCTCGAGAACTTCCGCGCTTTCCTGCGCAGCCTGATGATGCACGGCGCCGTCGGCACGGCGCTCGGTGGCGTGACGACGCTGGTCGGCGAGCCGCAGAACCTGCTGATCGCCGAGATCATGGACTGGGAGTTCGCCGAGTTCTTCCTGCGCATGGCGCATATTTCGATGCCCGTGCTCGTCGTCGGGCAGATCACCTGCGCCTTACTCGAGAAAACCAAAACCTTTGGCTACGGCACCGAGCTGTCGCCCCGGGTTCGCGAAATCCTCGAAGAGTTCGATCATTCGATGGCCGAGAAGCGCACGAAGACCGAGAGCGCGGTTATCGGTGCGCAGGCGTTCGTCGCACTGGTCCTGATCTTTGCGCTCGGCTTTCACCTGGCCGAGCCGGGCGTGGTCGGCCTGCTCGTCATCGTCCTCGCGACAGCGCTCAACGGCATCACCGAGGAGCACCGCCTCGGCCATGCCTTCGAAGAGGCGCTGCCGTTTACGGCATTGCTCGTCGTGTTCTTTGCCATCGTTGCCGTCATCGATCACCAGGGCCTGTTTACGCCCGTCATCGACTGGGTGCGCACCTATGACGGCAAGACCCAGGAAGCGCTGTTCTACCTGGCCAACGGTTTCCTGTCGATGATCAGTGACAACGTATTCGTGGCCACGGTGTACATCACCGAGATCGAGGAGCTGTTCCTGAGCGGCGAGATCGATCGCGCAACGTTCGACGCGCTGGCCGTCTCGATCAACACGGGCACGAACATCCCGAGTGTCGCCACGCCGAACGGCCAGGCGGCATTCCTGTTCCTGCTCACCTCGGCGCTGGCGCCGCTGATCCGGCTGTCTTACGGCCGCATGGTCATCATGGCGCTGCCGTACACGATAACGATGAGCATCACGGGTCTGCTGGCACTGTGGTACTTCCATGACTGGGTGCCCGGACCGCACGGCGGATAGACCGCAACATCGCGAGGAGCGCAGCGACGAAGCTATCGTTGGTTAGTCATGAGCTTTGACATCAATAACCTGCGCATCGGTGTGGTCGGCCTCGGCTATGTCGGCCTGCCGCTGGCGGTCGAGTTC
>WVYQ01000015.1:784-3345 GCA_011772865.1 Woeseiaceae bacterium | reverse complement strand
GTCGTTACCGTGCCGACCCCGATCGACGACAGCAAGCGCCCCGTCCTGACGCCGCTCGAGCTGGCCAGCGAAACGCTCGGCGCGATCATCAAGCGTGGCGACGTGATCGTGTACGAGTCGACGGTGTACCCGGGGGCGACCGAAGAGTTCTGTGTGCCGATCCTCGAGACGCTGTCGGGACTGACGATGAACGAGGACTTCTTCGTCGGCTACAGCCCCGAGCGCATCAACCCGGGCGACAAGGAGCACCGGCTGCCGTCGATACTGAAGGTGACGTCCGGCTCGACGCCCGAGGCCGCCGATTACATCGACCGCGTCTACAAGACGATCATCACGGCCGGGACGCACAAGGCATCGAGCATCAAGGTGGCCGAGGCGGCCAAGGTCATCGAGAACACGCAGCGCGACGTCAACATCGCGCTGATCAACGAGCTGGCGATGATCTTCGACCGCGTCGGCATCGATACCGAGGAAGTCCTCGAGGCGGCGGGCACCAAGTGGAACTTCCTGCCGTTTCGCCCGGGCCTGGTCGGCGGCCACTGCATCGGCGTCGACCCGTACTACCTGACCTACAAGGCCGAGCAGCTCGGCTACCACCCGCAGATGATCCTCGCGGGGCGCCGCATCAACGACAACATGGCGCAGTACGTCGCGTCGCAGATCATCAAGAAGATGCTGGCCAAGAGCATTCAGCCCACGGGCTGCAAGGCGCTCGTGATGGGGCTCACGTTCAAGGAGAACTGCCCCGACGTGCGCAACACGAAGGTCGTGGATATCGTCTCCGAGCTCGCGTCCTACGGCGCCGATGTGGACGTCTGGGACCCGTGGGTGGACAAGGAAGAGGCGAAGGCCGAGTACGGGCTGGACCTGATCTCCGAGCCCGACAAAGGGGCGTATGATGTGGTCATCGTGGCTGTCGCGCACAGACAGTTCAGGGAACTGGGCGAGGGCGGCATCCGCGCGTTCGGCAAGGAATCGTCGGTCGTGTACGACATCAAGTATGTCCTGCCCGCCGATGCCGTGGACGATCGTCTATGAAAATACTGGTTACAGGCGCCGCCGGTTTCGTCGGCTTTCACACCGCGAAGCAGCTGTGTGATCGCGGCGACACGGTCGTCGGCCTCGACAACTTCAATGATTACTACGATGTGTCGCTCAAGGAAGCGCGTGCGGCCGTTCTCGAGCCGTTCGACAACTTCCGCATGGTGCGTATCGACCTGGCCGATCGCGCGGCCATGGACGCGCTGTTCGCAAAAGAGAAGTTCGACAAGGTCGTGCACCTGGCCGCGCAGGCAGGCGTGCGCTACTCGCTCGAGAACCCGCATTCGTACATCGAGAGCAACATCGTCGGCACGCTGCACATCCTCGAGGGTTGCCGCCACAACGGGGTAGAACACCTCGTCTACGCCTCCTCGAGTTCGGTCTACGGCGCGAACACGGCGATGCCGTTCTCGATCCACCAGAATGTCGACCATCCGCTGGCGCTCTACGGCGCGACCAAGAAAGCCAACGAGCTCATGGCGCACACCTACTCGAGCCTCTACGGCCTGCCGACCACCGGGCTGCGCTTCTTCACGGTGTACGGCCCGTTCGGCCGGCCCGACATGGCGCTGTTCATGTTCACGAAGAACATCATCGAGGGTAAGCCGATCGACGTCTTCAACTATGGCAACCACAAGCGCGACTTCACGTACATCGACGACATCGTCGAAGGCGTCATCCGCACGATGGACCACACGGCCGAGCCGAACGAGGACTGGGACCCGGCCGAGCCCGACCCGGGTACGAGCCGCGCGCCGTACCGGATCTACAACATCGGCAACCAGCAACCCGTGGAGCTCATGGACTACATTGGCGCCATCGAGAACTGCCTCGGCAAGAAAGCCGAGATGAACATGCTGCCGCTGCAGCCCGGCGATGTGCCCGACACCTGGGCCGACACCGAAGACCTGGCCAACGACGTCGGTTACCAGCCGTCCACGCCGATCGAAACCGGCGTGAAGAACTTCATCGACTGGTACCTCGAGTTCTACGACATCGAGCTCCAGCAAAGTGCCTAGAAAGTACATCGAACGNNCCGAGATCAGGGGCAAATCCCTCGCCGAGCTGTTCGCGCGCGATGCGCAGCGCTCAGAGCGTTTCACGCTCGAGGCAGGCAACCTCGTGCTCGATTACTCGAAGAATCACGTCACGAGCACGACGCGCAAGCTGTTCGGCCAGCTGGCGCGCGGCGCCGGCGTGCCCGCTGCCATCGAGGCCATGTTCGCGGGCGAGCACATCAACACCACCGAGGACCGCGCCGTGCTGCACGTGGCGCTGCGCTCGAAGATCTCCGACACGGTGGCGCTCGAGACGCCCGGCGTTCGGGAGGTCTGGGAAGTGCTCGCGGCGATGGAGGAATTCGTCGACGGCGTGCAGTCGGGTGCGATCACGGGCAGCACGGGCCAGCGCTACACCGACATCGTCAACATCGGCATCGGCGGCTCCGACCTCGGGCCCGTCATGGTCAGCCGGGCGCTGCGGCCCTACTGGAACGCCGACATGCGCTTTCACAGCGTGTC
>WVYQ01000015.1:0-745 GCA_011772865.1 Woeseiaceae bacterium | reverse complement strand
ACGACGCTCGAGACGATGACGAACGCCAACGCGGCCCGGGAGTGGATTACGAAGCGTCTCGGCAAGGACGCGATCAAGGACCACTTCGTGGCGGCCTCGACCAACCACGAGGCCATGAACGAGTTCGGCATCCACCCCGACTACCGCTTCGGCTTCTGGGACTGGGTGGGCGGCCGCTATTCGGTGTGGTCGGCGGTGGGACTTTCCGTTGCGCTCGTCACGAGCATGGCCGTGTTCCAGCGCCTGCTCGCCGGCGGCCGGCAGATGGACCTGCATTTCCAGCAGGCGCCGATGGAAGAGAACATGCCGGTCATGCTCGCGATGCTCGGGAACTGGTACAACAACTTCTTCGGCGCCCAGAGCCAGGCGATCCTGCCCTACGACAACCGCCTCGACCGCTTCCCGGCCTACCTGCAGCAGCTGCAGATGGAGTCGAGCGGCAAGAGCGTGCGCATGGACGGCAAGCCCGTCAAATGCAATACGGGCATGGTCATCTGGGGNNCTCGTGCCGGTCGACTTCCTGCTGCCGGTCAAGTCGTCGGGCGCGAGCCAGCACCAGCAGGACCTCGCGATCGCCAACTGCCTGGCGCAGTCCGAGGCGCTCATGGACGGCTTCGACGAGAAAGGCGTCGAGAACTACCGGGTGCACCGCGGCAACAACCCGAGCAACACGATCCTGTTCCAGGAGCTCACGCCCGAGACGCTGGGCGAGCTGATCGCGCTCTACGAGCACAAGGTGTTCGTC
>WVYQ01000028.1:79059-79472 GCA_011772865.1 Woeseiaceae bacterium | reverse complement strand
TTGCTTTCATCGCCGATGATGCCGACAGCCCCGTTCACCCAGACAAGAAAGAAGGCTGCTGCAAGCGCGACGCCGGATGCCCATCGGTAACGCTTGTCGGCTGTGTGTCGCCTGACGAGCATGTAAACGAAGCCGACGCCCGCCAGCATGGCGCCAAAGACCGTGAAATCCAGAATGTCCCAATCCACGTCACTCTCCCGAAGCGGTCTCTCTGATTAGCCTATCTTCAGGTCAGATTGTGTCGAACCGGGTGCGGAATCGTGCCGCTGGTGTGTCCGCTACAGCGCCGGGGCCTCGTCGATATCGTACTCGACCTCTTCACTCGCACTCGCCGGCAATTTGGCCATTGCCTCCTGCAGCATCTCGACGTGCTCGGTCTCCTCGTCCCGAAGCTCGATGAACAGTTCCCGGAC
>WVYQ01000028.1:78741-78940 GCA_011772865.1 Woeseiaceae bacterium | reverse complement strand
CCGTGCTTCGCCTCGTTCTCGGCCATCGTGGCGAAAAACGCTCCTGCGTCGTAGCCGCCCGTGCGGCCAAGCTGGGAGGCGAACATCTGGTAACGATGGCAGGCCTCCATTTCGATCAGTTTCGCAAGGTCCAGCGCATCCATGAGACTGAGCTTGGACAGGTCGAGGCGGGTGGACATGAATTTGACTCCTTGTCTGA
>WVYQ01000028.1:65278-78689 GCA_011772865.1 Woeseiaceae bacterium | reverse complement strand
TCCTTCGACCCTGAAATAATACCATCGCCGAGCGAGTTTAAACGCTTGCTACGGATCGAGCGACGACCAGATTTCCCTTATCCACTCGCGAATCTGCAGCGACTCCCGCCAGCGGTCGGACAGTTCTCTCTGCTCACCGTCGGTAATCGCGTAGGGCGGCGGCCCGAGTTCGCAGAGAAAAACGAGGGTGGCGTCTTCCGGGCTACGCCTGCGCCATTCCCGCATACCATACGTCCACCAGCCCTTGAAGATTTCCACCCACTCGCGATGCTGTGGAAAGTCGATAGCCACCTGCACCTGCTCGCGAGATGCGACCCGCCCCTGGAAACAGTCGGACCGATCGAGGATCGATTCGATGTANNNTCCATGAGCTGCAAAGTGAAGTACATGTCGTTGAGCAGGCCGTCCCTATGCGTTTCAAACAGCAAAGGCATACCAATGTCATCCGCTTCCCGCATCCACCCGCGCACAACCGGAACGGCATCTTCGGGCCGGATCGGCATAACCCCGCTGATGACATTGACCATGCAAGCATTGAAGTCCGTCGCAAACTCGAGCAGAGGCTGCATGTCGTCCTCGGCATACGGGAACGCGTTGACCATGCAGCCGAGTCCGTGCTGCTCATATAAGCCCTGCAGGACACGCATGTCGGGAATCTCGGCCACGGACGGGTCGATACACATGCCGTCGAACCCGGCCTCGGCAACCATGGCAAAGCTCTCTTCGGCAGTGCGCTCGGGCACATGCGGGCTGCGCAGTTCCATGCCCCACAGTGACTGGTAGATCTCCAGCTTCTGCATCACGCCACCACCAGCGCATCGACAATCGTGCAGCCTTTTTCATGCACGATGATCGGGTTGATATCCATCTCATGGATACTGTCGCCGAGCGCATCGACAACCGTCGAGAACCGCGCCGCAACATCGCAGAACGCATCGACGTCGGACGGCTGCCGGCCGCGCTTGCCGTCCAGCATCGGCCGCAGCTGCAAGCGGTCGACGCAGCGCCGGGCATGTTCCGCGGTAAACGGCGGTAATGCGAAGGCCACGTCGCGGAGCGTCTCGGCATAAACGCCACCAAATCCGATCAGCACGACAGGTCCGAACTGTGGATCCAGGCGCGCCCCGAGCATCATCTCCACACCGTCGCCGGCCATTGGCGCGATCAGCGCAGCAGGTCCAAGACGCTCCGCCATGTCCCTGTAACAGGCGCGTAACTCGTCTTCCGACTCTATATCCAGGATCACGCCGCCCACGTCCGATTTGTGCAGTATGCCGGGCGCCGCGGTCTTGAGGACCACCGGGAAGTCGTCCGCCACCGCATCGGATTCATCACTAACAATCGTTACGGGCACGACCGGCAACCCGCAGTCGGCCAGCAGCCTGAGCGCGGCAGCTTCACCCGGCTCGATCGCGCCGGACGGCAGGTCCACCCCGGGCGGTGCAGCATTTTCCCGGGCCAGGAAATCGCGGTAGTCGAATAAGGCGCGTACGCCGCGCAGGAACAGGGGGACGCTGTCAAGAATCGGGTAGCCTGCCGCCGTACTTTCGGCCACGACTTCATCATGACCGGTTCCCTGGCGCGCTGCCACAAGCGCGACCGGCTTCCCGGAGGCTTCCCGTCCCCGCCGCATGTACTCGAGGTAGATCCTGTAGACCTTGCCGTATGGCGCCCGGTCCTGCACGACGGCGCCGATCGCCGTGCCCGGATCCCTCATCATCGCGGCAAGGCTGTTCGCCATCTGGTTCGCCGA
The DNA here is from genome assembly GCA_011772865.1 of Woeseiaceae bacterium. Taxonomy (GTDB): domain Bacteria; phylum Pseudomonadota; class Gammaproteobacteria; order Steroidobacterales; family Woeseiaceae; genus UBA1847. Next base: position 76,936 of record WVYQ01000028.1, on the reverse strand, counting down.
ATCCGGGCCGCCGCGGCTCCAGGCATCGAGTGGGTTCACAGCCGGCAGTTCCGGGTCGAGAATGCCCTCGAGTTCATTGACCGTGACTGCGCTCAGCTCCGTGAGCGGCACAGCAGCTTCGTCGGCAAGATCGATGATGAGCTGCCGCTCGCCCCCCGAATCGTGCAACGTGGCGAGTCCGCCCTCGCCCACACGCGGCAGCTCGGCAAACAGGATCAGTGTCGTCGCCAGTTCGTCCATGTCATGAACGCGCTGCACACCGTAGTGATCGAATAGCGCTTCGTACGCGGCGTCATCTCCGGCAATTGCCCCGGAATGCGACACGGCGAGCTCGGCGGACTTCTCGGTCCGCCCAACCTTGATGGCGACAACGGGAATCTCCTTGCGCGCCGCTTTCTCGAGCGCGGCGCGAAAACCGTCCGGGTTCCTGGCCGTCTCGATGAACAGGCCGACTGCTTTCGTCTCGGGCAGATCGAGCACGAAATCGAGGTACTCATCCATCGTCGCGTCGAGTTCGTTGCCCGTCGATACTGCGACGTTGACGCGCAGGCGCTCCTCGCTGTCGATCAGGCCCGACATGCCCGAACCCGAATGACTGATCAGCGCGACATTGCCCGGCGCCTCGTGATCAGAACTGTCGAAGCCGCACGCCCATACATGGTCGCGCACGTTGTAGAAACCCATGCCGTTCGCGCCGCAAACGACGAGCCCGGCGTCATGGATTTTCTTTGCGACTCGCTCCCTGAGCGGCGGTGTCACGTCATCGTCGAGATACATCGTCGACATGATGACGGCAGCTCTCGCGCCCGCGTCGATCGCGTCATCAAGCACTTTCTCGAGCCAGCGGTCGGATACAGCAAATATGACGAGATCGGGCGGCGCCGGCAGGTCGGCAAGGTACGCATAGCATTTGACGCCCTGAACCTCGTCGTACTTCGGGTTGACCGGGTAGATCGTGCCTTCGTAACCGCCCTTTAGCAGGTTCCTGAGCGACCATTCGCCCATCGAATCATTGTTTTCGGAAGCGCCGACAACGGCGACCGATTCTGGCCTCAGCAATGGGTCGAGGCGATGCGCCATGCCCGGCTAGTACGGTTCGGGAGGCGTCGCGCTGCGTCGCGGCGGGGACCAGAACGGCTTGCTGACGACCGTCGCTTTGGCCACCTCTCGATACCAGTGCAGTTCACGCTGGTAGTAGATCTCTACCCAGACGTTACTGCCGACTTCGCCATGCGGTGTACGCACGGTGCCGATCGCAATATTCTGCTTGCAAACCGGCGACCACGTAGCCGAGGTCACAAAACCGATATTGCCGCCGCGCATTTGTGCATTAGCGAAGATGTACGACGCATTGGCGATCTTGTTGCCTTCGATGTCGAGCTTGACCAGCCGCCACCTGGAACCCTTGCGTTTTTCTTCGGCCAGCGCACGCCTGCCGTTGAAATTCGGTTTCTTGAAGTCGACGAGCCACTCGAGGCCGAGCTCCAGCGGCGAGCGTGTGTGCCCGGTACGAACTGTCGCGTTTGCGGGAAGGAAATCTTCATAGGCCGCGAGCAAACCGGCCTCGATTCGGGCCTGCTCCAGCGCATGGACGCCGATGGCGCGCATGGCGTAATCCTTGCCGGCCTCGAACAGCGCATCCCAGAGCGCTTCGGCCTTCTCGGGCGCAAGCCAGAGCTCGTAACCGAGGTCGCCGGTAAAGCCCGTGCGCGAGATCATCAGCTCGGTACCCTCGAAGTCGACATGCATCAGCCCGAAGATCTTGAGTTCCTCGAGACCTTCTATCCCCATGTTCCTGAGGATCGAATACGTCGTCGGCCCCTGCACGGCCAGGGCACAGACATCGTGCGTTTCGTCGACGATTGACACATCGAACCCGATTGCCGCCGCGGTCAACCAGGCCATGTGGCGCTCCTGCGAACACAGGCGATAGTCGCCTTCGCGCAGATGGAAAATCGTGCCGTCGTCGATGACCTGGCCCTGATCGTCGCACCAGACCGCATACGCCACACGTCCGGGGCCGACTTTGCTCATATCACGCGTCATGAGGCGATCGAGGTACTCGAAAGCGTCCGGGCCCGTTATGCGGTACTTGGTCATCGGCGTCAGGTCGAACACGCCGGTCGTGTTACGGATGGCGAAATACTCGGTCTCACCGCAATACAGTTCGTCGGGTGTCGTGTAGCCCTTCCACTGGTGCCAGGAATTGACCGTGTCGACCGCCTTCATGCGCTCGTAGAACGGACTCTTCAGCCGGCCCTGTGGTACCTCGAATACCGTCATGCTGCTTTCTCCCGCTTGAGAATGGCGCGCGCCGCATTGCGGCCAGCCGCGCCGCTGACTCCGCCGCCCGGGTGGGCGCCGGCGCCGCACAGGTACAGCCCGTCGAGCGGCATCCGGTACTGCTGCGCCCCGCCGACCGGCCGCGTGAACAGGAACTGGTCGAGCGTCAGCTCGCCGTGATGCCAGTGCCCGCCCGTGATATGGAACTCCTTCTCGATGTCGGCCGGCGTCAGCAGTTCGCTGGCCGTGATCCGCGACGCGATGTCGGGCATGTATTTTTCGAGTACCCGAATCGCGGCCGATTCGAATCCCTGCCTTGCATCGTCGGTCCAGCCATCCTTGTGCTCGCAGGGTGCGTACTGGACGATCGCCGATAGCACGTGTTTGCCCGTCGGAGCCAGTGTCTCGTCGCGGAAACTCGGGAACGACACTTCGAGTACCGGTTGCGGCGAACTCTCGCCGTACTTGGCCGGGTTGAAGGCAAGCTCGACGTAGTCCTCGCTTGGCGCAATCACGATGCGCTCGCCGTATTCGTTCTTCTGCACGCCCGGGATAGCAGGCAGCCCATCGAGCGCCAGGTGCAGCTTGGCGGCATTGCCCCTCGAGCGGAAGTGATGGATGCGTCGCGTGAACACGGTCTCGAAATGGCGCGCGCCGACCAGCTCCATGACGGTTCGTTTCGGATCGGCATTCGAGACGACGGTCAGGCTGTCGAAGCGCTCGCCCGCTTCGGTGTCGACGCCGGTTACGCGCCCGTTCTCGACGATAATGCGTTTGACCGGCATGCCGGTGCGGATCGTGACGCCCGCGTCGCGGGCACTGCGCGCAAGTTCCTGCGTCACGCTGCCCATGCCGCCTTTGGGCGCCGCGACCCGGCCATGGTCACCTGCCAGGCGGTACAGGTACGTCAGGATCGTATTCGGCGACCTCGGGCCGAGATGCGTACCCAGTACCGCGTCGAAGCTGATCGCGCCGCGCAGAACGGAGGACTCGAAGCGCTCCATGACCTCGTCGTATATGTTCATGCCGATCAGGCGCAGGAAGGCCTGCATCTCTTTCTTGCCGAGCCGGCGGACATCGAAACCCAGCTGGGCCAGCGTACCTATGTCACTCGCATCGCCCGCACCGAGCCGCGGCGGCGTCTTGTTCAGGTAAGTGCGCAGCAGGTCGGCGAAACGTGTCATGCGTTTATGAAAGGCTTTATAAGCCGCACCATCGCCTTCTGTCGCCCCGGTAACGGTGCCGCCCTTGATCCGCACGTGCCCTCCGTCGTCGTCGAGCGCGATCGTGGTCATGTCCCGTGAGGCGAGCGAGAGATCCAGGTTCAGGTCTTTCGTCACGCTCGGCTGCAGGTTGTACAGCAGGTGCGCGCAGGCCGACACCGAGTATCCGTCGGCAAACTGGCGCGTCACCGCGGCGCCGCCGACCTGGTCGTTCGCCTCGAGCAGCAACACCTGCTTGCCGGACCGCGCCAGCAATGCCGAACACACGAGGCCGTTGTGGCCGCCCCCTACAACGATTGCATCGTATTTATCAGTCATCGCCGAAATTCTCCGGGACCGTGCTCGGTCGTTTCAGGTCGGCGAGGATCTCGCGCGCCGCGTTGGCCCCCGGCGCCGCCATGACACCGCCGCCCGGATGCGTGCTCGAACCGCACATATACAGACCGCTGACCGGCGCACGGTACTGCGCATAGCCCGGCACCGGGCGGTTGAACAGTATCTGATCCATCGTCAGCTCGCCGTGGAAGATGTTGCCCTCGGTAATGCCAATCTCCTCCTCGATGACGGCTGGCGTACGCACCTCGTAGTGCACGATCAGGTCCTTGAAGTTCGGGCTGTAGCTGCCGATCTGGTCGATGACCGTCTGCGCAAACTGATCTTGCTCCTCACTGGTCCAGTCGCGTCCCTCGACCTGGTAAGGGCAGTACTGGATGAAGCAGCTCATGAAGTGCTTGCCCGGCGGCGCCATCGTCGGGTCGATCGTCGTCGGGATGACCATGTCGACGTAGGGATCCTTCGACCAGGTTCCGGCTTTCCAGTCATCGTAAGCACGCTCGAATCGCTCGGGAGAGTCCAGGAAGTGCATGTCGCTGTGGTACAGCGAGCTGCCTTTCGGCAGCGCCGGAAACTCGGGCATGCCATCGAGGGCGATGTTGAGCTTGCCGGAGCTGCCGCGGGCCTTGAAATTTGCGACCCGGTTATAGAAGTCCGCAGGCAGGTCCGACTTGTCCATGCATTTCAGGAAAGTCCGTTTGACGTCCATGGAGGAGACGACCAGCTTCGCGTTGATCTCCTCGCCGTTCTCCAGTGCAACGCCTGTAGCCTTGCCGTTTTTGACGATGATCTTGTCGACTCCGGCATCCGAACGGATCTCGCCGCCATAGGACTGGAACGCCCCGGCGATCGACTTGGCGACGGCGCCCATGCCGCCGCGAGCAAATCCCCAGCTGCCGACATTACCGTCGACGTCGCCCATGTAGTGATGCAGGAGTACATAGGCCGTGCCCGGAGAATGCACGCCTAATGCCGTGCCGATGATGCCGCTGCCCGAGAATGCCGCCTTGATGACGTCGGTCTCGTAATACTCGTCGAGGTACTCCGAAACGCTCATCGTCCAGAAGCGGATCGTCTCGTACATGCGATCTTCGCCCATCTCCATGAACTTCTTGCCGATGGTAAGCAGCTCCATCAGGTCCCGCGGTTTGAACGAAGTCGGGTCCGGCGCCGTGCTCAGCAGGAAGTCGCGGATGAAACGGCACTGGCGCATCGTGTCGGCCGAATAGCGTTCGTAGGCGTCGGCGTCATGCAGCGAGAACCGCGCCATCTCACGGTAGGCAACCTCGGGATCGTGGTACGAACCAAAGTAGTCGCCGTTCTCCATGAACGTGACCGACCCGCCGTAGGGCGTCACCTGCAAACCGTGCTTGTGCAGTTCGAGCGCCCGGTAGATCTCGGGGCGCAGCAGGCTGCAGACGTAGGAACAGTTCGAGTAGATCCAGTCCTCGTGCAGGTTGCGGCTGACGGATGCACCGCCGATGTAGTCGTTTTTCTCGACGCACAAAACGTCGAGACCGGCTTTTGCCAGGAAGGCCGCGTTGGTCAGGCCATTGTGGCCCGCGCCAACGACGATGGCATCATAGGATTTCATGCAGCGTCACTCTAGTTTTTCAATTGTTATATCGACAGCGCGCTCGAATCGTCTGAGCGTATCATCAAGACAGCCATCGGTGTGAGCCTCGCACAGGAACCACGGCTCGCGCGAGTCCGGTTCGACGAGGATGCCCTGGTTATGCAGCTCGGGCGCCAGCGCATCGTAGAACTCGTAATTCGAATCGACCCACTCGCGGTAGTTACTCGGCGCACTGTCTGCAAAGAACAGGCCCATCAATGCAGGCGCCCCTGTAAAGCTGTGAGCAATATCGCGCTCGCTGAGAATCTCGCCGAGCCCTTCCTGTAACCGCAGTCCGTAATTGCGAATCGCTTCCAGCGCATCGGTCTCATCGAGGATTTCCAGCGTCTTGTCGGCGGCGGCCAGCGACACCGAGTGCCCTGTGAATGTGCCGCCGTGAACGACGCCGTCGCCGATATGGCGCATGATGTCCTCGCGCCCGGCAACGATCGATATCGGGTAGCCGTTGCCGATGGCCTTGGCGAACGTGCAGAGATCCGCCTTGAAGTCGAACAGTTCCTGCACGCCACCCTTGGCGACACGGAAACCGGTTTTCACTTCGTCGACGATCAGCACGACGTTATAGCGATCGCAAAGCTCGCGTATGTCGTGCAGGTACTGGGGCTCGGCCGTAATGCCGCAGCAGTTGCCCATGATGGGCTCGATCAGGAATGCGCCGATGTGCTTGTGATAGCGCCTGAGCAGGTCCTCAACGAGGTTGGCGTCGTTGAGCGGGACCGGGTAGCACAGGTCCCTGGTAACCTCCGGAACGCCGTCTCCGAAGGGCTGTAACTCGGGATCGCCCTCCTCGTCCCATTCCTCGAGCTCCGAGTGCCACATGACCTCGGTGAACACGCCGTGATAGCCGCCCTCGAGCACGATGTGGCCGTCCTTGCCCGTGTAAGCTCGCGCAACCCGGAGCGCGGCCATGACGGCCTCGGTACCCGAGTTCGAAAAGCGGACGAGTTCGGCTGCCGGCACCATCTTGCTGATGCGCTTGGCGACCTGGTATTCGAGTTCGGTCGAGAGCGCAAAGACGCCACCCACATCCATGCCCCTTTTCGCTGCGGCGTCGACGCGCTCGTCGGCGTAGCCGAGAATGATCGGGCCGTAGGCCAGCCGGTAGTCGATGTACTCGTTGCCGTCGATGTCCCAGACGCGCCCGCCCTTGCCGTGATCGACGTAGATGGTCTTGTCTTCGCCCCAGTAGCGGAAATTGGAGGAGACGCCGAGCGGCAGCTTGTTGACTGCCCGTTCGAAGTGTTTGTTCGACTTCGCAAGAGAACGCATAGATAAAAAATGAATGAGTATTCATTCAGATTATGCCATAATTGCCCGGCCCATGGCTACCGTCGCATCCGCCAAGTCCCGCCGCACGGCGTCCCGCGAGACACGCCGCCGGCAGCTTATCGACGCTACGCTCAAGTGCATCGCCCGCAAGGGCATGGGCAATACCACGCTCGGCGATGTCGCCAGGGAAGCCGGCCTGTCGCAGGGCATCGTGAACCTGCACTTCGAGAGCAAGGACAACCTGCTGACGGAGACCCTGCGCACGCTGGCCAACGAATACCGCGAGCAGTTCGACAAGACCCTCGAGAAGTCGGGGCCCGATCCCGCCGGCGCCCTGCTCGCCCTGGTGCAGATGGACCTCAAGCCGAAACTCATCGACCGCCAGAAACTCGCGATCTGGTTCGCATTCTGGGGTGAGGTCAAGTCGCGTCCGACCTATCGCAAGATCTGCGACGAGTACGACCGCTATTACGACAGCGTTATCACAGGACTGTGCGCCGAAGTCATCGCCGACGGCGCATACGCCAATGTCACGCCGGAGGCCGCGGCCGAGGCGCTGACATCGATGACCAACGGGCTGTGGCTGTCCTGCCTCATTAGCCCGCGGGAGTGGGACCGGCAGGTCGCAATGGACGCGATCATGAGCTACCTCAGCAACGTATTCCCGAGACACTACGAGACGACCCGGTGAAAATCGAACTCAGTGACAATGCCCTGAAGTGGCAGGCTATTGCGCGCGAATATGCCGACGAGTACCTGCAGCCGCATGAAATAGAGGCCGAGCTCAATGACGGCAAACTCCCGGCCGAGATAAGCAAACGCAACAAGCAGCGCGCCATCGAACTCGGGTTCCCGGCGATCGACGTGCCAAAAGCGTATGGAGGACTCGAGCTGTCGATGGAGGAGCAGGCTGCGATCTGGGAGCAGCTCGGCCGCGTCACCAACGCGTTGTCGTGGTGCTTCCCCGAGCCGCAGTCGTGGATGTTCGAGGCCTGCTCCGATGCACAGATCGAAACCTACATCCTGCCGATGATGCGCGGCGAAAGAAAAGACTGCTACGCCATCACCGAGTCGGGCCCGGGGTCGGACGTGGCCGGCATCGAGGCGACGGCGACCAAAGACGGCGGCGATTACGTCCTCAACGGCGAGAAGTGGTACGTCACGAGCGGCAATCTCGCCGACTTCTTCTGGTTCCAGGCGAATATTCCCGATGAAGACGGTGAAGCGCTGTTCCTGGTCGATGCCGATACGCCCGGAATCGAAGTCATTGCGACGCCGAGTTTCAGTCATACCTACGCCGCCCATCACCCGACTTACCGGTTCGCAGACGTGCGTATCGCCGCCTCGCAGCGCGTCGGTAATCCTGGCGACGGCATGGCCTACACGCACTCCTGGTTCCGGCACGAGCGGCTGATGATCGGGGCGCGCAGTTGTGGCGCCGCGGCGCGACTGATCGAGGAAGCCTTCGATTTTGCACACGCGCGCATCGTGGACGGGCAGCCCCTGACCGAGAAGCAGGCTATCCAGATCATGCTGGCCGACTGCGCCACCGAACTCTATGCCTCACGCCTGATGACTTACGATACCGCACGCGCCGTGGATGCCGGCGTCGACCTGAAGATCCAGCACAGCCGCTGCTCGATGACCAAGTTGTTCGTGTCCGAGGCGGCCAACCGCATCGCGGACCGCGCCGTGCAGATTTTTGGTGGGCGCGGCTACATGCGCGAAAACGTTGCCGAGCGTTTTTTCCGCGAGCTGCGCGTCGACCGCATCTGGGAGGGCACCAGCGAAATTCAGCGCCTGATTATCGCCCGCTGCCTTATGAAACGCGGCCTTACCGACATGTAATTGTCATTCCCCCGGTTGGGTGGTCAAATCGGGGCAATGCGTAATAGAACGACAACAGCGCTGGCCGTATTCGGCGCCGCTCTGCTCTCCTCCTGCGGCGGCAAAGGCCCTGCGCCTGGCGACGACAATATCGTCAACGTATATAACTGGGCGGACTACATTGCGCCCGGCATCATCGAGCAGTTCGAAGCCGATACCGGCATCGAGGTCAACTACGATATCTACGACTCATCGGAAGTGGTCGACGTCAAGTTACTCGCGGGCAACAGCGGTTACGACGTCGTCGTGCACAGTAACCAGTTCTCGTCACGTCTGGCACCGATAGGCATCTACGAGAAACTCGATTTTTCGCGGCTGCCGAACATTCGAAACCTCGATCCCGAGGTAATGGACCGCATCGCCTATGAGGCAGTGAACGACTACAACGTTCCGTACCATTGGGGATCGACGGGTTATGCCTGGAACGTGGAAATGGTTCGCGAGCGGCTGCCGGATCACCCGATGGACAGTGCCGATGTGCTGTTCGACCCGGCGGTCATCAGCAAACTTGCCGATTGCGGCGTGTCTCTGCTCGACGGCCCGACCGACGTGTTCCCAATGGTTCTCGCGTATCTCGGGCTCGACCCGAACGCGGTGGACGACGACAGCCTTGCGGCTGCCGAAGCGCAAATCAGGAAAGTCCGGCCCTACATACGTTACTTCAGCAACCAGAAAATGATGACCGACCTGCCCAACAAGGAGGTCTGTGTGGCGATGAGCTGGTCGGGTGACTATGCGCAGGCACAAGCGCGCGCAGAAGAAGCCGGCATCGATATCGAACTGCGCTACACGATTCCGAAAGAAGGATCGGGATTATGGGTCGATGGTCTGTACATACCGTCAGACGCGCCGCACAAGGACAATGCCTACCGATTCCTGAATTTCATGTTGCGTCCCGACATCGCCGCATCCAACGTCAACAACTCGCGCTATGCGAACGCGAACGGCGCATCCTGGGAACTCCTCGATGCCGAGATCCTGGAAAACCCGGCGATTTTTCCCACCGAGGAGGTCTGGAACGTCTTGTATCCGATCAAGACGGCTGATCCCAAGCGGGAACGGCCCAGAACACGGGCTTTCGCCCGCGCCAAGAGTGGCTTATGAAAAAGCAGCCGGACTTCATCCGCGTGCGAAACATCAGCAAGCACTTCGGTGACTTCGTCGCCGTGGACAATATCGATCTCGACATCGGCCAGGGCGAATTGTTTTCTATACTCGGTGGCTCGGGTTGTGGCAAGACGACCCTGTTGCGCATGCTCGCCGGATTCGAAACACCCACGAACGGGACGATCGAAATCGACGGCGTGGATATCACCAACCTGCCGCCCTACGAACGTCCGGTCAACATGATGTTCCAGTCGTACGCGATTTTTCCGCACATGGATGTCGAAAAGAATATTGCGTACGGGCTCGTCAAGGACGGGGTGGACAAAGCGGAAATCGCCGAGCGGGTGGACGCTGCGATACGGCTTGTAAAGCTCGACCGCTTCCGCCGACGCAAACCCGACCAGCTCTCGGGCGGACAACGCCAGCGGGTAGCGCTCGCGCGGGCGCTCATCAAACGGCCCAAAGTACTGCTGCTCGATGAGCCGCTGGCCGCACTCGACAAGAAGCTGCGCGAATACACCCAGTTCGAGCTCATGAACATCCAGGACAACCTCGGCATTACCTTTGTTGTCGTCACGCACGACCAGGAAGAAGCGATGACGCTATCGTCGCGTATTGCTGTTATGGAAGAGGGCCGTTTTCTGCAGGTCGGTGAGCCGAAAGAAATCTACGAATATCCGAACAGCCGCTTCGTGGCTGACTTCATCGGCACGATCAACACCTTCGAGGGCACGGTAAAAGCAGTAAACGGTGAAACGATTATGATCAGTTGCGACGATGTGCCGATACCGGTTAAGGCGCGTTCTGGTGACAGGGTCACGGTCGGTCAATCAGTCTGCATCGCGCTGCGCCCGGAAAAGATATTTCTCAGTGTAGAGAAACCGGAAGACGCCGAAGCAATGTCTATGCCGGCCGTCGTTGACGATCTCGGCTATCTCGGTAATCGCTCGCTGTACCGGATTCGTCTGGCCAACGATCGCATCATCCAGGTGAGCCGGCAAAACCAGCGCCGCTCCGCCAAACGGTTTGTCGAGTGGGGAGACAGCGTGTGGGTATCCTGGCAACCAGACAGCACTGTCGTCATCGTCGGTAAGGATTAGGGCCTATGTCGACCGTACGGGAATCGAAGACCTGGCAGCGAGTTACTGTTGCTGTCCCGTACCTTTGGCTGCTTGTCTTCTTCCTGCTGCCGTTCGCAATCATTCTCAAGATCAGCCTCGCCGATCCTGTCGTTGCGAGGCCACCGTTCACGCCAATGATCGACGACCAGGGCCAGCTGTCAGTCACGCTCGACAATTTCCTGTTCCTGCTGACGGACAAGCTATACGCCTACACCTACCTGAAGTCGGTCCTGATGGCCCTGGGCGCAACGTTCCTGTGCCTCGTGCTGGGCTTTCCGATGGCATATGGCATCGCGCGCTCGAATCCGACAGTACGCGGCATATTGTTGTTGCTCGTCATCCTGCCGTTCTGGATCTCGTTCCTGTTGCGCGTTTACGCCTGGATGGGCCTGCTGAACAATTACGGCGTCATTAACAATACTTTGATATTCCTTGGCCTGATCGATCAGCCGATCCAGATCATGTACACGGATATCGCAATATTTATCGGCCTCACGTATTCCTACTTGCCGTTCATGATCCTGCCGCTCTATGCGTCGCTCGAGCGCATGAATCTCGACCTTGTCGAAGCCGCGCAGGACCTCGGTGCATCCCGGACCCAGGCCTTCTGGGACGTCACCTGGCCACTCGCCCGCCCAGGCGTCATCGCAGGTTGCTTGCTCGTATTCATTCCGGCCCTGGGCGAATACGTGATTCCCTACCTGCTCGGCGGACCGGAGTCGCTTCTGATCGGCCGCGTACTGTTTGACGAGTTCTTTGTAAATCGCGACTGGCCGCTCGCGTCATCGGTCGCTATCGT
>WVYQ01000028.1:53974-65241 GCA_011772865.1 Woeseiaceae bacterium | reverse complement strand
GCGTTCCTTTACATCCCGCTGTTTTCGGTCGTGTTCTACTCATTCAACGATTCGAAACTGGCGACGGTCTGGGGCGGGTTCTCGACGCGATGGTATGGAGAACTGTTTAATAACGAACAGATCCTCGATGCGATGCTCCTGAGCCTGCAGGTCGCTGCTTCATCGGCCACGCTTGCCACGATACTGGGTACGATGGCGGGGTTGATCCTGGTGCGGTTCGGCCGCTTCCGTGGCCGTACGCTATTCTCGGGCATGATCATGTCGCCGCTCGTGATGCCCGAAGTCATCACGGGCCTGTCACTGTTACTGTTGTTCGTCAGTCTGCAGCAGATAATCGGTTGGCCCGGGCAGCGCGGATTCTCGACGATCACGATTGCGCACACGACGTTTGCCATGGCCTACGTCGCCGTTGTCGTACGCTCGCGCCTCGCCTCGATGGACGAATCGCTGGAAGAGGCTGCGATGGACCTCGGCTGTGGCCCGCTACGCGTGTTGTTCGATATCACGCTGCCGTTGATCGCACCCGCAATGCTCGCAGGCTGGCTGCTCGCATTCACACTGTCGCTCGACGACCTCGTCATCGCCAGCTTTGTGTCCGGGCCTGGCGCCAGCACGCTGCCGATGTATATTTTTTCTAAAGTAAAACTCGGCGTTACGCCGGATATCAACGCCCTGGCATCGCTGATCATACTGATTGTGAGTATCAGTTTGCTCGCCGCCTGGCTGGCGATGCGGAAGATGAAGAGCTAGAACTAGGGTCTTTGCAGCTCCCTCAAGACCCATTCGATCCAGCTCTGCTCCAGGCTTTCGTGCCCCGAAAACGGGCCGGGCCGATAATACTTTGACTGCACGCCCTTCCAGTTATTGACGATGATCGTCTTGTCGGCATCGGTTGTAACATCCCACAGCCAGACCAGCTCGTCGACGTCGTAGTCCCTGCCCTCCTCGGCATCGGCGCGAACCAGCCAGTAAACCTCGCACCTGCAGTTGAGATGATCGACAGGTGTAAAAACATAGGCGACGACATGGTCGGAATAGGCGAGCGCAAATGAAAACCCGCCGAACCCGAAGTCCGAGGCGCCGCCATCGTAATCCTTGAGCCCGCCGAGCAGTGGCGCAACGGGCTTGCCTTCCTTGCTGCCGGTCAGGTAACCCTCGAACAAGGCCGTGCGCGAATACAGGTAGCCCATCTCCCCTTCCGGGGCATTCTCGTCATAGCGCAGGATCTCGATGTTCTTCAGGCCGCAGGCCTCCATCCTGTCGAGCATGTGCTGCTGCAGAGGCTCGCGCTTCTTGTGGAAGACCATCAGCGTATGCATCTGCGCGTACTCGGGGTGGGCCGTCGCACAGTGATAGCACTCCTGGTAGTTCTCGATCGCGAGCTTCCAGTTCGCGGGAATATCGTAGTCCCTGTACGCAGCAACCTTGAGATTCTCGAAGTCGAACATGGCCATCGGCTCGGCGAGTTCCCTGCGGGCGCTCTCGACGCCCGGCGGATCGCTCGAAAAACAAACGAACACGAGACCGTGGATAATCTCGAGCGACACCGGGTTGAGTCCGTATTCCGACTTGTCGAAATCGGGTGGCATGCTCCGAGCGGCCGTCAGCTTACCGTCGATGTCGTACATCCAGCCATGGTACGGGCAAGTGAACTTGCGCGTATTGCCCTTTTCCTCGAGGCAAACGAGCGAACCGCGGTGGCGGCACACATTGGCAAATGCGCGCAGTTCTCCGTCGGAACCGCGCACGATAATGGCCGATTCCTTCGCCACCCTGAAAACCTTGAAGTCGCCGGCTTCTAGCAACTCGGACTCGTGCCCTGCCAGGATCCAGTTGCGGTTGATGATTCTTTCGACCTCGAGGTCATAGATCGCAGGGTCGGTGTAGAACTGCTGCTCCAGCGCGCAGCCTGGTTTCTGGTTGGCTATTAGCTCATCGACGTTTCTCATGCCGCGGCACGATAGCACAGAGCCCGGGGTGCGACGCAAACCCGGCGCGGCAACTACCTATTCTCAGCCACCGCGGGCAAGCGTAGCTTCAAGATGTGCCTGGGACTGGGAGGTAATGCCGTGTCTGATGCAGTAACAGAACGTCTCATCGATATCGGTACGGAGAGGCCTGTCTGGAATCGATTTTTCACCGTCGCGCCGCTTGTTCTGATCGGAACAACCGACGCGGACGGTTCGCCCGACCTTGCGCCGAAGCACATGGTCACACCGATGGGCTGGGAGAACTATTTCGGGTTTGTCTGTACGCCGGCGCACTGCACATGCCAAAATATCCAACGCCGCGGCGGGTTCACGGTCAGTTACCCGAAACCATCACAGGTGCTGTTTTCAAGCCTTGCTGCTTCGCCGCGCCAGGACGGACACAAGCCTGTGCTCGACTACTTCACGACATTCAATGGACGCGAAGTCGACGCCCCGCTCATCGAGGAGGCTTATCTCTACTTCGAGTGCCGACACCACAAGACCGTCGACGGCTTCGGCTCCAACTGCCTGATTACCGGCGAAATCATCGCAGCCTATGCAGAGCCCGAGTTTCTTCGATCGTCCGAGATTGACGACCAGGAGCTGGTGCACGATTCGCCGCTGTTCGCCTTCCTGGCACCGGATCGCTTTGCGACGATCGAACAATCAAACGCGTTCCCGTTCCCTGCGAACATGAAGCAGTGACGTGGGTGGACAGCTCGCCAAACAGGTCCTGAAACACATACGCGGTCAACAAGACCTGCTGGTCTCGCTATTGCGTGACCTCGTGACCGCCGAATCACCCTCTTCCGAGCCTGCCGTTCATGAACGGGCGCGTCACGTCTTCATGTCGGCCCTGATCGAACTCGGCTGGCACGTCGCTGAAACAGGACCCGTGGACGGACCGCGCCACGTGTATGCACGCCCCGTCAGGCACAAGAAAGGAGCGCCGGTACAGCTCATCATCGGTCACTACGACACAGTATGGCCCGTTGGCACCGTGATCGATCGACCATTTACGATAAATGGAAACATGATCCGGGGCCCGGGCGTATTCGATATGAAAGGCGGGCTTGCCCAACTGGTTATTGCAATAAAGACGATACAGGATTTCAGCCTTGAGCCGAGCGTCGTGCCAATAGTTTTTGTCAATGCCGACGAAGAAATAGGCAGCAGGACGTCAACGCGTTACATCCGCCACCTTGCGAACCTTGCGAATCGGGCGCTCGTTCTTGAACCTGCGCTTGGCGATGCGGGCAGCCTGAAGACCGAGCGCAAGGGCATCGGCCGGTTCACAATTACCGTGCATGGCAAAGCAGCACACGCGGGACTCGATCCTGCCGCCGGGGCCAGCGCAATCCTCGAGTTGTCGCACGTCATTCAAAAACTCTTCGCGATGAACGACGTCGATTCAGGCATCACGATCAACGTCGGTACTATCGACGGCGGCGTGCAGCCAAATGTCATAGCGCCACACAGCACAGCCGTCGTCGATGTGAGAGTACCAACCGTCGCTGATGGCGATCGCATCGAAAAACTGATCCACGGGCTCCAGCCGGAGACGCCGGGCGTTCGCCTGCGGGTCGAAGGCGCCATCGGCCGGCCCTCGATGGAGTCGACGCCGCGTAACGAAGCCCTGTGGCTGCAAACGGTCGCCATCGCCGATCAGCTTGGCATCGAACTCAGTCGCGCCAAGGTCGGTGGAGGTTCTGACGGCAACACGACGAGCCAGTACACGGCCACTCTTGACGGGCTCGGCCCGGTTGGCCACGGCGCTCATGCGCAACACGAGTGTCTCTATATCGACAAGACTCTCGATCGGGCCGCGTTGCTGACGATGCTATTGCTGGCGCCGCCGACCGAGACCTTGGCGCTCGAGGAAACCGGATGACCCAGACGTTTCTGGCATCGCTGACCCGGATCGCGGACTTTGACAGAAATCCGTACGAGTTTCGGGCGCTCGATCACTCGCTCTGGGGTGACGGCGATTACGTCATTACCGAGGTGACGGGAGAACGCAGTGACCTGTATATCATCGAATCGTGCAATGGCGAGATGGTCCCGGTCAAAGCCGGCGACCAGGTGATCGGAGCGCTTGGGCGCCGTGCCGCCACACTCGAGGGCGTCGGCAGCTACCTCGACGTCCACAAGGGCGAAATGCATGCGATGACCGGCGCGGGTCTCATTGGACGCTTCACCTCGTTCTCCATCCTGTTGCCAAATCCGCTGGCGCTGCGCTATCGCGGACACATCGTCCGCGACGGCGCAAAAGTCACGATGGAACAGTTTGCGATGGAGCTGGAAGAAGGCGAATTCAATATCCCGACAATTCTGATCATTGGTACATCGATGTCCGCCGGCAAGACCGTTACCGGCCGCCGCGTCTGCGAGGTCCTGTCAAAAGCGGGACTCGACATAGTCGCCGCCAAGCTGACTGGCGCCGGGCGCTATCGCGACATCGCCAGTTTCAAGCGCGACGGTGCGGCGCACGTGTTCGATTTTGTCGACGTCGGATTACCCTCGACGGTCGTGCCCGAGAGTGAATTCCGCGAATCGATTCGGCCGCTCCTGAGCCACATCGGCAGCATGAATCCCAGCTACCTGGTCGCAGAGGCGGGAGCATCACCGCTGGAACCTTATAACGTCGGCCCGGCCATGGAGGAACTCGGCGACAACATTGCGTGCATCATCCTCGCCGCATCGGACCCATACGCTGTTGTCGGTGTCGAGCGGGCGTTCGGCGTGAAACCGGACCTTGTTACCGGACCCGCTGCAAATACATCGGCAGCTGTCGCACTCGTCCACACGCTTTCCGGCCTGCCGGCGATCAACGTGATCGACCGCGACACGATGCCCGAGTTTGCCGCTTTTCTCGAGCGCAAGCTCGGCCATAGCCTACTCGCAGCTTGAGCGCTCCTGCCCTCATCAGTGTGAGATGAATTCATCNNCCTGCCACAAATCCGGGCAGGAGTGTTTTCATGTTTACGCCCTGATGAGACTCTATTGGTCGGGCGGACGCAGCCACCGCTGAGGCGTGGAGAGGGGCGCCGCGAGGGTCATCAGAAACGCCTCGAGCTGCAGGAGTTCGGCTGCGCTCAGTCCGAGGGGTTTCGACTCGTTATGCCCGATCATGGCAAGCGGCGCCTCGTTATAGTGTTCGAGAACCTCGGCCAGCGAGAACATCTGTCCCTTGTGCATGTATGGCTGGGTATTCTGCAAATTTCGCAAGGACGGCGTACGAAATGCGCCGAGCACTTCCGGCCCGGTGCGGGCGAACTCGAGCTCGGCACAATCCTCAGGTTCGGCATCGCTGAATTCTCCCACGCAGTTAAACGGGTCGACCAGTACTTCCCGCACGCCTGCTGCGCGACCCTTATCGGGAATCTCACCGGGAAACGACAGCAGGCCCGTGTTGTGAAATTCGTGGTTCGTAAGCAGCGGTCCATTGTGGCATTGCGTGCATGCGGCCTCGTTAATGAACAGACGCAAGCCTGCTCGTTCGTCATCCGTATACAACTCGTCCTGCTTCACCGCATCCCCGGCCAGCACGGCCTCGACGTAATGATCGAAGCGCGACGGCCCCGGCATCAACAGGCGTTCATATGCGGCAATAGCTTTTCCTATGTTTGCAAACACCGTGTCGACTTCCCTGGCATCGCTTCTGTCGGGCATGTCGCCGAAAACCGCTTCGTACTGGCCTCGCAGACGTGTATCCGAGGCAACGGCAGCCACCGCCTGGCCACGACTGCCGCCATGTTCGGCGGGATCTTCAATCGGCGATAACGCCTGCGACCATTGGCTGTCCCGGCGGCCGTCCCAGTATTGCCAGGGGCTGTAGGCAGCGCCGACGATACTCTTTGTGTTGCGCTTCGACTGGCCGATCCCGCGACCCTTTTGCATGCCGTCTGTGAACCGGAGCTCGGGCCGGTGACAGGTCGCACATGCGATGGCGCGCGATGGACTCAGCGCTGTGCTGAAGAACAGTTCATGGCCCAGTTCGGCTGCGCGGGGATCTTCGGAATAGGCATTGCTCGGGTCGGCCGGTAATTCGGGCAGGCTCCCGATCCACAACGATCGCAGCATTTCGATCTCGGTATCCGTCCAGTCGTCTGAAACCGGCGGCCAGATACGCGAGGCGCCGACAGCGAGCGCCACGCTCCCAACTACAACCAGCCAGTACGTCGTGTTCTTCACAGATTCAGCTGAATGATGATTCTGTCCCGGGTGGGACCAGATTCGATCTCTATCGTCACTTCCCAGTAACCGTTCATGTGAAACCGCATGCCTTCGAGCAGGTATCGCCCTGCACCGAGTTCGGCCGTAACCCGGGGTCGTGTTGGCATACCATGGTCGTGTTCGGGCATGCCGCCCGCCACTATTAACTCGGCCCCTTCGACCGGCGCACCGTCGCGCGTCAGGAACAGCGTCCAGCTGTGCATGCGGTTGATCTCGATCGGATCGAGGGAACTTTCAAAACTCACGGTAAAGATGCCGCGGTCCGACATCCACTCCTCCGCGTATGGNNCGGCCGCTCATGACGAAGTACAGAAACTGGATTGCAAGCAACAATACGATAATCAGCGGCCAGTAACCGAAGCCGGTGTACCCGACTTCGAATGGAAACACGGCACGGTAGATCTGTTCATCACCATCGACGTTTGCCGTGACGATTCCGATGAAGTGTCCTTCCTCGCCGAAATCGTGAATCACGGTCAGAACATCGGGATCGACCGACGGTGGCCGGTAGAAAACTGTCACCGCGTCGAGGTCCTCGATCTCGGCAACATCTTCCCACCGGGCGAAGCGGCGCTTGCCCGTGACGTCGCGGATAATGCGAAAATCGACCGCGGCCTCGCGCAGGCTGTCGTGCAAGTACTCCATGATGAACACGCTCTCGGTCGCGTTCGGCAGGTCCTCGCAATATTCCTTGTGGCCGTCGATCAGTGGCTGGTAGATCTTGAAATGGCCGCGCAGGTAGTTGACCTTGATGATGCAGAGGTCTTCTTCCTCGACAACGCCGCCATGCGCAAATACGCCACCGGACGCCGTCGCAAGAAATAACAACAGGATCAATCGCAACATCGGGCCAATCATATCGGCACGCGCCCTAGTCCTCGGGCCTGACGGGCATCGTGAGCGGCCACGGCGATGACTCGCTACCCGGTTCCAGGGGCACGACAATCAGTACAGGGCCGTCTTCTTCGAAGCTTTCTTTGATTGCCCGCTCGAGCGCCACTGGCGTATCGGCTTTAACCCCCTTTGCGCCAAAAGCCTCCGCCAGGCGAACGAAGTCCGGGTTAACGAGGTCGGCGCCGAAATCGGCGCCGCCGAATCGCGTCGCCTGGTCTCGCCGGACATTTTCAAATCCGCCGTTGTCGAAGAGCACCGTGACCAGGTTGATCTTGTGCTGGACGGCCGTCGCCAGTTCCTGCACGCCGAACATGAAACCACCGTCACCGCAAATACTGACCACGCATTTGCCCGGATTGGCGACCTTGACGCCGAGGGCCGTATGGAATCCGAAACCGAGATTATCCTGGTAGCCGCAGGTTACGTATTGTCTCGGCGCATACACCGGGAATGCCATTCGCGCTGTGAAACCGCTCTGCGTAATCTCTTCGACGAAGAAACCGTCTTTGGGCAATACCTTGCGAATAGCCCGCAGGAACTGGGCCTGCGGTTTGATCATTGCCAGTTTTTCTTCGGCGACAGCAGAGTAGGCTCTGAATTCGGCGGATCGATCGGGGCGCCTGTCGATCATTGATTCCAGCACATTGATCAATGCCGTCGTTCCTTGTGCAGCATCGGCGACGACGCCGATATCCGGTTCGAGCCGGTCGAACTCGGTCGGGTCGATATCGATTCTGACCGTCTTCAACCCTTGTGGTCGCCAGGTCCAGCGAAAGTACGCCAGCTCCAGCCGTGAGCCGATACCGATTAATAAATCGCACTTCGGCCAGTACTCGTAGGCAGCCGTGGACAACAGACTGTACGGGCAGTCGTTAGTCACGACTCCCTTGCCGCTGCGATGCGCGGTGACCGGAGCCTGTACCAGGCGCGCCAGCGCCTCGACTTCTTCGCTCGCCCCATATGCTCCTGCGCCGACAATTATCAGCGGGTTTCTTGCCTGCCGGATAAGCTCGGCCGCTTCGGCAATGCTTTCCGGGTCCGGCGCGGGCGGCCCCGGAATACTTCGGTCGACATCGAGGTTGACGTCGGCCGACAACTCATAGACGTCCCAGGGCGCCTCGATCGCGGCCGGACGAATGCGCCCGGTATGCATGCGCCTGAAAGCCTCGGCAACAACCCCGGGCGCTTCGCTCGCATCGTTGATCCGCTCGGCATAGCCGGTGAAGCCGCGCATCGTCGCCAGCTGATCCGGCAGCTCGTGGAGCTGTCCCCGTCCCTTGCCGATCAGGTGCGACATGATGTTGCCCGTGACGCAGAGTAGGGGCGTGTTCGCCCCGTATGCCGTGCACAGGGCGGCCGACGAATTGAGCATGCCCGGACCGGGAACGACCGTATAGACGCCGGTCTTGCCTGTGGACTTTGCGTAGCCGAAGGCCATGTAGCCGGCACCCTGTTCGTGCCGGGTCGTTATGAATTCAATCGGCTCTTTTGCGACAGCGTCGTTGAAGCCATATATGTGAACGCCAGGAATACCGAAAATCGTGTCCACTCCATGGGCCACGAGAGACCTGGCGACTGCTTCACCGGTTGTCATGCGCGCTGTGTTTGGCATCTGGTCAGGCATAATATATGGCGTATTAACGCGGATCACGCCGGAATCACGACTATGCGCACTTTATACCGTGTCTCCAGCCCGATGCTCCTGCTCGTTGCATACACGGCAAATGCCGCCGATCCGCTCGCGAACGGCATCGGCGGTGATGTCACGACGACAGCGGGGTCGAGCTGGTCGATCGAGGACGGCGTATTGATACCCGAGCGCGGAGACGAACGTGTCTACGTTGTCACCAGCGCGCGATACGCGAACCTCGAGATCACGCTCGAGGTGAATCCGGACGCCGCAACCAATTCCGGTGTGTTTACACGGTGCCAGGATCCCGAGACGATCACCCCGGACAACTGTTACGAATTCAATATCTGGGACGCCCATCCCAACCAGGAGTGGCGGACGGGCGCGATCGTGCCGTTCGCGCCACCAACCGCCATGGTCGACACCGAGGGCAAATGGAACGCGATACGCATTCGGCTGGAGGGATCGCGGCTGCGGGTGTGGGTCAACGGAATCCTGACCAATGACGTCGAGCACGACAAATGGGCCGAGGGACACGTGGCGTTGCAGTACGGTGGCAGCGGCGGAATGGTGAAGTTCCGTAACATCCGCATCGAGGAACTCCCCTGACGTTTCGCTCTCAGGCGATCTCGAATCGCCCTACCGTGCAACTGACTGCGAAAATTGGCAGATCGGGCGTAAAAAACTGGACCTCGAGCGGGCCGCCAGCCGCTGCTGCCGCGGCAATGTAAGTACGAATCTCGAAACCGCCCTGCCCGCCATCGCGGTAGGTTTCCTCGTCGGTGTAGGACAACAAGGCTTCCTTGTCCTGGCGCACCAGCCGATCGAGGAACTCGCGGTCCCATTCCTCGTTGATCTTTCCCGAGTCAGGCGTCGCAGGCCAATGCGAGATTCCACCCGTGCCAACGAGCGCAACTTTTTCCGGCACCGAATCGCAGGCGCGACGTATCGCTTCACCGAATGCCCAGGCCCGATGTAGCGGCGTCAACGGTGGTCCCTGGCAATTGATATTGACCGGGATGATCGGCAGATCGTAGTTCGGCGTCAGAAAATGCAGCGGCACCATGATGCCGTGATCGAATTTCCACTCTTCGGCATAGGCTGTGTCGACAGTCTGCATGATTTCACTGGTCAGTCGCCGGCCGAGATCAGGCGCGCCCGGCACCTCGGTCTTGTCGATCTTTAGCCATTCCGGGTCCTCGATCGGCCCGGAGTATTTTTCGCCAATGCCGACGCAGAATGCCGGCATATTGTTCATAAAGAAATTGGCGAAATGCTCGGCCGCCATGACGATGAGCGCCTGTGCGCCACTGGCTTCGATTTCCCGGCGCTGCTGATCGAGCTTTGCGTAGAACTCGTCGCGCCTGGCGGTATTGTCGACGAGGTGGGCGCGTCCCGTAATGCCGGGCGCGTGACTCAGCACGCCGGAGTAGACCAGGCTCATCGCTTCGGATCCTCCACCGTGAAGGCATCACCGCCGCCAGTCATCGCATACACGCCCGCGCGCACCGGCCCGTGCTTCTCGATGCCTTTGCGCATCAAGTCGAGATAGTCGAACCACTCGATGCCGAGAAATGCCGCATAGTGCATCAGGATCTGGCCGTTCACGCCGAGCACGTAAAGCAGGCCGATATCACCGTCCTTGATTGCTGCTGCTTCCTCGTCGGTGAGCTCGTAGCCTTCTAGACAGCCCGCAATATCCTCGCGACATTTCTGCTGAAACGCTTCATCGCGATTGAGCTCGTACAGAAATTTTTGCAGGTTGTAGAGGCTCATGACTTGCCCAATCCTGGTACCCGGTGAGAGCCCAACGCAATGCAGACGTTCTTTGTCTCCATATAGAACTCGAAACTGTAGTCGCCGCCATCCCGGCCGATACCACTGGCCTTCATGCCTCCAAATGGCGACGGCAGGTGGCGATTGTTCTCTGAATTCACCCAGATCATGCCTGCATCGAGATTTCTTGCAAGTCGATGGCCGCGACCGATGTCATTCGTCCACACGTAGCCTGCCAGCCCGTACTCGGTGTCATTGGCGATGGCAAGCGCGTCGTCCTCGTCCTTGAACGGAATTGCGGTCAACACCGGTCCGAAAATTTCTTCCTGTGCGATCCGCATGTCGTTGCGTGCGCCCGTAAACAGCGTCGGCTGCACGAAGTTGCCGCCACCCTCGACTGCACTGCCACCGGCCGCGATAGTCGCGCCGTCCTCAACGGCGTAGTCGAAGTAGCTGCACACTTTTTCGAAATGCCGCCGGTGGATCAACGGACCGATTTCGGTGCTCGGATCGAGCGGGTGTCCGACCTTGAGCTTTGCGATGCGCTCGACGAGTTTCGCGTTGAACTCTTCCTGGATCGACTCCTGCACGAGCAAACGGCTGGAAGATGTGCAGCGTTCGCCGTTGAGGCTATAGATCATGAACACTACTGCATCGAGCGCCCGATCGAGATCCGCATCGTCGAAAACGATGACAGGATTCTTGCCGCCCAGCTCGAAATGCACACGTTTCAGCGTATCCGCGCCCTGCCGCATGATGTG
>WVYQ01000028.1:37077-53901 GCA_011772865.1 Woeseiaceae bacterium | reverse complement strand
ACGACCGTGCAGCCGGCAGCCAGTGCCGGCGCGATTTTCCACGTCGAGAGCATGAACGGCGTATTCCATGGCGTAATGACCCCCACCGGGCCGATCGGCTGGCGAATCGAATAATTCAGGTGTTCATCGGCGGGCAGTGACTGGCCATCACGCGCGTTCGGCGCCATATCAGCGAAGAACCGGAAATTTGCCGCGCTGCGTATCGCGGCCTTGCTCATGAATCGCAGCGGCTGACCGGAGTCGTAACTCTCGAGGAGCGCGATGCTCTCGGCATTGTCGATGATCGCGTCAGCAACCTTGTGCAACAGCTTCTTGCGCTTGGCGCCCGGCATTTCCTTCCATTCCCCGAATGCCGCCTCGGCCGCATCGCAGGCCGCATCGATGTCATCGCCATTGCCCGCAGCGACGTTGCCGATAACGCTGTTATCGACAGGTGTATAACCCTCGAAGGTTTCGCCTGACCGCCCCGGGTCGCGCTTGCCGTTGATGAAGTGCGGCATCGTCTCCGCCTTGAGCGGCGCGAGCAGCTCCTCGAGCTTCTGCAGGTTATTTTCGAGCTCTGACATCTAGTTGTTCCTTTTCGCGAGATAGTCACGGATGTTGCTGTGTTTCCAGCGGAAGTCCGCATCGATTTCCTGGACTTCGAGCGACAGCGCCATCGGCAGCCTGTCGAAGACCGGTTGCACGAAGTCTCTCAATGCCTGGAACAGCGCCTCACCAACCTCCTGCCTGACCTCGGCAGGCCGCGGCGCAATCCGCAAGGTCACATTAATAAATGTATTGTCGGGGTGGCTATCTGCAACCCGGTACACATCGCGGCGCGCGGCGCGCGTGCGGATGCCGCCGACCGGCAATGCATCGAGGCCGACAGCCGTCTCGTGCATACGCTCTACTAGCTTACTGATATCGAGGTGTGCCTCGAGATTCGCTGAATATTCAATCACTTGATGCGGCATTGGGCCTCACCCCGGACAAGTTTGAATTTAGTTAACGTGTTAAGTATACTGCGCTGATGGAATCACTGCAACCGAAGATCCTCATTGATGCTGTCCACTGAAGAAATCGCTGCTGCCGCCGACGCGCTGTACGGCGCCGAACAACGCCGCGAACAGATTGCGCCGCTCACGCTGGCCTATCCCGGCATGGATATGGACGATGCCTACGCCGTACAAAAGGCCTGGGTCGACCGCAAGATTGCGGACGGTAACAGTGTGACCGGGTACAAGATCGGCCTGACTTCGCGCGCCATGCAAATGGCCATGAAGATCGACACGCCTGATTTCGGCGTCTTGCTCGACAGCATGTATTTCGCGAATGGCGCGACAATCGCGGCAGCTGACTTCACGGACCCGCGCATCGAGGCCGAGTTTGCGTTCGTGCTCAAGGCGCCACTGTTCGGCGAGGACGTTTCGCTCGGCGAGGTCATGGCGGCAACCGACTATGTCGTGCCTGCCCTGGAATTGATCGCCGCAAGGAGTCGCCGTGTCGACCCCGAGACCGGCTATACGCGGACGGTCTTCGACACGATCGCCGACAATGCCGCAAACGCGGGTTATATCCTTGGTGGCAAGCAGCTGGATCCCGGATCCATCGATCTTCCATGGGCCGGCGCAATGCTTTATCTCAATGGCGAAATCGAGGAGACGGGCCTCGCGGGCGGCGTCATGGGTCACCCGGCTCACGGCATTCGCTGGGTATGCAGGCGCTTTGCGCCCCACGGCATCGGCCTCGAACCCGGGCAGATCATCCTGGCCGGCTCCTTCACGCGGCCGATTGCCGTCAAGGCGGGTGACAATATCCTTGCAGATTACGGCTCGCACGGCAGGATCGAGGTGAACTTCGAATGAGTGACATCAGACCAAATCGCTTTAAAGCCGGGCTAGCGTCCGGTACGACTCAGTTTGGACTCTGGCTGGGAATCCCGGACAGTTCGGTTGCCGAAATACTGGCTGGTGCGGGCTTCGACTGGCTCGTCGTCGATCACGAACACGGCCCGTTCGAAGTTCGCGACGTCCTGTCGCACCTGCAGGCGATGGCGCCGTATGACGTTGCGCCGATAGTGAGACCTGTCGACGACGACCCTGCCCTTCTCAAGAAACTCTGTGACATCGGGGCGCAAAGTTTCGTCGTGCCGATGATCGATACAGCCGAGCAGGCGGCGGCGGTCGTCAGTGCCGTCAAGTATCCACCCGCGGGACGCCGCGGCCTCGGTACGTCGATGGCGCGAGCCGCGCGCTGGAACACGGTTCCGGGCTATGCGCAAAAAGCCAACGACGAGATGTGCGTAATCGTCCAGGCGGAAACCGTCAGTGCGATGGCAAACCTCGAGAGCATCGCGGCCGTAGAGGGCGTCGATGGAATATTCATCGGGCCGTCCGACCTCGCGGCATCGATGGGCCATCCCGGACATATCGCCCACCCCGAAGTTATTGACGCGGTCAGCGACGGTATTCGCCGGATCCGGGCAGCCGGGAAACATGCCGGCCTGCTGTGTCTCGACGAGTCGAAGGTCGCGCACTTCATCGACTGCGGCGCCAACTTCGTCGGCATCGGCGTGGACACCCTGCTGATCGGCAATTCCGCTCGGGCGCTGGCGGCCAGATTCTCGTCCGTCGCTGGTGACTCGTCGCCGGCCGACTACTGATAAGGAAGACCAATGAAGTTCTTGAGTTTCACGAGGGGCGGTAGCAGCAGCTGGGGCGCGGTCGTCGGAGACGAGGTCGTCGACCTCGGCGCGGCGCATCCCGAGCTCCCCGACCTGCGCGAAGCCATTCGGCAGGACGGGCTCGGCGTGCTTGCGGAAGAAGCCGCGGCGGCCGGCGGCGGCATTGCCCTCGGCGAGATCGAGTACCTGCCGACGATCCCGAATCCCGAGAAGATCATTTGCATCGGCGTCAATTACGCCAACCGCAACGAAGAATACAAGGACGGTTCCGAGCCGCCCAGGTATCCGAGCGTGTTCATGCGCACGCGCGAAACGCTCGTCGGGCACGAGCAGCCGATCCTCGATCCACCCGAGTCCGACCAGCTCGATTACGAGGGCGAAATCGTCATCGTCATCGGCCGGGAGGGCCGCCGCATCGGCCAGCAAGAGGCTCACGAATACGTGGCGGGCCTCACGATAATGAACGAGGGCTCGGTCCGCGATTACTTGCGTCACGCCAANNCACGCCAAGTTCAACGTGACCCAGGGCAAGAATTTTGCAAAGTCGGGTTCGCTGGGACCGTGGATGGTGACGCCCGACGAGCTCGACCCGATGGGCGAACTGCAGGTCGTCACGACGGTCAACGGCGAGGAGCGCCAGAACGACACCACCAACAGCCTCATGTTCCCGTTCCGCTACCTGATCAGTTACCTGTCCACGTTTTACCATCTCAAGCCCGGCGACATCATTGCGACGGGTACGCCGAACGGCGCGGGAGCAAGGTTTGACCCGCCGAAATACCTCAAGGATGGAGACGTGGTGACTGTCGAGGTTCCAGGCATAGGTACGCTCTGCAACAAGGTCGCTGCGGAGTCCGTATGACAGAGCCTTTGCGCGATTTCCGGCATTCGTTACCGATGGAGCTGTTGCGCGCCCGCGAGGCCGCGATGGCGCGTTTTCGGCCAGTGCTGCGCGAGTACGGCCTGACGGAGCAACAGTGGCGGGTGATACGCGTGCTCGCTGACAACGAAGGAATCGATGCCAGCGAAGTCGCTGCACGCAGTTACCTGCTGGCGCCGAGCCTGACTCGAATTCTTCAGTTTCTCGAGCGGGAGGGGCTCGTCAGGCGCGCGGCCGACAGCAACGATCAGCGTCGCTCGGTCCTGTGGCTGACGCAAAAGGGCCGACAAGTGTTCGACAGCGTCGGTCCCGATTCGGAGCGTCGCTACGAGGAGATCGAGGCCGAGTTTGGACAGGACCGCCTCGAGCAGTTATACGAATTGCTCGCGGATTTCTATACGACGCTAAACAGCTAGTCCCACTCCAGGTACAGGGTAGCGGGGCCACGAAATGAGAAGTTCGGGTAGTAACTGAGTTTTTGCCCGANNTTTGGCGAGCAGCCGGCCGAGACAGATATGAATGCCGCGGCCGAAGGCGATGTGCTGGGCCGAGTCGGCTCGATCGATATCGTAGAGTTCGGGATGCTCGAATACTCGCGGGTCGTGATTGGCCGCTGCCAGCGAAAGGAAGACCTGCGTTCCGGCCGGTAGCGTGTATCCACCAAGTTCTGTCTCGCGGGTCGTTACGCGGCGCCAACTCGTTTGCGCCGACTTGAATCGCAGCGCTTCCTCGATCGCATCCCTGATCCGGGTCGGGTCTTCGCACACTCGCTCCCAATTGTCGCGCTCGTGCAGCAAACAAAGCAGTGTATTACTGATCATGTTGCGAACGATTTCATGTCCGGCAAATGACAGGCCATAGACCACAGACTGAACTTCGTTGTAAGTGAGGTCATCCGGATCCTCACCGTGCGCCGAGAGCAGCTCCGATGTGAAGTCGTCGGCCGGATTGTCTTTCCTCATGGCCACGTAGTCGACGACATATCGCCAGTATGCGAGCAAGTTCGTCGCTACCTCTATTTGATCGTCCCGGCTTGTCTTGCCCCACGTGAATGCGAGCCGCTTGTTCGTCCATGCCTTCACTTGCTCGTCGTCGGCCTCGGGGAAACCGAGCAATCTGAAGATCGTTTCGGCCGGTAACTGGTTGCCGACGGCACTGACCCATTCGGCCGGGGAGCCACCGGCCAGCATGGCGTCAACGAGGACCTGCGCACGTTTGCGAATTACCGGTTCCAGCGCCTCTATCCTGCGACCCGAAAATCCCGCCTGCGTGTGTTTGCGGATGCGCGTGTGTCCAGGCTGCTGCCGGTTGGACATTACGGCGATCGGGTTGTAGTCCTTGGCCGACAGGATCTCGATCGCCTCGCTGCACAGCGGGAATACGGGATCCTGGACATTTTCGGAAGAGTAAACGGCGGGGTTCATGAAAATCTGCTGGACTTCCTGCATGCGGGTCACGACCACGTAGCCAAGATCCTCGCAGTAGAACACGGGCTCGTTCTCGCGCTTGTCCTTGAGCCAGGGATACGGATCCGCAACGTAGCGTTCCGAGTAAGGCGAAAACTCGTGGTCGACCGGGCAGCCGTCCGGGGGCGGCATCTTCTTACTGCTTGCTTTATGGTACGCCCGCTTGGTCATTGTCTTTGTTCTTCGGATTCGGCTATCGCCTGGAGTCCTTCCAGAACCTTGATCCAGGTCTCACTATCCACCGAGCGCTTCAGCTCCGCATACGCTGCCGCCACCTGCGGCATGATCTCATCTTCCAGGGCAGCGCCCGGTGACGTAAGCACGATGTTGACCTTTCGCCGGTCAGCCTGCGAACGCTGTCGTATCACGAGCTGGTCGCGCTCGAGCCGGTCGACGATGCCGACCAGGCTCGGGGCCGGGATCAGGGTGAGCGCGGCCAGCCGGTTGAGGGTTTCCGCCTCGCGCTCCCAGAGCACCCGTAGTACGCGCCACTGCTGCTCGGTAAGGCCGAATTCGTTGAAAATCTTACGGAATCTTGGCATAACCGCATCCAGCGTGCGGTACAGCACCATGGGCAGAGAGCGGTTGAACTGTT
Organism: Woeseiaceae bacterium; assembly: GCA_011772865.1. Classification (GTDB taxonomy): domain Bacteria; phylum Pseudomonadota; class Gammaproteobacteria; order Steroidobacterales; family Woeseiaceae; genus UBA1847. The sequence continues at coordinate 48,295 of WVYQ01000028.1, read as the reverse complement.
CGATAGCCATCGTTCGCTTTTTTATTACGATACGAATTATTAATATATTAACTATTAATCTGCTGTCAAGCGGAGCATCGCCGTGACCGAAGAAGACGTCGCTGACCTGCGCCAGAGCCTGGGCAAATTCGCCACGGGCGTGACCGTGGTGACCTGCCGTGGAGACAGGGGCCCGTGCGGCATAACGGCCAACAGCTTCAGTTCTGTATCGCTGGACCCGCCGCTCGTGTTGTGGAATATCGCCAAGGTATCTCACTCATTGAGCGCTTATCTCGAGGCCGAGTATTTCGCAATCAATGTGCTCGGCGCGGATCAGCGCGACCTGTCACACCACTTCGCCCAGTCCGACCACACCGTGTTCAACGGTATCGAATACAATTCGTCAGACCACGGCGTGCCGATCCTCCTGGGGACGATTGCCTGTTTCGAATGCCGTACCAGGCAGGTTCATGAATGCGGCGATCACTACATTATCATCGGCGAGGTGGAGCGTTTTCGTTCCAATGACGGTGAGCCGTTGCTTTTTTACAGCGGCGACTATCTCCGGCACGGCGACAAAGTCGGGAGTTGAGCGATAAGCGCTGCGTGCCTCACGACACTATTCGTGCCGAAGGGCGTCGATAGGATCGAGTTGCGCAGCGCGTTTCGCCGGCCAGATACCGAACAGGATGCCTACAGCCGCGCTGAAGCCGAACGCGGCCGCTGCCGAGTCAGTTGTCACGACCGTCTGCCAGCCCGCAAATTTTGCAAGCAGCGATGAAGCCGTGGCTCCGAGCAAAAGCCCCAGTATGCCGCCGAACAGGCACAAGGTTATTGACTCCACCAGGAACTGCAACAGGATGTTGCCGCGGGTCGCGCCGAGGGCCTTGCGAATGCCGATTTCGCGAGTACGTTCAGTGACCGTAACCAGCATGATGTTCATGATGCCGATGCCGCCGACAACAAGGCTGACTCCGGCGATACCGGCCAGCAGGTAGGTGAATACTTCGGTGGCTTCCTGGCGTGACTCTACGAATTGCTTGCGATCGATGACCGAGAAGTCATTGTCCGCGCCCGGTTGAATCTTGTGCTCCCGGCGCAGCACTCGCTCGATTTCGAGCATCGCGAGCTCGACTGTGGAATCCTCCGCCACCTGCACGCTGATGGTTTCGACATGCTCGTCACCGGTCACGCGAAACTGCGCGGTGCTCAGCGGAATCCAGATGTCGTCGTCAGGGTTTCGCCAACCGTACGAACCCTTGGCGTTCATGACACCAATGACCGTAAACGGAATCGAGCGGATCAGGATATCTCGACCGATGATCGCGGCGGCATCGGTCTCGAACATTGCCGGGATCTCGGCGCCGAGGACCACCACCCTGGCCCGGGCCGCCTCGTCCGCGGCAGAGAAAAAGCGGCCGTTGGCGATCTCGAAACCGTGCACGTCAGGGTAGTTCGGTGTCGTACCTATTGTTGACAGGTTCAGGTTCATGTTGCCGTACTTGGCCTGGTAGCGATTGTTGATCTCGGGCACGACAGCCGCGAAATGCCGTGTGCCAATGCTCAATGCAGCGGCGTCATCTGTCGTCAGGGTCTGCCGATCGCGAGCAACGCCACGGCTGAACCAGCTCGAAGTCTGGATCGAGAGGATGTCACCACCAAGAGCCGCCATCTGCTCGTCGATGGCGCGCTGCGCGCCCGTTCCGAGCGCTACCATCGTGATGACCGCAGCGACGCCGATAATGATGCCGAGCATAGTCAGCGCAGTACGGAAGATGTTGCCCCGAATGGACAACAAAGCGATGCGCAGTGTTTCAGTAATCAGCATGATCTGATCTAGTTGATGCCGGGCAACCTGCCAATCCGGCGATTAATCCAGTTCTGCAGGTCCTGCTGCGTCTCAACGAGGTGCGTGCTCGGCAATATCAGCACCGACTCCCCCTCCTTCAGGCCCTCGATAATTTCGACGCGGTCGAGATCGGTAATGCCGGTCGTCACGTTGCGAAATTCATATTCGCTACTGTTGTCAACGACGACCCAAAACTTGCCACCGAATCGATAGTCAGAATTCGACCTCGCGTTGCGGCCCGCCCCCGGGCCCTGGCGAGCACCGCCAGACTCGCTGCCAGTGTCGGCCCGCAGCGCATCTGCTATGTCATCGCTCGTCACGCCCAGGATCGATGCCGTGGATTTCAGGTCACGGCTGGTTCGCAGAGCCATGATCGGCACGGACACCACGTTTTCGCTGCGGGCTATTTCGACATCCACTTCGGCGTTCATGCCCGGCATGAGCAGTCCATCAGGATTGGCGATCGAAACCAGGACCGCAAACATCGTCACATTCTGTTCCAGCACGGCTTGCGGCTCGATCTTCACCACCGACCCGGGAAACGGCTGGTGCGGATAGGCCGCCACCGAGACCGTTGCCTGCATGCCGGGCCGCACCTTGCCGATATCCGTCTCGTCGACCAGCGCTCGAATCCGGACGTTACTGAGGTCGGCCATTGTGAGCAGCAGGGACCCCCCGCCGACGTCCTGGGTCGGTGACGAGATCACCTGTCCCACTTCGACGGGCTTGGTCACAATGGTCCCCGAGATCGGCGCACGGATATCGGTATCGTCGACGGCAATTCTCGCGTTCTCGAGGGCGACCCGCGCCATAACGACCTGCGCCTCGGCGTTCGCGAGATCCAGCGCCGCCTGTTCCAGGTCGGCCTGGGTAAACGTACCGTTTTTGATCAGTCTCTCGGCGCGCTCCATTTGCGATTCAGCGATCTCACGACGCGAGTTTGCCGCCTTGAGTTCCGCTTCCGCCTGGTCGAGCCGGTTGCGCACGATGCGTGGGTCGATTCGCACCATCAGCGTGTCTTCTTCGACGTAGTCTCCGGTCTCAACGCGCAGCTCCAGGACCTCGCCGGACGCCTTCGATTTGACTTCGACGGTGGTCAGCGGCTCGACAACGCCTGCAGAACTCACGCCAACTTCAATATCGGCACGCCTTGCCTCTACGGTATCGAACATCGGCCCGATATCGGCCTCCCTGGCACATGCCGCGAGCAGCATTACTGCTATCTGGGGAAGAAATCGCTTCAAGCTCCTGCTCCGTTCATTGAGTCACTGATGACTTTACCGTCGCTCAGCCAGATGACTCGTTTGGCATGTTCGGCAACATAATGTTCGTGGGTTACAACTATGAGCGTATGACCCGCCGCATGCAGGTCGTCGAATAGCACCATAATGTCCCTGCTCGTCGTCGAATCGAGATTGCCCGTGGGTTCGTCGGCCAACAGGATGCTCGGCTCGGTGACCAGCGCCCTCGCAATGGCGACTCGCTGCCGCTGGCCGCCCGACATCTCGGAGGGACGGTGCATTGTTCTGTCGGAGAGCCCGACAATCTCGAGTGCGTGTTTCGCGCGCTCGTCTCGCTCCTTTTTCTTCATTCCCGCATAAACCAGCGGAACCTCGACATTCGCCAGCGCCGTGTGCCTGGGTAGCAGGTTGAACATCTGGAACACGAAACCAATCTCCCGATTCCGGGCGCCGGCCAGTTCACGGTCACTCATATGTGAGACATGCTGGCCATTCAGCCAGTACTCGCCGCCAGTCGGTGTGTCGAGGCATCCGATGACATTCATCAACGTCGACTTACCCGAACCGGAAGCGCCCATGATCGCCAGGTACTCATTGCCTTGGACCAACAGGTCGACCCCGGCCAGTGCATCCACGTGCGTCAATCCCATCGTGTAGCGCCGCCGAACATCTTCGAGCCGGATGACCTCCACGGAATCGCTTTGCGGGCTGATATCGTGCGAAAGCATGAATTTGCCAAATACCAAAGAACTTTAACGAGTTTAGGACAATTAAACCCCTCATCCGACCATTTTGGTCCAATCTTGATGAATCTTAAGATTTCTTCAGAAATCAATTAGTGGCGACACTGTTATAGAATCTCGGCCTACCAGGGCTTGAAAAGATCGACACCATGGCCAAACCCGGCAATACCGGCATCCGCCGCATCCTTCGTGCAACGCGCTTTTCCATGCAGGGGATCGGCCACGCTTTGAAACATGAAGCGGCATTCCGGCAGGAACTGGCGCTGGTCGTCGTGATGACGCCGGCTGCGTTCTGGCTCGGCCGAACGATAGTCGAGATCGCGTTATTGCTCAGCGTCTTGTTACTCGTTCTGATCGTGGAACTGCTCAACTCCGCGATAGAAGCAGCAATTGATCGCCACGGCGACGAGTTTCACGAATTGTCCGGGAGGGCCAAGGATATGGGATCGGCAGCGGTTTTTTTTGTGCTCGCGCTGGTGTGCCTCGTGTGGGGTGCTGTCGCCCTGGACCGATTCGGGTAAGCACCGGGGAATGCCACGATGACCAGACCAAAGGTTTTTTGTATTGGCTCGCACAAGACTGGCACGACGAGTCTCGAGGTCGCCCTCAAGAAACTGGGTTACCGCGTCAAGGGCAGCTTCGGCACCAAGGACCCCGATATCGCAAGCAAGGTCCACGAGATGGCCTATGCGCTCGCCGCGCAATACGACGCGTTCGAGGACAACCCCTGGCCGGTCCTTTTCCGGGAGCTGGACGAGCGCTTCCCGGGCAGCAAATTCATTTTGACCCGCAGGCCCAGCGATGCCTGGATTCTCAGCATGGTCAAGGATTTCGCGACAACCGAAACGCCAATGCGACGCTGGATCTATGGCGAGAACGCCGGCTGCCCCGAAGGCAACGAAGACATCTATATAGCGCGCTACGAACGCCACAATCGCGAAGTTCTCGAATATTTCGAGGACCGACCGGATGACCTGCTCATCATTGACATACCGCAGGACGCCGGCTGGGAAAAGCTCTGTAACTTCCTCGGTCACCCGGTCCCGAACGAACCGTTCCCGCACGCCAACAAGGCAAGCCTGTCACGTAAGCTCAAGAACTGGGCGAAAAAGCTGGGCCAGTAGGGCGCGACGGAGAAGCCGTTTACCGGAAGTAAAGCGCAGCGAAGCGAGCCATGAAGGTAAGCGGCTATCGCAGTCGCGGCCTACGTCTCCTGGGATTTGCGTACGGCCTTACGGACTTTCGTCCACCAGGAGTCCTTTTTGTATCGGCCCTTGACGATGTGGCGTATCTGGCAGACGTTGGGTATGTCGAGCGGTGTGCCGTGCGTGCCGATCAGCCAGCGAAAGGCGCGGTCTTCGTAGGTCTTCATCCAGCGCACGGCCGGCGTCTGGTAGTACCTGATCGCATCGCAATAGCCGCAAGCGCGGGCGATATCGCCGTGCGTGATCTGGTGCGGCCCTTTCGCCTTCGGCCTCGGGCCGCCGTAGGGATGAAATTCTTCGATAGGTATCTCGAGAAGATTCGGTCCCTGGCGGCCCTTTTCGAGAAACTCGTGATCATCGGGAAGCAGGGACGTGCCCAATCCGATGCGCGGGTGGACGAGACCATCGTCTCGGCCCTGCAGCAGGTCTGCCAGTGTATCGAGGCAGTTGTCGTGGAAAATAATGTCGGCGTCGGTGAACCAGATCCAGTCTGCCTTCGTATTCTTGGCCGCGATGTTACGACCGATGCCCCGCCTGAACAGCTGCTCCTTGGGCAGGGCTTGCCAGTTCCAGGTGACCCCCGGCACTTCCATACGCCCGAAATACTCCAACACCGGTTCGACCTTGTCGTCACCGGAAACGTAGAACACGGTCATCGTAATATCGAACTTATCGGTGCGATGATTGACCAGGGAGCTCAGCTGGTAGGTCAGGAAGTGCCCATAGCGCCAGCAATGACTCACTATCTCGAGACGGAGCTTGCCGGTCTTCTTTGCTTTGTCGACCGTGGCGGGATCAACATCGCGAAACCATGAGACGGGCAACGCCCCCGAAACGGCGGCCCGATAGAAAAGGTTCAGCGCCTTTTCCTTGAACGGGGATAAGGGGGCAAGCTCAGTCATGGTGCTGTCCGGCGCATGCGGCGATACTTGGCAACTTTTCGGCGCGCATCGAGAGTCTGGGAAATGCGTCTCCACAAGTAAAGCTTTTCCGGGTACAGGCTGCGCGTCATGTCAGGCTCCACGCCTTCGAGGACCTTCTCCCAGACATCGGAGGATTCGTAACCGCACTCGATCAGTTCAGGCGTCAGCGAACCATGAATCATCTGCTGAGCCTTGACCCGGCCGGGATTCTTCGTCCACACGCCAACGCTCGTCGGCGCGATTGGCCGCACGCTATGCATGGCAGTCATCGATTTATCCGAGACGCGCGCATGTTCATGGTATTCGGAAAAATCGTGGATCTTTTCGAGCCACGGAAACTTCGCCATGATCTTCTGCTGTGTTGCATCGGGGTCGGTCACAAAATCCTCGTAGCGAACTTCGAGAAAGCGATCGTGACCGGCCATCTGCTGCGCATACCCATGCATCTGTCGCCACAGACGAATGTTCGAGTAATAAATGCTCTTGTCTTTGCCATGGCGGCTGCAAATCGTGTCGCGCGGATCGCGCATCAGGTAGATCACAAAAAGTTCGGGATCATCCTCCAGCACGGCAGGCATGTACATCGTGTCCTTGGGACGCTTCGTAATCACGAGCTGACCCTCTTCGGCCCTGACAAGATGGAACCGGATCTCATGATCATAATGCTTGTCGACCCTGAAGCAGGTCACCATCACCTCGTGCAGCAGTGTTGTGCCGGTCCGTGGTGAACACGCGACGATATGCAGGTGCCTGAACATGGCAAGCATTCTACCCGACCGTCCTGCTTGTCCGGTAGGAAGCTCCCTGGTTCAGGAGATCAACTGATCGATGGCGAATGCGGTAGCGAAAATCGCTAAAGACACGAATCCGGTCCAGTGCCAGATCCGCAACGGTCTGGACGGCGAGTATTGACCCGACACATTCGCCGACCTCACTGCGCGGTAGTTGTAATAGGCGATTGCGGGCGCCGTGATGAATCCGGTTCCAGTCGCAAAAGCGACGAATGTTCCGAAGCTCTTCATCAAAAACGAAAGGATGACGACGACACCGAGGAACTGAATGCCGAGCCAGAAAGCATAAGGCGATGCGCTTTTCTCGCCGCGGCCGGTTACGTGGTCCATGAGGCGTGCCGTTACGCGGGGCAACGCATCCATCAACGCAAAGACTCCCGACCACATGACCGCGATTGCCGCGATCGCGATCAGCGGATAGGACCAGCCTCCAACGACGGTCGTAAATATCGCCAGCAGTTCACTGGCAAACGCGCCGGCGCTCGTGGGCGCGACCCTGTCTGTATTGAAGAGAATTGCCGCGCCCATAACTGAAAAACAGATTGCCAGGCCGATACTCAGGGTCCACCCGAATGCGAGGTCATACCTGGCGTCTTCATGCCTGAATGTGGTGCCACCTGAACGCCTCTTCTCACGAGCCCACATCGAGATGAAAATGGCCCCGGTCAGCGGCATCGGCATCCAGCCTGCCATCGCAATCGCGAAAGATGCCACAGAACGGTCCGGTGTAATGTCGCCAAACAAGCCACGCCCGTCGCTACCCAGTTCCGGCAACGCAAGCATCGTCGTGACGACGGCCAGGATCGAGAACCCACCGACGAGTATTTTTACGATGCGCTCCGCCTTGCGGTACTGGCCGTTGACCAGGATGGTTCCGGTCAGCAAACACAGAAGTATCGCAACGTGAGGTCCCGACCATGGCAGGTCGAACACGCTGATAAAGAGGCCCGCGGTCACGAGCGCCACGGCGGTCGTGGCGACGAACATGTCGACGGCCAGGCCGATAAACATCCAGGTGAGAGCAATTCGACCGAAATCTGAATAAGCGTGGACCAGGCTTCGATCAGTCAGGCTGGCGTAATCGACGGCAAATCGGAATGCCGGGTACTTCAGGATCGAAATCAGGACGATAAGCCAGATGAAGCTCAGCCCGTACGTTGCACCCGCCTGCGTGGCAAACACCAGGTGCGACACACCAACGGCGGCGGCAGCCAGCATTAGTCCTGGGCCCAGCCTGTCTATCCAGTCTCTCATGCGAGTCCTCGCGTGAACTCGACATAGAGTAACCGAACTGCCGCCACGATGATCAGGAACGCGGCCGCTGAAAATAGAGGTAGCAAGACGCCGAAATGCCGGCTGAACCGAACAACATCGTCATTACGACGATCTGGTATTGCGCAGCGACAAGCGGCGACACGCCCGACAATATCTGTCCTGTCATCATGCCCGGAAGTGCAACTACGCCAACCGCGAACAGCGAGTTGATGATCGGTATCAATGCCGTCTGCAAAGCGATGCGCCGGGCCTCACGGTAACTGCTGCCGCTGCTACTTTCCGCCTGGAACCGCTCTGCCGCAAGACTGACAGCGTTCATCGAACCCGCAAAAATCATCCCGGCGAGCGGTACCATGTATCGTGGGCTGAACCAGGGACTGATGTTGATTACGAGCTGGGTGACGATTGCCAAAGTCAACAATCCCCCAAGGGCGATCGCAGCGAGCGTTTGCAAGTATGCCCGCCACGTTCGGCCGTTCAAGATCCGCGTCGCAATCCAGCTCGAAGCCGATAGCATTACGAGCAGTACAATGGCGATCAGCATCCAGCTATCGGTTTCGAAAACGTAGATCAGCACATAGCCGATCAGCAGCAACTGCAAGAGCATCCGCACAGTTGCATAGATCGCCGTCCCTGCAATTGAGCGCCACGCCAGCATGATCATGATAACAATGGCCGTCGGCGAAAACGCGAGCAGCAAACCCTGCCACGAGATTTCTGGAATGACTGTATTCAAGTGCCTGACCCGACCGTAATTGGCGGCGGGTCATCGTAGCACGTGCCGTTAGCGCAGGACTCGCCGTCGGTCCAGGGGAAAGATAAGGCTCAGCAAATCCTGGGCAAAGGATCGTCCTCGAGTTCTTCGAGGAAGCGTTCACCGCCAAGCGGCGTTTCCAGAATGACGCGTTTGTCGCTCGATGTTATGCGCCCCGCCCTTTGTGCATCTGTACCTGACGGCAGGGAGCGCCATGCGGCGAGAGCATCGTCGGCCTGCGCCGCATCGATGACGGCGAAAACGCGTCCTTCGCAGGCCAGGTAATAAGGATCGTAGCCGAGCATTTCGCAGACCGACTGTACGGGATCCTTGACGGGAATCGTCGCCTCGAGGCGCACACCGCAGCCCGTTGCGCGCACGATTTCATTAGCAATCGACGCGATTCCACCGCGAGTCGGATCGCGCATAAAACGCAAGCCATCGAACTGCATCAGGGCCTCGGTCAACTCCATGACCGGCCCGGCGTCCGAAATGACGTCGCCGCGCAAGCCAAAGTCTTCGCGTGCGAGCATCACGGCGGTGCCGTGATCTCCGACAGACCCACTGATGAGCGCGACGTCGCCGTCGCGTATGTTGTGAATCGACGGCTCGACGCCCGGCAGCCGCACACCAACGCCAGTGGTCGCGAGATACAAGCCGCCACCCTCTCCGCGACGTAACACCTTCGTGTCTCCTGCCTTGACCTGCACGTTAGCCTCGCGTGCTGCTTTTGCGAGACTGGCGACGATACGGTCGAGCACCTCGATCTCGAGGCCCTCCTCGATAAACGCGTTGAGGGTCAGATACAAAGGCCTGGCGCCCGCGACAGCAAGATCATTCGTTGTTCCGTGCACTGCAAGTCCGCCGATGTCACCGCCCGGAAATTCGAGTGGCTGCACGGTAAAGCCGTCGGTGGTGATCAGGACATCCTCACCATTGAGCGCGATTGGCGCGGCGTCCGCCAGCACATCCAGTTCTGACTCACCGAGATGACGCGCAAAGACTTCCTCGATGAGCTCGCGCATGAAGCGTCCGCCGTTGCCATGTGCCAGTGAAATTCGATCGTCTTCCATGCTGTCAGCTCTCCCTGGCCGCAAGCTCTGCCGCCTGTCCATAACTCAGGCCAGCATCGTTCACAGGCAAGATGGTCGGCACACGCACATCAAAGCCGTCACTTTCCAACAAGGCGATCGCCTGGTCGGTCAATACCCGGTTCTGGAAGACGCCGCCGCTCAGGCCTACCCTGGTGACGCCGACTTCGTCACGAATAGCCTGCGCCTGTTCGAGAACGAGCTGCGCCATGCTCGAATGAAAGATCTCGGCGCGCAGGCCGCGACTGTGGCAATCGTCAGTCATCATCCTGACCAGCGGTTGCCAGTCGGCCCGCCAGACGCCCTCTGCATCTTTCTCGATTGGCAGGAATACCGGTGCTGCTGGTTGACGGCAAATGGCTTCGAGCAACATTGGCCCTTCGGCCTCGAAGCTGGCGTGAGTTTTGCCCAGGATCAGTGCTGCCGCGGCATCGAACAGCCGGCCCACGGCGCTGGTCTCCGGGCAATTAAGTTGTTTCGCCCAGGCCTTGGAGGCAATGCCGTCGGGATCGGGACACTCCGGCCAATCGCTGCCAGTTTCCCACATCAGCGCTGCCGCGCTTCGCCATGGTTCGCGCCCGGCCTTTTCTCCGCCGGGTAGCCTGAATGTGCGCATGCTGCCGACGCGCCGCCATGATCCGGGCGCGCCAAGCAGGGCCTCGCCGCCCCATAGCGTGCCGTCATCACCATAGCCGACGCCGTCCCAGGTAAACACCAGGCAACAATCCTCGATGCCGCACTCGGCGGCGACCGCGCTCGCATGCGCTTCGTGATGCAACACGGTCTCTACTGGCCGATCCTGTCGCCGGGCCCAGCGATGCGTCGTGTAGCCCGGATGCGCATCGCAAACGATACGTTTCGCCTGCACGCCGTATAGCTGCTGCAAGTCGCCGGCAACCTGCTCGAATACCTTCAGGCTTCGCGGGCTGTCCATTTCACCGATGTGCGGCGATACGACGACGCGGTCGTCCCAGGACAGTGCAACCGTTCCTTTCATGTGGCCGCCGGCCGCGAGCACCGGCTCTTGCTGACGCCATGGCAGGCTTATTTCGACCGGGGCACAGCCGCGACCGATGCGGATTGGCCGCATCGTTCCGCCAACACGGCGATAGACGGGATCATCGGCAGGACGAACGATGGGCCGGTCATGATGCAGGTAGCCGTCGACGATATTGGCAATGCGGGCCTCTACCTCTTCATTGTCGGTCAGGACCGGTTCACCGCTGATGTTTGCAGACGTCGCGACGAGCGGTGAAGCGAACTCGTCGAGTAGCAGCGCGTGCAGCGGACTGTAAGGCAGGAATACGCCTATCTCGCCGAGGCCGGGCGCGATATTTCGCGCCAGGTCGTTATTGCCGTTCTTGGTC
>WVYQ01000028.1:25974-37056 GCA_011772865.1 Woeseiaceae bacterium | reverse complement strand
AACATAACGGCAAGCGGTTTGGCGGGCCGGTGCTTGCGCCAGCGCAGGTCGTCGACCGCTGTGAAACTGCGCGCATCGCACATCAGGTGATAGCCGCCGATGCCCTTGACGGCAATGATGTATCCATCGTGCAGTTTCTGCAGCGCGGCAGAAAGAGCATCTTCGGCCGAGCTTGTCGAGCCATCGTCCCTGTCGACAAACGTGAGTTGCGGGCCGCAAACAGGACAGGCGACAGGCTCGGCATGAAATCGCCGATTCGCCGGATCGAGGTATTCCCTCTCGCAGTCGGGGCACAGCGGGAACCGCGCCATACTCGTGTTGGGGCGGTCATACGGCAATGACTCGATCAGCGTGTAGCGGGGGCCGCACTGGGTACAGTTGATGAATGGATACCGGTAGCGCCGATCCTGCGGGTCGTGAAGTTCGGCCCGGCAATCGTCGCACATGAAGAAATCCTGCGGCACGAATATGCGCGCATCGGCCTCGGCGGAACTCTGGTCGATCGTGAAGTCCCGGTATTCCGTGCTGGTGATGACCTCGACCGAATCGATTGCCGGACGCGAAAGCGGCGGCGAATTGTCAATGAGTTCATGCTCGAAGCGGTTCAGCGAGTCCGCCGGGCCCGTCGCTATGACTTCGACCTCGCCAAGCTGGTTGCGCACACTGCCCGTCAGGCCATGTCTTTTCGCAAGCCGGTAGACGAACGGCCGAAAACCGACGCCCTGCACATGGCCCGAAAGCACGATGCGTTCGGTCCGCGCTGCATTGCCGATCGGCTCAACCAACGTTCTGCCTCCTGCCCTCCCACTCGTTGTCGCGATAGCCCGACGCCCACCAGATCCTGCAGGCGCCCTCGTCCGAAACCATGCACGGGCCTATCGGTTTACGTGGCGTACAGGCGGCGCCATACAGGCGGCACTGGTTCGGATAGATCTTGCCAAGTACGACACGTGCGCAGTCACATCCCGGCGGCATCTCCCCTACCCGCTTGCGTGAGTCGTCGGCGTACGACCGGAAATGGCGACGCGAATCGAAACGTGCGTACTCGTCTCTCAGCACAAAACCNNTTCAGCTGGCGCCTCGCCTCGGCGTTACCGCCCGGACGCACGACTTCCGGATAGCAGTTGTCGAGGAAATGGCGGCCGTCACGCAGCTGCCGCAGCACCGAGTACATGGCCTGTAGTAGCGTGTCGGGCCGAAAGCCCGCGACCGCCGCCGGTATGTCGTGCTTGGTAACGACAAACTCCCACTCTTCAGGGCCCATGACCGTAGACACGTGTCCCGGCGCGATCAGCGCATCGAAGCCGGGCTTTTCGGAGTCCAGCAGCATGGCGACTGCCGGCCAGGTAAGCCGTCCGGATAAAAGCACGAGCAGGTTGTCCGGAACACCTTCCGCCAGCATCGCAGCAACGGGTGCCGTCGTTGTTTCGAACCCTGCCGCGAAGAACACGACGCGCTTGCCAGGATTCTCATTGGCAATCCTTACGACTTCGGTCGGTGATGCAATGGGCCGAATGTCGGCGCCGGCGGCCCTGGCCTGCTCCAGTGACCGCGGCTCGCGCTTCGGTACGTTGACCGGGACCCGCAGCATGTCGCCGAACGCAACGAGAATGATGTCCTCATGCAGCGCAAGCTGGATGGCTTCGAAGACATCTTCTTCGGGACAGATGCAAACAGGGCAGCCCGGCCCGGGCACGAGCTCAATATTCGTCGGTATTGCCGTTCGCAGACCGGCCATCGAGATCGAGCGTTCGTGCCCACCACAGACATTCATTATCCGCACGGGCTTGTCGAAGCCGAGGCCACGCAGCGCTTCGAGCCATTGTTCGGCGGTGCGGCTCATTGCCGGCTCCCGGCCTCTCGCCGTATCCAGTCGAGCCAACCATCCATGCCTTCGCCCGTCCTTGCCGACAGTTTATACAGGGGGGCCGGATTTGCGATTTGACGCAGGCCGGCCTCGGCTGCGTCGGGATCGAAATCACCGAGCACCTCGAGCAAATCCGATTTCGTGACCAGGACGAGATCGGCGGCACGGAACATCACCGGGTACTTAGCAGGCTTGTCGTCACCCTCTGGCGTGGACAGTAAAGCCACGTTGGCATTTTGTCCGAGGTCGAAGCTGGCCGGACAAACCAGGTTGCCGACATTCTCGATAAACAGGACATCGACATCGTCGAGTTCCAGGTCGTGGAGCGCATGATGAACCATATGGGCATCCAGATGGCACGCGCTGCCAGTGCTGATTTGAATCGCCGGCACGCCTTTTTTTCGAATGCGTTCGGCATCATTCTCGGTCTCGAGGTCCCCCTCGACCACTGCGAATCTCAGTTTCTCACCCAGCGCCTCTATCGTCGCCTCGAGCAAAGAGGTCTTGCCGGCGCCGGGAGATGACATCAGGTTGATGGCCAGCACGTTGTGGCGCTCGAAATGCTCGCGATTGTGCAGCGCGGCATGATCATTCGCATCGAGCAGGCCTTTCAGCACCTCGACCGAATGCGTATCTGCGGCAGGAGTGACGTTGCATCCACAGGTATCACACATGGACCTCTCCCACCACGACTCTTTGCAGGATCAGTTCGTCTCCGCTGACCAGGGTCGTGCGCCAGTCGCCGCATGCGCCGCAGACCAGGCGATTCATTCGTGCCTCCGACTCGGCACTGCACTCCGCGCAGCGCACGACAATCGGCGTCGACTCGAGATGCAGGCTTGCATCACTGGCGACAGTACCCGCCGCCGCAATCGGGAACGCGTTTTGCATCAACGGACTCTCAACGCCGGACAACGGCCCGATTCGAACAAAAATATCGGACACCTTCGATGCATGCTGCTCGTGGGCAACGTCCACGACTTGCCCGATCAGCGCCTGGCATATGGCGAGTTCATGCATTGGCGTCGAGAACCTCGTCAAACAGCGCCCAGGAGTCAGCCGCCTCTTCGGCCGACACCTTCTGTATCGCGTATCCCACATGTACAAGCACGTGGTCACCCGGCGCGAGTTCCTCGCCCTGCAGCAGGAACAGGCTGACTTCTCTCTCAATACCGCGTGCTACACAGCGACCGGTGTAGCCATCGATCTCTTCGACTTGCATGGGTACAGCGAGGCACATAGCGAGCCTCCATGAGCGCGAGTCCCGGATACGGTCGGGGTTCCCTGGTTTTCCCTAAGCATAGTCGGCTCTGGAGCCGGACCACACTACGTAATTACGCCTAGTTTCCGGTATAGCGAATGGCCGTAAGTAATTTCGCTTATTCAGGAGATACGTATATGGGCCTACGCTGCATAGTTAGGGGCGTCCTGCGCTGTGGCGATGCGGAACGTTTCAGCGTAGGGCCCGAGAGGTAAGAATGCCAAGTACCCCGCAGAGGACCGGACGGTGACCAGTACGCTGGTGCTGGGCGTCGGCAACGTATTACTGACGGACGAAGGCGCAGGCATCCATGCCATGCGCTACCTCAAGAAGCACTACGATCTCCACGACATCAAGTATCTCGACGCCGGCACGCTGAGTTTCACCCTCGCATCGAATATTGCCGCTGCGGATCACCTGATCGTCTTCGATGCCGCACAAATCGGTGCCGCAGCCGGCGACATCAAGGTATTCGAAGATGAGCAGGTCGACGAATTTCTCCGGTCGGGGAAATGCAGCGTGCACGAAGTCGGCTTTGCCGACCTGATGGACATCGCACGTCTCGAAGGCTACTTGCCACAGCGCTACGCATTGATAGGCATTCAACCCGAGGTCCTCGGTTGGGGTGAAGCACCCAGCGAATCCGTTCGCCGTGCGCTACCGCGAGCAGCTGCCAATGCTGCGGCGCTTGTTCACAAGTGGCGTAGAACCACCTATCCAAAGGCTGTAAACCTATGAGCTCTCTGGACACCATTCCAGTAGCAACGGAGGTGGCAACCGGCAATGTCGAGCCGCTTCTGCACGAAATTCGTCATGCACTCAAGCGACTGGCAAGCGGCGGCGAAGGCACGACGATCGACCTCACGCGCCTGCCGCTCGCTCCCAGCGAGGAAGAGCGAATCGAAGAGACATTGGGCACCGGCGAGGTTCGCGCCCAGGTCGACGCACTTGGTCCCACACTGATCCAGGAGACCTCGTACCCCGGTGTATGGCTGATAACGCACAAGAATGTCGATGACGTCGTGGTAGCGCGCTTCATCGAGGTCACCCGTATTCCCGAACTGCTGAGATCGCAACAGGCTGATATCGATGCCGGCATCGACAGGCTGGAAGACGAGCTCAGGAATTAGGAGGCAAAAAGATGCCAAAAGATCAAAATCTGGGCGAATACCTGCGGTTGCAGGGCGTATCCCGTCGAGGCTTCCTGAAGTTCTGTTCGGCCACTGCGTCATTGATGGCGTTGCCGCCATCGGCCGTGGCGCAGGTTGCCGAAGCGCTGGCGACGGCAAGGCGGCCGTCGGTCATCTGGCTTTCCTTCCAGGAATGCACCGGCTGTACCGAGTCGCTGACGCGATCACATGCGCCAACGGTTGAGTCGTTGATCTTCGATGCAATATCGCTGGACTATCATCATACGTTGCAGGCGGCGGCAGGCCATGGCGCCGAAGCCGCACGCGAAGCCGCCCAGGAAGAAAACAAGGGCGAGTACATTCTTGTCGTCGACGGCTCGATTCCGGTCGGCAATCCGGCCTACTCGACGATCGCCGGCATCAGCAACCTGGACATGCTGAAGAATGCCGCACAGGATTGCTTCGCCATTGTCGCTGTTGGCACGTGCGCCGCTTTCGGCGGCTTGCCGAACGCGAATCCGAACCCGACAGGCGCAGTCTCGGTGTCCGAAATTATCAAGGACAAACCGATCATCAATGTTTCGGGTTGTCCGCCAATTCCCGCCGTCATCACGGGCGTACTCGCGCATTTCCTGACTTTCGGCAGTATTCCCGAGCTCGACTCACTCGGCCGGCCAGCTGCGTTCTTCGGTCAGAATATCCATGACCGTTGCTATCGACGGCCCTTTTATGAGCGCGGCCAATTCGCAGCGACCTTTGACGATGAAGGCGCTCGCAAGGGTTGGTGCCTTTACAAGCTGGGCTGCAAGGGCCCGACAACGTACAACGCCTGCGCGACCGTGAAGTGGAACCAGGGAACGGGCTTCCCGATCCAGGCAGGTCACGGCTGCATAGGATGTTCCGAACCCAACTTTTGGGATAAAGGCGGCTTTTATAGCCCGATTTCAGCGGGTATGTGGGGAACTCGCGAACAACTCCTCGGCGCGGCTGCAGTTGGTGCTGCGCTTGGCGTCGGATCCGCCATCGCCGCCCGGCGACGGCAGAAGAAAGCACAAGAGACCGTATTATGACCTTACTGGATTTCGCTCTCGGACCAGGCCTGAAATGGTCACTGCTGATCATGATCGCAGGCCTGACATGGCGTGTTGTCGGCGTTTTTCTCGGGCGTTGGCGCAGAGATTTGTCGAGACCGCGCAGTGAAGCCGTCGTGCAGGGCGGGCTGCGAACGATCATTACGCGATCAGCGCCGGCTCGTGAACTGGAAAAGAATATTCGCTTCCAGCATATCACCGGGTATATCTGGCACATCGGCTTCTTTGCGACCGTCCTGCTTTTCGAGCCTCACATCGCGTTCTTTGAATCGGTACTCGGATTTGCATGGCCTGGCCTGCCCAGCCACCTGGCGCTGGTGGTTGCTGCGATCACCCTCGCCGTTCTCGTGATGCTGACGCTCCGTCGCATGATTCACCCTGTTATGCGCATGATTACGAGCACTGATGATTACGTCAGCCTGATAATCATCATTTCGGCCATGGTGACCGGAATCATGGCTTCTACGCACATGTTTCCGCGTTACGAAACCATTTTGGCCGTACACATCCTCAACGTAGAGCTACTTTTTATCTGGATACCCTTTAGCAAACTGGGGCACTTGTTCTTCTGGCTGCTTTCGCGATACCGGATCGGCTCATACTTTGAACGAAAGGGGGTAAAGGCATGAACATTCCCCTGGCTGCCATGGAACAGATGAATGTCGATGTCGCGGCTCTCGTGACAAAAGCGCAGCCGACCGAAATGCCTGACGAGGAGCGTGTAGCGCGCACCAAGCATGTCTTCATGAAGCGAATGAGCATGGGCCTGGCCATGAACCTCGAAAGTTGCATCAACTGCGGCATGTGCGCCGAGGTATGCCACTTTTACATGGCAACGCAGGATCCACGATACGCGCCCGTAAGGAAGTTCCTGCCTTTGCGTCGATTTTACCGTCGCGAGCTCACTCCGATTCGCTGGATCAACAGGCTGTTCGTTCGGGATATTCGAGCTGACGACCTCAAGGATTGGCAGGAGCTGGTCTATGACTCCTGCACTACCTGTGGTCGCTGCGACATGGTCTGTCCGATGGGTATCGGGATCTCGGAAACGGTTCGCCTAATGCGTGAAGGACTGGCGGCCGCAGAACTGGTGCCATCGGAGTTGCAGGCGGTAGACGAGGAACAGCGCGAAAATGGCACCGTGCTCGGCATCGACAGCAACCAGTTCAAGGCGCTGGTAGCTGAGTTGGCCGCTGAAGGCGTCAATATTCCTGTGGATAAACAAAAGGCGGACATTCTCGTACTGAGCAGCGCGTTTAATCTCCGGCTCTTCAGGAATTCCATCGCGGGCACCGCAAAAATTCTGAACAAGTTGGGCGTCGACTGGACAATGAGCAGTCGCTGCTTCGATGCCAGCAATTTTGGCTATCTGTCCGGTGACTACCCTGCGGAGGAAATGGAGACTCTGCGCATCATCGACGCCGCGCGCGAGTGCGACGCCAGCGTAGTGATCGTTCCGGAATGTGGCCATGCATACATGGCCCTGCGCTGGGGAGGGGCAAACGTATTGGGCCGACGCCCGAAATTCAGAACCTTTGCGATTTCGGAGTTTATCGGTCGCGAAATTCAGGCCGGGCGCCTTCGACTCAAAACGATTGGCAATGGCAAGTCCGTGACTCTTCATGACTCCTGTCAACAGGTTCGACACGGCGGACTGCTCTCCGAGGCGCGTATGGCGATCGCCGCTCTCGGCCTGGAGCTGCGAGAGATGGAATCGCGAGGCCGCACTGCCCTTTGTTGTGGCGCGGGCGAGGGCGTCAATCTCATCAACAGGGCCGAACCTCTGCGGCAGAAAGCATTCAGTTTGAAGATGAAAGAGGTGGACGACACCGGTGCAGATTCGCTGGTGACATCCTGTGATAACTGTCGTTACAACTTCCTGACCGGTGGCGCGAAGGCGGGTTGGGAAATGCCGGTCGAAAGCCTGGTGGAACTTGTTGCAGATAACCTGGAGGACTGACGAGTTCCATGGATCGCTGGCGACCAATTCGACTGTACGAGACTTTGCATTTACAGAGATTCTTTAAGGCAGATTGAAAATGAATGAACGAATCGTTGTGGACCCGATTACAAGAATCGAGGGTCACTTGCGGATCGAAGCGCAGATGGACGGCGACCGGATTGCCCAGGCTTATTCGTCAGGCACGATGGTCCGCGGCATCGAAATCATCCTGCAGGGACGTGATCCCCGCGATGCCTGGGCTTTCACGCAGCGTATCTGCGGCGTCTGCACACTCGTGCACGGTATCGCTTCCGTGCGCGCCGTTGAGGACGCCCTCAATTACGACATACCGCCGAACGCGGATCTGATCCGCAACCTGATGATCGGCGCACAATATGTGCACGATCATGTGATGCACTTCTATCACCTGCATGCGCTCGACTGGGTAGACGTTGTTTCGGCGCTGTCGGCCGATCCGGCCGCAACGTCGGCGCTCGCGCAGAGCATCAGTAAGTACCCGAAGAGTTCACCGGGCTACTTTGCCGATATGCAGAAGAAGGTCAGGGATTTCGTCGAGGCCGGCCAGCTCGGCATCTTCGCGAAGGCCTACTGGGGCCACCCGGCCTACAAGCTGCCGCCCGAGGCAAACCTGATGGCCGTCGCGCATTATCTCGAGGCCCTCGCCTGGCAGCGCGATGTCGCCAGGCTGCACACGATATTCGGCGGCAAGAACCCGCATCCGCACTTCCTCGTAGGCGGTGTGCCATCACCGA
The DNA here is from genome assembly GCA_011772865.1 of Woeseiaceae bacterium. Classification (GTDB taxonomy): domain Bacteria; phylum Pseudomonadota; class Gammaproteobacteria; order Steroidobacterales; family Woeseiaceae; genus UBA1847. The sequence goes on along the minus strand of WVYQ01000028.1, from coordinate 28,992 downwards.
TCGACCTCAATTCCGACTCGGCGATCAACTCGGCGCGCCTTGCCACGGTGCAGGACATCATCACGCAGATGCGCGAGTTCGTCGACCAGGTCTACGTGCCCGACACGCTGGCCATCGCCAGTTTCTACAAGGACTGGGGCGCCCAGGGCGAAGGTGTGGGCAACTTCCTGTGCTATGGCGACCTCCCTGCGAACGGCATCGGCGATCCGTCGTCGTACCTGTTCCCGCGCGGCGCGATCCTGAATCGCGACCTGTCGACGATCCACGAAGTCGACCTGCACGACGACAGCCAGATCCAGGAGTTCGTCGCCCATTCGTGGTATGACTACGAAGGCGGCAAGAACGCGGGGCTGCATCCGTACAAGGGCGAGACTGCGCTCAATTACGACGGCCCGGAGCCGCCGTACGACCTGCTCGACGTCGAGAAGAGCTACTCCTGGCTCAAGAGCCCGCGCTGGAAAGGCAACGTCATGGAAGTCGGCTGCCTGTCCCGGGTCCTCATGCTGTATGCCTCGGGCCACGAGCAGACGCAGGAACTCGTCAATTACACCCTGCAGACGCTCGACGTGCCGGTCGCGGCCCTGTTCTCGACGCTTGGCCGCACGGCCGCACGTACGCTCGAAACCAAGGTCGTCGCCGATAACCTGCAAGTCTGGTACGACAAGCTGATCGGCAACATCAAGTCGGGCGATACCAAAACGCACAACGAGGTGCTTTGGGATCCGTCGACCTGGCCGACCACTTGCCAGGGTGCCGGCTTCATGGAAGCGCCGCGTGGCGGACTCGCTCACTGGGTTGTCATCGAGAACGGCAAGATCGCGAACTACCAGGCGGTCGTCCCGAGTACCTGGAACGCAGGCCCGCGCGATGCAGAAGGCCAGGCAGGCCCTTACGAAGCTGCCCTTGCCGGCCACCAGATGCTCGATCCCGAGCAGCCGGTCGAAATCCTGAGAACCATTCACAGCTTCGACCCCTGCATCGCCTGTGCCGTGCATGTCACGGATCCGAATGGCGAAGAGCTCGTCAACGTCAAGATTCGATAACAGGGAGAAATGCCATGAAACGCCTACTTTCAACACTCCTGCTCACTGGCATTGCACCTGTCGCAGGCGCGCACACGCTCGATGTGTCGGGGGGCCTCCTCATGGCGCTCGGTCACGAGCTGCTGGGCGCACACCATCTGCCGTTGACGATCCTGCTGATCGTGATCGGTGTCGTGCTATCCAGGAGCTGGAAGAAAAAGACCGGCTAGCCGAACCCGAGCAAAAGCCAATTCGCCCGCGTGCTACGGGCGAATTTGTATGCGCTATGAAAACCAGGGGTGTTCGCCGAATGCGTTTCGTGGCACAGGCTCGCCTTTCGTCACGTACCACTCGAAGCCGCGAACAACCGACTCGAGGTACCGCCGCAGAAGCGGGCGAACCTTGAAGTGGTGCGGAATCCAGCGAATGACGATGGGAAGATCCTGCAAGGCATGGGGGCATACCGTTATGCCCAGCATGCAATGCTGCTCGTCGATCGGTGTGATTCGCCAGGACACGTGTGACCGGCCGCCTCCTGCCCTGCCGATCTCGAGGTCGTAACCCTCGCCCTCGATCCAGTCTCGAAACTCCCGCTCATAAACCCAGCCACTAAGGTAGTGAACCTCGTCGCGTGACTCGGGCCCCGGCCATTGTTGCACGGGGTTACTTGCGCAGAACGGGTGACATAGCTCCAGGTTACCGGGACGTGACATCGCGGCCCACACCTCACGGGCCGGAGCCGCGATCGTTTTTTCCACCGCGACCGGCCACCTGAACCGCCGTGCCGCCGCATTCACTTTTGACTACCGGCAGCGAGCTGCCGCTGATACTCGTCCTCGTCGTAGTGACCCTGCGAATAGAGGATCAGGCCATCAGCGTTGAGGGTCCATTCCTCGTAGCCTTTCAGATCGACAAAGGCGCCGTTGCCGCCGGGACCGGTATTCGTTCCCGTCCAGTGCCAGTGGAACTGAATTTTGTCCTCGACGCGGCGCAGCTCGACGAGCCTCACAACCATGTCCGGGAATCCGGTCATGAAACTTCGGGCGGTGGCCTCCACCGCCGCGCGCCCCACAGCCGGTTCTCCATCGTTTACGCGGAGGGTCCCGTCCTCGGCATAAAACATCGAATGCGCGATCGGATCCTGTCCACTCCAGGATGCGGCATAGCGGTTGGCAAAATTCGTCAGCTCGTCGATATCCATCGATTCATTGTTCGATTCGCAGGCCGAAATGAAGGACAGGACGAGCAGGGTCACGCACGTTCGGCGCCTCATGACCGGGTCTCCTTGGCCTCGGGATTGACCGCCATACAGTCCGTAGTTTCCACGTATTACAATGTCTCCGGACATTGGTATAAGGGGGCCAATAATGACGTCCGATAACATAAGAATAGCCGATCCGTCAGCACAGACTTTCGCCGGGAATTCGCTGGGGCAGACTGCCAGGCGCCTGTTCGCTGCAACGCGGCCCAAGTTCTTTCCGGCGTCCGTCCTGCCAGTACTTGCGGGCACCGCGTGGGGATTTCATGCTGCTGGCCAATTTGACTGGCTGGTATTCGTCCTGGCGCTGTTTGCGACGGTCTGTGTGCATGCCGCAAGCAATGTACTCAACGACGTTGGCGACGAGTCGGGCGGCACCGACAGGCAGAACGACGACCGGATCTACCCGTATACGGGCGGTTCGCGGTTTATCCAGCAGGGCATCATGTCAGCCGCCGAAATGGCCCGGTGGGGTACTACGTTACTGGCGCTGGCCGCAATCGCAGGGCTCGTACTGATCTACCTCAAGGGCACGATGGTGCTGTACTTCGGCCTGGCCGGCGTGGCGCTCGGCGTGCTGTATTCACTCGGACCCGCCCGCCTCGCCTCGCTGGGAGTTGGTGAAACAGCCGTCGCCATAGGCTTTGGCGTCGTACCGGTTGCCGGTGCAGCCTGGTTGCAGGGCGCCGCACTGGATATGAACCTGTTGTTGTTCTCGTTACCCGTCAGTTTCTGGGT
>WVYQ01000028.1:19883-25882 GCA_011772865.1 Woeseiaceae bacterium | reverse complement strand
ATTCACACGATCGGCTCGATCTGGCTCGCGGGCTGCATGCTGTACCTGCACTGGTGGGGCTGACTGACTGATATGCAAATACAGATAAAGAAGGGCCTTGATGTGCCCATGGCGGGCAGGCCCGAGCTGACCATTTCGGATGCCAGACCCGTTTCGACGGTCGGCCTTGTCGGCTGGGACACGCCGGGGCTCAAACCGAAGATGGCCGTCGCAGTCGGCGATCGCGTCAAGCTCGGACAAACGCTGTTCGTCGACAAGCGCAATCCCGATGTTTGTTACACCGCACCAGGCAGCGGAACAGTTACGGCCGTCAACCGTGGTGAGCGCCGGGTGCTGAATTCGGTCGTAATCGGCCTCGAGGGCGACGACGCAGAGACTTTCTCCAGCAACGATCAGGACGAGAACGAAATTCGCAAGACGCTGTGCGCATCAGGCTTGTGGACTTGCCTGCGCACCCGGCCGTTCGGGCGCATCCCGCAACCTGACGCCAGGCCAAATTCGATATTCATTACGGCGATCAACACGAACCCGCTGGCCGGTGACCCGGCGTTCGTGATTTCCGAAGACACGAAAGCGTTCCTGGCCGGGCTGCACATAGTCTCGAAACTGACTGATGGCAAGATTTTTGTGTGCACGCGGCCCGGCACCGGTATCCCGGTCCCGGAAGGCCAGCAGTTCGTGCATGCCGAGTTTGCGGGCCCGCACCCTGCCGGTCTCGTCGGCACTCATATACATTTCCTCGACCCGGTGAGCATTCACAAGACCGTCTGGCATATCGGTTACCAGGATACGATGGCGATCGGCCGCCTGTTCCGTGACGGCCGGCTGCCTACCGAACGCCTGATCGCTCTCGGCGGGCCGATGGTCAGGAACCCGCGCCTGATTCGGACGCGCCGCGGTGCGAGTACCGCTGACATTCTTGACGGCGAGCTTGTGCCCGGCAATGCCAGGGTCATCTCGGGATCGGTTCTTTCAGGACACCGCGCGTCCGGCATGTTGGGCTGGCTGGGCGCCTATCACAACCAGATCAGCGTGCTGGCCGAAGACCGGAGCCGCCAATTCATGCACTGGATGCGGCCTGGTCGGCACAAGTACTCGGCTTCTCGCGCCTACGCGTCCACGTTCTTCCTCAGCGAAGATTACCCGCTGACAACCACTCAGAACGGCAGTCCGCGCGCGATGGTGTCCATCGGCAGCTTCGAGCGTGTCATGCCACTCGATATCCTGCCGACCGTCTTGCTCAAGGCGTTGCTCGTCAGGGACACGGACGCCGCGCAGCAACTCGGCGCGCTCGAACTCGACGAAGAGGATCTCGCGTTGTGCTCCTTCGTCTGCAACGGCAAATACAACTACGGGCCTCACCTCAGGAAGGCCCTCGATGAGATCGAGGCGTACGGCTGATGAAACGACTACGCAGATTCCTCGACAACATCGAACCGCTGTTCGTCAAGGGCGGCCGCCTGCAGAACTTCCATGCCATCTACGAGATGGTCGACACTCTTTTCTACTCACCACCCGATGTCACTCGCGGCTCGCCCCATATTCGTGATGCGATCGACCTGAAACGCGTCATGATCATGGTCGTATTCGCCGCCACGCCGGCCGCGCTCGTCGGCATGTGGAACACGGGATTCCAGGCCAATACAGCGATGGCGGCGATGGGTATCGAAATGCTGCCGGGCTGGCGCGAGACAGTCCTCTTACTGCTCGGCGGCGGCCATGATCCGGGCAGCGTCTACGATAATTTCCTGCTCGGCGCGTTGTATTTCGTCCCGATCTACATCGTCACGATGGCCGCGGGCGGCTTCTGGGAAGTCCTTTTCGCAGGCGTCCGCAACCACGAAGTCAACGAGGGTTTCTTCGTCACGTCTTTTCTGTACGCGCTGATCCTGCCGGCCACGATTCCGCTGTGGCAGGTGGCTATCGGCATCAGCTTCGGCGTCGTCATCGGCAAGGAAGTCTTCGGTGGAACCGGCAAAAACGTGCTCAACCCGGCGCTGGTCGGCCGAGCGTTCCTGTACTTCGCCTACCCGGCGCAAATTTCGGGTGACGCGGTATGGACGGCCGTCGATGGCTTCAGCGGCGCCACGGCGCTCGGCATCAGCGCAATCGAGGGCGTCTCTGGCATCGTCGCCAGCGGCCTGACCTGGACACAGGCATTCGTCGGCCAGATCCAGGGGTCGATCGGTGAGACGTCGACGCTGGCGTGCCTGTTGGGCGCTGTGTTGTTGCTGTATACGCGCATTGCATCGTGGCGCATCATGCTCGGCTGTTTTGCCGGCCTGATCGTCCCGGCCCTGCTCTTCAGCTCCATCGACAGCGGCAACCCGATGATCAGCATGCCGTGGCACTGGCACATCGTGCTCGGCGGTTTCGCGTTCGGCGCCATTTTCATGGCGACGGATCCGGTCTCGGCGACGCAGACCGAAACCGGCAAGCTGGTCTATGGCCTGCTCATTGGCCTGTTGACCTATGTCATCCGCGTCATCAACCCGGCCTTCCCCGAGGGCATCATGCTGGCGATTCTTTTTGCCAACGTCTTCGCCCCGATGATCGATTACTTCGTCGTCAACGCCAACGTCAAACGGAGGGTGCGCCGCAGTGGCTAACCGAGAAAGTATCGGCAACGTTCTGTTTGTCGCTATCGGCGTCAGCCTGGTCTGTTCGATCCTCGTCGCCAGTGCCGCCATTGTCCTCAAGCCGCGCCAGTTGCAGAACGAGGAAGAGTATCGACAGCGCATCATCCTCGATGTCGCCGGCCTGTACGAGCCAGGCGTCGATGTGGGCGCGCTCTACGCGGCTATTGAAGAAACCTCGACCGAGCTCGCCTCGGGCGAGCAGGCGCCTGTTTACCTCGTGCGAAAGAACGGCGCCATCGAGCAGCTCATCCTGCCGATCGAAGGCCCCGGACTCTGGGCCACGATGTACGGCTTCCTCGCCGTCGAAGCCGATGGCCGGACCGCACGCGGGCTCCAGTTCTACGAGCACGGCGAGACACCGGGTCTCGGCGACGCTGTCGACAAACCTGCCTGGCGTGAGCAGTGGCGCGGCAAACGGCTTTACGACGACGCGGGTGACCCGTTGATCGAGGTCGTAAAGGGTCCTGCGCCCAAAGATAGTGATTACCAGATCGACGGCCTGGCCGGTGCAACACTGACCGGCCGCGGCGTCAGCATCTTCGTTCAATACTGGATTGGCGACGAAGGCTACGGGCCCTACCTCAAGTCGCTTTCAGGCAGGGAGTCGCAGTAGATATGGCTGAAGCGCGCAAAGTACTTATCGATCCGCTGGTCGACAACAACCCGGTCACGTTGCAGGTGCTCGGCATCTGTTCGGCGCTTGCCGTCACCACATCATTGATGCCGGCGTTGCTCATGTGCCTCGCGCTTACCAGCGTCGCCGCCTTATCGACTGCCGCAATCAGCAGCATTCGCAACCGCATCCCGAACAACATCCGCATCATCGTGCACATGACGATCATCGCCTCGTTCGTCATTGTCGTGGACCAGATGCTGCGCGCCTATGCATTCGAGACCAGCAAGCAGCTGTCGGTGTTCGTCGGTCTCATTATCACGAACTGCATCGTGCTTGGACGCGCCGAGGCCTTCGCGATGAAGAACGGGGTCGGAATGAGCTTCCTCGACGGCCTCGGCAACGGCCTCGGCTACAGTGCAATCCTGATCATCGTCGCGACGCTGCGCGAATTGCTTGGCGCCGGCACGTTGCTCGGTTACCCGATCCTGCCAACCGTTTCCGACGGCGGCTGGTACGAGGCCAATGGGCTGATGCTGCTGCCGCCGAGCGCGTTCTTCATTATCGGCCTGCTGATCTGGGCTATTCGCAGCTGGAAGGCGGCGCAGGCCGAGGCGCCCGAGTACCGGATTCACGAAGTCCACCGCACGGAGGTGCTGTGATGGATTATCTGAATCTGTTTATCCAGGCCGCCTTCGTCGAGAACCTCGCTCTCGCGTTCTTCCTCGGCATGTGCACGTTCCTCGCCGTGTCGAAAAAAGTCGAAACCGCGATCGGCCTGGGTACGGCCGTGGTCGTCATCCAGGTGATCACGGTGCCGGTAAACTACATGATCTTCACGTTCCTGCTGGCCGATGGCGCGCTGGCCTGGGCGGGCTTGCCGGATATCGACCTCAGTTTCCTCGGCCTCGTGTCGTACATCGGTGTCATCGCGGCACTCGTCCAGATCCTCGAAATGACGCTCGACAAGTACTTCCCGAAGCTCTACAACGCGCTCGGCATCTTCCTGCCGCTGATCACCGTCAACTGCGCCATCCTCGGCGGCACGTTATTCATGGTCGAGCGCCAGTACGACCTCGGCGAGTCGCTTGTGTTTGGTTTTGGCAGCGGCTTCGGCTGGGCCCTGGCGGTAATTGGTCTCGCCGGCATTCGCGAGAAACTCAAGTACAGTGACGTGCCGGTCGGCCTGCAGGGTCTCGGTATCACGTTCATCATCACCGGCCTCATGTCGCTGAGCTTCATGGGCTTTTCGGGAATCAAGTTATGACGTTCGATGCGTCGACAATGCTGCAGGTCGGCCTCGGCGTTGGCCTGTTCACAGCCATCATATTGATTCTCGTCTTCGTCATTCTGGCCGCACGCTCGAAGCTCGTTGCCGGTGGCTCGGTGCACCTCGTCATCAACGAGGACAGAGAATTCGATGTTCCGACAGGCGGCAAGCTGATGAATTCGCTGGCCGATCTCGGCATCTTCGTGCCATCAGCGTGCGGCGGTGGCGGCACCTGCGGCCAGTGTACGTTGCGCGTGCTCGAAGGTGGCGGCGCGATCCTGCCCACCGAGACATCGCTGATCAGCAAACGTGAAGCAAAGGAACACTACCGGCTATCCTGCCAGGTTGCCGTCAAACAGGACATGAAGATCGCGATGCCGGAAGAAATCTTCGGCATTCGCAAGATCGAGTGCACGGTCGTGTCGAACAAGAACGTTGCAAGCTTCATAAAGGAACTCGTTCTGCAGCTACCGGAGGGCGAAGAACTCGACTTTCGTGCAGGCGGCTATATCCAGATCGAGTGCCCCCCGCACGACCTAAAGTACGCCGACTTCGATATCGACGAGGAATTTCGTGACGAGTGGGACCGGTATCACCTGTGGAGCTACGAGTCACACGTCAAGAAACCGGTCTCGCGTGCCTACTCGATGGCGAGCTTCCCGCTCGAGAAGACCCTGGTCAAACTCAACGTGCGTATCGCGACGCCGCCGCCCGGCTCCGATGCCTCGGTGCCGCCCGGCATCATGTCGTCGTATATTTTCAGCCTGAAGCCGGGAGACAAGGCCGTGATCTCCGGTCCCTACGGGGAGTTTTTCGCGAAAGAGACCAGCAACGAGATGGTTTTCATTGGCGGGGGCGCCGGCATGGCTCCCATGCGCTCACACATCTTCGACCAGCTGCTACGGCTCAAGTCGAAACGCAAGATGACGTTCTGGTATGGCGCACGCAGTCTGCGCGAGATGTTCTATGTCGAAGAGTTCGACAAGCTCGCCGAGGAAAACGACAACTTCGAGTGGCATATCGGCCTGTCCGAGCCGCTTCCCGAAGACAACTGGACCGGGTACACGGGTTTCATCCACAACGTGATCTATGAGAACTACCTCGAGAACCACCCGGCGCCCGAAGACTGCGAGTACTACCTTTGCGGGCCCCCGATGATGAATACGGCTGTGATCAAGATGCTCGAGGACCTCGGCGTCGATCGCGACCACATCATGCTCGATGACTTCGGAGGCTAGGTGAGACTCGCGATCCTGATTGCTGTACTCGCGTTCGCCGGTTGCGGTGGCGGCGCGGGGCAGGTCGAGCTCGTGGGCAACACGATGGGCACGCAATTCAGCGTGAAGCTGCCCAACGGCATCGGCGACCACGATGCCGTCAAGCTGCAGAAGGTCATCGAAGCAGCGCTGAACAACGACGAGTCGCAGATGTCGACGTACCGGCCGGACTCCGAGATCTCCCGGTTCAATGCCAGCTC
>WVYQ01000028.1:19327-19870 GCA_011772865.1 Woeseiaceae bacterium | reverse complement strand
GATATCACGGTTGGACCGCTGGTCAATCTGTGGGGATTCGGACCGGGAGAAATGATCGACCAGCCGCCGAGTGACGACGCAATTTCGTCCCTGATGGCGACAACCGGTTACGAGAACCTGCACGCGGACTGTGCAAGACCTGCCGTTAAGAAAGATATCCCGGGCTTGATGCTCGACATGTCGGCCATAGGTAAGGGTTATGCGGCCGACCGTATTGGCGATCTGCTGGCGTCGCTGGGCTTCGACAGCTACCTCGTCGAGATCGGCGGCGAGCTCAACATTCGCGGCCTGAATGCCAAAGGTGAGCCCTGGGCCATCGGCATCGAAGCACCGCTGCCCAACGAAAGGCGGCCGCATACTATCGTTCACCTGACGGATACGGGTATGGCGACATCCGGCGACTATCGGAACTTCTTCGAGGCGGACGGGAAGATCTACTCGCATACGATCGACACACGCATGGGCCGACCCGTCAAACACACCCTGGCTTCGGTAACGGTCGTCGCTCCCGAGGCCTATCGGACAGATGCACTGGCGACCGCT
>WVYQ01000028.1:0-19318 GCA_011772865.1 Woeseiaceae bacterium | reverse complement strand
GGCGGAATCGAAGAGCGCCAGACTGCAGCTTTCGCCAGATTGAGGAACATCACATGACGGTCCTCGGGACGATCCTGGTGACATTTGCGGTGATGCTGGTTGTCATCGCAGGCATGGCGATCGGCGTAATGAACGGCCGCAAACCGATCAGCGGCAGCTGCGGTGGCCTCAACGGCGGCAGCTGCGAACTTTGCGGCAGCGGCAAATGCCAGAGGGAGAGCGAAGAATGAATCTCAAATCGTGCCTGGTTCGCGATTACATGGCGGGCCAACTCGTAACCTTTAAACCGGACACCGATGTCATGGATGCTATTCACGAGCTCGTGAAGCACCGCATCGCCGGTGCGCCGGTGGTCGACGACAAGGGCGATCTTGTCGGCATGTTGTCGGAGCTCGACTGCATGAAGGTTGCATTGAATGCAGGCTACTACGGTGACTGGGGCGGCCCGGTAGCCGATTACATGTCGACGGAGGTCGAATCGGTAGACGCCGAGATGAACATCGTAGACCTTGCTCAAAAGTTTCTCGACTCGGGTTTCCGGCGCTTCCCGGTGCTCAGGAAAAACCGACTGGTCGGCCAGATCAGCCGGCGTGATGCTCTCAGGGCGCTGAGCGAGCTCGCAGTCGCGTAGCGGGAGAGAAAAACGGCAGTACGAATGGGTCTCTTTTTCGCCGGCCGCCTATCTTCGCCGGGCTCCGGGTGCCCGCCTGACGGGTAACCGCGAGACGTTCGTGCCGAGCATGGCCGACAAGCTGCGAGAGCTCGACCAGGGAAAGATAGAGGCACTCGTTCACTACTACGCAAGTTGGGATCCGGGAACATGAACGAACTCGATACATGGACCGCATTTTTTGGCTGGATGACGATCGTCAACCTCGGTATCTACGTGATCTCGGTGTTCGCGCTGTGGGTCATGCGCGACTTCGTCTACCGCATGAACGCCAGGATGTTCGGCATCAGTGAAGACGAGGTCGCCAGGACGTCTTTCAAGTACGTCGGAGCCTACAAGCTGCTGATAACAGTGTTCTGCTTCGCACCGTGGCTGGCACTTAAGCTGATGGCGTAGGTCGGCTGCCCGGACAGGGGCCCGCGCATGGTAATCTACGTGCCATGCTGTGGGCACTTATAATCGTCCTGGTCATCGTACTGATCTACATCCTGTCCGAGCACAGTATGCAGGTGCGCAGGCGCAAGCAGAAGCTCGAGCAGATTCAGAAACGCCTGGCCGAAAAAAAGGCCGAGTCAGAAAATACCGGCGATCAAGAAGAATAGTGCGCGGCGGTGAACTGGGAAGCCATTAGTACGGTCAGCGAGGTCATCGGCGCGATCGCCGTCGTCGTCTCGCTGATTTACCTTGCCCTGCAGGTCCGCCAGAACACGCAGATGTCGAAGTCTGCAACCCGCCAGACCATTGCCGATGCGCTTACGCGACCGCCATCGGACTTTTTTACAGACCCCGGCTTTGCGCGAAACTTTCTCAAGCACATCGACGGTGAAAACCTCGAGGCAGAACAAGTCCTCCAGCTGCAAGCCTACTGCTACATCACGCTGCGCACCTGGGAGAACATTCATTACCAGTACCGCAGCGGCATGCTCAACGAGGATGAGTGGGAGGCCCTGCATCGCAACGTCAAGGCTCTGCTGCAGGCTCCCATGTGGAGAGACTATTGGGAGAGGGAGCGCGAGATTTACAGCTCGCCGTTTCGCAAGGAGATCGATACAGCGCTCGCGGAACTGGCTGACGAACCGGCCCTCATGCCGAAGTCGATGATTCACCCGCAGAAGAAGCGGTGATGGACTTGAACCCGGTCACCCTTCCCTGCCGCGATTACGACGCCGGCGAAAACAGGAGATATCCACCATGGCGTATATCTTGAGAATCCTTTGCGGCGCGTTGATCTTTACAACGGTTCACGCCCAGGATGAAACGGCTATTCCTCCTGCCGATGAGTGGTACAAGTCCGAGTACGCTCCGCTCTATGGCGACAAACCCTGGGAAAACGCGGATGAGCTGGCTGGGCACTTCACTGAGACCGTGCAGATTCACAACGAATTGATTGAATCGCTCGATAGCCTGCAGTGGATATCTGGCGCCCTCGAGGAGTGGAAAATCGCCGGCTGGGTACGCAGCGAGATTGCCGAGATGGATTTCGAAATGTTCAATCCGACGACGGCATCCTTCAAGACCAGGTGGAGGGACTACTATAACGGCGGCAACATCGCCTACGAGTGCACCTGGTACCTCGCAGACTTTGTTGATGGCTCGTGGAAAATCTCAGCGGTCGCCGGCATTAACTGCAACGAACACGGACTCTGACAATGGAAAAGTGGACCGGTGGATGTCTGTGTGGCGCTATCTGCTACGAAATCGACCCACGTGACACCAAATCCTGGTACTGCCACTGCCGTATGTGCCAGAAGTGGACCGGCAGCGTCGTCGCGCCGTCGGTACTGGTGGCCAGAACCGACTTCCGTGTGACGCAAGGCACGGTTAAATACTTTACTTCGTCGACGCTTGCCGAACGCGGGTTTTGCGAATCCTGTGGTTCCCCGCTGATCTTCTCGCCGTTCGGCCAGGACTGGATCTGCGTCCAGACCGGTTCGCTCGATGACCCCGAGGTCGCACCACCAATTGGCCACTTCGGGATAGAAGGGCATGTAAGCTGGCTGCCGATCGATGACGACCTGAAGAAGATTCGTACCGAGGACGATCCCTGGATCCGGGAAATGCGGGGGAAGACGCCGCAGGACAATTGACAGAGACTGCAGTGGGTACCGGCGAAAAATCCTCAGCCCGAGAACCGCGCCGCAAGCGCCTTTCGCCGCAGGTACGCGTAGACATCCAGCAACGGTAGCTCCTTGGGGCAAATGTCGTGGCAGGCCATCATGCCCAGGCAACCAAAGACGCCATTGTCGTTCGAGACGACCTCGAACCAATCCGTTGCGTCACGGCTGTCGCGCGGGTCCATCATGAATCGCGCGATCCGGTTCAACCCTGCGGGCGCAACGAAATCCGGGTTGATGTTGGCAACCCCGCAGGACGCTATGCAACACCCGCACTCGATACAGCGATCACGCTCATAGATTTGCTCGGCGAGATCGTCATCCATCCGCTCTTCCTGCGCATCCGGGTCAAACGCCTCCCGCGCATGTATCCAGGCCTCGGTCTGCTCTGCCATCTCCCGGAACCAGGTTCCGGTATCCACGGACAGATCGCCGATAAGCTTGAAGACAGGCAAAGGATGCAAACGAATGGTATCCGGCAAGTCCGCGGTCAGCGTTCGGCATCCCAGCGCGGGCCTGCCGTTGACCATCATTCCGCAGGAACCGCAGATTGCCGAGCGACAGGAAAAGTCGAACTGCAAACTCGGATCCTGTCGTTCCCGGATCTCATTGAGCGCGATGAACAGCGACATGTAGGGCGTTTCGTCGATTTCGAAGCTCTGCATGTACGGCGTTGACTCCGGAACCTCGGGGTTGAACCGAAAGATTTCGAAGCGCAAGCGGCGCGGCGGCGTGTTTGTCTTCTCTGTCATTGCCTGACTGCCCAGTCTTTCCATTGCATGCGGCTTCCCATGGGTTCCATGGTCGCAAGCCGGCCTTGTCTCGATTGCTCGTCGATAACAGCGGCGTTGTAAGCCTCGACCTCGGTTTCCAGGGCGATGCGTTCGTCGCTGCCATAGCCGCGGTATCCTGGCGGCAGGTTGATCAGCCCGACCGGCTCGTACGAAAACTCCGGCTCGCCTGCGCCATCGGGCCAGCGCACGAGCGTACGCTTGAGCCAGTCGCGATCATTGCGAAGCGGGTAATCGGTCCGGAAATGGGCGCCGCGGCTCTCGCATCTTACGAGCGCGCCCTTCGCTGTAACCAGGGCGAGGCGCAGCATTCCCTCGAGGCGCAGCGCGAAAGTGAGTTCGGGATTCATGCCCGGCACCTTGCTGCGTAGAACCGCGCGATCGCAGTCCGTGATAAGGGCCTCGATCTCGTCGACCGCTTCGGTAAGTTCGTCGCCGTTCCGGAAAATGCCGACTTTGCTGATCATCGTCTCCGCCATGCGGTCGCGAATCTCGAACACGCTCGGACCGCTACCGGACCGATCGAGCCAGGCTCCGGCCCGGGACTCGGCCTCCCTCATGGCATCCAACGCCACTGAAGTGGACACATCGAGATTCGTCTCGGTCACAAAGCGTGCCGCGCTGCGCCCGACCAGCCGGCCCGCTACGACCGTTTCGGCAAGGCTGTTTCCACCGAGGCGGTTGAACCCGTGCATGTCCCAGCAGGCCGCTTCGCCCGCTGCGAACAGGCCGGCCATGTTGTATGCCTCACCGTCCTTGTTGACCCGAATCCCGCCCATCGAATAATGCTGCGTCGGCCGCACGGGTATCAGCTCGGTCACCGGATTCAGGCCGACGAAATCACGACAGATGTCGTACACCTCGCGCAACTTCGTGGTCAGGTGTTTTTCACCGAGATGCCGGATATCGAGCCAGAGATGTGGCCCGTACGGCGTTTCGACGCCCTTGCCGTCACGCATGCACTGCGCCATGTGACGCGACACGACGTCCCGGCTAGCGAGCTCCTGCTTCTCCGGCTCCGCCTCGACCATGAACCGGTTCAGGTCCTTGTCGAGCAGGTACCCGCCGTCGCCACGGCAGCCCTCGGTAACGAGGATTCCACTCGGCGACAGGCCGGTTGGATGAAATTGCACGGCTTCCATGTTCCCGAGAGGGACGACACCGGTGTCGAGCGCAATCGATGCGCCCATGCCCTCGTTGATCGTCGCATTGGTCGTATATTGCCCGTAGATCCGCCCATAGCCCCCGGTTGCGATCACGGTCGCTTTTGCGAGAACCGTGAAATGCGCGCCGGTCCGAAGGCACCGGCCGACCGCTCCCCAGCAGCGACCGCCCTCGTGAATCAGCGCGACCGCCTCGGCGCGATCACGTACCGTGACGCCCAGCCTGACGACTTCGCTGTCCATGACATACAGGGCTGCGTGACCGGTGCCTGCTGCCGCATAGCAGGCCCGCCATTTCGCGGTGCCGCCGAAGTCGCGATGCATGATCAGACCGTCGTTCTCCAGGGATTCGTCAATGTCGACACGTTCACCCTTGATGAAGTAGCTGTTTTTGCCGCCGCGCACGCGCGTCCAGGGCATGCCGTAATGCGCCAGTTCGCGAACCGCCACCGGCGCCTCTTCCGCGAAGATCTGGGCGACCTCCTGATCGGCACCCCAGTCCGAGCCGCGCACGGTGTCGAGGAAATGTAATTCGGGGTTGTCGCCCTCGGCTTTGACGCAGTTACCGAGCGCTGCCTGCATGCCGCCCTGGGCCGCACAACTATGGCTGCGGCGCGGCGGAACAATCGACAGTATGAGTACATCGTGGCCAGCAGCAGCGGCCTCGATCGCACAGCGCTCGCCGGCGAGGCCGCCACCAATGACGAGGACATCCGTAGTCGTCATGTTCGCGGCGGTCATGGCGCGGCCTCGAGCAGAAATGCCAACGGTGGGTCGAGCCAGCCTGCGAGAACAACGAGAGTCAGGATACCGAGGCCCAGTATGATCCAGAACAGCACGTGCTCGATTTTCCACAAGGCCGCCCTGGAAAGGCGCGCACCGACGCCCCACTTGACCGCGAGCCGATACAGGCCGACGCCGGCATGAAACTCGACGCAGAGCAGCAGCACGGCATATAGCGGCCACAGGCCCCCGCTCACCCGGGCGAGCGTGGTCGCAGACTCGATGCCGCGATGCATGCCGAACATCGGCGTGAAAACATCGAGGCCCAGAAGCACGAGATGAAAGCTCCCCAGCACGAGAATCACCATTCCGGTCCTGACCTGCCAGATCCAGAGCATGGACTCGACATGTGGTCGGAACGGCACGTAATCGCTTCCCGGAACAGGCCTCGAGCTACCGGACTCCCGCAAATCCCTGGCGAGCCTGATCATTTGTTTGCGTTCGCGCAGCTGCGCCGGAATTTTTCGACTCGCAAAAACAGCATGCACGAGGAACAGGACGATGATGAAAATCACGGTCGGTTGGGCAATGTAGTAGTCCTCGAGGCCCCCGGCCAGCCAGTCGAAGCCGCGTGCGCCGAACAGTATGGAACCCACCAGGACCATGTGTCCCCACATGAATACCGCGAGACACAGGCCGCTTGCGCCGCTGATCAGCTCGTAAACGAGCTGGCTGCGTGCTTCTTCGGCGCGTACGTTCAGGGTATCGTCCGTCATCCTTTCCCTGCTCCTAATGCGTCAGCAGCGCCCAGATAATTCCTACCGCGAGCGCTATGCCGATTATCAGGAAAATTGACCCGAATACATAGGCGTTACGCACCTCATTCCGAGTCGGCGCCTCGGTCAGCCAGGTATCGAGCTCGCCGCTGGCGAGCAGGCGCTGGTACTCCAGCGGCCGCTCGATCTTGAATCGACTCAGTGGCATCTTGCCCGTAAATATCACGACGTCCATCGGAAAGCTTTCGGGGCGCAGGTGCGTATGGAAGAAATGAAATACGAAAATAAATCCTGTCGCGAGCAGCGCCTCGTCACTGTGCACGACATACGCGGCATTCAGGGTCCAGCCTGGCAGGAATGTCGTGAAGAAGCCCGGATACCAGAGCATCAGGCCCGAGATACCGATGATCAACACGCCCCAGAAGACTGCGAGGTAATCGAATTTCTCGAAGTAGGTCCAGCGGTCGCCGGCCGGCCGCTCGCCCATGTACAGGAAGTACCGGAGATTCGCGAACAGGTCCATGAAGTCCTTCGATTGGGGCACCAGCGACGACGGTCCCCAGAACATGCCTTTCTCTCTCTTCACGAGCCAGCGGATAAACAGGTTACCCAGATGGAATGCGGCATAGCCAAACGTGCCTATCGCGGCGAGCCGGTGCAGGAACCGCGTTGATTCGACTCCGCCCAGGTGTGCGGCGAGTTCTTGCGCCCAGGGCATCCAGTGAAACTTGAGCGGTAACCCGGTCGCCGCCAGGACGAGAAACGTCACGACAACGACGATGTGGAGACGAATATTCATCTTCGAGAAACGCCTGACATATTGTTCATCGTTGCCCGACTGCTCTGCGAATTCGCCCCGCAGCGTCCCGACCAACGATCGCTGCAGCCACAGGATGTCGTGTACGCCGAAGAAAGCAAACACACCAAGCAGCAGGCCCGTCATAAACAGCCAGACGACGTAAACCGGAAAATTGTCCTCCGGGTCGGTCGGATCGTTGTGAACGTCGAAGCTGATGAACGACGCCGTTACATCCTCGTGACAGCTTCCACAGGTTTCGGACAGGTGGTCGGGGTGCACGGTCGATTCGGGGTCGGCAGCGGCCCGGTTCTGATGCGGCGTATGGCAATCCGAGCAGACCGCGCCGGCATCGAAGCCCAGTTCATTGGCCTTGCCGTGGAAGGAATCCCGGAATGTCGTCAGATATTCGCCGTGGCATCTGCCACAGTTGTCCGGCCAGGCAAGTCGCGCTTCAGTAACTTTCGGGTCTACGTTTTCGTGTGACAGATGACAGGTCGTGCATACCGGTCCGTCCTCGTCGTTCTGCCAGGCGCGCCCATGAGCGCTTTTGCTCTTCCAGTCTTCCAGTAACAGGTAATGGCATGTGCCACAGGTCGTTGGCGCGTTATTCACCGCAGTGGGAGATTCATCGTCGGTGGCCACGTGGATTGCATGGCTGCCGTGGCAGTCGCTACAGCTCGGCGCATTAATCAGTCCGGAAACCAGCAACGCCTTGCCGTGCTCGCCGGCGAGATAGCCGCTGACCAGGTCTTCGGGTTCATCATGACAGGCCCCGCAATATCTGATCTGGCCGACGGGCGACATCGGCGCATCGAGATATTCCGCGGGTTGAACCTGGTGTGCATTGCCATGGCAGGCCGTGCACGATGCGGCATTTGCATGGACGCTGCGGCCTGTTTCACGCGCCGCCTTGCGGTGGCATTGGCCACAGGTCTCCCCCTGGTCGATAGCGGGGACTCCCCGGCGTCGGTGCGACCGGTCGAGCTCGCCATGGCAGTTTTCGCAATCGACGCTTTCGTGAGCGCCGGCCAGGGGCGGCTCGAGATCGTGACATCGGTTGCAGTCGATGTCCTGAGCGGCTGCGATTCCCCAGAACCCCTGCGCAACAAAGAGCACAAGCAGGCACCTCATTCGGGCCGCATGTCGATGGGGCAGTTTCACGATTACGCGCCAATCGGGGAATCTATGGAATTTAAATACGTGTTGGTAGCCCGCAATACCATTGGTGTTTTCCGAAATGGTTGTACTTACCCGGTTGGCATAAAAGACTCTTTAGAGAACGCTCTCGCGGCTCGTGAGTGTGCGCTGACGCCTGTCGTCATGTCGCTCTCGAGCATGGATAATGCGATGATTGGTTTGCTGCCTGCAGCGGTAGCCCAAAGTCTCCGGATAAAGAATTTCCAGTCTCAAGAGGTTCGCCGATGACACGACATTTTTTTGCAAGCATCACGCGCAACAAGACGAGCCTGATTGGCACGGCCCTCGTTGTCGGCAGCCTGACGCTGATCGTGACGCTGTTCGTCGTGCAGTCGCTGGGTCTGCGGGGTGGCGCCTACCTCGGTATCATTACGTTCGTCGTATTGCCGATGTTCCTGCTGACCGGGCTCATCCTGATTCCCGTCGGTATTACGAGGGATCGCAAGCGCATAGCTGCCGAGGGCGAGGAATTGGCGGCGGCGGCATTTCCTGTACTGGATTTCAACAAGGAGCAGACTCGCAAGTTCCTGGCGCTCGGCATCGTATTCACTACCGTCAGCATCGTTGTGCTCGCAGCTGCCACCTACAAAGGCGTCGATGTCATGGATTCGACCACGTTTTGCGGGACCGCCTGCCATACGGTGATGCAGCCGGAATTTACGGCGCACCAGCGTTCCCCGCATGCGCGAGTCGCCTGCGCAGATTGCCATATCGGGCCAGGCGCCGACTGGTTCGTGAAATCCAAGCTGTCCGGCGCGTGGCAGTTGATTGCGGTCGCCTTCGACCTCTATCCGACACCGATACCGACGCCGATCCACGATCTTCGACCGGCGCGCGAGACCTGCGAGCAGTGCCACTGGCCCACGACCTACGTCGGCGATCTTCTCAAGGTGAAAACCGTGTACACCGATGACGAGGAAAACACGCCGTTGAAGACCGCGGTGCTGCTCAAGGTCGGCGGGCTCGCCGGCCGCGATACCTCCGGAATCCACTGGCATGTCAACCCCGATATCCAGATACGGTATCGGTCTGACGAAACGCGCGAGACAATTTACGACGTCGAGCTGACCACGGCCGACGGTGAGGTCAAGGTCTATAAAACGCGGAACATGCCGGACGACGCCATGCCGTGGCGAGTCATGGACTGCGTCGACTGCCACAACCGGCCGACGCATCGATATCGCCTGCCCATGGACGAGGTCGACAACGCAATGGCGAACGGTTATATCGACAATACGCTGCCCTACATCAAGCGCGAATCGATGGAATTGCTGCGCGCGGAATATGCGACACACGACGAGGCGAGAGAGGCTATCCCGAGAGGATTACTCGAATTCTACGAAGAGAATTACCACGAGGTTGTCGAAACTCGTCTAGACGATATCAACAAGGCAGCCGAGGAACTCGTCGTAATTTACACGTCCAACGTGTTTCCCGAGATGAGTGTGGACTGGGGCACCTACCCGGATCACAGCGAGCACATGGACTCACCAGGCTGCTGGCGCTGCCATGACAGGAAACACCGCACCGAGGACAGGGAACAGATATCCCGCGATTGCGGACTGTGCCATACGATCCTCGCCCAGGAGGAAGAGGATCCCGAGATTCTCGAGACATTGAATCCGTGATTAAAAACGGTACGACTGTAATGAAATCATTATTCCGAAAAATTTTTGCGGCACTAGCATCTGCATGCTTGTTGACGGCCTGGACCGCGAGTTATGCCGAGATGGCCGATCTGTTGAAAAAATGCACGATCTGTCACGGCGAGCAGGGCATCAGCGAAGAATCTGCGTATCCGAGTATTGCGGGTATTCCGGTTGCCGTTCAGGTCGACGCCATGCATGGCTACCGCGAGGGCACGCGTGACTGCGGTCCTGTCATGGAGATGTGCAGGATTTCAGAGAAACTGACCGACGAGGAAATTGTGGAGCTCTCCGAGTACTTTGCGGCCTTTCCGTTTATTCGCGCGAAACAGGAATTTGACGCTCAACTCGCTGCCGTGGGCGCCCATCTGCATGAGGACTACTGCGAAGTCTGTCATGGTGACAGCCCGGATCACGCGGACAGGAGCATCCTGCACGGTCAGTGGATGGACTACCTGCGCTATTCCCTGAGTCAGTACAAGATCGGCGCACGCAAGCAGCCTCCCAGCATGCGCCGCCAGACCGAAAAACTCACCGACGAGGATATCGAAGCCCTGATCCATTTTTACGCCAGTTACGGTGCGGAGGAAGGTGAGGCCGCATCGGATAAGTAGTATCCGTAATGAGAATGAATCCCTGCTTTTGCTACAAGAAAGTTGGATAGCAGCTGGATCGGATACTGTTCTCGATTAAGGCTCGCTATCGATTCGGCTTCCGTGCCGCACTAGCCGCGGCGTCGCAGACAGGTGTCGATCATGCCGGCATATCGGATCCCTTTCGGGCTTGTTCTTTTGAGTTTGGCGCCCTTGCCTCTGGCGAGCGAAGCATCTGCTGACAACAGCTGCATAAACTGCCACAAGAATCCAGCGTATTTCGCCCAGTACCCCAAGCTGCACGAGTACTACCAGCAATGGACTGCATCGCCACACAAGGAGGCCGGCGTCACCTGCGATGACTGCCATGGCGGCGACGCATCAGCCGAAGAAATTGAAAATGCCCACATGGGCGTTCTGCACATGAACGACCGGCAGAGTGCGTTGCATTATCAACGACAGCCCGATACCTGCGGGCAATGCCATCGTGACAAGCAGCGGCAGTTTGTACAGAGCAAGCATTTCACGGCCCTGGTCGCAGAACGCACCGCGCCGACCTGCTCCACCTGCCATCCCGCGATGAGCCGGCGCCCCGAGCTACGTAACATCGTTTTGAACGCTTGCCGGACATGCCACGTCGAAGGCAACGCGGACAACCTGCCGCTGATCGCCGACGACGCCGAGCACATTTTCAACCAGTTGAACATTGCCAGCGGCTTGCTTGGCTGGACCCGCATACATTTCGAATCGCAGGACTGGCCGAACGGTAGTCAAGACCGTGTCGAAGATCTCGAGGCACGCTACGAAGCAATAGTCGATCACGTGCACCAGTTCGATCTACAACAGACGGCGGACGAAGCCGCGGATATACTCGGCGCGCTCAGGGAAATATTCGAGGAAGCCCGCAGCGCCCGCGAGCGACAGGACCAGGGCTAAAACGACAACGCCGATTCGCTCTCGCGCTGGCGAACTTTCCCCATCTCGATCGCGATGACTGCTTTGGCAAGCAGCGTGAACACCAGCACTCCGAATGCCCAGATCCCGGCGGCTACCGCGAGTTCCACGCTGGTCGGCACGTATTCGAAGATCTCGCCGAGCGGCGTCGGAACGAAGCCCGGAATCACGAGACCCATGCCCTTTTCGATCCAGATACCGACGAAGGTCAGGATGCAGGCGACGTTCAACAACACGGGATGCCGCCTCGTGGGATGGATCATCAGTATAGTCACTGCGATCAGGTTGAGCGCCAGCGCCAGCCAGATCCAGGTGCGCAGTGAGCTGAATCCGCCCAGCCCGAAGAACAGGTAGTGGATCGATGCCGCATGCGCACCCTCGTTATAGAAATCGGTGAAGAGCTCCGCCCCGACAAAGAACAGGTTGATCTGCAGCGCGGTTGTCATTATCAGGGCCAGCGTATCGATCACCGACTGACTGATCTTGTATGACGTCGTCTTGCGGACGATTTGCAACGTGATGATGATCAGTGCGGGACCGGAGGCAAACGCCGATGCGATAAACCGCGGGCCGAGCAGCGCAGTGTGCCAGAACGGTCGTGCCGGGTTGGCCGAAAACAGGAAGGCCGTGACCGTGTGGATCGAGATTGCCCAGAACATCGCGATCACGACAAACGGAAAATACGCCCTGAAGTTGGGCTGCTTACCCCTGTAGCGGCTGTACAGTACGTAGAACGGAATGGCGAGGTTGAGAAGAAGGTAGACCGTGAGTACCAGTACGTCCCATGCAAGCAGGGACACCGGGAAATTGAAGCGGCCGAGCACCGGGATCATATGCCAGAGCCTGTCCGGGCGGCCGAGATCGGCGATAACGAACAGGATCGCCATCGTTACGGCGGCTACGGCCATGCCTTCGCCAACGAGGACAACTTCCTTGATGTCCTTTCGATCAAAAATATAGGCAGGTATGACGAGCAAGACGGCAGCAGCGGCGATGCCGACAAGGAATGCGAAATTCGAAATGTAGAAGCCCCAGGACACCTGGTCGCTCATGCCCGTGACAACGAGGCCATCGGCAAGCTGCAGGGAATAATTCCAGGCACCGAAAGCAATAATCGCAGTCAGTACAGCCAGCCAGATCCAGTAAATACGGGGACCGCGAAACATCTCGCGAATGCCATCGAATATGAACCTCACAACATTCATCGTCGATCAGTCACTGAAGTACCAGAACTTGGGTTCGGTGCCGAGGTCTTCCTTGAGCCTGAACACCTGTTTGTTCGCAAGCACGTAGCGGATTTCGCTATCGGGGTCGAGCAGGTTGCCGAAGATACGAGCGCCGGTAGGGCATGCTTCCATGCAGGCGGGCTGCTGGCCCTTTCTCACGCGATGAATACAGAAATGGCATTTCTCGACGACGCCGCGAGGCCGGGGACGATTGCCGAGATAATGACAGTTCGTGTTTATTTCCTTGGCCGGTAATTCGGGCGTGGTCCAGTTGAAATGCCGTGCCCAGTATGGACAGGCCGCCATGCAATAACGGCAGCCGATGCACCAGTCGTAATCGACAACGACGATACCGTCGGGTTCCATCCACGTGGCCTCGACAGGGCATGCCTTGACGCAGGGCGGATCGTCGCACTGCATGCACTGCACCGGCAGGTAGTGCTTCCCTTCCACGGGAACTTTCTCGGGATCGTAATAGTGATCGGACTGTTCGAGATTGAAATTGCCCTGATCCAGCTCGAGCACCCGGATGTACTGAACCTGGGAATCACGGCCGAGATTATTTTCCTTGACGCATGCATGCACGCAATAACGGCAGCCGATGCAGCGCGAGATGTTGATCGCGTAGCCATAAACAACATTTTCCTGCGGCGGCGTATTCTGGCAATCGATATCGACATCATACTGAGCCTTTACCCTGCGCTCGATCCGTCCCAACGCCTCGTCAATTTCTTCCTTCGACATTCGCCGGTAATCCTTCTGGAAGAAATCCGCAAGGGCATCCTGGAACGTCTGCCCTCCCCAGGCGGGTTGCGCGACTGCCGCTGCCGTGCCCAGGCCGATACCGCGCAGGAAGTTTCTGCGAGCCTGGTCAAACTTGTCGCCGGCCTTGCTCATGGCTCGTCGTCGACCTCGTGAGATTCCCAGATGGGAGTGTGTTCATGCTCGGCGCCCGGTTCCCGCTCGAGTCCCGCGCGAACCGGCGGTGCGGGCTTAGGCGCCCGCGGCTCGATCGCCGGGCTATGGGGATTGTGGCAGTGCGTGCAATTGTAGACCGTCCGCTCTCCCTGCCAGTTAACCAGGCGCTTGCCGTGTGCGCCGAAGTACCAGTCCTTTTCGCGGTTGGCATGGCAACCCCCGCAGACGATATGAGCATCATCGATACCGACCGGTTCGTCGAGCAAGGTGATCAGGTTATTTGGATCCTCCAGCTGATGGCAGGAATGGCACCAGATACGCCCTTTGCCGTGATCGATTTCCGAATCGTGGAACGTGTCGAGTTCCCGAATGTCCGGGTTCGGCTCCATCGTTGCGTGGCATTCATCACACGGATAGAAGAACAGTTCGTCAATGCGGGACACGACCTGAATTTCCGGCGCGCCCGGATATCCTTCAAAGCGCAAATTGCCGCCAGGCTCTGATGAATCCTGCGCATATGCCACCAGCGCGCTGAAAGCGGCTAACAGACCGGTCCCGACGAGCCCAATTGCAGTGCGCATGGTCATAATAGAACTCTAGAGTCCTGGATGGTGAAAAGGCAGGATTTGTACGCCGCAACGCCCGCGCGTATCTGCCGAAAACACGGCTCGGCACGAGGATGATGAAAATACCTCCACCATGGTTCTTGGTATTGTCGATGTCACCAGCCTTACTCCTCCGCATCCCCCTGCGGCTGCATACGTTGCCGGCCTGATTTCATTCTTGATAATAGAGGTGGAAATAATCCGGATTCGATACGTAATTGGCGCAAAGGTCAGCGGTCGACAACTATCAGTCGACGACCGCAGGGCGCTCTCTGCGTGGAATGTGTTGATGCCTGCCCGGAGAGGCGCTCGAAGACACGGTTATTACCCGCAAAACTGGCAGAGTACCGTGACTCCCGGATAGCGACCCCTCCTTTGCAGGTCGCGACTATTGCTGACTGGCGTAATAGTGCACGAGCGCCTTGACGTCGTCGTCGCTCAGCGCGTCAAGCTTTCTCTGCATCAGCGAGGGCTGCTCGCGCTCCCCGGCCCTGTATTCTGCAAATGTGGCCTCGAGATAGCCCATCCACTGACCGGCAATGATGCTCGCCTCGTCATCGGGGTTCGATCCACCATCCGAATGGCACTTGCCGCAGTTCTTGTCGTGCAGCGCCTGACCGGCTGCTGCAAGATCGGCATCGAAATCCTGCGCGGCCGGAACAAAAGGCAGTTCGAAGTAATGGGTGGCGACTGCGTCGATTGTCTCGTCAGACAGGTCGGCGACGACTTCGCACATCGTCGTTGGCGCCCGGCTCGTATCACCCTGGCGATACTCGCTCGTGCTACAGGGCCTTGCGTTGTCGCGGAAGAAGTACAGCGAATCTGCGAGGACGAACTCCGGTATGCCGGCTATCGTCGGCACGTCGGTCCACTGGCTTACACCGTCATCACCGTGACAGCCGTTACAATTCTCGACGACGCTCGCCAGATCCTGACCCGTTGCGCCTGACGCGAACAGTCCGAGAAGCAGGGTTGTTGCAGCGCGATATAAGATCTTCATGACTATCCCTTTCTGCTAAGAAACACGCTCTACCCAGCATGCCGTATACACGATCAAGCGTTAACAGGGCATGAATAGAGCGAAAATAATTCTAATCGATGCTTATGTGCCACAGTGGACTACCGAGGCCAATAGGTATACGCCACAGGGGCTCAGGAAACGGGCTGCCCGCTGTAGGACTCGTCGGCAATTTCGTGCAACCGGTCCCAGTCACGAATTTCCACCCGGCCTCGTGGCGCATAGATTGCGCCCGACCGTTTCATCATGGCCATCGACCGGCACACGGTCTCCTCGCTCAACCCCAGCAGACCCGCCATCTCGACCCTGGAAAACGGCATGGGAATGTCGCAGTTGCCGTTGGCCGATTTGGGTGTCATCAGCAGGATAAACGAGGCAATTTTCGACGCTGCGCAGCGGTGACCCAGCACCTCCATCATCGCGCGGCTGTGCGCGAGCTGGGCGTTGAGCGCTCCAATCAGTCGTATTGCAACATCGCCATGTTCGCGCACCTTGGCGAGCAGGTTGCGGTGGTTGATCCGGCAGGCCTTGACCTTCGTGGCCGCCATCGCCGTATAGGCGTAGCGCTCGTCGTTGATCGACTGCAGCCCGACCAGCAGGTTGCTCGGAGTGCTCAGCCCGATAATCTGCTCGCGGCCGTCCGCGGTATGGGTGCAGATCTTGACCATGCCCTCGGTCAACGCAAAAAGATTAGAACTCACCTGCCCCTGCATGAACAGGATGTTGCCTTCGTCGAAATCGACGAAATGGACGCAGTCGTTGACCACGCATTCGAGATCGATGTCAGCGAACACACCACCATCGGCCTGGAACTCGCAGAACGGACAGTTACAGTTAGCGCATTGCATAAAGCGGACTTTTCCACGCTCTTTTTAGACCGGGAGCACGTCGGAATCGATAGCGAATTACCACCAAATTCCGCGGTTTTTACGTAGCCAAAACTGACATATGTCAGTTTTTGCCCTCTTCCGGGCGGTGTACGTAAATACCGACGATCGCGCCTTTCCGCATACGCATCATCCACGGGTCCGCAAACCCCGCAAAACTGACAAATGTCAGTGTTGCCGGAGCCTACCGATTCTAGGCTCTGTTCAATGCCGGAATTCTGCCCATAACAATGACAAACAATGGCGGCTTCCGGGGTTTTCTACACAGGGAAATTTTGAGGAGTAGGACATGAACCGGTTCGAAGTAATCAAACGGTGGGCCTGGTCGATCCTCGTTGTGAGCACACTCGCATTCGCGCTGGGCGGTTGCTCCGGCGACGACGGCAAAGACGGTGCCGACGGTGCTGCTGGACCACAAGGCCCAACAGGCCCAACAGGACCAACAGGACCAGAAGGACCCGGGGCAACGGTAACGCCTATCGAAAGCTGTGGCGTATGCCACGATCAAGGCTCCTTTGCCGATGCCGCGGCGGCCCACGCGCTGCCACCGATCGAATCGGTCAAGAACATCGCCTTCACGGTGAATGGCGCCGATCTCGACGTCAACTTCGACATTGAAGTCGACGGTGTCCTGACCGAGGGCTACAACAACATGAACCGAGGCTATCGGACTGACGGGACGACTCGAACCACCATCTCTGATAGCCTGACGCTGGCCGACAACGGGAGCGGCAACTACACCATCACTATCGCCGGCGGCGCCGCTGTGGCGGCTGTCGACCATCGCTACCTGTTCCGGGTTTCGATTGGCGAAGACAGGGAGACGCGTGTCTATCTCTACGGAGACTTCCCAGCCTCCCCGGTTGAGGATTTGGTGATATCCCCCGAGTCGTGCAACGCCTGCCACGGCGAGGAAGGCATCCCCGTCCACGGCGGCTACTTTGCCGAGGAGGATGGCGGCGAGCCCTGCCTAACCTGCCATGGGTCCGAGCGGATAAACAGAGACGGTGTGCTCGAACAGATACCAAGACTCTTCCGCGTGGCTCACGGCTACCACAGCGGTGTCGAGAGCTGGCACGAAGGTCACGATGATGGTCATGGTGTCGAGGAAATCAACGTCACCTACCCCACCTACATGACCAACTGCAGCGTCTGCCATAGCGAAGGTGCTGAGTTGACCGCGGCGAACGCGATGCCGGTCTCGGGTGCGAATTGCTTGTCTTGCCACGGCTCGATGGACAGCTGGACCTTCCCCGTGAATCTTGGGTTCCACGAGCTTATAGCGGACCCACTTACGCACGATTGCCAAAACGCTTGCCACGAGCCAGGTGGCCTCGCACAGGCTAAGCTCGTCGTGGCTGACTTCCACAACGGCCTGCACCCCGAGGGCAGTAGCGGTCGAGGCCCGATCTACGACGGCATAGACGTCTCCGTCGCCGAGGGTGAGAAGTTCGACTGGGCGATCACCAGCATGGTCGACGACGGCGTGAACCTGACGTTCACCTGGGAAGCTTCCTACGATGGCGTTCCCGTCGATCCGTGTAACGACACGGTCGGTGTGGGCGCTCCGACGTTCCACCTCGGCGGTACCAGCACGCGCCTGCGCACCTACCGCAGCTATGCCCAGGGTGATGATTTCATCATGGGCACGTCATCCAACCCAGGCCAGCCCGGCCGGGCAAACCCGGATGCGACCAACACGACCTGCGCGAGCTTGATTGCGACGACGGTTATCCCCGTGGAAAACGTCGCTGCCGAGAAGGGCAGGATAGCCCTGGGCGGCAAGCCGCGAGTTATCAGCCCCGATGTTGCCGGTCTGGAAGTGCAAGCTCGTGTCCCGTCGCCGACCTTCGATTGGGTCATCGGTGATGGCGCGGCAGTTGCACGCCGCGATGTCGTCGACACCAAGCAGTGCCTGAATTGCCACGTGGGTTCGCTCTACCAGCATGGCGGCGATCGCGTCGACAACGTCGACTATTGCCTCGTCTGCCACAACGCGGCTGCCAACGAGCAGTTTGTCCGCGTGGGCATGGGCGTTGACGCGTCCGAAGCCTATGACGGCAAGGTTGGCGAGGCCTTCGAGCTGAAGACGATGCTGCATCGCGTCCACTCGGCCAACTGGGACTGGAACCCCGACCGCGACATCACGGAAGTTAATCCTCCGTTCCTGGTCTATCGGAACCGCGGCGTCTACGCCTTTGCGGGTGAGGGAGAATTCCCGCCGAACTGGGATTCTGGTGAGGACTGTGTGCACCCAAGCAACCGCGTGGGCAGGAGGGTCTTCGGAGCGGATATCACGAATACCCCAGATGACAATTCGTGTCAGCCGCACATCTTCCATGCGCCGACCTTCCCGCGGAGCCTGAACGCGTGCACGGCCTGCCACACGGTCGACGATCCGGCAACCCAGGACGTGAACGAGGACTTCATGGTCATTCCTGACCAGACCAAGTCGATGGCGTCCACTGTCGATGTCGGTAGCACCGTTGATTACACCGACCAGCTTGACGATGTGCTCCAGGGCGCAGCGACAACTGCTTGCGTGACTTGCCACTACAACACGGCGACCAGGGGTCATGCGTACCAGAACAGCTGGGAGCCGCAGGCGTTCGAGGAGGGTCGTCAGACGATCATCGACGCAGCTAACTAATAACAGCGAGCAACAAAAGGGACGGCCGCAACAGTCGTCCCGACCCTGGGATGGCCGGGAAAGCAATTTCCCGGCCATTTTTTTGTAACAATCCCAATAGGTACATGTACCGAGAGTCGCACGGTCGGCCGCTATTTAGCACAATAACGCCATTCCATAGAATCAATAACAGCAAAAAAGGAATCGCGGCCAGTCTGTCCGGGTCGCACCAGTAACCAGGGTGAAAATCATGTCAATCCATAGGAATGTCTGGGCCCGCTACGCGGCCATTGCAGTGCTAGGTGTTTCTCTCGCTGCTTGCAGCGGTGACGACGGCAAGTCCGGTCCGGAAGGACCGACGGGACCGCAGGGACCACAAGGACCGTCGGGACCGCCGGGACCGAGCCAGGGTGTGCCTGTCGACTCGGCCGAGTTGATCAATATCGAGGTCACGAGCGTCACGGTTCCGGCTGGCGGTGGTGCGCCCGTCGTCGAACTGGTGCTGACCAATGACCTGCAGCAAGGCCTGTTCGGCCTGCCCGCTGGCGACATTCGTTTCGTGATCTCACAGCTTTCTCCGGGCAGCGGCGGCGCATCGAGCGAGTGGCA
>WVYQ01000013.1:25063-28083 GCA_011772865.1 Woeseiaceae bacterium | reverse complement strand
CTGCATGATGCCGACGGCACCGGCAGGGCTCTCCCGGTCATGACGAAGCTCCGATTCCTGGTACGCCTGTGCAGCCAGCATCAGCGGATCGAGGTCATTCTCTTCGCCACTGGATATAAAGTGTTCCACCAGCGGTCGCAGGCGGGCCACTGCTTCCGGCGCGGTCGAGTTGCGCACCCAGTGCAGGTTCTCCATGTAGCGGTTGATCAGCACGTTGCCGATCAGCGTGCCCTGGCGGTGGCCACGCACGAAAGCGTTGATGACCGCGGCGAGTTGCGGGCTGTTCTTGCGAAACATCCAGACGATATTGCCGCCGCTATTGACGACGAGTTCGTTTCTGACCTCCATGTCGGGAAAGACCTTCGACCAGTACCTTGCCTTGTGTTCGTCGATGACCGTCGCCGCGACAAGCCCTGCATTGACCATATCCAGGATGTCCTGGGACCGCAGCCACTCGTTTGCCGGATCGATGCGTATCGACTCGAGGCCGCGGCCGGTCAGTTCATCGTTCAACTCCGTCAAATGCTCGAAATAACTCGATGACTTGCGGACATAGATCGTTTTACCCGCCAGGTCGTCGAGCGACTTGACGTCTTGTCCCTTGCCCGGGGCGAAGACGACTATTTCTTCGACGTCCCGCACGAGGGGGATAGAGAAATCGACCAGGTCCGCGCGGCCCTCGGTGTTCGTCAGATCGGCGGCGATGAGGTCTGCCTGGCCATTGACGAGCGCCGGTACCAGGCGGTCGCGGCTGACCGGCATCGGAATTATTTCGACCTGGTCGAGGCCACGACCCAGTGCGACATTGATTTCCTTCTGCAGGATTCCCAGCAACTCGGCGATCATGCCGCGAGGCTTGCCCTTGTAATAAAAGAATTGGGGCCCGCCCGTAACGACGAGCGTCCGGATAACGCGACGCTCCGCCATACCGTCCAGGTCGCCAAACCAAGCGGCAGTCAGCGCATCGAAGCGTTCGGGCAAGAGATCGTCGAGGGACTGCAGGGAATCGGTAGGATCTGCCTCCTGTGCCGACAGGCGCACCGGTGCGGCGGCGGTGAGTATCAGCGCCACGCAGGCCATTGCAATTGAACCGCTCTTCTGCATGCTTACTGACAATTGAGCGCGGATCCCGTTCGTCGATCAGATGTGAAGCAGCAAATAATAGCACCGGAATGCTTTTGCTTGACTCATCATGACGACGGGCCAGAATAGGCCCATTGATAATAAAAACATCGATCCGGGAAAATCCATGAAGTTCTCCAAGACGTGTGCCCTCTCGGGGCTGGCATTGGCGGCAACGCTGCTGGCTGGCTGCGAGCAGCCGGCCGTTGAAACGCCGGAAATCGTACGGCCGGTAAGGATCCTGACGATTTCGGGCCTAAGTGCCGGCGACACGCTCAGTTACCCGGGCGAGATCCAGGGCGTGCAAAACGCCGAACTGGCCTTCGAAGTCGGGGGCCGGCTGGTCGAGCTGCCGGTGCGGGAAGGCGTAATCGTCGACCAGAACCAACTGCTGGCACAGCTTGACCAGACCGATTTCCGCGCCAACCTCGATGCCGCCGAGGCGCGAGTGCGGCAATCGCAGCAGACCTTCGAACGGTTCTCCGAGGTCTTCGAGAGGGGTGCTATTTCCCGTCAGGAACTCGACACGCGGCGCAGGCAATTTGAAGTAGAGCAGGCGCAGCTCGAATCGGCTCGCAAAGCATTGAATGATGCATCACTCCGTGCGCCGTTCGCCGGCCGGGTCGGACGGACCTACGTCGATAATTTCAACAACGTCCAGGCAAAGCAGCCTATCCTGCTGCTGCAGGATCTTTCGCAACTGGAAGCCGTGGTCAACGTTCCTGAACAGGACTGGCTCAGGGCNNTGGCCGGTCGTTTCCTGCGACGATAACGGAAGTGGCGGCCGCCGCCGATCCGGTGACGCGAACATTCGAAGCTCGAGCACGATTCGACCCGCCGGACGATTTGCAGATCATGCCGGGCATGTCTGCCACGGTCACCGTGAAAATACCGACTGGCATCGAGGCAGACCAGGTGTCCGTCTACCTGCCCGTGGGTGCGGTGGTCGGTGGCAATGACGGCGGCTCATTCGTCTGGAAAGTCGACAGCGACAGCATGACCGTCAGCCAGGCGCCGGTGACCGTGGGTCAGCTGAGCGGTTCGGAAGTTGAAATCGTCGATGGTCTGAGCACCGGCGACCGCATCGCCGTTTCCGGCGTGCAACACCTGCGCGACGGCATGCGCATCCGCGAACTGCAGAACTAGCTATCAAGTCAATGAAGATCACCGAGTTTTGTCTCGATAACCGGACGACGACGCTCGTCCTGACCGTCGTAATGATATTTGCCGGCCTCAAGGCCTACGACAACATGGGGCGCCTCGAAGATCCCGAATTCACGATCAAGGACGCGTTGATCACGACGCCCTACCCCGGCGCATCCGCCGCCGAGGTCGAGGAAGAAGTCACCGACGAAATTGAAACGGCGGTGCAGCAACTCGGGCAACTCAAGGAAGTGAAGTCACAGTCCTATCGCGGCCTGTCTATCGTCACCGCGACGATGAAGGACAACTACGACAAGAGCACCCTGCCGCAGGTGTGGGACGAGTTGCGTCGCAAGGTCGGTGATGCGCAATTGCGCCTGCCACCTGGTGCCGGTCCGTCGATTGTCAACGACGATTTCGGCGACGTCTACGGAATTTTCTTCGCGCTGTACGGACCGGACTATTCGTTCAGTGAACTGTGGGACGTGGCAAAACTCCTGCGGCGCGAGTTGCTGCTCGTCGACGACGTCGCAAAAATCGACATCTTCGGCGACCGGCCGGAGGTCATCTATGTGCAGCTCTATCGCGATCGAATGGCGCAGTTAGGGATTCCGGCTGCCGCGATCGCCAGGGAACTTGCCCTGCAGAACATCGTATCGGATGGCGGCGCTGTCAACGTCGGGCCGGATTACGTCACCATCAGCCCGACGGCAATGGTCGATTCCGAAGAGGACCTCGCAAACATCCTTATTTCC
>WVYQ01000013.1:24620-25015 GCA_011772865.1 Woeseiaceae bacterium | reverse complement strand
CGGGCGGCAATGTCGTCACCATGGGCGAAAAGCTGAAGGCTAGAGCCACGGAACTCGCCGGTGAAATTCCCCTCGGCATGGAATTCGGCATCATCGCGATGCAGTCCGATGCGGTTCAAACCTCGATACAGGGATTTGTTGTCAGCCTGCTCCAGGCCGTCGCTATCGTCATCGTCGTCCTGCTTTTCTTCATGGGATTACGCAGCGGACTCCTGATCGGCTTCGTGCTGTTCCTGACCATCTGCGGCAGCTTCATTTTTATGAGCATGGCCGGGGTGCTGCTGGAACGAATCTCACTCGGCGCACTGATCATTGCGCTCGGCATGCTGGTCGATAATGCGATCGTCGTCGTGGACGGCATGTTGATCCGCTTCCAGCGAGGCATGGACAAACGT
>WVYQ01000013.1:0-24600 GCA_011772865.1 Woeseiaceae bacterium | reverse complement strand
GCGGCCATCGGCACCTCGCAGGACAAGACCGGTGAGTACACGCGATCGCTGTTCACCGTCATCATGATTTCCTTACTCCTGAGCTGGCTGACGGCCGTGACCATCACGCCGCTGCTCGGCACGATGTTCCTCAAGGCGCCGAAAGGAGAACCGGGCGCCGATCCCTATGGCGGTAAGTTCTACCGCAGTTTCGGCGGATTCCTGCGGGGCTGTATAAAAGTGCGGTGGCTGACGATCGCCGTCGTGCTTACCGTTTTCGGCTCCGCGCTTTACGGTTTCGGCTACGTGTCGCAAAGCTTTTTCCCGAATTCCACGAGGCCGCAGTTCATGGTGGACTACTGGCTGCCCCAGGGAACGTCGATCGAACGCAGCGACGCCGATGCGCAACGCGTCGAGAGTTATTTGATGGGTCTCGACGGCGTAACCCATGTTGCATCGGTCATTGGTCAGGGCGCAATGCGCTTCCTGCTGACGTATACGCCGGAGAAATTGAACAGCGCCTACACGCAGTTCCTCGTCGAAGTCGACGATGCATCAAAAATCCCGGCGCTGTACGACGAGATCCAGGATCACCTGTCCGAGAATTTCGAGGATGCGCAGCCGCAGGTTCGCCTGTTCATACTCGGCCCGGGCGAGCCCGGAAAGATACAGGCGAAATTCTTTGGACCTGACCCGAACGTGCTGAGAAACCTGTCGGCCCAGGCTGAAGCCATACTGGCGAGTCACCACGACGCGTTCGGCGTGCGTAATGACTGGCGTGACCGGGTCCTGGTGTTGCGCCCGGTTATCGATGAGCAACAGGCGAGCCAGTTCGGGATATCTCGCCAGGACATCAACAATCTCCTGTTGCAGGCATTCGAGGGGTTGCCGATCGGCGTATTCCGCGAGCGTGACGAGTTGCTACCGATCGTCCTGCGCGCCCCGCAAGACCAGCGCATAGATGCCGCGAGTATTCGCAACCTGCAGATCTGGAGCCCCGCGGTCAACCGCACGATCCCGTTTCGCCAGGTCTTGACAGGTTTCGAGACAGTTTTCGAGGACGAAATCATCCAGCGCATCAACCGTGAACGCGTGATTACCGCGCTCGGCGATCCCAGGCATGGTGAGGCGCCACCGCTCCTGAACGACGTAAGGGATGCGGTGGAAGCAATCGAGCTGCCCGAAGGCTATCGCCTGGAATGGTGGGGCGAATACAAGTCGAGCGGCGAGGCACGCGCCGCGCTCGCGGGTTCGATCCCGGTGTTCCTCGGCATGATGATCCTGATTACCCTGGCGCTGTTCAACGACCTGCGCAAGACTGCGGTGATCTGGCTGGTCGTGCCCCTGGCCGTGATCGGCGTTACCGTCGGCCTGCTGGCTACCGAACAGCCATTCGGCTTCATGGCCCTGCTCGGCTTCCTGAGCCTGTCAGGAATGCTGATCAAGAACGCAATCGTGCTGGTAGACGAAATCACGCTGCAAAGCCAGGAAGACAAACCTCTGCTTGATGCCGTGACTGGTTCGGCCGTCAGCCGATTGCGTCCGGTCGCAATGGCGGCCGCTACAACAATCCTCGGCATGGCGCCGCTGTTTCCGGATGCTTTCTTTGTAGCGATGGCCGTGACCATTGCATTCGGCCTCGGATTCGCGACTGTTCTGACGATGGTCGTCGTACCCGTTCTTTACTCGACACTGTTCGGCATCAAATCGAATTGACGCAGTCGTTTTTTCAGTCGAACTCCAGCCCAAGTCCGAATAAAAGGGTGAGGTCTTCGTTCTCTGCCGCTTCTGCCGGATCCGTTTGGTAGTCGAAATCAAGCGATATGCTGGATGTCAGGAGGTCCGTTATTTCGTAGCTTAGCCCTGTGCTGGTCCGGTAACTCGTATTCGTGCGTCCCGTAATGTTGTGTGTAATTGATTGATTGTGAAATACGCCGACATCGTCTCCAAAGAGATCCTGCCGGTATCGTAACGTCCAGGTCGCGACCGCATTGTCGGTGGTATTCGAACTGAGTTCTTCTTGTTGGTAACCAGCACCGAGTTGCACACTCAGAGATCGTCGCGGAGTATTCCAGACGTCACGACCAATGCCGGCACTTATTATCACACGGCTGTCAAGTTCACTGATCGGGTCACGTTCGAAAGTAAAGGATGAGGCAAAAAACCAGGGATCATTGAACAGGAAATTATAATTGTATCTGAATATGTCCTGCTCCTTGGTCGTGGACCGTATGTTGGTCGTCGGGTTAGTCACCTCCTCCCGGGAAAACGTAACTTCTCCGAAATGCCTGTGATCGTTAAATCTGACCATGGTATCCGCGCGAATTTGTCCATTCGCCGTGTCCGTGTTTCCCTTGTTCATATCTACGGAAATCGCAACATTACTTTCCCACTCGAATGGATCCTCCGGCTCGTCCAGTTCGAATATCGTCGATAAAGGCACGGATATGGATTGGCCCCCAAATTCAATTAACTGATATCCATCTGCATCGGCTCCGGCAAATCTCGCGAGCAGACTTCGACCGTCATACAGCTCGATTTCAAATACGCGCTCGGTTTCGATATACACGACAGCGGATAAATCGACTTCGAATTCGTCCGAGTATTCCGGTTCGATGGTTACTTCGGCATCCCAGATTCGACTGATTTCGCCGGTAATCCGGTCGCCGTGCTCGAGCACCAGCACATCCGCGTGAGAGAACACGGAGATGCCGAGGTTCAAGGTGACGAGACACACGAGTCGTGTAATGTAGTTTCGATCGTTCATCAGGAATTCCCAGGATTCATTCAGGAGCCGGCCGGATGGGCTCGGCCGTGACTTTAGAAAAAAACAGGACCGGCTTCAAACGCTCCCGGTCAAACGTCGAATATAGAGTAAACGGTAAAAAAGACGGTTTGGTGACAAGGCAGTCGATTCGTTACCGGTCCAAAAACCTAGAATGGTCGGCCGATAAACAGGTATGCCGCCGACTTGCCGCCCTCGGCGAGACCGCCGGCCAGGTAAACCGGGCCGATGAAAGTGTCGGCGCCGAGAAACAGCGATCCCGCAAACAGCGCATTGCTGAATTTGACATCGTCCGAGTCCTGCCAGGCATTGCCGAGTTCCAGGGACCCACCGGCATACAGCGACGCGTTCAACAGCCCGCGAATCGGATTGGAACGAATGCGCCTGTAGTAAATGACTCGCCCCACCGCCGTATGCCGGCCACTCAGCTCGTCGCGCTGGTATCCCGACAGGTTGAAGAGACCGCCCGTGGTTAACAGGTTTTCGACTCCCGTTACCTCTTCCAACTGTGTCTGGAACCTGATCGAACCGATCAGC
Organism: Woeseiaceae bacterium; assembly: GCA_011772865.1. Taxonomy (GTDB): domain Bacteria; phylum Pseudomonadota; class Gammaproteobacteria; order Steroidobacterales; family Woeseiaceae; genus UBA1847. The sequence goes on along the minus strand of WVYQ01000013.1, from coordinate 21,299 downwards.
GTATTTGCGTTCCACGATTTAGCCGTCCCGATCGTCCCGGTGACAACGTCGATATCGGTGGTCGCGCCCAGGGAATCTCGCATTCCCGTCCAGCCTACCGTTGCCCGGGTTCCGCGGCTCGGAAAGTAGATATTGTCGAGCGTGTCGTAGCTGGCTGAAGCCGTCAGGCCACCGATATCGAACTTACTCGATGCAGCAGGGCTGCCGATATTGGATCGAGTCGTTCCCCGTCCGAAGACCACGCCGGCACGGATTTCAGCCGAATTTCCGAATATGCGGCCCGCAGAAAATTGCCCGAGAACACGGCGAACCCTGAACTGGTCCGTAATTGCACCGTTTTCGAAGACATTCTTGTTTCTCTCGTCGAACGAAGCGAGCGCGGAGACGAAGTAGCGACCCAATGAATCGACGGGCTGGTAAAACTCCGTTGTGGCCTGCTGGATTTCACCGATGCGCAATACACTGCGCCATTCTGCACCGAGTCGATTGATTTGCGTCCAGGTGAAACTCGCCGAACCCGTATAAGCACTATTGCCTTCCAGGTCGTCCTGCATCGAGAGCCCGAATCGCCAGAAACGATTGCCGGCGCGGCTTTCGATGGTTCGCAACTCGAGGATGGCCGTTTCTCCCTCCTGTTGCAGGTCGAATTCGATCATCGAAAACGCACCTATGCCGTAAATCTTGCGCATGTCAACGTCCAGCTGTTCCTTGTCCAGCGGTGCGTTCAATGGCTGGCTCAATTGTGCGAGGATCAACGCGTCGTCAACATTGGAGTCGTTAATCAGCACGATATCGGAAACGATCGGTTCCACAGCACGTTTAATTTGCCGGGCAGCTAAAGACTCTCTGTGTTGTGTTTCACTTACTCGAATAGCCGCGAGTCGATCGGCGACAGCTCTTACAGAGTCCGCTCCCTGGGCGATGCGATTCTCGAGTTCCGAGAAATCCGTTTCTCCTGCTGGGACACTGGACGGCCGCATAACGATGTCAGATTCGCGCAGCGTCGCCAGGCTCGCAGTGCTGTTTTGTCTCTGCAGGATATGGGTGACCTGATCGACGATCCCGAACACGGAATTCAATTCATCGGCCGTTCGCAGATACGGTCCCACATCAGCCACAATGATGACGTCCGCTCCCAGCTCTCGGGCGACATCAACCGGCAGATTATTCAGCATACTTCCGCTCACCAGGTATCGCCCATCGATCTGCACGGGTGGCAATGTGCCGGGCGACGTCACCGTCGCAAGCATTGCAAGATCCAGTGACCCGGAATCCAGGATCACCTGCTCACCCGTCAGCAGATCCATCGCTATCGCGCGAAATTTCAATGGTAAGTTATTGAAATTCTTGATGCCTTTCGTGTGCGCTACGGATGACTGAAGCAATTGGGCAAGCTTGCCGTTCGGCGCCAGGGCCGCAGGCAGCTGCGTTTGCCCGTCCTTGATTCCCACGCGGTATTTGATCAGGAAATCCTGGTCATCGGCCTTGCGGCGAAAAGAGAGATCCTCACGGCGGGTATCGGGATTGAAGATATCCGGCCAATCGGTCGTTACAAAGAATTCCCTGATTTCGGTAGTCGTCATACCCGCGGCGTACAGACCACCAATCAATCCACCCAGGCCTGTTCCAACCACTGCGTCGATTTGCACGTGCTGACGTTCGAGCTCCTCGAGGACTCCAAGATTGGCAACTGCGTGGGCTCCCCCGCCACCGAGCACAACGACGACACGCGCTCGATCTGTTTCATATTGCTCTTGAGCGGGCGCTGAGGTGGGATAAGGTGCAGCCGAAAGAATTAGCAGTATTGCTGCCGCGCGAATAGACATTCGAGGACTCCTGTTAGGGGACCGGGTCTGAAGCCATCTTAATATGCCAGCCTGATCGACGGAATCAGAGAAGCAGGGCTGTTTGGTTTACGCTGTTTCAGCCGCGCAATAAAAAAACCGGTGCCACTTTTCCAAGCAGCACCGGTTTCTCGCAGTGGAGATTAACCCTTCGGCTCAACCTTGAATTTTTGCCCGCCGACAGAAGCCTCATACATCAGGCCACCTTTGGCCTGCGTGAATATCGCGACGCCACTGCTGTAGTCGGCGTCGGCTGAGGCCCCTGCCGTCACAGCTACGGCCGAAGCCTGCGCACCCAGCTCGTAATTGCCGCGCTTGAAATCCTGGAGGGCCACGTCGTCCTTGAAGAAGATGAATTCGCTGTAGGCCTGTCCGCCCCACTGAAAACCGAAGGATAACTGAGTCAGAGTGACGACCGCGGTTACCGCACCATTCTCGTATAGCACGCCCTTGCCACGCGCACCGCCGACGCCAAACCCGGCTTTGCCAACCGTTGGTATGACGACATGGGCGACAGAGGCATCAAAGAATCTTTGAACGCTCGGGTCTTTCTCTTTTAATACCGCTACCGCCTCCTGGGATTTGGCATGTAATTCATCTGCCTCGGCTGGATCCCAGGCCCAACTCGTGGCCGTCAGGGCAAATGACATGAGCGCCATCCCGGCGATAATTGTCTTACGCATTGATTTCTCCCTTGTTAATATTCGTTTCCTGTCAATATAAATCATGTAACTGTTTGCTGCATTAGGATTCCTGTCGGCGTTCGACGACATGCATATCACGTTGCGGGAAGGGAATCGTAATGCCTTCCTCGTCGAACCGCTTTTTCACTGCCTTCGTCAAATCCCAGTATGTGCTCCAGTAGTCGTCGGTCTTTACCCACGGTCGCACGATGAAATTTACAGATGACTCGCCCAACTCGTGTACCTTGATCAAAGGTTCGGGGTCATCCAGCACGGCCTCGTAACCATCGACAATTTCGTGGAGAACCTTCTCGGCTTTTTCAATATCGTCGCCATAAGAAATACCAAACACGAGATCCACTCGCCGCGTTCGCTGCGCCGTCAAATTGGTAATCACCGCTCCCCAGATGTTGTTGTTCGGCACAACGAGTCTCTGATTGTCGAACGTCATGAACGTTGTATTGACCAGGCTCATGCTACTCACTTTACCTTTGACTCCGCCAGCCTCGACGACGTCACCGACATCGAACGGCCGGTAAAGCAGGATCATGATCCCCGATGCAAAGTTGGACAGCGTATCCTGCAAGGCAAAGCCGATAATGAACCCGGCAATGCCGAGGCCCGCCAGCAACGGCCCAAGTGCAATTCCCATTTGCGAGATTGCTATCAACACACCAAATATGACTACCAGATTCCGCACCGTCGAAACGATCATGCGATGCAACAGGTGTGATAAATGAAGTCCAGATGCGTTGAGAGCCCGCTCAACGCCTTTTTGCACCAGTTTCGCGACCTGAAAAAACACGAACAGGATAAACACAACCAACAGCAGCCGAAACAACAGCCTCGGCCCTTCACTGGCGACAAGTTTGCCAATGGTTATGCTCCACTCCTTTATCAATTCAGCCATGATGCCGACGTCGAGGACATCAGTCGTTATCTCACCGGTCACGGTCAGTACCTGCTGGCGGTATTGGCGGGTATCGAGATCGAGCGCGTTCATCACAGTGATGAGTCGCTGCATCGAAGCAGCCGTCATCCGCACCCGGGCCTCGGCCGCGCTCAGCCAATCCGCAAGTTCCGTATCGTTCGGCAGAGTAGCGACGGAAGCTCGCAAGGTCTGAACTTCGCGAATTGCCAGATCCAGGAAGACGGACCGATTGGCTGCGGCATCCGTCAATGAGCCAGTCATGAAATTTGTCGCGGGCGAGGCATCGAGCTCGAACCTTTCCGCGATGTTTACGTAGTCGATTAATACGCTATACAAATCGTCTACCTGCCGCACTCCACTGAACAGTCTCTGGTCGCTGACAACAAATTCCTGAGGCGGTGCTTCCTCAGTCGGAAAGTTCACCCTAGCGCGCATCCGCTGAATCGCCACGATTGCCTCGGGTGCCCTGTCGGACAACTGAGAAACCAGCAGACTCTCGTAATTGGCGACGTCAAATCCGCGTTCCCTCCGATCGGCTACGGCTTTCGCCAGCGCCAACGTATCTCGAAACATCGATGTCCAGACACGGTCGCGACGAACCTCGAGAACCTGTGCGAGTATTCCTTCGCTCAGTTCGATGCGGCCCTGCAATTGCTGAATGTCGACGTTTTGCAGCGCGATATTGGTCAGGCGCTGATCGAAGTCGGTAGCAAGCTCCGGAACCAGCGGTTGCAGTTCAACCTGGTCTTCCTGTGCTTGCGCGGCGGTATAACCCGGTAACAACAGCTGAACGACGGCGCAGGCAAGCAGAACCCTACCAGCCCGGATCAGACTATTGAATGTTCTATTTTCCCAGGACTTCACTGTTATTCTCGTTATCTGAGCAGCGACGTATTTTAAAGCGTCATGCCCGGATTCACAGCATTTTTCGTGCAATTTGAACCAGTTACTGCTGCCGATCGCCGCAAGTTGCCAATTCAAAACAGACATCGTCGCCGCCGAGCGGTATATGGCCCGTCTTGTCGAGAATGCCCTCCATCAGCAGGTTGGCGATATCGACGTCGCTCTCACTGACAGTCACGAGCATGAAGTGGTCCGCCGAACGCCCACGATCCGGGAACTGGACACCGCCCGTCGTGGCGAGGCGTATGTAGTCGCGCCCTCGCCTTTCGAGATACTCGTATACATGGTCGTGACCGTTGAACAGCGTGTAAGGCCGATCCGCCAGCGCGTCCTCGATAGCCGTGAACGCATTCAGATCCTTACGTAACCACGGCGATTTGTGCATGAAGAGAAACGTCCAGCGGACATCGGGGTTCGCTGCGATAACTTCGGTAAAGTACCTCGACTGTTCATCGCTTATATTGCCAGCCGCATTCTCCGGCATATTGGCATATTCCGTCTCGTTGAATGCCTCCCAGCCTTGTTCTTTAGCCACTTGAATCGCGTAGTTTCGCGCCTCGAAAATCTCCTGCATGCGCTCAGGCGTGTTGTCTTCGGTATCGAAGACCAGAAACAAAACATTTTTGTATATAAAGTGGTAGTAGCGGCGCCCGTACCGCTGGTCCCAGACACTCTGCAAAACCTCGCCCGTCAGGTCGTGATTGCCGCCGACATAGAAAATTGGCGCTGTTGCACGATCGGCACGCTCGTCCAAGGAATCCCATTGCGCATCGATTTCAGAAGGGCCTTCCGTTCCCCCTTCGATCAAATCGCCAACATTGATGATCAACTCCGGCCTTAGCAATGAAAGCTGCGCTACGGCAATTTCAAAAACGCGTTCTCGCTCCCCACCCGTCAGGTCCGCGAACACGGCGAACATGAATTTGTCATTGTCGGCATCGAAGTCTTCGTGGGTCCACGGTTGTAAATCACCTGCAATATCGTGAGTGAAGCCAGGAAGAGTACCCGCGTAATCCTGGCTGGAACATGCAGCCTGAACAATCGCCAGGCTGCACGTCGTTATAACGACCCAGATCGTCCTCATATTGAAATGTGTCAATTTCCAGCCAGCGAATCGAACTTCGACATCTCACGGTTAAGCGCGGTACGAAATTCCGAAATCACCGTGTCAATTTCAGCAGCAGTGATCTCATATACCTCGCGCAATGGCTGATTGGGCGGACCCTCGGTCGATTCCATGACATTGTGCAAGGTAACGAGCTTCGACAGTGGCTTCGTCGGCTCGCTGATGATCTGCACAAGCGTGCGGCCGGTGGCGACCATGCTGCTAATAAACTCCTGGCTCAACTCGTTAACGATGGCGGCCTGCTCTTTGAGCTCATCCGACGCATTAGTCGCTTCGGCGGCCTCTGCCACCTTGGCCTGTGCGGCCTGAGCATCCAGCACAGCCTGCACACCTTCTTCGGCCTTGGCATAGAGTTGCATCCAGAATGCACCTTTTGCGTCGGTCTCCTCGCGCGTGTAGATCTCGTTTGGATTCATGTTCAGCTCGAACGACTGCGTCTGCGATTCACCGTTCACGGTCAGGCGAACCTCGTAGGTACCCGGCTTAGCGATCGGCTTGATCAACACGGGCGGTATACCGGGAATCGCGGGAACTGAAGGATAGCGCATGTCCCAGATGAACCGGTTAAGTCCACGGCTAACCGATGCACTCGGCCGTCCTGTAACTAGATCCTGCTCGTAGCCGCGATTGTCGAAGCTCCGGAAGCGTTCGGTCGGGATCTCGTCCTGCGAAAACGTTCGAATTTCGTTGCCGTCGGCATCGAGGATGGACAGGCTTATTTCCCTCGCATCCTCTCTCAGCAGGTAGTAGATGATTACACCAAGCGGCCGCGCATCGCCCGCATCGATGAAGTCGCGCTTGCGCTCGCCGTTAACGATGCCTCGTTCGTAGAACGTGTAGCCCGCTTCCGCATTCCTGACAAAGAAGTATTTTTCGTCCGATGGTGGTCCGCCACCGTAGTCATTCCACCAGTGGTAGCCGAAGCGGGCGTGATCAGCCGGCTTGAACAGGTGCGCTGTTCCTGCCGCCAATTCGGTCGAATACTGACGGAGCGGACTGATATCGTCGAGGATCCAAAAGCCCCCGCCGTGCGTTGCTATGACGATGTCATTGCCCTTGACCTCGATGTCGTGAACGGGTAGCGGTGGCATGTTGAGATTAAGGCTTCTCCACTCCGCACCGTCATCGATCGACACGTAAACACCGGTCTCCGTGCCGGCGAACAGCATACCGGGACGCTCGATGTCCTCACGAATCGTCCGCGTTATCTGGTCCTGCGGGAAAGATCCGTCGATCCGTGTCCAGCTCGCGCCATAGTCACTGGTCTTCAACAGGTACGGCGAGTAGTCGTCCGCCTTGCGATACCGCGTGATCGCGATATAGGCCGTCGCCGGATCATGCGGCGAAATCTCGATCTCGTAGATCGCCGAAAGCTCTGGAAGATCAGGAGGCGTCACGTCCTGCCAGATCGTGCCACCGTCACGGGTGATGTGCAGGCGCCCGTCGTCGCTGCCGGCCCATAACGTCCCCTGTTCATGCGGCGATTCCTCGAGGCGATGGATGGTGGAGAAGATTTCCTGACCGAAGTATTCGGGCAGCCACGGTGAGCCCGCCACCTGCATCTTCTCGGTCATGTTATGTGTCAGGTCGTCGCTGATAACCTCCCAGGTCATGCCTTCATCCCTGGTGCGGAACACGACGTTACCGGCAAAGTAGATCACGTCACGGTCGTGCGGCGATACCAGGAACGGCGCCTGCCAGTTGAAGCGGTACCTGAATTCCGAGGCGGGTAAGCCGAATAGTATCTCCGGCCACAGGGAACGGGTTTCAGCCTGGCCGGTCTTGAGGTTGTTGATCGTGAACTGCGCCGCACCGCCGTAGGTCGCACCTGTTGCGAGGCTGTAGACGATGTTCGGGTCACCGGGTTTCGGAATGGCGCGAGACGTTTCGCCACTGCCAATAAAGTCGGTCATGTGCAGCGGGATGCCGCCCCAGCGCGATGCACTCGGTACGCCGTAGACGACGAGATCCTGTGCGTTTCCGTACACGCGATACGGGAACTGTTCGTCCGTGTCGACCCGGTAGAATTGCGCGCCGCTCTGGTTCGCAAACGTGGACCAGGTCAGGCCACCGGTGAGGGAAACGACGGTACCGCCGTCACAGGTCACGATCATGCGATTCGGATCGTTCGGATCGATCCAGATATCCTGGAAATCGTCCTTGGCCGAGGGCTCCAGGATCCAGGATTCGCCTGCATCCACGGAACGCCACAACTTGTTACCCGGCACCCAGAGATTATCGGCGTTACTCGGATCGGCGTACACGTGATAAAAGTAGAAAGGCCTCGCCGTGATGTTCGCGTCGGTCGAAACGAGGCGCCAGGAGTCGCCCTTGTCGTCGGAACGATAAAGGCCCTGCTGTGTTTCCGAATCGATCAGCGCATACACGCGATTGCTGTCGTCAGCCGACATGGTGAGGCCCACACGGCCCATCATGCCTTCGGGCATGCCGTCGTTACGTGTGATCTCTTCCCATGTATCGCCGCCATCCCTCGAGCGCCAAATGCCACTGTCCGGCCCGCCGGTCTTGGCGCCCCAGGCCTTCCGCTCAAACTCCCAGAGCGCTGCAAAGAGCAGGTTCGGGTCATCCGGACTCATAATGAGATCGATTGCGCCCGTGCCTTCGTTCTTGAACAGGATGCGTTCCCAGCTGGCGCCGCCGTCCCGTGTGCGGAAAACACCCTTTTGCTCGTTGGGACCAAAAGCGTGTCCCATAGAAGCAACGTATACGATATCCGGATTGAGCGGGTGAATTCGGACGCGAGCGATGTGCAGTGAATCGTTCAGACCGATGTGCTGCCAGGTCAAGCCACCGTCGACGGACTTGTACATACCGTCGCCCCAAGACACACTCTGCCTGAGCTGCGGCTCACCGAGACCCACGTACATGATGTTCGGGTCTTTCTCATAGATTGCCATCGCGCCGACTGACGCGTAGTTGAATTGCCCGGCGCCGACCGGCTGCCAGGTGGTTCCGGCGTCATCCGTTTTCCAGAGCCCGCCGGACCCGTGGCCGAAGTAAAAGACCATCTTTTCGGTAGGGTGCCCGACAACAGTCGTACCTCGCCCGCCATTGAAGGGCCCGATATTGCGCCACTCGAGCGCCTGAAGCTCCAGCCCGGCGATTCCAGCCGGCGCGGATGCCGCTGGCTCCGTAGGTGTAGCCGTGCCTGACTGTTCCGCAGGGGAACAGGCGGCGACGATAAGAAACACCAGTGGCCGTCCAAATCCTGCGAGTTTGCGTATGAATGTGGCCTTCATATTCTTACTCCTTAGTTTGGAAATCCCTGTTGCGGAACATCCTGCGCCGGCGCCGCGAATGGCGCCAGCCACAGGATTACCGAAATCACGGTCAGTCCGGGAATCACATGATGTCCTTGTAAACATCACCGTCCTTCATGACGAAGTGCAGTTTGCTTTCATCGAGAATCAGGTTGATGTCATCCAGCGGATTGCCGTCCCACAGGAGCAGGTCGGCATACGAGTCCGGNNTGCGCCGGCGAGAAGCCGACTGATGTGTTGCACGTAATATCTTCTTTGATTCGCTCGACCAGACCTGTGCTGAACATATCGGAGCCGCCGACCGTGAAGACGTCATGTTCGTTCATCCATGCCGACATGGCACGAACGCCCTTACCGACTGCGACGCCCTTGAGTTTTTGTTCATGCGTAAAAAAATCCGGCATTGATTCATAGGATCCAAACGTATTGACGCTCACGAAGCACTGGAACGACCAGACGATCTCGTCGCCGCGCCTCTGCATGCGTGCCATGCGCTTGACGGTATCTTCCGAAATGAGGAAGCCGTGCTCGAACGAACGCACGCCGAGATCCAGCAGGCGGTTGTAAGAAGCGTCGTGATAGGCATGCGTCGCAACGTAGGTGCCGTTATCTGCCGCGATCTCGACCGCCCTGGCGACTTCGTCCGCGGCCAGGCCCATGATCTCAAGCGGATCGAATTCGCTGGCGACACCGCCGCCGCCCATGACCTTGATGAACGAAGCGCCCCGGCGAAGGTTGAAACGTACTGCCTGGGTGACTTCGTCCGGGCCTGAAACGGACCAGCTGTTTTGGGAACGCTGGGTCATGTCCATGTGATTGGCCAACAACTCCGGAGGCACGTTGCGCCCGGCCCAGTCGCCATGTCCGCCAATCTGTGAGATCGCACCGCCCGCCGAATACACGCGCGGACCTGGAATCAGTCCCATGTCAATTGCCTTGGCGATATCGAGCGGGTCGCCGGCGATGTCACGAATCGTGGTGATGCCTTTCTGAAGGATGTTTACGTTCATATGATGGATTGCGATGGCACCACCAGCTGCGTCATCCCAGCGGGTCTGGTAGGACGCCGTGCCCTCGGGGGGATTCAGCATTACGTGCTGATGCATGTCGATAAAGCCGGGCGTCATCGTGCGTCCGTTGCCGTCTATGACGATGGCGCCGTCCACGCTGATCGGCTCCGCCGAAACCTGGCTAATATGATTGCCCTCAACCAGCACATTCATCCCCATCTGTAACTCGGGCCCGAAGCCATCGAATACATTGACGTTCGTGAACAGTGTCTTTTGCGCGTCTTCCTGCGCCACCGCGATCGACGAAAAGGCGATCGCGACGGCTGCACAGATCGCCGTTATTGACTTCATTCCTATTCTCATTGCTGTACTCCCTGGTCTTTCGTTAATTTGCTGTTCTTTCTGAAGGCCTGCGGGGACTCGCCCGTCCAGCCTTTGAATGCTCTTGAAAATACGGTCGGATCGCCGAAGCCGACTTTGGCGGCGATATCCAAAATTTTTTGATCGGAGTTCGCCAAGGCTTTCTTGGCGCGCTCTTCTCTGAGAAAATCGATCTCTTTCTTGATCGTGGTGCCTTTGTCGCGTAAATCCCGCGCGAGCCGTCTCTTATCGATGCCACACAATTCCGCTGCGCGATCGACGGTCAGGTCCCCTTCGTGAATGTGTGGTGCCAATGCCCGATGCACGGACTCGACCAAAGTACGTGGCGGCAGCGCGTAGCCGGTTTCTTTGACACGCCGACCAAACGACGATTTCTCGAAGCGCTCGAACAACCATTCGGTCGGCATCCTAATGCGGAACCCCAGTCGGTCTCCTTTAACGATTCGCATGTCGCGGAACTCTGCCGGTGCTACTTCCGGATCGGACATCGTGACCAGGACACTTTCGGGTTCCCAGGCATCACCGGTTGCACTTTTCACCAGTCTGGTCATGAATCCGAGATAGAACGCATCGTTTTGTGCCGGATCGAAGGGTGGTTCGATGACCCGTCTAAAACTAAACGTCGCACGATTGCCCGCAATTTCCAGCCGGTATTGCACCGACGATGCATGGTCTTTGGCATTCATGATGAAGCGGTTCAGCAATTCACCAACCGTGCCTGCCGCTTCCGCCGCCTGCGATATAGGTTCCCAGGCCAAAAGATCCAGCTTGCTGCCGACCACCGCGCCGAGAAACGTATCTCCGGCCAGCTCGGCGGCTCGCTCAACCAGGGAATACATGCTGAGCGCGGAGACAAACAATTCGCCCGACGCGGGAATCTGCGGCGGCAAGCCGTGTTCCTCGAGCAGCGTGCCCGCATCGACATCACGCGACGCCAGCTCCTTGAGGAACGGATTAATGGCGCTCAAGCGTACGAGCGGGATACCGGGTTGCTTTTCGTGGCGGATCACTTGTCTTTAGTCGCCGAACAGACTTGGCTTTTTTTGCGATCCTAGCAGCGAAATTGATCAAAAAGCTGGCGTTTTTGACCGAGAGAATCGAAATATGGCTGGATATACCATGTTCAAATCAGTACTTGGCATTTTTGACCAGATATGCATTTACGGGCGCCCGCAATGCATAGTCGCGTGTGAGTTATCGAGGCTCGGGCTACCGGCTAGTGATTGTTTCTTCGGTATTCCTGCGGTGACTGGCCGGTCCAGTTCTTGAACGCGCGCGAAAATACCGTCGGGTCCTTGAAGCCGACGGATTCCGCGATCTCGCCGATCCTGCGGTTCGTGCTGCTTAGCTCTTTCGCAGCCTCTTCCTGCCGAATGGTCGCGATCAACTTGGCAAGGGTGGTGCCCTTCGCCTTCAGGTGCCTGGAGAGCTTGCGTTTCTCGAAACCGCATATTTCCGCGCTGCGCTCAACGGTCAGACCCGTATCGTGAATATGCGGGCGAAGCGCGCTTTTCAGGGCATCGATGAGGGTCGCCGGCGGTGCGGGCAATTCGTCGGATGCTGGACTCGCCCAAGTGCGGACGGTTGTGTCCACCCACTCGAACATCCACTCGCTCGGAAAAGTGACACTGGCGACTGTGCCATCTCCCTGTATTACGGTCAGTCCTTCGAGGTCAGTCGGGATCGCATCCGGGTCGCAGACTTTGACCCTCACCTCACCAGCGCTCCAGCGTGAAGCCAGGGCGGATTTCAGGACATTGAGCAGTACGCCGACGTAGTAAGCGTCGAGGTGTGTCGGAGTGACGTCAGGCTTGAACGTCCGCACGAAATTGAAGGTGCATTTGGCACTCTCTACCTGCATGCCCATCTTGAGTGAGGTCTGGTGGTGCTCCGAGTTGATCGCAATGCGCATCAGAAAGTCGCCAACGATCAATGCCGACTGGGACGCGGTGGCGATCTGCGGCAGGTCCCGCAGATCCATTTTCAGGCCCAATCTCGCACCAAGGTAGGGATCGTTGGCGACCTTGGCCGCCAGGTTGACAAACCGGTAAACCTGGTTCGACGACACGAACAAATCAGTGGGTATCGGCTGTACCGTCGGTAGCCCGGCCGCCTCGAGCAGCTCGAGGTGATCGATTTTTCGCCGTTTGAGTTCCCTGATCCAGGGGATCATGAGGCTCAAGCGCAACATTGGCATGCCGCCGCTTGGCCTTGGCAATTTTTGCATCGCAACAGCTCTATAGTTGGTTTTTTTCGCAGACTAGCAGCGGAGTATTACAAAAATACGACAATTTGCCCCAATTTTCGGATGCATTGTTACGAATTGTCACGAATTGCACAGGCAAAGAAGATATGGTCCCATCGCCCAAGGACGGCGGCTTTCCGGAGATTTTCCTACATGCGGTTAATAATCGTTATCGCGACTTCCTTACTATTCCTGAGCACGCTGCCGCTTCGGCTTGAAGCGCAGGACGAGGAAGTTACGGGTACCCCTGGATTCGGTGGCCCGAATGTGGTCGAGAACCAGATCTCTGACGATGCGGACGCCTTCGTCGACTGGAAGACCCGCCTCAAGAGCGAATTCGGGCTGACCATCAGCGGCGACTACACCGGCGTACTGCTTTACGCCAATGAGACGGTCAGTGACAGTACCGGCGCCGGCGGCATTGCCCGCGTCTATGGCACCTGGGATCTCATGGACCAGGGTGTCGGCGCGCTGGTCTGGAAGTTTGAGCATCGCCATGCATACGGCGACACCTCGCCGTTCGATTTCTCGCTCGGCCAGATGGGCTACGTCGGCTTGCAGGAGCCGCCATTCAACGACTCCGACTTCAGGACGCAGAATCTGTACTGGCGGCAGCGCTTAAACGGCGGACGCTCTGTGTTGATCGCCGGCGTGCTCGACGTCACGGACTATGTCGACGCTTTTGCCCTGGCAAGCCCATGGCTGCACTTCATGAACTTCGCATTCAGCACCGGCAGCGCCACGATCGGCCTGCCGAACGACGGGGCGGTCGGTGTCGCGTACGGCAGCATGCTGAATGACCGTCTCTACATGATCGCCGGCATCACCGACACCAACGGTGACCCGGGCGATCCGTTCGAGGGTTTCGACAATTTCTTCAGCGACAACGAGTACTTCAAGAGTGTCGAGATAGGCTGGACCTCGTCGCGGGAACGCATCATTTTCGATAACACGCACATTACCTTCTGGCACAAGGACCGCCAGGATGCAGCCGGCGTGCCAGACGGGTGGGGATTTGCGTTCTCCTATTCCCGTTACCTGAACGACAACCTCATGCCTTTCGTGCGCGGCGGTTATGCCGACGACGGTGGCTCACTGCTGCAAAAATCCGTCAGCGCCGGATTCGGTTTCCAGTTGCAGAACTATCCCGGCCTGCTCGGCGTCGGGCTTAACTGGGGTGAGCCCAATGAGACGACTTTCGCGCCCGGGCTAAGTGACCAGCTTGCACTCGAAGTGTTCTATCGATTCCCGCTGCAGGATCGCATCGCTATCACTGCAGACACGCAGCTGATCAAAGACCCCGCGCTCAATCCTGCAGAAAGCACGATCTGGATGTTTAACGTCCGCGCCCGGTTTACTTTTTAGGCTTGCTCACGGGCTTCCGTGCCCGCCGCTGCGAGATTAATTTGTCGCGACCGGGTTCGGGTCTCCGGCAACGAACGGGTAGAGAGCAAAGAACCTGGGCACGCCCTCCATAACCTTTTGCCTGAGGTTTTGGCGCGTATCATCCGTAATGCGGCCGACGCCCACAGCCTCCCAAACCAACTGCTTCCTTCTCGCATCGACGAGATCGATGTTGAAGGTGCCTTCCGTGTATTGCGACACGTGGGTTTCGGTGCCATAGCCGTAGCCACCCCACGCGCCATAGTAACCGCCGCGATACCCGTAGTAGGGCCCCATCGGCGGCCCCATCGCTGGCGTGGTCGTGACCTTGGTCTTGTCCTGGACGAAAGCATTGAAATTGACGAGCAAATCAGGATTGTCCGACTGCACGTAGCCGCGCTTGTTCATTTCGATCGTGATCGCCTCGATCATGTATTGCGTGAACAAGCTCTCGTAACCCTCATAGTCCGGACCCGCGCCGTCAATGAAATTCCAGGTCTTGTAAGACCCGAAATCGATACTCTTGTCGTAGTCCGAGCGGATTTTTGCACCGCTGGCACATCCCGCCAGACCTGCTACGGCCAGCAGAATCAGGGCCAGTTGAATTGGGTTGCTTCGATCTCCCCGCATGGTTATGCCTCATCGTCTGTTTTCTGTTTTCGGACGGCGGATATTACTACCACTCCGGGCAGGCCGCCAAAAAAAATTGGGATTTTCTCTCGTCAGACGCGGTTCGTTTCGGACTATTCCAGAACGACCATGACGCGCGTCATGATGCCGCTGCTTTGTCCGTTGATACCCCCTCGGTCATTGTCAATGAATCGATAATTCATATTGACGTTGAATATAGGAGAGAGCCACCAATTCAGTCCGAGTGAGACGATGTCCATCTCACCGCCGTCGATGGGTCCATCGGTCAGGTCCAGGCTGGAGAATCGCGCGCTTAGCTCCCAGGCGCCCCAACCTCCCTGGTATACGCTTCTCGCCACGGGGACCGGGCGGAATACGCCGTTCTTTCTGTTGTATGGGCGCATTTCGCCGCTCAGGATCCACGAGCCGGTGACGTGATAGCCGCTGAAATTCAGATCGCCATAAGTCGGCGAATCAACCTCCGAATCGAGGAATTCCGCATGTACCCAGTACGGTCCGTGACGCCAGGATGCTTCGAGGTTGACCTGGAACCCATCGTCGGCGTCGAGAGACTCCGTGTCGACAAATATCGGCGACTGGTTGAACTCCGGCTCCGTCAGGAACTGCACGCCCTTCTTGCCGTTTGTTTGCCGAAGTCCGAGTCCCAGGTGAAACAAGTTGCTTTCGTCCTCCGTGATAAACGGCAGCCAGGTCACCCGTCCGATTAGCTGGGTGGCGCTGTCGCCGATATCCGCACCGGTGTCGAACCAGTCATTGAACACGCCGCCGGCCCAGGTCCAGCGCTGGCTCGCGCCCGCGCCGCTCAACACGACGCCGACATTCCGTGACGGCAGCATTGCGTCGGATACGGAGCTGCGCTCCTGCATCGGCAAGTTGACCAGGGACATGATCCTCTCCATGGATATCGGTTCTTTTTGCTTGCCGATACTCAGGTTGATGTTTTCGAACACCGGGATATCGAGGCGGTAATCGAATAGCGTGAATGAGTCCTGGCGCTCGACTTCGAAACCCTTGTCGAAGGCATTCGTCGCCCCGAATATCGTGTAGACCCACGGCTTGTCGAAGTTGAGCGTGCCGACACTGCCGACACGAAAACCGCGGATTTCCCCACCGTCGAAGTCATCGAGGTCTTGCTCGAGCTGCTGTCGGCTACCCTCGTCCTGCGTCCACCAGTTCTGACGATCAAGCACCGCAGCCGCCAGGAAAATTCCGGAGACATACTCCGTGTCCCACTTGTTGAACTTTGTGTTATCGAGATAGGACATCGGCAGCGCCATCGGCGGCGGCGTATAGGCTTTCCATCCTGAAGTGACCGGCTGTTTCGTTTCCGAATCCGTATCAGGTGCAAACAGGTTATTGCGGAACAACCTGCCGTCGTGAATCGCAAAGGTCGTGAAGAAATCGGTGTCCAGCAGAATCTCGAAATTCGCCCTCGGATCGTCGTTCAGGATAATGAAACTCGGGGTCTCGCCGATTTCGAGGTTACCCAGCAAATAGCCGTTTCGGGCGTCTACGGCAATCGACTCATCCTCAATCGCGATCGGGTCTTGGGTCACGATCTCGAGTTTGTTGTCCCTGATCAATATGTTGACCAGTACAGCTTCTGACTCTGCCCCACCATCGCCGAGGTACACGTTCTGGATCAGCACGTTGTGCGGATCGACAATTTGGGCAAACGCGTTACTACTGCAGAAGAAAGATGCGAGTAAGATCAGCTTTGGTACGATTCTCATTGGAAGATCCCGAGTTAACTTCCGATCAAATGGCCGGTTACAGTAGAGGAGGAAACATAGCGCGTCAAAACTATTGAGACGCGCGCGACTTTGCAGATTCTGTAATCGAGGCGGAAAAATCCGCCTAATATGCCAAGCCTGCATCGAGGCATTACCGTATTTGACAATCTCTGAAATAGTTATATGAGGCTAGTTCCGGTACGCGCCTTGTTTTCGCGTTAGAATCTGCAAATGCGAATAATAATAGTATTTATGCTTTTTATTCTGCCAACGTCTGCGTATGCCGAAGACACCTTGCGCTGCGGTAGCAAAATCGTTCGAACCGGCATGACGATGGAAGAAGTGAAGCAGTACTGCGGCGATCCTTCTTCGACTTCGATCGAAGAACAGGACGTACGTGCCGGACCGCGTGTCGTCGGCAAGACGGAGATTCATACCTGGCGATACGACCGTGCCTCGGGGCAAAGAACTGCCGTACTAGTGTTCGATCAGCAAAAGCTGATGTCAATTAGCTACGAGAGCAAATAGTTCGCAGTCAGCCCTGCGAATTTTCTTACAGCGTAAGAATCGCTCTGAGACCAAATATCCAGATAGAGTTTTCGTCGGGGTTACCGGCCGGATTGAAAACCACCTGCAGGTTCGGCGTGAACGAGAAGTTCTGGGATAGCTGAAACTTGTAGGAAGTTTCGATCAACGTCTCGTTATCGAGTCCGGGTCCAAAAGTTGTAGCCGAAGGATTGGCCCAGCCGACAGCGATTGTCCAGGTTTCGTCAAAGTCCTCGGTGAACTGCACGCCGGCGCTGAATGCGTCCTCTGCCGCAACGCCACCACCGCCATCAGAACGACCGAAACGGACGAACGCCAGCATATCGTCACGCAAATCCGACACCGCGCTAAGTGTCCAGCCATCCCCTTTCGGGGTCCCTGCCACTGCGCGCGCATCTTTTTCCCAATACGTAAACTGCACGCGTTTTGTTCCCCGCTGCGCGAAAGATGGCGTGTAGCCGATCTCGACAGCCTTGATCCACTCACCTTCCTGGACCGTATCGAAATCGAATTCGCCGTTTACGGCGTTTGCGTCATAGATTTGCGCACCAAGCCAGATATTGTCACTGACAAAGCCTTTGACGACGCCGCCGAGCGCGCCAAGACCGGTAGTGGGCATCGTCGGGTTATAAATCGACGAACGATTGAGAGATCCTTTCGAGAGCGTCTGGAACGGGAATGCATCGAGATAGACATCGAAGGCGAGACGACCGACGTCGAACCCGGCCCTGCCGTTTGCGAAATGCTGGACCCAACTCAGGACGGGAATGTCGAACTCGAATTTCTCGTTATAGGCGAAACCCGGAGCCAGCGTACGGATGCCGGTTGCGCCGCCTAATGAGCCCGGGGCCTGCAAGCCTCCAACCTGGGAGCGGCTTTCGAGACGCCACGCAAGTTGGCCCTTGTTTCCGTTGTCCCGCTGAAATAGCGTCCACTTGCCCTGGTAACGGAAAATGTGACCGAGTGCATCGTCTTCCTCGCCGGGCAGGCTGTCACTCGCTTTCTGGTAAAGCAGATACAAGCTGGTGCCGAACGCAACACCGCGTTCTTCATTGACCTGGCGTTTCCAGTCGAAATACGGGCCGAGCATCCTCTGCAAGCCGTCGAAGCGAAACCTGCTCTCGTGCACGGCATCGTTTTCTTGCAAGCGCGCGCCGACGCTCTCCGGGCCGCCGAATGTCTCGATATCGTCGTAACCCGATTGGCTGCCGCCAGTTATTTCCCCCCCGGACTCCTGGTCGCCCTGCTGCTCCTGCGCCTGCGAAGCTTGCCAAAGGAAAGCGAGCACAATAACTGCGATCAGGGTTTTCGTGAATTGAGCAATCAATTTACTGTCCTTCTTTCTGTTCTACTCGATCCAGTCCTGCAATTGGTAGCGTAACGATACGTCATTTTCATCGAGTAACAAGTCGTTATTGTTGATCCTGATTTTGATTTTCGAACCGGCCAGGACTTGTTGAATAATATATTCGATCTCGTTCTGTGCGGGGCTGCAAGTCATGAGGGTCGAGATGAGCTGCCCGAAGCGGATATATCTATCATGCAAGCTTGCGCGCCCTGAGAACCGGTTGCAGCCACTGTTGCCCGACACATGCATCTGTTCGCCGAAGTCGAGTTCTGGGATCCTGCCTTCCAATGCATCGACATCGACCGCTTCACCATTGATGCTTTCGAGTATCCAACGGTGATGCTGCAGGTCACCATCTGTGACTATGTCTGTTTCGTTACAAACACCGAACAGGTGCGTAACCGTAATGAGGCCGTCATAATCCGCCGCAAATCCGTCTCTCCTGGTTTCGCGATCGATCTCCGCCTCGATGACGACGCAAATGGGCTCATACGGCTTCGAAGTGCTTGGCGCTGCGAGTTTCTTTAATTTTTCGCGAACGTGACCCGGTGTGTCAGCGCTCAGCCAGTAGCACTGTGAGTTGATCGCCGGGCAGAAGATGTTGACCTCGTGGCCGTAGGTGTATTCGCCACGATATCGAAGCGGCTCCCCATATGTCGCGGACGCACATAGAGCGAGAATACTGCTCGCGATCAAAACAAAGCGCGCCCGCATCCTTCCAGTCTTTTGTCGGTCATGATGATCGAAACCGATACCTCGAACACTTCCCCGCTCATTACATCCGTGCAGCGCTGACCCCGGATTTCCACGGTTACGCCGTAGCTTTCGAGCACGTACTGTGTGCGGCGTTCCTCCTGGTAGACGACCGGCTCGACGTAGGGATAGCTATTGCGCGTCTGGCCGTAATCGGTGATGAGCAGGATTTCCTCGCCATTGACGATCTCCAACAACCAGCCCGGTTCCTGCCCGATCGCCCTGAATGCGACGCCGCGTAGCTTCGCCTTGTGCCAAACATTATCAATCGACTCCTCGTCGAATGACTTATCCGCTTCTGGAGATCCACCTTGCGCGACGCAAGCGGATGCCATCAGCAGCATCATTACAATCGTCGTTATTGGGCTACGCTGGTTATTGGCCATGCTGCAATTTACAGGTCTAACTGACAGGCTACTTCAATTTGCGCACTTGTACCGAAAGATAAGATCCACGCAAGACAATTCGAACACTAGTTAGAAAATTGTTTGCGCTTTTTGTCAAGATTTCTTTGATTGCCCTGATCGAAAACAAAAAAAGGAGAAGTTTTAATATTTAGCCGAAGAATGCACGTCGCTTTTTGCTGGGCATCTTCGGCCTGCCGCTGTGCTAGGATGTCGCGCAAACCCGTGGAGCCAGTATACGAACAAATTAGATGAGGGTCAGAGAAGCATGAAAAAATTGGCATCTGCTTTAATTATTACAACAACTTGCACCATGGTTCTTGCAACCGGTGCTATTGCCCAACGCGCCGGTCAGGTTGCGACCATCCGTCATGGCACAGTCGTTGGCATGCAGACCGTCGACCTGAACAACTCGGATGCCTTGAAGGGCGCATTGATCGGAGGTGCGTTCGGGGCTGCGCTGACCAGTTCCAGCAAGAGTTCTTCCAGACGCAGACGCAATGCGGCGATCGGGGCGGTCATGGGCACGGCTGCTGGTGCCTCGCGAAGCAATATGGGTCGCCTGTATTCTGTGCGTGCGATGGACGGCACCATCATCCAGGTTGCTACGGAGCAGACGGAAATTCGTGTCGACGACTGTGTCATGGTCGAAGAATCTGGTGGCCGTGCCAATATTCGGCGCGCAGCGCAATCCGCTTGCGATGCTGCATCTCAAGCAGTACTGAATGAGCCGGAGATAGTGGCCGAATTACAGGAAGAAGCTGCCGAGTGCACTGCCGCCAAGGAAGAATTGGTCGCTGCAGAGACGGACGAGCAAATGGAATTCGCCGTGCGCAAGATTCAGATTCTCTGCTACAACTGAAACAAATTCGAGCAGTTGGCCGGGAACCATGCAGAGGTACTATGGCCTGGCGTCGGCCACTTTTGACGCCCGGAGCTCCTGGTAGGCGGCGGCGAACACCGGATCTGCTTCTTTTATCGACGACCACAAGCGCGTGATGTAATCGGGCGGAAATGTGTAGACCGGCAGATCCTCCTGTTCGATGAGTCCCCGCTCCAATGGGTCTAAGCCGTAGCGCAAGGTCATCAACAGGTCGCTGCTTACCCAAGGGCTGCTGCGGAAATAGCCGTGGCCATTGCCCGTGTTTGCGCCCTCGGCATCGCTGACATTGATGTAGGTAATTCGGTCCTCGAACGCCTTCAACGCATGACGGGCCTGCGGATGGACAGCATCCGGACTGCCCCAGAGTTGACCCAGGCGTTGTCGTTGCGACACGAATCGCGAAAAACCGAGCGCCTTGTCATGGCGTGACAGGTAAACGGTCACCCGCCTGGTGACATCCGTCAAACCGTCGGCCACATAAGACCCAAACACGCCCGCGTCGAGGTCACTGCCAAACAACATGACATTGCTTATCTTCAGTTCTTCGAGATTCTCTTCTCGTGTTTTTCCCTGCCGGGTTAATGCAAGTTGTTCCATCGCTCGGGAAACCAGGCGCGTTCCGTTGCTGTAACCCATGATATGGATCTCCTCCACATCCGTGTTCTTTGCAATGGTCTCAACCAGCAAGCGGAAATTACGTGCGTACCCGTCGGACGTATCCGAGTCCTTGATATAGGCCCACCTGCTTGGTGTCGACGGCCATGCATAGGCAATGAATGCTCCGTCGTAACCGAGGAAATGCCACAACTCTGCCGTAATCAGTATCGGGTTTTCGAATATCACCCGGTAGCCGTGGGTGTAGATGTAGACATGCTTGTTATTGGACCGGGCCAGCTGCGCGTTGATTGCCTCCACAAATTCGTCGGTAGCATCATTGGTTTTGACACCTTCCTGCTCCGCCAGGTCCACGTCGATCCAGAACGGAATCGTGTCTGCCAATAATCCCCACTCTGTCGCATCGCGTACTTTGATCGGATATCGAGAGGACCGCGATTTCAGCAAGGAGATTTCGCGGGCATACTCCCAGTCAAGGTCGCTGTCGCCAAAATCAAGCTGCGCAACGCCGACACGAAGCACCTGCCCGCGATCATTCACATAGAAATTCTCTTTATCGTCGGCCGTCGCGGGATAACG
>WVYQ01000037.1:43480-43653 GCA_011772865.1 Woeseiaceae bacterium | reverse complement strand
TCGACCCGCTCGTGACATCCGACGGTGCCGAACTCGGCTTGCGTTATGAGCGCGAGGACCGCTTCAATGCGACGCTGACCGGCTTCTGGGTCAATCTCGAATCAGAGCTGTTGTTCGTGGGCGACGCGGGTGGTACCGAAGTGAACGGTGCGTCCACGCGCGTGGGTGTCGAA
>WVYQ01000037.1:40769-43406 GCA_011772865.1 Woeseiaceae bacterium | reverse complement strand
CTGCATCGACATTGGTCAATATCGGTGGCGGCTACCGCTTCGGCAAATTCAGTGTTCGCCTCGACGTATTCAACCTGCTGGATTCCGACGACTATGACATCGCGTATTACTACGCGTCCCGTCTTCCGGGAGAAGCGGCGGGAGGTGTCGATGACGTTCACTTCCGACCGCTCGAGCCCAGGTCGGTACGAACGTCGATCACCTATCACTGGTGACAACTTCTGCAATGCCCTCCATTGAAACAGTCATTAGAAGGTTTTTCGGCATCGACCGTATGCGCATGGATGCGATAGGCATCGAAGGCCGAACAGCGGCTGGCAGTCATCGCCTGCGCATTCTCTATGCGCATCAGCCCTGTGAGTTCCTGAGTTACTTCGTGAACGTTGCATTTGGCAGGAAACCCAGGGAACAATCCCTGGGAAGTGTCAGGCCATGGCAAGCCCATCTCCTGGCGCGGAAACACGACTATGATCTTGTGCTCGTCTATGGATGGAACGCACCTTTTGTCAAGAAGGTATTTGGCGACTCGTACTTCATCCCGCAGTGGATATCCGCAAAAGTGACACTCGAGCCGGAGGCTGTCTTTAAAGGCAACTCACCATCCCGGCGACGAGACATCCGTAGAATGGGCACTAACGAACTGTCCTATCGCGTCACGCGTGACAAGGCGGACCTGGAGCACTTCTATAACACGATGTACCTGCCGGCGATAACGGCCGCACATGGCAGTTCAGCGGTCCTGATGCCCTACCGGAATGTGCTGGACAAGGCGGAATCGGGCGAGGCGGAGCTGGTCTACATATCGGATGCCGAGCGGCCTGTCGCCGGTAGCCTGATTGTCTACGACGATGGCCAGCCGCGGCTCCTTTCCCTCGGCGTTCTACACGCCGACCGGCACTACTATCGCGCCGGTGTGGGGTCCGCGATTTACCTGTTCAGCTTTCAGCATTTGCTGGACGAAGGATACGAAACTGTCGACATTGGCCGTACGCGCCCTTTCCTCAGGGACGGCACCCTGTACTTCAAGCGGCGGCTGGGTATGACGTTGACGACCGGCACCGAACACGGGTTTTTCATGAAAGTACTGAACAACAATCCGGGAGTCAGAGAATTTCTCTGTTCCAGCCCGTTTGTCTACGCTGAGCGGGAGCAACTGCGTGGAGTTGCATTCTTTCAGACAGACTCAGAGGCGGAAGAAGCCGCTGCGCTCGCGGTGCCCGGACTTTCTCAGTTCGACACTATCGACATTCGCGGCAGCGAGCGCATTGGCCGACTCGCCTCGTGACCTATTACGACTAGCGGATCTCGAATGTCAGCGTCGCCCACTTCGATTCGTAAACGATTCTTTTTTCTGCTGCGCCCACTGCGACCAGCAAGTTTGTGTACCAGTATTCGGAGTCGGACTCTCGCTGCAAATCGATGAATCGCACATACCACTTGCCCGGATGGGTGATCTCGAACTCGATGACGCCTTCCTTGTTCGAACGCGTCTTGACCGCCTCGTCGAAAATCCCCTCCTCGTCTTGCTGGTAGTAGCCTTCATGAGTAGCGTAGACGCGGATGCCCTCGATCGGCATGCCGTCTCTTAGGACCCGTGCCTGGAAGTCATCACCAACTTGCAGTGCGTAGGGATTAGTCAGTGGAAGGATTTCGACGTCATGGCCGATTTCCATGGCGAAATTGGACGTTTGCACATCGCCCACCTGCACGATCGCTTTTGCGAACTTGGTGTACCGCTCCACAACCCCCACACCTGTCTCTTCGAGTCCTTCGCGCTCCTCCTTCTGGTCGAAAAGCCCCTCGTACCTCAGGTAGCGGTTGAACGTCTCGGGGTCGAGTGAGACCTTTCTTGGTCTTGTGGACACACCAATCACGTAATTTCCAGGCTCAGAGAACTGAGCACTCAGGACGCTGACTTTACCGTCAGAAACCCAGTCATCATTGGCGAGATCATGCTCGGTGCCGCCCGGGCCGACAATGTCCACAGAGCGCGCCATTGGCTTGCGTAAACGGCTCTCGCTTTTTATGAACGTCCCGTTGACCAGATTAATGCTCATCATCGCCTGCGGTTCCACAGCGAAAGTGTCTGGCTTGATGAAAAGCGTATGCGCAGAAGCACCAATGCTCAGCACGAGCAGTAACAGCAGCAACACGATTCGGATGTGCGTAAACATCGCTTCTCTTTTAGCCGCCGAACAGCATTGTCAGACCAATAACCGCGATCCCTGCTCCTGAGAACCTGAGCAATACCGGCCCTTTGGCAATCTTGTTTGACGCCAGGCCAATAAAGACACCGCTCAGATGGATAATCGCGGTGCCCAGGACGAACCCGGATCCATACAGCAACGGCTCGGCGATATCTGGCATCTCGGTGCCATGAGCATGTCCGTGAAAGATTGCAAAAAAGCCCACGAACAACATCGCCCAGACCACGGCCATATTCTTGTCGGCGGCCAGTGCAACTCCCAGCACGGTGACTGAAAGTGCGATGCCTGATTCGACAAGCGGCAGCTGGATATCGTAGCCGCCGATGAGCCCTCCGACGATCATTACACCGACGAAAGTCGCCGGAACGCCCCATAGTGCGCGTCCCCCTATTTGCGCGCTAAGGATGCCCACGGAAAGCATTGCAAGAAG
>WVYQ01000037.1:0-40728 GCA_011772865.1 Woeseiaceae bacterium | reverse complement strand
AAGAATTATTCTTGGCGCATCAAGACCTTGGGCAGCCTTGAGATAGTATTAGTTCCTTGCAGCGCTGCGTATTTAATTGAACAAAATCCGGGAATTCCGGAGCCTGTGATGACCCCAAAACATATCCGATCGATATCGGATGCCCGAAATTTCGTGCCACCGGGGTCTGCGGGTGGAAGAGGCTCGCAATTGGGGGGCCGTCACTGTTCGTCATTCTATCCGCTCATTCAGAAAGGATAGGATAATTCGGAAGATACTCAGCGGCCTGTATGGCGTGGGAGTTTTGGTGGGCCCCCGGGGAATCGAACCCCGAACCTGCGGATTAAGAGTCCGTTGCTCTGCCTAATTGAGCTAGAGGCCCGCCGCGTGCGATAACATCAGCTTGTCCAAGCCGGTGCGCGATACTAGCAGAGGGGGTGCGGCATGAAAAGAATCGGGATTGCCGGGATTATCCTGTTACCAGCGATGGCAATGGCCGACCTGACGGACGACGTGCGCTGCCGCGAAATCGGCTTCAGCAAGTCGGTCGAGAACAGGAACATTGAGGCGTTTCGGTCTTTCATTGATCAGGATGCGCGCTTTATCAGCAATCGTCCCCGCCGTGGCGTCGATGAAATTGCCGAGGGCTGGTCGGGCTTCATGGCGGAGGACGGACCTCGCATCCGGTGGCGGCCCATGTATGTCGAAGTGCTTCAGGACGGCACGTTGGCCTTGTCCCGCGGCGTTTATGAGTACATCGCGACAGCAGAGGACGGCACCCAGAGCCGAACCTTTGGCTCGTTCAACTCGACCTGGCGCCTGAATGATGACGGAGTCTGGCGCGTCGTCTTCGATGCCGGCGACCCGTGGGCCCGCCAGGCCACCGACGAGGAAATCGCTCTCCTCGATGCAGACGACGACTGCCGGGAGTAGGGAAAGTGGGGTGGACGATGGGACTCGAACCCACGACGACCGGGATCACAACCCGGGGCTCTACCAACTGAGCTACGCCCACCACGGATTTTCAATTGTACAGCGCCAGAAAAACTGGCGCGCCCGGCAGGACTCGAACCTGCAACCCTCGGCTTAGCTTACCAACTACCGCTTTCGCGGCCCCGACACAGCGGGTTTGTGGTCTGGACTATCTCTTCGCCATCTCAGGCGCTGCACGTATAGTCTCTACGGAGCCCTCCGAAAATCAGCTGCAAAATTCACATTTGACCGCTGATTATTCTTTGGTGCCCTTACCCTCAGTGACGCGTTCGAGCCAAACATCCGGGGATCCAGATAGTAGCACTCGTCCGTGTGCGGACAATAGACGCAGTAGAGATCTACCTCGTCTTTGTCGATGGGCCTGACATGAGTTCCCTGCCTGTCATTCCAGCAAGTCGAAAATTTCACATCAATCTTGCCGAACCGGTCCATCGACCGATACTTCACCTGGACCCGGCGGAATTCACAATCCCGGTATGCCACAAGATCGAACGGCAAATGCTCGGTCAGCGGCACAAGAATCGTAAATCCCTGCTCGAACAGATCAATCTGAGCCTTCAAGACACCCAGGTCACCCTTGGTTTTGGTGTGATGCTGCGGCATTGCCAGAGCCTACATCACGCAATACGTCGGATGTCCACAGGTTTCCACGGGATTGCCATCAGCACTACCTGTTAAGGGTTCCCCGTTACAGTGCAGTCCACTGTACCGGTTCCGTTTCCCGGCACAGGCTCCTCACTCAAAGGCCGATGCTCTATCCAGTTGAGCTACGGGCGCCGTTTCTGCGGCCGCGAGTATGCCTCAACGCCGGCAAATGCGCCACTTCCCTGGTGAGGCTTGTGCGGTAGGTCGCCCGATTCTTGCCTATACTACGCCGATGAAACCACGTCTCGGCCTGTTGGCCACCCTCCTCCCGATTTTCGCTTTCGCACAGGCCGCCGATGTGGACGACGTCGCCTCGTGGTACCCACGCACAGTCACGAGCGAGTCAGCCACCCTGGTCATGCACGCGCCGCAGATCGATGCGTGGAACGACTTCGAATCCCTGGAGGGCTGGATCGCGTTCGACGTTACGCTGGCCGGCAACGACGAGACGTGGTCAGGTTCCATCCATTTCAGTGCAAAAACGGACACCGATATTCAGGCCCGCGAGGTACTGTTGCATGACATCGAGACCCTGGACCTTTCGATACCGGGTCTGGACCAGGACTCCGACAAGTACCGCCTTGTCAAGGCAGCGCTGGTCGCGAAATCGAGAACCGTCCCGCTCGATCTCGTGCTCGAGTACCTGCCGGAGGACCTGCAAATTGCGTCGGCGGCGGGCCTGAGCGCCAAACCGCCGAGGATTTTCGTTGCCACTGGCCCCGCCGTGTTGCTCAGCATCGACACCGAGCCTGTCTGGGTCCCCGTCGACGACGGTGACCTGATGTTCGTGATCAACACCAATTGGGATGTCCTTCGCGTCGGTGAGTCGAATCCATCCTACTTCTGCTACGAACGCGCATGGTTGACTGCCGGCGAGCTCCCAGGGGCATGGACCTGGGCAGAGTCACTGCCGGATGAATTCGGTGCTCTTCCAGACACGGCTGCCTGGACGAATGCCCGCGAATGCCTGCCTGGCAATCTCGCGAGTCTGTCCCCGCCGGACACTGCCCCGCCGGTCGTTTACTACTCCGAAGAACAGGCGGAACTCCTGGTGCTCGACGGCGAGCCGGAGTGGGCGTCTATCGCGGACACCGGCCTGGAATTCGCCACCAACACGGAACAGGAGATATTCCGCACCAATACCGGTGTCTACGTTCTGCTGAGTGGCCGTTGGTTCGAGGCCTCGGGCCTGTCCGGTCCCTGGGTCCTGGCAACGGATCTGCCGGACGTTTTTCACCAGATACCGCCCGCAGGCAGTGACGAGGCTCACGCAAAGAGTCACATCCGGAGCAGCATTCCGGGCACGAGGGAGGCCTGGGAAGCCGCGCTCGTCGCCTCGATCCCGCGCAAAGCGGAAATCCAGCGCGGCTCCGCGTCTGCGCTTGACATCAGCGTCGACTATGCCGGCGACCCGGTCTTTACGAAGATCCCGACGACCGACATCGAAATGGCCGTCAATACGACCTACCAGGTATTCCGCTACGAGGGCGCCTATTACCTGTGCCACAACGCCACCTGGCTTACCGGCTTCAGCGCCGCAGGGCCGTGGACGTTTGCCGACTCGATTCCGGATGAATTCGCAACGATTCCGCCATCGTCACCCGCTTACAACACGACGTTCGTCAAGGTCGACGGCAGCGATGAAGATTCGATCGACTACTCCTATACATCGGGCTACGAAGGCGCTTACGTCAGCGACGAAACGGTCGTATACGGAACCGGCTACCCGAGCCCCACCGTCACGTTCACGATCGCCTATGGCATCTACGACGGCTGGTTCGGCTATCCCTACTACCCCTACTACCCGTGGCCGCCGACCTATGGCTATGGCTCCTGGTACGACCCCGATACCGGCCGCTATGGCGAGTCGATAGTGGGTTACGGACCCTACGGCGCGGCCGGCGGCGCGGCAGTCTACAACCCCGAGACCGGCGCCTACGCGCGCGGTCAGGCCGTTTGGGACGGCGACGAACTGGCGGGCCGCGGCTATGCCTACAACCCGAACACCGACACGAGCATCGCCCGCAACCGCTATGTCGACTTCGATGACAACGAGGGCTGGAGCGAGAGCGTCGCGCGCCGCGGCGACGAGTGGCGCTACACCGAAAGCGAGTGGCAAGACGGCCGGATGACCACCGAATTCGAGACGTCGTATGGCACATCCGGCGAGGTAACCCGCGAACGAGCCGGCGACACGATCATGAGCCAGGGGACGATCGAAGGGGAGAATCGTTCGGCAACGTTTCAGGGTCAGTACTCGGACGGGCAATACGACGCCAAGATCCAGGGGTCCGAGGGAGGCAGCGGCACGATCGAACGCACCGTTGATGACGGCACGATCACCGGTGGCAGCGAGTTTACGCGGGACGGACAGACGATCAACACGGATGTAACTCGCACCGCTGAAGGTGTCGCTCGCGAGATCGAAACGAGCGGTGGCGGCCAGGGTGTAGCCCTGCGCAGCGGCGATGACAATGCTTTTGCCTTCGAGACGGGATCCGGCGACAAATACGCGGGCCGCGATGGCAACGTGTACCAGAAGACGGACGACGGTTGGGTCCCCGTGGACAGCCCACGCAGCAGCGGGGCCGCTGCCCAGTCGACGGGCCGGGCGCGCGGCGAGTCCTCGTTCAGCGGGGTCGAGCCGCTGCCAGCCGGCGGATTCGCAGGCGGTGGTGGTACGACGACGACACAACAAGGCAGCTACGGCGAGACCCGATACGGGTCCAGGGCGCCGTCGCTGGATGCCGGGACATCACGCTACAACCTGGAGCGTGACTATCAGAGCCGGCAGCGCGGCTTCGAGCGCTATGGCCAATACCAGTCGTCCGCCAGGTCCCGCGGAACCGGCGGCAACCGACGCCGCCGACGCTAAAAGGCTTCGCCGACCGACAGGTGAATCGCATTACTGTCGGTCGACCAGGCGAAGTCCAGACGAATGTTGACGCGCTTCGCGGGCAAAACCATGAAGCGCACGCCCGCCCCGTAGCTCGGAATACCTTCGCGTTCGTTGATGTCATTGAGCGAGCCGCCCACGTAGCCGGATCCGACGAAGCCCACGAGCCCCCAGCGCTTGCTCATCTGCCAGCGCGTCTCGAACTGGCCGATCAGCGTGTTGCTGCCGAGATAATCGGTCAGCGAAAAGCCACGTAGAGGGAGCGTGCAGGCATCCCATAACGGTGTTGTCCCCTGCCGCGTGCAGGCTTGAAGCTGCCAGGCCAGGACCAGCGAGTCCCGCAGCTGGTGGTACGACCGAAACGAGGCCGCATAGTTTTGATAGGTATTATTCGAACCGATCGACTCGTCATTAAAAAGCGCATCGAATTTGAAGTAGCGGCCCGAATAGGCGTTCGTCGGCATGTCGCGCGAGTCGTACTCGACGTAGGCGCCCAGGCCAACCGAACGCACGTCCCCGAGATCGAGATCTGCGGTGAAATCGGAATCATCCACATCAATCTCGATCGTCTGCTTCGCGTCGACCGCGCGGGTCAATAGTCCGCCGTACCAGTTGCCTTTAATGCGCCGCGCTATCTTTGCAAACAAAAGCCCGCCATTGATACGCCAACTGGTCGTGGAGTTCTCGCTCGTCAGGAGGGAAAGGCGAAGATCTGCGCCTCCGATTGCTCCGGTGAATCGCCAACGCCCGTTGCGCCAGTAGTTCTGCTGCACGGCAACGAGAGCACGGCTATCGTTGCTCGTGTACAAACCGGCGAGCGCGGTCAGCGACGCCGGCTCGGCTTTCTTTTCTTCTTCGGTCTGCGGATAGAAGTAGGCAGCGCCACCGACGAGGCCGCTATCGAGCGTCGGGTTGGATATTGGGATAGGAACGACGACAAAATCGCCGCGCTGAATCTTCAGGCGGGTTTCGTCGTCGCGGATGTCGGGCGCAATCGGTGGTCGCGTGTCCTTCCTCGATTCCTGTGCGACGGACGGCGCCGCGGTAACCGCACACAGCAGCAAGACGAGAGCAGCGCGCATCAGAATGACCAACCGACGGATGTCACAACGCCATAGTCATTTGTTGACTGGGCACCTGAGGGCGGATCACTGTCAAACGTATTGTAGTAATTGAGTTCCCAGAAGAGGTCTTTGATCAGCTCCCAACGCAGATTGACATCGAGCTGTGCGCGAGTCCGTCCTGACTGCGTAAGGCTGGGGAAGGCAAACATCCTTACCGTGAGATCGACTGTTGGCTCGTCGAAGATGTAATGAGCATATTTCAGGCCAGCCACGGCCTCCAGGCTCTTCTGGCTCGACTCACCGGTGAAGACCCCGGGCGCGTCTTCCACCGGATCCAGATCCTCATACGTAGCAGCCAGTCCACCGATCAGGGCAAGCTCGGACGTATTCGTCTGGATCAGGTAGCGTCCCATGCCGGCCCCAAAACTCGAGCGTAGATCCAGCCCGAGCTCGTCGTTGACTTCGAAACCGAGCATGTAGGAATTGAACCAGCGGTTCGAGCGAAACCGGGTCAGGTCAAGACGGAGGTCGGACCGGGCGGTCTGTTTGTTGGCCTGATCATCGGTAATGATCATACCCCCATCAACCGTGTAGGCACGCTCTTCGGTCCGGTGGGTCGCCCGGAACCCGAGATTTGTCTGGGCGACATCGCTGGCCTTGGTGAAGCTGTAACCGAAGCTCAGCGAACCCTGCAGGCGTTCCCAGAACGAATCCTCGATCTGCGAGATCCGCACGACCCGGTCATGCTGGAACGTGACTTCGCCCAGGCCCGCTTGCAGCGTGATTGAACGTTCGTCCGGCGTAGGCTGAATCTTTCCGGTCACCCGGGTGCCGTCGGTACGTTCGAACTGAAACTGGTAGTCACTCTCCACGCGTTCGACGTCATCCCACTCGATGCTGATGTCGCCCATGGAATCTGTTTTGACCTGCAGCCTGCCGCGGTCCAGCTGCTTGATTTCGCCGGTAATTCGGTCGCCATTGACAAGAAATATCAGGTCAGTCTTGTCTCTCGCCGAGGCGTCCATTCCGGGATACAGACCGAGAAAGAGAATCCAGAGAATCATCTTGTTGATTGATGACAAGGCTACAGGCTCCATGGCTGGCGCGCGTGGGTAAATCGACAGGTGCTGGCGCGGGGGAGAATTGATTCAGTTAGTGATAATCTACTAGATAAATTCAAAGGGCAACGAATAGCCCCTGCGGAGGCGCAAGTGACCGGAAAACTATTATTTGCAGCGCTCATCCTCTGTATGTCGACCACCGGTTGTGCATCCGGCGAAACGACGGCTGACGAGACCAGTAGTGGCACCAGCGATTGCTTCTACATTCGCAATGTCAACGGATGGAGCTCGCTGGACCGGAAACACGTCTATATTAAGGAGGGGGTCAGCAAACACTATCTCCTGACACTGTTCGCTTCTTGCCCGGGCTTGAGATACGCCAATGCGATTGCGCTTTCCAACCACATGGGCCGTATGTGCCCGAATGACTTCGGCGCAATCACGTTTCGCGATAGCGGTATGCTGACCAGGTGCCGCATAACAAATGTCGAAGCCGTCACCAGCCGGGAGGAAGCGGCTGCGCTTGCCGAGGCAAGAAGCGCCACCGAGGAGGAAGAGTAAATTGGCGAAAACAGGGGCAGTGGTTTGATTATCGCCGTACATTCGGCCCGCATCTTCATCAAGCTTGCGCTGTACTTCACTGCGCTTTTCGTCACCGTGGCTGCAATCGGGCGTACTTCGCCCGATCTGTTTGGACTGATGCCGTTTGGCGGCAACC
The DNA here is from genome assembly GCA_011772865.1 of Woeseiaceae bacterium. GTDB lineage: Bacteria > Pseudomonadota > Gammaproteobacteria > Steroidobacterales > Woeseiaceae > UBA1847. Next base: position 33,372 of record WVYQ01000037.1, on the reverse strand, counting down.
ATGCTCTCTCAGCTGTTGGCATCGACGGCAATCCCATGTCGCTGCTTGAAGCAGTCAATCAGGCTCCGGCAGCTGGCCCCGCGGGGCCTTTCACGCTTGACCAGCTGGGCGCGCTCGGGCTCTATCTGTCTTTCACCCTCGGCGGCACGGTTCTGGTCATGCTGCCTGTTGCATGGACCTATGAAGCAATAAAGACGGAAGCAGGCTTCCGCAAGAGTTTCGTGCGGGCCCTGCTGGTATTGCCGATTTGCGCGGCAGCGATTGTGCTACTTATCCAGAACAGCCTGGCCCTGGCATTCGGGCTTGCCGCCATGGTTGCAGCAGTGCGGTTCCGTGTTGCGCTGCAGGAGGCAATTGACGGCATTTTCATATTTTCGGCAATCTGTGTCGGCCTGGCTGCAGGTATCGGCCATCTCGGAATCGCATCCTTCATGGCGCTGTTTTTTTGTTTTGCCAATGCGATCCTGTGGAAAATAAGGTTCGGTGAGAATCCCCTCGACCAAACCAGAATTGAGAAGAAGAAGGCGAAGCTATGATCACACAACAAACCGTAAACTGGCCCAAGTTGGTATCCTTTATCATGGTACTTTTGGGTGGCTCCGCAGCCGCAGTTGCAAGCGAATCTGCCGATCCGTTGTTCCAGACCAACGATACGCTGGAAGTCGTCATCGAGGCTCCCCTGGCGACGCTGATCGTTAAGCGGCCCAAGGATGACTATCTGCCAGGCATCCTCCGCTATTCTGACGGTGCCGAGATCGACACGGAGCTCGATCTGGAGATCACCACCCGCGGCCATAGTCGTCATGACTATTGCGACTTTCCACCGCTGTGGCTGAACTTCAAGAAGTCGCAAACAGAAGGCACATTGTTCGACGGCCAGGACAAGCTCAAGCTCGTTGTGCACTGCGAGCAATCCTCGAAGTTTGAGCAGTTTGTCCTCAGAGAGTACCTGGTTTACCGGTTACTCAATTTAATTACAGATAATAGCTTTCGCGTCCGCTTGTTACGCGTTAACTATGTCGATACAGAAGGCCGCCGCAGCGACATCACGCGTTATGCCTATCTGATAGAGCACAAGAATCGCCTTGGCAAACGCATTGGTCGAGATGACATGCAGATCGAGCGCACGATGGTTAGCGCCATTCAGCCCGATCACCTCAATCTCACTTCGATTTTCGCGTACATGGTCGGTAACACTGATTTTTCACCGGTAGCCGGCCATCCAAGAAACGAGTGCTGTCACAACTATGTTCTATTCACCAATGAAGTCGATCCGATAATGGTGATTCCCTACGACTTCGACCAGGCGGGCCTCGTCGACGCCCCATATGCATTGCCAGCGGCACAATTCGGTATAAAGACCGTGCGGCAGCGCGTTTACCGTGGACGCTGCGTCAATAATGAGTACGTAGAAGCATCGCTGCAACAGATCAGAGATAGTCGTGACGAGATCTTCGAGCTTATCGCTCAGCAGGAGGGGCTGCAGAACAGCACGCGGAAAAAGGTCTCCGGATACATCGAAGATTTCTTTAAGCTCATCGACAACCCAAAAAAGGTAAAGCGCGAGATTCTGGATGAGTGCATTTGATCGATAACCTGTTGCAGATCCGTATCGCTTCTGCAAAGTCTTTCCCGCTACTACTGATAACATCACTGCTGTCCGCCTGCGTGCTCCAGGACCTCGATGAGGACCTGGAGCACGCCCGGCAAGACTATGGTTACTTCAAGGGCCGAATCACGGGGGCGGAAAACTCTGCAAACATACAGTTCCTGTTTGTTCGTGACGACGGCGGGGACGAACTGGTCGAGAAAGTCCGAACGATTCGTTACGACGAAACTTTTTACGTCCTGGTCGTCCGTGCCGAGTACACGGTGGTGGCGTTCGAGGACGCTAATGGCGACTTCGTCTACCAGCCCGGTGAGCCAACAGCGCGGTTACGGAATCCAGTAGTTAACTGGTTTAGCGATTTGCAGGCAAACGAGCCTGTAGATCCGGACGTTCTTTCCCTGCAAGAGATCGAACTTTCGGCAGACACGATTCTCGATCGCGAATACGATCTGTCTCACCATGCGGTACAGGATCTGACGAAGGGTACAGCGAATTTCCTGCGTATCATCACATGGGATGAAGAATCTTTTTCCGATGAAAACGTGCAGCTCGGCATGTGGCAGCCGATCGCGTTCGAGGAAGATGTCGGCTTCGGGCTTTGTGTGCTCGAAGAATTCGATCCTGCAAAAAATTCGATCGTGCTGGTGCACGGCATTAACGACTCACCAAGAGTATTCCGGGAACTGGCAGAGGCGATCCCGGATAACTACCAGCTGTTGCTGTTCCACTACCCGAGTTCATTTCCGCTCAACTACACGTCTTATGTCCTCGACGAGGGGCTGGATGAACTGATCCAGCGCTACGATATTCCGCAGATAGACGTCATTGCCCACAGCATGGGCGGGCTCGTCAGCAAGGGCATGATTTACCAGGCCGACTCCCTCGTGACAGACCGGCTGCGAATCTTCGTGAGCATCGCATCACCGTTTGGGGGTCACTCAGCAGCAGCGCACGGCATCAGGTGGGCGCCGGTCATCGCGCCGGTGTGGTGGGCGATGACGCCAGGAAGCCCATATTTGCAGAAAATAGCCAGTGTCGACCTGTCTGAGGGCCCGGATCATCACCTGATCTATACCTACAGCCACGAGACCGGGGGCGAGCGCAAAGACGATGACGGTGTCGTCAGCGTCGAGAGCCAGCTGGATGAATCGGCGCAGGCCGGTGCAACGGCGGTGTATGGCTTTGCGGACAACCACACGGGCGTGATGCGGAACGACGAGGCGTTGCTCCTGGTCGCCACGATTCTCGGAGAGTGAAAAATTGGTCGGGGCAGACGGATTCGAACCGCCGACCCTCTGCTCCCAAAGCAGATGCGCTACCAGACTGCGCCATGCCCCGACGCCGGGTATTCTGCCACGCGATAGCCGAGATTGGCAGTTCTTGGTATCTTCAATCCCCGGTGGCGGCTCCGCCCGCTTTTACCGCCTGAGGTGGCAATGAAAACTACCCTGACTGCCCTGGTATTGGGGCTTTGTGGCACGCTTGCGCTGGCAGCTGATGCTGTCCCGCCGCATCCATACGTCAAACTGGAGACGAGCGAAGGGAATATTGTCCTCGAACTGGATGGCCGCCAGGCGCCGCTCACGGTCGGCCATTTCCTCAAGCTCGTCGACAGCGGATTTTACGACGGTCTCATCTTCCATCGTGTCATTCCGGGATTCATGGCCCAGGGCGGCGGATACACGCCCGGTCTCAAACTCAAGGAAGACGACACGAAGGTGCCGAACGAGTCGGGCAATGGCCTGAGCAATGCGCGCGGCACGATTGCCATGGCTCGCACCTCCGACCCGCACTCCGCCAACTCCCAGTTCTTCATCAACGTTGTCGACAACACCCGTCTCGACCCCAACAAGGGCATGATGGGAGGCACCTGGGGCTACACGGTGTTCGGCATGGTCATCGAAGGGATGGATGTCGTCGACAGGATCGTGAGCGTCGAGACCGGACCGCAAGGCAGTTTCCAGAAGGACGTGCCCGTAATACCGATCATTATCAAGAAAGCATCTCGGTATACCTTCGAGTAATTCCTGATGAGCACCCTCTTCATCTCCGATCTGCACCTCGAGGCCGAGCGGCCCGATATCGGCAAGCAGTTCCTGCACTTTCTTGCTCACGATGCCCAGGAAGCCGATGATCTTTACATCCTCGGCGACCTCTTCGAAGCCTGGGTGGGCGATGACGACCCGAATACGCACTACTTTGCAATCAAACGCGCGCTGCGTAAGCTCACCGACGGCGGTATCCCGGTGTATTTCATGCACGGCAATCGCGACTTCATGATCGGCCAGGGATTCGCGAACGAGACAGGAGTAAAGATTCTCGAGGACCCGTACAAGGTGACGATGTACGGTCAAAAGACCTTATTGAGTCATGGCGATTACCTGTGCACCGATGACGTGCAGTACCAGAGAGTGCGCAAGATGGTGCGGGACCCTGACTGGCAGGCCGCCATGCGCGCCAAGCCTCTCAAGGAACGGCTGCGAATTGCCAAGGAGGCGCGACGCCAGAGCCTCGAGCAGACGATCAACATGAGCCTCGAAATCATGGACGTCAACCAGGACGAGGTGAAAAAGGCCATCCAGTCACACGGCGTCGATGTGCTGCTGCACGGCCACACCCATCGGCCCGCGGTACACGACGTCGATCTCGGCAATCGCACGGCCAAACGCATCGTACTGGGCGACTGGTTCACGCAGGGCAGCGTCGTGCGATGGGACAGCCGCGGGCCGAAGCTCGAGGTATTAACGCGATAGTCAGGCCGGCATGCCGGAGTGAAATCGAAACTGTGGGTCCGGTTCGGAAATTAGCCGCGCCTCGATCGCCTTGAGCTCCTCCAACCGCTCGTCGATGGCTTCATCAGCCACGTCGCACTCGGACCTGGCGAACGCGATGTAATGTTCGAAGTGGCGTGCCTCTGACGCCAGCAGCCCATTGTAAAACTTGCCGAGCTTTTCAGGCAGGTGAGGCGCCAGCGCCGCGAAACGCTCACACGATCGGGCTTCGATCAATGCGCCAACCAGCAGCAGGTCGAGCAGCTTGTAGGGCTCTTCGTCACGCACCGCGTTCCGCAGGCGGCCGGCATAGCGTGACGCTGTCAGGCGCTGAAACGGAACACCCATGTTCTCCATGATGCTGCGCACCTGTTCGAAGTGCCTGAGTTCCTCGCGCGCGAGTCGCGACATGCGTTGGGCCAGCCTGGTCCGGTCGGGGTATCGATACAGGAATCCGAGCGCGGTCGACGCAGCTTTGAGCTCGCAGTTCGCATGATCCAGCAACATCTCGGGCAAGCGACTGCTCGCCATTTCGATCCACGCTTCTGGCGTCGGCGTCCCGAGAAACTCGGCAATTGCCTGCGGCACTACAGCCATTCTTCAATCTCGTCAGCAGACTGCAGGCGGTCATCCGGGAGCTTCGCAAGCATCATGTTGAGTAACGCCTGGTACTTCGCAAACCTGGGGCGCAGCAAAGGTATCGGCGCCTGTGCGTGCTGATAGATGATGCCCATCGCCGTGTCAGCCCGGTACGGCTTCTCACCCGTCAGCATCTCGAAAAAAATGACCCCGAGGCTGTAGATGTCGCTGCGGTGATCAACGCCGTTACCATGGCCCTGCTCGGGACTCATGTAATACGGCGTCCCGAAGATCTCTCCCTCATCGGTTAGTTCCATGCGCAGGCGCATGCGCTTGGCGAGGCCGAAATCGATCAGCGCAATCGAGTCATCCTTGCGTAGCATGATGTTGCCTGGCTTCAGGTCGCGATGGAGGATGCCAACGCGGTGAATCTCGGCAAGTGCGCTGCCAATTTGCCGCAGGTAACGCACCGCATCGGGTTCGTTGATCCCGGCAGATATCCGCCGCTTGAGGTCGCCCGCATCGATGTATTCCATCGCGATGTGAGCATGCTCATCGCTCACGCCGAGGTCATAAATCTTGACGATATTCGGGTGCTCGATCTCGGCAATCATCTCGTATTCCTGCAGGAACCGGTCGAACGCCCCGATGTTGTCCGCGACGTCGGGCAACTGCTGGAGGACCTTGAGTACCACCATGACCCGGGTCGATTCGCGTTCTGCAAGGTAAATCGACGAGTGTGATGTTGCCCCGAGCTTCTCGACAAAGTTGTAACCCCGGATCAGCGGATGAATCCCGGTGCGCTCGTCGCCGACAAACAGGGAACCGGTCGAGGCAACGCGGCGCCGCGAAACGAGGATATCGCTCAACAAAACGGTCAGTGCGTCGTGGCGAAGCTCGAGTCGTGGCAGGAATCCGTCGGCGCCGGCCTTGAGCGCCGCTTTCTGATCACTGCGCGCGCCAAAAAATACGACAGCCGGAAATCCTGGCCGGTCGACAAATTGCTTCAGGACCCTGAGAGCGTCCCGCTCACCGTGCTCGCTGCCGAGCAAAACGAGGTCGTTCCCGGCCCCGGAGAATTCGTCGGGCAAGTACCCCGCTTCCGTCGGATCGTAGGCCGAAATGATCGCGTCCGGCCAATGGGACGTTACGTGATGCATGAGCAGGCTGCGGAAATCCGACTGCCCGTCGATAATCATGACTTTGAGGCTCATTGGACTGCAGCCCGCCCGGTCGCAAAGCTACATGCCGACGGCGTTACCGGTCTCACCGCCGCCCGACGCCTCACCGAAGCGGCGGCCCTTGCGCTTTGCCTCTTCGCGCTGCTTGGCGGTATCGTTTCTGCGCCGTTCGATCTCACTGAGATATTCTTCCGTGACATCACCGGTTACATATTCGCCGGAGAAGCACGAAGTATCAAACTCCGTGATGTCGGAATTGTCGTGACGAACGGACCGGATCAACCCATGCAGGTCCTGGTAGATCAGTCGATCGGCCCCAATCATCTCCTGAATTTCCTCGACCGATCGGCCGTTCGCGATCAGCTCCGATGCGGCCGGCATGTCGATGCCGTAAACATTGGGGTAACGCACCGGCGGCGCCGCCGATGCAAAATACACCTTGCGCGCACCCGCCTCTCTCGCAAGCTTGATGATTTGCCGGGACGTCGTGCCACGGACGATCGAATCATCGACGAGCAAAACGTTCTTGCCGTGAAACTCCAGCCTGATCGCATTGAGTTTGTAGCGCACTGATTTCGCGCGCTCGGCCTGGCCTGGCATGATGAACGTGCGACCGACGTACCGGTTTTTGATAAATCCTTCCCGGTACTTAGTGCCGAGGTGGTGCGCGACCTGTACGGCCGAGGTACGGCTTGTATCGGGAATCGGTATTACGACGTCGATGTCGTGATGGGGAAAATCCCTGACGATTTTTCCCGCCAGCTGTTCGCCCATGCGCAAGCGCGTCTTGTAAACGGACAGGTTGTCGAGAATCGAGTCCGGCCGTGCAAAATAAACAAATTCAAATATACAGGGCGTATGGTTCGTCTTTTCGCCGTGCGCACGGGTGTGCAGGATCCCATTGTTTTCGATGAAGACGGTTTCGCCCGGCTTCACGTCGCGCAAGCGCTGAAACTGCAGTACATCGAGCGCGACGCTTTCGGAGGCAACCATGTAATCGTTACCCCGGTCCGACTTGCGCTCGCCGAGGACGAGAGGCCGGATGCCATTTGGGTCGCGGAACGCAACGATGCCGATACCGACGATCAGCGCCACAACCGCATAACCACCCTTGCACCGCCGGTGCACTGCTTCGACGGCCGCGTGAATCTGGTCGGGCGTCGGATGACCGTTGGCGCGGATTTGCAGCTCGTGGGCAAACACGTTGAGCAAGACTTCGGAGTCCGAGCCCGTATTCAGGTGGCGCCGATCCTCCTTCATGAGCAGATTCGCGAGTTCATCGTAATTGGTCAGGTTGCCGTTGTGACCAAGGCAAATACCGTAAGGCGAGTTGACATAGAACGGCTGCGCCTCGGCCGATCGGGAACCGCCTGCGGTCGGATAACGGACATGGCCGATACCGACCTTGCCCGATAAACGCGTCATGTGGCGCTGGCGAAATACATCACGCACGAGACCGTTGGCCTTGCGCTGTCGCAGGCCGTCCTTGCCCCAGGTCACGATGCCAGCCGCGTCCTGCCCGCGGTGCTGCAGCACCGTCAAGGCGTCGTAAATGGCCTGGTTGACGGGCGAATGACTGACAATTCCAACGACGCCACACATAGCTCAGATTAGCTCCTCATCAGGCACCAGGATCTCGTATCCCTGCGGGGCCATGATCGTGATCCACTCGGCCACGGCCTCGAGATGGGGAATGAAGATAGAGCGCTGCCACCACGCATCATTGCCGAATCCCGCGAACTCACCAGCCAGCACGAGAAGGGCGACGAGCAGTATGCCGCGCGCTGCCCCGAAAACGGCGCCGGCAAGGCGATCCATGCCACTCAGCACCGACAGGCGCACGAGCTTGGATATTCCCCAACCAAGAAGACCGCCGATCGACAGGATCACCGCAAATACGAGTATACGGCCAAACCACATCTGCAGGTCTCTTGACGCGATCCAGCTTTCCGAGACCCCGCCAACGGCCGGGCCAAAATAGAGTGCCGCCCAGATCGCAACCAGCAGGGCGGTGATCGATATGGCCTCTTTCACGAATCCCCGATAGATACCGATACCTACAGATACTGTTATGAGAATAACGATGACAATGTCGGTGATCGGCATCAGGGATGAGGTGTCGGCTCAACGCGATCGGTGAGAATGGAACGAGATTCTAACAGAGTCCTTTCCAGCCACAACAGAATCTATGGATGCGGCAGCACCTTGACGTCATGACCTTCCGACGTCAGCCGCGCGGCGATGGTGTCGGCAGCTTCCCGGCTCTCCTGTGGCCCGATTCGAACACGATGGCGCTGGCCCTCGGCCGTCGCGACCTGGCTCAAAAACGCGGCGTGACCCTGCTTGCGAAGTTCTGCCGCGAGGCGTTCGGCATTTTCCTGGTTGCTGAAACTGCCGAGCTGCACCGCCCACATTCCGGTTGCCGACGCCACAGGTGCCGGCGCATTCGCGGAATCTTCATCCTCCGGGGCGACGGGTTCCGAACCCGGTTTCGGTTCGGCAGCCGCAGGCCTTGCTTGGGGCTTCGATGCGGCTGGCTGCGGTTTTGGCGTCGGCTGCTGCGCCGCGCCATTCGACGGGACTGGCTCGGTCCGGTCGCGGTCGAGAACCACGGTCTTGGTGTCCTGGTCTGCCTGGCCCGGTAGCGGGACACGCTCGGTGCGCATTTCACCATCACCCTCGGGGCCGTCGAGAAACACGGGCACGACGAGCACGACGACGAGCACCAGCACGGCAGCGCCAATAATTCGTTCTTTCAAAGCTCGATCCATCATAATCAGCGTCGCGAGTATAGCCGGTCGAGTGCGGGTCCAACCAGATAAAACGATCCGGTAACGAGCACCCGATCATGGGGTCCCGCCAATTCTTCGGCGCGCGCCATCGCGACCTCCACCGAATCGGCGACGAGACAGGCCGTATCGCTGGCATTCGCGATGCGGCGGGCAAGTTCATCGGCGGGAATTGTTCGCGGACTGTCCGCAGCAACCGCGATCCAGTAGTCAATCTCGTCGTGCAAGTGTGCGACGACGCCTTCCACGTCCTTGTCGTCGAGCATACCGAGGATCGCAATCGTTTTTTCGCCGTCTGCCTGCGGTTCCAGGCCTTTGGCCAGCGCGGCGGCCGCGTCCGGGTTGTGCGCAACATCGACTATCCAGCAGGTTGCCGCGTCGATTGTCTGGATCCGCCCGTCAAGTTGGACCCGGGACAAGGTGCGATTGATAATTTCCGCCTTCAGCAGGTCTTTCATGCCGCTGGCTTCCAGCAGCGCCAGTACGCCGGCCGCATTCGCCACCTGGTGTTCCCCGACCAGCGCCGGCAGCCGCAGTTCGTCCAGCGTGACCTCCCTGCCCTGCCACGACCAGGAATCGGCAGCGACATCCCAGTCGAAGTCCCGTCCCGCCGTCAGCAACCGGGCGCCAATTGTAGCGGCATGGTCGGTGACCGATTTCGGCACGTCATGCGAGCCAAAGACGGCGATCTTGCCGGGCCGCATGATGCCCGCTTTTTCAAACGCGATAGTCTCGACGTCTTCTCCGAGCCAGGCGCAATGATCCAGTCCGACGTTGGTAATGAGACCGGCCGTCGGCTCGACCGCATTGACCGCATCCAGCCGGCCGCCCATTCCGATCTCGAGCACTTGCGTGTCCACTCCGGCATCGGCAAATACGATCAGAGCCGCCAGTGTGCCGAACTCGAAATACGTCAACTCCTCCCCTTCGCGCACTTCCTCGATTCGCTCGAATGCCGAGACAATCTGCTGATCGCTGGCATCGATACCGTCGATGCGGATGCGTTCGTTGTAAAGGAGAATGTGCGGAGAGGTGTAGCACCCGACCCTGGCGCCGCGCGCACGCTGCAACGATTCCAGCATCGCAACGCTCGACCCCTTGCCATTGGTGCCGGCCACGTGAAATACGGTCTCGGCCGGTGGCAATTCCAGTCTCTCCAGGACACGTGCAACGCGATCGAGTCCGAGGTCGATTTCACGCGGGGAGATTGTCTCCAGCCGCGCCAGCCAGGCCGACAGGGGCAATGCGGCAGTGTCCACGGGTCTCAGGTCTTGACGGGGCTTGGCCGGCGTTCCAGCTTGGCCAACAGCTCTGCGATCTGCTCTCGCATCTCACGACGATCAACGATCATGTCGATCGCGCCATGGTCGAGCAGGAATTCACTGCGCTGAAAACCTTCGGGCAATTTCTGTCGCACGGTTTGCTCGATCACACGAGGGCCCGCGAAACCGATCAGCGCATTTGGCTCCGCGACGTTGATGTCGCCGAGCATGGCGAGACTGGCGGAAACGCCGCCCGTCGTCGGATCCGTCAATACCGAGATAAAAGGCACGCCTGCGTCGCTGAGATTCGCGAGCGCCGCTGAAGTCTTCGCCATCTGCAGCAGGGAAAAGAGCGCCTCCTGCATTCTCGCACCGCCGCTTGCCGCGAACGAAATGAGGGGCATCTTGTTTTCTGCCGCATGCCGGGCGGCGCGCGCGAATCGTTCACCGACGACGGATCCCATGGAACCACCCATGAAGCGAAACTCGAAAGCACAAGCAACGACCGGGTGTCCGAGCAGGGTCCCCGTTACCGAGACAAGCGCATCCTTTTCGCCAGTACTCTTCTGAGCCTGCGCAATCCGGTCACGATAGCGCTTGCTGTCCCGGAACTTCAATGGGTCGCGCGACTCGAGATCGCCCGAAAGTTCATTGATCGAGTCCGGATCAAGGAAGAAATGCAGCCGCTGCCGCGCGCCAATGCGCATGTGATGATCGCACTTCGGGCAAACCTGCAAGTTGCGCTCGAGTTCGTTGCGATACAGCTGCGCATCGCAATTGGGGCACTTGATCCAGACACCTTCGGGCACCGAGCGCGTGCGCTTTTCGGTGCTGATACGCGACGGCATTAGTTTCTCGAACCAGCTCATGGGCGAATCTTATCTCAAATTCTGGTTGGGGTCGGGCGGCAAATCAAACTCCGGTGGGTACTCGACATCAGTGAGCGTCAGCCCATGTGGCGGAGCGGCTACCCCGGCCTGAGCGCGGTCCCGGCTATTCAGTACTCGCTCCGCCCAGTTCTCGGGCTCGTCGCCACAACCGATCGACACGAGTGTACCGGTGATATTGCGGACCATGTGCATGAGGAACGCATTGGCCGTCACCAGGATGTGGATCCAGTCCCGGTCGCGCGATACCGAAATGNNTGGCAGCCGGCGGCGCGAAACGCCGAGAAGTCGTGTTCGCCGACAAATACCTGTGCGGCCGCATGCATTCGCTCCGCATCGAGTTCCGGATGAACCCACCAGGCCCGGTGGCGATAGAGTGCAGAGCGCTGCAGGCGGTTGAGGATCAGGTAATGGTAACTGCGCGAGGTCGCCGAGTAGCGGGCATGAAAGTCCTCGCTCACGGCCTTCGCCCAGGTCAGGTTGATATCGTCCGGCAGGTTGCTGTTTGCGCCGAGCAACCAGCCGCGCGCATCGCGCTCACTCCCGGTATCGAAATGGGCCACTTGCCCTGACGCATGCACGCCCGTATCCGTGCGGCCAGCGCAGGTAACTTCGACGGTTTCGTCAGCGACCGACTTCAGCGCAGCTTCGACATGAGCCTGAACGCCGTCTCCGACACGCTGGCGCTGCCAGCCGTTGTACGCCGTGCCGTCGTACTCCAGACCAATAGCGATGCGCACTTAGCCGGGCAGCGAATCCAGTAGGTGCTGGGCCTGCTGGCGCTGTGCATCATCGCCTTCGTCGAGGACCTCCTCGAGAATCGAGCGTGCGCCACCCGGGTCGCCCATGTCGACATACGCACGCGCAAGGTCGAGCTTGGTGCCAACCTCGGTCATCGTGCGTGCATCCGACAGATCGTCACTGATCTCCTCGGGACCGAGTGACACCGTGCCGGCACTTTCATCGTCAGTTGCCAGTTCCGGGCGTGGATATTCAACCGTCGCATCATCGCGCGGCTGCTCGATCGTGTCGCCTGCATCGCTGACCTCCAGCGCTGCCGTCAGATCATCGAGATCGAGTTCGACATCCGTACTCGCGACGGCCGGCATCTCGCCAGTTTCATCGAGGTTCATGTCGCCCGTGAATGCATCCTTGGGCAATGCCTCAGTCTTGGCGAAGTCGAAATCACCCTCGTCAGCATCTTCGTCGAGGTCGGCAAGCAACGTCTCGGCATCATCCGGCAAACTGCCTTCGAGCGGCTCCGCTCCGAGCGTCGTGGCAAGCATCGTCTCATCTTCGTCAGCTGCGGCGGCTTCCGCGTCAGATGTCGTATCGACGGCAAGGTCAGCGCTCAAAACCTGGGTGACGCCGGTCGCATCGAGCAGGCTCTCGTCCGGCCCTTCGTGGAGCCCGGTATCGCTGAGCAGCTGGTTGAGACTCGTGTCGTCGTCGGAAGGCAGCGCCTCGTGCATACCGGTCGCATCGAGGTCGATCTCGGGGTTCTTACCGGTAACGTCGGCGATATCTTCTTCGATCACCTCGCTTATGCCAGTGTCCTCGAGGGTCTCCATCCGGCCCGTGTTGTCCAGATCATCGAGCGAGGCAAGCTCCGTATCTGCCATGCTGTCGACATCAAGCCCGAGCTCATCGAGATTGATCTCCGCCGTCTCGTCGGCTGCCTGGCCGCTACTTTCAATAGCGTCGCCGAGCGTGTCGTCGAGCGACGGCAGTTCGGAGGTTCCGGACAGAACGTCGAATTGCTCTTCGATTGTCGGCGATGACGTCGTTTCATCTGTGGCGGCAGCCTCGACGGTGTCTTCATCAGCTGGCGGGAAGTCCATCGTCTCTTCAGAAGCAGGCATTTCGGCCGTCACGTCGAAGTCGGTCGTCGACTCGACCGTGGGGCTCTCCGCCGTGATATCGAAATCCGTCGTTGCCTCGACGGTGGCACTTTCTGCCGAGACATCGACCATAGCTTCGGATTCGCCGGTACTTTCGAGGATGAAATCGACGCCTTCGTCGTCGTCAGCAATTACGGCACTTTCTTCGGCGCCAATGTCGAAAACGTCGCTCGATGCATCACCGTCCTCGCCGAACTCCATGTCGAGTGCGCCGGTCTCATCACCGCCCTCATCCAGCGCCAGGTCGACAGCCTTGGTAGCACCGGCCGCGCTCGCACCGGCAAACAGCTCGTCGTCGGCTGCAATCTGCTGGCCCATGATGACGATTTTGTCCCAATCGGAGCTGTCACCGTCGCCAACGACCGATTTCAATCGGCCAGCGGCGTCGATGAATGCATCGCGGTTGCCCCAGACAAAGTAGATTTCGCAGAGTTTGGTCAGAAGATCGGACCGCTCCGGCTCGACCGACAATGCGCCGTTGACCAGGTCGGCCGCCTGGTCATAGAGGCCGTACGCCATGTGAAAATCGGCCTCTGCGATCGGATCCGACTGGTCGAGATTGATCGCTGTCTCTGAGCTGAAGGTATCTTCGAGCGAACCGAATTTTCCGGTTTCTGCAGTCGAGTCCGTAGCGTCAGGAGTGTCGAACGACTCGGTAAGCGGCGGCGGCGAAGCGGGCATCTCTTCGGTTGCATCAATATCCATTGATGGCGCTGACGCATCGATCGTGTCATCAAGCGGCCCGACCGCAGGTTCCTGCTCAACGACGACGATGGACTCATCCATTGACGGAGCCGCCATGGTCTCGGTCGGCGTCAGGTCACCGGCAGCCATTTCATCCCGGTCCAGCGGCTGCCAGTCCTCGATGTCCTCATCTTCGCGGCCGCGACGCATAAACCAGATCAGTGCGCCAATGACCAGGATCAATGCCGCAGCGATGATCCCGTAGATACCGGTCGCATAGTCGATGATCTGGTCAACAAGGCCGGGCTCGGTCCGCGCCGGGGTGCGAATGACATCGACTGGCGGCGGCGCGGTTTCTTCGGGTGCCGCGTCGACCCCGGCCTCATCCACAATATCGTCGGCAATCAATTCATCATCGATCGCGTCGTCAATACCGGGCTCGGCCTCGTCCACAAGCATGTCGTCAATCGCGGGTTCGAGGGCTTCGCCACGAATACGCGTGAGTTCGTCCCGCAACTGCGCAAGTTCGTTGTCGCGTATCTCGATCAGTGACTGTTGTTCCGGTACGTCCGCTGCTTCCAGCTCGGCGATACGATCGATGATCTCGCGCTCGCGATCGGACATGTCATCAGCGTACGGTTCGGCAATCGGTTCCGGCTCGGGCACGAATGTGTCCGATGTGTCGCTGAAGTCCTCGTCGGGTGGAACCAGCGTCAGGCTGGGCCGGGTTGACGTGTCTTCGGCAACGACAACACTACCGCCCCATTCCGCGTGCTGGCGCTGCGCCTCAGCGAGCGCATCCGCGCGATCGATCCGGAAGATATCGTCGGCACTTGGGATACGTACCGCGGCGCCGGCAAGCAGGATGTTGATATTGCCGCCGAATGCGTCCGGATTCGCCTCGAAGATGGCCAGCATCGTCTGGTTCATGGTCAGGCGGGAATCGGGCCGGATGCGCGCTGCGAGACCCCAAAGCGTATCGCCGCGCTCTACCACGTAGTCCTCACCCGGCTGGGTGCTGAACGGCCTGTAGTCGACAACAGGCTCAGGCTGCACGGTGGGCGCTGGCGCTGGCTCCGGTTCGACCGGCTGCGGCATCGGCGTTGGCGCCGGTGTTGTGCGTGGCTGCGGGGCCGGCGGCGGCGCGCTGCGTTCGATACGAGCACTGTCCGCCGGCGCAGTGCGCGTGGGAGCCTGCACGACCGGCGCCGCATCGCTGACTGGCGGCGCAAAAGTCGGCGGATCGAGGAATACCGTGTACTCGCGCAGCAAGCGGCCGCGCGACCAGGACGCTTCCACGAGGAAAGTCAGGAAAGGCTCGGCCATCGGCGACAGCGACGTGACCTGAACGTAGTTGCCGTCGGCCCTGCCGCTGCGAACAATGGAGAACTGCATATTCTGCAGGTAAAACGGCCGGTCGATGCCATAGCGTTCAAACGTATCGCCGGAAGCCAGGGCGATCGTAAGATTATCGAGTTCTTCAGGAGTTGCGGAGAGGAGTTCGATGCGAGCGCTCAGCGGCTCGTTGAGCGCTGAGTTCATCGTGATGTCTCCCAGCCCGAGGGCCCAGACCTCGCTCGTCAGCAAAACGACGAGTGCGAGCGAGATTCGAGAGAGTCGTCTCGACATAATATTATTCTCCAGCTCCCCAATGCACCGCTGAGACAACCCCCCACGAGGCCATGTCACGGCACGCAGACCGCTTTAACATATGATGGTGGACTATAGCTTATAAATGGTTTTTCGCCAATATTTCAGCAATTTGGACGCTATTTAGAGCCGCGCCCTTACGTATGTTGTCGGATACAACCCACAGGTTCAGTCCACGTGGATGAGAAATGTCCTCACGCACCCGACCCACGTATACCGGGTCGGTACCTGAGCTATCGGTGACAGCTGTCGGATATTCATCGGTTTTTTGTCCGTCCATGAGCGTGACACCCGGTGCATTGGCGAGTAATTCGCAGGCAAAATCTGCAGAAATCTTGTCTTTCGTTTCGATGTGAACGGCCTCGGAATGGCCGTAAAAGACCGGAATCCGCACCGCGGTGGGATTTACCTGGATGCTGTCGTCTTCGAAAATCTTCCGCGTCTCCCACACCATCTTCATTTCTTCTTTGGTGTAGCCGTTGTCCTGGAAGCTATCGATATGCGGCACGGCATTGAACGCGATTTGCTTCGCCCCGCCCTCTATTTCAAGCGGCCTGCCGTTCATGAGCAGCGACGTCTGGCGAACGAGTTCGTCGATGGCGCCACGGCCCGCGCCCGAGACGGCCTGGTAAGTCGCCACGTTGATTCTCTCGATGCCGACGGCGTCATATATCGGCTTCAGCGCAACAACCATCTGGATCGTGGAACAATTCGGGTTGGCTATGATGCCGCGGTTTGCGTAATTGGTGATTGCATGCGCATTGACCTCGGGCACCACGAGCGGAATGTCGTCGTCGTAGCGGAAGTGGGAGGTATTGTCGACAACGACGCAACCCGCTGCGGCCGCTTTGGGCGCGAATTCTGCCGAGATCGACCCGCCGGCCGAGAACAGGCCAATTTGAACCTGCGAAAAATCAAACGCGGCAAGGTCTCCGACGACGAGTTTCCTGTTGCCGAACTCGACCTTTTTCCCAACCGACCGTTCGCTGGCAAGGGCATATACGTTGCCAACAGGAAAATCACGCTCGGCAAGTATCTCGAGCATCGATTCGCCGACGACGCCGGTCGCGCCGACGACGGCTACATCGTATTGGTCGGTCATACTGTAGGGGTTTCCGAGTCTACGTCCGCATTCTGCGCCCGATGGCGCAGATAATGATCCATCAGCACGAGCGCCACCATTGCTTCGGCAATTGGCGTGGCACGCAGGCCGACGCAAGGATCGTGCCTTCCTTTCGTGACGATCTCGGTCTCCTTACCTGTCTTGTCGATTGTCTTGCCGGGCTTGGTGATGCTCGATGTGGGTTTGAGCGCGATACTCGCGAGCAGATCTTGCCCGGACGAGATGCCACCGAGGGTGCCCCCGGCATCATTCTTTGCAAAACCGTCCGGGCCGATCTCGTCGCGGTGTTCGCTGCCATGCTGGGTCACCGAACGGAACCCGGCACCGAATTCGACCCCTTTGACCGCCGGAATGCTCATCAACGCATGCGCGAGAGCTGCCTCTAGCTTGTCGAAAACGGGTTCCCCGAGTCCCGGCGGCACGTTGTTCGCCAGTACGCTGATCTTTGCGCCGATGGAGTCCTGCGCTTTGCGTAATTCGATCATGTAGGCCTCGAGTTCTTCGATTCGATCGGGGTCCGCACAGAAAAACGGGTTGTCATCGACGATCGAAAGATCCACCGCGGCCAGTTCCCTGGTGCCGAGTTGCGACAGATACCCTCGAATCTCGATGCCCAGCCGCTCGCGAAGGTACTTGCGGGCAATGGCGCCTGCCGCGACTCGCATCGCAGTCTCCCGGGCAGAGGAACGGCCGCCGCCACGATAATCACGGATGCCGTATTTCTGTTGGTAGGTGTAGTCGGCATGCCCGGGCCGGAACTTGTCCTTTATCGCCTCGTAGTCCCGGTTACGCTGGTCCACGTTGCGAATCAGCAGGCCGATCGGCGTCCCGGTGGTTTTGCCCTCGAATACTCCGGAGAGGATCTCGACCTCATCGGGCTCCTTGCGCTGCGTAACATGGCGCGACTTTCCAGGCCTGCGTCGGTCGAGATCCGCCTGGATATCACTGGCTTGCAGCTCCATCCCCGGCGGACAGCCGTCGACAATACAGCCGAGCGCGACGCCGTGGCTTTCACCAAACGTCGTTACGACAAAATTCTGCCCAATGCTGTTGCCCGACACCTATAAATCCTGCAAATCGCTTTTCGTCAGCAAGAATACCCCGAACCCGCCATGCTCGAACTCCAGCCAGGTAAATGCAATACCCGGATAGTGGCTTTCGAGCGCCGGCTGACTGTTGCCGACTTCGCAGACGAGTACGCCATCATCCTCGAGGAAACGTGACGCATGATGCAGGATGACGTTGACCGAATCCAGACCGCGCTCGCCGGCCGCCAGGCCGAGTTCCGGTTCGTGGCGAAATTCGTCGGGCATGGATTGCAGATCGTCCACATCGACGTAAGGCGGGTTGCTGACGATCAGGTTGTAGCGCCGCCCGGCGAGTTGCTCGAAAAAGTCCGATCGAATCGCGTGAACGCGGTCTTCGAGGCCGTGCCGGGCGATGTTGATTCGGGTAACGTCGAGCGCGTCGCTGGAAATATCGACGGCATCGACCTCGGCCCCGGGAAACGCGTATGCCAGGGCGATCGCGATGCATCCGCTGCCCGTTCCGAGGTCTGCCGCGCGCCGGACCCTGGCGGGGTCGACCCACGGTTCGAATCGACTTGCAATCAGTTCGGCAATTGGCGACCTCGGCACGAGCACGCGCTCGTCGACATAGAAGTCGAGCCCGGCGAACCAGGCCTCGTTGACGAGATAGGCCAGCGGGATACGCTCATCGACGCGGCGCGTGGCGAGTGCGTCGATCTCCTGCTGTTCGGCCGCGCTCACCTGACGGCCGTACGCCTCCGCCGCATCGGCGTGTGAAAGCCCCAGGGCCGCGAACACGAGCCATGCCGCCTCGTCGAGCGCGTTGTCCGTGCCATGGCCGTAGCTGAGCCCGGCCGCCGCAAACCGGTCCGCAATCTCGCGTATAAGCTGCTCGACGGTCGGGCTGTTGCGCGTATCCGGTGCCATAAGCGGTGAGTGTCGTTTAGAATATGCGCCTCGCGCAAACCCTCCGCAGGAAATGATGAATCCCAGGAAAATCTTTATCGCGACCGTTGCGATCGTCGCCATCGCAGTGGGTGCCTGGTTGTCGTACCAGGTGGCATCGCCGCCCCGGGCGCAATCAACGCGCGCCGCCACGCTGCTGAACGGGGCAAACGCCCTGCCGGAATTCACCCTCGTCGACCATACGGGTGCGCCGGTTGGCGCCGATGTGTTCACGGGTCAGTGGGACCTCGTATTTTTCGGTTTCACCCATTGCCCGGATGTTTGTCCCCTGACGCTGCAGGTGCTGGCATCGGCCAGGCAACAGCTCGCTGACAGTGGCTTTGAACCCTTGCCGAGAATCGTGCTGGTCAGCGTCGATCCCGAACGCGACACGCCGGACAAGCTGGCCCAGTATGTGTCGCACTTCGGCGAGGGCAATCTCGGCATCACCGGTGAACTGGAGGAACTGCGCAAGCTGACCGGCGCGCTGGGTATCTTTTTCGGGAAAAGCATGCGCGAAGATGGCAGTTACTTGGTCGACCATTCGTCAGCCGTGCTGGCCTTCGATCCGAACGGCCAGTTCCGCGCCCTGTTCGGGTCACCGCATCAGGCTGAAAATTACGTGCACGACATCCCGATCATCGTGGACCAGTCATGAACAGGTTCGTCCCGATTCTTGCCGTTGCTTTGGTCGTCGCCTGTAGCGACGCTCGGGCGCCGCTGGTTGCCAGCGACGTCACGATCAACAAACCGATGCCCGGCATGCAGATGGCAGCCGGCTACCTGACGCTGACGAATAACAGTCCCGAGCCGATCACGATCACCGATGTCACGAGCCCGCAATACGGGGCCGTCGAAATGCACGAGACGATGATTGAGGACGGTATCTCACGAATGATCGAACTCAGCGAGGTGACGATCGAGCCATCGTCGTCGGTCGCTTTCGAACCGGGCGGCAAGCACCTGATGCTGATGCGCCAGAAGGGTGAACCGGACCTCGTGACCCTCGAATTGCATGCCGATGAAACCGTGGTGCTGACCATCAGCGTCGCACCGGGTGACTGAATACGATGCTCGCCCGTCTGTTCGTTTTGCTGCAATACGTGCTGCCCCGGTACTGGCTGACGTCGTTGATCTACCGGGTCGCCCGGGTGCGCAATGTTGCAGTCAAGGATTTCCTGATCCGCCGCTTCATCAAGCTTTATGACGTCAATATCGATGAGGTCAAGCTCGAAGTGCCTGCCGGCTTTGAGACCCTCAATGCATTTTTCATCCGCGAGCTGGGTGACGGCGTCCGTCCCGTTGATCGAAAAGCATCCGCCGTCGTTTCCCCGGTGGACGGCATTGTTAGCAGCGCCGGTAAAATCGACGGCAATCGCATCTTCCAGGCGAAGGGCCTCGATTATTCACTCGAGGACCTGCTTGCAACGGACCTGCAGCAGGCGCGGCGCTTTGTGGATGGCGCATATGCGACGATCTACCTCGCCCCTTACAATTATCATCGTGTGCATGCGCCCTGCGATGGCCGCCTTACGGCTGCACATTACATTCCCGGCGATCTGTTCAGCGTCAACACCGCAACCGCCGCGAACGTGCGCGGGCTTTTTCGCCGTAATGAGCGCCTTGCGCTTCACTTCGAGACCGATCGCGGCCCCTGGTCGCTGATTTTCATTGGTGCCCTCAATGTCGGAAGCATCAGCACACCCTGGAGTGGCGAAGTCCGGCCGCGCAAGTCCGGAGTTGTCGAGACGTTCTACCTCGATGATGCCCCCCGGGATGTCCAAAAGGGCGACCTGTTGGGATGGTTCAATATGGGCAGCACCGTCATTCTGCTGACACCCGCCCGGTATTGCGAGTGGAACGATGCGCTCGTTGCCGATGCGACGGTGCAAATGGGCGAACGAATCGGCACCACCACAGGTTCATGAGCAACTGGAAACCGCTGTCCGATACAAGCGTCGCAATGCGCCGGGCCGCCCTGATTGAGAGAGCGCGGCAATATTTTTCAGACCAGGGATTACTGGCGGTGGACACGCCGGCGCTCGGCCGCTATGCGATCTCCGACCCGAACATCGAGAGCCTTCGAGTGCGTGCCAAACCGGGCAAGGACAGCTTCCTGCAGACCTCACCCGAGTTCTACATGAAACGATTGCTCGCCAGTGGCTACCCGGATATTTACTCGATTAGCCGCGTGTTTCGGGATGGCGAATCAGGCCGACGGCACCTGCCGGAATTTACGATGGCCGAGTGGTACCGACTCGGATTTGGACTCGACGCCATCGTCGAAGACTGCACCAACTTCATTGCGGCATGCCTCGGGATGGCGACGCCTGATGACAGCATTGTTCGATTGGATTACTACGATGCAATCGCCCGATACGCGGACATCGATGCGCTTGCCGCGGAAACTGGCGATCTCGTCAGCCGGGCGACCGAGGATTCGCGACTGCAGCAGGAGCTCGCTGGTGATCGCAACGCAGCTCTCGACCTGATAATGAGCACGATCGTCGCACCCGGCCTGGCCCCCGATCGGCTAACCGTGATTCAGCATTACCCTGCAGACCAGGCCGCGCTGGCTCGTTTATGCCCGCAGGACGAGCAGGTCGCGGATCGCTTCGAAGTGTTTTGCGGCGACCTCGAACTTGCCAACGGCTACGTGGAACTCACCGACGCGAACGAACAACGGCGGCGTGTCGAGAGAGACATTGCGGCACGGGAGCAGTCAGGGAAAAGCAGCCTGCCGGTCGACGAGACCCTGATCGCCGCGCTTGAAGCCGGCCTGCCTGAGTGCGCAGGTGTGTCTGTGGGCATCGAGCGCTTGCATATGGTGCTCGATCACGCCGAGGATATACGCGACGTCATTACCTTTGCCACGGAGACATCGTGACGGATACCGATTACACGTTGCTGCAGTCGCAATTGGCGGCCCTGATCGGCGACGAGGACGATGCGCTGGCCAATGCCAGCAATTTCGTCGCGCTGCTCTACAACGCACTCGACGATATCAATTGGCTCGGCATTTACGTGCTGCGCGACGACGAACTCGTGCTCGGGCCGTTCCAGGGCAAAACGGCTTGCGTGCATATACCGCTGGGCCGAGGCGTTTGCGGCACTGCCGCCGCAACCCTGGAAACTCAAGTGGTGCCCGATGTTCATGCATTTGACGGACACATCGTCTGCGATGCCGATTCGCGTTCCGAAATCGTCGTACCGCTGCTCGTCGATGGCAGGTTGATCGGCGTACTCGATATCGACAGCCCGATACTCGACCGCTTCAGTGCGGCGGACAAGGATGGCATCGAGTCATTATGCCGAGCCTACTGCGACGTTCAGTCGCGCTCGGCGGGGTTCATTTGATGCGCGAGACGTATTCCTTCGATCGCGTATCGACCTTGATCACTTCGTTCTGATCAACGAACAGCGGCACGCGTACCACTGCCCCTGTCGAAAGCTTCGCCGGCTTTACCCCGCCGCTGGCTGTATCGCCCTTCACGCCCGGATCCGTTTCGACGATTTCCAGTTCCACGAAATTCGGCGCCTCGACGATCAGCGGTTCGTTGTTCCACAGTGTGATCTGGCAGACGTCGCCATCCGAAATCCAGTCCTTGGCTTCACCAACCGCATTCTCGTCTGCGGCAAATTGCTCAAAAGTATCGGGCACCATGAAGTGCCAGAACGCGCCGTCGGAATAGAGATACTGCATCTCGGTGTCGATGACGTCGGCCGCCTCTACGCTTTCGCCTGACTTGAACGTTTTGTCGACGGTCTTGCCCGTTTTGAGGTTCTTGATCCGGACCCGGTTGAAGGCCTGGCCCTTGCCGGGCTTGACGAATTCATTCTCGACGATGATGCAGGGATCGTTGTCGATAATGATCTTGAGTCCCGAGCGAAACTCGTTGGTGCTGTAATTTGCCATAATCTGGGATGATACCGAAGTCCCGGTTCTGTGCCACTGGACCGCGAATTATCACAATGATCGTGCCGAAATCACACCGAAATTTGATACTCGTCACGCTTTTATAACCCCGATCGGGACAGCCGGG
This sequence comes from Woeseiaceae bacterium, assembly GCA_011772865.1. Classification (GTDB taxonomy): domain Bacteria; phylum Pseudomonadota; class Gammaproteobacteria; order Steroidobacterales; family Woeseiaceae; genus UBA1847. Next base: position 10,920 of record WVYQ01000037.1, on the reverse strand, counting down.
ACAGCGGTGCTAGACTCGGAGCTTCTTAACAGAATCCGAGCCAAACGGATGGCCTCGGACCGTTGCAAGGAACGCAATTTGAACGGGCGTCACAGCATATCCATTGCCGTTCTGACCGAAAATCAGGACGACGTTGAATTGATCAACAGCTCGCTGCGCGATGGCGGCCACGCCGCGCACTGCCATTGGATCAACAACCCCAAGCACCTCAGCGAAACGCTCAGGGACGAAAACGTCGAGCTGCTGATACTGAACTGTGACAACTATCCCGATACGATCCGCCAGGTTGGCAAGCAAAAGGACCGCTTCAATCCCGAAGTCCCTGTAATAGCGCTGCAAGAGCAGGCGGACGAACTCAGAATCCAGAGGGCCATGAACAACGGCGCCGTCGACCTCGTGTCGATCGGCAACAAGGACCGTCTGCAATCGGTCGTTACGCGCGAATTGCGGGCGTTGCGAGTCGAGCGGGCTCTCAACTCCACTATCCATTCTGCAGCCGAGTACAAGAAGCAGCTCAAGGACTACATGCAGTCTTCGCCCGAGGCTATCGCACTGGTGGAGGATGGCATCATTACCGACGTCAATGAGTCATGGCTGAAGCTTTTCCGGGCTGCCAGTAATGACGAGGTGACCGGACTGCCCCTGATGGACAACTTCGACGCTGAGAGTCACGCCGCCATCAAGGGCGCGCTTGTCGCCGCGATCGCCGGCAAATGGGCTGCCGACGAGAAACTGGTCGCGAAATCGCACATCACGGGCGACGACTCCAATGAACTGCACGTCGAGTTTAAGAAATTTGCTTTCGAGAACGGTCCTTGTGTAAAGGTCAAGGTGGCAGCGCCCGATCAGAACAGCCAGGAGCCAACCAAGCTCGTGCATGATGCGCTCAAGCGTGATCCGACGACACTGTTCTTTCATCGCGCCCAATTGCTCGAACGTGTTCAGAAGCGCCTGTCCCGCAAGCCGTCATCAGGTATGCATGCGCTTGCCTATATCAAGATCGACAAGTTTGGCGACGTTATCAATAAAGTCGGAATACTCAACTCTGACGAGATCCTCGGCCAGTTTGCAGAAGCCGTGCGCAAGCGAATGCATCCACGCGATGTTGCGGGTCGCTTCGAAGGCACGGCACTTCTCGTGTTGCTCGAACGCGGCAATGCCCGCGACGCAGAGGTATGGGGCAAGCAAGTGTGCGAGTACGTACGCAAGCAGACCTTCGAGGTTGATGATCGCTCCGCACAATTGACGTGTACGATCGGTGTTTGTGCGGCCAACGAGGTCTACGGCACGCTCGAGGAGTTTGTTGCTGCGGCGGTTGATGCTTACGATGTTGGCCACGAAAACGGCGGCAACACGGCGACGCTCAACGAGAGCGCCGATGAGGACTCCAAGCAAAAAGAGTTCGACCAGATCTGGGTCCGGCATCTCAAAGCCGCGCTTATGGACAACCGCTTCCGGCTCGCGCAGCTGCCGATTGCCGGGTTACGCAGTGACGGCATCGAGATGTATGACCTTCTCGTACGCATGCTCGACGAACAGGGCAATTCGGTGCTGCCCTCCGAGTTCCTCCCGGCTGCCGAACGCAGCAACATGATGAAACATATCGACCGCTGGATGATCAAGGCGGCGATCGATTTCTGCCAGAGTAACGAGGCGGACCGGGTATTCGTTCGACTGTCCAGGCAATCGGTGCTCGACAAGACCACCATTCCTTGGATGGAACAGGAGTTCGAGAAATACGATTTCGACTGCACGCGCCTCGTGATGCAGATTCCGGAACGCGATGCGGCGAAACATATCAAGCAAACGCGATCCATCGCATCCAAGCTGCGCAAGATGGGCGTCGGATTTGCGCTCGAGCACTACGGAGTCGACTGCGAGAAGTTCCAGATACTCGACATGCTCAAGCCCAACTACATCAAGGTCGATGGCGAGTTGATGCACTCGCTGATGACCGACAATGAAACGCAGCGCAATGTCGAAAGAATCGTGCGCGCTGCCACCGAACGCGATATCAAGTCGATTGCCGAACGCGTCGAAAATGCCAACGCCATGGCTGTACTTTTCCAGCTGGGGCTCGATTACATGCAGGGGCATTATGTCAATGAGCCCGAAGTCGTATTGCAGGACACCGCGAACCGCAAACAGACATCGCTCGCCGACCTGGCCGCTGCAAATGCCAACTGATTGATTTTTATAGACTTGCAAGTGTGATCTGGGTCACACACAGGAGGTCGACCCACGCGCTAACCGGCACCGCTTTACGACACATAAAATGGCGATCAGTGCGGGTGCGACCGCAACACGGGGTACAGGGAAGTGAACAAGACGACAAGGATAGGATCAGCGCTGGTCGTTTTCGGCGGCACCATGGCCGCCGCGCCAGCCTCCGCGCTCGAACTGGGCGAACTGAAAGTACACTCGACGCTCGGCCAGCCACTGCGCGCAAGCATCGCATATGCCCTGGGTCCCAATGAGGCGCTCTCGGACACCTGTGTAACGCTACAACGCGTTCGCGGCAGCAACCTGCCGTCGATTGGCACTGGCGCCGTGACCATTGCCAACGGCGTCATCACAGTCGCCGGGAATTCGATCGTGCGCGAGCCCATGGTATCGCTGCGCCTGACCATTCGATGCCATTACACGCCGCGGCTGATGCGCGACTTCATGGTGTTAGTGGATCCGACGGTCATCAACTCGGCGCCTGTCGACGCGCCCACAGCGGATCGCATCGCCGCCCGGCCGACGCTGATCGCGCCTCCGCTCACTCGGTCTGCCCCGGCCGTGCCGCAGCGCCCCCCAAGCCGCGATCCGATTGCGGCCGGCTCGCAATACCTCGTGCAACCGGGCGACTCGCTGTCGCGGATCGCCCAACGGGTCGGGAACACGCCAGGCGGGCTCGCGGATACGGCGAATGCGATTTTCGCGGCCAATCCGGACGCTTTCATCGATAATGATCCCAACAGGATCAAAGCGGGTAGCTGGCTGACGATCTCGGTCTCGGACGGCTGGGCCGCAGCTGCCGTAGCCGACGCTCCACAGCCATATGAACCGGCCGCTGCTGATTCGTCCCAGCCGCCGGTGACGGGCACGGTTTATGATCCCGAGAAGACTGTTGACTTCTCATCCCCGGACGAACACGTCCAGATCGTCGAACCGGTTGAGATCTCCGAGCCGGCTGAGCCTGTTGCCGAAATCCTCGAAGAAATTCCCGAACCGGCGGCATTGCAACCGCAAAATGAATTGCGCCCAGGCGACATTATTGTCGAGCCGACGATCTCGATCCCTGATACCCGGCTTGAAGGGCCGCAGACGACAGCGAATGCGCCGAACGCGGCTTACTCCATCATCCGGCAACCGGCCAAGCCGGAGACGGCAGAGACCAACTGGCTGCTGTGGCTGGGTTCCGGTGCGGCGGTAGTCGTTGCGCTAATGCTGGCGTTTGGTCGCCGCCTTCGCGATCGCTTCGGATCGAAGCCGATCGCTCCCGCGGCAGCGAAAGCACAGTCAGAACCGCGGGAGGCACCGCCCGTCGAGGCGATCAGCGATGTCGACATCGATATTTCGGATGATTCCCCAACGGCAGAAAACCTCGCGCTCGACGCCGATCTCATCATGGGCACAGGCCTTAGCGAGACCGCGGACGTCGATGTCGCAAGCGACTTCGCATTCGCCGCAACAACGGAACTGGATCTCGAGTTAACCAAGGAGATGGCGGAAGACACGGACCAACCCGAGACCGACATCATTCCGCCGATCGGCGCCGATGAGAGCGGGATCCTCAAGAACGAAGTTCTCCCTGAGGACGATGACTACGATATGTCTGTCATCATTGACGCGACGAAGATGCCCGATCCATCCGATGTCACCGAGCGCGATCTCGAGGCCGTCGCTGTTGAAGACAACGACGAGACCCTGATAACCGACGATTACACGGTCAGCCAGGATGCCGACTACAAGGTCCTGGAGCAGGACTACGAGGACGAGTTGACTGCGACGCAGGCGCTGAATGCCGAGATCCAGAAAGCTGCGGAAGACCTGGCCGTCAATCTGGATGCCGCTCAGACCACCTTGAACGAGACCGGCATCAACCCGACCGGATCGCTGGATGGACTCGATGTGACAGCACAGATGCCTGCCAACGACGACGAGCACATCGGTGACAACGACGACACCGGCGTCAACCCGACGATCAACATCGATTCCGCGGACGATACGGTCGAGATGCCCAATAAGGGCAAGAAAACCGGCTAGTCGGTGTCGGGTCCAATGCCGACCAGGCGGTCGACACTGCGCCAGCCACGAGGCAACAGACCACCGCGCAGTGCCCGCTCGCCGTAGTACGGATCCGAGTCGTTCCAGCGTATTGTCATCATGCGCGAACCGCAGTAGACCTGCAGGTCACCGTCCTCGGGCACGACTGCAGCAGCAACCAGCTTTTCTTCGCCCGCCTTGTACTTCTTCGTCGGGATATTGATCAACTTGTTGCCCTTACCCTTGGCGAGTTCGGGCAGATCGTCCATTTCGAACATGAGCAGGCGGCCGATACTGCTAACAGCCGCAATCAGGCATTCCGTATCCTTCGGCACCGGTGCCGGTACCACCGTTTTGCCGCCAGGGGGAACGCGCAGGATCGCCTTACCGGCCTTGTTGCGCGTGACGAGGTCTTCGAGTGTCGCAATGAAGCCATAGCCGGCATCACTTGCAAGCAGATATTTCTGCTCGTTGTCACCGATCATTGCACCGCAGAATTCAGCGCCGTCGGGTGGTTTGAAACGACTCGACAATGGCTCACCCTGCCCGCGCGCAGACGGCAACGTGCCGGCGATTACGCTGTAGACGCGCCCGGTACTGTCGATAAACATCGCCAGTTGGTTACTGCGCCCCTGGGCTGCGGCCAGATACGCATCACCCGACTTGTAGCTGAGCGCCGCAGGATCCACTTCATGGCCTTTGGCGGCCCGGGCGAAGCCACGCTGCGAGAGGATGACGGTAACGGGCTCACTCGAAACGAGTTGTGTCTCATCGAGTGCCTGCGCCGCCTCCCGTTCGACGATCGCAGTGCGACGATCATCACCGTACGCCTCGGCATCCTCGAGAATCTCCTTTTTGATCAGCGTCTTCAGGCGTGCGGCGCTTTTCAGGGTCTTCTCGAGTATGTCCCGCTCGTCGTTGAGCTCATCCTGCTCACCCTGGATCTTCATTTCCTCGAGCTTCGCGAGATTCCGCAGGCGCAGGTTGAGGATTGCTTCGGCCTGAATGTCGCTGAGCTTGAATTTCTTCATCAGCACCGGCTTCGGCTCGTCCTCGGTGCGGATAATCTTGATGACCTCGTCGATGTTCAGGTAGGCAACGAGCAAGCCGTCGAGGATGTGCAGACGGTCGACCACGATTTGCAGACGGTGGGCAAGCCGGCGCTTCACGGTGTCCTTGCGGAATTTGACCCACTCCTTCAGCAGGCCGACGAGATCGAAGGCCTGCGGTCGGCCATCGAGGCCGATGATATTCATGTTGACGCGCACGGTGCGCTCGAGCGACGTCGTCGAGAACAGGTGCGACATCAACTCGTCCTTGTCGACCCGGTTGGAGCGCGGCGAGATAACGAGCCGCGTCGGCTCCTCGTGATCCGACTCGTCGCGCAGGTCCTCGACCTGGGGCAGTTTCTTGTTGCGCATCTGCGTCGCAATTTGCTCGAGCACCTTGCTGCCCGAGATCTGGTACGGCAGCGACGTGATGACGATGTCGCCATTCTCGACCTTGTAAGCCGCGCGCAGCCGTAACGTGCCGCTGCCTGTCGCATAGATCTGCTTGATGTCGGTGCGCGGCGAGACGAGCTCGCCACCTGTCGGGAAGTCCGGTCCCTTGATGTGCTTCATCAGGGCGGCGACCGTCGCCTTGGGATTATCGATCAGGTGGATGAGTGCGCTCGCGACCTCGTTGAGATTGTGCGGCGGCACATCGGTCGACAGGCCGACAGCGATTCCTGTCGTGCCATTGAGCAACAGGTTGGGCAAGCGCGCGGGCAGGACGACCGGTTCGTTGATCGTGCCGTCGAAGTTCGGAACCCAGTCGACCGTGCCCTGGCCGAGTTCCTGCAGCAGGCACTTCGAATACGGCGCCAGGCGCGACTCGGTGTAGCGCATGGCCGCGAAGGATTTCGGATCGTCAGTCGAACCCCAGTTACCCTGCCCATCGACAATCGGATAGCGATAGGAGAAGTCCTGTGCCATTAGCACCATCGCCTCGTAACAGGCCGAGTCGCCATGCGGATGGAATTTGCCAATGACATCACCGACCGTACGCGCGGACTTCTTGGGTTTCTGGCCGGCCGAGAGGCCCAGCTCGCTCATCGCATAGATGATGCGCCGCTGCACCGGCTTCAGCCCATCGCCGATTTGCGGCAACGCACGGTCGAGAATGACGTACATCGAGTAGTCGAGGTAGGCCTTCTCAGTGTACTCCTTGAGCGGCTGCTGCTCGACGCCTTCGAGATTGAGACTGCTTTGCATATTCATACCTCGGCAAGATTGCCTTTGGTCTCGAGCCACTTGCGGCGGTCCTTCGCTCTTTTTTTCGCCAGCAACATGTCCATCGTCGCATCGGCCTTGTCCTTGCCGGTCACTGTGAGCTGCACGAGTCGGCGTGTATCGCGATTCATCGTCGTCTCGCGAAGTTGCGTGGGGTTCATCTCGCCGAGTCCTTTGAAGCGTGTCACCGTCACCTTGCCCCGCAATTTCTCGGCCTCGATGCGATCGAGAATGCCCTTGCGCTCGCTGTCGTCGAGCGCGTAGAACACTTCCTTGCCGACATCGATTCGATACAGCGGCGGCATCGCCACATAAACGTGCCCCGCGAGCACGAGTTCGCGGAAGTGGCGCAGGAACAGCGCGCACAATAGTGTCGCGATGTGCAGGCCGTCCGAATCGGCATCGGCCAGGATGCAGATCTTGTGATACCGCAGGTTGTCGAGGTTCGTGTTGCCCGGATCGACGCCAAGCGCGATGCTGATGTCATGCACTTCCTGGGAGCCGAGGATCTCGCCCGAATCGACTTCCCACGTATTCAGGATCTTGCCCCTCAAAGGCATGATGGCCTGCGTGTTGCGGTCGCGCGCCTGCTTGGCCGAGCCGCCCGCCGAATCACCTTCGACGAGAAACAGCTCGCACAGCTCGGGCTCCTGGGATGTGCAGTCGGCCAGCTTGCCCGGTAACGCGGGTCCGGTGACGATCTTCTTGCGGACGACTTTTTTCGCGGCCTTGAGACGCTTCTGCGCTTTGGAAATGGCGAGCTGCGCAATCTGATCGCCGGTCTCCGGATGCTGGTTGAGCCACACCGAGAATCCGTCCTTGACGACGCCTGCCACGAAAGCTGCAGACTCTCGCGAGGACAACCGCTCCTTGGTCTGGCCCGAGAATTGCGGGTCCTCGAGCTTGGCGCTGAGCACAAAGTTGAGCCCGTCCCAGACATCTTCGGGTGCGATCGAGACACCGCGAGGCAACAGACTCCTGAAATCGGCGAACTCGCGAATGGCGTTCGTCAGGCCCGTGCGCAGGCCGTTGACGTGCGTACCACCTTGCGGCGTCGGAATCAGGTTGACGTAGCTCTCGGTGACCGACTGGCCGCTGTCAGTTGCCTGCCATGCGAGCGCCCAGTCGACGGCCTCGTTGTTGCCGGCAAGGCTGCCCGAGAACGGCTCGGCCGGCAGCAGTTCGCCGCCACCGATAGTCTCGACGAGGTACTCCTCGAGCCCGCCCGTGTAGCACCATTCGGTCTTCTCTTTGGGTTTCTCGACCGTCAGCCGGACCCTGAGGCCCGGGCATAACACGGCCTTCGCCTTGAGAACATGCTTGAGACGCGAGACGGAGAATTTGGCCGTATCGAAATACTTCGGGTCCGGCCAGAACCGGATCGTCGTGCCGGTATTGGCCTTGCCGACCGTGCCGACCTCTTCGAGCTTGCCGCGCTTCTTGCCGCCGACAAAGCTCATGTTGTATTCCTTGCCGCCGCGGCGGATCCAGACCTCGAGGTTCTTCGACAACGCGTTCACAACCGAAACGCCTACGCCGTGCAAGCCGCCCGAAAACTGATAGTTCTTGTGCGAGAACTTTCCGCCCGCATGCAGGCGCGTAAGTATCAGCTCGACGCCCGGGATCTTCTCCTTCGGGTGTTTGTCCACGGGCATGCCGCGACCGTCGTCGTCGACTTCCAGAGAGCCGTCCTTGTAGATCGTGACGTCGATTTTCTTGCAATGACCGGCGAGCGCTTCGTCGACGCTGTTGTCGACGACTTCGTGTGCCAGGTGATTCGGCCGGGTGGTATCGGTGTACATGCCGGGCCGGCGCCGTACAGGCTCCAGCCCGCTCAGGACTTCAATGTCCGCCGCGTCGTAACGTTTTGCCATCTGCCTTTTGCCAGAGGTTGCTCAAGCGATGCTCGCCGGATTCTAGCCTGATTGACTCGGGTCTGCACCTGCGACAGGCTAGACACCTTATGAGATTAGGGCTATCGACAATTCTGTGCGCGATCGTCGTATTCACTGCCGCGTGCAGTGGCGGAGGCGGTGGTAATGGTGGCGCACAGCAGCCTCCTCCGCCGCCACCTCCACCGCCACCATCGAACAATGCGCCGCCGTTTCAGGCCGGTATGTTCGTGAACACGACAAACTGGTCATCGATCCGGTTCGAGGTCGGCATGATCTTCGAACCGTCGCCCGACGATGTCAGGCGAGTCGCGCCTTCGGGCGTCGCCGCGGGCGACTACGACGGCGATGGTGATACCGACCTGTTCATCGTGCGTGGCGACATCGGTCCGAATCTGCTCTATCGCAATGACGGGAATATGAAGTTCGTTGACGTTGCCGATTCGGCCGGAGTGGCCTTCACGCTGTCACCGACAGAAAATCTCAGGCATGGCGGTCCGATGTTCGCCGACATGGACGGCGACGGGGACCTGGATCTCTTTGTTGGCGGCTTGGGGAACGACCCCTCGCGACTGTTCGAGAATAACGGCGACGGAACGTTTACGAACATCACCGCCGGTTCCGGCATCGATACCATTTTCAAGGCCCACACCGTATCGGCCGCCTTCGGTGACTACGATCGTGACGGAGACCTGGACCTCGTTGCCGCACACTGGGGCTCGCTCAGCAACTATGATGATCCTGGCGACACGGGACACCTGTGGCGCAATGACACCGATGCGAATGGCATCCGGTTTCAAAGCGTGAGTGAAGCCTCCGAATTGTCACCGACGATCTTAAACCTCCCCGACCCGCTGGCTACGCTCGACCCGATCTACGACTACACGTTCGCGCCCGGTTTTTACCGCATCAACGACGACCTCTATCCTGACCTGCTCATGGCCGCCGACTTCAATCGGTCGCAGTATTTCACCAACGATCAGGATGGCACGTTCACGAATGCGACCGATGTCGACGTCCTGATCGACGGCAACGGCATGGGATCGGCTGTCGGCGATTACGACAACGATGGCGACCTCGACTGGTTTGTGACCAGTATCGAATGCGATGCTCAGTCCAGTTGCCAGGCGGATACGCTGTCGCGAATCGGCAATCGCCTGTATCGCAACGAGAATGGCGTTTTCGAAGACGTGACCGACGCCGCCGGCGTAAGGTCGGGCGGCTGGGGCTGGGGTGCGTGTTTTCTCGATTTCGACAACGACGGCGATCTCGACATCTATCACACCAATGGCTGGCCTCGCAGCGACAATTTCAATGACTGGACCGTCGACAAGAGCCGCTTGTTTGTGTCGGATGGCGCCGGTGGCTTTACCGAGCAAGCTGCTGACTTCGGCCTCGACGATACTGACGAAGGCCGCGGCGTAGTCTGTACCGATCTCGACGGCGACGGCGATATCGACATCCTGCAGCTGCACCGGACGTCGCCCGGCGGTGCGACCTTGTGGCGCAACGACAACGACCAGAACAACTATCTTCAGGTTAAATTACTTGGCGCGCCGCCGAACACCGAGGCCGCAGGTGCACGCATCACGGTAGATATTGGAGGCACTACCCAGATGCGGGAGGTCTCCATCGCGAGTAACTACGTCTCGCAAAACCCGACCGTGCAGCACTTCGGGCTCGGCGGCGCAATGCAGGTCGATCAATTGACCGTCGAATGGCCGGACGGCCAGACGACGGTCATGAACAATGTCCAGGCGGGACAACTGGTTGAGATTGCCCAGCAGTAAATTGTCGGGGCAGAATTCTATTCTGCTCATGGCTGCATGGAGAGCCGCGCGTCTGCTTTGACAATGGACCACAGATCAGTATCATTCTGTAATTAGAATCAGTCTAAATTCAGTTATCCCTCTTCCGATCGTGAATGACAGAGCCGCCATCCGAGATTTGAGTCTTGCGGGGCGGCCGACGTGCCCGAGGACAGCAAAGCGTTTACGGATATTGACGATCGAATCCGCTGCAGGAATTACGAAGTTTGGTTAGGAGATAGTAATGTCAGCAAGAGCGAAAGATGTCGCAAACGAAGGAAAATGCCCGGTCATGCACGGTGGACGCACGGCGTTGCACGGTGACAGCACCGGGAACGATTACTGGTGGCCGAACCAGCTCAACCTATCAATTCTGCACCAGCACTCTGCCCTGTCGAACCCGATGGGCGAGGACTTCGACTACGCCGAAGAGTTCAAGAAGCTGGACGTGAAGGCATTGAAGCAGGACCTTTACGCCCTGATGACGGAGTCGAAGGACTGGTGGCCGGCCGACTATGGTCACTACGGGCCGCTGTTCGTTCGCATGACCTGGCATGCTGCGGGCACCTACCGCGTCGGCGACGGCCGCGGCGGCGGCGGCATGGGCTCGCAAAGGTTCGCGCCGACCAACAGCTGGCCTGATAACGCCAACCTGGACAAGGCGCGCCGGCTGCTCTGGCCCATCAAGCAGAA
>WVYQ01000011.1:82739-95089 GCA_011772865.1 Woeseiaceae bacterium | reverse complement strand
GCGAACAGGTGCTTGACAGAATGGCCGCTGATCAGCCCGCCCGCAGCGTAAATGGCGGCATCGAAAAACTCCACGACTTTGGCCAGGATGTAAAACATCAGCATGATCCAGTAATAGCGCACAGCGCCGGTCAGCGGCTGATGCGTCAGCAGGATGACGGGGATCAGCATCATGGGCAGGAACTGGACAACCGCGTAGGCTCGCAGGTCGCCGGCGCCGCGCGCCTCGGTATAGGCCCAGTACTCGACCGAGAAGGCGCCGAGGAGCAGTAACGGAATCAGGATCGCGCGCCCGATTCGCACCGAAACGAACTCGCCGACGATGATCGAGAACAGGCCTGCAAAGCCGATCGTCATCGGCAGCCGGTCCCACACCAACGGGTCGTTCGCAGGGCGTAAGTGGTAATACCCGGAGCCAAACGCCGTCAGGAAAATACCTGCGAAGAATACGATATAGGCAAGCCCCAGCCCCGGCGCGCAGGCAGTCTGCCCATGCCGGAAGACGTGCAGCATCCCCCACAGGCCGACGACGAGGAATGGCAGGTTGGACATGACATTCCAGAAGTTTGCGATGCCCAGGATCGTGCGCTTGTCGGCAAACACGTGGTATGCAGGATCCTGCGGGATCGGCGCCACGAACGCGAAGAATGCGGCGACGGCGAGAAAAGCGCCGCCCAGAATGGCGATCGAGCGCGAACTCAAATGCCCATTTTCGCCAGCAAGTCTGCGAATTCCCTGGCGATACGTTCGGCGATCGGGTGATTCGCCGCGAAACGCGACTCCAGCCCTTTGGCCCGCTCGACGGCGGATGCATGGCTTTCGCCGGTCAGGCGATCGATATCATCGTGCAGCTGGGTNNCTGAGTTCTGCCAGTAATTCACTGAGTCTTTCCTTGCTCACGTCACGTCCTTTGCTCAAGCGACGTCGGTCTCGCGAAAGTCGGGCCTCGCAAGATCGTGCTGTTGTACCGGCAACTCGCGTATGCGGATTCCGGTCGCGTCATAGATCGCGTTGGTCAGGGCCGGCGCGATCGGCGGAGTGCCCGGCTCGCCTGCGCCGCCGAGCGCTTCCCCGCTGTTGATGATGTGAGTTTCGACGGCCGGTGCCTTGTCCATTCGCAGCATCGGGTAGTCGTGGAAGTTGGATTGTGCGACAGCGCCGCGACGAATCGAGATCTCGCCGTAAAGCGCCGCGGTCATGCCATAGGCAATGCCGCTTTCCATCTGCGCGGCCACGCCATCGGGGTGGATCGCGAAACCCGCATCGACCGCGCAAACCACGCGCGGAATGGACAATTCGCCGTCGACAACTTCGACCTCGACGACCTCGGCGACGATCGTACCGAATGATCGATGAATCGAAATGCCCCGTCCCCGGTTTTCACCGAGCGGTTGTCCCCAGCCGGCCTTTTCGGCCGCGAGATCGAGCACCGCCAGGAAGCGCGGCTCGTTCCTGAGCAGCTCCCGCCTGTATTCATAGGGGTCGCGGCCTGCCGCAACTGCGAGCTCGTCGATGAACGACTCGGTGAAATACGCGTGCAGCGAGTGATCGACACTGCGCCAGAATCCCCAGGGCACATGTGTTTCGCTCTCGGTGAACACGATGCGCTGGTTGTCGATTGCATAGGGGATATGCGGCGCTTCCTCGGGGTCGTGCTTGTTGACGTAATGGTTGTGCCACGCGTGCGGATTACCGTCCGCATCGAGTCCACCGCGGAAACGGCTGATGCTCGCCTGGCGGTAATAATCGTGCCGCGTATCCTCCTCGCGCGACCAGATCAGCTTTACCGGGTATGGCACCTCACGCGCCAGGCGCGCAGCCTGGATCGTGTAATCCGCGAACAGGCGACGGCCGAAACCACCGCCGAGGTACTGGTTGTGCAAAGTCACGTTCCCGATGTCCATTTCGAGCACATCGGCGACCTCTTTCGCGTAACCCAGCGGATTCTGAGACCCGGTCCACAACTCGCACCGGCCATCATGTATCCAGGCCGTGCAATTCATCGGTTCCATCGGTGAATGCGCGAGGAACGGAACGCGGTACTCGGCTTCGACAAGCTGTGCAGCGCCGGAGAGCGCCGCAATGGCATCGCCCGCCTGCACGTCGATCTGTTCATCGCCTGCGGCGGCCGATTTGTCGAGGTCGGCGGCAAACTGCGCAAATATCGTGCCCTGCTCGACGTGTGAATTACCGCCGTCGGAAAACTCGACATCGAGCTTGTCCAAAGCCTTGCGGGCCTGCCAGTAACCGTCGGCGATCACGGCGACCGCGTCGTCGAGGCTGATGACCTTGCGCACACCCGGCATGTCTTGCACGGACGAGGGCTCCAGCCGGGCAACCTTGCCACCGAAAACCGGCGCGGCCATGACGGCTGCGTACTTCATGCCTGGCAACGATGCATCGATGCCGAACACGGCCGTGCCGTCGACCTTGGCCGGAATGTCCTTGCGCACGGGCGAGGTGCCCATGAGGCTGAATTCGGCGCTGTCCTTCAGTGCGGGCTTGTCGGGCAGGGCGGTTTTTGCCGCCGCACCTGCGAAGCTGGCGTAAGTCGCAGACCGGCCGCTGGCCGCATGCAGCACCATGCTGTCCTTTGTCGTGATCTCGTTTGCCGGAACCTGCCATTGTTCCGCGGCAGCCTGGACCAGTGCGGCACGGGTGGCGGCGCCCGTGACGCGCATCGCAATCTGCCCGGTCGTGCGAACCGATGTGCTGCCGCCGGTGATCTGCAGACCCATCGCACGTGTCGCGAGCACGAAAAATCCGTTGACCGTATCATTGAGCCAGGCCGGAAAATCAGCGCCGCCGGTCGCGAAGCCGCGCGCCAGCGCGTAGTTCGCATATTCGGGGTCGCTCGGCGCTTCGAGCACGCTGACTTTCGACCAGTCGGCGTCGAGCTCGTCGGCGAGCATCATCGCAAGGCTTGTATGCACGCCCTGTCCCATTTCGGCATGCGGAACGATCGCCGTCACCGTGTTGTCGGGTGCGATCTTGAGCCAAACGTCGAAGAGCGTTTCACCGTCTGCGGCAACAAGTTGTCTTACATCGTCGCCGGGCTCCCCCCGCCGGATTGCGACGCCAAAGACAACGACGCCACCGGCAGCAATACCGGTCGTAATGAACGCGCGGCGAGTCCACTTACCCATTACCCGCCTCCTCGCGAGAAGCGCTTATCGCCAGCGCGGCCCGCTTGATGCCTTTGCGAATGCGCGGGTACGTGCCACAACGGCAGATAATGCCGGCCATGGCTGTGTCGATGTCGGCATCCGACGGTGCGGGATTGCCTTCGAGCAACGCCGCTGCCGCCATGATCTGGCCGGACTGGCAGTAGCCGCATTGGGGGACCTGTTCATCGATCCAGGCCTGCTGCACGGGATGCAATGCGCCATCGCCGGGGGCGATGCCCTCGATCGTCGTAATCTCCTGCCCGACGGCCAGCTGTGCCGGCGTGATACACGAGCGAATCGGGTTACCGTTGAGATGCACGGTGCAGGCGCCGCACTGCGCGATGCCGCAACCGAATTTCGTGCCGGTCAACCCGGCGTAATCGCGAATGACCCATAGCAGCGGGGTCGCGGGATCCACGTCGACCGAGAAATCCTGACCGTTGATTTTCAATGTGATCATGACAAATCACGTTACTCCAAGGCATCGGGCACGGCAAGCACAGGAATGTGACGGCGGGATGATGATTGGCGTAGACTGGTCATCACACTTCAACTGGAGAAACGACGATGTCCGGGAGCCGCAGTTACGACACCGTGGCCTTCGATGTTCGCGACAATGCGACGATGCTGTTCTTCGCGCGCACGACCCCGGAGGGTGATATCGACGACTACCTGCTGCTGATGCGGACGATCGACGAAGATTTCGATTCCTCGACCTATATCGAGATCAATGAGAAGCAGTTTGGCGGACACAACCTGATTCGATCATCGGAACTGGTCGGCAACACCCTGACATTGCATCTCCATGAACCCGCCGCCGAACTGGACGGCGCCGAGCAGATCGTTCTGACCTGGGCGGATACACGCGAGAATGGTGACAGTATCGAAGCCGGTGCCTTCCGGGTACTCGGCGATACGATGACTGGCGGCAGCGCCTGAAAACGATGGCCGCGGTGGAGTACAGCCTTTACATCGTCCGCTGCGGTGACGGCTCGCTGTACACGGGAATCGCTACCGACGTCGAACGGCGCGTTCGTGAACACGAGGACGGCAAGCGCGGCTCGCGATACCTGCGTGGCAGAGGGCCATTGCAGCTCGAATTCTCGGAACCGCTCGGCAGTCGCGGCCGTGCCCAACGGTTCGAATGCCGGGTGAAAAAGCTCGAGCGCGAGCAAAAAGAAGCGCTGATCGCGGGCCACTCAACGCTGTCGGACCTGGTTACCGAGTAAGCTCAGGCCTCGGGGTCGACGTTCGGGTACAGAATGAGCGGCTTGTCAAACTGCGGAAGGTGCAGTTTCGTATCGGCATCCCAGGTAGCGCCGATTTCCTCGAGCCATTTCGACGTCTTCAAGAAATCGTCCAGCGCTCGTGGGTAGAGTTCGATTTCCCCAAAAGGCCGGGTGAAGTCGTCGAAATGGAACGGGAAGACGTGCCGCGCGCCGGTCGTCGTGACAATCGCCTGCCAGTACTGTTCGGCATAGTCGCGGCCCAGCCCATCGAGCAGGGAGACACCGAGCATGACGACGTCTGCCTGCACGCCGACGTGGGCGTCTTGTGCAAACCCGCCGCTGCCGTGAACGAGCGTTGCACCGTGCGGGTGTCCGACCAGAATCGAATAGCTCTTGTTCTCCCGGTAGTCCCAGATCGTTGCCGGCGGCACGAGCGGTTCGTCGATAGTGCCCGAAACGGGGACCGAGCCTCCCCAGCCGATCGGCGCATGCGGCGCCTCGATCATCGTGATCGTGAATTTGCCGAACTGGTATTCGCCGCGATCGGCAGCGACGATGATCTGGTCCTCCGGCACACCCGCGCCGCGAGCGATATTGGCCGCCGACTCGGAACCGAGGATGGAAGCACTGCTGCGATTGGCTATTGCGCCGATGTCCATGGCGTGGTCGTAGTGCGACTGCCCGGGAATGATGGCGGCGAGACGGCGCATGCGGTACTCGTCGAGCACGTAGTTGATTGTCGCGGCATCGCTCTCGACCGGACGGCTCAGCAGCGCGTCGAGCAGCGTCGGTCTCGAGAAGAAACCATCGATCAGGATCTGGGTCTCGCCATCGTCGAACAGCAGCGTCGTCACGCCGAGCCAGGTCATCGTCACCGCATCGAGACTTGGCTCGACGTGCGGATAGGGTGGCCAGTCGATGTCGTCGAGCGATGCCCGGTCACGCCACAACCAGACGGTCGCCATGGAACCGACGGCGAGAACGGCCAATACCGTCAGCGCGGTGCGTCGAGCCCAGCGTTTGACCTCGGCTAATTCGATCTGGCGCATTACTGTCCGACAGCTATCCTTGCGAGGTGCCCCGTCATCGGGGCCAGGTAATTGCCCATCGCATAGCCCAGCAAGGCCATCAGGATTGATGCCGGTACGAGGCTGGGCCGGTGGTGAGCTGCCACGATTGGCGCGGATGCCGCCGCGCCGATGTTTGCCGCCGATGCGATGGCGACGCTGTGGACGTCGACACGGAACAACCACGCGCCCGCCAGGCAAAACAGACCGTGAATCGTGATCCAGATGAATGCGCCTGCGACAAACATCGGTGCCTCGGCCAGCCCTTCGACCGACGCGCGTGCACCCATGCCCGCGACGAAGACGTAGATCATCGCCGTGCCCATCGCGGTCGAATTGGGCAGTTTCGAGACAGGCGTCGCCGAAAGAATCAGCGCGATCGTCGTTACCAGCAGAATGCGAACGGTCGACTCGCCGAAGATCCCGCTCAGGGCCGGTGTGTTTTCGGCGATCGAGCCGGATATGCCAGGCGCCAGCGATGTGCCGATCCAGGTTACACCGATGACGACAGCGACGAGAAACAGATACTGCGGCATCGTCGGCGCATGGTCGTCTTCAACGTGCAGTTCTGCCGCCGCGTCCATCGCCTCGAGACGCTCCGTGGGAACCCGGGCCCAGCGATTGAAACGCTCGGCGAAATCCCGTGACATCAGCAGCAAGGGCAGCCAGACGATGTAGATGACGTTGTCGGCGATGACGGCCAGCCCGAACTGCTCTTCGGACGTGCCGAGCATTTCCGCCGTCGCCGCCATGTTGGCCGTACCGCCGATCCAGCTTCCGGCGAGGGCGCCATAGCCCTTCCAGGCATCCTCCGACAGCCAGCTGTGGACGATCATATAGGCGATAACGGCGCCGACCATGACGCCGGCCGTTCCCATCAACATGACGAGCACGCCTTTGCCCATGACACGCACGACGGCCGGCACGTTGACCTTGATCAGCATCAGCACGATGAACGCAGGCAGCACGTAGGCGCTCAGTCCCGAATAAACCGCCGATGCGCTCGGGATGACATCGAAGTTATTGAGAAATACCGGCGTGGCGTAAATGAACAACAGTGGTGGCAGGTACTGGAACAGCTTTGCCTTTGTCGACTGTTCGATCGCGAAAAAGAATGCGGCGACGAACGCGAGCACGGCAAGCACGCCGATCGGTGAAGAAATCAGGACCTCGTCCATGTCATTTCGACTCCTGGGCGAAAAGCGATGCCGCAGAGTATAAAGGAATGCTGTGGGGTGCGGCGGTGACCGGGCGGTCAGGCGATCTGTGCCTGCAGGTCCTTGCGCGATGCCTCGTCGGTCAACGCCGCGGACTTGACCGTCAGCCAGGCGGCGTCCCAGTCCTTGACCTTGCTTGGGCCGAAGACATGCTTGGCGATGAAGCTGTCCAGTTGTCCTACGCGGATTACGTTCTTCGGTGGTGGCGTCGGAAATTCGACGTTGCCCGTGAATACGACGAGATTGTCGACCGGGACGTCGGGCACCACGTTTTGCAACGCGCGGGTACGACCTTCGTTCTGAATAAGAGGATTCAGGAAGCGGCGCCGGAGCGTACCGTCAACGTTCGTCCACTGAGGTTCGTCGTCCTCGCCGAATACGATGCCGTTGTAGTGTTTGGTCTGGATGCAAAGTATTCCACCGGCTGTCAGGATAGCGTGATCGACCTTGACCAGGCCGCCGTATGCGCCCGGCAGGATAAAATCATACAGCACGTCGGCGCTGCGGGATCTGAGCACACGGCGAATTCGAATGACTCCGATGCGGCGCGTAATGATGCGCATCACATGGCTCGCGACGGATCGGAAGATCAGGGTCAGCAACAGGGCGCCGGCGATCGTGAAAAGGAAAGCGGCGGGGCCCACGCTCGTGATGCCGGTCGCAATGGGCCCCTCGGCAGCCAGCGCCGGCAGGGCGATAAGCGGAAGACTCGTTGCGAGAATTCGGATCAGCACGAACATGCTCCCAGAATAGGACTTTTGGCCGCCGAATTATCGTAACAGGTCACGTTTTGGCACCGGGATAGGCGAGAAAGTAGCCGTCGATCTCCCTGATCCGGATTTTGGTGCCATAGACCGCGCTCAGCAGCGTGCTGTCGAGCACGTCTGCCTTGGGCCCGTCAGCCGCGATCCGGCCTTCCTGAAGAACGATAACCCGTTTCACTTCCGGCGGAATCTCGCTCAGGTGATGTGTGACCAGGACGATATTGCAGCCGCGCGATGACAGGTCGCGAATCCGGTCCAGGTAGTCGAAACTTGCCGCGAAATCGAGGCCCGTCGTCGGCTCATCGAGGATGAGCGTTTGCGGCTGATGCACGAGCGCACGCCCCAACAGGCAGCGCCGCTGCTGGCCCGTAGACATCGATCGGAGTTGGGTACCTGCCAGGTCCGCGATTCCGAGGACGGCCAGCGTCTCGCGTGCCCTGGCTATCTGCTCATCGTTCACGCGCTGCGCAAGCGTGCCGTGAACGCCGATACTCGAGTGAAACCCTGACACCACGACCTCGATTGCGGTCGTTTTCGGCGCGTAACGATGCTGCAGGTCGTCGGACACGATACCGATATGGCGCCTCAGGTCCCAAACGTTCCACTGATCCCTGCCAAGAATTCGCACGAAAGAGTCGTCGGCGATGACCGGGTAGAGTTCGCGGTTAATGGTTTTGAGCAGCGTCGTCTTGCCGGATCCATTCGGTCCCAGGACAGCGACGCGTTCGTGTTGCTCGATCGTCAAATTGAGATTGTCGAACACGCGTGTCGCGCCACGCCAGATTGTCGCATTGCGGATTTCGATTAACGCCGGTTCGCTCATGCTTTCACCTGTTTCCAGCGACCACGACGGAAGACGATAACGCCGAGCACAGTGATAAATGTCTCGGCCACGACGATCGCGGTGAATGCCCCGTTCGGACCCATTCCCACCGAAGTTGCTAGCCAGTAGGCCACGGGCAATTGCAACACCCAGAATCCAAACAGGTCAATCACGGTCGGCGTGGCCGTATCGCCGGCGCCGTTGATCGCCTGGACGACGATCATGCCGATTGCATAGGCGGGCGCGCCGACAGCCAGGATGCGCAGGCAGGTCGTGGCGTAATACTGCACCTCGGGGTCATTTGTGAACAGGCTGGCGATGCCTGGCGCGAACGCCAACAGGGTAATGCCGACACCGGTCATGAAGATCGTGTTGTATCGCGCGGCCATCCATGTCGACGCTTCGGCGCGGTCGGGCCGCCCGGCGCCGAGGTTTTGCCCCACGAGTGTCGCGGCTGCGTTACCGAGGCCCCAGGACGGCAGCCAGACGAACTCGAGGATGCGCAGCCCGATCGTGTATGCGGCGACGGCCGTGCTGCCGTAAAGCGCGACGATGCGCATGATGATGATCCAGCTCGACGTTGCGATCAGGAACTGGCCGACGCCGCCCGCTGATATGACGAGCATGCGGGCGAGCATTTTCGGGTGCAGCGCCAGGTTCCTGAAGCGAAAACGCAGGCGGCCGCGGGCATCAAACAGATACCAGAGCTGGTAAAGCACGCCGATGCTGCGTCCGATCGTTGTCGCCCAGGCGGCGCCGGTCACCCCGAGCTCCGGAAAAGGTCCGAGGCCGAATATCAGGCAAGGATCGAGAATGATGTTGAGACTGTTTGCCAGCACGAGCGAGCGCAGCGCAATCGATGCATCGCCAGCGCCGCGAAAGGCTGCATTGAGCAGAAACAGGTAAATGATGCTGGCCGATCCACCGAGCAACACCGCCGCGAAACCGGTGCCGGTTTCGATGACCCCGTCGGATGCGCCCATCAGACGCAGCATGTCGCCGGCATAAAACGCGCCCGGAATGCCGATCAGTAATGACAACGCGGCGCCGACCCAGATTGCCTGCCCTGTGACCCGGGCGGCCGCCTCGCGCTCGTTGGCGCCGATGCGCCGGGAGACCATGGCGGTCACGCCCATGCCGAGTCCCACCGCGATCGCATACAGCACGGATATCAGTGCTTCGGTGATGCCGATCGATGCAATCGCGTCCGTACCCAGCCGCGAGACGAAGGCGATGTCGACAACGGCAAATATCGACTCCATCGACATCTCGAGCATCATCGGTATCGCGAGCAAGCCGAGCGCCCGACCGACGGGTCCACGCGTGTAGTCAGCCTCGTTGTCGCGCACGGACTCACGAACGAAACTGGTCATGCGTCGCAGGATTGATTCTTGCTCGCCGGTGTTATGATGCGAGTCGGTCATCTTGGGTTGCTGGTTGTTATGCCCGAAGGTCTTCTCTGGATCCTCATTTTCATTGCAGTCGTGATCGCGTATACGATCGCCAAGGTCGTTCAGCATAATCGTCGTAGCGAAGAACAGTGGCGAAGCGTCGACAAGAGCAAGTTGCGCGAGTGGGACGACGACGATGACTGGGACCGCTAATTGCCGGCGATTAAGACCTCGAGTCTAGCCGCAGCAGTTCTATCCTTCGACCCACCGTTCGTTTTTCGATTACACTACCGCGTCTATGTTGAGCACCAAGCAATGGAAATGCGTTCTGGCAGCGGCGTTTGCCGGACTCTCAATAGTCGTATCAGGCTGTGAGTTCGGCGGCTCGGACTCGGGCGCAGCCGATCAGGCTGCCGCGGACGCGACAGCGCCGGAATCGATGGCTCAGACTCCGGCAGCCGGCGTAGAACCCGCTGTGCCTGTTATCGCGGAAAGGCTGCCATACGCGGAGGTCGACAACGAGCTCGTCTACGGTCATTTCGTATTCCCCGCCGACATGGTGGATCCTTTGCCAGCGGTCATAATGATTCACGCTTCCTGGGGTCTTGACGACCAGACTCGCGCCCAGGCGGACAGCCTCGCGGCCGAAGGCTACATCGTCCTTGCAATCGATCTTTTCGGTGGCTCAACCGCCGACGCGCCAGAGCAGGCGAGGCTGCAGATGGTCAGAGTGGTCGAAAACCCGGAATCGGCCAGGGAGAATATCCGGCAGGCCTACGCGTTTGTCAGCGAGACGGCGGGCGCACCCCGTATCGGCTCGCTCGGATGGGATTTCGGCGGCGGCTGGTCGCTCGATGCCGCAATGCTGTTCCCGAATGAGCTCGATGCCGTGGTAATCGTTTACGGACAGGTCACGGACGACGAGGATGCGCTGCGCCCGATCGATGCGCCGATACTTGGTCTGTTCGGCGGCCGGGATCCCAGCATAACGCTGGATGTGGTCCGGGATTTCGAATCAGCGCTGGAGCGCCTGCGGAAGAATTACGACGTGCATGTGTATCCGTACGCCGGGCATGCTTTCGCTGATCCGGCGGCCGCTACCTACGACGCTGGTGTGGCCGAGGACGCATGGCAGCGGGTCCTTGAGTTCTTCGATCTTCACCTCAGGATTGACGACGCCGAATCTTCCTGATCGCCCGTTTCGCAGCGAATCGTCACGGCCAGCGGACGCGTGGCGTAAGTTATAGATTCACCTTGCTCGCTCGTGCACCGCAGTGACAAATGCGCGGTAACGACATCGTGCACCAGCAATTCGCGCTGCACGGTGTTTGTGGCTGAACAGAACCCGTCCACGGGCAGGGGTGCAACCTGGCGCGCCGGTATGGTGATGTTGGTTACGAGTTCCGACGATTCTTCCAGCTCTTCCGCCAACAGAGTCTTGCGTGTGTCGGCAATGCTGATCGAGACCGACTCGGCCAGGTAAGCGCCACCACAATGCGCATTGACCTGGATCTTGTAGTTGAGTGTCCCCAGCCGGACAAGTTTGCGGCCAACCGGCAAGGGCTTGATCGACACGAGAGCGGGTCCTGCGTCGACCTCGAGTCGTGGCAGATTATCGGCTTCTGAGACGCCGACGGCGAGTATGATCAGCAGCAAGCAATTACGGCGAGATGGCATGCAACAAAGACTACGATATCGTTGTCATAAAACAAATAATGCTATTGGGCTATGATGATAATGCTCTACCTGTTGGGGGCACCGTGATCCACAAGACCTTTCATGTCACCTACAAGGCGGCCAGGCGAATCGCAATCGCGGTCGTGGGTGGCACGATAGTCTTGCTCGGGATCGTCATGATCGTCACACCCGGCCCCGGCCTGTTCGGTATCGCCGTCGGCCTCACGATACTTGCTATCGAATTTACCTGGGCGAGGCGCTGGCTCAAGCGCCTGCGTGAGACGATCAGCGACGGTATGGCGAACAATCGCGCCAGGCGTGCCGAAAATCACCGCAAACGTGTAGACAACTAGCCAAAAAGAAAGGCGCCGGAGCGCTGAATTCGATTGCCGATTCAACGGGCCTCCGACACGGAGGTCTCCGGCGCCCAGGATTTAACGGCAGGGGGGATGCCGCCGGGCCTTCCGGGCCCGTTATCCACCAGCAATCCTGCTGGTATTTCGGTGGCTAGCGTCAGGTATTTCGGGGGAGAGACTCCCGACGCCCTGCCACCAGAGAGCTTAGATGTGGCCTATGGCCGGCTTTTCAAGTCGCCATCGACCAGGCTGTCTTACAAGGACAGCGCGCTGTTCGCAGCAGACGTGACGGCAAACAGCACCACGAGGACGCCGATCAACGCCAGCCCGTTTTCAAATTTTCCAGATTTCATGGTCATTCCTTTAATCATGTCGTTGTCGCCCAGGCGACTGTGCAAATCTTCGCTTTGTTTATTGCACAAGCCGTGCCAACATTGAAAAACATTTAAAAACATAAAGTTATCGCAAAGATGAAGGTTACGGAATTCCGTAAATTACGAAAAGTCGTGACTTTAGTTACGGAATTCCGTATAAAATGCCGATGCCGCGGGCGGTCGATTACCAATGGATGTTTCGAAAATCCCCCGCGATGGCGACGTCCATCGCGGAGGACGGCACCTACGTCGATCTCAGCGACGCGTTTCTCGCCCGCCTCGGCTA
>WVYQ01000011.1:50224-82568 GCA_011772865.1 Woeseiaceae bacterium | reverse complement strand
ATTTACCGCAAGACGCCCGCCATGCTGCATACGGTCGACGGTGACGGGAAGATCGTGACGGCGACCGACCACTGGCTGCAAAAACTCGGCTACCGGAGAGACGAAGTCATCGGCCGTCCGACGACGGACTTCTTCAGCGAGGCCGATCGCCAACGGTATGCGGGGGGCCGTCTTCGGGAGCTCCTGCAACAGGGTGACTTCAACAATGAAGAACGCCAGGTCGTGACCAGGGACGGCCGGGTCCTCGATCTCGTTGTATCCGCGATCGCACACAGGGACATCAACGGCAATGTCGATCGAATGCTGATCGCGTCCAAGGACGTCACCGAGAGGCTGCGCGCAGAGCGAAAGCTGCGCAGTGCGCTGGCCGAAAATGCGAGCCTGCGCAAAGAGCTCGAGCGCGAACGCGATTACCTGCGCGAAGAGGTCAATGTCGCCATGAATTTCGGCCGTATCGTCGGCACGAGTTCGGCACTGCGCAAGATGCTCAAGCAGGTCGAAGCCGTCGCCGAGACGCCGGCAAGCGTATTGCTGCTCGGCGAATCGGGTGTCGGCAAGGAACTCGTGGCCCACGCCATACACACCCAGAGTTCACGCGCCGACGGGCCTCTCGTGAAGGTGAACTGCGCATCGATTCCCAAGGAGCTGTTCGAAAGCGAGTTTTTCGGGCATGTGAAAGGGGCGTTCACGGGAGCACATCGCGACCGCGTGGGGCGCTTCCAGCTCGCCGACGGCGGAACGATTTTTCTCGACGAGATCGGCGAGATACCTCTCGAATTGCAGGGCAAGCTGCTCCGAGTGTTGCAGGAGAGCGAGTTCGAGCGCGTCGGCGATGACGTCACGCGAACGGTCGACGTGCGGGTTATTGCGGCGACCAACAGGAATCTCGAGCAACTTATTGTCGGGGGCGAGTTTCGCGAGGATCTTTTCTACCGGCTCAGCGTCTTCCCGGTCGAGGTGCCGCCGCTGCGTGAGCGCGGTGAAGACGTCGTGCAGCTGGCACAACATTTTCTCGAACGCGCCTGCCAGGATTTCGGTCGGCCGATTCTGACCCTGACCCGTACGCAGGCCGACAAGCTGCGCGATTACGACTGGCCGGGCAATATCCGGGAATTGAAAAACGTGATCGAGCGTGCCGTAATCCTGTCATCGGGGAACGTGCTCCGGCTGGATTTGTCCATGCCGAATATTGCAAGCGCCGAAGTGCGCGATGCTCAGGCGGTGTCGTCTCGTCCCGGCGGTATCTTGACGGAAAAGGAAATGCGCGACTTCCAGAAAAAAAACACGGTCATGGCACTCGAGGAATCCCAATGGCGCGTGTCGGGGCCGAATGGTGCCGCAGAGCTGCTGGGCGTCAAGCCGACGACGCTGGCGGACCGCATTCGGGCGTTCGGCATCAGGAAGCCGGCAAAGTGAGTCGATACCTGTGGTTCGCAGCCCTGGCGCTGTCTGCTCCCCTCGCCGCCTCCGAGCCCTTCCTCCCGCCACCTGTGGAGAGCAGGCTCGCGCATCGGCAGGTACCCGAAGCTGCGACCAGTATCTATGTGCAAGATCTCGATAGCGGCGATGTCGTCGTTCGTTGGAACGAGGACGTTCCCCGTAACCCGGGTTCGACGATCAAGCTGCTGACGACGCTCGCAGCAATCGACATCCTCGGGCCAACCTATACCTGGCGGACCGATATTTTTGCTCTCGGTCCGATCGAGGACGGCAGGCTGGACGGTGACCTGTTGATCCGGGGGCAGGGCGATCCGTTCCTCGTGACCGAACGCGTGTGGCAGATGTTGCGCCGGATTCGCCAGGCGGGCATCGATGAGATCGGCGGCGACCTGTTGCTGGATGACAGTTACTTCGAAGTCGCTCCCGATGACCCTGGCGACTTCGATCGCCAGCCGTTGCGCGCGTATAACGTTGCGCCTAATGCATTACTCATGAATTACAAGGTCGTGCGCTACTGGTTCGAACCGGTGCATGAAACCGGCAAAGTCGAAATCTGGACCGACCCGCCGTTGCCGAACCTCGAGATCGACAATCGCCTGAGCCTGGCCCCCGGCGCATGTCGCGGGTATCAGCGTGGAATCACGATTACGGCCAATGCGACCGTCAACAAGATGACTTTCAGCGGCAAGTTCCCGAGTGGTTGTGAGCGTTACGCAATGGATCGGACCGCGCTCGGCCACAACAGTTTTGCTTATGGTCTGTTCAAGTCGATGTGGGAGGAGTCCGGCGGAACTTTCGATGGCGGCTGGACGACCGCCGCGGCACCAGCCGACGAGGAACCAATCGTGGAGTTCCAGTCGCTGCCACTGACCGACGTGATCAGCCGGGTGAACAAGTTCAGCAACAATGTCATGGCCCGGCAGCTCCTGCTTACATTATCGGCCGAGATCCTCGGACCTCCGGGGACCGAAGCGGGCGGACGCAAGGTTGTCGGCAACTGGCTGCGCGAGAACGGACTCGAATTCACCGACCTGGCGTTCGACAACGGCGCGGGCCTGTCGCGCGAGGCGCGCATAACGGCTGCGGACTTCGGGAAGCTCCTCAGGTTTGCCTGGCGCCAGCCTTACATGCCGGAATACGTGTCGTCGATGTCGCTTGCCGGGCTCGACGGTACGCTGCGCTACCGGATGGACAGCGGACCCCTCGAAGGCGCCGCTCACCTGAAAACCGGCTCGCTCGACCACGTGGCGGGTATCGCCGGATATCTGCAGGCGCGCTCCGGCAGGCGATTTGCCGTCGTCGTGCTGCAGAACCACACGGATATCCATCGCGGTTACGGCGACGAGACCCAGGAAGCCCTGCTTCGATGGCTCTACGAGCAATAGCCTGTAGTAGACTCTCGCCAGTTCGTTTGGGAGAACACTAATGCGCAAACTTGTGCTCTTGCTGCTGTTGCCGTTCGGCGCAATGGCGGAAACCGCGTACGTGACCGATACGCTGCGGCTCGGCCTGCACCAGGCGTCGGACACCAGTGACCGGCCGTTTCAGAATCTCGAAAGTGGGCAGGAGATGGAGGTTTTGTCGCGGACCCAGTACTACGCTCACGTGCAGCTGCCGGATGGAACGCGGGGTTACGTCAAGGCAGGGTTCCTCGTGGACGAGAAGCCGGCCAAGCTCATCGTTACCGAAACCCAGGCGGAGGTAGACCGGCTGAGTGCCGAACTCGAGGAGACGCGCCAGGCGTTTGCCGCGCCCGCGGCCACGATCGATTCGCTCAGGGGGCAGGTTGCCGATCTGCAGGCGAGTCTCGAAACGAGCGAAGCCACTGCGGCGCGGCTAGGCGAGGAAAATAACGAACTTCGCGAGAGCCAGGCGCAGAATCGCATCCTCGTGCCGTTGAAATGGGTCGGTGGCGTGGCCGCTGCGTGTCTCGTCGCGGGCCTGATGATCGGACTCTGGTGGACCGATCACCGCAGTCGCAAGCGGCATGGCGGGATTCGCATCTACTGATACGGATCGAGGAACGAGGACTCCCGATCAGGCAGCTTCAGTAATGTCGTCGCTGCAGCCACCACGAACGGGCAGGCTCGTGTCCCTGAACAAATCGTCAATGTCGGACTGAGAGCGAACATGACGCGTGCGTTCGAGCTGGTCGGTCGTGATATGCGGTGCAAACAGCTGCACGAAATCCAGCATATAGCGGCGTAGCACGATGTCCTTGCGGAATCCGATCCATGTCGTGCTTCGCGGGAACAGCCCTTCTCCGTCAAGTGCAGTAAGGTCCTCGCCATCCGAGCAGTCCTCGGCCATGCTGGCGACGATTCCTACGCCCAGTCCCATTCGGACATAGGTCTTGATGACATCGGCATCGCGGGCGGTAAATACGACATCAGGTTCCAATCCGCGGTCGGCAAACGCGCGCTTCAGTGAGGATTGCCCGCCGAAGCTGAAGACGTAGGTGACCAGCGGATGTTTCGCGAGATCCTCGAGCGTTAGCTTTCGCTCGAGTGCCGCAAGTTCATGGCCCTTGGGCACGATAATCTTTCGGTCCCAGTGATAACTGGGTACGAGCAACAGGTCGTTGAACAGCCTATGGGAGCCGGTCGCAATCGCGAAATCGATCTCGTTGGCTTTCACCATGTCGGCGATCTGTTCCGAAGTGCCCTGGTGCAGGTTGAGGTTGACGCGCGGGTAACGTTCGCGGAACCTGCGTATCACATCGGGCAACACATACCGCGCCTGCGTATGGGTCGTAGCGATTGAAAGTGTGCCTTCTTCCTCGTGGTAGTAATCGGAAGCCAGGCTGCGGATGTTGTCGACTTCCGCCATGATCATGCGCGCCCGGGCGATAACCTGCTCCCCTGCCGGCGTGATACCGCCAAGGCTCTTGCCCTTGCGCACGAACAGCTGCAGCCCGAGTTCTTCCTCGAGCAGCTTGAGTTGTTTGCTCACCCCCGGCTGAGACGTATACAGCCGTTCAGCGGCTGCAGTGATGTTCAGCCCGTTGTCGACGATCGCAAGCAAGTATTTCAGTTGTTGAAGCTTCATGCTGAAAGCTGCGTCGTTGCGTCCTCAACTATGACCGCCCGCGCGGCCGTTCGTTTCACCCGCGTTGATTGGCTACATATAACACATGGCTATTACGACAGAAACACGGGGTCATTTTTGCCCAATTCGCGACGGGCGGACCGGGAACACATTTCTCGCCTGAGACTTTATCCGTGATAGCCTCGAGCAGCTGACACGGCTGATCATCGGTGACGTCGCGGCGCCTGGCCGCAACAACGCCCGAATAACAAGAGGACTGGAAGATGATCTACAACAATATTCTGGAAACTATCGGCAATACGCCGATCGTGCGCCTGAATCGCATGGGCCCGGACCACGTCGAACTCTACGTCAAGGTCGAATCGTTCAACCCGATGGCGTCCGTCAAGGATCGCCTTGCCTTCGCGATCATCAATGACGCCGAGCAAAAAGGCACCCTGGAGCCGGGACAGACGGTCGTCGAGGCGACCTCAGGCAATACGGGCATCGCACTCGCGATGGTGTGCGCGGCGACGGGTCATCCGTTTGTCGCGACAATGGCCGACTCGTTTTCGGTCGAGCGCCGAATGGTCATGCGTGGTCTCGGCGCCAAGGTCATCCTGACGCCCGCGGCCGAGCGCGGCACCGGTATGGTTCGCAAGGCGGAAGAACTGGCGAAAAAGCATGGCTGGTTCCTGGCGCGCCAGTTCGAGAACCCGGCAAACCCGGACTACCACGCGAGCACGACAGGCCCCGAGATCCTCAGCGATTTTTCGGGCCGGCGGCTCGACTACTGGGTGACCGGGTACGGCACGGGCGGAACGATGAGTGGCGCCGGTCGGACGATCAAAGCCGCTCGCCCGGAGATAAAGATCGTGGCAACGGAGCCGGCAGGAGCGGCCCTGCTCGCCGGCGCCGAGTGGGCGCCGCACAAGATCCAGGGCTGGACACCCGATTTCATCCCCGCGGTGCTCGATCGCGAGGTCTTCGACGAACTCAGGTCGATATCCGACGACCGTGCTATCGAGGTGTCGCGCGAGCTGTCTCACAAAGAGGGCATATTCACGGGTATTTCGGCCGGCGCCACGCTTGCCACAGCGCTCGATGTGGCCGAGGAGGCACCCGAGGGCTCGGTCATCCTGGCGATGCTGCCCGATACCGGCGAGCGTTACCTGTCGACACCACTGTTCGAGGGCGTGCCGGAAGGCTCCGATGACGAGTGGCTCGCATCGCAGTAATTTGCCCAAAACTTGCCCAAATGGCCCATTTTCAGGGTGCAAACGGCCTCACTTGAGACTTCAGTCACAGCGGGGCAGCCGCAGCGCTGGCATTGTAGATATCCCAGGATCCGCCAGCCCGAAGGGAGTCAGCGTTGTCGGCCGACCTGCACAATTTGCAAACAATAAAAAATATTGGCAAGGCCAAGGGCTTGCTTCACTCGCTTGTGCCGCGCGCGCACTGCTTTTGTTTCTACGACCGCAAGCGCGACTGCGTCTGGAGTTCGGATGGCGCAGATGACTACGAAATTGATAATTTCATTACCGACTTGCCTGATGAAATCATTGCCGACGCCGAGAAATCCGAAGGCCATATCCGGCGTACGCTGAACTCGGGACGCACGCTCCTCGTATTGTCCGTTCGAAGCGACGACGACAGCAGGCTCGGCCTGCTGGTTTCGGTCTTTTCCCGCAATGCCGGCAAATCGTCTTCATTCAATCCCCAGATGCTGGCCAAAATTCTCCGGCCCGCAGTGGATCTGATCGGCGAAAGCCTGATTACTGGCCGCCAGCTCGAACTGGCAGAGCAGCGTGGCGAGGATGCCGAGAAAGAACTGACGCTCGTGTACGAGGTCGACGAGAAGATCCACGGCATGTCCCGCAGCCATGCCGGACTTGCTCAGCTCGTCGGACAAAGTGGGCGATATCTCGGCATCGCCTACAGCGTGCTGCTGATTCCGGGCAAACGAATTCGTGTCAGCGCGACTCACTCGAGCTGGAAGAAAGTCAATCGCAAGGTCCTGGATCGTTACCTCGTCGACCACTTGATGCCCAAGCTCGAGGGCAAGCGCTGGCCGGCCGTGTTCGAGATCCCAGGTATCGAAGGCGAGGAAGACCCGCCTGCGCAGGGGTTTCAGACATTATTGAGTCCTCTGATCGACAAACATGGCAATCTCGAAGGTGTCCTGGCGCAGCTGGGGCGTGTCAACGGCGGCGACTTCACGAAGGCCGAAAGGCGGTTCATGGCGCACATCGTCCGCAAGGTCGAGTACGTGATCGAGCAATCGTTTGATGCGATGACCGGGCTGATGAATCGCGCCGGATTCGAGGCGCAGCTGCAGGAGTCGGCCAAGGATTTTGAGAAGCCGGACGACGCTCATCAGCTGATTTACTTCGATCTCGACAACCTGCAACTCGTCAACGATACCTTCGGCCGCGAGGCGGGCGATGCCGTGATCATACGATTCGCACGAATGCTGGAAGAAGACCTGTCGCGCAAAGCGGTTGTCTCGAGACTGACGGGTGACGACTTTTGCATTTTGCTAACCCACGCGGATACTGACGCCGCGCTCGAGCTCGCACAGACGATACGCGACAAAGGCGACGCGCTGCGCTACCTCGAAGGCGACAAGTCGTTACAGATTACGATGAGCATTGGCCTCGCGGAGTTCAATTCCAAGGAAGGCGCACGCGGCCGCGCGCTGACGACTGCTCGATTGGCCTGCGAGTCTGCGAAAGAGCATGGTCGCGATCGTATCGAGGTTTACGACGAAAAGAACCTGAGCATCGTTCAACGCCACGACGACATGCAGCTCGTAGCGCAGATTCAACAGGCCCTTGACGAGGACGGTTTCGAGTTGCTTGCTCAGCCCATCGTCGACCTCAAGAAGGATGAAGCGCGGCCGCAATACGAGGTGCTGCTGCGGATGAACGACGGCGACGGCGCAGCCGTCTCGACGAAAGCGCTGTTCTCGGCTGCCGAGCGCTACAAATTGATGCCGCAGATCGATCGCTGGGTGGTGTCTTCGACGCTGGCGCAAATTGCCGAGTACCAGGAAGTGCTGGCGAACCATGAAGCGATATTTTCGATTAATCTTTCGGGTCAATCGCTGAGCGACGATGACATCCTCGAGTTTATCGACGAAGAGCTCAATGAAAACGGCGTATCCCCGCGCACACTTTGCTTCGAGATCACAGAATCGGCAGCTGTTTCAAACCTTGCAAAAGCGCAACGATTCATCGACGAACTTCGCACGCGTGGTTGCAGCATATCGCTGGACGACTTTGGCGCTGGTCTGAGTTCGTTCGCTTACCTGAAAAACTTCAAGGTCGATGCGTTGAAGATCGACGGCAGCTTTATCCGTGACATCATCGACAACAGGATCTCCGAATCGATGGTCGCCGCAATTACGCAGGTGGCGAAGGTTATGGAGCTCAAAACCGTAGCTGAGTATGTCGAAAGCGAAGAGACGCGCCGGCTGATCGGCGAGCTGGGTGTCGACTATGCCCAGGGCCACATCATCGGCAAGCCGATTCCCCTCATTGAGACATTGACCGCCCTGACCGAGGCCGAAAAAAAGTCGACCGGTTGATGTTGCGCCAGAAAGCTGGCGATAGGGCGCACGGGTCAATAGACTCGGCGCATGGGCAGCCCGCCGCACAGCCGATACCCGAAAGTTCTCGAACCGATTCCGAAAATCCTGAGGCAGTCCACGGAGCAATGGTTCGATCAACTGCAATCGCAAAGCGATCCTGCTGAGCTGTCCGCCGATGTCTCGGCGCGCCTGGCGAAGCTCGTCGCATGCAGTGAATATGCGGCAGGCGTCGTGCTCAGAGATCGGGAATGGTTCTTCGCAAATGCAGACACCCTGTCCCAGCCGCCGGATATGTCGGTGCTGGACGAGCTCGTCGAGGACGTCGGGCGGAGTTGCGATGATTTCGATGAGGCCAGGGCGCGAATAAGGCAATGCCGCAACCGTTGGATGTTGCAGGTTCTCTGGCGAGAAGTCGGGGGCGACGCTCGGCTCGACGAGACGCTGAGCGCAATGACGATTCTCGCCGACCGTTTGCTCGAAGCGGCCGCCGGGTTTGCCGAGCGCGTGGTGCGGGAAAGATTCGGCGTCGTGCGCAGCGGGGATGGCGAGTCCGTGTCCCTGGTCATCCTGGGCATGGGCAAGCTGGGTGGACGGGAGCTCAATTTTTCGTCGGACATCGACATCATCTTCCTCTACCCGGGAGGGATCGAGAGCGACGGCCGCAAATCGGTGAGCGCACCGGAGTACTTCACCCGGGTATCAAGGTACGTTGTTGCGCTTCTCGACAAAGTGACCGACGGTGGCTTTGCATTTCGCGTTGACACACGACTGCGGCCATTCGGCGATAGTGGTCCGCCGGTGACCAGCTTTGCAGCCCTGGAGGCATATTTGTCGAAGCACGGCCGGGACTGGGAGCGCTATGCTTACGTCAAGGCGCGCATCGTCGGGCCACGACCGCCTCCCCGGGTGGTTGATGAGTTGATGAATGATCTTGTGCGGCCGTTCGTATTTCGTCGCTATCTCGACTACGGAGTATTCGAGTCACTGCGGGAAATGCACGGGATGATCTCGGTCGAAGTCCAGAAACGCGAGATGGCTGATAACGTCAAGCTTGGACCGGGCGGCATACGAGAAATCGAGTTCATCGCCCAGTCGCTGCAACTCGTTCGCGGCGGATCGAGGCCCGAGCTGCAACAACGCGAATTGCTACAGGTCTTGCCGAAGCTGGTCGGGCCTCATGGGTTGCAGCAATCCGCGGCGAGCGCACTGGCGGATGCTTATCGATTTCTGCGGCGGCTCGAAAACTTCATACAGGCCATTCGCGATCGTCAGACTCACGATCTGCCGACGGACGAGGCGGATCGAGCGCGGCTCTCCCTGGCCATGGGATATTCCCGGTGGTCCGACCTGCTGGCGGATCTCGATAAAGTCAGGACTGGTGTCAGCCAGCATTTCAATTCGGTCGCGTTTCGCGGACAGGACGAAGAATCGGAGCAGGCATCTGCCGTTCTGGAGGAACTCTGGGAGCATGGCGCGGAGACCAGCGAATGGGCCGAGGCGCTCGAGCGTGATGGTTTTGCACAAAATCGCGCCATCGCAAAGCGCATGGCGAATTTTGCAGCTGCGCCGGCCACGCGGCATATCGACAAGGTGGCGAGCCAGCGATTGCGCTCGTTCGTACCGCGCCTCCTCAGGCAAATTCGTGAATGCGCGGACCCGGTAACCGCATTGACACGGGTGCTTGCGCTGGTCGAGAAGATTCTGCGGCGCAGCGCTTACATTGCATTGCTCAACGAAAACGCAGAGGTCCTGTCGAGACTCGTCAATCTGTGCGAGCGCAGCAGCTACATCGCGGACCAGATAGCCCGATATCCCGTGCTGCTCGACGAGCTGCTGGACCCGAGCATCGGTTCGTCGCCGCTAATCCTCGAGGACCTGGAGGCCGAGCTCGATGCGCGCCTTGGCGAATGTTCTGACGACGATACCGAGGCGCAAATGTCTGTCCTGGGCCAGTTCCAGCGCGCCAATCTTTTTCGCGTTGCGATCGCCGATTTTGCAGGCCGTCTGCCGATCATGAAGGTCAGCGACAGCCTGACATGGCTGGCCGAGGCCGTGCTCAGGCACACGCTGGCTATCGCCTGGCGAGACCTCGTCGATAAACACGGCGTGCCGCAGTTCGTCGTTGACGGCAATCGATATGAGGCCGGATTCTCAATCATCGCTTACGGCAAGCTCGGTGGACTCGAGATGTCCTACGGCTCCGACCTGGATCTCGTCTTTTTGCACGATTCCTCTGGCCAGGATAGAAACACGGCGGGTCCGGGATCGATCGACAACACGATGTTCTTCACGCGGCTGGTCAGGCGGCTGTCGAATTTCCTGACCGCGCAGACCGGTTCGGGAATGCTCTACGAGGTCGACACGCGGCTGCGGCCCGATGGTCAATCGGGTGTGATGGTCAGCAGCATCGAAGCGTTCGAGCGCTACCAGGTCGACAATGCATGGACGTGGGAACACCAGGCACTGCTGCGCGCCCGGCCGGTTGCGGGCAGCGACAAGGTCGGAAAAGATTTTCAGCGTATTCGGGCCGAGACGTTATCGTCTCGCGTACGGCGGGACACATTGCGTGACGATGTCGTCGACATGCGGCGGCGCATGCGTGCCAGCCTCGACAAGAGCGATACGGAGGTGTTCGATTTGAAACAGGGCGTTGGCGGCATCGGCGACATCGAGTTCATCGTGCAGTACCTGGTTCTGGCCAATGCCGCGGAGGATCGGTCGCTGTATTTCTACTCGGACAACATACGCCAGCTCGAGGCGCTGGCCGCCGCGGGGTTCGTGGCCGAGGAAACGGCGGCGCGGCTCCAGGATATCTACAAAGGCTATCGCCTTCGCCTGCATCACCTCGCGCTCGACCAAAAGGCTGCGCTCGTCGGGGCCAGCGAGTTCCCGGATGAGCGCCGCTTTGTAGAAGACCTGTGGAAAGAGGTCCTATAATCCGCGCATCCCGTGACGTACAGGAACTCCCGTGAACAGCAGAGCCGGCACAGTAGACCAGGACCTCATCCCCGCCAACGCACAGCACCGCTACCGCGTCCGGTCAAGGGACCTGCCGTTGTCCTGCCCGATGCCGGGGATGTACCTGTGGAACTCGCATCCGAGAGTATTCCTGCCGATCGAGGAAACCGGCGAGGCCAAGTGCCCTTACTGCGGCGCCCAGTATCACCTCGATGACGCCGAAGACTAAAAATCCGGTAATTGCACGAAGAAAAGCGCTAAGTGCGTCGAAACGCCGCGAATCGCCAGACTTGATCATATTTGAAATCTACTTTTAGGACTGAGCTCAATTGTCGTTATTTTAGTCGATATATGGCACTAAAATCGCCGAAAAGCCATGAAAAATCCGATATCTCATATATTTTTAAGAATCCATCAATTCGTTTTTCCGGGCTGCCGAAAAGCCGCAATATGGTCGCGAAAATCGCTTAAAAGCCGCTAAAAATGGCCAAAAAAGCCGTAAATGACAGAAACCGTTGAAAAAACGAAAAATGGCGCGATCTTGTACGATCGCCAGGTCATCCGCGAGATCAGCGAGGATCGCTTCACGGCCTCGGGATGGTTGCACTCGGAGCCGGTTTCGGGGGCGCTCAGGGCGTCGGGACGCGGCAATACCACCTATGTCGGCAATATCCCGCGGCAATTCGTGTTGCGCCATTACGTCCGCGGTGGGCTGGTTGGCCGGTTCGTGCACGACCGTTATGTCTGGACCGGGGAGGACCGGACACGGCCATTTGCGGAGTGGCGCATGCTGGCGAAGATGGCGGACAGCGGCCTGCGCGTGCCGCGGCCGGCCGCGGCACGCTACTGCCGTCAGGGACCGACCTACACGGCCGATATCATTACGGTGCGCATTCCCGACGTCGTGGCGCTATCGGAATACATCGCCAGCGAGGCTTGCCCGCCCGAATTCTGGCGATCGCTCGGGGCGGCTGTGCAGGGCTTTCACGACAAGGGTGTCTACCATGCGGACATGAACGCCTACAACCTGCAGATCGATGGCGACGGTGACCTGTGGATGCTGGACTTCGATCGCGGCAAGCTGCTGCCCCCCGGACCATGGCAGCAGACGACGCTCAATCGCCTGCACCGGTCGTTGCAGAAGATCGTGACGCTGGATCCGAGGCTACCCTTCAGACTGGCCAACTGGGAACAGTTTCTCGAAGGCTATTTCGATGCGGTGAGGTCGGAGTAATAGTCGGGGTAAGAATCCGGCAGATTCTTGAACTTGCGGTGTACCCAGAAGTACTGCTCCGGGCACCGTTCGATATGCTCCTCGAGCACGCGCACGTACTCCCTGGTATCGGCGACCGGGTCATCGCTCGGAAAGTTCTCGAAAGCCGGCGATATCGTGATCAGGTAGTGGCCATCGGGCATGCGCTGCGGAAAAAAAGGCAACACGGCCGCTTTACCGAGGCGAGCCAGGGTCGACGTGGCCGTCGTGTGCATCGACGGTACCCCGAAAAATGGCACCACTTCCGCGCCCTTGCGGTTGTAGCTCTGATCGGGCGCGTACCAGACCAAGCCGCCTTCGCGTAGCCGGCGCACCATGAGCTTGATGTCGCGCTTCTCTATTGTCTCTGCAGCAGAGCGTTCGCGGCCCGAGCGTTGCACCTCGGTCATGAATTCACTGCGGTTTTTCCTGAAGACGGCGGAATACGGCGGGATGCGCAGCGCGAGCGCCCGCCCGCTTATCTCGAGCGTCGTAAAATGAGCGCTCAGTAGAATTATGCCCCTGCCGCTATCGATGGCTGCCTGTAAATGCTCGAAGCCACGGATCGTCGTCAGTGCGTCGACGTGGCGGTCCGAGGCCCAGCGACCAAGCCCCGTTTCGATCAGTGACATGCCGAGTGCAACGAAATGCCGCCGCACGAGGTCGTCTCGTTCGTTGTCGGTCAGGTCGGGAAAGCAGAGTTTGATGTTGCGGCGTACGATCGCGCGCCGCTCGCCGCTCAGCATGAACGCTATGCGACCCAATCCACGGCCAACGGCGAGGGCCAGCCGGTGCGGCAACAGGCAAACCATGCGCAGCAACCCGAGACCGATCCAGACGGGCCAGGTTGCGGGAGAAAGGTAGAGATACAGTGGTTTGCGACTGGCGGACATGCCGCCGCAGCTTAAACCTATTCCGACATTCCGTCGACGTAATCCTTGCTGCTGTCGTCGCCGTGGACGTCAATCACCGGCGCTTCCTCGACGGGCGCCTCGTCGGTCTGTATGCCGACGTGGAACGCGGCGAATCCCGGCATCACGACCTGGTTACGCGCCATGCCGATGATGCGGCCCGAATAGGGCGAACGCACCTCGGTACGGGCGTTGTTCATCGGGTCCGTTATCGTTCCGAGTATGTCACCCTTGCGTACCGTGCTGCCGAGGCTTACGTCGCTAAGCAGGATACCGCCGTTATCGGCGCGCACCCAGGACGAGCGATAGTAAACAGGCACGGGTTCGGCCCAAAGCCGCCGCTTCTTGATCATGCCCAGCGTATAAACCAGCGTCTCGATACCCTTGACGCCGAGTTTCACTTCATCGAGTTCAAGCTGCGAGGGGCCGCCGGCCTCGAGCGTTACGGCCGGAATGCCGGCACGAGTTGCCGCGTATCGCAAGGTCCCGACGGCAGGCGTACTGTGCAGGATGACCATGGACCCGAAGCCCTGGGTCAGGGTGAGAACATCCGGGTTTCTCAGGTCAGCACGTATCTGCGGAAGGTTTGCGCGCTCGAATGAGCCCGTGTGCAGATCGACGAGCGCGTCGCAGTGCGATACGACGTTGTTGAAAAAAGAGTGCGCTATGCGCGCCGCGGCGCTGCCATTCGGATTGCCCGGGAAGTAGCGATTCAGGTCGCGCCGGTCCGGCAGGTATCGCGAGCCGCGACGGAAGCCCTGTACATTGACGATCGGAATGCCGATGACAGCGCCTGATAATTTGGACGGATCGATATCGTGCATAACACGGCGGACCATTTCGATACCGTTGAGTTCGTCACCGTGTACGGCGGCCGTCAGGCACAGGGTTGGTCCCGGCAGGGCGCCATTGACGACGAGTACGGGTGTGGATACGGGAACGCCTTCAAACAACTCGGTGGCAGACCATGACAGGCGTTGCGCAGAGCCAGGCACAATATCCCTGTCGAGCAGCGAGATTGGGGCGGCGGCCCCGCCGGCAGCGGTCACGGCGTCAGCGAGCGGTATCGCCGGCAGTTCCGCAGGATCAGGCGATTCATCGAGCAGGTGCTCTGCCGCAACAGCAACTTCCGAGGAACGCGAATCGAGATCCTCGGTCGTATCTTCAACGATGTCGGTGCCGTTATCGCCGGGGTCGACGGATACCTCGCCCGCAAGGGCTGGAACGGCGCCCAGCGCGAGAAATATTATGGTAAGTGCGCGAGCCTGGTTCATTGTGCAAAATAGCCCGAATCGGTCCCTTTTTTCTGTGAACTAATCAAGAATTTACGATTGAAACTTGAAATGAGCCAAATGACAAGAAAAGGTCGCCTCTGGCTGCTGCTGATGGCATTTCTCGCGGCCCCGGCCAGCGGGCAGGAAACCTTCCCGTTACCGGCCGAATTACAGCGCGATGTCGACTTCTGGATCGATATATTCAGCCACTATTCGACGTCGCAAGGCGTGTTGCACGATAACCGCAACCTGGCGGTCGTCTATGAAATCATCGCGCTCCCAGCGGACATCAGCCGCCGTGAGCGGGACCGCCTAGTTGCCAAACGGCGCGAGCATTACCAGGCGATTCTGCGCACGCTCGCCAAAGGTAAACGCGCCAATCTGTCCGACGAGGAAACGCGCGTGCTCGCGCTGTGGCCGGACGATGTCAGCAAAGAGACGCTCGGTGCCGCAACCCGGCAAATCCGGTTTCAGCTCGGGCTGCGAGACCGTTTTCACGATGGACTGATACGGGCGGGACGCTGGCGCGACTACATAGAGAGCGAGTTCACGACGCTCGGTGTGCCGCTCGAACTTGCAGCGCTGCCCCATGTCGAGTCGTCCTACAACCCCGACGCCCGCTCGCACGTCGGCGCCTCGGGAATCTGGCAGTTCACGCGCAGCACCGGACGCCGCTTCATGCGCATCGACCACGTGCTCGACGAGCGCAACGATCCGTTTTCCGCATCACGCGCAGCCGGACAACTGCTGGCCTACAACTACTCGATCACCGGTAACTGGCCGATGGCGATCACGGCCTACAATCACGGGCTGTCGGGTGTACGCCGCGCGATGCACCAGTTTGGCGACACGGCTTACGCCGACATAATGCGCAACTACAACGGCAGGACGTTCGGGTTTGCATCGCGCAACTTTTATGTGGCTTTTCTGGCAGCGAAACACGTCGATCAGAACGCAGATACCTACTTTCCGGGGCTCGTGCCCGATCGTCCGACCGACTACGCGCAAATCGAACTCGATAGCTATATTTCGGCCGGCGAGCTGTGCGATGCCCTCGGCATCACGACGCGCGAGCTTGCCCGGTACAACCCCGCCTTGCAGCACACGATCCTGCAGGGCAGCAAGCACTTGCCGAAAGGACTGCAGATTCGGGTGCCGTCCAGCTTGCTCGATGCTTCTGTCGACGCGCTGCTGGCGGCAATACCGGCCGATTCATGGCAGACGGCCCAGCTGCCCGACTTGTTTCACACTATCGCGCGTGGCGACACGCTGTCGGAAATCGCAAAAACCTACAAGACGAATGTGTCGACGCTTGTTGCGATCAACAACCTGAGCAGCTCGCATCGCATTCGGGCAGGGCAGCAATTGCGTCTGCCTGCCGCAGGCCCGGCGCCTGCGCCGGCACCGCCACCCGTGGTTGTTGCGAGCGCCGATGTACCGGCTGTCGAAGCTCCACCGGTCGTGGCTGAGCAGACTCCGGGCGCGATGGCGGGCGATATCGCGGCAAGCCTGCTAGGGACGATTCAGACTGCGCTGCTGTCGGATCCGAGCGATTACAGCGTCGCCGCAGACAATACGATCGAGGTTCATCCTCTCGAAACGCTGGGCCACTATGCCGATTGGCTCGGCATTCGCACGCAACGGCTGCGCGACATCAATGGGCTTGCGTTTCGTACCCCGGTCGAGGTCGGTCAGCGGATCAAGCTGGATCTGGGCACCGTGGATGCGCAGGCATTCGAAAGCCGGCGTGTGGCATACCACCGTGAGCAGCAGGATGGTTTCTTTCGTGAACACGTGATCACGGGCGTCACCGATCATGTCATCAGGCGTGGCGAGTCGATCTGGGTGCTGGCGCTGCGCGACTACGATGTGCCGATCTGGCTGTTCCGCCAGTACAACCCCGGTCTCGACCTGCACAGCGTGCAGCCGGGTGCGACCGTTCGTTTCCCGACCATGATCAGCGCCGACCCTACCTGAGCGATGCAGCGATTGATTCTCGTCCGCCTTGCGCCGCTCGTGATGATTGTCGCTGCGGCCGGGTTCTGGTTTAGCGATGTGCAGGAAAGTGGCCCCTATGTCGCACGCAACATGGTGCCGCCAATCGTTTTCCTGTTGCTCGCCGCGAATACGCTACGCCGTGGCGAGGGCACCTGGAGCGGATCGGGCTGGCGCTGGCCGCTCGGCACGGCGGGGTTTGCGATCCCGGCGCTGGGACTGTCGGCGTACCTGCATTACGCGTACTCGGTGAATCTCGACGGGCTGTTCACCAATGCCTCGGATCCCCAGGGATTGTTCCGTTTCCTGCCCGTTTACACGCTGGTTGCGGGCGGGATCGGCTTCGCTATAGGCTGGATCGTCGGCAAAAACGTATGACGCGTACCATTTTCCCGCTCGAAAAGGTTTGCTAACCTCGGCGAATGCACAGGTCGAGCATCACAGTGTTGCCTTTGCTCCTGCTACTACAGGGCGGGCTGCACGCTGGCGGGTTCCCGATGGCGGACAGCGTGCTCGTTGATAAGTCGGACCGCAAGTTGCACCTGGTCCAGAGCGGCGAAGTGTTCCGAACCTTTGATATCGCCCTCGGCATACGGCCGGTTGGCGACAAGGAATACGAGGGTGATTTCCGCACACCCGAGGGTCGCTATACGCTTGGTATGCGCAATCCGAACAGTGAGTATTTTCTGTCGATCCACGTTTCCTACCCCAACAGGCAGGATATCCGCGAGGCGCGCGCCAAAGGGCTGGATCCGGGTGGGGCGATCATGATTCACGGACAGCCCAATAACCCGACGCGCTCGGAGGCCTATTACCGAACCCAGGACTGGACCAACGGCTGCATTGCGGTATCGAATTCCGACATGATCGATATCTGGCTGATGACCAGCGACAACACCCCGATCGAGATTCGACCCTGACCGCCGCCGTCAATGCCGAGGTTCGCCCGGAGGGCAGCCTCGAAGTTCTATCCCAGTTTGAAGTAGAGCAGCTGCGCTCGAGTACCGAGGGCGGCCTCTACCTGCTGTTGCGCCGATGCATGCTCGCCGTGCTCAACTCGGGCAGCCTGATCGACAATGCGCAAGCCATGCTCGATGCATACAAGGACTTCGAGATCGGTTTCATCCAGCAGGATCGTGGCCTCAAGCTATCGTTGCAGGGCGCACCGGCCAATGCATTCGTGGACGGCAAGATGATTCGCGGCATGCGGGAACAGCTGTTCGCCGTCTTGCGCGATATCGTTTACACGCGCAACGTCGTCATCGACAGCGGCAGCTTCGATCTCGAGTCCCGACCCGGGATTACCAACGCAGTCTTTCATATCGTCCGCAATGCGGGGCTGCTCACGCTGCCCGCGGACGTAAACCTGGTTGTCTGTTGGGGCGGTCATGCGATCAGCCGTGAGGAGTATGACTACACGAAGCTCGTCGGTTACGAGCTTGGCCTGCGCGGCCTGAACGTATGCACGGGATGCGGGCCGGGCGCAATGAAGGGTCCGATGAAGGGCGCAACGATTGGCCACGCGAAGCAGCGCATTCGTGATGGTCGCTATGTCGGAATTACCGAGCCGGGCATTATCGCGGCTGAGTCGCCCAACCCGATCGTCAATTCGCTTGTGATCATGCCGGATATGGAAAAGCGACTCGAGGCCTTCGTTCGTGTCGGGCACGGCATTGTCGTATTTCCGGGCGGTGTCGGTACGGCAGAAGAGGTTCTTTATTTGCTCGGAATTCTCTTGAATCCCGAAAATGCCGAGCAGCCGTTCCCCCTGATAATGACCGGACCCGGGTCCGCAGAACCATACTTCCGACAAATCGACGAATTTGTCGGGAAAACGCTGGGCGAAGAAGCGCAGCGGCGTTATTCAATCATCATCGACAATCCTGGCGAAGTGGCCAGGACGATGCGCGAAAAACTCGAAGGCGTCCGCGACTATCGTAGTGACAATGGCGATGCTTACTATTTCAATTGGCGTCTCGCGATCGATCAGGAGTTCCAGCAGCCGTTTAATTCGACGCACGAGGCCATGAGCGCGCTCGATATAAACGAGGGACTGCCGAAGCACACCCTTGCCGCCAATCTTCGGCGCGCCTTCTCGGGTATCGTATCCGGGAACGTACGCGAGGATACCGCTGCGCTGATCGATCAGCATGGCCCTTTTGAGATAAACGGCTCGAAAGAGATCATGAATCTCCTGGACGCCCTGCTGAGCGCATTCGTCGACCAGAAACGGATGAAAATTTCGGGCAACGACTATATGCCGTGTTATCGCGTGTGCTGATCGACACGGCGCCGTTTATTGTCAAATAAGACCCACAGCGATAACGTGAGGCATGCTGATTAAGTAAAGAACCACAATAATTCGTTGAAAATTATGTGAAAAATCACAATCTGCACTGTGATGCAGTTCCTGTGATTCAGGATCGCTGGCACTTAGCATTTGGTCAAAGGAATGACTGAGTATGAGCAATGCCAGACAGCAAGCATCTCAGATGGGTCGACGAATACGCCACGGATGGTGAGCGGCAGTCAGACGTTGAGAAAGAACCAGCAGCGTCTCCGGAACCTGCCGCCAACGACGCACAACCTGCTGCGAATGATGCGGATGGTTGGGAGCAATATCGCCAGTGGGTTTCCAAAGCGCCTGCGCCACGTAGCCGACGGGTCGGAATCGATCCCGCGCTCTATTCGTGGAAGGGCTACAGAAACTGGTCGGAGCAGGTAAAGCGAAACTGGGACGCCGATCCCTCCGATGACAGCGAATGACGATCCCTGGGTAACGAATCTACGAAACGCCGGCATAGCCGGCGTTTTTTTTGTTGCATTGCGTCGAGACGCATTCGGCAGTTACAGGAGTGTGATGACCGTCACTGTTACAGGGCTGTGGATGCAGCACTACGAATCGGTACTGCGTCTGATTTCTGAGCATTGCTGCGGAGAATTTACAAATACTAAATCAAGCTGTGATCTGTCTCACGGAGGCCCTCAAAGTAGCTATCTATAGTCGCTGTTACTGGCAATCACACGCGAACAACAGAGTATGTCAAACAAGTGCAAGGAAGCTGAATCGCCGGTGGTGTTTCTCAAGGATGAAACTGCCCGGCAGCGCTGGGAAATGTTCCACAGGGCTATCGCCCATGCGAAGCAGTCGAATGTCGCGTCTCTCGACGACGATCATGACTCGGGTGATACGGAAAGCGGCGGCCCAATGCTGTCGATCGTCCGTTAACAATCCATAGTGGAACGCATCGTCCAGCTGCTCGACGACCTCGACGACCTGATGGCTGCGATCGGGCTGATCAGCGAACGTATTCGCCGGTTTTTCTTTACATTTGTCTCGATCTTCGTCGGAATGATCATTATTGCGGGTGGGGTCCTGCTGGCCCTCTCACACCCACCGCTGGCGCTCGCTACGGCTCTGCTGCTGTTCGTGTCCTTGCTGTATCGCGCCGTCACATCGCCACGACTTGAAATGATCTGATTTGCCCCTATCGTGTCTGCCAGTTCCTGACAGACTCGAAGGACCCAGGCGTGAGTAAAGCTACGAGCCGGGAAACGCTCGGCTTCCAAACCGAAGTCCGTCAGCTCCTGCAGCTGATGATCCACTCCCTGTACAGCA
This sequence comes from Woeseiaceae bacterium, assembly GCA_011772865.1. GTDB lineage: Bacteria > Pseudomonadota > Gammaproteobacteria > Steroidobacterales > Woeseiaceae > UBA1847. The sequence goes on along the minus strand of WVYQ01000011.1, from coordinate 62,500 downwards.
ACAAGGAAATCTTCCTGCGTGAGCTGATCTCGAACGCATCGGACGCCGCTGACAAACTGCGATTCGAGGCGCTTGCAGCCCCCGAGTTGCTCGCCGACGAACCCGATCTCGCGATCCGGATCCAGAGTGACAAAGACGCGCACACGATTACGGTCATCGACAACGGCATTGGCATGTCGCGTGATGAGTTGATCGAGAATCTGGGCACGATCGCGCGCTCCGGTACCGCCGAGTTCCTGGAGAGCATGACCGGCGATCAGCAACAGGATGCGCAGCTGATTGGCCAGTTCGGCGTCGGCTTCTATTCAGCATTCATCGTCGCCGACCGGGTCGTTGTGGAGAGCCGCCGTGCCGGGGTGGATGCGGCCGAAGGCGTTCGCTGGGAGTCTGACGGAGAGGGCGAATTCACGGTCGAGACTATCGAAAGGACCGCACGCGGCACCTCGGTGACTCTGCACCTCAAGGATGACGAAAAGGAATTCGCCGAGCCGTTTCGAATCGAGAACCTGATTCACAAGTATTCGGATCACATCGCATTCCCGGTGTCGTTGATGGCGAAGGGCGACGATGAAGAGCCCAGGGTCATCAACGCGGCGACGGCGCTCTGGACGCGGTCGCGCAGCGATATCCAGGACGACGAGTACAAGGAGTTTTACAAGCACCTGTCGCATGATTTTGCCGACCCGCTCACCTGGAGCCACAACCGGGTCGAAGGTAAACGCGAGTACACCAGCCTGCTCTATATCCCGGCCAATGCGCCGTTCGACCTCTGGAACCGGGAAGCGCCGCGCGGACTAAAGCTTTATGTCCAGCGCGTCTTCATCATGGACGACGCCGAGCAGTTTCTGCCGCTCTACCTGCGCTTCGTCAAGGGCGTGGTCGACTCCTCCGACCTGCCGCTCAATGTATCGCGCGAGCTGCTACAGCAGAACCCGGATCTTGCGGCCATGCGCGGGGCTCTGGCGAGACGCGTTCTCGACATGCTGGCGAAGATGGCCGGCGATTCACCCGATGATTACGCCCGTTTCTGGAATGAGTTCGGGCAGGTGATGAAAGAGGGTGTCGTCGAGGACCACGGCAACAGGGAAAAGATCGCGAAGCTGCTGCGTTTCGCCACGACGCACACCGGCAAGTCAGACCAGGACCAGTCGCTGGACGACTACGTCGGTCGAGCGGGGCCCGAGCAGGACAAGATCTATTACATCCTGGCTGAAAACCATGCGACGGCAGTGTCCAGCCCACATATCGAACAGCTCTCCGACAAGGGAGTCGAGGTGTTGTTGTTAACGGACCGAATCGATCCCTGGCTGGTCGACGGGCTGCGGGAATACGATGGCAAAGCGCTTGTCGATGTTGCTCGCGAGGGGCTCGATGTTTTCGAGGGCGAAGGCGAAATCTCGCGCAGCGTGCGGGACGAGGAGCACAAGCCCCTGCTCAAAAAGATCAAGAAGGTGCTCAAGGACCGGGTAGAGGCCGTTCACGTGAGTTCGCGCCTCGTCGCTTCACCGGCCTGTGTCGTCGCCGGCAAGGATGAGATCAACGCGACCGTTCGGCGCATGCTGGAAGCCAATGGTCAATCGTTGCCGGAGTCCAAACCGATACTCGAGATCAATATTGGACACCCCCTTGTAGAGCGCCTTTCGGCCGAGTCCGACGACAGCCGATTTGATTCTCTTGCCCATATTGTTCTCGATCACGCGTTGCTTGCCGAGGGATCGCAGCTGGAGGACCCGGCCGGATACGTCCACCGCATGAACGCGCTGCTGCTTGAACTTGATTCGTCGGCGAGCGCAGGCTAAAACGGGCTATGGCCGATACACGCATCCCGGACAGCGAACTCAGGGACAAGCTGTCCGATGAGCAATACGAAATAACACAGTTGAAAGGCACCGAGCGCGCTTTCACCGGCAAGTATGTCGACCACAAGGCCGATGGCACCTATCGATGCGTCTGTTGTGATGCCGAGTTGTTCTCATCCGAACATAAATACGACTCGGGTTCCGGGTGGCCGAGCTTCTGGTTGCCGAAGGCGGGTGAGGCGGTGCGGACCGAACGCGACACGAGCCACGGTATGATTCGAGACGAAGTGGTCTGCAATTCCTGCGGCGCACATCTCGGTCACGTCTTCGAGGACGGCCCGCAGCCGACCGGTTTGCGTTACTGTATCAATTCCGCGTCGCTGGATTTCGAGGGCGGCGAGTAATCCTATTTACCAACAGAGAAAAGGTCGGACTCATGAGATCGAGCATCCCAGTCATTGCTTTACTCCTCGCGGTCGGTATTACCGGTTGTGGACGCGAGGGCAGCGAATCCGAAAGCGCGGCAGATTCGACATCGAACAGCGAGGAGCAGGTTATGGCGCAGGAATCATCCGGTGAAAGCGAAACCATCGAAGTTGCGCCCGGCCTGACCGCCACGATCCTGCAAAAAGGCCATGGGCGGGCGGCTGAGCCCGGCGATTACGTCGAAGTCCACTATACGGGCTGGCTGTATGACGCAGAGGCCGAAGATAATCGCGGTAGTAAATTTGATAGCTCGGTGGACAGGGGACAGCGCTTCCAGTTCCAGCTCGGCGCCGGCCAGGTGATCAAGGGTTGGGACCAGGGCGTCGCAGGAATGCTGATTGGTGAAAAGCGCGAGCTGACGCTCTCTCCCGAGATGGGATACGGTGATCGCGGCGCGGGCAACGTCATTCCGCCAGGGGCAACGCTCGTCTTCGAAGTGGAGCTGTTCGGACTCGAAGCACCGGGTGAGGCCCAGTAGGGTTAGCGCAACTCGAATTCGATTCGTCGGTTCTGCTCGCGGCCGCGCGCCGTGGAGTTGTCGGCAATTGGTGCCGACGAACCGAGTCCGCTGACGATCAGACGCGCCGGCTCGATGCCGTTTGCCGCAATGTGATCCGCAACGGCCTGGGCGCGTGCGATGCTAAGTCGCCGATTCCAGGTCTCGTCGCCGCTTGCATCCGTGTGGCCGGTGATTGCTATCGAGACAGAAGGGCAGTCGCGCGCGAATTCGGTAATACGGTCGAGCGTCACCAGGGATGCCCGGCGAATCTCGGTGCTTGATTCCTGAAACAAGACGGGCCCGAGAACCAGGCTGGTGAAAGCCCGTTCGCAAAGTTCATCGAACGAGGCCTGTGACGTAATGACAACGACATCGGTTGTCAACGCGACCTCGGCCGGGAGGTTCTTCTGCAGAAATTCCGCGCGAGTCGAAAACGATTCGGTTGCCGATGCAACGCCGCGAATACTGATCGTATCGGGCCGCATTTCGGCCACGGCGGACTCCATAGCAGCGATAACGTAGAGCAGGCGGGCGCTCGAAGATTCCCAGCGTTCGCCCGGCAATATGCCCGGCCGGAACCGAATCTCGGCTGATGCGCCCGGAAAGTACTCGGCGACAAGTCGTCGCATCGATTCCTCGTGAGTAGCGGATGCGGTCGTGCCGGTGACGGTGATGCGACCGTGAGCCGAAGTGACCGAGAATGTCGCGTCACTGAGCGGCGCGAGATGCGTCGTGGCTTCGACTCCGGGCTCATCGCGATGAATACCGGTAGTGAGCAGAATGCCCACACCCAGAAGGAGAGTTGTGATCGTGGCCCGCATCGACGGGCTAAAGCTGGCCGCTTACCTTCTGGTCGTGCAGATCCCGCGCCTGGCCAATCCAGTCCTCGCGGTAGATGCGGCTGCGAAAACCCTTGAGTCGATTTGCGACCCGGTCAATATCGTACTCACTCATCTGGGCTATCTGGTCGAAGCGCCGGATGCCCAGCTCATTGAGAGTCTTCTCGATCGCCGGGCCGACACCCTTGATCAGTTTCAAGTCGTCACCCGGCGTTTCGTCGACGCCATCATCGTCGAGTCCATCGTGACCGTCATGCGTTGACTCTTCGGCGAGCGCTTCGGCCTCGAGCAATTCCTCCGGTTCCTCGTTGCCGGGCAGCGCCTCGACCTTTTCGATAATCGTTTCGTTCGAGGCTTCCAGTTCATCGCCCAGCGCGCCCGGGTCGACCGGTTCCACCCGCGTGTGCTCCGATCCGACCATATCTTCGAGTGCGCCGATCCGCTCGCGGGCCTCGGCCAGTTGCTGTTCGAGCTCCTCGGCCTCGGCATTGCGCTGCCGAAAGCGTTCGATCAGCGGCGGCAGACGGTCTTGCCAGTTCTTGAGCTCCTGCACCAGTTTGTCGATGCGGATGTCACGCTCCTCGACCTGCTCCGTCAGATCCTTTGCGCCGGACTGGCCGCGCAACTGATCGCGTTCTGCAACTGCGGTCTCGAGATTGCCGCGAATGTCCTTGAGTTGGCGCTGCAACTCGTCGCGACGCTCGAACGCCTCCTTGAGCGCGTCCGACAGCTCGCTGGCGCGCATCCTGCCGTCCCTGTTCGATGCCTGGAACTGGCTGTTCTGCTCCATGAGGCTCTTGTTTTGTTCGAGCAGCCGCTTATGTTCGCCGCGTTGTGCTTCGAGCTGCTCCTGCCATCCCTGGTTTATCGCCGTCTTTTCACTCGATGCGCGATTGCCCCGGAACACCCATCCCAGGATGACACCGATTATCAGCGCGCCGACGACGATTGCGATGTGGGTGACAGTGATCTCCGGCATTTTCTTAACCCCTAAGACGCGAGTCTTACCTCGTCAATCTCTGCCAGGACCTCGCGAATCTGGGTCACCGCCCAGTCGATCTGTTCGCGGTTGATGATCAGCGGCGGCGCAAGACGCACGACCGTCTCATGCGTTTCCTTGCTGAGCAGTCCTCGCTCCATCAGCCGTTCGCAGACCTCGCGCGCGGTGGCGAGCCCGGGGTCGATTTCGATCCCGATGAACAGCCCTTTGCCGCGTATATCGCCGATCAGCGGCGTGTCGATGTCGCCGAGTCGATTCATCAGATAATCGCCCATCTCCGCGCTGCGCTCGGCCAATTGCTCCTCCACCAGGATATTGAGCGCCTCCAGACCGACCGCGGCGGCGAGCGGGTTGCCGCCGAATGTACTGCCGTGATCTCCGGGTCCGAACACCCCCATGACTTCACTCTTTGCGAGGAACATCGATACGGGCAGGATGCCGCCGCCGAGCGCCTTGCCGAGAATCAGTCCGTCGGGCTGTACGTCGTCATGTTCGCAGGCGAGCAGTCGCCCGGTTCGCCCGAGGCCCGTCTGAATTTCATCGGCAATCAGGAGGACGTTATTGTCCCGGCACAATCTCTCGGCAGCCTTGAGGTATCCCTCTGGCGGGACGATGATGCCGCCCTCGCCCTGGATGGGCTCGACGAGAAAAGCAGCCGTGTTCTCATTGATCGCATCTGCCAGCGCGTCGATATTGCCGTATTCGACGAGAACGAATCCTGGCGGGAACGGTCCGAAGCCCTCCTTGTACTGCGGCTCGTCCGACATTGCCACGATCGTGGTTGTCCGCCCATGGAAGTTGCCCTTGCAGGCGATGATTTCCGCCTGGTCATGATCGACGCCCTTGACGGTATAGGCCCATTTGCGCGCGGCCTTGATGGCGGTTTCGACGGCTTCGGCGCCCGTATTCATCGGCAGCGCCATATCCTGCCCGGTCAACGTGCAGACCTTCTCGAGAAACGGACCGAGCTTGTCGGTGTAAAAAGCGCGCGAGACGATGTTCAGGCGGCCGACCTGGTCGCGCACGAGCCTGACCAGACGCTCGTGGCCGTGTCCGTGACTGACGGCAGAGTAGGCGCTCATCATGTCGAGGTACTTCTTGCCGTTCTCGTCCCAGACGTAGACCCCTTCGGCCCGCGTCAAAACGACGGGTAATGGGTGATAATTCTGGGCACAATAGCGTGCTTCGAGTTGGATCCGTTCGCTCATGCCGAAATTTTACAGCAATAACATTCACTTAGGCTAAGGGATTTGACGTCAAATGTGAACAATCTGCCGCGCTCGGGGAAGCTGGCGATACCGGGTCCGGCCGGGAAACTCGAGGCGATACTCGAAGGCGCTGGCGCTTCAGGCATACGCGGCGCTGCCGTGGTGCTGCATCCACATCCCCAGCATGGCGGCACGATGCACAACAAGGTTGCGCACAGCCTGGCACGCGCTTTCGTACGCTCGGGGTTTGCGGTATTGCGTTTCAACTTTCGTGGCACGGAGGGGAGCGAAGGGGCCTATGACAACGGCGTCGGCGAACTCGACGACGCCCGCGCGGCAGTGGCGTGGTTGCAGACGCGATATCCCGATGTGCCGCTCTGGCTCGCAGGCTTTTCGTTCGGCGCAGCAATTGCGGTGCGCGCCGCCCTGGTGAGCCCGGTCGCCGGCCTGGTCAGCGTAGCGCCGGCCATCTACCGTTTTGCCAACAATCTCGAGGGGCAGCCCGACTGTCCGTGGCTGATCATACAGGGCGACGAAGATGAACTCGTCGAAGTCGACGAGACAGTCGAATGGATCGACAGTCTCGAACCCGGACCCGAACTCCTGGTTATGACGGGCGCCGAACATTTTTTTCACGGCAGGCTTAACGATCTTCGTCAGGCCGTGATGGATTTCGTTGCCGGGAACTGACAAAAAAGCCGGGCAGGGCCCGGCTTTCCCTGTTGCGCTATAGCTGCGACGCTAGACCATGTCCTTGAGGCCTTTCAAAGGCGAGATCTTGACGACCTTGCTGGCTGGCTTGGCCTTGAACATCATTTCCTCACCCGTGAACGGATTGACGCCCTTGCGAGCTTCGCGCGCCGGCTTTTTCACGACCCGCATCTTCAAGAGGCCCGGCACGGTGAACGTGCCGGCTGCGCCATGACCGCTCAGGTTCTTCTTGATCTGGCCATTCAATGAGTCGAAAACTGCAGCGACATCCTTGCGCGTCAAACCCGTGTCCTCAGCGATCTTTCCGTAGATTTCCGACTTGGTCGGTGGCTTCTTGGTATTCGTTGCCATCAAAAACTGACTCCTGAAAAAAACAAAACCGGGTCGAGCCCGTCGCGCTGCGGGACGATATCACAAAATATGAGAGGAATTCAGTCTGTAAAAAACTGGCGTTTGAAACGTACTTCGGAGACCTCTGTGGACCCTTGCGGCGTCACGCTGATGTCGAATATCAACGTCTCGCGGTTCGCGACAGGCGACTCGCCGATGTAGTAGATTGCGTCCTGCTCATTGATCTGCCGCATCGTGATGTTCTTGAGTTGGCCGGTCAGATTGACAGTCTTCACCATCACCTTTGCTTCGACGGACACGTTATCGGCCTCGCGGAGTACGGACACGTTGAGCATCGCGCGATTCTTGCTGCGCACGATGTTATAGGCTCGAGCAACTTCGGGCGGCAACTGATCGGTTGTTTGTGCGCTGAAATGTACGACGTAATCACCAATGTCGGAACTGGTTGCGCCGGCGGGTTGCGCTTCGGGTACATCGCCAGGTTCGCTCGGCCCGCCGCAGGCAGATGCGAGTCCGATAACTGACAGGGCAATCAATGTTCTTGTGATTGTCATGATGCGTGTCCCTCTCCCGTTTCGCCGACTATAAACTATTTCCGGCCCGGTCTGCGACAGACCATCAAATGGGTATAGGCGCCCATGACATTAACAGGCGCGTCGCAGCGCCCAGCAATATCAGCGGAATTACCGGCGTAATGTCGAAGCCGCCAAGTGGCGGAACAAGGCGCCGGAACGGACTCAACAACGGATTTGAAATCGATGAGACCAATGCGGTAACCGGGTTGTAGACGCCCGGGGCAAACCATCCAAGCAGGATATGGACGATGATGACCAGCATGAACAGGTTGGCCGTTGCTATACCCAGGTAGATGATCGACGTTAGTGCTAAGGGTCCGAACGCGCCGCTGGCGCCGACAAGAAACAGACGTACGACAATCGTCAGATACTGAATAGCGAAAACAACGACGACGGTTGCCGTGTCCACGCGGCCAATCGGCGGGAGTATCCGCCGTAAAGGGATAACCAGTGGCGAGGTCAATTTCAGTATTCCCTGGGCAACGGGGTTGCGAAAGTCGACGCGAAACCAAGGCAACCAGAAGCGCAGCAGAATGACGAAGATGACAAGGCTCGAGACGGCCTGGATGATGTAATCAAGTGCTGCAATCATTTGTCTGTCTCATCAGCGAGTTGGATGGCGCGATCTTTGGCTGCGGCAAATGCTTTCGCAAATATTTTACGGACATTCTCATTGTCAAATACCTCGAACGCTGCTGCCGTCGTGCCGCCGGGCGAACGCACACGCTCAATCATGGCCTGCATGGTCTCGCCGCTAACGGCTGCCAATGATGCTGACCCCTTTGCCGTGTCCATGACCAGTTTGTGTGCTGCCTGCGGGTCCAGGCCAAAATCCTCGGCTGAACGAATCAACATGTCGATGAGGAAGTAGAAATACGCAGGCCCGGTTCCGGAGATCGCGGTGACCGCGTCGATGTCGTCCTCATCGCGGACATGCACGACGCTGCCGACGGCCGAAATGATCTCGGTGGCGCGATCGCGCTGTTCGTTGGTCGTCAACTCGTTCGCAAACAGGCCGGACGCACCCTGCAACAAGAGGGCGGGCTGATTCGGCATGACCCGCACGATGGGCAGGTCTGCGCCGAGCCAGGTATCGATATCGCGGCTATGAGTGCCGGCCGCAACCGAAATGATCAGCGGGCGTGACTTCTGCACGGCCGGGGCAAGCGACTCGCAAACTTCGCGCATGAGCTGGGGTTTGACGGCCAGCACAAGACAGTCAGCGCCAGCGGCAACGGCATCGTTATCGTCTGTGATCGTCACACCGGGCAGGTCATGCTCGAGAATTGCGCGCCGGCTCTCGTCCGGATCGGAGACGAGCAGGTTGGCCGGCGGGAATCCACTCGACACGAGGCCGCCGACCAGCGCCCGCGCCATGTTACCGCCGCCGATGAATCCGACCCTGTAACCACTCATGTCATTCAGTCCTGGCACCAAATACTGCAGTTCCGATCCTGACGATTGTACTGCCTTCGAATATCGCAGCACGATAATCGTCGGTCATGCCCATGCTCAGCGTGTCCACCGGCATACCGTTGGCGCGAAGATCATCGGCAAGGCCGCGCAATCGCCGAAAAGGCAGCCGTTGTTGCTCGAAGCCGTGCCGGATGGCCGGCAGGCACATGAGGCCCCGCAGTTTGAGTCGCGGTAGCTCGGCGATCGCCCTGGCGAGATCAACAGTCTCGGCGATTGTCGCGCCCGACTTGGACGCCTCTTCGTCGACGTTGACCTGGATGCAGATATTGAGGTCAGGCAGTTCCTCGGGGCGCTGCTCCGACAAGCGCCGGGCGATCTTCAGCCGGTCGACGGAATGCACCCACGCGAAGTGTTCGGCCACCGTGCGCGTCTTGTTGGTCTGCAGGTGCCCGATGAAGTGCCAGGTGAGGCGCGGATCATCGATTTTTGTGACCTTTTCGATTCCTTCCTGGACCTGGTTTTCGCCAAAATGTCGCTGGCCGGCGGCTATTGCCTCGTTGATGCGATCGAGCGGTTGTTTCTTGCTGACCGCCAGCAAACGGACGGTTTGCGGGTCACGCCCAGCATCCGCGGCAGCTTTCGCCAGCAAATCGCGGATTTTTCGCAAGTTTTCCGTGACTCTAATCACGTTTTACTCCGAGTGCTTCGCTATACTAGGCTCGGATCAGGGCCGGGTTATGGTAAGTCCGGTTGTCCATTAGAGGGAGAAATATGGCCGTCGACGTTGCCCAACTGTTGTCGTTCACGGTTAAGAACAATGCCTCCGACCTGCACTTGTCAGGCGGCGTGCCCCCGATGATCCGTGTCGACGGCGACATCAAGCGTGTCAATATGCCCGCGCTGACTCATAAAGATGTCAACAGCATGATTTACGACATCATGAATGACAAGCAGCGCAAGGACTATGAGGAATTTCTCGAGACCGACTTCTCATTCGAAATTCCGAAGCTCGCCCGCTTTCGCGTCAACGCCTACAACCAGAATCGCGGCTCTGCCGCGGTTTTCCGTACGATTCCATCCGAAATCCTCACGCTCGATGATCTGGGCGCGCCCGCGATCTTCAAGGATGTCTCGATGCATCCCCGGGGAATCGTACTGGTGACCGGACCTACGGGCTCGGGCAAAAGTACCACCCTGGCGGCGATGGTCGACTACATCAACGAGAACAAGCCCGATCACATCCTCACGATCGAAGATCCGATCGAGTTCGTGCACGAGTCCAAGAAATCACTGATCAACCAGCGTGAAGTCCACCGCGACACGCTCGGCTTCAATGAGGCGCTGCGCTCGGCTTTGCGTGAGGATCCCGACGTCATTCTCGTCGGCGAGCTCCGTGATCTCGAGACGATTCGCCTCGCGCTGACAGCGGCCGAGACCGGGCACCTCGTATTCGGCACGCTGCACACGAGTTCGGCCGCGAAAACCATCGACCGTGTCGTCGATGTATTCCCTGCAGCGGAAAAGGAAATGGTCCGCGCGATGTTGTCGGAGTCATTGCGCGCTGTGATTTCGCAGACTCTGCTCAAGAAGATCGGTGGCGGCCGCATAGCGGCGCACGAGATCATGATCGGAACGCCCGCGATCAGGAACCTGATCCGGGAGGGCAAGATCGCACAAATGTACTCGGCCATTCAGACGGGCCAGGCCGCGGGCATGCATACACTCGATCAGAACCTTGCCGACCTGATGGCGAAGGGTTTGATCAACAAGGAAGAGGCGCGGTTCAGGGCCGTGCAGAAGGAGAACTTCTAGGGATTCCCCTGCGAGTCCCCGAAGGAGAGGCGCACTATGGAACGCGAACAAGCGGTACGGCTGACGCAGAACCTGCTCAGGAAGATGGTTGAGCGAGAGGGCTCGGACCTGTTCATTACCGCGGGCTTCCCGCCGGCGATCAAGGTTGATGGCACGATTCACAAGGCCACCGACAATCCCCTGTCACCGGATCAGGCAGCGATCATGGTTCGGGCAATCATGAACGACAAGCAGATCAAGGAGTTCGATGCGACCAAGGAGTGCAATTTCGCGATCTCGCCACAGGGTATCGGCCGTTTCCGCGTGAGCGCGTTCATCCAGCAAGGCTACGTCGGTGCGGTGCTGCGAACGATCACGACTGAAATACCGACACTCGAAGATCTCGAACTGCCGCCGATTCTCAAGGATGTCGTCATGAACAAGCGCGGCCTGTGTATCGTCGTTGGTGGTACGGGCTCCGGTAAGTCGACGACGCTGGCTGCCATGATCGGTCACCGCAACGAGAACTCGCGAGGGCATATCGTGTCGATCGAGGACCCGGTCGAGTACGTCCATCCGCATAAAGGCTGTGTGATCACGCAGCGTGAGGTCGGCGTGGACACCGAGACCTGGCACGCAGCGCTCAAGAACACGCTGCGCCAGGCGCCCGACGTGATCCTGATCGGTGAGATCCGCGACAAGGCGACGATGGAATACGGCATCCAGTTTGCCGAAACGGGCCATCTCTGCCTCGCGACCTTGCACGCTAACAGCGCGAACCAGGCGCTTGACCGCATCATCAACTTCTTCCCCGAGGAGCGCCGCCAGCAGCTGCTCATGGACCTGTCGCTGAACACGAAAGCGTTCATCTCTCAGCGCCTGATTCCGCGTGAGGGTGGTGTGGGCCGTGTGGCGGCAATGGAAATCATGCTCAACACGCCATTGATCCAGGACCTGATCTTCAAAGGCGAGGTCGGGCAGATCAAGGAGATCATGGCCAAATCGACGCGACTCGGCATGCAGACGTTCGACCAGGCGCTGTTCGACCTGTACGAAAGCGGCACGATTTCCTACGAGGAAGCCATGCGCAACGCCGACTCGAAGAACGAGCTGCGCCTCAGGGTCAAGCTTGAGAGTAAACGCGATTCGTCTATCGCCGATCAGCAGTCCGAAAGCTTGCGGATCATGGAAGAAGACACGGCGCAGACGTTCTGAGCGGCCGGCTAATCGATGAACGTCAAACCCTTATTCAAGCTGATGGTCGAGAAGAAGGCGTCCGACCTTTTCTTTGCGCCGTTTTCGCCGGCCAAGATCAAGATCGACGGCAAGATCATGCCAGTCAACAAGCTCGAGATGACGCCGAAGATGGTCAAGCAGGCAGCGCTCGAACTGATGAACGAGGACCAGCTCGAAACATTTACCAGGGAACTCGAGGTCGACTTCGCATTGTCCGAGCCCGGTCTCGGCCGTTTCCGCGTCAACGTATTCCACCAGCGCAGCAACGTGGCCATGGTGCTGCGTTACATTACCTCGGAGCTGCCCACGCTCGAAGAGCTCGACATGCCCGAGCAGCTAAAAGATCTTGTCATGCTGCGCCGCGG
>WVYQ01000011.1:362-50219 GCA_011772865.1 Woeseiaceae bacterium | reverse complement strand
ACGTCGTCGCACATCATCACGATCGAAGACCCGATCGAGTTCCTGCACCCGAACAAGAAATCGATCGTTAACCAGCGCGAAGTTGGCCTCGACACGAAGTCCTATGGCCGCGCGCTGAAGAGCGCGATGCGCGCCGCTCCGGACGTCATCCAGATAGGCGAGATCCGTGACCGCGAATCAATGCAGGCGGCTGTCGATATGGCCGGAACGGGTCACCTCGTGGTCGGCACGCTGCATGCGAACAACGCGTCGGAAACCCTCGACCGGATCATCAACATGTTCCCGCAGGAGCAGCATGGTCAGGTCTTCATGGACCTCGCCCATTACCTCCGCGCCATCCTGTCGCAAAGGCTCGTGCGCTCGCGTGCCGGCAAGCTTGTCGCCGCTGTCGAGCTGATGCTGAATACACCGCACATCAAGGACCTGATGCTCAAGGGCGACATATCCGCCGTCAAGGATGCCCACAAGGATAGCGGCGAGCAGGGCATGCAGACCTTCGACGACGCGCTGCTCGACCTCTACAAAGGCGGGACGATTACGCTCGACGAAGCGATGGCGCATGCGGACTCACGCGCCAACCTCGAAGCCAAGATCAATTTCGGAGGATAACGGCCGCCCGATTCGGGAAGGCCCTCCTCAGTCGAACCCCTCACTCCCGCGGAAGGCCTTCCCGAATCCGGCGGCCCCTAGCCCCAGACGACGGTCGATGCGTCGAAGACGGGACCGTCAACGCAGACGCGTTTCATGGCGGGACCTTCGGGTGTCGAGATTTCTACCGTGCAGCCTGCACAACCGCCGACCGCACAGGCCATAAATTCCTCGAGGGATGCCTGACACGGGATGTCGTGGCTGGCAGCGAGTTCGGCGACGGCCTTGAGCATCAGCGTCGGGCCGCAGGTGAAGATCTCTATTTTGCTCCGTGCATCGTCGTCCATGCTGTCGAGGTAGTCATTCGCCAGGTCCGTGACCAAGCCCCTGTAGCAGCCCTCGAAATCTGAAAGGCTCGTCAGGCGTGTCGGGACGCCCCAGCTCTCGAGCAAGGGCATCGTGCTCACAATGCCGTCGCCGGCCCAGGGCGTGTCGATCGNNGCCCGTCTTGCAGCGACTCGGCGAGAAACACCATCGGCGGAATGCCAACGCCGCCGCCAATCAGCAGGGACAGCGGACGGTCCGGTGACGGAGCGAATGGGTGGCCGATCGGTCCGAGCACGTTGATCGTCTCGCCGACCTGTTTCCCGGCGAGCAGGTGCAAGCCTTCGCCGACGATCTTGTAAAGCACTTCGATCCAGTCGTCCCGGGCCCGCATGATCGACAGCGGTCGGCGCATCGGCAGAGTTTCGTCGCAGGTGACGTGCACGAAGCTGCCGGGTTTTGCGACCGCGGCGCACTTCGGCGCCCGGATCCGCATGATGTACTGCTCGTCCGGCCAGGTCTGGGTCGAGATCAGTTCGCCGTCTTCGACGAACAGGGTCCCGCGGTTTCTTTGAGCGTGTTTCTGCGCTGCGGTCGTCAACGTCGATCCATCGACTTGCAGACGCGTTCCAGCACCGCCATACGGACGGCGACGCCGTTGGCGACCTGCTGGGTGATGACCGATGCCGGGCTGTCGGCGAGCGCCGATTCGATCTCGATGCCGCGGTTCATCGGTCCCGGATGCATGATGATGGCGTCGGGTGCCGCAATCCGCATACGCTCTGCGCTGATGCCATAGTTGGCGAAATATTCGTCGATACCGGGAATACCGTCGAGGCTGCCGATGCGTTCGCGCTGGATTCGAAGCGCCATGACGACGTCGGCATCGCGCAGGCCTTCGTCGAGGTTATCGAACAGCTTCGCAGACGGCATATCGTCGGCATCGGGCGCCAGCATCGGTGGCGAGATCAGTCGCAGCTCGCCCACGCCGAGCGTATCGAGCCCCTCCGCCGCGGAACGGGCGACGCGCGAATGAGCGATGTCGCCGACAATGGCGACGACGAGATTTTCGAAACGGCCCTTACGCTGGCGAATCGTCAGCAGGTCGAGCAGGCCCTGGGTGGGATGCGACACGTCAGACTCGCCGGCGTTCAAAATACTGACATGGTCGTCGACGTGGCGTGCGATATAGGCAGGGACACCGGCGCTTGCGTCGCGCACGACCATGACGTCCACCTGCATGGCCTGCAGCGTATAAATCGTATCGAGGATGCTCTCGCCTTTCTTGCGCGACGACGTGTTGACGTCGAGATTGAGGACATCGGCGCCGAGCCGCTTGCCGGCGAGGTCGAACGATGCGCGGGTCCGCGTGCTGGGCTCGAAGAACAGGTTGGCGACGGTGCGGCCGGCCAGCGAATTGCTGCGGGCAGCGGGCCGGCCAGGCGGCGCCACGAATCGCTCTGCGTGGTCGAGCAGATCGATCAGCAAACCTTTCTGCAGGCCCTTCAGCGTCAACAGGTGGCGCAGGCCGCCGTCCGGGTTCAGCTGCAGGTTGGCGATGTTTTCGACAGGCGGGAAGGCTTCGATCACTTGCATGGCGGGGCAATCCTACACGTTCGTCTGGCCGCTGAGAAATCGTTCGGCGATGAACACGGCGGCGGCGCTGTCGATAGCCTCCTTCGAGACACGCCCGCGGGACCCGGCGGCGCGTGCCTTCTTCAGCGCCTCTTCCGCCTCGATCGAGGTGTAACGCTCATCGACCGTGTCGACGTCGAGATTGTAGCGCCAGAGCTCGCGCACGAATTCCTCGACATGCGCCTGCATTTCGCCGGGTTCGCCATCTGCATGCAGCGGCAGTCCGACGACAAGTCGAGTTGGCCGCCACTCGTGAATCAATCGGTCAATCGCTTCGAAATCGGGGCCCTTGTCCGAATTGCTTACCACACCGAGCGGACTGGCAGACATCGTCACAGACTGGCCGACAGCAACGCCTATGCGTCGCAGGCCAAAGTCGAAAGCGAGTATCGTCTCGGGCGCCGCGTGGCCGATGTCAGGCGTGACCGGCATCGGGTGAAATCTGACTGATGTCGATGCCCAGAATCTGAGCGGCGGCCATCCAGCGCTTGTCGAACGGCATCTCGAAGACAATGTCGGGCGTGGCGGGCACGTTAAGCCACGAATTGGCGAGCATTTCGGTCTCGAGCTGGCCCGCATCCCAACCGGCGTAGCCGAGGGCCACCAGGCTTTGTCCTGGCCCCTTGCCCGTAGCCATCTCGTCAATCACGTCGCGGGACAGCGTCAGCTGAATATCGCCGGAGACGGCCAGCGTGTTCTCGTAGGTGTTGCCCGGATCGTGCAAGACGAAGCCACGCTCGGGCCCGACAGGGCCGCCCATCACGACCGGGCGGCCTGCGGCAACCGGGTCGGGGTCGGCCAGGTCAAGCTGTTCGAAAAGGCCGGACATTTTGAGGTTGAGCGGGCGATTGATGACAATCCCCAGCGCGCCCTCGTCATTATGTTCGCAAATCAGCGTGACCGTGGTGCTGAAATTCGGGTCGATCATGCCCGGCATCGCGATAAGTAACTGATTTGTCAGAGACCCATCGTATCCCATGGGTACAGTATGGACTAATTTGCGCTGGCCGTCGCCGACTGTAACTCGTCCGAGAAAACCCACTTGTAGGCAAAGCGCAAACGATCGTAGTCAGCTTTCACCTCGGGCGGGAAGGGCTCGAAGGGTGAAGCGCGGCGCAGGATGTCGAGCGCTGCCTGGTCGAGCACGGTCGAGCCGCTCGAGACGCGGATGATCACTTCCGCGAGCTGTCCCGAAGATTCAATACTGACCTCGAGTGTCGGGCTGCCCGTCAAATCGGGCAACTCGCCGAGTTCGGGAAAGTACTCGTCGCCGACAGCCTCGATGCGGCGCTTCCAGTTGTCGAGGTAGCCGGCAATCACAGATTCGCGAGTATCCGCACTGATGACAAGCTGGCGCGGATCGTCGTCGTGAATGAGCAACGTTGACTGTTCGTCCTGGGGCAACGGCAGCGTCGTCTCGCTGCCGCGCTCGAGCGCGATAGCCGTGGCGTCCTCGGGTTGCGGTTCCTCGCGCAGATCATCGGTTACGTTGAGGTCCTGTTCGCTTTGCCCCGTCACGAGCTGGTCGGCAGATTTTTCATGCGCTGTTGCTTCCCGCAGCGACTCGGCATCGTCCTGACCGAGATTATCGATAGGGGACGCATTTTCGAGCGGAGCTGACGGCCGCACTTCCTGACTGGTGTTGCCGCCGCCCTGCTGCGAGGCCTGCGCCAGGTACTCGGCCTCATCGGGCCGGTCGATGCGCTGGTCCGGGTCGGCGACGATCGTTACTTCGAGCGAGATCGCGTCGGAAAGATCGTCGAGGATGTAGGGGTTGAACGTTACGCCGATGATCAGGATGCCGTGGATCAGGGCGGCGAGGAACAGCATGGCCGGCAGCCTGTCGGGCTTCTGCGGCGGGACGAGCTGGATGTCCCCCGAGTCGTATTTTATCGCGGCGGTGGCCATGATTGCCGCGAATCATCCGCCAATTCTTTTCTCAAAACAAGCGCTTAAGTCTCGTTTTGACGCCGTCCTGCGGGCGCGGGTCAGGTCCGATTCTCGATTGCGTCGAACAGCAGGCCGGCGATATTGAGGTCGAATTGCTTGTCGAGCTCACGAATACCGGTCGGGCTCGTCACATTGACCTCGGTCAGGAAGTCGCCGATGACGTCGATGCCGGCGAACAACACGCCGGCGTCGCGCAGTGCCGGACCGACGCGATCGCAAATTGCCTTGTCGACATCGGACAGTTCCTGGCCAATGCCGGCAGCACCTGTGACAAGGTTGCCGCGATGATCGTCGCCGGCGGGTATTCGCGCCAACGCGAATGGCACGGGCTCGCCATCGATCAGCAGGATGCGCTTGTCGCCGTCTTTGATCTCGGGAACAAACACCTGCGCCATCGCGAACTTCCTGCCGTCGTCGGTCAGGGTCTCGAAGATCACGTTGGCGTTCTTGTCACCCTTGCGTATGGCGAAGATCGATTTTCCGCCCATGCCGTCGAGCGGTTTCGCGACAATGTGCTCGTGCTCGAGCAGAAACCCTTTCATCTCGGTCATGGAACGGGTAATCAGGGTTTGCGGCGTACACTCGGGAAACCACGCGGTGTATGCCTTTTCGTTCATGTTCCGCAGCGCTGCAGGGTGATTGACGACCAGGGCGCCGGCTTCCTGGGCCTGATCCAGGATGTAGGTCGTGTAGATATACTCCATGTCGAACGGCGGGTCCTTGCGCATCAGGATGGCATCGAGCGAACCGAGTTCGACCTCTTCCTCGTCACCAAGCGTAAACCAGTCATCGTTGTCGTCCCTGACGTTGAGCTTGCGCGATCGGCCGATTGCGCGCCCGCTCAGGAGCTTGAGGTCGCGTTGCTCGAAATAGTAAATCCGGGCATCTCGCCGCTCTGCCTCGAGCAACATTGCCAGGGAGCTGTCTTTATAAGGTGTTATCGACCCGATCGGGTCCATGACAATGCCGATTTTCATCACTTTGCGAGCCACGGCCGGAATTTGGGTTCCTGTTTTCCGGAAGCGAGCAACTATACCCTGTGTAGAGGCTAAACGCCGAAGATTCCTAAGATTTTGTCGTTCGCTACGCGCGTCGTAGCAGGACTTATGTCAATATGGTAAAAGTCCGTAAAAGCGTGAGGAAATAAGGTGTCAAATAGCGCAACTCGAACTCTGAATGGACTCAAGATTCTTGTCGTGGATGACAGCAAAACGATTCGGCGGACAGCGGAAACACTATTGACCAAGGAAGGATGCCAGGTCTTCACGGCCATCGACGGTTTCGACGCGTTGTCAAAAATCGCCGACCACCAGCCCGACCTCATATTCGTCGACATCATGATGCCGCGGCTGGATGGTTACGAGACCTGTTCTCTGATCAAGCACAACAAGATGTTCCGGGAAACGCCGGTCATCA
This sequence comes from Woeseiaceae bacterium, assembly GCA_011772865.1. Lineage (GTDB taxonomy): Bacteria > Pseudomonadota > Gammaproteobacteria > Steroidobacterales > Woeseiaceae > UBA1847. The sequence goes on along the minus strand of WVYQ01000011.1, from coordinate 44,306 downwards.
TGCTGTCTTCGAAAGACGGCTTGTTCGACCGTGCTCGGGGCCGCATCGTCGGCTCCGAGCAGTACCTGACCAAGCCATTCACGAAAGACGAGTTGCTTGGCGCCATTTCCAACCAGATTAATTAGTTACAACACACCGAGTACGTTGCAAAGGACGCATTGATGGCTGTAGTTCTCATCATCGATGATTCACCGACCGAACTTCATCTTTTCCAGAAGATGCTGGAGAAAAGCGGCTTCGATACGCTGGTCGCCGATAGCGGCGAGGAAGGTTTGCGCAAGGCCAAGTCGTCCCGGCCGGATTGCATCCTGATGGATGTCGTCATGCCGGGGATGAACGGCTTTCAGGCCACGCGAAAGCTGACACAGGATACGGACACGGCGGGTATACCCGTCATCATGATCACAACCAAGGACCAGGAGACGGACAAGATCTGGGGCATGCGCCAGGGCGCGGTCGAGTATCTCGTCAAGCCCGTCGATGCCAAGCAACTCGTTGCGAAGATCAACGCGGTGATGGCCGCCTGAATGAACGAACAAGTCGACCTCGCCAAACTTGTTGAGCAACCCTTCGAGTTGCTTGCCGAGATCGAGCGTCGCAGTCGCCAGGCACACGCGGGTGAAGGCGCCGGCGCCATGCCGGCGGAGTGGGTCGGCGTCGGTTTTCGCATCGGTGAGGAGCAGTTCGTGGCAGGTCGCGACCAGGTCCGGGAGGTGCTCATGTTGCCGGAGAGCATGACGCGGGTTCCTGGTGCCAAGCGCTGGTTGCTGGGTATCGCAAACCTGCGTGGCCATCTGTTGCCGCTCGTTGACGTCAAGTTGATGCTTGGCAGCGGGCGCACGACCTTACGCCGCAACACGCGCGTTATTTCCGTCAATCACCGCGAGGTGCCGGCCGGGCTCGTCGTGGACGAGGTACTCGGATTTCGTCGCTTCATGGATCACGAGTTCACCGACACCTGGCCGGAAACGGTTGTGCGCTGCGACCGATATCTTATTGGAGCTTATCGTCGCGGAGACGACACGTGGCCCGTTATCGACCTGTTCGATTTCATAGAGAGCAATCTGTTCCTGCAGGCAGCGGCCGAGTAGGACACACAGAGTAACCAGACCTATGGCAAACACAGCAGACACATCGAGATTATTCAAAATCGTCGCGGCGATCACGGCGGTCGTACTGATCGCCGCTGCGGCACTGGCTTTCCTGCAAGGAGGCGGCGCGGCCGGTACTTATTCGGACTGGAGCCGCCTCGAGGCGCAGGCCGCCGAGGTTCTCGGAGGGCGTAGCGTTATCGATGAGCTGGACGAGGCCGCAGCCAGTGTTGGTACAAGTGTGGCCACCATTCTTGAACTATCCGATCCCTTGCTCGACGTATCCGGTGCCACCGCCGTTATCCAGGAATTCCAGCAGCGGGCTGCGCGAATCGGCCAGGCCGCGCCCGGAATTGCCGCGAAACCCGATTCTGTCGCCGTCGCCTCGGCGATGGCCGACGACACGGCGTATTTGCGAGCCGTTGCCAACGCGCTGGCAGGTGAGGAAACGGAACTGGACATCCGGGCGCTTGCCGGGGACGGGCAGGAGACTGTCGTAGCGCCGCTGCTCGCTCAGATCGACGAACTCGATACCGCGGTGTCGAAAATCGGTGCCAATGTCGCAAAGGCCGCGAGCCTCACCGAGGTGCAATTCGATCTTGCGGCGACTGCCGCGAGAATGGCCAACGCATCTTCCGGGTCTGCGAGCCCGCTGCCGGATTTCCTGCAGATTCACTGGGTTCCGCTCGGACTCATCGCGCTCGCCATTCTCCTGATCGTATTCTTGATACTGCTTAACTCGAAGTCGTCACATTTTGAGGTGACGGCGAAAGTCCAGGCGGAGCAGAACGAACGCAACCAGCAGGCGATTCTGCGACTTCTCGATGAAATGGGCAGCCTCGCCGACGGTGACCTGACCGTCGAGGCAACCGTTACCGAAGACATCACCGGCACCATTGCCGACTCGTTCAATTTCGCTATCGAGGAGCTGCGCAAACTCGTCGCGACGGTCAACGAAACCGCAATCATGGTCGACTCCGCCGCAAAACAGACCGAGAACACCGCGGCGAACATGGCGAAGGCTGCCGACAACCAGGCTCGTGAAATCAATGCCGCGACCGAATCCATCGTGTCGATGGCCGCATCGATCGAAGAGGTATCCGGCAATGCCGAGCGGTCGTCAGACGTTGCGCGGCATTCCGTTGAGGTCGCCCACAAGGGGGGCGAAGCGGTACGTCGCACGATCGATGGCATGAACACGATTCGTGAAACCATTCAGGACACCTCCAAGCGCATCAAGCGCCTGGGCGAGAGCTCGCAGGAAATCGGCAACATCATCGAGCTCATCAACGATATCGCAGAGCAGACCAACATCCTCGCGCTCAATGCGTCGATCCAGGCATCGATGGCCGGCGAAGCCGGGCGCGGATTCGCCGTTGTTGCCGACGAAGTGCAGCGCCTGGCTGAACGTTCGACGAATGCGACAAAGCAGATCGAGGTGCTCGTTCGTACGATTCAGGCCGACACCAACGAGGCCGTAATCTCGATGGAACGCAGCACGACGGATGTGGTTGGCGGAGCGCTGCTGGCCGAAAACGCCGGCGCCGCACTCGACGAGATCGAGCAAGTATCGAACCAGATCGCGAGTCTCGTGCAGAACATCTCGGGTTCGGCGCGGCAACAGGCCGGTTCGGCGGCCGATGTGACGCGTCGCACGACGCGGCTCAGGGAGATTGGCGAACAGACCGGCAGGGCGACGACGGCAACCGCAGCCGCCATCTCGAAGCTGTCTGAACTCGCATCGCAGCTTCGCAAGACGGTTGCCGGGTTCACGTTACCTGCCAACGTGCTGCAGACCAAGACGCTGGCGGTGTCCACGTCCGCGGCCAATGCGCCGGTCAGCAAACCGGACCCGCAGGCCAAGGCGGGCTAGGGGGATTCGGACCGTTAAATGAGCGGCGAGACCAGCATTCAGGAGCAAGTCGTCGAGGAGACCGGCGGCGGCATATCCGGGAGCGGGTTGGCGATTGTCGCCAACGAGCTCATGGAGACGATCCGCAATGCACACCTGGCGCTTGAAGACTGTGTTGACGGTCGCGGCGGATCAGCCGCACTGGTTCGCGCAGGTGAGTTGCTGCACCAGGTGCGAGGCGCGCTGCAGATCACCGAGACGTATGGCGCCGCATTGCTGGTCGAGGAGATGGAGCTTGGCTGCAAGTACCTTGCCGGTTTGCGAGCCGGCAAAGGCAGGGAAGATGGCCTCGATGCACTGACCCGCGCCATGGTGCAGCTACCCGCTTATATCGAGCGACTGCTCGGCGGTGGTCGCGACATCGCCCTCGTGTTGCTGCCCATGCTCAACGATCTGCGCGCCGCACGCGGCGAGCCGCTGCTGTCCGAGGGCACGCTGCTGCTTCTGAACCTGTCGCCCAGCCAGACCGCGAGGACGGCCGAGAGACGCGAAGGAACGGGCGAGGATCCGGTCGCTGTCGCGACGAAGCTACGGCCGAAATTTCAGCTCGCGCTGCTCGGCTGGATCAAGGGCGGTGACGGTCAGCGCCACCTCGACACCCTGGCGTCGGTTGCGAGAAGTCTCGAGCAGGCCGCAACCCGCGACGACATGTACCAATTGTATTGGGTCGTCGGCGGCGTCCTCGAGTCATTGAAGGATGGCGGGCTGGAGACCTCGATAGCGCTCAAGCGTCTTCTCGGCCAGTGCGACCGGCAGATCAAACGCATCATTGACGAGGGTATCGAGTCGTTCGACAGGCACCCGATCGACGATCTCCTCAACAACCTCCTGTACTACGTAGCCCGTTCGGCGACAGCCGGCGAGCGTATCAGCGAGATTCGTGCTGCGTTTAATCTTGCCGAATTGCTGCCTGGCGACGAACAGGTCGAGCATGCCCGGGAGGCACTGTCCGCCCCGAGCATCAAGCTCATGGAAACCGTGGCTTCCGCTATCAAGGAAGACCTCGCGCGCGTCAAGGACGTTCTGGATATTTTCGTGCGCACGGGCATGAACAAGCCGGCAGACCTCGTTCCACAGCTCGAGTTGCTCAAGAAGATCAGTGACACGCTCGGAGTGCTCGGGCTCGGCGAGTTGCGAGGCGATATCGACGGCGAGATCGACCGGCTCAAGGCCGTTGTCGAACGCGGCGGTGGGGCGTCCGACCAGATCATCCTCGATATCGCGTCGACGCTGTTACGCGTTGAGGATCGTCTCGATCAGCAGCTTGTCAGGCTGATCGTCCCGCGCGAGGAAGACGACGAAGATGACGATCTTCCGCCTCAGGAAGCCGCGGATTACCAGCAGGTCGCCGAGTCGGTGATGCGCGAGTGCATCATCAATCTCGCGCGCATCAAGGAAACGATCGGGCAGAGTCTCACCTCACAGGCGCCTTCGCAGGGGCTCGACAGCATTCCATCGCTGATTCGTGGCATCAAAGCGGGCCTGATGATGCTGAACAAGACGCGAGCGATGGAGATCGTCGACCGGGTCGGGCGACTGATCACACTGATGTTCGCGGGTGAAGGCCCCGGCCGGCTGACGCAAAAAGAAACGGATCGCATGGCCGATGCAATTGTCAGCATCGAGTACTACATGGAGACCGTAAAGGCCGGGCGCAGCGAGCCATGGTACATGCTCGACAATGCCGAAGCCTGCCTGTCCGTGTTGCGGGATGTCGAGCAACGCCTGGCGGAGGAAGCAAAGGCCCCGTCCACGGTCGAGATTACGCAGAAACTGGATGCGGCCGAGATCGCCAGGCAGGCCGAGGAAATGGCGGTCGCAGAACAGTCGCGCATGCAGGCCACGGAGGTCATGCCCTTGCCGGTGGTCGCGCCGGATGCAGAACACCTCGATCCGGAGTTACTCGAGTTGTTCATCGAGGAAGCCAAGGAAGAATACGCCTCGATCAAGCGCAAGTTGCCGCTCTGGCAGGAAGAACCGGACGACATGGAGACACTGATCACGGTGCGGCGTTCCTTCCATACATTGAAGGGCAGCGGCCGAATGGTTGGCGCCGAACGCATTGGCGAATACGCCTGGCATGTCGAGAATCTGCTCAACAAACTGATCAATCGGACACTCGTGCGGACGCCGCCGATGGTCGATTTCATCGCCCAAGCGGCCGCCGCGGTCCCGGAACTGATCGAACAGCTCGAAGTCGGGACGGACCCGGGTGCCGATATCGCGTTGCTCATGGCAAGAGCGAATGCCTTTGCCGAGCGTGATCCGAATGCGGCGGAGTTGACGATTCAGCCAGCCGTGCGCAAAGAACCGGAGCCCGAGGAACCGGCGCTCGAGATGGACCCGGTCCTGCTCGACATCTTCACCAAGGAAACGGCAGGGCATCTCAAGGTCGTCGTCGACTACCTGGCCGCTTGCGACGGACATTCCCCGCCGTTTGATGTGACCGACAAGCTGTACCGCGCGTGCCATACGCTGCACGGTAGTGCCAACATGGCCAATGTTGAGCGGGGCGTGGCTGTCGCCGCGGCGCTCAACCGGCTGGTCCGACGAGTCTATGACTACAAGGTCGGTCTCGATGGCACCGGTCTCGACGCGGTACGAGCGGGCGCGCAGGCTATCGGCACGATCGTGGGCGACATCAACAAGCCGGATCGAGAGCGGGCCGACTACTCCACGCTTATCGAACACCTGAACAGCCTGGCCGATGCAATACAACCGGAAGGCACCGGCGTCGATGCGGATATCGCGGTACTTGCCCCGGCCGCCACCGAGGCGCCGGAGCCCGAGCCGGTGGCGGAAGTCGTGCCCGATGAGCCGGGTTATGACGCAGAAATCGCCGCGATCTTCACCGAGGAATCGGCGGAGCTTCTCGAGTCCACGGACAAGGCGCTGCTGGAATGGACCAACAACAAGGCGTCGCTGCAATCGATGGAGGAGCTCAAGCGCCACCTGCACACATTGAAGGGCGGCGCGCGCATGGCAGGCATTACGGCAATGGGCAACCTGAGTCACGAGCTGGAGACCTTGTTGATTTCCCTCGGTGATGGCCGCGTGAAGCCTTCGACAGCGATCGACGAACTGCTACAACACAGCGTCGATGAATTGCATCGTATGCGCGATGCGGTCATTGCGAACAAAGCAGTGACTCGCGCGGGCGAACTCGAAAAGCGAATCCAGCAGGCGAATGCCGGCTTCGAGGTTGCCGATGAGGTGGAGGTCGAAGTCGCACGGCCCGAGAAAGACGTCGAAACCGCCGAGCCGGCGCAGTTCACGATCGAGCCGGAAGACACGGTCAGCATGGTCATCGTCGACACGCCGCTGGCCGACGAACTGGCCGAGATCGCCAGGTCACCCGCCGACGAAGAGCCGGCGGCCGCCGAGGCCGAACCCGAGCCCGAACCCGAACCCGAACCCGAGCCTGAACCCGAACCCGAGCCTGAACCCGAACCGGCTCCGGCGCCCGAGCAGCGGCGAATGATGACGGCCCGGCCCAGGGAAGAAGTCGAAGAGCCGAAGGCCGCGGCTGCGCGCGCCGAGCAACGGCAGGAATTCGCACGAATCGATGCGGAGCTGCTCGAGGAATTGCTGAACGCAGCTGGTGAGATCAGTATTTATCATTCGCGGCTGACGCAACAGGTCAGCTCGTTCGAATTTCACGTCGAGGAGCTCGAGCAAACAGTCGCCCGCCTTCGGGAGCAATTACGCAAGCTCGAGATCGAGACCGAGAAAGAAATCATGCACAGGCACCAGGATACGCTGGTGGCGCAGGACTTCGATCCCCTCGAACTGGATCGTTACTCCAACATCCAGCAGCTGTCGCGCGCGCTGGCCGAGTCAGCGAACGATCTGACCAGCCTCAAGGATCTGCTGCGGTCGCTAACGACGGAGGCCGAGAGCCTGCTCGTGCAGCAGTCGCGCGTGACGGCGGAGTTGCAGGACGGACTCATGCGAACGCGCATGGTGCCGTTCGAGCGGCACGTGCCTCGTCTGACGCGCCTCGTGAGGCAAATCGCGAAAGAGGCGGACAAGCGTGCCGAACTCGCTGTGGAGGGCGCGTCGGGTGAACTCGATCGGCAGGTTCTCGACAAGATGTTGCCACCGTTCGAACACATGCTGCGCAATGCGATTGTCCATGGCATCGAGCCACCGGAGGAGCGCCAGAGTATCGACAAGCCGGCGATGGGCCGGATCACGATTCGCCTGCACCGCGAAGGCTCGGAAATGGTTATCGATGTATCGGATGACGGCAGGGGCCTCGATGTCGATGCAATTCGTCGCAAGGCATACGAGCTCGATATGCTGAAGCCCGACTCGAAAGTCAGCGATGAAGAAATCATGGAACTCATTCTGACGCCCGGTTTCTCGACGGCTGGCCAGGTTACCCAGGCCGCCGGTCGCGGCGTTGGGATGGACGTCGTTGCCAACGAAATCAAGAAACTCGGCGGATCGCTGCGCATCTCGTCCGTTACCGGACAGGGCACGAACTTCACTATTCGCCTGCCGTTTACGCTTGCGATTACGCAAGCGCTGATCGTGCGCACCGGTGATGAAGTTTACGCGTTGCCGTTACCGTCAGTCGAAGGTGTGGCGCGCATCCCGCGCGGCGAACTCGAGAACCTGTTGAGTCGGAGTGAGCCGAGCTACCAATACGGCGAGCAGACATACAAGTTCCGGCATCTCGGGATGTATCTCGGCGGGCAGGCAGCAACCTTGCCCAAGGACGAGCCGTTCATTCCGGTCATCCTGGTTCAGGCCGGGGAGTTTTCCGCCGCACTGCTGACCGACGAAATGATCGCGAGCCGTGAAATTGTCGTTAAAACGGTGGGACCGCAGCTCGCGAGCATACGCGGCATTTCAGGCGCAACGATTCTCGGCGACGGCCGCATTGTCCTGATTCTCGACATCGGCGCGCTCGTGCGTACAGGGGCACCGGTCGTCGAGCTCAAGAAGGCGGCTCCGACGCCGACTGACGACCGGCCGCTCGCGCTCGTCGTTGACGACTCGATCACGGTACGGCGAGTTACAGAGCGATTCCTGCAGCGCAACGGCATGCGCGTCGCGACCGCGAAAGACGGCCTCGACGCGATCAGCGTGATGGCCGACAACAAACCCGACATCATCTTGCTCGACATCGAGATGCCGCGCATGGATGGCTACGAGTTTGCATCGCACGTGCGAAACGATGAACGCGTTGCCGATGTGCCGATCATCATGGTCACATCACGTGTTGGCGATAAGCACCGGGCGCGAGCGATCGAGCTCGGTGTCAACGACTACCTTGGCAAGCCATACCAGGACGCCGAGTTGCTGGAAGCGATCGGGCGGCTTCTTGAAGAAAAAGGAATCACACTGACGTGAGCGCGGAAAACGACGAACTGTATAGCCTGCTGGTCCCGCTGGTCGAAGATCGCCTGATCGTGCCACGAGCCTGTGTCGCTGAGGTCGTGCGCTTTTCACAGCCCGAGCACGAAGCGGGCGCGCACAAGTGGATGCTCGGTACGGTCAACTGGAACGGCCGGGAACTGCCGGTTGTGTCATTTGAAGGGGCTCTCGACAAAGAGGTTCCTGCGACGACAGGGCGAACGCGCATCGTTGTCTTCTACGCGAGTTCAGGCCAACTCAAGACCGGATTTTTTGGCGTGTTGACCCAGGGGTTCCCGCAGCTGGTGCGCGTGAATCGCGACGTGCTGAGCCTGCACACGACCGAGGGGTGGCCGGCCGATGCACCCGTGCTATGCCGTGTGAAAATGATCAATGAGTTTCCGCTCATCCCGGATCTCGAGAAGCTCGAGACGATGCTGGCCCAAGAATCGATTCAAGCCTGATACTGGCTATCAGGAGCGGGGGGTATCATGAAGGCGACCGTTATCCGTCCCGATCCGGCGACGGAGTTCTATACCGCGGAGCGTTGCCACATCCTGGAATTGTCCAATACTGCGAATGACGAGGCGATGTCCATCGCCCGCGCGCGAGTCGAGCCCGGTGTCGCGACAGCATTCCACAAGGTAATCGGTACGGCGGAGCGCTATCTCATCCTGTCCGGCGAAGGCGTTGTCGAGGTCGCTGGGCAAGCGCCGACCAAAGTCGACCGTGGAGACGTTGTGCTGATTCCTCCCGGCGCCGAGCAACGCATTACGAACACCGGAGCGACCGACCTGGTGTTCCTGGCCTTATGCACGCCCCGGTTTCGCCCGGAAAATTACGTTAGCAACGAAACCTGAGCCCGGTTCGGAGCAGGCGTCCACCGCCAGCCCGAAAGCAGATGTTCAAGCGCCGCAATTACTCTGGCAGAGCATTCAGCTGGTACATCGCGGCGAGGATGGGCGGCACGTTGATCCCGATACGTCCGATCCACTTGTAATAGATGTCCACGTGCGCACCGCTGCGATAGAGCTGCGCGAGTGACTTGTTCACCAGCAGCCGGAAATCGGCATCGTCGCGTCGCATCACAAGGCCGTAGGGTTCGTATGAAAAAATCTCGTTGTTCAGCGAGTATCGTTTCGGATCAATCGCCTCGATGATTTGACCAATGAGCACGATCTGATCTGACGCAAGAGCATCGATATCGCCCCGGTTCAGATACCTCATGCCGATGTCCCGGTTATCGACAATGACGACCTCCGCGTCAATGAGGTTTTTCTGTAGATGAGCGCGGAGTTGCTCTACCGTCGTCGTGTCTTTCGCGACACCTATTTTCTTGCCCGACAAATCCGACATGCCCTGGACACCGGATGCAGCCAGGGTCAGCACGCTGCCGCCAGTGACAAACGTGGGAATCGAAAAGTCGACTCGCTCCTGACGTGACAGGGTGATCGTCGTTGAGCCGCACTCGATATCGACGTCTCCGTCTACGATTGCGGATATGCGCTCGTCCGCGGTTATGCGCACGTATTTCGTCTCGATTTCCTTATCGGCGAAATGAGCCTTGACGCTGGCTGCGACGCGTCGACACAGGTCTACAGAATACCCTGATGGCTGGCCTTCCGAGTTTTCATAAGACAACGGGCTTGCGTCCGCGCGATAACCGATGACGAACTCACCGGTCCTGGCGATCTTGTCCAGTGTTGCTTCGGAATGCTCAGCAGCTACGATAAGGCCGGGAAAGGCCAGGACGGCGGCGATCAATAGCGAGGTGGCGCAGGGATTATGCTTCATTGTTATTCTCCGCGTTGTGTCGAAGCAGTCTACCAAGTCAAGGAAACAAGCTCTATAAACTGCCTGATCGACGCCATTGCAGCCAGAATCTGCCGCAGGTAGCGTTTCTTGTTCTTTGGCGTTCGGCAGGTTTCAACAGAAGGGGTTAGCCAGGTGGCACGAGGAGAATGTAACTGCGGCGCCGTCGCATTTGAGATTACCACCGATCTTTCCGGTGTCTACGTTTGTCATTGTTCAATCTGCCGGCGTGCTACTGGTGCAAACGGCATTGCGGTCGTCGTGGTCGATAAGGACGCATTTCGGTGGCTGCGCGGCGAAGACTCGATCACGCTCTGGGAGAAGCCCGACGCCGACTGGGAAATGAATTTCTGCCGAATTTGCGGATCGCCGCTACCCGGTAAGAACAATGAATCAACGGTGTTTGTCCCGGCCGGCCTGATCTCGGAAGGTGGCGAGTCTCTCGAGGTGCTGCATCATTTGTTCGTGGACTCCAGGGCTGACTGGGACGAGATCGGCGACTCGGGCAAACAGCACCACGCCGGGTTCAAGGAATAAAGCAGGGCGAATCGCGCCATGCGGGTATCCCTGAAAATTGGCGGCCTGCCCGAACCGGTGCGGACAATCTCGTAGCGGAAGACTAGCTGGCGAGATCGCCCCATAGTGACTGCGCGACCGAGATCGCTGCGAGTGCGGCAGTCTCGGTCCTGAGTACCCGCGGTCCGAGCGCTACGGGCTGAAATCCGGCCACCTGCGCATCGTCGTATTCCGAATCACTGAAACCGCCTTCGGGGCCGATGAGCAGGCAGACTTTCGTGGCCGGGGTGGGGATCGAGGCGAGTGAGTTGATCGCGCCGGGACGCAGGATCAGGTCGGTGCCGGCTTCAGCCGGTCTTGCGCCAAACCAGGTGTTCAGCGCGATTACCTCATCGATCAGGGGCGGTCGAATTCGCCCGGACTGCTCACACGCGCTCTCGGCGACGCTTTGCCAATGGTCTTGCCGTTTGCCGGCGCGGGTCTTGTCCAGTTTTACGACGCCATACTGGCTCAGCACCGGCGTGATTCGCTTGACCCCGAGCTCGGTCGCCTTCTGTACGACGAAATCCATACGCTCACCCCGGGAGATTCCCTGAACCAGGTGAATCTTGAGCGGCGACTCGGTCCCGGCCTCAATTGGGCTGACGACATGCACGGCGACCGAGTCTTTGGTGATTTTGCTTATCGTCGCGTGGAACTCCCCGTCATCGCCGTTGAATACGCGCAAGGTGTCGCCGTGTCCGAGCCTCAGCACTCGTCCGAGGTAGCGCGCCTGGTCTTTTTCGAGCCTGAGGTCGGCGCCGGCGCTCAGCGTGCTGTTTACGAAAAGACGGGTCAGTGGCATGAGGCGTTGATTTTGATTGCGGCGGATACGACTATCGTATACCAATGACTGCGCACTTCCGTATCGATCCTGCAAGCGGCCTGATGGAACCGGCACGGATGTGTATGAGCCCGAACTGCGATGACCGGCCCGACGGCGCAGATCCAGAGTTGCTCGTAATTCATGGCATCAGCCTGCCGCCGGGCGAGTTTGGCGGGCCCGAGATCGAGCAGTTGTTCACCAATTCGCTGGACTGGAATGCACATCCGTATTTCGAACAGATTCGCGGGCTCGAGGTATCGTCTCACCTGCTGGTGAGGCGCGACGGCGAGGTCGTCCAGTTTGTGCCGTTTACCCGGCGGGCCTGGCACGCGGGCGAATCGTTCTTCCGGGGCCGGGACTGCTGCAATGATTTCTCGATCGGCATCGAGCTCGAAGGAGACGACGAAACACCCTATACCGATGCGCAATATGCAGCACTCATTGGCGTGATTCGGGCCATTGCAAAGGCCTATCCCGATATCACGGGCCGCGAGATTGCCGCGCATTCGGACATCGCTCCAGGCCGAAAAACAGATCCGGGTCCTGCTTTCGACTGGCTACGATTGTATGATGGTATTTGCTGATTCCAGCGAACACGGACGAGTTAACGAATAATGCATCTGATTGCCCTGCTGATCGGTCTGGTCATCGAAAGACTTGCCACGCGGCTGTTTCACCTGCGCAGGTTGCGCTGGATCGATCGGATCATCGATAGCGGCTTCCGGCAAGCTGCCAAAGTGCCGAACTGGCCGGCGCTGATTCCTGTGCTCGCGATCGCAGTCCTTCTGATCCTGCCTGTTCTGGCCATTGTGCTGGCCCTGGGCGACGCATTATTCGGTTTCCCGTATCTCGTGCTCGGTGTTGTCGTCCTGTTCTTCTCTCTTGGACCGCAGGATATCGGCGAAGACGTCGACGAGTATTGCAAGGCCATAGAAGACGGTGACAATGAGCGCGTGCGGGAAACAGCCAAGGCGATTATCGAAAGCGACGTGCCCGAGGATACGCTGGACCGCATTCACCGGGTCGAGGAAGCTGTTTGTGTGCAGGCGAATAATCGCCTGTTCGCCGTCATATTCTGGTTCGTGCTGCTTGGGCCGCTCGGTGCATGGACTTATCGCGTCACCGACCTCGTGCGTCGGCGTGCCGTATTCGCTGCCACTCGTGAAGAGGAGCAGGATGGCACTTCGAGCAGGCTCAGGCAGGCCGCGACCGTATTGCATGGGTGGCTTGCCTGGATACCGGCGCGATTGACCGCAATCGGCTATGCGGCCGCTGGCAACTTTGATACGGCTATCGGGGCCTGGCGCGCACCCACCGAAGAAAAATCGGATTCCCCGTTCGAGTACAACGAGCACCTGCTCGCTCGCGTCGGAACGGCCGCGCTCGCTATTCAGGACGACGGCGAGGAAGATCTCATTTCGCGCGGCGTGCGCGGCGCTACCGCGGCAAATCGACTCGTATTTCGCCTGCTCCTGATCTGGGCCGTCGTCATCTCGGCAATGACACTGTACGGCTGGACCCAGTGAGGCCCGTTTGGGCGCTGCCTCTGCTGCTGTTGTTCCTCGGCGCCTGTACCGAGTCACGGGCACCCAGTGATCATGTTTCGACAGTCACGAGAATCGTCACGCTTGCACCCAGCCTGACGGAGCTCGTCTATGCGGCCGGGGCCGGCGAGCATCTCGTCGGGGTCAGCGCCTATTCCGACTTTCCCGCTGCCGCGCTCGAGCTTCCGGTCGTTGGCGATGCGTTCATGATCGACCAGGAGCAGCTTGCCATCCTGCAGCCGGACCTGTTGCTGATCTGGCAGGGCGGGTCGCCGGCCCACGTCGTCGATAATCTGCGTGAGATGGGCTACAACGTCGAAGTCATTCGCACCAATAGCCTCAACGACGTGTCGGCGGCGATTTCGAGAATTGGCGAGCTGACTGACAAGGCCGATTCGGCCGGGCTGGCCGTCCGGGAATACGAGCAGGGCCTCGCTGCGATCGCCGCTCGCGCAGGCACCCAGGATGACATCCGCGTGTTCTACCAGGTTTCTGCGCGCCCGCTGTACACGATCAGTGGGGATCATTATGTGAGTGAGCTGATTTCGATGTGCGGCGGGCACAACGTGTTCTCGGACCTGCAGGAACTCGCCCCTACTGTTGACGTCGAGGCCGTGGTCGAAAGAGATCCCGAGGTCATGCTTGCGAGTACCGATGCGGGAGACCATGCGTTCACGGAGTGGGAGCGGTGGCCGGATCTTGCGGCGAACCGGTTCGGCAACCACTTCCGGATGCCTGCAGATGCGATCGGTCGGGCCACGCCGAGACTGGTCCAGGCCGGCGAGGCCGTTTGCGCAGCGCTCGATGAAGCCAGGCGCAGAAGGCTCGGGAATTGATTGTCAGGCCCGGTGTCGCGGCTGATCTGGGGCTGGCCACGGCGTGGCTCACGGATGCGCGATTGCCTGGCGCCGACCTGACGCCCGAACACATGAAGGGGTTCCTGTTCGCCGTTGTCGACGACGAACCTGTGGGCATGATCGGGCTCGAGCAGTACGGCGATACCGGTCTCCTCCGGTCGCTGGTTGTCGACGCAGCGGCCAGAAATGACGGTATCGGCCGGCACCTTGTCGGTGCGCTCGAGGACCTTGCTGCCTCGAGGAAGGTGAAGGAGCTTTGGTTGTTGACGATAGATGCCGACCAGTACTTCGGTGCGCTCGGTTATACGCCCGTGAACCGCGCGGATGCCCCGGAGGTCATTCGCGATACCGTCGAGTTTTCCAGGCTCTGCCCCGGCGATGCTGTATTGATGCGAAAGCGCTTCTAGCGTGCGCGATCCCAGAGCACTTCGCCGCCGGATTCGGCGCGCGAGAGCACTCGCGCTATGACGAACAGCAGGTCCGACAGCCGATTGAGGTACTGAAGTGCCTCCGGTCGCACGGCTTCATCCGCTGCCAGCGTGATCGTCGCACGTTCGGCGCGGCGCACGATTGTGCGCGCGAGGTGGCATGCGGCCGCTGCGTGCCCACCACCGGGCAAGATGAACTCCTCCAGAGCAGGCAAGTCGGCGTTGAAATCGTCAAGATCTCGCTCCAGGCGCTCGACGAAAGCGGCCGTGACGGCTGCGTGCCCGGGGATACAGAGCTCGCCGCCGAGTTCGAACAGGTCGTGCTGAACGTCGGTCAGCGACTGGCGGACACGCCCGGGCACGACGTCATGGGCCAGCACCACGCCGATTGCGCTGTTGGCTTCATCGACCGTGCCGTATGCATTGACGCGCAGGCTGTTCTTCGGGACGCGCGAGCCGTCACCGAGACCGGTCGTGCCGTCGTCGCCGGTTTTTGTGTAGATCTTGCTGAGCCGTTTGCCCATCGTGGGTCAGTGTCCTAGTTCCAGCGGTATTTTAGCTCGACGAAACCACTAAGCTCCTGCATCCGAAAATTCGCGGCCGTCTGGTATTCCGTATCGAACAGATTTTCGATCCTGGCGTGAATGCCCCAGGAATCGCTCACGCTGAATTGCCCGGTCAGGTTGGCCACTACGTAGCCGTCGAGTCTTGTGCCACCGAAATCTTCACGGTCACCGGCGGCCACGAGCGAAACGCCGAGACGGTGGCGCCCGATGTCCCGCGTATAGGAAACCGACGCCGACTCGTCGGCGCGCCGCAACAGCCGCGCGCCCGTACTGGCGTCTTCGGCGCGTTGTCTGGTGAGCTCGGCATGAAAGGCAAAATTATCGCCCCGATACTCGTAGGCGACCTGGGCGCCGCGGATTTCGGCCTGCGCAATGTTCCGTAACGTGAAGGTCTGAAAATCGAACTCAATCAGGTCGTCGATATCGTTCGCATAGAATTCTATGCTCAGGGCGTGACCGGTGCCCGGGGCATAACGAAAGCCGAGCTGCACTTCGTCTGATAGCTCCGGATTGAGGTCGGGATTACCGCCGAAGCCAAAGCGGTCCGTGGCGTCAGGCGCGCGGAACGCATGGCCGAGTCCCGCATTCAGCGTCCAGTCNNGTGGTCGGTGAGACGGATGGCGAGAAATGTGCTGTGCCGGTTACGCGTCCACTGGTCCTGTAAGAATACGGCCTGAACCTTCGTGTCCTCGTCGAATCCGAAGCCGAACGACAGCGAAGACGCGTTCTCGTCGACATAATAGAGACCACCGGTCAAGGTATGGTTTGCGAACGCGTGGCTATACTGCCAGTCGAGACCGATTCGCTCGGAAGTGACGAAGTCTTCGCTCTGGTTCTGAGAGATATCGTCCGTCATGAATGACGCGATCAATTTGCTGGTGCCCTTGTCGCCGATAAACGAATTCAGTTCGGCAGCAGTGGTCGAATTTTTGAAATCCTGATCGACCGGGTTCAGGAAAAAGTCGAGATACTCTACTGTGCCCTCGGTTTGCCAGTGACGCAGAATTATTTCGTTCTTCACAAAGCGACGTGCGCCATAGAGGTTGAGCGAGAGATTGTCATAACCACGTTCGATATCGGAGTCGGTTCGCGGCGCATATCCCCCGGTGTCCTGCCAGTTGATCGTCACCCCGAACTCGCCGTCTTCGCTTTGGTTGCCGCCCGATACGAAGCCGGATCGGGTATCGAAACTGCCAGCGCCGAGACCCGTTTCCAGGAAAGCACGATCGGCGCGGCGCGTAATGACATTGATGACACCGCCGATGGCATCGGTGCCGAACAGCGCCGAGCGGGCGCCCTTGACGATCTCGATACGCTCAATCAGTTCCGGCGCAATGTGTTGAATGGCTGCACCGCCGAGTGTCCCCGGGTTGATGCGAACGCCGTCGACGAGAACCAGCGTGTGATTGCTTTCAGTGCCTCGCAGGAAGACCGAAGTGGCCTGGCCGGGACCGCCATTGCGCCCGATATCGATGCCGGTCTGAATGCGCAGCAGCTCGGCAAGGTCAGTCGCCATCGACAGTTCGATGTCTTCCCGGGTGATGACCGTGACCGGCACGATGGCATCAGACAGGGAAACCTCTGTTCGCGTCGCCGTAACCACGATCGTTTCTTCCGGGGGGCGATCGGCTGCAGGTGCAGCATAGGGGACGATCGTCGCAACGATGGCGAACAGACAAACGCGAATTTTCATTTTTTTCTCCTTACGTGCCGCCCGCACGCGCAACGGTTCATGGGCTCAACAGGTCGGTCTCCGGGCTGACGAGAGGACGTTGGTCCTTGCCGTAGCGCCTTCCCACGAACTCGTTGCTGTTTCGCAGTGGCTCCGGATCCTTCTCGACCCGGGGGCTACGGTTTATCTCGATCACCGTTGCGGGGGCAGCGCCGGAATGAGTCCTTGTGAGGACTTCACCGGCTTCCCGTTAACCCGATTTTGCCGAATCGGGCTCACCTGGTGAGGCACCTACGATAGGGAGGCTGCCAAATGCTGTCAAGCGAGAACACCGATGCTTGTCTATCCGACGACGAGGGGCTATTTTGCGCCGAGCGTATCGGCTCCTATCCGGGGATAAACAGTGGAATCGTTCGACGACAGCAAGGCATCGGAAGAACTTCGGGCGGCACTGGAGGCAGCGCGCGCAGCGGCGGTGATCAGTCGCAATTACTATTCCGGCGATTTTACCGTCACGACCAAGGAAGATCTGACACCCGTAACACAGGCGGATGTTGAATGCGAGCAATGCATTCGCGAGATTATTCTCGAGCGATTTCCGGACCATGGGTTTTATGGTGAGGAAACAGGTCGTACGCGCGAAGATGCCGAGTCGCTGTGGCTGGTCGATCCGATTGATGGCACCAAGGGATTTGTTCGCCAGTACCCGTTTTTCTCGACGCAGATAGCGCTCATGCGAAACGGCCGCATTGTCCTCGGCGTGTCGAGCGGCACAATGATGGATGAACTGGCGTGGGCGGAGGAGGGCCAAGGCGCCTGGCTGAACGGAGAGCGCATATCGGTCAGCCACATTCGCGATATCGATCGGGTCGCCGTATCGACCGGAAACCTGAAGTCACTCGCCAGGAGCGACGGCTGGTCCCAGCTTGGCGATATCGTTGCTCACGCCGATCGTATACGGGGTTATGGCGATTTCTACCATTACCACCTGCTTGCGTCCGGCAAGATCGAGGCCGTCATCGAATCGGATGTCAACATCCTCGATATTGCGGCGTTGTCGATTATTGTGACCGAGGCGGGGGGCGTGTTCACAGACCTCAATGGCGCGGCCGTCGATCTCGATACTCGCTCCGTGCTGGCCGCGAATCCGGCTCTGCACGAAGACTACCTGTTGCGGCTACGGGGCTGGGTCACCTGATGATGCAACATAGAGTTTGTGTGAACGCCAGTGCACAGACTCTACCCGGGTCGCATACAGTTCCCCGAGGATGTCCTCGTTGAGTACGTCCTGGCTGGCACCGAGCTTCCAGCGGCCATCACCGAAAAGCAACAGGCATTGATCGGCGAAGCGCGCGGCAAGATTGACGTCGTGAAGGCTCGCGATAATGCCGGCACCCGCGTCCGCCGCCCGCCGCAACACGCGCAGCGCATCGAGTTGGTGCTGCGGGTCCAGATGATTCGTGGGCTCGTCGAGCAAGTAGACATCCGGCGCCTGGGCGAGTACCTGGGAGATCGCCAATCGCCGCCTTTCGCCGCCCGACAGCGTGAGTATGTCCCGCTGGCGCAGTTCGTAAAGTCCCATTGTGTCCAGCGCCGCCTCGGCCGCCGCGTAGTCCTCGGTCGATTCCCAACTCAGCGCTGCTATGTGCGGGTGGCGGCCGATCAGGGCCGTATCCAGAACCGTGGCCGGGAAAATGTCATCGATGACCTGCGGCAACAGCGCGAGGTGCTTTGCCGTGTGCTGTCGCTTCTGCGAGGAAATGTCATCGCCGAGCAGCCGAACCCGGCCAGCGTCGGGCGTTCGCAAGCCGGCCAGTGTCAGCAGCGTCAGGGATTTGCCGGTACCGTTGCGCCCGAGCACTGCGATGATTTCCCCGCGCCGGACCTCGAAATTCAATGCATCGACCAATAGCCGCCCGGGCACGGTAACCGTGATGTCGTCGCAAGCCAGCAAATTCGAATCTGCATCCGTCATGGCGCGAGCGTAGCCCAGACTATTCGATAAGACGAATTTCCCGGGCCGTGGCCGGACCGATGACTGTGTACTTGAGGCTCTTCGGAACAAGCGCATCATCGGCGGCGACGGCGATGCGTCCGCCCATGATTTCGGCCCAACGTTGCGGATACAGAGGGCTGCGATCGGGTTCGGCGAGTCCGTCCGGCGGGATCGGCTGGCCGGTGCCGAGCACGTACTTGTCGGTCGCACCGAGCGTGTGCATGAATTCGTGTGCGATGACCACGTTGTTGGCGCCGGCATGCCGACGGCTGGCCCGCGCATTTACGATTCCCACCATGCCTTTCTGCAGCCCGACAGAGTTCTCGAGCACGTAGGCATTCTCGGGATTGTGATAGCGCACGAACAGTCGTACGTCCGGCGTGATGTCGTCTTGCCGGCCGGCGGTACGCGACGCCCACCAGCGCAGCTTCAGCGACCAGGACATCACGCCAAATACGCCACCGTCCGGGTCGATCGCAGGCGGTTGTTCACGGACCGGCAATCCGAGCTCCATTCGCAACGGCCGGTGAACGGTCCTGCCATAGCGCTCGACCTCGCGGGCGACGAACTCCTCGATATCGGAGAAGTCGTCAGTCTCCAGCTGCGCGATGTAGGCATCGACGATTTCGCTGCCGTCGGCATTGATCGGGTATACCTTGACCCAGAGGCTGTTATTCCAGTCGGTGCTGCGGGATTTTGCCAGCCAGGTGCCGACCGCGACGAACAACAGGATCAACAGCAGTATCGCGATTCGAAGCGCTTTGAAC
The DNA here is from genome assembly GCA_011772865.1 of Woeseiaceae bacterium. GTDB lineage: Bacteria > Pseudomonadota > Gammaproteobacteria > Steroidobacterales > Woeseiaceae > UBA1847. The sequence goes on along the minus strand of WVYQ01000011.1, from coordinate 24,916 downwards.
ATCAGTACTCGGGTGGCTGGCGCACCATCGAGAGCTGCTCGAATGCATAGGCGACTTCAATGAGTTGCCGATCCGAAAATTCCTTGCCGATGAACGACAGGCCGATGGGAAGCCCGCTCGCAAACGCCGCCGGAATCGTGATGTTGGGATAACCGGAAATTGCGGCGAGGGACGAGCTGCCGACGCCATAACTGTCGCCATTGACATGATCGGTATACCAGGCGGGCCCATTTGTCGGGGCGATCAGGGCGTCCAGCGCATGTTCCTCGAGCGCGGCGTCCAAGGCCGCGGTCGACACCTTCTTGCTTGTCGCCAGCGCCTGCGTGTATTCCTCGTCTTCGAGCGTCCCTGTTTCCTGGGACTTCAGCAGGACGTCCTGGCCGAAGAACGGCATGACCGTCGCGCTGTTCTCCTCGTTAAAACGGATGATCTCATCGAGCGTCGAGACGGGCGCCCCGGACTCGCCAAGGTATTTCTCGAGATCGCTCTTGAACTCGTAGAGAAGTACCGTGTATGAGGCGTCATACATCGCTTCAGCCTCGATCTCGATGTCGTCGATAATCTCCGCACCGCCCTCTCTGAGAGTCGCGATACTCGATTCGAGCATTTGCTCGACGGCCGGGTGGCCGGCGCCCCAGTAGTTACGAATCACACCAATTCGCTTGCCGTTCAGCCCATCGGCCGTCAAACCGCTCGTCATATCGGTGGGCCGGTCCGGCAGGCTCGCCGTAATCGGGTCGGCCGGATCGATGGCCGCCATCGCGCCGAGCAGGATGGCCGCGTCGCGCACCGTGCGCGCCATTGGTCCGGCCGTATCCTGGCTGTGCGCGATCGGAATAATGCCATCGCGGCTCAGGAGTCCGAGTGTCGGCTTGACGCCGACGATGCCATTGATGCCCGAGGGGCAGACGACCGAGCCGTTCGTCTCGGTGCCAACTGCAACGGTCGTCAGGTTGGCGGCGACCGCTACGGCGGATCCGCTCGACGAGCCGCAGGGATTGCGGTCGGGGTCATAGGGATTGCGTGTCTGTCCTCCGATACTGCTCCAGCCACTCGAGGAATAATCAGAACGGAAGTTTGCCCACTCACTGAGATTGGCTTTGCCGAGTATGACGGCCCCGGACTCCCGTAGGCGGCCGACGATGAACGCGTCGTCCGGCGCAATGTGGTCGGCCAGCGCCAGGGAACCCGCGCTGGTCACCATCTGGTCGCCCGTGTCGATATTGGCTTTGACCACGACCGGGATGCCGTGCATCGGGCCTCGCGGGCCCGACGCGAGACGTTCCTGATCGAGGTTGCGTGCGATCGCCAGTGCGTCGGGGTTGATCTCGATCACCGAATTGAGTTCAGGACCGCCGTGGTCGATGGATTCGATCCGGGCGAGATACCAGGCGGTGAGTTCCTCGGCGGTGAGTTCGCCACGCTGCATCATGTCCTGCAGGTCGGAAATCGTTGCCTCGTTGAGGTCGAGCGCCGGCTCGCTGCAGGCGCACAGCCACATGAATGAAGCGAGTAGCAGGCCCCGCATCATCGGTATGGCCGCTCGTCCGGACATTTATTCGGGCTTGCGGAGCCGCAGCACGAACCGGTCCGTGTTACCGCGAATCGAGGGGTCAAACACATTCCTGGTGTGATCGTCATCAGGGTTCTGCAGGACGTCGCTCTCGGCTTCGAGAACGAAGCCGGCACCCTCGAGTTCCGCGATGACGACGGCCGAGTCGATTCGGTGCAGGGAATTACCCGTTTCCGCAGGTGATCCAGGGGCCGCCGAATGATCGACGATGCCGAGTGTCCCGCCCGGCTTGATGCCCTTGTATATCTCGGCCAGAAACGCCGGGACGTCGATCTTTTCCCAGCCGTATTGCTCGGACGACCAGTACAAGTCGTGATAGTTGAGGATTATCGTCGCCGCGTCGAAGGTGTCTGCCTCGAGCGAAAGCTCATTGTTCTCGGCGTGCAGGATCTCGGTGTTCGGCAGGCGATCGTCGGCATGACGCCTGACATGCGCGTCGCCCGCGAAATTCAGAATCGGCGTATTCGCGTGTGCGTATACCTTGCCCTCGCTGCCGACGACATGCGCGAGCAATTCTGTGTAGTAGCCGCTGCCGGCCCACATTTCGAGGACGACGTCGCCCGGGCCAATACCGAAAAACTCGAGCACGGCATCGGGTTTGCGGCCCGCGTCCGATGCCAGATCGCCCTCGAGTCTCTTGTCGCTGGCGACAGCGGCTGCGTATATCGATACTTCGGGCGCGGCTTGTGCCGGAGGTTTGCTCGCGGCGGGTTCAGGGCTGCTCTTGTCCTGGCCACAGCCGGCGAGCAGGAGAAGGACGATCGACAGAGTGAATGTTGTTTTCATGCCTGACTCCTCTGCGAAGTGACGCCTGCATGATACCGGGATCCGGTCCGCATTAGTTGCGAAATGAGCGCCCAATAAAAAGCCCCGCGGCGTGAGCGGCGGGGCTAGGTTTCTCTTTTTTTTATTAAAAGAGGTAACTGCAAATTCGGTCTACGGATACAGAGATATTATTATTATTGGATCTGGATCTTATTGTTTTTGTAGTTATTGTTCTTCTGGCGTCTAAATCCTGTTCGTAGCCGTTTAGTGATACCGAGCGCAGTTACACTTCGCTTGGGCAGGATATTCAAAGCAAGTCCTGTGCCAACCCGGCCCCAGGCACCGGGAATTCAACTGTTTAGCGGTCGGTTCGGGCGACCGGCAGGGCGTATTCACCCCATTTCGTAAAAAAAGTCGACATAACCGCCGCGCGCCACATAAGGTCTTCTGCAAACAAGCCCCCATAAGCCCCAGAAAACACTACATATAGTGATATGCGAGCTGTGAATTGGCTGGCAATCGATGTGTATGCCTTAAAGGCAATCATCACGGCTTTCGATTCCTGCGAAATTCGAACCGAAAATCTCGCCGATTTGTCAAATTATTCGACGGAACCGTCAGCCTGCCTGCGTTCAATCAGGCCGATCGCGCTGAAGAAGCGCCCATTTCTGACAACGCCGATGACTTTGAGCGTGTCGCGAAGATCACTGAGGGGATCGCCGTCGACCAGAACGAGGTCGGCACTTGCGCCGGGTGCGATTCGTCCCGCCTGTACGCCGAGTCCGAGTGCCGCAGCCGCGTTGATACCCGCCGTCCTGAGCACGTGTTCCGTGTCGAGACCTGCGCCTTCAAGAGCGCGAAACTCGGCGTGCAAGCCAATGCCTGGCCCGAGCCCATTCGCTTCGCTGCCGAGTACGATCGAGGAGGCGTGCGATGCGAGCTTTGGCGCCTCGCTGAATCGCCGCACCGAGGGCGCTCCCCGAACCAGAAGCTTCGCCTGCCTGGACGCCATCAGATCTGCCAGGCCGGGTGTTCGAGAATCAGCCAGACCGGATAACACGGTCGCCGGCTCGGCCGATGTCGCGAGCCGGGCATCCTCGTAACGGATACCGCGAGGAGACGTTGGCAGCGCATCGATGCTCAGGTTCATTGCCGTGACCGCATCAAGTTCGAGCCGCCATTCGCTGCCGAGCACGCGCGGCCCCGGCATCTCCTTGCCAGACCAGGTCTCATTGAGTCGATCGGCATCCTCGATATCCGCGACGACTGTTGTCAGTCCGAAGGACAGCAAGGCCGGCCCCAGCGACAATTCGGCATCGGCCGGCAACGTCGCCTGCGCGTCGATGAAACCCGGCAGCGCTGTCAGGTCTCCCATATCGATGACGATCGTGCCCGGACGATCCTTGCGCTGTTCGACAGCGGCAATGCGGCCACCTTCGACCACGATATCCAGGTTCTCTTGATAGCCACCACCGATGCCGTCGAAGAGGCGCGCCATTCGCAAAACCCACCGCTGCTCCGGCGAATTCATTATTGGCAGCTCGCGCGCCACGGCCGGCGCAGGACGAGTTGCGTTGTCCGGGTAAACGATGACGCGAAACGGCACATTACGCGACGTCCAGGAATTGAAACCGCGCTCGCGTATGAAGCCGTTGGATGCATAGAGCATCGACTGGCGATCCCGCCAGGCTACCGGCGTGACGAAAAAGTCCTCGTTCTCTATCAGCGGGCGGACCAGAAGCGGATCGGAGAGAATCGCCATTTCCGTCACGATTCGATCGTCCTCGTGACGCAGAAACGTGACGAGGCTGCCATCCGGGCGCCACGACGGACTCGACAGGCGTGATTCGGAGGCAACAAGCACTTCTTCGGGTTGACCTCGTCGACGCAGAACCAGGGACCACTCGTCGTCGAAGCGCCGAATAAAAACCAGGTCCTCGCCATTCGCCGACCAGGCCGGCTCGGTCTCGTCGCCGGGCAGGTCGGTCAGGCGCCAGGCCAGGCCGGTCGGCACGTCGAGCTCCCAGATATCGAAGCCGGACTCACGGCGATCACTCGAGAACACGATTCGGTCGCCGTCCGGATGCCAGCCGGGATAGTGATCGAAATAGCCTCCGGTGCTGAGCAGCGCCGCGGCTGGCGCTGCGTCCCTGTATATCCACAGCTGCTCCTGGCCGCCGTCCCTGGCCTGGAAGACAATGGCAGCCGCATCGGGAGACCAGCGTGGATATCTCGCTCCCACGGGTCCGCCCGGAATTTCGCGAGCCAGGCCGCCCCCGTCCGGGATGATGCGAATCTCTCCGAGCAGGTCGAACACGATCCGGCCGTCGGCGGCAACGTCGATCGAGAAGTTCGTTCCCCGCGTCAGCGTTACCTGTGCGTCGGCCGTCGTGGCAAACGCAAGGCTGATCGTGAGACAAATTCTGGTCAAACAGCGAGTCAAGGTTGCAGCCGGGTTCCTGTCCAGGTGCCGACGACAAACGTATCGTTATCGCCGCGCTCGAGAGTCCGGTCCCAGCGCGCGCGATCGTGGATGCGATCGGTGCCTTCGATCCAGAGCTCGATCCGCCTCGGCCAGACACGAATGCCGCCCCAGTGCGGAGGTCGTGGGATGACGGGCCGGTCCTTGGCGGCAATCGACTTCAGGTTTCCGGCTGCCTTTACGCCGAGTTTCATCGCACGCTTGCCAACCTGTGCGATCAGGGCTGCCCGCGACTCGAGCGGCGAACTCTGATCCGAGCCCCAGGCGCCAATCTGGCTTCCCCAGTCACGAGAAGCGAAATAGGCGTCGCTCTCTTCGGGAGGGGAACGGACGGCGATGCCCTCGAGACGGGCCTGCCTGCCGAAATCATCCCAGTGAAAAACGAGCCCGATATTCTCGTTGTGTTCGAGATGGCGGACCTTGTCCGACTCGTAGTTCGTGTAGAACACGACGTAGCCGGGATCGGGAACGAATTCCTTGCAGAGCACCTGCCGCCCGGTTGGTTGCCCGTCCTCGCCGACGGTGACCGCTGTCATCGTGTTCGGATTGCGCTGAACCTGTTTCTCCATGGCTTCATCGAGCCAGGCTTTCACCCAGTGCATAGGGTCCGATGGCAGCTCCGTCGGTAGTCTCGTTGCCGCGCAAGGGTCGGTCACTTCTGCCTCCGTAAACGCCGGTCAATCACCACAGATCCGCGTACCGCCTTCGCGGCGCGGATCCGACGCGACTTCGAAGCCGCTCTCTTTATCGACAAGTGTCGCACCAATTCCGCCGAAGTACATGTTCAGGCCGGGCATAACGATGACGGGCAAATCGGTCTCGGGCAAGTCGAGACCGGGCTCCGACATCAGGCGATCCGTATCGCCGCTCATGTCGATGTGCAAGCGGGGATGGGCGATCGCTTCGGCCAGTGGCATTTCCATTTGCAGCAGATTGACGAGGAACTGGTGCAGTGCCGTCGTGATGCGATCGGCGCCGGGCGAGCCGGCCGCCAGGACCCGGCCCTTGCGCCGGGCGACACTGGGGGCCATGTTCGAGGGCAGTCGAATCCCGGGCGGCCCCGCTTCGAGGCCCCGCCGATTGAGTTCCAGCTCGCCCAGGCAATTGTTGAGCCACAAGCCCGTGCCCGACGGCATCTCTCCGGAGCCGTATCCCGAAGACGCGGTGACGGCGCAGGCGACGCCATTCTCGTCGACGGCGGACGTGTGCACGGTCGATGCCGACATCCATTCGCCGATCTGCCTGCTGCCGGCGAGCTTCAGCAGTTCGGCCGCTTCGTCGCCGACGTCATTGGCGAGGTCGAGCCGCGATCGGCGAAAATCGAGGACGGATCGCTGCACCTTGATCAGGTGATCGAGAGCTGCAGTGGTCCAGCGTTTGTGTCGCAGGTCAGAACATGCCAGCAGCATCGCGGCGAGTACCGAACCGCCGACAGCGGGCGGCGGATTGCTCGCGATCGTCCAGTCGCCGACGCTCACCTGCAGCGAAGGCCGCTCGACGGCCTCGAAACTGCCCAGATCATCCATCGACAACGCGCCACCGTTGTCCCGAATGTGGGCCGAAATCCTTTCGCCGATGTCACCCTCGTAAAACAGGCGGGCGCCTTCCCCGGCAATCGCGGACAGCGTGTCCGAGAGGTGCGGCACGACGATGAGACTACCTTGCTCACGCAGTGCGCCGTTCTGGTCATGCAAAGCGTTGTAGCCGTCATCGCTCCGGCCGAAGATGCTTTCACCGGAATAGCCCAGGTAGTAGTGGCAGGCTGCAGACAACGGAAACCCTTCGCGTGTCGCGCGGATGACCGGAACGAACAGGTCGCTCCAGCTTGCGCTGCCGAACAGCTGCCACGCCCGTTCGATGGCGGCCAGCGAACCCGGTACGGCAACCGATCCCGGACCCGCGAGCGTCGTAATGCCGCCGCCATAGTCGATCGTCACGGTTGGCGCCGCGTGGCCGCGCTCTTCATCGGGCAGTCCGCGCCCCGGCACGGCGACATTGCCATCGATCGTGACGGGATCTGCATCGGGCTGCCAGATCGTGACGAATGCGCTGCCCGCCATCGCACAAACGCCCGGTTCCGTGTTCATCGTGGTCAGGGCTGCCGCCAGGGCACAGTCCACGGCGTTGCCACCGAGCTGTGCAACCTCGTTGGCGCCGTCAGCGGCGAGCTGAGACGTTGTTGCGACGGCGACTTTGGTCACGATAGGGTCCCGCCGCCAGGCGCGCGGCGACTAGTAATGAATAACAGATCGAATGCTCTTGCCTTCATGCATCAGATCAAATGCGCGATTAATTTCCTCGAGCGGCATCGTATAGGTAATGAATTCGTCGATCTTGATTTCGCCGTTCATGTACTGGTCGACCATGCCGGGCAATTGTGACCGGCCCTTGCAGCCACCGAAGGCTGTGCCACGCCATACGCGACCGGTTACGAGTTGAAATGGCCGCGTCGAGATTTCCTGACCGGCGCCAGCGACGCCGACGATCGTCGATTCGCCCCAGCCCTTGTGACAGCACTCGAGAGCCGCGCGCATGAGTCCCACGTTGCCGACACACTCGAAGGAATAGTCGACGCCGCCGTCCGTCAACTCGACGATGACGTCCTGGATCGGGTCCGAGTAGTCCTGCGGATTGACCGTGTCGGTCGCACCGAGCTGGGTTGCGAGTTCGAACTTGCCCGGGTTGATGTCGATCGCGACGATTCGGCTCGCCTTGGCCATGACGGCGCCCTGGATGGCGCTGAGGCCGACGCCTCCCAGCCCGAATACCGCCACGGTCGCGCCGGGCTCGACCTTGGCCGTATTCAGCACGGCGCCGATCCCGGTGGTTATGCCGCAGCCGAGCAGGCACACCTTTTCGAGCGGCGCCTCTTCGCTGATCCTGGCCAGCGAGATTTCCGGGAGCACGGTGTATTCGCTGAACGTCGACGTACCCATGTAGTGGAAAACGGGCTTGCCGTTGAGTGAGAACCGCGAGGTGCCATCCGGCATCAGCCCCTGGCCCTGGGTAACCCGGATCTTCTGGCACAGGTTCGTCTTGCCCGAGGTGCAGAAGTTGCATTCCCCGCATTCCGGGGTGTACAGAGGAATCACGTGATCGCCGACCTTGACCGACGTTACGCCTTCGCCGACTTCCTCGACGATCGCACCACCCTCGTGGCCAAGAACGGCAGGGAAAAGTCCCTCGGGGTCTTCTCCCGACAACGTAAAGGCGTCGGTATGACACACTCCCGTCGCTACGTTGCGGATCAGAACCTCGCCGGCTTTAGGACCGTCCAGGTCGATCGTCTCGATCTCCAGTGGCTTACCCGCTTCCCAGGCGACTGCTGCACGTGTCTTCATCGTTGTTCTTCCCCGCTTGTGCGTTTTTGTTCCGGAAGGCGATATTCGCACGATTATCGGTCCGCCCTCAACGCAATGCGGCTTGCTCCGCTGCGCGTGTCTCCTGTAAAACACTGCACATGGATCTTGATGAGCTGCGCAAGCAACTAACAGCCGTCGATCGCCAGATTGTCGACCTGATTGCCGAACGCCAACGAGTCGTCAGTGACATCGGCCGCAACAAACAGGCATCAGGCAAGGGCACGCGCGACTATGCGCGTGAAAAGGACGTGCTCGACATGGGCCGCAGCCGTGCCGAAGAGCTGGGGATCGATCCCGACCTCGCCGAAGACGTGTTGCGCAAACTCATCCGGTCATCGCTCGCGAGCCAGGAGCGCGATCGTGTCATTGCCGAAGGCAAGGGTGATGGACAGCGCGTGCTCGTGATCGGTGGAGCCGGCAAGATGGGCGGCTGGTTTGTCGATTTCTTTGCGTCGCAGGGATATGACACGACGATTGCCGACCGCAACGCCGATGAGGAGTCCCGACATCTCAGGAACTGGACCGATGCCGGTGTCGATTTCGATGTCATCGTCGTCGCAACACCACTCGCGGTGTCGGGCCGCATCCTTGCGCAACTCGCGGTCCTGCGGCCGAAGGGCCTCGTATTCGACATCGGCTCGCTGAAATCACCCCTGGTTGACGGTCTCGCCGAGCTGCGTGACGCGGGCTGCCTTGTTACGTCATTGCACCCGATGTTCGGCCCGGAGACCCGCCTCCTCTCAGGCCATCACCTGATCTTTTGCGACGCCGGGGTTCCCGAGGCGACCGAGGCCGCAAAGGAGCTGTTCAGCTCGACGATGGTCGAGAGAATAGACATGGGGCTCGACGATCACGACCGGCTGATCGCCTACGTGCTCGGCCTTTCGCACGCGCTGAACATTGCGTTCTTTACCGCGCTTGCCGAGAGCGGTGAAGCGGCACCAAAACTCGCGAAGATGTCATCGACCACGTTTGACGCCCAGTTGCTCGTTTCTGCGGCCGTGGCCCGGGATAATCCTCACCTGTATTTCGAAATCCAGAACCTCAACAAGTTCGGGGTGGATCCACTTGACGCGCTGTGTGAGGCCGCGAATCGCATACGCGAGACCGTTGTCGGCAACGACGAGACCGGATTCGTCGAACTCATGGAAAAGGGTCGCCAGTACATGGCACTAAGGAGCTGATGCAGACACAAGCCGATCTCAGTTCGCGACTCGCGGCTATGGAACGGGAACTCGAGGAACTCAAAGCCGAAATTGTGCGCAACGATGCCAAGATGCATCGGATGCAACAGAGAGAGCTTCGGCTGCTGCATTCCGAGGACCTGCAAACGCTGATCCACGAACTGACCGCAGGCCTGCGGTCGAGCTACCACCTGCAGCAGGTCACGGTCGTCCTGTGCGACCCCGATCACGACATTCGTCACCTGCTGCTTGCGGCCGGTACCCCTGCCGAGTCATTTGAAGGCCTGTTGATGGTCGAATCACTGGCTGGACTCGCGCCGCAGTATACGGCGATGCGACGCACCTGGCTCGGTGCCTTTGCGGCCTGTGATCACCAGCTCATCTTCCCGCAGTCCGACGGGCTGGAAAGCGTCGCAATGATCCCGCTGACACGGCACAAGCGGCTGATCGGCAGCATCAACCTCGGCAGCGCTGATCCGAAGCGATACGCGGGCGAGTACGCTGTCGATTTTCTCGCACACCTCGGGATCATCGCGTCGGCCTGCGTCGATAACACCGTCAACCGGGCGCGGTTGCTGCGCAGCGGTTTTACCGACGTATTGACCGGCTGGCACAACCGCCGGTACCTCCAGGTGCGGCTGAACGAGGAGCTGGCTCGCGCCCGGCGTGACCAGCAGCATGTCGTCTGCCTGATGCTGGATGTCGATCATTTCAAGTCCGTCAACGACGCTCACGGTCACGTGGCCGGTGATGCCGTCCTGCAGGAAATGGCGAACCGGATCGATGCGCAGGTTCGCGAAAGCGACGTTACGGCCCGCTACGGTGGCGAGGAATTCGTCGTGTTGCTGCCGAATACGGATACCGCCGCCGCCGCGACACTCGCGGAACGTATTCGTGCCGCCGTGTGCGCTTCGCCTTTCGAATTGCCGAATGGCGAAGTCCGCGTGATTACCACGTCAATCGGCATTGCCGGGGTTACGCCGGGGCCCGATGAAGACGATCTCAAGACACTGGCAGAGTCGCTGATTGCGCGTGCCGATGTTGCGCTCTACCGGGCCAAGGCCGACGGGCGTAACCAGGTGAGTGTGGACGACTCGCAATGAGAAGGCTGCTGCCTCTGCTGCTCGTGGCGGCCTGCGCGCCGGAGCAGGCCGTCGATGAGGTCTCGCGGGATCCCGTGGTGGTTTATGCGGCATTCGAAGAGGATCCCGCACTCACCGGCCTGTTCGATCGCTACACGGAGGCGACCGGCGTCGTCGTCATGCACCGATATGGCAAGCCGGAGGCCATTGTCGACGACCTGGTCCGGAATGACGTTCTGCCGCCGGCCGATCTCCTGATGACACGTTCGGCCGTCGACATATGGCGGGCCGCCGAGGAAAGCGCCCTGCGGCCGTTGTATTCCGAGGTGGTTGCCGGACGAGTTCCCGATTGGGCGCGAGACACTGACGATCTCTGGTTCGCGACGTCGGCCGATATTGCGGTTGTCGCCTACAACCCGAAACAGCTTGAGGGCGAGGCCATTGCCTTCTCGAGTCTCGCGGAGCCGGGTTTCGCCGGAAAGCTGTGCCTGTCGTCATCGAAGAACAGCATCAATCGCGCGGTTATCGCTTTAATGATCTCGGCAAGTGACGTTCGTCAGGCGGAACTCACCGTTCGTGGTTGGGTGGGGAACCTGGCTGCGCCGCCGTTTGCTACCGAAGCGGAACTTGCGGCCGAGATCGCCGCCGGCAATTGCGCCGTGGGCGTTGTTTCGCGCAGTGTTGCCGAGAACATTGGCGATCTCGAGATTCGCCGCCCGGACGTTACCATCGCGACGATCGATGCGATCGGCATCGGCCGCCACGCGCGCAACCCGGACGGCGCAGTGAGCCTGATCGAGTGGTTATTCGACGAATTGCCGGCAATCGATACTGCTGAAATCGCTCCGATTGATGCGAGCATTCCCGCATGGAACGCGGAGGATGCGCGCAAGCTCGCTGAGCGCGCACGCTATCACTAACCCCGGTTCGAGTAAGGCAGGCGGCTGCTAAACTAGTTTGCATGACCCATCCACCGGGGGGTGCGTGGACCGGATCAGGAAATTTGTCTCGGAGGTTGCCCGGCGCCGTGTGTTTGCGACGACGGCGCTCTATATCGTCGCTGCCTGGGCCGTGATCCAGGTCGCCGACCTGTCGATCGAGGCCGGTCTCTTGCGCATCCCGCTGCGCAGCGTCTTCGTTGCGGCGTTCCTGGGTTTTCCGATTGCTCTTGTCGTCGCCTGGTCTTACGACATCACTCGCAAGGGAATTGTCAGGACGCCCCCGGCCGACGCGCCCGACGTGAATAGTCATAACCATGCGGCGGCGGTTGACCTGGCGCTGGTTCTGTTGCGAACGGGCGAGACCGAGCGGGCGGACTACCTGCTGCAGAAGAGCCTCGAGCACATCGACACGATTCACCGGTTTGGCATTAATGGTTACGCGGTCGATGACGTTCTGATTTACACAATGCAGGGACGTAAGGACAAGGCTATTGCGACGCTGCGGCAGGCGGTCGATGAGGGCTGGCGGGGCTCATGGTGGATCTTCCTCGAACTCGACCCCGCGCTCGACCCGCTCAGGGATGATCCCGAGTTTCAGTCCATCGTCGAGACGATTCGAGCGGATATGGCGGCGCAGCGTCAGCAGCTGGATCAAATGCGGGCGAACGGGGAGCTGCCGCCGATTCCGTAATCGCAAGGTGTCCGACCGTCAGGAATTGCCCGTCGATTTCCTCGTCTTGCTCATCAGAATCAGAAACAGTGGCACGCCGATCGCCGCCGTCAGTGCGCCAACGGGCAGCTGGCGTGGCGCCATGACCGTGCGCGCCAGCGTATCGGCGATGACGAGCAGGCTGCCACCCGCGAGAGCCGACGCGGGCACGACGATGCGATGATCCGAGCCGGCAACGAGGCGTACGAGATGTGGGACGACGAGACCGATGAAGCCGATCACGCCAACCGTGGTTACCGACAACGCGGTTGCCAGCGACGCGGCCGCAAACACGATATAACGGAAACTCGCCACGGGCATGCCGACGATTGCCGCCTGCAGCTCTCCCCGTGCGAGCACGTTGAGGTGGCGCGCCACAAGTGTCGTACCGATGGTCAGGCCGATGAGTAACAGGAAGACACGTGCCGGTTCGTAGGCGAAGCTCAGGTCGCCCATCAGCCAGAACAGCATGCCGCGCAGGTTCTGCTCGGGCGTCAGCGCCAGCAGCAGCGTCGTTGCCGCGCTGAAGCCCGCGGCCAGGACGACACCGGTGAGCAGCAACCGCGCGGGAGCCCAGCTTCCCGTGCCATGCGCGATCGAGAACACGAGCAGGGTCGCCGCCATGGCGCCGCCGAAAGCCGCGATGTCGATAGCGAAACTGCCGAGACCCAGGATCATCGCGCAAAGCGCCGCAACGGCGGCGCCCCCGGAGGTGCCGAGGATGTAAGGCTCTGCAAGGGGATTGCGCAAGAGGACCTGCATCAGGACTCCGGCGATGGCGAGCAGGCCGCCGACGGAGAATGCGGTCAGCGCCCGGGGCAGGCGTAATTCGGTGACCAGTGACTGCGTCTTGTCGGTTGCGCGGCCGAGCATCGCGTCAATCGCGTCGGCGATGCCGATATCGGCGCTCCCTGAGGCCAGTGCGACAAGCATGGCCATCGCGGCAAGCCCGAAGAGGCCGGCAAACAGCAGTGATTTGCGCCCTGAGAGCAACCGGCGACTCCACTTGTGACTCGAGTCGCCGACAATGCCTCTATTTCGTGTAAAGTTAAAGGCAGTTTAAGGATTTGTATCGGTTGCTATGAGCAACGACTGGATCGACGCTGAGGGATTCCGCGCGAACGTCGGCATCATCCTGACCAATGCGGACGGCGAGCTTCTGCTGGCCGGCCGGGCAGGCAGCAAAGGCTGGCAGTTTCCGCAGGGCGGCATGCTGGTCGGCGAGGACCCCGAAGACGCAATGTATCGCGAATTACGCGAGGAAGTTGGCCTCGACCGCGGTGACGTAGAGCTTCTGGGCGTGACGTCCGATTGGCTTCGCTACCGCCTTCCCGACAAGTTCGTGCGCCGCAACAGCGAGCCGCGTTGCATCGGCCAGAAGCAGCGCTGGTTCATGCTGCACCTGGTGGCCTCCGCGGAAAAGGTCCGATTCGATCTCGGCAGCCAGCCCGAATTCGACCGCGTACGCTGGGTCGATTTCTGGCGGCCGGTCAACGAGGTCATCTATTTCAAGCGACGCGTCTACGCCCGGGCATTGCACGAACTGGGCTCGACCGTTTATCCACAAGGCCTGCCGCCGCGACCAAGATGGTGGCCCAAGCGCTGGCGGGCCGTATTCGACAAGGACATCTCGGCCGCCAAATCGTGACGTACGGCACTTCTTCTCGCGGTGTCCTCCAAGTAACATAATGTCCTTTGATCGACGAGCTCAGAAATGGCGCGACATTCACCTCTCAATATGCACAGCCGCGGCCGTGTGCTTGTTACGCGGTTTATGCTCGGCGTGTTGTTTGTGGCGGTCGCTTATCTCGTCTACGAATTCGGCCGCATTCAGGCGAATTACAACATCGTCGATGCAAGCAAGGAGCGCCAGGCTTTCGAAGACAGAATCGCCGGTCTTGAGAAAGAGATCGTCGGACTCAGGGAAGAGATCGCGTTGCTGGAGACGCATCGCGATATCGACCGCGAGGCCTACAACGAGGTTGAGACCAGCCTGACGGCTCTGCAGGCGAAGATCCAGGAACAGACGGACGCGATTGCCTTCTACCGGGGTATCGTTTCGCCCGAGGATGGCGCTGCCGGACTCAAGGTGCAGGATCTGAAACTGACGCGCGGGCAGGAGGAACACACGTACAATGTGCGCCTGGTGCTCGTGCAGTCGTTGAAGCATGACCGCAAGGTATCGGGCGACGTCAGCCTGAGTATCGAGGGCGAGCAGGAAGGGTCGCCGGTCACTTACGAATACGGGCAGCTGTTGCCTGAGGAAGCAGACTCCAGCTGGCCATTCTCGTTTCGATATTTTCAGGATTTCGATCGGGAGATCGTGCTGCCGGATGGATTTACGCCGGAGCGCATCACGATCGAGGTCCGCTCGAGGACGCGCTCGATATCGAGCATTGAGGAGAATTACGCCTGGACGACGAGTCCGGGCTGATGGCGATTAATGCCCACACGGGCACGCACTGGAGAGAAACATGTTTGGTCGAAAGCAACGCAGGCACACGGTCGTGGATACTCTGGTCGGCGCCAACACCAAGGTCAACGGAGACCTGAACTTCGAGGGTGGCTGTCACATCGACGGTCGGGTCAAGGGTAACGTTACAGCGGACCCGGACAGCAACTCCGCGCTCAGCGTCAGCGAAGACGGTACGGTCGAAGGCGGCGTCACCGTTCCTTACGTGGTGCTGCACGGCATCGTTCGCGGCGACGTCTGCGCGTCGCAACGCGTTGAACTCGGGCCGACGGCGCGGGTCATTGGAAATGTGTATTACAATCTGATCGAAATGGCGATTGGCGCAGAGATCAACGGCAAGCTCGTGCACCAGCCCCAGGGCCAGGTGCCGCTTCTGGAGCAGACGAATCGCATTGACGAAACTGCGGCGGTGGCCGCCGAAAACTGACAATATTATGGATATGCAAAACGAATCTACGACAACCGCACCGGCACCGCCGGCGCCAGTGGTGTTCACGGACGCCGCGGCAAGCAAGGTCGGTGAGCTCATCAAGGAAGAGCAGAATCCGGACCTCAAGCTCCGGGTGTTCATTTCGGGCGGTGGCTGTTCCGGCTTCCAGTATGGTTTTACGTTCGATGAAAACATCGAAGACGGTGACGCCGAAGTCGTCAACCAGGGTGTGACGCTTGTTATCGATCCTATGAGCGTTCAATATCTGATGGGCGCGGAAATCGACTACAAGGAAGACCTGCAGGGTGCGCAATTCATCATCCGCAACCCGAACGCCACCACAACCTGCGGTTGTGGACAATCCTTCAGCGCCTGAATCCAACAATAACGATCCCGAGGTCATCGCCGGTGTCGACCTCGGTTCCAACAGTTTTCACATGGTCGTCGGTGAGCTGCGCCACGGGCAGCTCATAATCATTGACAGGATTCGCGAGACCGTGCGTCTTGCCGAGGGATTGTCGACGGAAGGCGACCTGTCACCCGACGCCCGCGCTCGTGCGATCGACTGCCTGGCGCGGTTCGGGGAACGGTTGCGTGACATGCATGCGGCAAAAGTCAGGGCAGCCGGAACAAGCACTATCCGGCGTGCGCGTGAAGATACCGGATTCATGTCGGAGGCCGAGGCGGCGCTTGGTCACCCGATCGAGGTCATCTCGGGCCTCGAAGAGGCACGCCTCATCTATGAAGGTGTCACCAATAGCCTGCCGAGCAGCGACGGCTTGCGACTCGTTATGGATATTGGTGGCGGCAGTACCGAACTCATCCTGGGGCAGGGTCGCGAGCCGAAGGCGCTCGAGAGCGTCCACCTCGGGTGCGTATCCATGACCGAACGCTTCTTCGGGACCGGCAAGATAACCGAGGACGCATTCGAAAAGGCGAGAGTAGCGGCACGACTCGAGTTGCGGCCGGTGAAGGCGTTTTTTCGCGGTGCCAGTGAAATTGAGTCGATTGGCACGTCGGGAACAATTCGTGCGACCGAGTTCATAGCGAGCGAACTCGGCCTGATCGAGGCACATGGCTTAACGCCGGACGCGGTCGAACAACTGATAATGCGGGCCGTCGAGCTTGGGGAAATCGACAAACTGGCGTTACCGGGCCTGTCGGAACGCCGGGCCCAGGTGTGGCCGGGAGGCCTCGCGATTCTCGTCGAGTTATTGGAAGTCTTGCGGGTTGCCGAGATACGGGTATCAGATGGCGCATTGCGCGAGGGTCTGCTGTACAGCCTGCTTGACCGCCTGCAGCATATCGATGCGCGCGAGCGCACCGTGCGCGCCATGGTCGAGCGCTATAACGTCGACAAGAACCAGGCGCAGCGGGTAGCACAAACCGCCGCTGAGTTATTGCGACAGTGTGACAGGCAATGGGGCCTGGATGGTCCGATCAGCGCCAACATTCTCGGGTGGGCCGCGCGGTTGCACGAGATCGGGCTCGATATTTCACACGATGGCTACCAGCGTCACGGCGCCTATATCGCGGCCAACGCCGACCTTCCCGGTTTCCCGCGGGCCGAGCAGCGCTTTCTGGCATTTCTCATCGGCAGTCAGCGGCATTCGATCGAGAACGGGTCTCGCAATATTCTCCCCGAGGCATGGCGCGAGCCGGCAATGAGGCTGGCAATTTTGTTGCGGCTTGCCGTTCTGCTCAATCGCAGCCGGAGTCCGATCGAGGTGCCACCGGTCGCTATCTCGGTCGACGAGAAAAAAATCGTGCTGGACTTCGATCCGGAGTGGCTTGACGCCAACCCGCTGACGGTAGCGGACCTCGATCGTGAGGCCGGCTACCTCCGCGATATCGATTTCGAGCTGAGCTTCAGCTAGGCGGAGCCAGTTCCCGCAGGAAAGTCTTCTGGGCCGAAACGCGCTCTTCACCTTTCGCCGGTTGCGTACGCTCGTAACTGCCGTCGCCGTGTAGCACCCAGGCGTCGCAATTGTCAGCCAGGAACAAATCGAGATCATGTCGGATCTGCTCTTTCATATGCTTCTGGCGAATCTCGAAACACGATTCGTTGCGACGTAGCAGATTGCGTTCCATCCAGTCAGCACTGGCGCAGTAGAATTCTTCGTTGCCGGCATTGAGGAAGTAGTACACGCGGGAGTGCTCGAGGAAGCGGCCGACAATCGAGCGCACGTGGATATTCTCGGACAGCCCGGGCACGCCGGGACGCAACGAACAGATGCCGCGAACGATCAGGTCGATCCTGACGCCCGCCTGAGATGCTTCGTAAAGCGCGTCGATAATCCCGCGCTCGTTCAACGCATTGATCTTCGCGATGATCCGGGCTTTTTTGCCGGCACGGGCATTCGCGGTTTCGCGATTGATCTTTTCCAGGAGCGATGGATAGAGGCTGAACGGCGCAACCAGCATGCGCGACATGTCGCTGGTATCCGTCAAGCTCGTCAACTGCATGAACAACTGATGGACGTCTTCGCCGAGACGCCGACTGGAGCTCATGTAACCGTAGTCGGTGTAAACGCGGGTCGTTGCGTGGTGATAGTTGCCGGTCCCGAGATGAACGTAGCGAATGAGTTTATCGGCCTCGCGGCGCACGACGAGCGCCATCTTGGCATGTGTTTTGTAACCGACCAGGCCGTAGACCACGTGCGCGCCGGCTTCCTGCAAGCGATTGGCCAGCGAGATGTTCGCCGCTTCGTCAAACCGGGCCATCAGCTCGATAATGACCGTCACTTCCTTGCCGGCGCGGGCGGCATTGACCAGCAGGTCGACAATCGGCGACTCCGCGCCCGTGCGGTACAGCGTGATCTTGATCGCCAGCACATCCGGATCGGTTGACGCGGTGTTGATGAAGTCGATCGTCGGTGCGAAAGACTGATACGGATGGTGGAGCAGGACGTTCTTCTTCGACAGCAACGAGAAAATATTTTCGTTGGTGAGCAATTCCGACGGCAGTCCCTGCGTGAAAGGCTTGTACAGCAGCTCGGGCCGGTCTTCGATATCGCAAATCTGGGCCAGACGGTTCAGGTTGACGGGGCCGTCGGCGAGGTACACGTCATGCTCTGCAAGACCGAAATGGTCGAGCAGGAATTCCTGCAGATCGGGCGGGCATTCGTGACTTATCTCCAGCCGGACGGCGGCGCCATGGCGGCTCGCCTGCAGCTGGCCCTCGAGAGCGCGCACGAGATCGGAAATTTCCTCCTCATCCACATACAGGTTCGAATTGCGCGTCACACGAAATTGATAACAGCCGTCGACCTCGAGCCCCGGGAAGAGCTCTGCTACGTGGACTCGAATAATCGACGACAGGAAAACGTAGTGATGCTGGTCGGGACTACTCAGGTGTTCCGGCAGTCGAATAATCCGTGGCAGCGACCGCGGCGCCTGGACCATGCCACGATCACGTTTGCGGCCGAACGCATCCTTGCCGTGCAGGCGCACGATGAAATTCAGACTCTTGTTGAGGACGCGCGGGAACGGCCGTGACGGATCGAAGGTCAGCGGCGTCAGTACCGGAACAACCTGTTCGACGAAGTACTCGTGCAGCCATTTGCGCTGTTCTTCGTCCCACTCCTCAGATTGGAGAAACACAACGCCGGCCTTCGTCAGCTCGGGGAACATGACGTCGTTCAGGAGCTTGTACTGCTGTTCGACGATACCGACCATGATATGTCGAATCGTGTCGAAAACCTGCTGAGCCGATAACTCCTCGGGCCCCTGGGCCAGTGCGCCCATTTCGATGCGCTGCTTCAGGGCGGCCACTCGAATTTCGAAAAATTCATCGAGATTCGTGGAAGTAATACACAGGAAGCGCAGGCGCTCGAGTAATGGGATCGCAGGATCCTGAGCCTGGGCCAACACCCGCTTATTGAACTCGAGCTGGCTGAGTTCGCGGTTGATGTACAGGTCAGCAGGTGGCAGGGCCGGCGCGTCCACGATGTTCTCTCAAAAATCGGCCGAACAGTATAGCAACGACGGTGTATTGATTACGTTGCAGGGTCCACAGATCAGGCAGGTTCATGCACTGTGCCCAGTACGGCCGGGCGTTTGGCGCCCGTGACGGCGGGCAGGTTACCCGGTAGCCCACCCAGGGTGCGCATCGCCAGCCACGCAAATGCGATGGCTTCGACCCAATCGGGATCGAGACCGGCGGTCGCCGTGGACTCGATTGCGATACGGGGCAGTGCCCGCTCGAGGCGCTTCATCAGGTCGACGTTGTGAACGCCGCCGCCGCATACGAGGACCTCGGAAGCATCAGGGGCTTCTGCACGAATGCTGGCAGCGACACTGTCTGCGGTCAGCTGGCTCAGCGTCGCCTGGAGGTCCGCGGCGTCGTATTGATCCACGTTAGCCGCCGCAAGCCAGTGCAGGTTGAAGTATTCGAAGCCGGTGCTTTTTGGCGGCGTGGCCGAAAAGTAGGGGTCGGCTATCAACCTTGCCAGCAGCTCTTCTACGACCCGGCCTGTTGCCGCCCAGTCGCCGTTCTCGTCGCAGTGCGCGCCGATATGCCTTTGCGACCACGCATCGAGCAGGGTATTGCCCGGCCCGGTATCGAAACCGGTGGTCTCGCCGTCGTCGCCGTGCAGAATCGTAATATTCGCGATGCCGCCGATATTCAGGACGATGCGGGTTTCTCCGGGGTTGCGAAACAGCCACTCGTGAAATGCTGGCGCGAGAGGAGCGCCCTGGCCGCCCGCTTCGATGTCAGCGCGACGAAAATCGGCAACCGTCGTAATTCCGGTTGCGTTCGCAATGATGTCCGCATCGCCGATCTGCAATGAGTATGGCGGGTCTGCATCGGGCGCGTGCCGGAGCGTCTGCCCATGGCTGCCGATTGCCCTCACCGCTGCGGGGCTGGTTCCGGATGCGGCGAGCAGCTCGCAGGCTGCGTCGCGAAAACACTCGCCGACCTGGCGGTGCAATTCGGGAACGTCCTCACAAGCGCGCAGCTGCGTATCCGATCGTGCCGCAAGCAGTTTGCTGCGAAGATCGGGCGGATAGGCGTGCTCGCAGGTGGCCAGTATGTCGGCCTTTGCCTCGCCGAAGCGGACGAGCGCGGCATCGATACCATCCATGCTCGTACCGGACATCAGGCCGATAAAAACGTCACTCATCGTGGTTGCCGCCGGCGGGACTAGTCGGCGTACGCAACTGCGAGCCGCTGGGTGCTCTTGAATTGCTCGAGCTCTTCGAGAATAGGCTTCGCCTGCGCCAGGAACTCGTCACGATACCTTGCGGCGATCGGTTCTGCCTTGGGCAGTTTGACTGTGCGCGGGTTGCGGTGCACACCGTTCAGCCGGTACTCGTAATGCAGATGGGCGCCGGTCACGAGTCCGGTGGCGCCGACATAGCCGATGGTCTGACCCTGCCTGACGCGAGAGCCGGCGCGTACGCTGGACGCGAACCTCGACATGTGTGCATACAACGTCGTGATGTTGCCGCCATGCTGCAAGATCACGACGTTGCCATAACCTGACTTGACGCCGCGGTAGATAACTTTGCCATCGCCCGCTGCCTTGATCGGGGTGCCGCTGGGCGCCGCATAATCGACACCGCGATGTGGACGCCGCGTCTTGAGGACGGGGTGCAGGCGGTTCGGATTGAATGAAGAACTGACCCTGAAATCGACAGGCGCGCGCAGGAATGCCTTGCGGACGCTATTGCCTTCAGGCGTAAAGTAATCGCTGCGGCCCGTTTCGTCGACAAAGCGAATAGCCTGGTACTGGCGGCCGTCGTTGTTGAACTCGGCGGCAATGACTGCGCCGTCGGTTACGAACTCGCCGTCTTGCCAGATTTCTTCCCAGTGAACGTAGTAGTTGTCACCACCGCGGATGTCGAGTACGAAATCGACGTCCCAGGCGAAGATTCCGGCCACGTTCATGATGAGCTTGTCCGAGAGTCCGGCCTCGGCGGCGCTCTCGTAGAGCGAGCTGTTGATGACGCCATGAGCCATGCGCTTGCGAATCTCGATGGGCCGCTCGACGATCTGTGCACTGAACCCCGCGTCGTCGCGATCAACCTGCAGCGCGCTCGTCAGGTTGAGAACCGAATACATCCGCACGAGCTTGCCATCGTCATGGGTTATCTCGAAGATATCGCCCGGCTTGATTTTGCGAAACTGCTTGCGGGCCTCCTCGAGACGAGCAACCTGCGCGAGATGGCCAAGGTCGAGATCATTCGCCCGGAAAAGCCGGTCTAGCGTATCGCCGCGTTTGATCTTCAGCAGCAGCGTTTCATAGTCGGGTTCCGGCGCCAGTACCAGGGGTACCTCGGCGAAGACCTTTGGTTCTGCAACGGGACTCCCTGCATCACCGGTTGCTGTCATTTCCGGCATCGATGACGTTGGCGTCGCCTGATTTGTTTGGTCGACAGTGCTGATCAGCGCCAGCCCGAGTAGCGGGATTCCCAGGCCGACAATAAACCACTGCAGGGCGCGGGATTTTTTGGGTTGTCCTTGCTCCGGCGGCTTGTAATCGTGCAGTAATGGACTGACTGGGCGATGCAAGTCGGGGTCCCCGCTTTTCGAGATGTCGCTATTCTATTGTGGAGGCCTCACGACGTCAAAGAAAAGTGTTATAAGTCATGACGTTAAAACATCTTTTTCGGATTCGCCATATGTGGGCTTTCTTACGCTGCCGAGAGTGCTACAGTTCCGCTTCGACAAGCCCGACCAGAGAGAGATGGAGAACATCAAGGAACAACTGCAGGAACTCGTTCGCGGTAGTGACGAGGTGCTTCCCGAGGACGGCCTCGAGGCAAAGCTCAAGCAGGGCCGGCCGCTTGTCGTCAAGGCCGGCTTTGACCCTACGGCGCCGGACCTGCACATCGGTCATACCGTACTTATTAACAAGATGCGCCAGTTCCAGGAGTTTGGCCACGAGGTCGTTTTCCTGATCGGCGATTTCACGGGAATGATTGGTGACCCGTCGGGCAAGAACACCACGCGACCGCCGCTGTCTGTCGACGAGATCAAAGCGAACGCCGAGACTTACGAGGCGCAGATTTTCAAGATTCTCGATGAGAAGGCGACACGGATCGATTTCAATTCACGCTGGATGGGCTCGATGGATGCGGCCGGCCTGGTGAAGCTCGCTTCGCATTACACGGTTGCCCGCATGCTCGAGCGGGATGACTTCAACAAGCGCTACACGGGTGGTCAGCCGATTTCGATTCACGAGTTCCTGTATCCGATTGTCCAGGGCTATGACTCCGTCGCGCTCAAGGCAGATGTCGAGCTCGGCGGCACGGACCAGAAGTTCAACCTGCTCGTCGGCCGGCAGATACAACAGGACTACGGCCAGGAGCCGCAGGTCGTCCTGACCATGCCACTTCTCGAAGGTCTCGACGGCGTACAGAAGATGTCCAAGTCGCTCGACAATTACGTCGGCATTACGGAAGCTCCCGGCGAAATGTTCGGCAAAGTCATGTCGATATCCGACGAGCTGATGTGGCGGTATTTCGAACTCTTGAGCTTCCGGACACTCGAAGACATTGCAGCATTGAGGAAACGTGTCGACGAGGGCCTGAATCCGCGCGATGCAAAGTTCGAACTTGCGCGGGAACTGGTAGAGCGATTCCATGATGCGAAGGCAGCAAAAGCTGCGCAGGAAGCATTCATTGCGCGCTTCCGCGAAGGCGCAATGCCCGATGAGATGCCCGAGCTCAGCGTCAAGAGCAAGGATGGGCGGCTTGGGATTGCACATTTATTGAAAGAGGCAGGCCTCGTGAGCAGTACCTCGGAAGCGTTCCGCATGATCAAACAGGGCGCCGTCCGAATCGACGGAGTCAGGGTCGAAGACCGCGCTCTGGAGATCGATGCGGGCAGCACCTGTATTTACCAGGTTGGGAAACGCAAGTTCTCGCGCGTTAGCCTGACCTGAGCGGAGGTTATCCCGAAAAATGGGCGCTTACAGGATCTGGGTGCTGGTTTTCGCGCTGGCTGCCGTCATTTCCCTCCCGGCCGTGGCGCAGGACATGGACGAGGCCATGCAGGAGGAGCTGCGCAAGCAGGAAGCATTCCGTGACGGCTTCGCGTCGATCGTCGCGGATCTCAATGCGCAGTACTTTTACGGTTTCACCGCAGCGATCGACCGCGCTGACATGGTGGATCGGATCTTCGGCCTGAGACTCATCGATCAACGCATCAAGCGACAGTTCGAGGAAAACCTCGAGGACTCTTTCGATGGTCTCGTGCAGGGCGGCGCGGGATTGGCGAGAGTCGGCATTGTTCCCGTTTTCAATGCGCCTGATGGCGGCGCTCGTTTCGTGTTGCTGGGTGTAGAGTCGAGTGGAGACTTTGGCCGCGCTGTCGTTCGCGTCGACCTCAAGAACTATCAGTTCAACTACCTCGAGTTCGACCTTCGGCTGGATTCTCGTCGGGACATTATTATTGTCGACTGGATCGACTATCTTGCGGGTCTCAGCTTTTCCGAGAGTGTCGGCCGCTATCTCGTATTCGTGTCGCCGAGTCCGTCGGCGCTGCGTAAGCTACTGGACATCCAGAACGTCACCGAGCGCGAGCTGTACCTGTTTGGCGAAACGCTAAAAGCTGCGCGCGACGGCAACCTCGCCAAATTCATCGAGTTGCGCGATGGTTTACAGCCGAGATTCCAGCGGCAACGGATCGTCGTCGAGTCGGGTGTACAACTGGCCAAGGTCCGTAGAAAACGGGGCGAGATGGTCGCAGCGTTGCAAATCATGGCCGAGCATTTTCCCGAGGAACCGCTGTACACGCTGATGCTGCTCGACACTCTGTTCCCGCGCAAGAAGTACGAGGAGGGCATTGCTGCACTCACACGGCTGGCTGACAAGCTTGACGTTGAGGATGCGGCTATGGAAGCGCGGCTGTCCGCGGCTTACCTCGCCGCGGGTAACGCGACGGAGGCTGTCATACTTGCGGATGCGGCCATCGAACGGGAGCCCGGCCTGGAACTGGGGTGGCTATCGGCGCTGCCGGCGCGTAATGCCACCGGCGACTTCGCGGGGGCCGTCGAGGCCCTGAGGCAACTCGAGGCTGAGTTCGGTCACGACCTCAGCCCCGAAAAGCTGGAAAAAAGCAGGATTTTCGGAGAGTTAATGGCGTCTGCAGAGTTTGCCGCCTGGCTCGAGACCCGGTAGCGCCGCCGGTGATATCCGGTTCCAACCGGAGCCGGGTCAAATTTCTTGGGAATAAGTGTTGACGGGCATCCAAACGCCGCTATAATGCCGGTCCGCTGCAGGTACGGTGTCCTGCGGCAGACCTCCAAAAAGCAAGACATGACGGGCCCTGGGCTGGCCAACAGCCGCCTCTGGCCTGTATAATTGTGGGTCCGCCTCGAAAACTTGAGGCCTGTTCTTTAACAATGAAATACAGATAATTTGTGTGGGTGCTTGCGTTGGAGTTTGCGAAGGCAAATCAACGTGAGAACCAACCTAAATTCAAAGTAATTTAGAGTGGGGATTACGTCTTTAGATAAAGCTCAAAGCTTTAAACTGAAGAGTTTGATCCTGGCTCAGATTGAACGCTGGCGGCATGCCTAACACATGCAAGTCGAACGGTAAC
>WVYQ01000011.1:0-161 GCA_011772865.1 Woeseiaceae bacterium | reverse complement strand
CCTGATCCAGCAATGCCGCGTGTGTGAAGAAGGCCTGCGGGTTGTAAAGCACTTTCAGTAGGGAAGAAAAGCCTAGGGTTAATACCCCTGAGTCTTGACGTTACCTACAGAAGAAGCACCGGCTAACTCCGTGCCAGCAGCCGCGGTAATACGGAGGGTGC
>WVYQ01000002.1:36210-83476 GCA_011772865.1 Woeseiaceae bacterium | reverse complement strand
CAGCAACATAGCCATTTTGTGCGACATTGATGACCGCGGCCAACGGCCCAATCGCATTAGCCACATCGTTCGACCCGTGTGCGAAGGCCATTCCGCAAGCAGTGACGATCATCAGGATGCCGAAGACTCGCTCGACCGTGTAGAAATGCTGATGTTTTTCAGCCTTCTTGTCCGGCTCAATTCGGCGAATAGCGAGCGCGCCGATTATCGCAATGCCTGCCGCAATGGCGATCGCCAGGATGTAAGAGTCACGCAGGCTGATGGTCAGTCCAACATGCTTGAGCCCCTTGAGAATCGTCACGAGCGTGATCGTGAACGCGGCCAGGAAGATATACACCGGCACATACCGCTTGGCTCTGGCAAGTGGATCTTCGTGACGCAGGATCAGTCGTTGTACGGTCTGATAAATCAGGTAGGCGATAAAGCCGGCCGTCAGCGGCGAAGCAACCCAGCTCATGACGATCGTAACGACCTTGCCCCACTGAACGGCATCGACGCCAATGCCTACCGCCGCAAATCCGACGATGGCGCCAACAATCGAATGTGTCGTCGAGACCGGCCAGCCTCTCCCGGACGCTATGAACAACCATGTTCCAGCCGCGAGCAGTGCAGCCAGCATGCCGTAGACGAGCAATTCAGGAGTACCCGAGAGCAGGTCGACATCGACGATACCCTTACGCACGGTTTGGGTAACTTCACCGCCTGCGAGCACCGCACCGAAAAACTCGAAAATTGCGGCGACTACGATAGCCTGCTTGATCGTCAGCGCTTTCGAACCGACCGATGTCGCCATTGCATTGGCGACATCATTGGCACCGATACCCCAGGCCATGAAGATGCCAAACAATGCGGCAAGAATGATATAAACGGTTCCCGCTTCCATAGTCTGCCCCGGAAAGACCTCGTTGAGTCGCTTGTTGTTTTTAGTGGGAGAGCAAGAGCTCCAGGCGCCGGCCAACGCGTTCGGCCATGTCGGCTATTTCACCGGTGAGTTCGATAACCTTGTACATGAATACGGCGTCTACCGGATTCATTGTGTCCTCGATAGCGAACACAGCGGCTCGCAGTTCGGCTTGCATGTTGTCGGTATCGGTCTCTATTTGATCGAGCTCCTCGATTAGTCCCGATACGAGTTCAACCTCGGCGCCTCGAAATCCCGTAGTAAACAATTCGTCCAGCTCGCGCACGCTCTTGCGCGCCTGTTTGGCTGCATCAACGTTTCGTGCGACGAACTCGAGAAACTGTTCTGCCACAGGCGCTGGTATCCGCATGTTGCGGCCCATGACGATGCCGGACACGTCCTTGCTGCGGTTCGCTATCTTGTCCTGGACGAGCAACAGCTCCAGCAGGTCTTCGCGGGGTACCGGCATAAAAAGGCTTTTCGGCAGCCGTAACCTGATCGCCTTTTTGACGTCGTCAGCTTCGTGTTCCAGTTGCTCGATCGCATCGCGTGCCGCGGCTGCCTTTTCCCAATCTTCATCGACCACAGCCTTGAAAAAACCGTTTAGCTGCTTGGCACAGCTGAAGGCGATACCAATATGTTGCTCGAGTGGCTGGACCGGCGAGGAGCCGAAAATGTTGGCGAGCACGTTAGCCATTCTGGTGTGTCCTTGGNNAACAAGGCGGTTAACGTGGCCTACTGGCTGATGAAATCCGAGCCCGACGTTTACAGCATCGATGATCTCGAGCGCGACGGCCGGGAAATGTGGGACAGCATTCGCAACTACCAGGCGCGCAACATGATGCGCGACGACATGCGGATAGGCGATCAGGTCTTCTTTTACCACTCGAACTGCAAGGAGCCGGCCGTTGTCGGCGTCGCGCGAGTCGCCAGTAAACCGTACCCGGATCCGACCCAGTTCGATCAGGGTTCGAAGTACTACGACCCCAAGAGCAGTCCGGATGATCCGCGCTGGATACTCGTCGATGTCGAGTTCGTACGCAAATTCGACAAGCCCGTAACGTTGGCCGAAATCAAGGCACACCCCGGACTGGACGACATGATCCTGACAAGGCGTGGCAATCGCCTGTCCATCATGCCCGTGAGCAAAGCACACTGGGACGTCATTCTCGGCCTTGAATAATGGCCTCGAGATACCCGGTCTACGGCGACGACTTGAGCCTGTCGTAAAGCGCTGCGGATCGCTCCAGCGCGAGCATGACAACGAGGTCGCCGGGCTCAGCCCAGTTCATCGCCGCCTCGAGTGACTCGATCTCTTCCAGGTTGTGCTCGACCTGGTCGGGCCGGGCGCCACAGGCGATCAATTCCTCACGAATAAGGCCGTAAACGGCGCCTTCCTCCCGGCCGCGATGATACTTGGCCAGTTCGGACACGAAGACCTGGTCGAGGCCTGACTCCCACGCGCGCCGGGCCAGTTTCCGAATCAGGTCGTCGGGCCGGTCGCCCGCCTGGCCGAAGCAAAGGGCCTTGCGTTTCGACGGCATGCGATTGGCCATGTCGAGCAGCGCCTGCAGAGCTTCCGGGTTGTGGGCAAAATCGACGAGTATGGTGTATCCGCCGACTGCGTATACGTTGCCGCGGCCCGGGTTATTTTCCTGGGACATCGTCGTCAGGCCTGCACGAATGTCACTCAGACCCTGGCCGAGGCACCAGCAGAAAGCTGCCGCAGCGAGCGCATTAGCGACATTGTGACGGGCCGCGCCCTGCAGCGAAATCGGGATGTCCCGATCGCGGCAAATCAGTTCTCGTGAATCGCCAGCCACCATCAGCAACTCTTCGCCATCGAGCACGAACGCCGTGCCACCCGCGCTCGTGTGATCCACAACTACTGGATTGCCAGCGTCGAGCGAGAACCAGACGAGCTCGCCTTGATACTGGGCAGACTTGGCGACCAATCGCTCATCGTCGGCGTTCAGTATCAGACGGCCGTCGTCGCGCACAGCCCGGCTGACGATCCATTTACAGTTGAGCAGTTCATCAAGGTCGCGGGAACCAAAGTCGCCAAGGTGATCCTCGGCGATGTTCGTAATCAACGCCGCATCCGCTTTCTCGACGCCGAGGCCTCGACGCAGCAATCCCCCGCGCGCGGTCTCCAGGATTGCAAAGTCGACCTCTTTTTCTCGCAGTACGTTGCGCGCTCCGCCCGGCCCTGACCAGTCATCGCGGTCGACAATGCGGTCATTGACTGCGATGAAGTCGGTCGAACTCATGCCGACGTTGTTGCCGGCCGTGCGGGCGATGTGCGCCGCCGTTCTTACAGTCGTGGTTTTGCCGTTGGTGCCTGTGACCAGGCCGGACGGGACGTCCCGGAACGCGCCCCAGTCGAGCGTCTCGGGATCGGGCAGCTCGCGAACCGGCCAGGTCTCCGAGAAAGCGCCGTGCCCGAGTGAGGCGAAGTCATCGTCCCAAAGCAGGGTTACACCATGTTCGGCGGCCAGTGCGACGATTCGCATCAGTTCCGGGTTGGCCTCCTCGGCGATCGCCTCCCGAAACCGCGCGAGCGCCTCGGCAAAGTCGGGCGCCTCCGCGCCGTTGAGCTCGGCAGCGCAGGCCGCGTACGCCCATTCGTTGATCTCGGAAGCTGCATACAGCGCATCGATCGGAGCCGTATAGCCAAGGCTGATGCCGCCCTTCAAGACCAACGATGCGAATTCACAGCCCTTCCAGCCGATTTCGCCAAGCATGCGGCGAACCTGCTTCTCCCAGACCGGAGCGAGACGGGCCGCCTCATCTTCGTCGCAAGCAACGTCGAGTATCGACCCTGGAGCATCGAACAACAGGCTGGGGCCAGTCAGTCTTCGGGCGTCGATGAACTCCATGCTGTCTGTTAGTCGGCTTCTTCGCGTGCGATGCGCACGCCGCGCTCGTCGCTGATAATCTCGACGCTGCTATCGAACGTAAAGTCTTCGGTTTGCGGCAGCTCGATATGGACCGGGAGTTTCGTGGTCGTGTCGTCCACGTGCGCACCGGAATTGAAGTAAATGATCTGCTTCCAGGTGCGTTTGACGTTATCGCCCAGTACGAGCAGGAGGTCCCCCGACTCCGCGATCTCGAGCGCACGCACGTTTGCCTCCTGTTCGTCCGGTATGACTTCGATCGCATCCGAATGGATACCCGCCTCGAGCAGCCTGTCCTTGAGCATGATCGGAACCTCATCGGGACCCCGGCCACGGGGATTGTCGTCACGACGGCAAATATAGTAGTCGAAGTGCCCGGAGGCGATTTCGGCAATTTTTCGAATGTCTTCATCGCGGCGATCGCCAGGCGCGGCCAGCACGATCACCTTGCGTCCTTCGACATCGAAGCGATCCACGAGATCACAGATGGCACTCACCGCCGCAGCATTATGGGCATAATCGAGGATGACCTTGAACGGGTGCTCATCATAGATATTCATGCGACCCGGCGCCTGGAAGAAGGTCGAGTCGAACGTGCGCAGTCCGTGCCGGATATCTTCGATACTGATACCCATGTTGTAAGCCAGCGCGGCAGCAAACATTGCGTTCTGAACGTTGTGCATCGCGCGACCCTCGATCGTCGCCGGGATCAGGTGAGTCCAGAGCAGGGGCGTGTGCGCCTCGCCGTCGTAGATGGCGATCATGTGGCCGTTCAGGGCCTGCTCGAGCACAAAGGCTTCGCCGCCAGCCCGGATGTGCTGCTTGACGAGCGCATGCGACGGATTCATCGTGACGTAACACAGGCGCTCGGCCTCGGTGTAATCCGCCATTTGCAGACACAGCGGATCGTCGGCATTGAGTACTGCCGCATCCCGTGCAATCTCGATCGGCACGCGCTTGATCTCGGCCAACTGCTCGAGCGTATCGATGCCCTTGACACCCAAATGGTCGGCGGCCACATTGAGGCACGCTGCAACATTGCAGCGCCGGAACCCCAACCCACTGCGCAGCATGCCGCCGCGGGCGACTTCGAGTACCGCGGCGTCGACGGACGGATCGCGCAAGATCATTTGCGAAGATTTGGGGCCGGTCATGTCGCCGGACACCGTGAGCTTGCCGTCAATGTAAACGCCGTCGGTCGACGTCATGCCGACCGTGTACCCGGTCATCTTGAGGATATGGGCGAGCATGCGCGACGTTGTCGTCTTGCCGTTGGTGCCCGTAATGGCAGCGATCGGAACCCGTGTCGGCGACCCTGGCGGAAACAGCATGTCGATGACCGGACCAGCCACATCTCGAGGTGTACCCTCACTGGGAGCAACGTGCATGCGGAAACCCGGGCCGGCGTTGACCTCGCAAATGCCGCCGCCCGCTTCTCGATAGGACAGGGAAATATCGTTGGTCAGGAAATCAACGCCGCCAATATCGAGGCCGATCGCGTTGATTGCCCGGATCGCCATCTCGCGATTATCGGGGTGGATCACATCGGTCACGTCGAGCGCTGTGCCACCGGTCGACAGATTTGCGGTTGAGCGCAGGTAGACTTTCTCACCCTCTTCGGGAACCGTATCCTGGTCATAGCCAATCTTCTTCAGCAGGCGCTCGGCCTGGTGATCGAACTCCAGCCGAGTGAGCACTTTCTCGTGCCCGACGCCGCGCCTCGGATCTTCATTGACGATGTCGACAAGCTCGCCGATCGTGTGTTTTCCATCGCCGACGACGTGACCCGGCTCTCGTTTCGCGGCAGCGACCAGTTCCCCATCGACAACGAGTAACCGATGGTCAAAACCTTCGATGTAGGTTTCGACGATGATTGAGCGGCCGTGCTCGCGGGCCTTTTGATAAGCGACTTCGACTTCCTCAGCCGTCTTGAGATTGATCGATACGCCGCGGCCGTGATTACCGGCCAGGGGCTTTAGGACGACGGGAAATCCGATGTGCTTGGCTGCACGGACTGCGCTGCTCTCGTCCCGCACAATGCGCTGCTCGGGAACCGGAAGGCCGAGGTCGCGCAGGATCTCGTTGGTTTCTTCCTTGTCGCCGGCGAGCTCGACGGCAATATTGCCCGTCCTGTTCGTTGTCGTGGCCTGGATCCGCTGCTGGTACTTGCCATGCCCGAACTGAATGAGGCTGTGGCGATTGAGGCGAATCCACGGGATGTTGCGCTCTTCTGCCGCTGCAACGAGCGATGCTGTACTCGGGCCGAGCGCACGTGATTGCGCATAGCGTATGAACCGGTCACGCTCTTCCCCGAATTCCCAGTCCGGCTCCGGACGGTCTTCGACCTCGATATTGGCAGGCAACAAACTGAGCAGCAGCTTCTTTGCGAGCTTGCTGGACTCGAGACCGACGGCCTCGTCCTTGTACTCGAACACCATGTTGTAAATGCCGGGCTCGCCCTCGATCGAGCGCGTCCGGCCATACGTGACGGGTGAGCCTGCGACGTTCTGCAGCTCGATGGCCACGTGTTCCATGATGTGCCCCATCCAGGTGCCTTCATCCTCGTGCAGGCGTTTGATGAACCCGCCGGGTTCTTTGTAGGAACAGCCGTGCTCACGCAGTCCGGGCAATGCCTCGAGCAAAGCCTGGATGTAACTCTCGCCGAGCTTCATGCTCGGCCAGTCCTCGAGTACGCCCAGGTCCAGGATGTGGCGAATGACCCTGAAGTGGGCGAATGCATTCGGGCCCACGTATACGTTCGTGCTGACAACTTTCATTGTTCTTATCCTGTCAGTACTACTCCGGCGTGGCCTCTCGGGACGCCGTCTTGAAGCGCCCGCCCGACACCAGAATATGCAGCCTGATGCCTATCAGGCTGACCGGCTCGCCCCGGCGAGCCTTGTCCATCGAAGAATAACTCAGATCGGAGGGATCGATAATCGTTATACCGCCGCTGCCGACGACCTCGACGTCGTCGTTGGGCGAGATAAAGGCCGCCGTGTCCTCGTCGAGCCCCATGCCGACCGCAAACGGGTTATACGCCAAGGCGGTCAGCAGTCGGCCGAGGCGATCACGCTCGCGGAAGTGCTGGTCCACGATGAACTTGTTGGTCAGGCCGAGGCCCGGCGCCATCGTGACCATGTCCGGCGTCGGCGTACTGCCCTCGAGACCGCCGGCAATCATGTGCTCGGGCACGAACGCCGCGCCTGCCGAGGTACCGGCTACGTGCATGCCGGCCGCGTTGCGACGCCGAATGAGTTGTGCCGTCGCGGTGCCACCGAGCGTCGTCGAGAGGCGCAACTGGTTACCACCGGTCAGGAAAACACCGTCGGACTTCTCGATGTACTCGAGGTACTCGGGGTTATCGCAGTCCTCGCGGGATTCGAAAGGCAGGACCCGCGCATGCTTGATTCCCATAGTCCGGAACAGTTTCTCGTAGTTGCGCCCCGTGTCCTCGAGCTCGGACGCGGTCGGGATGATTCCGATACGAGCCTCCTTGCCGCCGCAAATGTCGACGAAACGATCGAGGATCTCCGGATTGTGGAATTTTTCTTCGGCGCCGCCGATCGGAATGATAAATCCGCGGTTCATGTGATTGTTGCCAGAGGGGCTCATGGTCTAAAAAGTGCGGTATTGTACATGAGGAAGCACGTAAACTCTGGCCTTGATGAGTCCCGTTAACCCACTTGGGGAGGCAACCGCCTACCCTGACGAATATTCGCCCGATTTGCTATACGCGATCGCACGTATCGACGCCCGAGAAGCGCTCGGGCTCGACGCCGGGCTCCCGTTCCACGGGACGGATATCTGGAACGCCTGGGAGCTCACATGGCTCAATACGAATGGCTTGCCGCAGGTCGCCACGGCGGAAATCCGGGTGCCGGCCGATTCCGTGAACCTGGTCGAGTCCAAGTCGCTAAAACTGTATCTCGGATCGTTCGCGATGTCGCGTTTTGATACGGAACAGGGCCTGACGGATGTCATTACCCGGGACCTGACGGCCTGCACGGGCGCTGACGTCTACGTCGTGATCCGATCGCCTTCATCACCGGGCAGCGCCAGGGTCTCGAGATTACCGGGCGACTGTATCGACAGTCTGAACGTCGCTTGTGCCTCGTATGAGGTCAGCCCGGAGCTTCTGTCTGCTGACGCGCAGACGCTCGTCGCGGAAGACCTGCACTCCGATTTGTTGCGCAGCCTTTGTCCGGTCACGGGCCAGCCCGATATCGGCAGCGTCATGTTTTCGTATCGCGGACCGAAGATCGACCGGGCGGCACTGCTGCGCTACATCGTTTCCTACAGGCAGCACCAGGATTTTCACGAGGCGTGCGTCGAACGCATGTTCATGGATATTCACGAGCGCTGCGGCGCCGAGCAGTTGACCGTGTATGCCCGTTATCAGCGCCGTGGCGGCATCGACATCAACCCGTTTCGTTCGAATTTCGAAACAGCCACGCCGAACACCCGGCTCTGGCGGCAATGATCTGCCGCGCCATCTGTCATGGCTCCAATGATGCTCTATTCGCAGACATCGGTGTCATCGATCTTATGACCCCAGTCCTGCTTTGCTTTCAGGTAACGGCGGTTGGCATCGGTCACGCCGATCACGTGTTTAACCGGCGTGATGTCGATCAGCCCGGCGGCCTCGAGGTCCGCGATTTTTTTCGGGTTGTTGGTGAGCAGGCGAAACGGCCCGGCGCCACGGAAATGCCGAATCAGGACGGCGGCATCGCTGAAGTCCCGTGAGTCGTCGGGCAATCCGAGCGACCGGTTCGCCTGGTAGGTGTCTTCGCCGCTATCCTGTAACACGTAGGTAGCCGCTTTAGCCCACAAGCCGATACCCCGGCCTTCATGTCCGGCCATATAGACCAGCATGCCACCCTCCTCGTCCGCATTGATCAGTTCGATTGCCGAATGAAATTGCGGACCACACTCACAGCGCTCGGAGCCGAAAACATCTCCGGTCAGGCAACTCGAGTGCACCCGTACCAGTGGATTGGACCAGGCATCCCGATCTCCGATCAGCAACACGCTGTTGACGGCCATCGACGAAGCGAGCTCGGCAAACGAGCGTTCTCCGTGCTTGGCGCGTAGTTCAGCGGCGAGGTCTTCGAGGCGGGTCAGCTCCGTGTTGCGAACTGTCGCATACCACTGGACCTCGATGCGTCTATCCCCGAAATGGAGCGGCATCGGTATCGGCCCCAGCACGCTGATCGTGCCGCCGCCGACGCGCTCTATTCGGTAGAGCTTGCCTGCCGCCTCCAGGCGTTCGCGGACCGTGGGATCGATGTACGTAAACATAGGGGCCGCATTATGAACGAATGTGACGGAATTCACTTGCTGACCCACCGGTCATTAGATATGATTACTGACCTACGAGTCAGTAAGGAACTGGAACCGTGCCCGAGCCCCGTTTTCGTCGCAGGAAGGAAGACCGGCCGCAGGAAATTACCGACGCCGCGATGGCCGCATTCGCGGAAAAAGGCTATGCCGCGACCAAGGTCGAGGACGTCGCCAAGCGCGCCGGCGTCAGTAAAGGGCTGCTGTACCTCTACTTCAAGACCAAGGAAGAGCTGTTCAAAGCCGTCGTGCGCAGTTTCGTCGTCCCCAGGATCGACGAGTTGAGCGCGATCATCGACGCGCACGAGATGTCGAGCGAAGCATTCCTGCGCGGCCCGTTCCTCGACTTCGTCAAGACGCTACCCGGCTCGCCGATCAGCATCCTCGTCCGGCTCATGATCGCCGAGGGCCCGAAGCACCCCGACCTGCTCGAGTGGTACTGGGACAACGTCGTCTCACGCGGCCTGAGCGCGCTCACCGTGTTGGTCGAGCGCGGCGTCGAAAACGGCGAGTTTCGCCCGACCGTGGTGAACGAATTGCCGCACCTGTTCGTTATGCCTGTCGTGTTCTCGGTGATTTTCAAGTACCTGTTCGAGAAGCGGTGCCCGGATACCGACAAGATGATTGAAACGCAAATGGACCTGTTGATCGCGCACATGAAGGGAGACAAGACATGAGACTGCGCCAGTCGTTGCTGCCCATGGTCCTCGCATTATTCCTCGTTGCGTGTGAATCAGGCGACCGTGAGAACCGAATCGTTGGCGAGCTCGCGTCCGACCGGGTCGAGCTGACGGCAGAATTCGCGGAGCCGATCACCGAGCTGCTCGTTGCAGAAGGCGAAACCGTGACAGCAGGCCAGGTGCTCATGCGCCAGGACGCTTCGCGTGCCGAGGCGCGCCTGGCCGAGGCCGAAGCGGCGCTCGGCCAGGCCCAGGCGCGACTCGACGAGCTCGTGCGCGGCCCGCGCAGTGAGCAGATCGAGGCGGCACGCGCAGCTGTCGAAGGCGCCCGGGACGAACTCGATTTTCGCCGCTCGGACTATGCGCGTGTGCAGGAGATTTACGACAAGAGCCTTGCCTCGGACGAACTGCTAGATCGTGCGAAGGCGGCGCTTGACGCTGCGATCGCGAACGACAAATTGCGCCGGGCGCAGCTACAGGAGCTGCTGACCGGTACGACCGTCGAGGAGCTGGCCCAGGCCGAGAATGCCGTGAAGCAGGCGGTGGCAAGGCGCGACCTGCTTGCTGTTGATGTGGCCCGCCACGACATCGTTGCGCCGGTCGACGGCATCGCCGACGCGCGCCTGTTCGAGGTCGGCGAAAGACCGAATCCCGGCCAGGCGGTCATGGTCGTGCTCGCGGGCGACCAGGTGTTTGCCCGCGTTTACGTGCCCGAACAGCTGCGCGCGCACGTGACGCCGGGTGCCAGCGCTACAATTTACGTGGATGGCATAAACGACCCGATTCCGGGTCGCATACGCTGGGTCGCGTCCGAGGCTGCATTTACGCCCTACTACGCCCTGACCGAACGCGACCGGGGACATCTGACCTATCTCGCAAAGATCGACCTTGCCGAGCAACGTGACCGGCTCCCTGATGGTATCCCTGTAGAAGTCGTGCTTGGATCCGGTTCGGCGCAATGAATATCGACGACCTCGCGATCCAGGCACGTGGCCTGAGCAAGGACTTTGGCCAACTTCGTGCCGTCGATCGGCTCGACCTGGATGTGCCACGCGCGGCGATCTACGGTTTTCTCGGACCGAATGGATCGGGCAAGTCGACGACAATTCGCATGCTCTGTGGCCTGCTGACCCCGACCGAGGGCAGCGCCAATGTGCTCGGCGTCGACGTTCCCGGCCACGCCGGTGACCTCAAGCCGCGCATCGGCTACATGACCCAGAGGTTTTCCCTGTTCGGCGATCTCACGGTGTATGAAAACCTGCAGTTCATCGCCGAGATCTATTCCATTCCGGTCAACCGGCGCGCAGCACGTATCGAAGAGGTCCTCGAGAACTATGACCTCGTCGAACAGCGCAAGCAGTTCGCAGCAACCATGAGCGGTGGTCAGAGACAGCGGCTTGCGCTGGGCTGCGCCGTCATCCACAAACCCGAACTTCTGCTCCTCGACGAGCCGACAAGCGCCGTCGACCCGCAAAGCCGGCGTGACTTCTGGGCCAACCTGTTTCGCCTGGCAGAGGCCGGCACGACGATACTCGTCTCGACGCATTACATGGACGAGGCGGAGCGCTGTCATCGCCTGGCGATACTGGACCATGGAGCCAAGGTGGCCGACGGACCCCCACAAGAGTTACAACGCAGCACCGGCATGACCATCATCGAAGTACTTGCCGACGATCCGTATCACGCACAGACGGCGATCAGCGCTCTCCCTGTCGTGGCAAGTGTGACCCAGCTCGGCATACGCCTGCGCGTCCTGATTCCCGAGTCTGTAGGTGACGGACTCGAACAGGTACGTAAAGTGCTGTCAGACCATGGTATCGATGCGGATTCGCGGTTATCCAGTGCATCACTCGAGGACGTCTTCGTCGCCGTGACGCTTGATGAAAAACAGGTCGCCGCATGAAGCCACTCTCCCGACTGATGGCTGTGACGCGCAAGGAAGTCCGGCAGATGCGGCGCGACCGGCTGACCTTCGCAATGATCTTCGGCATTCCGCTGTTACAGATCATCCTGTTTGGTTATGCGATCAACACGGATGTGCGAAATTTGAAGACAGCCATTGTCGATGAAGCAAACACACATCTGTCCCGCGATTTTGTCGCCCAACTGACTGCGACGCAGGTCACCGACATTCATGTTCACGTAAGCACCGTGGCACAGCTCGAGGACCTGTTGCGTGCGGGCGAGGTGTCGATCGGCGTCGCGATCCCGCACGACTTCGATCGCCGCGTCGCCGACGATACGCGCGCAGCCGCGCATATTCTCGTCGACGGATCGGATCCGACGATCGTCGGTATCGCTGACGGGCTGCGCAATCTTCCGTTGCGCTTCGATACGGTCATGGAAAAGCAGCGTACCGAGCTGATCGAGGTCCGGCCGTACTACAACCCGGAGCGCCGCACGCCGGTCAACATCATCCCCGGCCTCATAGGCGTCATCCTGATGATGACGATGATGATCTTCACGGCCGTTGCGGTGGTGCGCGAGCGCGAACGCGGTAACCTGGAGTTGCTGATCAACACGCCCGTGACGTCGGCCGAGCTCATGATCGGCAAAGTGCTGCCTTACATCTTCATCGGCCTTGTGCAGCTCGCCGTCATCCTGATCGCCGGCGACCTGCTCTTTGATGTGCCGGTTCGCGGCAGCGTGCTCGACCTTTACATAGCGGGATGCGTCTACATCGCGGCCAACCTGGCGCTCGGGCTGTTCTTCTCGACAGCCGTTTCGTCACAGTTCCAGGCCATCCAGCTGACGTTCTTCATGATGTTGCCCTCGATCCTGCTCTCCGGGTTCGTGTTTCCGTTTGACGGCATGCCCCAAATCGCCCGGTGGATCGGCGAGGCATTGCCCATAACGCATTTCATCCGGCTGACGCGGGGAATCATGCTGCGCGAGGCCGGGCTCGGGGACATGGCCGCTGAGCTGATCTTTCTTGGCGTATTTGCTTTTGTCGCGATGACGGCGGCCGCGCTCCGGTTCTCGAAGCGCCTGGACTAGGCCCCGGACTCGCAAAATGGCGGCCATTCTGGTCCAATTCGGATCAGACTGGCTCTAAGTGCTTATTGATGACTCCAGATTCGGACAAACAGCCCACCGTATTCATCGTCGACGACGACCCCGCCATCCGCTTTGCGATGCAGGCCCTGATGGATTCGGTCAACCTCGATCACGAGATTTTCGCGTCGGGCGATGAATTCCTCGAAAACGTCGACGACCACCGCGCCGGGTGCCTCGTGCTCGACATCCGGATGCCGGGCCTCGGTGGCCTCGAGCTCCAGGAAGAACTGATCAAGCACGGCAGCACGCTCCCCATCATCTTTATCACGGGTCACGGTGATGTGCCGATGGCGGTCGAGGCCATGCAGAAAGGTGCTGTGGATTTCATCCAGAAGCCGTTTCGCGACCAGGACCTGCTCGACCGGATCCGCGAAGCGTTGAAAACCGATCAGGAACGCCGCGAAGAGCAACAGAAACATGCCGAAGTCGCCGATCGACTTTCACGTCTGACCAATCGTGAACGGGAGGTTTTCGACCTCGTCGTTACGGGCAAACCGAACAAGGTGATCGCCTATGAACTCGGCGTCAGTCAGCGTACGGTCGAAATTCACCGGGCGCGTGTGATGGAGAAAATGCAGGCGAGGTCACTCGCCGATCTCGTCAAAATGCATATGACGGCTTAGGAGTGCGCCCTGCGGTGTTCGTCGAAGCGCGCGCAGTCGATACATTTGCGTGCATAGGGATGCGCATCCAGGCGGCCTTCGTTGATATCGGATCCGCACTCATCGCAAATTCCATACTCGTCGTTGTCCATGCGTCGTAGCGCCTCGTTGATCTTGGATATCTCGACGCGTGCTTCGTTGCCGAGTGCGTCCACGACCTCACTGTCCTCGAGTTCCTTGGCCCGTTCCTTCGAGTCCGGATCGTTGCCACGGCGCACATTGGCCGTGACGCGATCCAGACGCCCATAGAGTTCAGCCTTCTTCACCTGAAGCCGCTCACGTTGAACGGCATAGATATCCTCGGGCATCGCCGTTTCTCGCGTTAAAACTTGTCCTAAATTTAATCCTTCTGTACCCGGGTCAGGAATCAGTAAATTCACCTATCTGTCTGTAGGTAAAATCCGCGATCCGCTAAGCATCAGGTCTTATGGCATACCCTGTGATCAGGGACTAGCCTTGCC
This sequence comes from Woeseiaceae bacterium, assembly GCA_011772865.1. Lineage (GTDB taxonomy): Bacteria > Pseudomonadota > Gammaproteobacteria > Steroidobacterales > Woeseiaceae > UBA1847. Next base: position 69,478 of record WVYQ01000002.1, on the reverse strand, counting down.
TTGGGAAAGCACGAAACCGGGCATAAATAGGGTGCAACATGGAGAAGATTGCCAAGATTCTGTCAGTCATTGATCCGACTGTCGAAGACCAGCCGGCAATGAGGCGGGCCGCATGGCTCGCCAAGAACAGCGGAGCACAACTCGAGCTCCTGGTCTGCTACTACAACGAATACCTGAGCGGCGATCGCCTGTTCGACTCGCCATCGCTGGAAAAGGCTCGCGTCGAAGTGATCTCGAACCAGGAGAAACATCTCGAGGAACTCGCGGAACCGATCCGTGAGGACGGCGTGATCGTCACGACCAGCGCAGTCTGGGACCATCCACTCTATGAAGGAATCGTCCGCCACGTGATGACCAGCGGCGCGAACATTGTTTTCAAGGACACGCATCATCATTCCGCGCTGACACGCGCATTGCTCACGAATACGGACTGGAACCTGATTCGGACTTGTCCCATTCCGCTGTGGCTCGTCAAGCCGCATGGCCTGGCTGAAACGCCGGTCTTCATCGCCGCGATCGATCCGATGAACCAGCATGACAAACCGGCCGCGCTCGACGATGAGATCCTGCATCTGAGCAAAATCCTTGGCGGGACCGTGTCAGGTGAAGTCCATGCCTTCCATTCCTATGACCCGCGCATTGCGGTCGCGACCGCCACAGCGAACGCCTACATCCCGGTGTCGCTGCCGTTCGATGAGATCGAACAGCAGATGCACGAGGATCACGAGAAGCGCTTTAACGAGATCACTTCGTTCCACGGCATCGAAGATGACAACGCCCACCTGGTTGCCGGCCTGACGCATGAGGAACTGCCCGCCATTGCCGACAATTTGAAGGCCGACGTCGTCGTCATGGGCGCGGTCGCGCGCAACCGCTGGAAACGGCTGTTCATCGGCGCGACGGCAGAACGCACGCTCGAACACTTGCCGTGTGACCTGCTGATCGTCAAGCCCGACTGGTTCCAGACGCCGGTCGAAATGACGACACACGAAGCAGCCTGACAACAACTTCAAAAGGACGGCCGGGTCGCCTGGCGACCCGGCCGTCCTCATGTTGCTCGAAAATCCCGGGTATCAGTAATTTGCAGTCAGCATTACCCAGAACTTGTTCGTATCGACGTTCGTCAGCGGCGATGACGAATCCGCACTAAAAAACGCGGCTTTCAGCAGCAAGCCGTATCGGTCGTTTATTTTGTACGCCGCAGAGGCGTCGAGTTCGTCGCCATAATCGAAACCACCGGTATCCGACGAGAAATCATGATAGACGCCGGTCAGGTTCCATTTTGCGACTTTCGCCTTGAACGTTACGTAAAAGTCCTCGAGACCTGCAGCGGGTGTCGACAGGAACTGATCGGCCCAGCCGTTGAACGCATGCAGCGTCGCAAGTGGCGTGCTGAATGCCGTACCGGCCCCGGAATCGGCGCCCAGGAGCTCGTAACCGATACCGATTGTCATGCCATTGCCGGCCGCATAGGCCGCGTTCAGGTGCACGTAATCCGCGTCATAGCTCGTCGGGTTGTCGCCCGCATCGGATTGCCGTGCCAGTTCGGCTAGCCAGTTGAGCTTGCCACTACCGAACGGGTGACTTCCGACGGCCCGTGCGCCGAGCGTCGTCGACGAGTTAGCGACCGCGTCGGCGTAGTCGAGGTGATACAGGTACGGCGTCACAGAAAAGCTGTCGCTGATCGAGATCTTCGCGTTTAGCAGGTGACCGTCCAGTCGCTCCTTGCCTGCCGGTACAGACTGTCCAAAAATTCGCCGGACCCGATTCAGGTATGTATACGATAGCGCTGTTTTGGCAATCGCTTTCGTATTAATCGTAGCAGCGTCAAACGTCTGCTCATTTTGCCGCCAGCCCACACCACCGACGAAGCGCTGGTTGTCGAGATTGATCCGCTGTCGTCCGAATCGATACTTCCAGTTATCGTTCGGATCGAGATCGAAGTAGAGCTGGTTCAGGTCCGGCCCTTTGGGATCCGCAACGACCGAGTACTCATCCCGGTTGGGGCTAGTACCAGCACCCGAATTGAAGTCATCGATCAGCACGTGGAAGATGTGCTCGAACTCGGTGAACGCGGACCAGCCCTTCCATTGACCGGTCCGGTAGTTCAGCCGGAATCGTAACGTGGACGCATTGGCGTTCTTGAGCGCATTGTCCTGATCGACATGCTCATAGCGATACCGACCCGATATCGCGGCCTTGCCCGACGTGATCGCCGAATTGAGGTCCGTGGCGCCCTCCTCCCCGGCTGCCTGCCCTGCTGCTACCAATGGCAGGGCAGCAAGCAGACTGAAAAGGGCGATGAAACGGCGTTTCATGATTCCATTCCTTTAGTAGATATCATTCAGCGTGTTGTAGACGTTGAACTTACCGGTCGGGGTGACGAGTTCCGGGCCCTTGATCACGGCCTTCAGTTCGCGTGTCTTGTCGTCGACAACAACGATGGCTGACTCCTGTTCCTTACCGCTCCAGACCGAGAACCAGACCTCATCACCTGCCAGGTTGTACTCGGGCTGGACCACGCGCTTGGGCCCCTCGCCGAGATCCGCCCATTCGGCAATCGGCAGCGTCTCGAAGCCAGCCTCGAGATTATTGACGTCAAAGACGGCAACGCTCTGGCTGATGGCTTCGTCCGGATTCAGGGGCGCATCGACCCAGAGATTCATGGAGTTCGGATGCGATTTGACGAACAGCGAACCGCCGCCCATGCCGTCGAGCACGCGTACCGTTTGCCAGGCGTTGTCCGGATTGCCATCGGGATCCGTGCCGAGGAAAGTGACGTTGGCATTGCCGAGTGCGCTCGTCACCCAGACCGGACCGTACTCGGGGTCGTCGAGGTTGGCGCCACGGCCCGGATGCGGGGTCTTCGTGACATCGGACAGCGCCACGAGCTTGCGCTCTTTCGAGTCAACAACCGCGATCTTGTCGGACTGGTTCGCCGCGGTCAGGAAGTAGCGCTTGCTGCGATCCCAGCCGCCGTCATGCAGGAACTTGGCTGCACCGATATCGGTAACGGCGATATTGTCGATGTCGCTGTAGTCGACGAGCAGGATATGGCCGGTTTCCTTGACGTTGACGATGAAGTCGGGGTGCTGGTGCGACGCCACGATGGCTGCAACACGCGGTTCCGGATGGTATTCCTGCGTGTCCACGGTCATGCCGCGCGTCGAGACGATCTTCAGCGGTTCGAGCGTGTCGCCGTCCATGATGACGTACTGCGGCGGCCAGTATGAGCCGGCAATCGCGTACTGGTCTTCATAGCCCTTGTATTTCGACGTCTCGACCGAGCGTGCTTCGAGGCCGACCTTGATCTGTGCCACGGTGGCCGGCGGGTCCATGTACAGGTCGACCATGTTGATCAGCGCGTCGCGACCGATCGTGAATACGTAGCGACCCGATGCCGATACGCGCGAGATGTGCACGGCGTAGCCGGTCTCGACAATACTGAAGATCTCCTTCGTGTCGCCATCGATGATCGCGACCTGGCCGGAATCGCGCAGCGTGACCGAGAAGAAGTTGTCGATGTTGCGGTCGTGCTGCGGTTCGCTTGGGCGATCCTCGGGCGGCACGATGACCTCCCAGGTCGCTTTCATCTCGGCCATGCCGAATTCGGGCGGCAGCGGCGGTTCCTGCTGCAGGAAACGCGCCATGATGTCGATCTGCTCCGGCGACATTTCGCCCGAGGTGCCCCAGTTCGGCATGCCGGCCGGTGAGCCATAGGTAATCAGTGCCTTGAGGTACTCGGTACCCTTCTCCAGTGTGATATCGGGTGTCAGAGCTTTACCGGTAGCGCCCTTGCGCAGTACGCCATGGCAGCCTGCGCAGCGTTCGAAATACAGCTGCGTCGCGGTCGCGAACTCAGCCTCGGAAAGGATCGGACCGCCGGGCGCAGTAACCTGGCGAGCCTCGCCGGCCGGGATCGCCGAGGGCGCTCCCTGGTAGGTAAGCTCTCCTTCGGTTGCACCAGGATGGCGCTGGCCTGCGGCCCGGTCGGTCTGGCCGAGTTCGGCGCGCAGCGCGGCAACTTCCTCGACGCTGACCGCGGCAAGGTCGTTACCCCAGGAGCCGAACACGTAGGTGATGGCTGCTGCGAGGTCTGCGTCAGGGAGGTGGCCCATGCTCGGCATCACGCCGTTGTAGTCGACGCCATTGACCGTGATCGGGCCCTCCAGGCCAAACAGGGCGGCTGCAAGCACTTCCTTGCGATTTCCCTGCAGGTAATCGGAGCCCGCAAGCGGCGGGAATGCGCCGGTGAGGCCGACGCCGGTCGGTTGGTGGCAGGCAGCGCAATTGGCCAGATAAACGGCCTCGCCCCGGGCCATCAGTTCATCGGTGCTCGCCGCGGCAACCTCGGCCGTGTGAACGGCAGTGTCGTCAGCCTGGCTGGCTGTTTCGTCTGCCGGTTGGGAGCACGCTCCAATGAACAGCCCGACAGCCGGGACTATCCATGACGCTCTTACTTTCTCAGGTAGCATGACTTTATCTCCTGTCATTGCAGTAATTACCAGCGCACGTTCAGGCTGACGGACGCGCTGCGTCCAGCCTGAGCGAGATACGGAATGACCGGGTCGTCCGAAGAAAGGCCTCTTACATCGGACCAGTTCCAGTAGGTGCGATCGGTCAGGTTGTGCAGCCCGGCGCGAAACGTCATTTTCTCGCCGAGTTGCTGACTGAAAAACAGGTCGAAGACGGCATGGCCGGGCGGCTCGAACAGCTCGCCCGAGGTCTCGTCCCTGTCATCCCAGGCGTCGGTCAGTGTCGCTTTCAGGCGGACCTGGCGACTCTCGTCCTCTGAGTACCAGGACAGGCCGATTACAGCCTGTGCGGGACCGACGGAGTTCAACGGCTCGTTGTTTTGTTTGTTCGTTCCTTGCGCATAGTAGGCCGATCCGTCGAAGCCAATAGCGTTCCAGCGTACTGACCACCCCGCCTCGATACCTTCGATGCGTGTCTCATCGATGTTTTGCGACTGGAACAGGATTCGGCCACTGACCGGGTCGGCGCCGAGGCGCACCTTGGACTCGATGAAATCCTCGTAGCGTGTATGGAACAGCGAGACGTGCGCCGAAGATGACAGTCCCTGCCAGCGCATGCCGATATCGATACCGTCTGACGATTCCGACTTCAGGTCTGGATTCGGTATTGCGCGATAATTGAAAAGCGGTATTTCGAGTCCAATGTTGGCATCTGCATACGGTGGCGCCCGAAACCCGTGCGAATACTGGGCGTATACATCGATACCGGGCGAGATCTTGTAGATTACGCCCAACTTGGGCGACAACTCTGACTCGGTCAGTGAAACGATTTCGGCGAAAGGATAGTCCTCCAGGTACATCGGGTCCTGACTAGGAGAGAGTTCGAATCGATCGGCCCGCAGCGCTGCGATGACCGTCCAGTCGCCGAAATTCATGGTGTCTTCGAGATAGGCGCCGAACTCCCGCGTTGTGGTAATCGGGAAGTCGCGGAGCGGAAACACTTCGCCCAGAAGCACATTGGTCTGCTCGCCCGTCGTCAGGTCGGTCGACAGACCGTCCCTGTATTCCTCTGTTTCGCGCTCGCGATATTCGACGCCGAATCCGAGTCGGTGAGCGGCCCGTGCGGTGCTGAAGTCCTTCCAGAGATTGAGTTCGAGTCCCGCAATCTGCTGTTCGAAGGAGAAAAACCGGTCGATCGAAACAGGTGTCCGGGCATTCGCGCGCTCATCCAGGGTCTTCTGCTCGACGTCCGCAATCTCGTAATAGCCGCGGACAACACCATTGTCGATCCAGCCCTCCGGCGCACCGAACTCGTAGCTGACCGTCAACAGATCCATGTTGTACTGGTCATCGCCTTCGAGGGCAGTTGTCGACCGGTAGCGGCCCGCCCCGAGCATCGATGTAAGGCTGGACAGCGTGTGCGAGTCCTGGTGAATCAGGCTCGCGCGCCAGGTATTGCCACGCTGGTCGTCCGCCACGAGCTTCAGCAACGCGGTTTTCCGATCCGTTTCGCGGGTATCAAGGCTGTCGCCAGCGGCAGCAGAGTCGACCTCGTGACCGCTACGCCAGGTGTACCCTGCCGTCAGGCCAAGTGCATCATCGCCCAGCCCGACCAATGCCTGCCCCTGCACGCTGTCGTCGGCCCCGCGCCAGGTCGCCAGCAAATCTCCGCCTGTGCGGCGGTCACGCAGAACGTCCACCGGATCCGGTGTCCTGACGGCGACGACGCCGCCGATGGCCGCGCTGCCATACAGGGCAGATGCCGGGCCGTGCAGTACCTCGATGTTTTCGATCAATCCAGCGTCTATAAAATCGCGCGTCGCATTGGAAAAACTGCCGACGTCGAAATGATCGGAAAGCGGCACGCCATCCACGACGATCGCCACGCGATTGCCGCCGATTCCACGAATATTGATGCCTTCGGTACCGAAACGATTACCCGCGCCTTCGTAGTCAATGCCGGGAACATACCGAAATACATCGTTGATGGACGTCGCGAGCTCGTCACTGATCCCGGCTCGTGACAAGACAGTCACGTTGGCCGCAATCTCGCGGATCGACCGCTCATCCTTGTGAGCGACAACAACGATCTGATCGATCGTCGTCTGCTCCTCGTCAGCATCGGAGGCGAACGCCACCGCGTTCGCAGATATCCACAAAAAAATGCCTGCGGCGATACTGGCGGCAGGCGCGGATAGACACGCATCAGTTTTCAGCATACTTTTACGACCCTGGTTGTTACGCAATGAATTCTCCGCACTCTTGCCTGAAGGCTGCGGTATAGCTATAGGTAGGAACACCTATGGCTGGCCGGATACTGCGTAGCTATCAGTTGGGCGCTTGTATGTATCTGATTATGAAAAACATTCACATTGCGTTTGCGNNTCATCTTTGCGCGAGACTCGCGCAGCGAAGATCGTGCCGCACGTGAATGACGCATTGTTCCTGGCGACCGGCATCTGGCTTGTCTTGATCCTGAACATGCCCTGGGCGACGCAACCCTGGCTGCTCGCCAAGTTCGCGGGCCTTGCCGGTTACATCGGATTCGGCATGGTGGCATTTCGTTTTGGCAGATCTGACGCGATCCGGCTCATTGCGTTCGTCGCGGCCGTGGCGTCGTTCGCTTTCGTTGTCGGTGCGGCTTTGACGAAGTCACCGCTTAGCTGGATGGCCTGGTTCTAGTCTGCCGGCACCTCACCTGACCGGGTCGCAATCCTTGCGGCGGACAGAAGTCGCGCAGTGTTCACCGGCTTGTTCAGTAGCGTGCAATTGTCGATCGTATGCGCCTCTTTGACGACCTTGGACGTATCACCGGTCACGATGAACGCTGGGATATTCCGCTCGAAATGCTCACGAATATCCACGACCGCCTCCACGCCGGTCGAACCGTCGAGAAGATGGAAATCGGAAACGATCAGTGCGGGTTCTTGATCAATATGATTGATCAGGGCGCGAGCCTCCTGTGCCGAGGCCGCTGTCGCGACGCGGTATCCCTCTGCCTCGAGCAGGTGACCCCATGCGTTCGCAATACTTGTGTCATCCTCGATGAGGATGACCAGCCCGGATACTTCCTCGGCAACGTGATCGTCAAGGCCATCCGACCCGTCGGCCGACTCAACTTCGCCATCGGTAATGGGAATGCTGACGCTGAAGACCGACCCTTCGCCAAGGTTGGACCTCACCCCGATTTCGTGGCCGAGCAGATCGCCGAGACGCCTCACGATTGCCAGCCCCAGCCCAAAGCCCTCCTTGCTGCTCTTCGAATTTCGCACCTGGTGGAATTCGCGGAAAATTTCCTCGAGTTGATCCTCACTGATGCCGATGCCGGTATCCTCGATCTCGAGGCAGCAGCTGCCATTCACCCGAGAGCAACGAAGGTCGACCTGTCCCCTGTCGGTATAACGGATCGCATTGCTGACCAGGTTCTGGATGATCTCGCCCAGCAGGTTCGGGTCCGAGCGAACCACAGCCTCGCAATCGCAGGATGTGAAGGTCAGTCCCTTATGCTGCGCCTGCCGGGCAAACTCCGCCGACAGCCGATCGATCAGGCGCTGGATCGGGAAAACCTCGAACTCCGGGATCACCGCCCCCGCATCGAGCCGGCTTATATCCAGTAGTGAATTGAGCAGATTCGTCATCGCGGTCAGCGAATGCTCCTGGCTCTGGATCATTTCGAGCGCGCGCTCGTTCTTGACCGTGCGGCGCAGGGCGCCATTGAGGAGGCTCAGCGCCTGAACCGGCTGGCGGAGGTCGTGACTCGCGGCCGCGAGGAATGCGCTGTTCGCTTTGTTGGCGCGCTCGGCTTCCTGCCGCGCCGCGATGATCTCCGCCTCCATTCGCTTGCGCTCGGTAACGTCGCGAATCACGCTGGACACAAAAGAGGCTTTGGGCGTGCTGACGGGGCTCAGGCTGATCTCGACAGGGAATTCGCTGCCGTCCTTGCGCTGGCCCACCAGCTCCATCCCGATACCCATCGGCCGGAGTTCCGGCTGGTCAGTGAATTTCCTGCGGTGACCGACATGGGTCGCACGGATCCGCTCCGGCAACAGCATTTCAATCGTGTTGCCGAGCATTTCGTCGCGATCGTAGCCGAACATCCTCTCGGCCTGGCCATTGACGATCACGATCTCGCCGCCATCGTCCACAATAATCATGGCGTCGGGCGCCGACTCGATCAGCACCCGGAAATAAGCCTCCGATTCCTCGACTTGCAATTTGTCTGTGCCCATCAGGCCGGCCATGGCAATTCTGGAATTCGGGAGTATACCGTGGTGAGATACGCACATTGATATCCCAAGCCGCGCGGCAAGCGCATACGTATCGTTACCTATACGTATATTAGAATTTGCTTGATAGCCTCGCCGCGATCTTAACAACTCCAACACGAACAGGGGCCTGTCCATTGGACAAAACAGCTTCATACAACGACACGGTAGTGCGCCAGTTCACGATAATGACCGTGATCTGGGGCATCGTGGGTATGCTGGTCGGCCTGATCATTGCTGCGCAGCTGATGTGGCCGGCGCTGAATTTCGACCTGCCGTTCCTTACTTATAGCCGTCTGCGACCGCTGCACACGAACGCCGTGATTTTCGCGTTTGGCGGTTCGGCGCTGTTTGCGACGTCGTACTATGTCGTACAGCGTACCTGCCATGTCAGGCTCGCATTCGACAAGCTCGCCTCTTTCACGTTCTGGGGCTGGCAAGTGATCATCGTCCTTGCTGCGATAACACTGCCGCTAGGCATTACCCAGAGCAAGGAGTACGCCGAACTCGAGTGGCCGATCGATCTACTCATTGCTGTCGTGTGGGTCGCTTACGCGATAGTGTTTTTCAGTACGGTCGCCAAGCGTCGCGTCAAGCACATTTATGTTGCGAACTGGTTTTACGGCGCCTTCATCATCACGGTCGCCGTTTTGCACATCTTCAATAACCTGGCCATCCCGGTGACCTTGACGAAGTCCTACCAGATATACACGGGCGTCGTCGACGCAATGATGCAGTGGTGGTATGGCCATAATGCCGTCGGCTTTTTCCTGACTGCCGGCTTCCTCGGCATGATGTATTACTTCGTGCCCAAGCAGGCCGGACGCCCGGTTTATTCCTATCGGTTGTCCGTCGTGCACTTCTGGTCACTGATCGCCGTCTACATGTGGGCGGGCCCCCACCATCTGCACTACACGTCGCTCCCGGACTGGGCGCAGACGCTCGGCATGGTCTTTTCTGTCGTGCTGCTGGCGCCGTCGTGGGGCGGCATGATCAACGGCATCATGACGCTGTCGGGCGCCTGGCATAAGCTGCGTTCTGACCCGATTATCAAATTTATGATTGTCGCACTGTCGTTCTACGGCATGTCGACCTTCGAAGGGCCGATGATGTCGATCAAGACGGTCAATGCCCTGTCGCATTACACCGAATGGACGATCGGGCACGTGCACTCCGGCGCCCTCGGCTGGGTTGCGATGATGACGATCGGCTCGGTCTATTGCCTGCTGCCGCGTCTCTACAACAAGGAAGGCATGTACAGCACCAAGCTAATCGATGTGCATTTCTGGACGTCGACAATCGGGGTCGTGCTCTATGCGGTCTCGATGTGGATTGCCGGTATCGGCGAGGGCCTGATGTCCCGCCAGATAAATGCGGACGGCACATTGACCTACGCATTCGTCGAGATCCTGGCCTCCAAGTACCCGTACTACGGCATGCGCCTCATTGGTGGCGTCGTCTTCTTCGCCGGCATGATCATCATGGCGTACAACGTATGGAAGACGATCGCGAACGAAAAACCGGCGTCCGTCGCCGTCATGGAACCGGCATAAGGAAGCGAGCGGATGCGTCACGAACAAATTGAAAAAAACGTGAACCTGATGATGGTCCTGATCGTAATCGCGATCAGCATCGGCGGACTGGTCGAGATTATCCCACTGATGCTTAGCTCCGATGCGACGGACCCGGACGAGGGCATCACGCCCTACTCGGCGCTTCGCCTCGCCGGACGCGACGTCTACGTGGCGGAAGGCTGCTACAACTGTCACTCGCAGATGATCCGCCCGTTCCGCAGCGAAACGGAGCGCTACGGGCCGTATACGACGGCCGGCGAGACCGTGTACGACCGGCCGTTCCAGTTCGGCTCCAAGCGCACCGGCCCCGACCTCGCGCGCGTGGGCGGCCGTTATTCTGACGACTGGCAGCGATTGCATCTGATCGATCCCCGGGCCCTGGTGCCCGAGTCGAATATGCCGGGCTACCCCTGGCTGGCGGACAGGATGGTCGATCCGGAATTGATTACGGCCAAGATGAAGGCCTTGCAGACTCTGGGAGACCCGTATACCGACGAACAAATCGCCGCTGCCGCGAGCGAGGTCGAAGGCAAGTCCGAGCTCGACGCTCTTATCGCGTATTTGCAGGGACTGGGCATCAACCGCAGGTCAAGAAGGTAAGCACATGGATATCAACGACATTCGCGGCTTGCTGACAGCCCTGCTGCTGTTTTCATTTGTCGGGCTCTGGATCTGGGCCTGGAGCAGCCGCCGCAAGGCTGATTTCGACGCCAGCGCGGCACTGCCTCTCGAAGAGGACCATTACATGACCAACAACGGACGGGAGAACGATCGATGACCGCTTTTTGGGCGTGGTTCGTTGCAATCGGCACGATCGTATTCGTTATCTGGTGCGTCTGGCTGGTTAGCTGGTCCGCCAAACAGGGACCGCAGGGTAAGGAAGACGAGGATCTGGTCGGACACAAGTGGGACGGCGACCTCGAGGAATGGAATAATCCGGCGCCGAAATGGTGGCTCTATCTCTACTTCATCACGATCGCCTGGGGTATCGGCTACATGATCGCCTATCCCGGCATCGGCGCGTTCGAGGGTGTCCTGGGCTGGTCCCAGGAGGGACAGTACGAGGAAGAGATGGCCAATGCCCAGGCCCGCTATGCGCCAATTTACGAAGGCTTCGCGGCGATGGGCTTCGAGGCGCTGGCCGAGGATCCTGAGGCTCTTGCGCTGGGCGGCAGCCTGTTTGCCAGCTACTGCACGACCTGCCATGGCTCCGATGCGCGGGGCGCCCCCGGGTATCCGAATCTGACCGACGGTGATTGGCAATGGGGCGGTACCGAGCAGGACATCATCACCTCGATCACGAATGGCCGCATCGGCATCATGACGCCCTGGGCCCAGGTGCTGGGCTCTGACGAGGCCGTCGACAATATGGTTCGCTACGTGCAGAGCCTCTCGGGAATCGTCGAGGCTGACGAAGCTGCGATGAGCGCACAACCCCAGTTCACAACACTGTGTGCGGCCTGCCATACGCCGGCGGGAACCGGCAACCCGCTGCTGGGCGCGCCCAACCTGACGGACGATATCTGGCTCTATGGCTCGTCTGACGAGGCGATTCGCAACGCCATCGTCAACGGCCTGCAGGGAGAGATGCCGGCGCACGGTGAATTCCTGGGCGAGAATCGCACCAGAATCCTCGCCGCCTACGTCTACAGCCTGTCACAATAGGCCTGTGGAATTAGGCGATAAATGAGCAACGGTGATCCAGGAAGAATACAGAGGCGCGAGGAAATGGAGTCGTAACAAACAGGCAGTTGCGACCGTCATCTGGATTTCATTCCTTGCCGCCTCGGTGGCCACGATGCTGTTCTTTGCCCTGTTCGATCCGGTCGAACTGTTCGCTACGGTCGGTCTCGTCATAGGCGCCCAGAGCGGTTACGCACTAGGCTTCTTTTTCTTCTGGTTTATCTCGGCCGGTTGCTCTGCGGTAACGGCCTGGCTTGTGCGAACTGCACCCAAACGCGATCAACAGCAAACATAGCCTGACAAGCCGATGACGAAAACCGCGCAAGCCGATCGGCCACGGGCCGCCGCCCTCTTCGAGAGTGCGAAGAAAATCTATCCGCGCGAAATCGAGGGCCGGTTCGCCAGACTGTCCAAGCTCGCAACCTACTCGCTGCTGGGCCTTTTCTACGTCGTGCCCTGGCTCATGTGGGACGAGCGGCAGGCATTCCTGTTCGACCTGCCGGCGCGCAAGTTCTACCTGCTCGGCCTGACGCTGTGGCCGCAGGACTTCATCTACCTGGCGTGGCTCCTCATGCTGCTCGCGTTTGCGCTGTTCTTTTTCACCGCGCTCGGCGGCCGGCTCTGGTGCGGATTTGCCTGCCCGCAGACGGTGTGGACCGAGGCTTTCATCTGGATGGAGCAGTGGACCGAGGGAACGCGCTCGCAGCGCATGAAGCTCGACAGGGCGCCGTGGCGCTGGAACAAGCTCTGGCGCAAGGGCTCGAAGCAGCTGCTCTGGATAGCGTTTTCCCTCTGGACCGGCTTGACGTTTGTCGGCTACTTCACGCCGGTTCGCGAACTCGGCGCCGACATCGCCAATCTCGACGTCGGCGGCTGGACGTTGTTTTGGGGCCTGTTTTATGGCTTTGCGACCTACGGCAACGCCGGTTATATGCGCGAGCAGGTCTGCAAGTACATGTGTCCCTATGCCCGTTTCCAGAGCGCGATGTTCGACAACGACACGCTGATAATTTCCTACGATGCGAGCCGGGGCGAGCCCAGGGGCGGCCGCAAACGAGCTGTCGACCGCAAGGCGGAGGGTCTCGGCGACTGTATCGACTGCACTTTGTGCGTGCAGGTCTGCCCCACCGGCATCGACATTCGCGACGGCCTGCAATACGACTGCATCGCCTGTGCCGCGTGCATCGACGCTTGCGATGAAGTCATGGACAAAATGAACTACCCGCGCGGCCTCGTCCGCTATACGACCGAGAACGCGATGCAGGGCCAGAAGACCCGCGTATTCAGGCCCAGAATGCTGGTCTATGCCGGTCTCCTGGCGATTCTTATGACGGCGCTGGTCACATCGATTGCCACGCGCACACCAGTCCTGCTCGATGTTATCCGCGACAGGAATACGCTCTACCGTGAACTCCCGGGCGACATCATCGAGAACACGTACACGGTCAAGATCATCAACCAGAGCAATGACGCCCGCGAGTTCGTCCTCGGCGTCGATGGCGTGCCCGGCCTGACCCTCGACGGCGTCGACAACCCGGTCAGGGTTCAGGGCGGCGATATGTTGTCGTTGCCGGTCCGCGCGCGCACGCACCGCGACAACGCCTATGGCATCATGAACATTACTTTTTCTGTCGCCGCCATCGACGATGAGAAAGTCGGACGCATCGAAGACAGCCGTTTCCTTGGGCCGACGCCATGACGCAAGATCAAGACACACAGCCCTGGTACAAGTACTTCTGGCCCTGGTTCATCATTGTGCTGCTGGGCTCGGCGGTCAGTGCGAGCCTGTATACCGTGTACCTCGCCAACTCGACGGCTGAACCCGTACTGCCGGAATACCTCGAGCAGCAATGATCGACAGCGCCTGCTTTCACTGCGCGCTGCCGGTCGACCCACGCGACAAATACGACGTCGAGATCGACGGCAAACTGAGGCCTGTTTGCTGCCCCGGCTGCAAGGCCGTGGCGGAACTCATTCGCGACACGGGTATGTCGAACTACTACGCGATGCGCGATGCGCCGCAGCCAGGCGTCGGGCGCCCCGCGGATCAGAGCACCGCGTGGCAGGTGTACGACCGCGCTGACATGCTTGCGGCGTTTGCCGAGGCCCGGAACGGCGAAGCGGAAGCAACGGTCTACGTCGGCGGCATGTACTGCTCGGCATGCGGATGGCTGATAGAGACGACGATGGCGCGTACTCCGGGCGTCGTCAGCGCCGACATCAACCCGGTGACGCACCGTCTCAGGGTACGCTGGTCGACGAAAGATCTTGGTCTGGGAGGGATCCTCGCGACGTTGGCGAGCCTGGGCTATGACCCGCAGCCGCTCGCGCCCGAGTCAGCGGCGCGACCCGAGTTGCTGGAACAGCGCGCCGCACTCAAACGCCTGCTCGTGGCTTCACTCGGCATGATGCAGGTCATGATGTTTGCCATTGGTCTGTATGCGGGCGACTTCCAGGGCATGGAGCCGTCGATGCAGCGCTTCCTGCGCTGGGTCAGCTTCTTGGTCACAACGCCCGTCGTTTTCTATTCTGCGAGACCATTCTTTTCCAGCGCGCTACGCGGCATCAAAGCAAGAACTCCGGGCATGGACCTGCCGGTCTCGATCGCGGTCGGCAGCGCTTACGTCGGCTCCGTGTATGCGACGCTGACCCATGCCCCGGCAGTCTGGTTCGATTCGGTGGTGATGTTCGTATTCTTCCTGACGCTCGGCCGCTTTCTCGAAATGCGCGCCAGGCATCGCTCGATCGACCGCAGCACAGCGATGTCCAACGTGCTGCCGCCTACCGTATCTCGCACTACGGCAGCCGGGTTCGAGACAATTCCGTCAAGCCGCCTGGTTGCCGGCGATGTCGTGCGCGTTCGCCCCGGGGAAGCGGTACCGGCGGACGGCAGGGTCGTCGACGGCGGCAGCAGCGTCGACGAGGCCTTGCTCACTGGCGAAGCACGACCGGTACAAAAGAGCGTTGGGGACGAGGTTGCTGCCGGCAGCATGAACATCGACGGAGCACTCCACGTTCGCGTGGAAAAAACAGGTGGCGACACGACCCTCGGTACGATCAGCCGGCTCAGTGAGCGTGCCCGGTATGCGCGACCGGAGTTCGTACAGCTGGCCGACCGCATCGCGAGCTACATCGTTATCGCAATCCTGGTTATTGCGGTGCTCGTGGGATCCTACTGGTACAGCACCGCGCCCGATCGTGCATTTGTCATCACGCTTTCGGTGCTCGTCGTAACCTGTCCGTGCGCGCTCGCCCTCGCGACGCCGGCCGCGTTTGCGACAGCAGGCACACGGCTTGCCCAGCTGCACCTGCTCCTGACTAACGGCAATGCCATCGAGGCGCTTGCGCGCGCATCGAAAGTACTGCTCGACAAGACCGGGACGATAACCCGCGGATCGCCCGCTCTCGAAAAGGTCGAAGTACTCGAGCCCGGCTACACCGAGCAAGAGTGCCTCGACATTGCCGCCGCTCTCGAAGCTGTTTCGATACACCCGATCGCGAAGGCTTTCCCCGCCGGCAGCGTTGAAATCGGCGTATCCGACCAGCGCATTGTTCTCGGCCAGGGGGTCGCGGGAACGATAGACGGCGTTCGCTGGCGGATTGGCAAGGCGGTGTTCGCAGGTGAGAAGGCGGCCGAACCCGGCGTTTACCTTGGCCGGGACAAGTCGTTCGTCGCGCGTTTCGACATGTCCGACGAACTGCGCGACAACAGCCGTGAAACGATCCAGGCGCTCACCAACCTGGGTCTCGAAACAGGCATCGTCAGCGGCGATCGTGAGGAAGTGGTCCGTGCCGTGGCGGACCGGCTCGACATCCGCGAGTATCACGCCGAGAGCTCGCCCGAAGAGAAGCTCTCCGTAATCCGTCAGGCCCAGCAACAGGGAGACCGGATCATCATGGTCGGTGACGGCATCAACGACGCGCCAGTGCTGGCCGGGGCGGACGCATCGATCGCCCTCGCCCACGGCGCAGAGCTTGCCCAGACGAGCGCCGATGTGATCATGCTCGGCGAGTCACTCGCACCGGTTGCGACGGCGATCGGTATCGCTCGCAAGACCCTGCGCATCGTCCGGCAGAACCTGGCATGGGCAATCGTTTACAATACTGCCGCACTGCCACTCGCTGCAATGGGTTACGTGCCACCATGGGCGGCGGCGATTGGCATGAGCATGAGCTCGCTAATCGTCGTATTGAATGCACTGCGTATTGGCCGTTACCAAGAGCAATGAACGTACTCTATTTCCTGATTCCGCTCGCTTTGCTACTGCTCGCCGGCGCAGTGTGGGCGTTTTTCTGGGCCGTCGGCAGCGGTCAGTTCGATGACCTCGATACGCCGGCAATGCGCATTATCATGGATGACGATAAGAAGCCGCCCGAGAACGACGACGAATGATCGAAGTTCTGCCACTCGTGTCGGCAGCATTGCTGGCTGGCCTGCTGGGCAGCGCACATTGCCTCGGCATGTGCGCTGGCATTTCAGGGCTTTTTGCCGTGAATGCCGGCGTCGCATCGTTGCGAGCCAGCCTGCCCTTCGCCTTCACCTACAATGTCGGCCGCATCGCCACGTACGCCGTGCTCGGCGGAATTGTCGGACTGTTTGGCAGCGTCATCGTAAAGGCATCGCCGTCGGTCGCCACAGGCATCCGGCTTATGAGTGGCATAATCATTGTTCTCGTCGGGCTCAGGGTGGCTTTCGACCTGCGCCTGCTCAATGCCGTCGAGCGCATGGGCGCATCGATCTGGTCACGGATTGCGCCCGCGGCGAAGGGGCTCGTTCCTGTTACGACGCTGCCCAGGGCCTTCGGGCTCGGTTTACTGTGGGGCTGGCTGCCCTGTGGTCTCGTCTACAGCGTATTGATGATAGCGGCGACGAGCCTGCGGCCGGACTACGGCGTCGCGGTCATGGTCGCATTCGGCATAGGAACAATGCCCGCGATGCTTGTGACGGGCCTCGGTGCTGCGCGGCTGGCAGAGATGATGCGCAAGCGTGGTACCCGCCTCGGTATGGGGCTGTTGATTGTAACGATGGGGCTGTTGACGGCTGCGATGCCGCTTGGCCGCTTATTGCCAAGCGGCATCTCGTGACGACTTGATCAGTCGACAGTACCCGCGTGCATGATGCTGCCTTCGAAGCCTTCCAGCCATTGCAGTGCTGAACGCCTCGCGGCGAAGATTTCGTCCTCGGTCATGCGTGATACGAGATCGTCGCGCTCTGACTCGGCGTTGCGGTCGCCTCTTTGCGCCGCGATGTCAAACCACATGTATGCGGCCGAGAAATCTTTTTCGACACCGGCGCCGTGTTTGTAGGAGAACCCGAGAGCCGTTTGCGCCGGCACAAAGCCCTGCTCGGCGGCCAGCCGATAGTAGCCGGCGGCCGGAACTTCGTTTATATCAACACCCCAACCGTTAGCGTGCATGACGCCCAGGTTGTATTGCGCCTCGGCATGTCCAGCGCCAGCAGCGAGTCCGTACCACTTCAGTGCCTGCGCGTCGTCCATCGGGACCCCGAAGCCATTGGCGTACAAGCGCCCGACACAGAACATGGCTTCGACATTTCCCGCTTCGGCGAGCGGCTGGCACTCGGCCAGTGCCGTTTCGTAATCACCGACTGAAAAAGCAGCCAGGCCTTTGTCGAGGTCGGCGCTCCAGACAGCGGTGGCAGAGAACATAAGAACAGCGAGTAGCGTGGTACGAATAAAACTACGCATGACGGTGACCTCCTCCAGGCACCGCTACGGACAAACGCAGCAGCGAGCACAGTCATTCCCTCAAGATGAGGGTAATTTTTCAATCGGGATAACTACTTACGGCCATTCGGTGCTGCGCCGAATGGCAGGTTAACTGCTTGATTCGCCCGCGTGGTCCCGGGGCGAAAATCACGCATCGAGCTGTTCGCGATGGTGTTTGAGATGGTCCCCGATGAAGGTCGAGATGAAGTAGTAACCGTGGTCATACCCTTGATGGCGACGCAACTCGAGCGACAAGCCGCTCTCGGCGCAGGCGGCCTGCAGCCGCTCGGGCTGCAATTGCTCGGTCAGAAACGGGTCCGCCTCGCCCTGGTCAACGAGAATTTTGCCGAACCT
Organism: Woeseiaceae bacterium; assembly: GCA_011772865.1. GTDB lineage: Bacteria > Pseudomonadota > Gammaproteobacteria > Steroidobacterales > Woeseiaceae > UBA1847. The sequence goes on along the minus strand of WVYQ01000002.1, from coordinate 51,398 downwards.
GGCCGGGTCACTGACGTTTCTCGCAACCTCGCTGGCATCGTAGTCTGTCCAGGTGGACGTGTCGCCGCCAAGGTAGTGGCCGAGCGCCTTCCGGCCCCACGGACTGTGCAATGTCGTGCTGATGGGCGCGAACGCCGACAAGGACCTGAAGACATCGGGATGCTTGAGTCCGATCGTCAGCGCGCCATGACCGCCCATCGAATGTCCGGTCAGGCCCTGGCGTCCGGCATCACCCGGGAAGTTCCCGAATACCGCGTGCTGCAGGTCCTGCATGACATAGTCGTACATGTGATAGTGCTCAGACCACGGTTCCTCGGTTGCATTGAGATAAAAACCGGCGCCCAGGCCGAAGTCCCAACTGCCGTCAGCGTCGTCCGGCACACCTTCGCCGCGCGGGCTCGTGTCGGGCGCGACCAGCATGACCCCGAGTTCGGCGGCATAGCGCTGCGCCCCGCTCTTGGTCATGAAGTTCTCTTCGGTGCAGGTCAGCCCCGACAGGAACGTGACGACGGGGACATTGCCGTCCGCCGCCTGCGGCGGTACGAAGACCGCGAACTGCATGTCGCAGTTATTGGCGCTGGAGGCGTGCCGGTAGGTGCCCATCGTGCCGCCGAAGCAGCGCGTTTCGTTAATCGTATCGATCGTCATTGGCAGGCATTATGCCCGCCAATCAGATCTTGCGGAACACGAGCGTCGCGTTGGTGCCGCCAAAGCCGAAGCTGTTGGACATCGCTGTCGTCAGCCCGGCCCTGTCGATCCGCTCGGTCACGAGCGGCGCATCGCCGAGTTCCGGGTCTGGATCAACGCAGTTGATCGACGGCGCAATGAAATCGTGATCGAGCATCAGCAGGCAGTGGATCGATTCCTGCACACCGGTGGCGCCGAGCGAATGACCACACATCGATTTTGACGATCCGAATCGCGGTATGTCGTTGCCGAACACAGTGCGCATCGCCTCGACCTCCGTCACATCCCCAGCCGGCGTGCTCGTACCGTGCGTGTTGATGTAGTCGATCGTTCCGTCGACCGTTGCTTTGGCCATCTCCATGCAACGAACGGCGCCCTCGCCCGAAGGCGCAACCATGTCGGCGCCATCGGACGTAGCGCCGTAGCCGACCACTTCGGCGTAGATCTTTGCCCCGCGCGCCTTCGCACGCTCGAGCTCCTCGAGCACGACCATACCCCCGCCGCCAGCGATGACGAAGCCATCGCGTGTAGCATCATAGGGACGTGACGCCTTGTCCGGCGTCTCGTTGTACTTGGACGACAATGCGCCCATGCCATCGAACAGGCAGGCCAGTGTCCAGTCGAGCTCCTCCCCGCCGCCGGCAAAAATAATGTCCTGTTTGCCCCACTGGATCTGCTCGGCACCCGCGCCGATGCAATGCGCGCTCGTGGCGCACGCCGACGTAATCGAAAGATTGAGTCCCTTGATTTGGAACGGCGTCGCGAGACAGGCCGATATGGAGCTGCTCATCGTCTTGGTGACCGAGTACGGCCCGATCTTGCGCACGCCTCGCGCGCGCAACACGTCGGCCGCGCGAACGATCTCGCGGCTCGAAGCTCCGCCCGACGACGCGATAAGGCCGGTCATCGGGTCGGAAATATCGGATCCTTCGATGCCCGAGTCCTCGATTGCCTGCTGCATCGAGAGATAGGCGTAGGCGGCCGAGTCGCCCATGAAGCGAAGAATCTTGCGGTCGATGTGTTCTTTGACATCGAGATCGACGGCGCCGGCGACCTGGCTGCGAAGGCCCATCTCACGAAAAGACTCGTTGGCGGTGATGCCGGGGCGGCCGGCCTTCAGCGATTCGAGGATCTCTGCCTTGTTGTTCCCGATACAGGAAACGGCACCGAGGCCGGTGACGACGACACGACGCATCAGCGCCTCCTAGAAATCGTCAGTGGATGTGAACAGGCCAACGCGCAGATCTTCAGCAGTGTAGATCTCGCGCCCATCAACCGACATCGTCGCATCGGCGATAGCCATATTCAACTTGCGTGTGATCACGCGCTTGATGTCGATCTGATACTTGACGAGCTTCGCGTCCGGCAGCACCTGGCCCGTGAACTTGACCTTGCCTGCTCCGAGCGCTCGGCCACGACCCGGCAGGTCGAGCCAGCACAGGTAAAAGCCGACGAGCTGCCACATCGCGTCAAGGCCGAGGCAGCCCGGCATGACCGGGTCACCCTCGAAATGGCAATCGAAAAACCAGAGGTCGGGCTTGATATCCAGCTCGGCCCGGATCTCCCCTTTGCCGAATTTGCCGCCCTGGTCCGAAATATGCGTTATACGGTCCAGCATGAGCATATTTGGCAGCGGCAGGCGGCCATTCGTTGGCCCGAACAAGTCGCCGTGGCCGCAGGCAATCAATTCCTCGTAGCTGAAGGAACTGGGGCGCACGGACGTGTCGAGAGCAGTATTTGCGGTTGGCGTATTCATAATCTTGCGCAATTTTACCGGCCGGGCGACCCGGCGGCTTTCGAAAGTGCGCCAATCGTCCCAGGGATCGGTCAATCCGCGAACAGCGCCTCATTGACGTGGCGCCAGAAATCGGGGTCGAACCCGTATTGCAGCTCGTCCCAGCGCTCCCTGGTGATTTGTTCGGCCTGGTTCGAGAACAGGTCGGTGAAATAGACATTCCAGGCCTGCCAGTGGTCGTCATCAAGCAGGCCGCGCTCATGGCGCACGAACGCCATCACCCAGATATCCAGCAGATTATTCTGATATCTCTCCCAGCGTATCGCCTCGACTTGCGTAAGCTGGTCGTCATTGCGCTTCTTGGCAAGAATTGCCGCCATGGACGGATCCGAGATTACGATGTTCATCATGTCGCCGTGTTGTTCGAACAACACGTTATCGTTCACGCCCTGTAGCGCATCGGTATTCTGCTTCAGGCTAACAATCACGAATACGAGCGAAACGACGACGGCGATGGTGCCGATAAGTTCTCCCAGGGCAGCCCAGTCTTTCAAATCGAGTTTTCGCATATCGGCGTCCATTGTAAACTCTGGGCATAACAACAAGTAGGGGCCACCGGCATGCTGCAACTCCTGATCGGAATCATCCTGTTTTTTGGCATGCACTCCGCGTCGATCGTCGCTCTGCCCGTGCGCGATCGGATGGTCGCCAGGAGTGAGGCTGCGTGGAAGGGCATCTACTCCCTGGCATCGCTGGCCGGTATCGTCCTCATGGTCCGCGGCTATGCCGAGATGCGCGAGGCGCCGACCATCCTCTATGCCGCGCCTTCCTGGCTCCGCCACATCTCGACTGTCTTGCTGCTTCCCGTGTTCGTACTGTTCATCGCACCGTATTTCCCCGGACGCATCAAGAAAGCTCTCAAACACCCGCAACTGGCAGCCATCAAGCTATGGGCGTTTGCGCACCTGCTCGTCAACGGCACACTGGGCGACGTGCTTCTGTTTGGTTCGTTCCTCGTCTGGGCAATCGTTGACCGGGTTTCCGTCAAGAACCGGCCTGCCCGGCCGTTGCCCGGCGCCCCCGAATCGGGCGCCAACGACATCATCGCGCTGGTCGTCGGTCTCGCCGTGTATTTCGTATTCGCGTTCTGGGCGCACGAGGCGCTGTTTGGCATTCGGCCGTTTGCCTAGCGGGATTTTGGCCAGCCCGACTTGACGTGCAGGTCCCGCTGCGGAAACGGGATCTCGATGCCGTATTTGTTGAGCTTCGTCTCGAGCGCCCAGAGGTAGGCCGAACGGCAGCGCGTCGGGCGACGCGCGCCCTGGCGGTTGACCCATACCAGCAACAGGAAATTGAGACTGCTGTCCCCGAATTCGGTCAGCCAGACATCGGTCTCGCGGCCCTTGCGGTTGGCCAATGTATACGGAACTTCCCCGGCTGCCTCGAGCGCCGCCTTGCGCACGAGTTCCTTGTCGCTGCCGTAGGCCACGCCGAACGGCACGCGGACTCGCCGTGTTCCTTCATTCAAAGTCCAGTTCGTCAGCCGGGCGCTGACAAACTCGGAGTTCGGCACAACGATGTCGATATTGTCGTTGGTATTGATCAGCGTGCTGCGAACGTTGACGGCCTTGACCGTTCCGGTCAGCCCGTTGTCGAGCTCGATGTAATCGCCGACGCGTAACGAATGTTCGAACAGGATGATCAGTCCCGACACGAAGTTGTTGACGATCGACTGCAGGCCGAAGCCGATGCCGACCGACAGCGCACCGGCAACGAGCGCCACGCTGCCGAAATCGAGGCCGATCGATGACAGCGCGACGAACAGCGCGATGATGATGATCGCGTAATGGGTCAGGCGCCCGACCGTGTACAGCGACGCCTGCGTGCCACTCGACTCATCTTCACCGACACCGCTGATGGCATGGCGAATACCCCTCGACAACAGGGCGGCAACGAGCAGGATCAGCAATACGCGCAATACGTCGTCGCCCGTGACCGGCGTCTCGCCAATCGAAAACAGCGTTACGTCGCCGAGGCTCGCAACGCGCGAAAACGCCGACTTGATGTTGCGATTAATGCCGCCGAGCCAGGACCAGAACGGGCCTTCGTATTCGGCTGCGGCAATGTCGACGACGGCGACCAGCAACTCGAGGTCAGCCACCGCAGCCTTGAGTTGGCCGGCCTGCGCCAGGGTTCCCTGCGCGGTGCCGACGCGCTGATCGAGCACGCGTTGCGCGGCACGGTCCAGGCCCTGGCGACTGACGCCCTGCGCCGCAATCAATTCATCCTGGGTCTCGCGCTCCCAGTCGGGCGCGCGTTGCACGATGCTGCGAACGAGCTCCGTCCACTCGAGCGAGCGATCGCGCAGTACGCCCGTGTCGGGATCCGCATCGAGCACGAGTTGGCTCCACGCCAGGTGCGCCTGATCCTGCGCGAGACTGATCTGCGCGAGCGCCAGATCGAGTTCGGCATCGATGAGTCGTTGCTGTTCGAGCCGCTGCTGCGACCGCCCCTCGGGCGTGTCTTCATCGAGTTCGCTTGCCGCGAGCTGCGCCGCGCGAAGCCGCGCCTCGGCGGCCTCCAGATCCACGAGTCCGTTCGCGACGCGCTCGTCGAGCTCGCTTAGATCATCCTCGTCTGCTGTCGCTTGCAGACGATCGGTAGCGAGCTGCACGCGCTCCGCAACGGCGTCGGCATATTCCGTGTGTCGCTCGAGACGATTGGTGAGCAGCTGCAGGCGCCTCGCCGAAATCGCCTGCGCCGAACGCGTCTGCACCAATCGCAGCGCGGCGAGCCATCGTTCGTCGCCATCTTCCGCATCGACATATTCCTTGAATACGGCATCGCGCCGCCGAGTGGCCCCGTCGAGAACGCGTTGTTCCCGGTTGACCTCCACCTGGTCTTCCCCGACCGCTGCTGTCGCCTCGCGCGCCATCGCCGCAAAGCGCAGCAGATCCTCGATCGAATAGCCGGCGGCTTCCGGCGACAATGCCTGGACTGTCGGCTCGGCCTCGTCGAGCAGGTTGACCAATGCTGCGAGGTTGTTCCGCACCGAATCGAGGACGGCCTGCGCGACATCCTGGTTTTCCGCGCTGAGGTTCCCGACCTGATCGCTCGCCCGCTCGAGGAATACCGTGATGCGCGCCTCGACGTCTTCGCGCGAGCCCTGGAAATACTCCCACCAGTTCGTCTCGAGAGACGAGAGTTCGGGAAGTGCCGGCTCGTCGAGCTGTTCGGTTTCCTGCGCGAAAAGATGGGGCGCGACCAGCAGGCTCAGCAGGATGGGAAGTAATCGAAACCTCGGCGCGATACGCATCCGTCAGATTTTATCGTAGTCGAGCAAGATTGCATCCGACACCGGCCGGGACTGGCATGCGAGGATGAATCCTTTCTCGACTTCCCACGGCTCCAGGCCATAGTTGGTGGCCATCGTAACTTCACCCTCGCGAACGTGGCAGCGGCAGGTTGCGCACACACCGCCCTTGCACGAGTAGGGTAAGTCGATACCGCTGTCGGCCGCAGCATCGACGATATTGGCGTCATCGCGATGCATCTCGAAGTGTTTCTTGTGACCGTCGATGATCACCGTCACACTGGAGTGGTCGGCCGCTTCCTTCGGCGCCGCCTGTTGCTTTGCACCCTTGCGCGGCACGCCGAAGCGCTCGGAATGGACATGCGTCTCGTCCATACCCAGGTCGATCAGGGCCTCTGTCACGTCGCGGATCATCGTGTCGGGCCCGCACACGAAACAGTCCGTTGCCCGCAATCCGGCGCCGAAGTGCTTGTAGAGGTCACGGACCTTGTCGCCGTCGAGCCTGCCGACCATTGTTTCGAATTCCTGCTCCTCCTGGCTGAACACGAAATTGAGTTGCAGCCGCTCCGGGTAAAGGTTCTTGAGCGCATACAGGTCTTCGATGAACATCGTCGTCGACTGCCGGCGATTGCCATAAAAAAGAATGAAGCGGCTGTTCGGCTCTTTGGCAAGAATCGTCTTGATCATCGACAGGATCGGAGTAATGCCGCTGCCGGCCGCGAATCCGACATAGTCGTTCGCGTTCGCCGGGTCGCACTCGACGTGAAACTGCCCGCTCGGCGGCATCGCGTCGATCGTATCGCCAACGGACAATTCGTTGGCCGCGAACTCCGAGAACTTGCCGCCGGGCTGCACCCGCACACCGATTTCGAGCGGAAACTCGCCCTGCGCCGAGCAGATACTGTAGGTGCGCCGCAGCTTCTTGCCGTCGATCGTCACCTCGAATGGCAGGTGCTGGCCGGGCAGGAAACGATACTCCTCCCGGAATTCTTCGGGCACACCGAGCGCAATCCGGACCGCGTCTTTTGACTCGGGGGTAATGCGTTCGATCGTGAGGGGGTGAAACTGTCTCATCTATATGCACTTGAAGTATTCGAAGGGTTCGAGGCAGTCGTTGCACTTGTAGGACGCCTTGCAGGCGGTCGACCCGAACTCGCTGACCACGGCGGTGTTCACTGATGCACAGCGCGGACAGGCAATCGTCCTGGCGCCGTGAACGAGTTCGCGCTTGCTCGCCCCTGTCTCCGGAGGTGCAATCCCGTACTCGCGCAGCTTTTCGCGCCCTTCATCCGAGATCCAGTCCGTCGTCCATGCCGGCGACAACACGCGTTCGATGCGCACATTCTCGATGCCCTTCTCACTCAAGGCATCGATGACGCTTTTTTCAATAACCTCGGTTGCCGGGCAGCCGGAATACGTGGGTGTGAGCTGCACAGTGACGTGGTCGCCGATCGTTACATCCCGCAGGATGCCGAGGTCGGCAATCGTCAGGACCGGAATCTCGGGATCGACAACGGCGGCGAGCCACTCCAGTACCTGTTCGCGGCTGAGCGCAATCGTCACCGGCCTGTCACCATTCGGCGCCCGGGTACGCGCGTTGCAGGTACTGCATTTCGGCGATCATGTAACCGAAGTACTCCGTGTGGCGTCCTTCTTTGCCTCCGCTCGCCATGAAGCCATCCTCGGGTTTCGTGAGTGTCGCCTCTTCAAGCACTGCAGCTACGTTTGAACGCCACTCGTCCTGAATCTTGAACAGGTCCGGTCCGTCGAACTCGGCCTCGAAAACATTATCGACTTCGTCGGGAGCGAATAGCTCGCCCGTATACCGCCAGAGATCATCGACCGAGCCCTGCGCTTTGCTATGGCTTTCGTCGGTGCCGTCGCCCAGGCGAATCAGCCACTGCGAGTTATGCCGCAGATGGTAGCGAATCTCTTTCTGGGCGCGAGCGGCAATCTCGGCGATCCGCGTGTCCGCACAGTTTACAAGTGCCTCGAGCTGCAGCAGGTAGAACGATTCGTACAGGACCAGCTTCGCAATCGAGTCGCCGAAGTGACCGTTAGGTTGTTCGAGCAACAGGAAATTGCGGTACTCGTTTTCGTCGCGCAGGAAGGCGAAGTCGTCCTCACCGCGACCTTTGCCTTCGAGTTCGCCGGCGTACGTGTAAAACATCCGGGCCTGGCCCAGGTAGTCGAGCGCGAAATTCGCGTTGGCGAGTTCCTCCTCGAGCTCCGGGTACGCGGCAACGAGCTCGACCATGCGTTGCCCGAGCACGAGCGCGTTGTCACCAAGGCGCAGTGTGTAGGCCAGCAGTGCCTTATCCTTGTTCACAGGTTCTCGACTCCATCGGGAATTTCGTAAAACGTCGGGTGACGGTAGATCTTGTCTTCGGCCGGCTCGAAGAACGCCGCGGCCTCGGCCGGGTCCGACGCAATGATCTGACTCGAGCGCACGACCCAGATGCTCACCCCTTCGCTGCGGCGCGTATAGGTGTCGCGCGCATGATCGAGCGCCATCTGGTCATCGGCGGCATGGATACTGCCCGCGTGCCGATGGCTCAGCCCCGACTTGCTGCGAATGAAGACTTCGTACAGTGGCCATTCTTTCTTGGACATGTCGTTTTCCTATGCGGCGTGCTTTGCCGCCTGTTTCCCGGCATAAGCCTGGGCGGCTTCGCGCACCCAGGCGCCGTCGTCGTGCGCCGTGCGACGTTTCGCCATGCGTTGCTTATTGCAGGGACCATTGCCCTGGATCACTTCGATGAATTCCTGCCAGTCGATCTCGCCGAAACGGTAGTGTCCCGTTTCCTTGTCGAATTCGAGATCGTCATCAGGGACCTTCAGCCCCAGGAAATCGGCCTGCGGCACCGTGACGTCGACGAACTTCTGGCGCAGTTCGTCGTTGGAAAATCGCTTGATCTTCCAGGCCATCGACTGTGCCGAGTGCTTCGATTCGGCGTCCGAGGGCCCGAACATCATCAGCGACGGCCACCACCAGCGATCGAGCGCATCCTGCGCCATCGCCTTTTGCTCCCGCGAGCCTTCGCACAGCACGCGCAGGATGTCGAAGCCCTGGCGCTGGTGAAAACTCTCTTCCTTGCAGATACGCACCATCGCACGGGAGTAAGGACCATACGAGCAACGGCAAAGAGGGATCTGGTTCATGATGGCGGCACCGTCAACGAGCCAGCCGATTGCACCAATGTCGGCCCAGGTCAGCGTGGGATAGTTGAAGATGCTCGAGTACTTCGCCTTACCCGACAATAAATCGGCAACCATCTGGTCGCGCGACACGCCGAGTGTCTCGCCGGCGCTGTACAGATAGAGTCCGTGCCCTGCTTCATCCTGAATCTTGGCCAGCAGGATCGCCTTGCGCTTGAGCGTCGGCGCCCGCGTGAGCCAATTGCCCTCGGGCTGCATGCCGATGATCTCCGAGTGCGCGTGTTGCGAAATCTGCCGGATCAGCGTGCGCCGGTAAGCCTCGGGCATCCAGTCTTTCGCCTCGATCTTCTCCTCGCCATCGATGCGTGCCTGGAACGCCTCGAGCTGCTCGGGCGCCTCCATTGCATCGCGCTTCGGCGCGGATTTGTCTTTTTGATCAAGTCCCTGTGTGTACATGAGATCTCCAGTCAGGCTGCCGCCCAAATCTGTCACATTTTTTGGATTTTTTCAATGAAAAATGTATCAGTTTATTCCTCGAGCAGACGCTGTCCGCGCGCCACCGCCCTGCCCCGGAACAAAGCCACAAAAGCGTCGTCCTGGTTGAGGACCTCGACCGCATAAATGCCGCTCTTGCGGCCGCGGTGCTCCTCGAGCGCGATGGCCCGCAATGTATCGCCCCTGAAGGCGGGACGAATGAACTCGACCGTGCCCGAGCCGGCGACCGTCACATCATCATAGGCGTTGCAGGCGAACGCGAAAGCCGTGTCGGCGAGTGTGAAGATAAGCCCGCCATGGCACATGTCGAAGCCGTTGGTCATGTCGTCGCGTACCGTCATCGTGGCGATGGCGGAGCCGGGCTCGGGAATCTCGATTTCGATCCCCAGGGCCCGGGATGCCTTGTCATTGGCGTACATCGCATCAGCACACGCGCGTGCCCGCTCGAGGTCGTCGATCATTGCAGTCCTCCGAATCGCTGCATGAACGAGGCGGCCGGCGGCGGCAGTGGGCCCTCGGCCGTCTCCATGGATTGGGTGAGATAGTCGTCAGCCGCGGCATAAACGGCCTGGTACAGGTTGCGACAGAGCTGGTAGGCCGCTGTGCCGTGCCAATTCGCTGGCAGCAGTTCCGCGGGCAGCTGCGGGTCGCGGAGCAAGACTTTGCGATATTCCTGGATCAGCAACGTTCGGACCAGGAACGCCGATTTTGGCGACACGTTCGCGTCTTTTCCATGCGCTCTGATCAATGGCCGGAATCGCTCGACGAAGCTTGCGTAGCGCTCGTCAATGTCCGCAAGATTCCAGCTTTCTTGCGCGAGCGAGCGCATGCCGGCCTCGTTACGCACGGTTTCTCCGGACATGACGACGAGTTCCCCGGCCACGCCGAGGCGCTCGAGCGCAAGATCGAGGCCTGGCATGTCGGGCGCCGGATGCGCCAGCACGCTCGACGAAAGTGCACCGAACCCGAGCCAGCCGAGCTCCTTGCGAACAATATCCCTCGTGGACGGCTCGATACCGGTTAACAGGACCGTCGTCCATGTGCCGTCCCACGTCGATGCGGGCTCGCCGTAGATCTTCTGCGTAGCCTGCTCGAAGCGCTCTCGGCCCCGCTCGGTCAAGCTGTAATAGCTGCGCCGGCCGATTTGCTTCGACTGCAGCCAGCCGTCCTGGACCAGCCGGAAGACGGACGTGCGCACGAGCCGTTCGTTGACGCCGAACTCTTTCATGGCCTTGATCAGGCTGCCAAGCCAGACGGTGCCACCGCGTGGCGCGATCGCATCACCGAAGACGGTCGTGATTATCGAACCCGCACGCAAGGTCGTGCGCGAGCGAAATTCCTTGACGAGACTCTTGCTGGCGGATTCGATGGTCATGGCTGATGTTGTTGCGCCGGAGGCTTATGACCGTATATTGTGATACCAAATTTTTCAAACACCACTTCTTTTTGTATCTCACTATGAAGCTAGGCAACCTGGTACAGGACCAATGGGTAGAAGGTGGCGGCGACGCGCGTGTGCTGACATCGGCGGTAACGGGCGAGCCCGTCGCAACGCTCTCGAGCGAAGGTCTCGATTTCAAAGCCATGCTCGACCACGCGAAGTCGGTCGGCGGGCCGAACCTGCGCAAGCTGACGTTTCATGAGCGTGGCTTCATGCTCAAGGACCTTGCGATCTACCTCAACGACCACAAGCAGGAGTTCTACGAGTTATCGACACAGACAGGGGCGACCAGGCGCGACAGCTGGCCCGACATCGACGGCGGTATCTCGACCGTCTTCGTGTTCTCGTCGAAAGCCCGCCGCGAAATGCCGAACGATCGTGTTTACCTCGATGGCCCGCCCGAATGGTTGTCACGCGAGGGCACGTTCGTCGGTCAGCACATTTTCACGCCCAAACTCGGCGCAGCGATTCATATCAATGCCTTCAACTTCCCGTGCTGGGGCATGCTCGAAAAGCTTGCACCGACATTGCTCGCAGGCGTACCGGCTATCGTCAAACCCGCGTCGAGCACGGCCTACCTGGCCGAGCTCATGGTCCGGCGCATCATCGAGTCGGGCATCCTTCCCAAGGGGAGCCTGCAGCTGATCTGCGGCGGCGTCGGCGACCTCTTTGACCACCTGACCTGTCAGGACACGATCGCCTTCACCGGATCGAAGTACACGGCCGAAAAATTGCAGGCGCATCCGCGCGTTGTCAGCGAGTCCGTGGCCTTCACGGCGGAAACCGACTCGCTGAACATGTCGATACTGGGCCCGGACGCAACCCCGGGCACGCCCGAGTTTGACCTCTATATAAAGGAAGTCGTCCGCGAGATGACGGCCAAGGCCGGCCAGAAGTGCACGGCGATACGACGCATCATCGCACCCGCAAACATCGCCGGCGAAGTCACCGCTGCGCTCTCGAGGGCGCTCGGCGAAGTCCGCATCGGCAACCCCGCACTCAAGGAAGTCGGCATGGGCGCACTCGCAAGCCAGGGCCAGCGCGACGAGGTTCGCGAGCGTGTTGCGGATCTTGCCGCCGAAGCCGAGGTTGTCTTCGGCGGTGTCGATGACTTCGAGGTCGTCGACGCCGACGCCGGCAAGGGTGCATTCTTCATGCCGACCCTGCTGCACTGCGAGAAACCATTGACGTCGAAGGCCGTGCATTCGGTCGAGGCATTCGGCCCGGTCAGCACGGTGCTGCCCTACGACACCCTTGACGAGGCCATCGAGCTCGCCCGTCTCGGCGAAGGCAGCCTTGCCGGATCGATCATCACCAACGACAACGACGTCGCGCGCGAACTCGTTCTCGGCACAGCGGCGTATCATGGCCGCATGGTCATCATCAATCGTCACTGCGCGGCCGAGTCGACCGGCCATGGATCGCCGTTGGCGCACCTCGTGCACGGCGGGCCCGGACGCGCCGGCGGCGGCGAGGAGATGGGCGGTGTGCGCGGCGTACTGCATTATATGCAGCGCACAGCGTTGCAGGGGTCGCCGGAAACGTTGTCACACATCGGCCACCGCTGGATTCGTGGCGCAGACCAGAAAGATCCGGGCGTGCACCCGTTCCGCAAGACCTTCGAGCAACTCGAAATCGGCGACACGTTCAATAGCAAGCCGCGTGAGGTAACGCTCGAGGATATCGACCACTTCGCCGAGTTCACGGGCGACACGTTCTACGCGCACATGAACGAAGAGGAAGCACAGAAGAACCCGTTCTTCGAGGGTCGCGTGGCCCACGGCTACCTGATCGTGTCATTTGCCGCAGGGCTGTTTGTGGACCCGGACTTCGGCCCCGTATTGGCGAACTATGGCGTTGATGACCTGCGCTTCCTGCAACCGGTAAACTACGGCGACTCACTGAAGGTCCGCCTGACTTGTAAACAAAAGACCTTGCGCGGAGATACCGGCTACGGTGAGGTTCGCTGGGACGCCGAGGTCACGAATCAGGACGACGAGATTTGCGCGCAGTATGATGTGCTTACAATGGTTGCAACCGACGCACACTGGAAGTCTGTCCAATGACAGAACACGATCTTGACGGAACAACTATCGACTACACGTATGACGGTGGCGGGAGTTTTCGCGTGCGCTTTTACGACGGACTGGTCGCCTATGAATTTCTTGGCGAACAGACCGGTGAGATATCGCGCAGCAACGAAAACATCCCGTACGTGTGCCGCTCATTGGGATACCATCGCTATCACGTCGCCTGGCACGAAAAGAATATCGGCGATTTCGTGTCTTTGATTATCGACGAGGGCAGCATGGAAGTCTTTTCGGCGGCACTACTGGGTTACGAGTCGCCGGACGCGATTATTCACTTCGAACACGGAACCATTCTTACCGTCGACCGGTAGTGTCGATTGGACTTCACGCTCTACTGGTTCATGTTTCCGGTGTCGATCCTCGTCGCCACCTGCGCAATGCTGAGCGGCATTGGCGGTGCGGCGTTGTTCACGCCGATCTTCATCCTCGTCTTCCCGCTGCTGGGCGAGGAATACGTACTGGCGTCGACGATGACGGCGATTGCAGCGGCGTTGTTTACCCAGACCTTCGGATTTCTGTCGGGCTTCGTCGGTTACTACCGCCGCAAGCTGATCGATTACCAACTCGCGGGCAAGTTACTGCGTTTTTCGATTCCGGTTGCGATCCTCGGGGCATTCGTTGCCAACTTCGTACATGACAGCGTGTTGCTTGCCGGCTACGCGATCCTTGTCGCTATACTCGCCTACGTCATGTGGCGTAACCCGATGCAGGCCGCCGAAGCCGGTGCGCACCTCGAGGGCCGGGATATCATAGAGCGGACAGACTCGCGCGGCGAGACCTATACCTACGACATGCCGAAATTCGGTCCCGGCAGCTTTGCGCTGACCAGTGTCGGGGCATTCATGACGGGTATGGTCTCGGTCGGCATTGGTGAAGTCACGATCTCGCAGCTCACGCACAAGCGCGTACCGATTGCCGTCGCCGCAGCAACGTCTGTGCTCGTCGTCATACTGACGATCGTGTTTGCCACCGCGACCCTGTTCGCGGAACTGATTGAGGCCGGGGGCTGGACCGCAATACCCTGGAACCTTCTGATCTATGACGTTCCCGGGGTGCTGATCGGCGGCCAGATCGGTCCGAGATTGCAGGGGCTCGTTCCTCAGCGGCGCATGCGCCAGGCGATCAGCGTGCTATTCATCGGCCTCGCGATTGCAATGATGATGGTCGCGATGCGAAAAAGCGGATTGCACTGACGGCTAATGCCAGGTGCGAACGACGCGAACTGCGAGATTTCTGCCGGTTGCATCGATGCCGGAGCCGTGCATGCGATAGCTCGCATCAAGAATATTCGACGCCTCGAGCGTTAGCAGCCATTCATCCGACGGCCGCCAGGTACCCCGAACACCAAGGCTCGCCCAACCCGGCGTTCCATTCGGGTCGATCCGCGTGTCGCGGATGTCCCGAGCGCTGAGCCTGTCCTGCGCGCCCGCGATGCTCGCCCACGCCTCGAACCCGAAGGCCGAATCCGGCGCATACTCGATGCCGATATAGCCGCTGAGCGGCGGTATCCGGTCAGCCGGTTCCGATATACCGCCAATATCCTGCTCACCGCGCGTGTATGCCAGGTTCGCGTTGACGAGCCAGTTCAGGTCGACCTCGATCCTTGCCGACGCCTCGACGCCGTAAATATCAGAGCTTGCGGCATTGACGCTTTGCGTAATATCGCGCCCGTCTGGTGTCGTTGCGCCTGTCGATACCGACGTGATGCGATCACCGTAGTCCATCGTGTACACGACCAGCGAGAACTCGGATTGCAGGCCCCGGTAGCGGATTCCGAGATCGCCATGAATCACATGTTCCGACTCGAGACCGGGATTCGGAATATTGAAGCGATTGCCGGGACGGTTGCCGAGCGTCCCGAGATCGAACACATTGGGCGCGCGGAACCCGTAGCCGACATTTGCCGTGAACTGCCAGGCATCGTCGAGGTCAGCCACCCACCCGATATCGCCACTGATCTCCGTGTTGTGGACACCCGATGACGGCAGTCGCGTCCGCACGTCGCTGAGCCGGAGACCCAGCGTCAGTGAATGCCGTTGGCTGGCCGCCCAGGTGCCATTGCCGTAGGCCGACAACAATTGCATGCTCGAACCGTCGGGAAATCTTGGTGCGATCTCGGTACGCGCAGCACTCGCGACGTCTTCGGACACGCGGCTGCTGGCGACGTCGTCATGATGAAAATCGATGCCCACGATCCACGAACCGCGTTCGACCTGCTTGCTGCCGCTGATCGTCACGCCATACAGATCGCTGCGATTCTTCTCGAGC
>WVYQ01000002.1:12643-36127 GCA_011772865.1 Woeseiaceae bacterium | reverse complement strand
GAATCCCTGCACGAGTTCGTCGGTGCGCGGTGTTCTTGGCTGCTCGGCATGATGCAGGTCGACGGACCAGGACACATCTTCGCCAGGTGCGCCCGTGATTAGCCACCGCAAGGCCCTGGACTCATAGGCGCTCGGCCTGATCGTGTTTCCACCGCCGACTCGCCGGTCGCCGATGTCCGCGTACTCGGCACTCAGAGACGTAGCCAATCGCCGGTTGCCCCAGTCGATCGTCCCGCCAAGTATTCGCGCCTCTTCTGCCGAATTCGCGGAGAAAAACAGATCGCCACGAACGCTGTTCTCGTCGGATTCGAAGTCGGGCGTACGGGTGACAACCTGGATGACACCACCGATCCCGTCTGAGCCATACAGCGAGGCCGGCGTACCGTGCAGGACTTCCACGCGTTCGACGGCATTGCTCGGGACCAGCGCCAGGTACTGCGTCGGGGCGCTGCGAAAGATCGCGTTGTTGAGGCGCATGCCGTCGACGAGATGCAGCACGGCAGAGCCCTTCTGGCCGCGGATGATCGCCGCACCCTGACCCGGCGTCGTTTGCTGCAGGAAAACGTTTGCAGCATTCGCCAGTGCATCGGTGACCAGCCACTCGTTGTCGACGTCTTCGATTTCGACGGTTTCGATTGCCATCGACAGCTGATCGACAGCCACGGCGCGGCGCACCGCGGTCACGAAGATCTCGTCGATCTCTTCCGAATGCGCGGGGAAGCAGGCGACCAGGCAGGAAGCCTGAAAGAATGTTCGGGCTAGTCGTTGCAAGTCGGCTATCCTATCGCACATGAAGACACATGCGATACGAATCCACGAGTACGGCGGGCCCGAGGTTCTGAAATGGGAGGAAGTCGACCTCCCCGATCCGGGCGAAGGCGAAGCCAGGATTTGCCACACTGCGGTAGGTCTCAACCTGATCGATACCTATCATCGCAAAGGTCTCTATCCGCTCGAGTTGCCGGCAGGAATCGGGTCGGAGGCCGCGGGCGTCGTCGAGGCACTCGGACATGGGGTTGCCGATATCGGGATTGGCGATCGCGTCGTCTACACGGGCATGCCGGTCGGGTCATATGCGGAGCGCCGCAATTTCATGGCCGACCGCCTGGTGAAGATTCCCGAAGGCATATCCGATGAGGTGGCGGCATCTGTCCTGCTCAAGGGACTGACGAGCTGGTATCTGCTCCGGCGCAGCTATCGCGTCCGGGAAGGCGACGCGATACTTCTATATGCCGCGGCGGGTGGCGTCGGCTCGCTTGCCAGCCAGTGGGCCAAGCAGCTGGGCGCAACGGTGATCGGTGTCGTCAGTACCGACGACAAAGCCGAACTGGCCAAATCCCAGGGCTGCGATCACATCATCCTGTCTGATGATGATATCGCTGCACGGGCACGAGAATTGACCGATGGCGAGGGAGTCGCGGCGGTTTACGATTCCGTGGGCAAAGACACGTTCCTGGCGTCGCTCGACTCGTTACGCTTCCATGGCACGATGGTGTCTTTCGGCAACGCGTCGGGGCCGGTCGAGCCGATTTCTCCGCTCGAACTGGCCCAACGAGGATCGCTGTACCTGACGCGCCCGGTGCTGTTTCATTTCATCCGGACGCGAGAAGAACTCACCGCCGCATGCGGTGAACTGTTTGCGGCAATCGATCGGGGAATGCGGGTGCGCGTCGGACAGACTTACGCGCTCCAGGACGCCGCGCAGGCGCACCTCGATATCGAGGCGCGCCTGACGACAGGTTCTACGGTGCTGCTGCCTTGACGGCGAACAGGCTTAGAAGCGCCAGATGGCTCCTACCGAAATCATGTTGATCGAGTCATCGATACCGAGCGCGTTGTCTTCGACCTCGAAACGCTCGTACTCGGCACGCAGCTCGACCGAGCTGAATGTGAAACGCAAGCCGATGCCGTAGGCCGGATCCGAGCCGTCTGCACTAACGCTCGGCAGACCAGTTGCGCTGAGATCGAAATCCCAGCTCGCGAAGCCCGCCTTCGCATACATGCCAAACAATCCCAGATCCAGTCCGACCGTGCCAAAACCGGCAAGGCCTTTGACATCGACATCGATCTGGTTGCCGCCACCGAAGTTCTCGGAAGCACCACCGAAGTCGGCGTAGGCCAGCTCGACACCAAAATCGACAGCCGGCAGATCGAAGATGTAACCTGCCATCGCCTTGTAAGCGAGGCTGTCGTCATTGAGGCTCACCGTGTCACTTACATCCGACTCGCCAAGACCTGCTCCGACGTAAAATCCCGAATCGGCCTGCGCCGCCGGCGCCATGAGCAGCGAAGCCACAGCGGCCGCGCCGAAAAGACGTACAGAAGTTGCGAACTTCATGAGAAGTCTCCAAAAAATTAACCCAAGCCGCGCCAGAGTAAGCCAAAGCGCACACTGCCGAGTGACGATCAGGTCACATTTCTGCGCCTGAGCGACCATAAATATCGGTTATATGGGGAGTTTTTAGACCTGCGTCGCCTTTTGAAACAAGGCCTTACAGGTTGAGGGTTACGCGGACGCCCCAGGTCCTCGGGGCCTCGAGAAACGGGGCGCCCGGGCCCGGATCCGTGATCGGGTTTCCCGTGGCGGCAGCCGCCTGCACATCGGCATTTTCGAAATTCTTGAGCCAGACACCGGCCGTCCAGCGGCCCGTGCCCGAATGCCAGGTCAACGCCAGGTCGGTCTTCGTATAGCTGGCCTGGTACATCCCGGGTGAGTGCGAAAAATTACCCCAGAATCCGCTTTCGTAACGGGACACGAGGTCGGCACGAATGAAGGCGCCTGCCGACATCATCCAGTCATGCACGATGCCGAGAGTTGCCGTCCAGTCGGGCGCATTCTGCATCTGGTTGTCGTTGAAGACGTCGAGAGAGTCTTCGAGGAAATCATCGTAGCGCGCGTGCAGATAGCCCAGCGAGAAACGGAACTGCGTGTTCTCGAGCGACGCCGGTGCGTACGCGAGGTCCGACTGCCAGCCGTAGATTACTGTGTCCGCATTGGTCAGGAAATTCGTGCCGGTCGCCGCGTTGAATGCCTGGGTCAGCAGGTTGTCGTAGAGGTAATAAAAGACTTCGTTATTGAAAACGAGCCGGCCGTCCGCCAGCCTGCTGCGTGCGCCCACGGTGAATGACAGCAGTTCCGACTCTTTGGTCACCGTGTCCGGAAACACGTCGAACGTTCCGGGCTGGAAGCCCGTCTGCGCCGTGGCGTAGACGAGGGTTTCCTGGCCAGTGTCTATTTCGACGCCCAGCTTCCAGTCGACGTGGTCCCAGCTCTCGCTGTTCGACCACGACGGTGGCGCAACGCCCGTGAACAGGGCGACCGGATCTTCGTCCACCACAGGCCCGACGACGATATCGGGCTGAAAGCCCGCCCCGGTCCGCTTGTCATTCGAAATACGGCCACCCGCGACAAGGCGCAGCGTATCGGACAACGCGTAACGCAGCTCGCCGAAGAGCGCTGACCCCCTCAGCTGGTGATCGCGTACATCGCTCGCATCCAGCCAGAGGCCAGCGGGCGAGCCCGGGAACAACTCATCGGGGCCGAACTGGATAAACAGCTGACCCGTTGTCTCGATGTCGTAAGCATAGAGACCGCCGAGCCAGGTCAGCTTGCCGCCGGCATCATACGCAAGACGCAGCTCGTGAGTCTGCTGGTCGATCGTCTCATTGAAGTCGCCGTCTTTGTGCGTTAGCCAGTATTCCTGCCGCCACTCGAAATCGAGATAGGACGGTATGTAGGTGAGCTCGAGACTATCGTTGATAGCCCAGTTGACTTCAGCACCGATCAGCGTCGTATCCCAATCCCGGTATTGCGCATCGATCGGTCCGAGCGTTGCGAACGGCTCGAGATCGCCGAGCAGCCGGTCGTCCCAGGGGTCCTTGTTCGGAAACGCCTGGCTTTTCGGGTTCGCCAGGCTGCCCTTGCTGAGCAGGTTCGCCGCGTAGCCGTCACGGCTCTCGACGTGACCCCAGAGGTGGATGTTCACACTTTCGCCAGGCGATGCTTCGAACGCGACGAAACCCGCGAGGTCGTCGGCCGAATCCGCATCACTGGCAAGGTAGCCGTCACGGTCGAAGTAACTGACCGAGGCGCGCAGGCTCGCGTTGTCACTGACGGGGATTGTCTGCGACAGCGTGGCGCGAACATGCGAGAAGTTGCCGGCTTCTACGAGTGCGCGCGTCTCGAGGTCATCGCCCGGACGCTGCGTTATCGTGTTGACGACACCGCCGATCGCGCCGCGACCGTACAGCGTTCCCTGCGGCCCGGGCAGGAATTCCATGCGCTCCACGTCGACGAGTGACGCCGAGGTGACCTCGCGCGGCACGTAAACACCATTGATGTTGTAGGCGTTCGGCGGCTCGATCATCGGCAGGTCGAGCGTCGATCCGACGCCGCGGATATAGATCTCGGTGGACGCGGATTCTTTCTGCAGGCGCACCGACGGCACCAGGTTCTGAACATCGGCAAGCGTCGTGATTCCGCGCACTGTGAAGGTCTCACGCTCTACGGCCGTGATCGCCGCCGGGATTTCCTGGAGCAACTGGCTGCGTTTCTGGGCCGTAACGACGATCTCATCGAGCGGCCGCCGCAAGGCATCCTGATCTGGCGCCAGCTGCGCTGGTGCGACTAACGGCACCAGGCCGGAGCAAACCGATGCAATTGCGGCGCACACTGGCGGCGCAGATGAAACGCGTTGCATCTGATCTCCCTTACCGTGGACAAGACGCGGATATTACAAACCGGATGCGCGCGTGTATAGCGGCAATCGGCACGGGCGACGGGTCAGGAATTATCGGGGCGCTCGAGCAAGGCTGTATAGCGCGCATCATTGCGCAGACTAACCAGGTCCTCGTCGTTGCGCATCCAGGCGGCGCTGACAGCGCCCTGCTCTGCGGCCCGCTCCAGGTGATCCAGCGCTTCTTCTTTCTCGCCGAGCATGGCGAGATTACACGCGACGTTATAGAGGACTACCGAATCGTCCGGATCAATCTCGGTTGCACGACGCAGCCATCGCTTCGCGCGCTCTATGTCGCCCACGGTAATAAGTGAACCTGCACCCAGGTGAAACGCTCGAGCATCGTCCGGAAACCATTTGATGTGTCGTTCGATCACATCAATCGCTTCTCGCGCCTCCCTGCGCGCCTGATCGAGCTGCCCCGCGCCGCGGAGAACCTGCACCCGCAGGCACCGCGACTGATAGTCCGCCGGATCCACCTCGGCTGCCTTGCGGAACAGCTCGGCTGCCGCCGCCATCTCGCCGCGGTGGAACTTGGTGCGCGCATAGTAGTAATAGGCTTCGAACAGGTTCGGGTTGAGTTCGATCGCTCTTTCGAACTCCGCTTCCGCGCTATCGAACTCTTCGCACACCAGGCAGGCCAGGCCGCGCGACGCGTGAGCCTCGGCCAGGTCCGGGTCCAGTTCGACGGCGCGCTTGCTTGCCTTGCTGGCCTCCTCCCGGAACTCCGCCTGCGGATTCATGTACATGACCATGAACGAGTGGCAGTCGGCGTAACCGGCCCAGGCCGGTGCGTAATCCGCATCGATGGCTATCGCCTCGCCGAACATCTGCAGCGCGTATTCGATATCCCTTCCACGAAAGCGCTTGAAGAAGTGGCGACCGCGCAGATAGTACTCGTAGGCACTGACGTCGGTCGGTGATGTTGTTTGTATGGCCAGCTGATCCTTGGGCTGCAACGTCTCGAGCAATGCGTTGGCGATGCTCGATGCGATCTCATCCTGAATTGCAAAAACATCCTTGAGTTCGGCATCGAACGTCCTTGACCACAGATGGTATCCGTCCGAAGAATTGACGAGCTGCGCCGTGACGCGGATACGGTTTTCCGATTTGCGGACGCTGCCCTCGAGGATCGTGCGAACGCCGAGTTCCCTGCCAATATCCCGGATGTCGCCTGAGCCTCTCTGGTACTGGAACGAAGACGATCGGGCAGCGACTTTAAGCTCCGGGATCTTCGTCAACGCATTCAGAATTTCTTCGGCAACGCCTTCACAGAAAAACCCCTGGTTCAGCTCGGGACTCATGTCCACGAAGGGCAACACCGCGATGGAGGGTCGTTGATCCAGCTCCGAGATTGGCGGCGTGCGGCGAATGCCCGACGGTGTGATGTCGAAGACCCACGCCAGCACGATGACGACCGGGAATCCCAAAATGACAAGGACAATCAGCGCCACCATCACCCAGTTCGGCAAGCCGAGCGGGGCAAACGTAATTTCGCCGAGTTGCAAAAGGATGAATGCGACGACCGCATACGCCGCAATCTCCGGGTAAACACGGCGGCGGCTGAGTTCAGCCAACAACCGGGCAAGGAAATTTTGGGGGGGCTTGTTCATTTGAATGGCAACGCGGTGTCAGCCTTGATCTCTTTCAAGATGATGTTGGAACGCACCTGTGACACGCCCGGCAGTTTGAATATGAACGCGTCAAGGAAGCGATTGTAGGCGTCGATATCCTCGACAACCACCCGCAAATGGAAATCGGCCTCACCACTCGTCGCAAAACACTCGAGCACCTCCGGATGCTGCAGCACCTCGCGTATGAAATGGTCGACATGCCGCTCTTCGTGGCGCGCCAGCGACACGTGCACCATCGACGCCAGGCCGAATCCGGCCTTCCTCGGGTTCACCATCGCCGTGTAGCGCTCGATTACGCCGTCCTCTTCGAGGCTCTTTACGCGCCGCCAGGTTGCCGACGTCGACATGCCCACCTTGTCGGCCAGTTCCTGGTTGGTTAGCCGGCTATCGCGCTGTAATTCGGCGAGGATACGACGGTCTTTGGACTCCAGCATCAGGTTCTCCGGCCAACACGAACATCTCGAAAAACAATACCAATTTTACCAGTATTTTGGAATAATTTATCGTTCTTACGCACTATTACGGGACATTTGGTTCCCTTTTCCGCAAAAAATGGGATCAAATATCAGGATGGCCATTCCCGCAGATTCGATTCCACACTACCCCCTCGATAACTACGAGTTGCTCGACCGCTACCGCCGCGAGTCGGGCCGGGTCTTCCTGACCGGCACGCAGGCGCTCGTGCGCATCCCGCTCATGCAGGCAACGCTTGACAGGGCGGCCGGACTGAACACGGCCGGTTTCGTCAGTGGTTATCGCGGCTCCCCACTCGGCGCGGTCGACCAGGAACTGTGGCGCGCGCAGACGTTTCTCGAAGAAAACAACATCGAGTTCCTGCCAGCCGTCAACGAGGACCTGGCCGCGACCGCAGTCCTCGGCTCGCAACAGGTCGAGACGGACCCGACGCGGACCGTCGATGGCGTTTTCGCGATGTGGTACGGCAAAGGCCCCGGCGTGGATCGCGCAGGTGATGCGCTCAAACACGGTAACGCTTACGGGAGCTCGCCGCACGGCGGCGTACTCGTCGTCGCGGGCGATGACCACGGATGCGTGTCGTCATCGATGCCGCACCAGTCGGACGTCGCTTTCCTGACGTTCATGATGCCGTGGCTGAACCCGGCCAATGTTGCCGAGTTCCTCGAGTTCGGCCTCTACGGTCTCGCATTGTCTCGCTACTCGGGCATGTGGGTCGGCTTCAAGGCGATTTCGGAGACTGTGGAATCCGCGATGTCCGTGCAGCTGCCGGCGTATCCGCAGTTCGCGATACCGGACTTCGAGATTCCGGCAGGGGGTTTGCATTATCGCTGGCCCGACCTGCCTGGCCCACAAATCGAAGAACGTCTCGAGGCCAAGAAGTATGCAACGCTGGCCTTCGCGGGCGTCAACCCGATTGACCGCAAGATTTTTGACGTACCCAAAGCCCGATACGGAATCGTGACGACGGGCAAGGGCCACCTCGACCTGGTGGAAGCGCTGCGCATGCTCGGCATCGATCGTGCCGAGGCCGAACGCATCGGCCTCGATGTGTACAAGGTCGGCATGGTCTGGCCGCTCGAACCGCAGGGTGCGCTCGATTTCGTACAGGGTAAGCACGAAGTCCTCGTCGTCGAAGAGAAACGCGGCATCATCGAGAGCCAGCTCAAAGAGTACTTCTACGACCACCCTGGCAGAAAGCCGAAAAGAATGGTCGGCAAGCAGGACGAGAACGGTAATCGCCTCGTGCCGTGGATCGGGGAATTGTCGCCCATTCAGCTTGCGCAAATTGTCGCCCGTCGCCTCGATGCCGAATTTATCGGACTGAACCTGACTGCGCGCGCCGAAAAATTGCTACGCGGCGGTTCCAACATTATCAAGATCGAGGGTGCCAGCCGGATGCCCTATTTCTGCTCCGGTTGCCCGCATAACACATCGACGCGCCTGCCCGAAGGATCCAGCGCGCTGGCGGGTATCGGCTGCCATTTCATGGCGAGCTGGATGGATCGCGATACCGAAGGTCTCATCCAGATGGGCGGTGAAGGCGTCAACTGGATCACACGATCAACCTTCAACGGCAACCGCCATGTCTTTCAGAACCTCGGCGATGGCACGTTCTACCACTCCGGCTCGCTGGCCATACGGCAGGCCGTCGCGGCGGGAACGAACATCACGTTCAAGATTCTCTTTAATGATGCCGTGGCGATGACGGGCGGCCAGCCTGTCGATGGGCCGATCTCGGTCCCTTCGATCGCCCACTCGGTGAGTGCCGAAGGCATCGACCGTATCGCGGTTGTCTCCGACGAACCCGGTCAGTTCGATGCGGGCGACTTCCCGCCGGGCACGACGTTTTCTCACCGGCGCGACCTCGATGCGATTCAACGCGAGCTGCGCGACATTCCGGGCGTGACCATACTCATCTATGCGCAAATGTGCGCCACCGAAAAACGCCGGCGGCGCAAGCGCGGCAAACTGCCGGAGCCGAACAAGTTCGTCGTTATCAACGACCTCGTCTGCGAAGGCTGTGGAGATTGTTCGACCGAATCGAACTGCCTGTCGGTCGTACCGAAAGAGACTCCTTTCGGGCGCAAACGCCAGATCGATCAGAACAACTGCAACAAGGACTACTCCTGCGTGAACGGCTTTTGCCCGAGCTTCGTGACCGTCGAGGGCACGCCGCAGTTGCAGCCGGTCGAGGTCGATGGCAGTGACCGGTTGACGGATGCGCTACGGTCAGTACCGGAACCCAACCGCGCAAACATCCATACCTGCTACGACCTGCTCGTCACGGGCGTCGGTGGCACGGGTGTGGTGACTGTCGGACAGCTCATCACGATGGCCGCCCACCTCGAGGGCAAAGGTGCGAGCGTGCTCGACTTCATGGGCTTCGCGCAGAAGTTCGGCACGGTCATCAGCTATATCCGTATTGGCAACGAACCTGCCGACATCAACCAGGTCCGTATCGAACAGGCGCGGGCCGATGCGCTGATCGGCTGCGATCTCGTCGTCAGCTCCTCGCCCCGGGCATCCGTCGCTTACGATCCGGGCCATACGCGCGCGCTCGTCAACACGGCCGAGATGACAACGGCCGACTTCGTCAAGCACCGCGACGCCGACATGCAGGCAGCCAGGCGCATCAAGGCCATCGGCGATGTCGTCGGCAAGCAGAACCTGTGGACGCTCGATGCCAACAGGCTCGCCGAAAAGCTGCTCGGCAATACGATCTATGCCAACGTCATGATGCTGGGTTGTGCCTGGCAACACGGACTCGTGCCGGTATCACTCAATTCACTGAAGCGCGCGATCGAACTCAATGGCGTGGAAATAGAGAAGAACAAGCAGGCCTTCGACTGGGGCCGGGTGGCTGCCGTGCAGCCCGGCAAGGTCGCCCAAATGCTCGACGACAATCACGCTGTCGACGAACCGCTCGACGACCTTATCCGGCGCCGGGCTGACTTCCTCGTCGACTACCAGAACCGGGCTCTGGCCGATCGCTATACGAGGCTTGTGCAGCGCGTGCGCGACCACGACGCTGGCAATGATGAACTTGTTGAAGCTACGGCGAAGAGTTACTTCAAGCTTCTCGCCTATAAAGACGAGTACGAGGTGGCCCGCCTGCATACGCAGACCGGCTTCCTCGACGATGTTCGCAAGAGGTATGGCAATAACGCCAGGATCCGTTTCCACATGGCGCCGCCACTGCTGAGCCGCAAGAAAGATGGCCGCGGCCGGCCGCGCAAGAAAGAGTTCGGCGCCGGGACGATCACGCTCCTGAAACTGCTTGCCAGCCTGCGTGGCCTGCGTGGCACACCGTTCGATATCTTTCGCTATTCCCAGGACCGGCGCACTGAACGCGCGTTGATCGATGAATTCGAATCCTGTATCGAGAAACTGCTAAGCAACCTGAACCCCGAGAACATGGACGAGGCACACGAGGTCATCACGAGCTATATGGACGTTCGTGGCTACGGTCCTGTCAAGGACGAGGCGATAGAGGAAGTTCGCGGGCGTATCAGTAACTACAAAATCTGTAGTTAATTGGTACAACTTCTGGACTTAAATCGATGGAGGCACATTCTCAAAATAACTCCTGAACACAAACTCAGGAGTTTTACAAATGAGAGCCTTCACTGAACACCCCCACAAACAGGGCGTAACCTACTTCGAACACTGGCTATTTGCCATCGGTATCGCATGCCGATTATTCCGCAGCGTCGTTGCATTTGCAGTGCACGCAATGCTGCCGTTTATCCCGATTGAGCGTCGTTTCGACCTCGAGGCTACTTCGGAGTTTCTGCTGGAACGAAACCGGTTTATCGAGAATGCCGCTAGTGTAAAGTACTCGGATTTCCCCCGTTACGGGTCGGCCGTCCATCGAACAGTCAGTCAATAAGCCCGGGGATCGCGTTGCGCCGGGAATGCTCGCCGCTGCCGGTGCGATGTTCATGTTTGCGGTCATGAACGCGACCGCGAAGTACCTGAGCACCGAACACTCGGTGATAGAGATCGCGTTCTACCGCAACGTTGTCGCATGTTTACCTTTCCTGCTGGCTGCCAGCTTGTTTCGCCGGCGGAAGATCCTCGTCATGGAGACCAAGCCGAATCTCGTGATTACCCGGGCAGTAATCGGGTCTTTATCGCTGATATTGACGTTCGCGGCGTTCTCGCTGATGCCAATGGCCGAGACCTCGGTACTTTTGTTCACAGCATCGCTGTTTCTGCCCGTACTCGGTGTCTTGATGCTTCGCGAACAGGTCGGGCCCTATCGGTGGTCGGCCGTGATCATCGGCTTTGTTGGTATCGCAATCATGGCCAATCCCGGGGGGGCCGTGAACGTGGCCGGATTGAGTGTCGCGTTATCGGCGGCCCTGCTACAGGCCATCATGGCGACCATACTCAGGCACCTCGGTAGCTACGAGCGGCCAGAGACAGTCGCCTTTTATTTCTTTGCTGTCGGTACTCTTTTAACCGGCCTGGCAATGCCTTTTGTGGCACAACCATTTGATCCTGCCGAACTGCCCCTCTGGCTCGGCGTCGGGCTGTCGGGCGCAGCCGCCCAGTGGTTGTTTTCGATCGCTCTGAAGCTGGCGCCGGCCGCCATCGTCGCAGTCCTCAACTACACAAGCCTGTTCTGGTCGATGCTGTTCGGCTGGCTGATCTGGAACGATTGGCCATTGCCGATTGTATTCGTCGGCGCCACGGTCGTTATTGCCTCGAACCTGCTGATCGTCTGGCGAGAAAGCCGTGCACAGCATCCGCAATAGCATTCGGGCAACGGATTCCGTGCGATGATGCGCGGATGACGATTCGCTACGAGTTCGAGGACAAGCCCGATATCGGCAACACAATGCCGATCACGCAGGGCCTGCACTGGCTGCGGATGCCACTGCCGTTCTCGCTTGGGCATATCAATCTCTGGCTGCTCGAGGATGACAACGGCTGGGCCGTGGTCGACACGGGCATCCACACCGATCACAGCAAGGAAGTCTGGAACCAGACGATTGGCGCCCTCATGGGCGACAAATCCATCAACCATGTCGTCGTTACACACCTGCACCCCGACCATGTCGGATGCGCAGGCTGGCTCACGGATGAATACGACATCGACCTGTGGATGACTCGCGAGGAATACCTGCTGTGCCGCGTGCTGGTCGCCGACACGGGCCGTGCGGCGCCCGAAGAAGGCGTGAACTTCTATCACGCTGCGGGCTTCCCGGCCGAGGCGCTGCACAACTACCAGAAGATGTTCGGCATGTTCGGCAAGTACGTCGCGCCGCTGCCCGAGGCCTACCAGCGGCTCCAGGAAGGCGATCGCCTGGACTTCGCCGGGCACACGTGGGAGGTCCTGGTCGGCCGCGGCCACTCGGTAGAGCATGCCTGTTTTTTCGACGCCGAACGCAAGCTCTTCATCTCGGGCGACCAGTTGCTGCCGACGATTTCGTCAAACGTGAGCGTCTACCCAACTGAGCCGGGCGCAAACCCACTCAAGGACTGGCTTGGGTCCTTGCGGATGCTGAAAGCGACGCTTCCCGACGACGTGCTCGTGCTGCCCGCGCATGGCAAGCCGTTTCGCGGCGCCCATGGCCGTCTCGACGAACTCGTGCAAGAGCATCTCGACGGCTGCGACGCGCTGCTCGAGCACTGCAAGGAGCCAAAGCGGGCGCTCGATACTTTTGCGGCGCTATTCAAGAGCCGAATATCCGACAGCAACCTGATCATGGCAACGGGCGAATCCGTTGCTCACCTGAATTACCTGATCGCCGAGGGCGAGATCGCAGTGGAGACAGACACCGACGGCATCAATTGGTATCGGCGGGCCTGAGCGCGGCGATCCGGTCCTCGTCCCAGCCGAGTTCGCGCAGCACTGCTTCGGTGTCAGCGCCGTGGCGCGGTGCGTGGTGCCGTATGGGACTCACCTCGCCGTCGACCTTGATCGGGTCGCGAACGTAGCGGTACGGCCCTTCGGTCGGATGTTCGTCGTCCTGGAGCAGGCCCACGGCCGCGAAATGCGGATGCTCGCCAATCTTCTCGAGGTCGATCACTTCGGATGCCGGAATCGAGTTTTTGGCACAGAATGCCAGCCACTCGGCGGTCGTTCGCTCCTTGATAATGTCATCGAGCAGGCCGTACAGTTCATCGGAATGCTTGATGCGTTCTCCGCCCGTCGCAAATCGGTCGTCGTGTTTGAGTTCAGGCTGGCCTGCGTAATCAAAGAACCGGTGCCAGTTCTCGGTGCTGTAAGGCAACACGACGATCCAGCCGTCTGTCGTGCGCCTTGGCCGGCGGTGCGGCGTGCGAATCCGGCTGTAACTGAAGTCACCGTGCTGGGGGCGAAAGGTCTGGCCGCCAAGATGCTCGACCAGGTTGAACGCCGCCATCGTCTCGGCCATCGGCACCTCGAGTGTCGCTCCTTGTCCCGACCGAGCGCGATCAAACAGTGCGGCTGCGATGGCGAATGCAACATGCACGCCCGCCACTTTGTCGGCCAGGATGCTGGGCACCAGCCTCGGCTCGCCACCGTGCCAGGCAAATGTCGATGCCAGTCCCGACGCGGCCTGGATGACGTCGTCGTAAGCCGTTTTGTCCGCGTTCGGTCCGTCGCTGCCGAAACCGTTCGCCATGCAGTACACGATGTCCGGGCGCAGCGACCTGACTTTCTCTTCATCGAGCCCGAGCCGTTCGATGGCCTTGCGCCGCAGGTTCGTGACAAACACGTCGGCCGTTGCAATCAGTTCGCACATCGTTTCCTGGCCGACAGGGGTCTTGAGATCCAGCACGACGCTGCGCTTGTTGCGGCTGACGCTCATGCTGAATGCGCCCATCTTCGGGCTGCGCATCGGCTCGTAATCGCGCAGGACATCGCCTTCGGGCGACTCGATCCAGATGACGTCCGCGCCCATGTCGGCCAGCATGCGCGTCGCCAGCGGACCCATGACGACAGTCGTCAGGTCGATAACGCGAATTCCGTCGAGCAACATCGCCTAGGACACGAGACCGACAGCCTCTCC
Organism: Woeseiaceae bacterium; assembly: GCA_011772865.1. Classification (GTDB taxonomy): domain Bacteria; phylum Pseudomonadota; class Gammaproteobacteria; order Steroidobacterales; family Woeseiaceae; genus UBA1847. The sequence continues at coordinate 22,276 of WVYQ01000002.1, read as the reverse complement.
GAAGTGGATCGACAGCACGATGAAAATCGCCGCAAGCACCAGGATTTTGATCATGAGTGGCCCGACGAACCGGAACCAGGCGGTATAGGGCACCCTGCCGAGTGCAAGTGCGCCCATGACGAGTGCGCTTGTCGGCACAATCATGTTGGTAAAACCGTCACCCATCTGAAACGCCAGTACAGCCGTCTGCTGCGGCACCCCGGTCAGGGTCGCCAGCGGCGACATTATCGGCATTGTCACGAATGCCTGCCCGGTTCCCGACGGGATGAAGAAGTTCGTGATCGACTGCACAAAGAGCATGCCAACCGCAGCAACATCTGCCGGGAATCCCTCGAGGGCGCTGGCGATCGACATCACGATCGAGTCGATAATCTGGCCGTCCTCGAGCACGATCGCGATGGCCCGCGCGAACCCGACAATCAGTGCTGGCGCGGTCATCTTGGCGCACCCTTCGAGAAACGTACGGCTGACTTCGGCAGGTCCCATTCGGGCGACGACAGCGGCGATGAGACCGATCGCAAAGAAGATCGAATTGAGCTCGACGATGAACCAGCCATTATTCGATGCCCCCCAGACGAAGAACGCGAGACCGGCGAAGAACAATACGATGATTGCGATGCGCGCCTTCGTCATGCTGATGTCGTGTGGTGCCTCGAAGCCATTGCTGTAGTCGATGTCGGCCACGAGACTTGTCGAAGGGTCTTTCTGCACTTTCATCGCGTAGCGGTAGACGTGGTGAAAACCGAGCACGAGAAATACAAGCATCATGACGAGACGCGCCTCCCACCCTGACGTCAGGGGCACGCCGGCAATGTTCTGCGCAATCAGCACGCCGAATGGATTGATCCCGGCGCAGCCCCAGCCGATGCCGTAAGGCACCCACACCATGCCCATGGCCACAACAGCATCCATGCGCATCGCCAGCGTCATCGTGACGATAATCGGTATCAGCGGAACGTATTCTTCACCCATGCCGATCGTGAACGAGCCGAGACTGAACATGGCAAAACAGCCCAGGATCAGGATCCATGGACTGTGGCCGAGATGCGCAACCGATCGGTGCAATGCGGCATCGATTGCTCCGGTCTTGCGCAGAATCTCGATGACGCCGCCGACGATGAAGATCAGGAAGATGATGTCCTGGGCGTCGGCCAGCCCCTTCGTGACACCCTCGAGAAAGTGCCAGGCGGGCAATGTGACGGCCTCTTCGGGCGCTACCAGTTCATACGTGCCTGCCACGACCATCGATCGATTCGGATTGTCCGGATACGGCACGCGGTCGAAAGTGCCCTGCGGAATCACATAGGAGAGCAGCTGCGCGAAGATGATGAACCCGAAGATCAGGGCCAGCGAATCGATGTTGATGCCGCGTTTCTGCACGGGTTTTCCCCACGTCATTATTGTGCGCACAGTGTACATAAAAAAAGGCGGCCATCCGGCCGCCTTTTCCAGGTGAGCTACGTGGGATCGGCGCTAACTTCGCCGGTCACGTCGCCTGTCGGAGCGCCTGTCGATTTGCTGGCCGCGGCGATCGTGGCGGCGATCGATCTTCTCACCGCGCCGATCCAGTCGGCGATCGATCTTCTCACCGCGCCGATCCAGTCGGCGATCGATGCGGTCGCCCTTCCTGTCGAGACGATCTGATAGGCGATCACGGCCTGCAGCATCCGCACGATCCGACTTGCGGTCCAGCCGACGGTCGATCCGGTCGCCCTTTTTGTCCAGGCGATCTTCGATGCGATCGCCGCGATTATCGAGCCTATCTTCGATGCGATCGCCGCGATTATCGAGCCTATCTTCGATGCGATCACCGGTGTCCGCGAACGCGGCGCCCCCAATGACCAGCACCGCGACTCCTATAGCAATTGCCTTCCTGGTATCCATGTCAAATCTCCGTTGTATCCGTACAAAGTGATGCCTTCAGTACTTACAACGGAGCTGATGGGAAAGGGTTGACGTGGATTATGTCAGCTGCGCGCGGAATCGATTTCGACGATCGTCGAATCGTGTTTCAGGCTTTGTGTATCCTCGTGGCCGTCAACCCAGCGGCGGAAGCGATCGGCAGACATCGGCTTGGCGATGAAGAAGCCTTGCACGAGGTCGCAGCCCAGCCTGCGAACGTTGGCGTATTGCTGGTCGGTCTCGATACCCTCAGCGACGATATGCAGGCCCATGGCCTTGCCGAGCGCTACGATTGCTTGGACTACCCTGGCGTTGGTTTCAGACTCCGCGAGCTTCGCAATGAAGGTTCGGTCGATCTTGATCGTCTTGACGGGCAGTTCGGCGAGGTAGCTCAGGGACGAATAACCCGTGCCAAAGTCATCGATGTGGATACCGACACCGAGCTTGGAAAGATCGTTCAGGATCGGCTGAGCGATCGTCAGATCCTCTAGGAGCACGGTTTCTGTGAGTTCAAGATTAATCAATTCGCGATCCACTGACCGGCTCGCCAACGTCTTTTTCACCAATCCGACGAGGTTTGCATTGCGTAACTGATGCGCCGACAGGTTCACGCTCACTGGCACATCCCAACCGCCATCGTCGCGCCATGACGCCACCTCGTCGCAGACATTCTGCAGGATAGTCTCGAACAGCAGGTCCGACATCCCCATTTCTTCGCTAAGCGGGATGAAGTCATTCGGCAGCACGACGGTGCCGTCGGCACGTATCCAGCGAGCAAGCGCCTCGACCCCGGCCAGTTCGCCTGTGCGGACACACTGCTGCGGTTGATAGAAAGCTTTTATTTGCCCATTTTCGATTGCGCCCCGGAACTCGGCTTCCATATCGAATTGGTGCCGGGCGCGATAGCGCATTTCACTGTGGTAATACGTGATCGCGCCGTCCAGGCTGCGAATGGAACGGTGCAATGCTGCCTCTGCGCAGCGGAAGACCAGTGCCGCATCACGGCCGTGCACCGGATGCCAGGCGACGCCCATGCTCGCTTTGAGGAAAATATCGCGACCACCGATGAGGAACGGCTCTTCCACGAGCGTCTTGACCTGCTCTGCCAGCTCGCGAATGGCGGTATCGTTTTCAACACCAGGCATCAGAACGGCAAATTCGTCGGCGCCAAATCGCCCGACGATGGCGCGCTCACTCTGCTTCTCCTCGCTCAGGGCGCGGCTCAATCGATTGCCGATCGAACGCAGTAATTCAGTGCCCGCGTCGTAGCCCAGCGTTTCGTTGAGGAAACTGAAGCGTTCGATGTCGAGCACGACCACAACGGAGTCGCCCTCGCTCTCCTCCGATCGTTCGATCATCGCCTGTAGCTCGTCGAGTAGCATCAGGTGATTGGGCAGGCGGGTTACCGGATCGAAATAGGCAAGTTTATGCAACGCCGCCGTACGTTCAGCTACGCGGTTCTCGAGATCCTCGTTGGCCTGCCTGAGGGCCATATCCGCGTGCCACTTGCCGCACAGGGCTGCTGCAAGTTGGCGACACTCGGCGGCATGAAACGGCTTCTTGAAAAAGAATATTTTGTCGGCCGGCGGAACTTCTGCGTCGAGGTTGTCGACCTCGGCCGTGACCGAGCCGGTGACGATTACAATGTTGACGTCGGGATCGAGATCACGGATGCGCTTTGCTGCCTCGATGCCGTCGATACCCGGAGGCATACGGATATCGAGAAACACAATCGAATACTTCTTGCCCGTTGTCAGGGCGTCCTCGACGGCCCTTACAGCCTCCTCACCCTGGTTGCGCGTATCCACCTCGAAGCGTGCGGCCCCGCTTTCGTCGGTATCGTCACCGAAAAGGACCTTTTCGAGTTCAGACAGGGTCGTCGTGGCGCTGTCAGGTTCATATTCTTCGCCAAGACAGCGCAGATATTCCTCGATCAATAACCTGTCGTCATCGACAACGAGTATGCGGTTCGTCGCGGTTTCGTTGACTTTACTCATTGGTCAGTGCTCGCGAACCATCGACGCCACGTCCTCGGCAAGACGCGAAAACGACAGCGGCTTGTTGAAGTAATGCAGCTTCATCGGGGGCGGTACGCGTCGCTGCAATTCCTCGAGAGGCACGTCGGAGTAGCCTGTCACGAAGACGATCTCGACGTCCGGATCCAGCGCGCGAATCTGGCTGCCGGCTTCCACGCCATCAATACCGGGCGGCATACGGACATCGAGGATGACGACGTCGAAGGGCCGTCCGTCGCTGGCTGCTTCTCTCGCCAGCGAGATCGCATCATCGCCCTGGCTGCAGGCGACAACGTCAAAGTGCACCTCATCGCATGCGGTGCTGCCCTGCTCGAACAACTCTGCAGCCAGTGCGTCGAGCATCCGCATCTCCCGCGTTGATTCCGTGTCAGCAAACGCCTCGCGATATGCCTGCAATATGTGCTCATCGTCGTCGGCGATGAGTACGCGGATATGGTCATGGTGGTGATTGCCCACTCTCATCCTCCCTGGGCCGCCGGAAGCAGCACATGAAACTCGGCGCCCTGACCCTCACCTTTGCTGTCCGCAAAGATGCGTCCACCCATGCTGGACACCGCGTTGGCACACCAATGTAGTCCAAGACCCCTCGTGTCACCCTTTGACTTCGAGGTGAAACCGCGCTGGAAGACTTTATTGCGTATTTCTTCGTCGAAGCCGGTCCCGTTGTCGCATACAGTCAACTGCACCATGTTGATCTCGTCGATAACGGTTTCACAGGCCCGAAGTGAGATCTTGCCTCCGGCACGGCCCGCCCGCTGGATGGACTCATAGGCATTCAGAATCAGGTTGCTCAGCACCTGCAACAGATCGATCCGGTGCGCGACGACGCGAAACTTTTCGAGTTCGTCGGTCATTTCTACCTCTATCTCGGTCGACGAGTCCTTGGGAATGACGAGTGAGGCTTCCTCGATGACCTCGTCAATTACGAGACTCTCGGAAACCGGGGCGACATTGGTAAACTTTTCCTGATCCGTGAGGATCCCTTCGACTTGTCGCGCCTGTGACGAAACCACCTTGAGGTCTTCAGACGCTTCCGCGTGCACGGTCCCGATGCGGTCGAACGACGCGTCGAGATACTGAACGAATTTCTCCGCTTTTGCCGGGTCGCAGTCGGGATCCGACAGGTTTTCGACAGCCTCCTTGACATGCAGGCTGTCCGTTATCTTGAACGCCTTGCCGAGGCGGTCGAGGCCGTTGATCATCGGCGTCATCGCATTGCGAATATTGTGCAGCACCTCGGCAGCCGTGTCGGCCTTGCCCGCCTTGAACGACTGTTGCAGCAACGCCGCACGCGTCTCGTGCACCTCGGAAGTCAGCTTGTCGTACTGCATTGCGAGTATGCCCAGCTCGTCGTCACTGTCGAGATTGAGCTTGTCGTTCAGGTCGCCGCTCTTGCGAATCTTGTTGATGTGATCAACCAGCAAGTCGATCGGCTGGATGATTGTGCGTTTCATGAACCACCACAACAGCACGATTAGCAGTACACCGGCCGTGACCAGGAACAACAGTGCAGCGCTCGCGGTCCGTGAGCCGAGTGCGCTGATCGCGCGGGGTGTCTTGGTGCTGACGAGAAGGTAAGGATTTCCCAGGATATCGGCTCGCACGATGCAGTTCGTCACGAATCCGTCGGACAAATGTACGGGTAGCTCTCCGATCGGTATGTCTGAGAGCTCGTGCTCACCCTCGATGACGTATTGCTCGACGAGCATCCACGTCATATCCACCTCGGTACGAGCGCGAAGGCGCTCCAGCCTGGCCTCGTTCGCAAACTGCGCCATGATCAGGGTGCCGGCAACCGGTCCGGAACCGTTGTTGTGCAATATCGGCTGGGAACTGATGATCATCGGGCCGAGGGCGGTATTGACGATGCCCAGTGCACCGCTGTCGGGCGTCGCATGCTCGGTCAGCAGTTTCGCAGCGGGTTGCCCCGCGCCCAGCAATTCGAGTTTCTCGAGCGGAATGTCTTCCCCTTCGTAATGCAGCTCGCCCCACTTGAGACGGCCGCCAAACTCATAGATGGCCAACATATCGAGGCCGAGGTTTTCCAGTGTCGATCGATCGAGATTGGAGCGCTGGAATCCCTGGTTACGCCCCGCCGCATACTCGTAAATATCGTCCCAGAGTCCCCAGTCGAGTGTTATCGCCTTGAGATTATCGATATCGGTCTGGATTGCCTGGTCAGCGCGGACCAGGTCGGCATGGGCGGCCTTGAGCTCGAGTTTTTCGAAGGCTGGAGTGATGACGACGCGAAGAATCAGGAACACGCCGACAATGAACACGGTCATCGCCAGCGACAGTCGCAGCGATACTTTGCGTTGTAACGAACGCTTTGCCTTTATATTTGACATAAGCCACCCAGCGACCGGACATAAACTGTGACCGGCTCGACCGAGTGTACGAATCTGCCCGCGCGGCGTGCGTGACGCAGTGCACTATCTGGGCAACTGATTGATTGTGCTGGCTAATTCAACTCATAGGCGAGAAGCACGTTGCCCGGCAACTGGCCGAACATGCCGTACCCCGAATAGACGAACAGGCGGTCGCCATCGACGACGACCCCGGAAAGATCGATCGCGCCGCCGTGCCCGCGGATCCCGTTGATCGTCTCAAACTGCCGGTTTGTCTCGATAATGCGCAGAATCTCGCCGGACCCGGCGTCGATCATGCGCAGCTTGCCATCGAGCGCGCCGGCAAACAGGACGCCGTTGGCGAATAACGGCGCCGCGGAGTGTCCGTAATAAAACGAACAGGCGGGCCATAGCTCGTCGGGTTCAGCGTCCTGCATCGCCGCAAGTCCGACGCGCGGAGCGCCGGCCGGGTCGAACTCGCAGCCGCGCTCGACATGTTGCGACCAGCGAATCGCGCCGTTGTCGATATCGAGCGCGTGGATACCGGGTTTCGGAACGTATCCGGGCCGGTTTCTTGGCGGGTCCGCAATTGTGACCCAGACCGTGTCGCCCGACGCCGCCACACCCCAGTGGATGCCGCCATTCGATGTGCCCTGGCTCAGGCGCCTCCGCCAGATGACGGCTCCCGAGCGGTCGGGATCCAGTGCGTAAACGATGCCCGACTTCTGCCCGGCAACGACGAGGTCGTCGCCGTCCGGATTTCGTGTCAGTGTAATGCCACCGCCAAAATCAAAGTCCGGTCCTGCGTCCTCAGGACAGTTGGCGCCGCCGAGGTGGCAGGCAACGTTCCAGATATCGCCAGCGAGCGCCTGGAACACCCACGCCTCCTCGCCGGTTTCGATGTCGATCGCGATGACCGAATCGCTGTTGTGGGTTGCAGGCGCCGACATATTCTGTGCCGTGCCGATGTAAATCAGGCCACGTTCCGCGTCGATCGCCGGTGTTGTCCAGACGGCTGCCCCGGAAGGTCCCCAGATGTCGGTGCCCGCGCTCGTCGTTCCGACCTTGGTGGCCTGCGCCGTCGTCTCGTACTTCCAGATCGGCTCCCCGTTGATCGCGTCGAGTGCCGCAATGCCGCCATGCGAGCGGCAGCAAGGATAGGTATCGACCCCCGCGAGCGCGGTTTCGAACGTCGAGATCGGCACGTACAGCACATCATCGTGGAATGCCAGCGACCCGCTGATCACGGTCACCGGGAACCAGCGCAGTGACCGGTTCCAGCGCAGCCGGCCGTTATTGGCATTGACCGCGTAAACCGTTCCCATATCGTCCGCGAAGTACAGCGTTGGCTTGCCGTCAGACGTCGTGTCGAGATTCAGTGACGAGCGCACCGAACTGTAGGCCGAATATCGCCAGCGCACGCACCCGGTCGATTGGTCGATAGCGAGAACGTTGCCGTTGGACGTGGCGAGAAAAAGCACGCCATCGGCGGCAATCGGTTGCGAACGCATCTCGGTGGCACCGGGGACGGCGAGGGCCCACTTGAGTTCCAGGTCTGCGGTATTCGCCGGGGAGATGTTGGTGCCGGACTCGATGGAACGGCGATTACCGTCGCCGAATCCCCAGTTGTCTTCAACCCCCGCCGTTAGCGACAGCGGGGACACATTCTCGCATACCTGCGCCTTGATCCATTCGTCGCGCGTCTGCGTATTCGCACTGCTAAGAAATTTTGCTATCGCGTATCGCTCATCCGACGTCAGGTGGGCCGCCTGTTGCATCATGATGCCGAACTCGAGCGAGCGGGCAACACGCGTGAATGGCATTTGCTTGAGCGTCGCCAGCGCGGGCGCTTTCATTTCAGGCAACGAGTGGCAGGCGTTGCAATGTTGCTCGTAAAGTGACGCACCCTCTGCTTCGACCGGGTCTGCCGGAACGCCGGGATCGACGTGAATCAGCGTTGGCTGGCCATCCTCGATCATCCAGCTCGGGAAATGGGAGTTGCTCGTGTAGACGCTGCCGTCCTCGGCGATCTCGATATCGCGCGTAAACGTCCGCCGGCGCGACATGGGATAGGTTCGCCAGGTTCCGGTCTCTATATGGAACGACATGATCGTGTCGGACTGGTTGCCATTGACCCAGACGACGCCGCGCTCGCGGTCGACATTGAGCGCATAAGGCGTTTCGCTGACGACCGGCAGATCGTAGAGATCGAACTCACCGGCTACCGGATCATAACGTGCGAGCTTGCCCTCGGAGAATGCGACGATCCAGACGTGACCGTCGGCGTCGATACGCAAACGCCGTGGAGCACTGAACGGCGTCTCGATGACCGTGACTTCGCCGGTATCGGGATCGATCACGGCGATATCGTCGGCATAGAGGCGCGCAACCCAGACGCGGCCATCAACGGGAGACACGTCGATGCCGTAGGGCATCGGGAAGCCGGTCGTCTCCCAGTCGAGTTCGGGACGGCTGTTGACGTAGCCATGGCCGAGCCGGAACCTGATGACCTTGAGCGCGGCCCACTCCATCACGCCGCGGGACGGGATGTCGTAATAGGTGAATTTTCCGGTCTCGCGATCGAACATCGCGATCTGCGAAGACAACGCCAGCGTAAACCAGACGCGATCCTCCTCGTCCGTGCGAATCGTGTGCGGGTAGAAGCCGTCGTCCATCTTGTGGCGGAAGAATTCGCCGCTCTCGGGATCAAACTCGACGAGTTCCTGTTGCATCGATGGCGTCAGGAAGATATGTCCATCTTTCGGCGAGATCGCGAACGAATGCACGCCCATATAATTATCGGTCTTCGGGTAGGTGCCCATGCGGTTGCCGAGGATGCCGCCAGGCTCGGCGCCCTCGTCGTGTGGGACCTTGAACACCTCGTATTCGCCTGTTGCCGGATCGAAGGCGTAAATCCGGTCCATGAGGTTGTCGCCGACGTAGACTTTGCCGTTCGGATGCAGAATGAAGTCGTGCATCTGCGAGAAACCGTCACCGATCGGCCATTCGGTGATCGTGGCTGCCGACAGGTGCGGCTCCCAGGCCTCGAAGTCGGGCAGTTCCGCATGACGCTCGATCAGGTCCTCGAACGCACCGATGCTTCCTGCCGGCAGGTCTTCGACGAGGTCCTCGCTCGCCATCGCGCCATACATCTGCATGCGGTCGATGATGTCGACCCATTGTTCTTCGACCCGCGACGTGCGCATGAAGACTGACGCCTGCTGGTGGCAGAAACCGCAGTGGCGCAGGAAGTGTTCACGATACAGCGCCGGGTCCTCAGCCCAGCTGAAGTCCAGTTCGGACAACCAGAGGTTGGCCGGTTTGGACTCGGCGATCTTGCGCGGATC
>WVYQ01000002.1:0-12626 GCA_011772865.1 Woeseiaceae bacterium | reverse complement strand
AAGACCACGGTTCCGGCCGCGTCGGTAAAGCGCGTGTGCTGGGGCGTGACCCGATTGACGAGACCCGGCCTGGGGTAGCCGTTGTCGGAGGTATCGACTACGTCGGCACCCTGCACGATGCGCGTGACCATCGCCGTCGCCAGCGGATTGCCCTCTCCGTCAGTGACGGTCAGAGTCGCTGCAAACGGCGACATCGGGCACAGCAGCAGGAGGACGACTACTCGACAGGACATGCTTCTTTCATTGTCGTTTTTCCCTCCCGGGCAGCACGAGGTTCAATACGATCGATGTTATCGCACCGGGCACGAGGCCCGAATGCAGAATGGCCCGAACATCGGCAGGCGCATTGACGTAAACGCCTTCCTGGAAACGAAGACCGATTGCGACCGCTATCGACACGCCGATAATCAGCATGTTCCTGCGCGAAAAATCGACGCCGGCGAGCATCGCCAGCACCTGCTGCAATCCCAGTGGCACTGCCTCGGACAAGGGCGGTCGCGCGTCGATATCATGGATCCCCATCCGGGCATTCTACATCTAGGCATTTGTAACAATTGCCCCTCGCGGGCAATTCGACGATGATCGGCCGGTATTCCGGGGGATTTGTCATGACCGATATCGACCAGGACAGGATAAATCGCGACGAACTGCCGTTCGTGGCCCCGTGCCGCAAACTCTCGCCGTGGGCGCCATTCAAATGGGTGCGCCTCGGTATCAAGGACCTCCTGCAGGCGCCGCAGCAGTCATTGATTTATGGTCTTGCGGTCGCAATCCTGATCGCGGTCGTCAGCCTGCTCGCCTGGCTCAAGGGCAGCCAGTGGATCATGTTTGCGATGCTGGGCGGCTTCGTATTCCTGGCGCCCCTGACCTGTATCGGGCTCTATGCCATCAGCGCGCAGCTCGAACGCGGCCAGCCGCCGCTCATGGCGCGCAGCCTGCGTGCCGCTTTCAGACGCCATCTCGGCAACGAGCTGATCTTCGCGATTATCCTGCTCGTGATCTTCCTGGTCTGGGCACGCGCCGCCGTGATGGTGACCGTGTTCTTTCCGACCGAAGGCGACATCACGTGGCGCGACCTGTGGCCGTACCTGGCGTTCGGCAGCCTCGTCGGCTCGGTATTCGCGGCAGTGACTTTTAGCGCGAGCGCATTTTCGTTACCAATGATCATGCACCGCGATGTCGACAGCATTACCGCGATCGTCACTTCGGTGAATGCCGTACTGCGCAACCGGCTGGCGATGCTGCTCTGGCTCACGATCATCGTTGTGGGGCTGCTGCTCGGCCTCGTCACGGCTTTCGTCGGACTGATCGTGATCATCCCCGTGATTGGCTACGCCGCCTGGCACGGCTACCTCGAGACGATTGACGCGGATAAATTCCCGCGCCATGAAACAGGAATTACGTCGGTGCCGCGCAATCCCGACCTCTAAAGATCGGCAGCCATTGCCTGAGCCACGCAGCTTGCGCCCAGCAGGCCGGGTTGTGGGTGCATGATTAGCTGCGTCGGAATGCGCTCCAGGATTGAACGGTGCCGACCCTTGCCTTCGAATCCCGACCGGAAGCGGCTGTTCGCAAACATTTCCGGATAGCGACGGACGATGCCGCCGCCGATATAGACGCCGTCGTTTGCGCTGATCGCGAGCGCAAAATCCCCGGCGAACTGGCCGAGAACTTCAAAGAACAAGGCAACGGCCTCAGCCGCATGCTCGTCCGACTTGCCTGCAGCGGCAAAAATTTGAGGGGCCGACAGTTTCGGCAGCTTGTCGCCGTGTATCTGCCCAAGCGCCCAGAAGATGTTTTCGAGGCCCGATCCCGACACGACGCGCTCCGATGAGACGCGATCGAATTGTTCGCGCAATGCCACGAGCACATCGAGCTGCACGCGGGTCTCGGGTGCAAAGCCCCCGTGACTTGCTTCACTCGCGATCGGTATCAATGCATCGTTGTAACGGCGCAGTCCGACGGAGCCGAGGCCCGTGCCCGGCCCGACAATCGCAACCGTGAAATCGCCTTCCGGCAGCGGCTCCGGATCGGGCAGACCGACGGCGAGGCAATCATCACCGGACAGCGCAGGGATCGAATACGCGATTGCTTCGAAGTCATTCATGAGACGAACCGCATCGGTCGAAAATGCGTCACTCAGGTCATCCACGGCCAGCGCCCAGTGGTTGTTGGTCACGCTGATATGCTGGTCGACAACCGGACCGGCAGCGGCCAGGCAAATGACGCTCGGGGCCGCAGCCCGAACCTGTTTGAGGTAATGCTGTATCGCTCCCTCGACCGACGGAAAATCGGCGCACTGCAGTGTTTGCTCCCTGGAAAATCCCGGTGCCTTGGCATCAGCGAGCGCAAAACGCGCATTGGTTCCGCCGATATCTGCGATCAGAAGGGTTGGTTTCGCCATCACGGGCGACTATACCGCAGCAGCAACGGCGATTTTCGCGCCCGCCGGGAAGAATTTCTGACAGCGAAAACCGCGTTGCAGCTTGCGCATCGCAAGGTCGCCGGTGCCGCCGGAAATGATCAGGTCGAACGCGTCGACCGGGAGTAGTTGAGCCATCGGGAAAATCCACGAATTTCTGAAATTTTACTACTTATATGCAAAAAAATAGCGTTTTCTGCTAGAATTTTTGGCTGTATTTTTGTAGTATTACTACATGCTGAATCAAATTCAAGGCCTCACACCGGACCTCAGCCGCGCTGAGCAGCGCGTGGCGCGTTGGGTCATGCAACATCCGAAACAGGCCTCGAGAGCGACGCTTGCCGAAGTGGCGATGGAATGCGGCACGAGTGAGCCCACGGTCATTCGCTTTTGCCGCAGCATCGGCCTCGACGGATTTCGCGAGTTCACGATCCGACTGACCGAAGACCTGAGCCGGCCGGTCAGTAACGTTCACAACAGCGTTAGCATCGACGATACGGCGTCCGATGCCGTGACCAAGGTCATGGATGCCTCGATCCGCTCGCTGATCGATATGCGGTCCATCATGTCATCGCTGCCGGTCGACGATGCAATAGCCGCCATGGCGGCAGCCCGCCAGATCGCATTCGCCGGGCTTGGTGCGTCCGGCCATGTCGCCGCCGATGCCTGCCAGAAATTCTTTCGCCTCGGCACGCCCAGTACCGCCCTGACCAACACGCCCGACATCCTCCAGTTTGCCGGCGTGTCGGAACCTGGCGATGTCATTATTTTCATCTCGCACGGTGGCCGTTGGTCCGAGCTGGCGCGGGCCGCGGCACTCGCACGCGAGCGCGGCGCGACAGTCATAGCTCTCACCGACCAGGGCTCGAACCTCGCCTCCGTGGCTTCGATCGTCTTCCCTTGCGAAGGGGTCGAGGATCCCAGTATCTACACGCCCATGAGTTCGCGCCTTGCGCACCTGGCCTTGCTGGATGCTTTACAGGTAGCCCTTGCGCTGGTTCTCGGCGATACCGCCGTCGACAAACTCAGGCGTTCGCGCCAGGCCTTGCAGTAGTAGCGGCTGCAGCTACTCCGGCTGCGCGTACACGCGCACGTAGTCGACCATCATCTGCTGCGGTAAAACCGAATCGTCTATGGGCCCACCGGCGCGGCCCCAGCCGCCGCCGATCGCAACATTCAGGATAATGTGAAACGGTTGATCGAAGGGCCACTCTTCCCAACCGTTTCCCTCGTTGAAATAGGTCAGGTAGACCGTGTCATCGACGAAGATGTCGATCCGTTCCGGCGTCCATTCGAGTGCGTAGACATGAAATTCGCCAGTGACGTCGTCCAGCAGTATGCGGCCCTTGTGCTGGTTCCAGATGGTCCAGTGAAATTCTTTGGAATGGACGGTGCCGTGCACGTGGTTCATCTGGTAGCCGACGTGCTCCATGATGTCGATCTCGCCGGAGTTGGGCCACGCGTCGCAATCGGCGCTACCCTGCCAGTTCTCGTCGTCAGTGCAAGTAGTGGCATACGTGAAGGGGCTGCTCGACAACATCCAGATTGCCGGCCAGGTGCCCTGCCCCCGTGGCAGCCTGGCGCGGACTTCAATCCGGCCATACAGGACGTCGGCTTTGCCGGCCGACTGCAGCCGTGCCGAGGTATAAAGCGCGCCCTGGTAGTCTTCACGATCCGCTTCGATAACGAGATGGCCGTCTTCAACACGGACGTTTCTCGCGCGTGACGTGTACGCCTGGTCCTCGTCGTTAACGACACCCGCCGCCCACTCTTCGATGGTCCAGTTGTTTTCGTTCGGGGGGCCGTTTGCATCGAATTCATCGCTCCAGGCGAGTTGCCAGTCCTCTGCACGCCGCACCTTGCCGCGAACCGACAGCGCGCTGAGCAGCGGCTCGCCCACGCTCGCCTCGAAGCCGATGTTCAGCTCACCATCGTCTACCACGACGTCGGGCACGGTGACAGTCAGCGCCGCGCGAACCTGGCCGTCGCGCCACAGCATGACATCGATGTCATCGGCAACACGCTCTCCTTCGGCAAATACGTCGAAGATGCGCTCGTCGCGCGCGATATCGTTCGGCTCGGCGAAATGCAGCGTGATGTCGTAGCTACCGTTGTCCACCGGGTGCGCGACACGGATATCCCCTTTGCGATAGCTGTGATAGAGCGGTGCGTCCTGCGATCCTTTGACGGTCTTGATCTTGCCGAGCTCGCCGCCCGACACCGATTGCTCGGCAACAAACTCGGTGCCATCAAGCGCCGTGTATGCTGGTCCACCGATGTTTACGGCCCATCCGGATGGGGCGTCGGAATCCTCCTCCGCGCACGCGGACAGCATTAGTGCCGTCGCGGCAATCAGAACAGTTTTGTTGTACGAGCCAGTCATGCCAGTTTCTTTGATTCTTGTTCGAGCGCCCGCTGCCAGGGACTTATGGGATACTAGTCGCATATGGAAGACAGTATTTCAACAATCGTCATCGTGGGTGGAGGCAGCGCCGGCTGGCTGTCTGCTGGGGTCATTGCAGCTGAACATCGCATCGACTCGCAGGCGCAGCAGCCGTTTGAACTGGTGCTGATCGAATCACCGGACGTGCCGACTATCGGCGTGGGTGAAGGCACCTGGCCATCCATGCGGACCACCCTGCAGCGCGTTGGACTGTCCGAGACCGACTTTCTCCGCGAGTGCGATGCCAGCTTCAAACAGGGCACCTGGTTTCGCAACTGGCGGACGGGCGATGGGGATACCTACAGCCATCCGTTTACTGTCCCGATCGACTACGCAGACATCAACCTCGCGCCTCATTGGCTGGCGCTGACCGATGCACCCCAATTTGCGGATGCCGTGACGCCGCAGACCGCATTATTTGCCGACTGCCTCGCCCCGAAGCAGATTACGACGCCCGAATACGCTTTTGTCGTGAACTACGCTTATCACCTGGACGCCGGGAAATTTGCCGAACTGCTTCGCAGGCACTGCACCGAGAAGCTGGGCGTAAAGCACGTCAAGGCGAACGTGTCGCAGATCAATGCGGCCGAAAACGGCGACATCCGCTCGGTCACGACCGACTCGGCCGGCGAAATAGCTGGCGATCTGTTCATCGACTGTACCGGCACGAACAGCCTGCTGCTGGGCAAGCACTTCGAGGTTCCATTTCAGTCACAACAGGCGTACCTGTTCAACGACACTGCGCTGGCCGCACAGGTGCCATACGCGAACGAAGACGAGCCCATCCAGTCCTGCACGCACTCGACCGCACAGACGTCGGGCTGGATCTGGGATATTGGGCTGCCGACGCGCCGCGGAACCGGCCACGTCTACTCGAGTGCCCATATCTCGGACGATGAGGCTGCCGCTCAGCTGCGAGCCTATATAAAGGAAATCGCCGGAGACGAGGCTGCAAACAGCGTAGAGCCGCGCAAGATCGGGTTTGAGCCCGGCCATCGGCGGGAATTCTGGCACCGGAATTGTGTGGCCATAGGCATGTCCTCGGGCTTTATCGAGCCGCTCGAAGCTTCGGCGCTCGTGATGATCGAACTGGCGGCCGGAATGATTGCAGATCAGCTGCCCCCGACCCGGGAAGTCATGGATATTGTGGCCAAACGCTACAACCGGAAATTCCTGCGTCACTGGAATCAGATTATCGAATTCCTGAAACTGCATTACGTCCTGAGCGCTCGCGACGACTCACCGTACTGGCAGGACAACCGCGCCGCCGCTTCTATCCCCGACAAGCTCGGCGAGCAACTTGCAATATGGCGCTACCGGAGCCCCTGGCACCAGGATGCGGAAGCGGTCGATGACCTGTTTCCGACCCCGAGCTACCAGTACATACTTTATGGCATGGGATTCAGAACGGCTCCCCGTCCAACCGCCAGCCAGGAGCAGGACCAACGCCAGCGTCGCGCAGCGGAGCTATTCAAGAAAAATGCCGTCCGGGCAGCCCAGCTGCAGCATGCGATGCCGGACAACCGCGAACTGTTGAACAAAGTAAAAGAATTCGGATTCCAGAAGCTTTGAGCGGCAAGAACAGCAGGTAATCGGGTAGAGTGTTCATATGAGTCAGTACGAGACCCTGAACAGGGAGAAGCACCAGGAACTGCGGATAAAAACCGGCTACGGCGCCGCACTGGGCGACGCCGTCATGTATGCGATGACTTACCCCCTGGAGTTCAGGGATGTCCAGAACTGTTATCCGATCCTGTTCACCAAAGATCCGAACACCGGTGGTTTTTTTGCCGCCGCTCTGTTTGGTCTGGAAGCGGACCAGAACCTGTTTCTGAAGGACGAGGGCTGGGATGCAACCTATATTCCGGCCCTGGTGCAACGTCAGCCGTTCCTGATTGCGACAGGCGGAGAAGGCGACGATAAACCGCCAGTTGCCTCAATCGACCTCGATCACCCACGAGTCAGCAAGGACGAGGGGGAAGCCTTGTTTGACAGCGAGGGTGAGCCCTCGGAGTTCCTGAACCAGAAGATCGCACTGCTTGACAAGCTGCATCGCGGGCTGCAGCACAGCGTCGGATTCATTGACACGCTGTTGCAGCATGAGCTGCTGGAGCAGATCACGCTGGATTTTGCCTTCAATGACGGCAGCAAGAAGACTTTGCAGGGTTTTTACAGCATCGCAGAAGAGCGGCTTTATCAGCTGAAGGGAGACGTGCTCGAGTCGCTGAATCGGGCCGGCTACCTGCAACCTGTGTTCATGGCAGTCGCCTCACTGTCCCGGCTGCGTGACCTGATTGAAAGACGCAACCGCCTCAGGGTGTAACGACAAGCGTGGGTGGCCCTATGACCGGTCAGCATGTCCTGAACGAAATAGACCAGGCGATCGCCGAGCACGCTGACGTCACTGCCGCAGATCTCGGCGATGACCTGTTGACGTCCGATCGACCGCTGGTCCTCAGAGGGCTGGCCGCGGATTGGCCCGCGGTCCGGCACGGCCTCGAATCAGCCGACCGGATCATCGAGTACCTGGAGGGATTTGACTCGGGTAACGTTGTCACGACCCTCTATGCGCCACCCGAGGCGGCTGGTCGAATGTTCTATAAGAGCGACCTGACCGCGTTCAATTTTGAATACCGGCGGATGGCGCTAAAAGAAGCCGTGCAGCAGGTCCGGTCTCATGTCGATATGCCGATTCCGCCATCACTCTATATCGGCTCAACCAACGTCGATCACTGGCTCCCGGGATTCCGCGAGCAGAACGATCTCCCGATTCAGCACCTCGCGCCGCTGGTCAGCATCTGGATCGGCAACCAGAGCCGGGTAGCGGCCCACTACGATTTCCCCGCCAATATTGCCTGCGTCGTCGCGGGGCAGCGGCGGGTCATCCTGTTTCCGCCGGAGCAGTTGCCGAATCTTTATGTGGGGCCGCTGGACTTCACGCCGGCAGGGCAACCGATCAGCCTGGTGGACTTTCATGCGCCTGATTACGACCGCTTCCCGAAATTCCGGGAGGCCGTCAAGGCCGCGCAGATGTCGGTGCTCGAACCCGGGGATGCCGTGATCGTTCCCAGTATGTGGTGGCATCACATGGAGGCGCTGCACGCTTTCAACGTATTGGTGAATTACTGGTGGCGCAGCTCACCTTCCTACATGGGGCCGCCTCTCAGTGTGTTGCAGCATGCGATACTGGGTCTTCGGGATTTGCCCGAAGCACAAAGAAAACAGTGGCGGGAGTTGTTCGATTTTTATGTGTTCAACCCTGCCCCGGAAAACTTCGAACATATTCCGGAAGCTGCGCGTGGCGTGCTGAACCCTATCGACGAGCCGACCGCGCGGCGAATCCGTAAGATGTTAAGAGACAAACTTTTGTAGGCCGAAAGTCGCATGTCATCAGGCAAGGTACAGAATGTAGTCGTCGTGGGCGGAGGCACGGCGGGCTGGACCGCGGCGGCGGCCGTAGCAAAGCTGATCGGAGCCAACCTGAACGTGGTGCTCGTGGAGTCGGATGCCATTGGCACGGTAGGTGTCGGCGAGGCGACCATACCGCCGTTCAGGACGATGCATCGTCTGCTGAAGATCGATGAGGCGGATTTCCTGTCCAGGGTGCAGGGTACCTTCAAGCTGGCCATCCAGTTCGAGAACTGGCGGGAGGTCGGCCATGATTATATTCACTCCTTCGGCTTCACGGGCCAGGGCTGCTGGGCAGCAGGCTTTCAGCACTTCTGGCTCAAAGCGAAGACGCTGGGCTTTGCCGAAGACTACGGCCGCTACGCCCCGGAGCTGATGGCCGCGCAGACAGGTAGGTTCGGTCTGCTGCAAGAGAATGCGTTGAGTTATGCCTTCCATATCGATGCGACGGCCTACGCCGGGCTGTTGCGCCAGCAGGCTGAGAAAGATGGTGTAACCCGGGTCGAAGGCAAGATCGTCGACGTTCGCCAGGCCGAATCCGGCGACATCGCCGAAGTGGTGCTGGAATCAGGGCAGGCCGTCAAAGGCGACCTGTTTATCGACTGCAGTGGCTTTGTCAGCCTGCTGCTGGACAAGGCCCTGGGTACCGAATTCGAGGACTGGACCCACTGGCTCCCCTGCGATCGCGCCATTGCGGTCCAGACGACAGCAGTCGAAGAGCCCATTCCTTATACACGCTCGATTGCGAGGGAAAGCGGCTGGCAGTGGCGGATTCCATTACAGACCCGGGTCGGCAATGGCCTGGTCTATTGCAGTGAATTCATGAGTGACGATGAAGCCCGGGACACCCTGCTCGCCAATCTCGAAGGCGCGCTCATCACGGAACCCAGGGTCTTGCGCTTTCGCACCGGGCAGCGGGTGAAACACTGGAATCGAAACTGCATTGGCCTGGGCCTGGCGGCGGGATTTCTCGAGCCGCTCGAATCGACGAGCATTCACCTGATCCAGCGAGGCGTGATCCGGCTGATGCAGATGTTCCCCTACAACGGCATCACCGAGTCGGATCGGACAGAGTTCAATCGCCAGATGGAAACCGAGTTTCGCTATATCCGCGATTTCATCATCATGCACTACCACGTCACCGAGCGAACGGATTCCGAGTTCTGGCGCCGCTGTCGCGAAATGGAAATTCCCGACAGCCTGCAGCATCGCCTGGACCTGTTCCGCGATACCGGCCGCGTGTTCGAGACCGATCTGGATATCTTCCGCGAGAACAGCTGGGTCCAGGTGATGATGGGGCAAGGGATTGAGCCGCAGAGCTATCACCCCATTGTGGACATGATGGACGAACAGGAACTTCGTCAGTTCATGCAATTCCAGGGACAGAAGGTCGACCATATCTTGAGCCAGCTGCCGACGCACCGGGAATTCATCGACCGATATTGTCCAACCGCGTCTGCCTAGGATCCACCACAAACAGCGTCGATCAGCCTTCCCCCTGTCCGACCAATGTCTTCAGGCGCTCCGCGACGAAGGCCAGCACCCGGTCCCTGTCCGCCGAAGAAAGTTCGCCCAACACGTCCGGCAGGTCAGACGGCAAATGGGCTGCGGGGTCGCCCTCTGCCTGGAATGCGAAATAATCGAAAAACTTGCGCCACACTTCGCGTTGGTCGGCCGGCAGTCCGGACATCAGCGCCACGCTGTGAATCAGGGCGAGGATCGGCTTGTGATGCGCAGGATTGGTATCGTTCCACCAGTAGTTGACAAGGATGTTCAGTGGCTCCAGCGATTCGACGCCGTGCCACCATAGGATCGGGATATAAACGGCATCTCCGGGCTCGAGCACGGCTTGCTGGGCCGACTCGAGCGCCTCGCGAAATCGCGGAAATCTCGTGTAATCGGGCTCGCGCAGGTCCACAGTGCTGATCGGCGTTCCTCCCGGCGTTCGCAGGAGCGGTCCAAGGTAGAGGTTATTGAGCTGTTCGGGCGGGAAAACCGTAAATCGCCTGCGACCGCTGACAACGCCCGCGATGTTGTGATTGTTATCGAAATGAGTTGCGATCATCGATCGATTGCTCATCCAGACCCGCGGCGTGATATCGGTGTTCAAGAGGGGCATCGCGTTTTCACCGAGAAACGACGGCATGATGTCCGGAACGTGCATCGCCTGCAGTGCGATGCCGGGCGGCTGCGGATCGTCGGCCAGCTCCACAAAAGTGTCCAGGGCGGTACTGATCGACACGCTTCTGGACGCGAAATTGAAACCCTGGAAATCGTCAGAATAGAAAAAGCGACCTTTCGTCTCCGGTGGACTGACCGCCGCGCTGACCGTACTGCCCGTATCGAAGCGCTTGAAGTAATCGACGACACTTTGCAGCGACCGACGGCCTGCCTCAACGGCAGGCCACTCCCGGAGCAGTCCTCGCAACACGGCAGGCTGTTTCGCCGGCAAGATCTCATTCTCGAAGGCTGCTCGATCTACACTCTGCCTTTCCTCTATCTGCTGCAAGATTGTCCCCTTTTTTCCCTAAGCCGCACCGATTCTATCGGGATAGTCTACACGCCTGTGACCCCGAATCGCGGACTACCGGGGGCCGCTCAACTGCGCTATGTTTACGCAAGCAATCATTCTCCCAATATCCAGGATAAAGCCTCGTGCCCGACGTTAAAAAAACTGCTTTTACGTTCATTACGATCGTTGTCGTGCCTCTGCTTTTCTTCGCCCTGCTCGAGCTGGGCCTCACGGTTGCTGGTGTCGGAACATCATTCGACTATTTCCATGAAATTGACATCAATGGCCAACCTCACTACCAGGAAAACCCTGCTTTCGCCGACCAGTTCTATCCTCCGTCGCTCAATATTGGTCCCGTCGAAAACACCTTTACCAAAGAGCGCGGTCCTGAGTCAGTCAGGGTCTACATCCTGGGGGGGTCGGCAGCGCTCGGCTTCCCCCTGAGGAACCACGGTCTTGACAGGCTCCTGACGGCCCAACTCAGGGCCGCACTGCCTTCGCGAAAAATCGAAGTCCTCAACCTGGCCATGACGTCGGTCAACTCCCACGTGATGTACGCGGTGGCCAGGTCGATTCCGGAAGATTCCGCCGACTTCGCCGTTATCCTGATGGGCAACAACGAGGTTGTTGGACCGTATGGCCCCGGCACCTTCAATCAGGGCTTCCTGACGAACATCAACCTGATTCGCGGGCTCCAGGCATTGAAGCGCACAAGGATCTGGCAGGCCCTGAACGGCCTCATGCTGCAGATCAGGCCGACCGACGCAATGCAGGATCTCGAGTGGGAGGGCATGCAGATGTTCACCGGTCACGGTGTCCCGCACGATGACCCGCGCATGGCAGGCGTTTATAGCCACTACGAAGACAATCTTGTGGACATCATCGAGACGCTGCGCAGCAAGGGCATGCATGTCGTACTGTCCTCTGTGCCGGTCAACCTCCGCCACTCAGCGCCGTTCTTGTCCGTTCGGAGCCCGGATTTTCCCGGCGACCAGCTCGATCCATGGCGCGAAGCCACCCGTAGAGGTGCCCAGAGCGCAGATCAGGGTAACTGGGATGATGCGATCGATTATTTTCAAGCGGCAATGGAGATTGATCCTGACTATGCCGATACCCACTTCAGGCTCGCCACCGCCCTCGAAAACGTCAGCAATTTTGAAGAGGCTAAAACTCACTATCAGCGCGCCCTGGACCTGGACGCCTTGCGCTTTCGGGCGGACACCCGAATCAACCAGATCATCCAGGAAGTTGCGGCCAGCGCAGAGAGTGACACGTTCAGCTTTGTCGACAACGCCGCAGCATTCGAGCGAGCCAGCCAACCGTTCCAACCCGGCTGGAACCTGCTGCTTGAACATGTTCATTATGATTTTTCCGGGACCCACGTCCTGGCGGCAGAGATAGCCCGTTCGATCGTAAGCGACTTGACCGGGACTGATGCTTACGAACCGTTACCAGTCGCCGCAGTAGCCAGGAGAGTCGGGTTTCCGAATTACGACACGATTGCGGAAATCCAGAACCTGCAGAGCATGATTCAGCAACCGCCGTTTCCCGGGCAGGGTAATTACGCGGATCTTCAGAGTTTCCTGAACGAAAAACTGCAACGTATAACCAACGCGGTCGGATCTCAGGACGAAGTCGTTCAAAGACGCCAGAACCTTGCAGGTTCGGGTCTGGCTGACTGGAAGATTCATTTCGAACTGGCAGTCCTGAATCAACGTCTGCGTAACTCAGCAGCGATGTATTACCACCTGAATCAAATTCTTGAACTGTACCCGCACAACCGCGAGAGTTACATGAAGATCGCCGAGGCGATGAGCAAGGACGGCAAGTGGCGTGAGGTA
>WVYQ01000034.1:154571-242674 GCA_011772865.1 Woeseiaceae bacterium | reverse complement strand
TGGCCGTTAGCCGCCCCTCGATTCAGACCCGTTCAGTTGTTTTCTACGCCCGCTATTGGTGAAAGCGGACCTTTGGTGCCCGAGCGTCAGAGATGCAGACCGGGAGCGTCTGCTATGCCCCTGATAGCCGCCGTCGGCGGGATTTGGGCTAAACTGTCTGCTACTGACCCATAGCGGACGTTTAGAAAGCGGTGGACAAGTCTGGCTCAGCGTGAACCTGTTTTAGTTCAATCGCTGCTTTGAAGCAATTCCAACACGTGTCTCGCGCGTCCACGATGCTCACGTAGCCAATAAATCATCGAGGTCGCATAGGCAACCTCAGCATTTGCGGCGGCTTCAAATCTTGGGTCGGCCTGAAGTTTGAGCAGAGCTTGCTCGATTTCACGCAAGTCACCGATGTCTTCCGAAAGCCGCCAATCATAGTAACGCTCGCCCGGGATGGCCTCGAAGATCAATTGTCGATAATCGCCGATTGGTTGATCAAGGATATCGGAAATGAGTTCATATTCGGCGTAATATCTCAACAGAGCGCCCCGTAACTGAAGATTTCTAATAAGCACAAGACGGCCTGAGCCCGCAAGTTCGGAAAATGTTGCGGAGCGGCTTGCCGGCATCGCGATCCAGGTTGTGAAGTCTAAGTTCTGCAAGAACTCGTCACGGGAGGCGACCAATAATTCAGAGACAGGAGATTCTCGAAGTGACTGTATCGTCTTGGCCTTTACCTCAAATACCTGTTCGAGAGATTGAAAGGTATTAATGTCCGACTGGATATCATCGGCCAGTCTGACAAGATAGTCCTGTTCCAGCTCCCGATCTTTCCGTACTTGATTCCACCCATCAACCTGCAAACCAATAAATATACCGGCTACAACGATGACAAATTCGATGAGGGCGGTGAACCACTTTTGCTCGCGAATCGCGATGGCTAATCGGCGAAGAATCATTTTGAACCTCTTCGGTCACGAATATCCAACATATAGTTGATCTGTTAAGTGTAGTAATTAGTTGCAGAATGTCAGGTTCTGGCCGTTAGCGGCCATTCACGGCTGCTGTTGGTGAAGGCTGCATCGGCTTTCTCCATGGATCGCTCCTGCTGAATGAAACGCTCTGGAAATAGACAGTAGTATACGTGTAACTAACTGATAAATTTCCAAAAGTACTGACTGTGAGAATGACGAAAATCCTCATGATGCTCAGCGCGATTTTTCTCGCAATCGCTGGCCTGGTCACATCCTTTTTCCCCGACAGGGTACTCGAGACGCATGGCACCGCGCCCGACGGCCCGACGCTTTTGTTGATCGAGATGATGGGTGCGCTGTACCTGGGATTCGCGATCCTGAATTGGACCGCGCGCGGCGTGTTGATGGGCGGGATCTATGCGCGACCACTCGCGCTCGGCAACTTTCTGCACTTCGCAATGGTTGCGGTCATGCTGGCGCGCGAAGCCATCGACCATAGTGTTATTCAGCTCGCCTCGAGCGCTGCCGTATTCGGCGCGTTTGCGATCGGTTTCGGTATCGTGTTGTTCCGGCCGCCCGTTCCCAGGCAGCCGGAAGGTGAGGGTTCCTGATCAGGGGCTCAGTCGCCTGACGTACTCTTCTTCGAGTACCGAATGCGTCTTCCAGAACGGTCTCGGTTCCTGTTCCTCGAGTACGTCGACCAGGATGTCGAGGTGGGTGTGCCAGCCCGCGCTGACGTCGACGACCGTTTCGGTCGACTCGAGCCTACGATGTGTCAGTACAAGACGAACCCTGTCGCCGACTTCTTCGAGTTCGTAGCAAACTTCCGACGACTCTTCGCCAAACTCCCAGGTGTGGGCCACGACGTTATACGGTTCCCAGCGCGTGACCGTACCGGCAAATGACATCTCCCGCGGCAGGTGGGCGTATTTCTCGGGAACTTCGATATCCTCGCCTTGCGACAGGGTTTCGTTGTGAAAATGCATGTCGACATGCGCGCCGTCACCTGCACCGATATCGCCCGCGCATAGCCACTTGCGGCGTTTGTCACTATCGACGATGTAACTCCAGACCCGTTCGATCGGCCCGGGCAAGATGCGTTCGAATCGCACCGTGTTTTCATCAAGCAATTCGCCATACTCACCCATCGTTTCTCTCCTCTTGCTCATTCGCATCGGCCAGCAGCTGTTCGAGCTTGTCGAGCCGCTGGTTCCAATACTTCCGCACCTTGTTGAGCCATGCGTCGATCTCGTCGAGAGCATCGTCACTGAGCCGGTAGATGCGCCGCTGAGCGTCGGCGCGTACCGTCACGATCCCGGCCTCGCGCAGCGTCCTGAGATGCTGCGACACGGCGGGACGGCTCATTTCGAACTGGTCGGCGATATCGCCGAACGCGGTTTCGCCGAGTGCGAGTGACTCGACGATCTGGCGGCGCGTGGGATCCGCAAGAGCATTGAAGGTATCCATGCCCTGAGTTTAAGTTAGCACTTAATTAAGTCAAGACTTATTTGAAGTCAGAAATCGACGCCGATGATGAGCGGGTCGTGGTCCGATACCCGGTGCGGGCTCGAAGCGTTGAAAATACTGGCATCGCGGCCGAATTCGAGGTTGTAGTCGTGCACGCGCGCCTCGTCGGCATTGATACGCCACTCCATGACGTCGACGACCTTTTGCGCGAATTCGGGAGTTGCCATCGCGTGATCGAGCGCCCCGAACTGCCCCTCGAACTCGAACGAATAGGCGCTGGTACCGATGTGCGCCTCGGCAAGGTTGATGTAGCCCGCCGCTTCGAAACGGGCCAGTGGATCGCCCATCGTGTGGGTATTGAAGTCACCGATGACGATGACATTATCGTTGCCGGCGCCGGTCGGATCCGTATCGATCCAGTCGATCATTGCCGCAGCGCCGAGAGTTCGTGTCGCACTGCAATCTTCCTGACCGTCGCCCACATCGGGATCGCCGGCGCTGGCGCAACCGGATCCCTTTGACTTGAGGTGATTTACGACAATAGTAAAACGGTGTGCACCAACCGCAGTGTTGAACGACTGCGCCAGCACCGGACGATGCCGCGAGTCATCGAACCTTGCGTCGACGCCGCTGTCCAGGACGGCGAATTCGCCTGCAGGGCTTACGTGGGAAGGTTGAAAAATCAGGCCGACCTTGATCGCCTGTTGGCCAATGATTCCCGTCCGGATGAAGTCGTAGCGTAGCTCACCGATTGCCGCGTTTAGTGCATCGGCAATCGATTCCAGCGACGTGTCGTCATTGTTCTCGAGTTCGATCATCGCCACGACATGCGCGTCCATCATGCGCAGCGCTGTCGCAATTTTTGCGAGTTGCCTCGACAACTCTTCCTCGCTGTCGGCACCGCGGCAGACCGCGTTGCGGGCCGGACCACACACGTTCTGTCCGGAGTCGACCGTCGAAAAATAATTGTTCAGATTGAACGTCGCGATACGCAGCGAGCCTGCCACTTCGGGCGCACCCGGGCGTGGATTGACGACGGCAAATCGGGGAGTGGCCGTCGGCATTAAGCGGTATGCCTCGGTGCCGGAGTCGCCACTGCCACGCGAGTATCGCAGCACACCGGTCAGGTCGCGGACCTCATCGCCGTTTCGAATCGATAGTGGGGCGCCCGCGTTATTGGTGCGAAGTCCGTCGTCGAGGTAGATGCGGCGGCCTGCAATTTTGTCGAGATGGGCGGCGTATCCGGACACGTCGGGTACGTTCGAATTCGTATAGGCATACTGTCGTCCACCCTGACTAAGAAGAATCTCGCCATAGCGTTCGAGATTCCGCAGCTGACTTACGGTAAGCGCCTGGGGAAATGTGACAAGCATGCCCTCGTAGGGTTCGAGGTCGACGATAAGCTCACCGTCGCTGTTCGACGTCGTCGACAACGGCAAATAGACTGGCGCGGGAAGCACCGTGCCCTGGCCGATTACGGTGACGCCAGACGCAACGACCTGTGTTTCTCCGTAGTACTCCTGGACCTTGCCGGTGACGCGAACGCGATCGCCGGGTTCGACATCTGTTGCCGGAGCGTTACCGTCATAAACAAACACGCCGTCCGATGTGGCCGGATCGTCATCGCTCGCGCCCTGCAGATAAAACCCGCCGAGGTTGCGGCCGTGGTCGTTGTCACCTTCCTGAAAGTCCCCGGAAACGATGCCTTCGACAATCACGTCCTGGTCGATCAGCGGACTCGATGTGCCGGACCCCTGGATATCCGCGATCGACATGACATCGGTTGCGGTCGTACCGGCCGAGCTGTCGCCGCCGCTTCCGCAGGCGGCGACAATACCAAGCAGAAGCAGGAGAGGCATTCGCATGCCGGCATTCTAGCGCGAACGCCCGATTCTCACGCCATGTCGAAAAGCAGCAGCTCGGCCGGATTCTTCGCGCGCACGGCGAAAGATTCCTGATCCTGCGTCGCCAGCGCATCCCCGGCCTCGAGTGTCTCACCGTCGACTTCGATCGCGCCGCGAACGACCTGCATGAAGCCGCGCCGCCTGCCATCGAAGTCGTAGCTAATCTCCTCGCCTTGCTCGAGCTCGCTGGCCAGCAGGTTCACGTCCTGGTGAATCGTCAGCGAGCCCTCCCGGCCGTCACGCGAACCCACGAGACGCCACCGGCTTCGCTTTTCCTCGCTCGGGAACAGTTTTTGCTCATAGCCGGGTTCGAGCCCGTTGCGTTCGGGCAGGATCCAGATCTGGAGCAGGTGTGCCTGTTCCTCGTTCGAGTGATTGAACTCGCTATGGAACACACCCGTGCCCGCCGTCATGCGCTGCAACTCGCCCGGTCGGATAACCGACCCGTTACCCATGCTGTCCTTGTGCTCGAGCGCGCCGTCGATCATGTAAGTCACGATTTCCATGTCCTGGTGGGGATGCGTGCCGAAACCCTGGCCCGGCTCGATCCAGTCCTCGTTGACGACGCGAAGCTTGGCAAAGCCCATCATTTTCGGGTTGTAGTAGTCCGCGAATGAAAACGTGTGCCTGCTCTGCAGCCAGCCGTGGTCAGCCGCGCCACGATCATCGGACCTGATGATGTCGATCATTTACTCGTCTCCCAGTCAGGCAGCCACCGGTTCCCGGCGCAGCGGGAACCGCAGGGCGAATACCCCCGGCCCGAGCAGCGCCTGAACCACGGCAGCCAGTGTCAGAAAGACAGGATACTCCCATCCACCATTGGGGTTGCTGAATACCCAGCCAAAGCCCCAGTGCACGAACGTCGCCCCGAGAAGAACCGGTATCAGGGCAATCGAAACCGCGCGCACGGCGACGCCGGCCAGCAGCAGGATACCGCCCCCGATCTCGGCAAAGGTAACGACGTAGGCGGTCCATCCCGGGAAGCCGACCTGCTCGAAAAAGCCGACGGTCCCCGGCAGGGTGAACACGAACACCTTGAGCAGTCCGTGGGCGACAAACATCGCGCCCAGCCCGATGCGCAGAATTAAAGCAGCGTAATCAGTGTTATTTGGCATGTCTCTCTCCTTAACTTGTTTAAATGTCAGGCAGCCTGTATTCCCAATGGCTGCGCTGTGTGAATGAGTTCGGCAATCCGGGTGCGCGCTGCATCCATCGATTCATCGGCACGGCTGTTGAGCTGGTCAGCCGCGATGACGTCCACGTCGGTAATGCCAACAAAACGCAGCGCCTGGCGCAGGTACGGCGTCGCGAAGTCAACCGCGCTGTCCACGGGAACGCCGCCAGAGGCGATAACGATGTAGGCCTTCTTGCCTTTGAGAAGGCCTTCCGGTCCGTTCTCGGTATAACGAAAGGTCAACCGTGCACGCGCAATCATGTCGATCCATGCCTTGAGCGCCGCCGGAATTCCGAAGTTATAGATTGGTGCGCCGATCACGACGACGTCGGCCGCCTGTAATTCGGCGACCAGCGCGTCCGACTGGTTCAGCCTGGTCTTCTGGTCGCGGGTCCGGTTTTCGGCCGGCGTGAAGTTGGCAGCGATCCACGATTCGTCGACATGGGCAATGCCTTCGCTCAGGTCGCGGCGAATGATTTCGGCAACGGCGGTACGAGATTCGAGGGCGTCGATGAGTTCGCCGGTCAGCCTGCGGCTGACGGAATCGATACGGCGTCCGCTCGCGCTGACTTCGAGAATTTTCATCGGGTGTCTCCTTGGTGGCTCTTGCGTTGTCATTGCCGGGCAGTTTGACTGTTGGGAAAAAGAGGATAAATAGCTATTTCTAGATAATATTGTTCTATAATTAGCAACAATATGCGTCGATTCGATGAATTAGAGGCATTCGTGACCGTCGTCGAGACAGGCAGTTTTACCGCCGCTGCCGAGCGCCTCGATGCTGCGAAGTCGGCGATCAGCCGCCGGGTGGCGACGCTCGAGGACCGCCTTGGCGTACAACTGCTGCGGCGCACGACTCGCAGTCTCAACCTGACGGATACGGGGCGCAGTTTTTATGAGCACAGCGCCCGCATACTTGCGGACCTCGACGAGGCCGAGGCCGCGGTGCTGCAGGAACACGGTGAATTGAAGGGCAGTCTCCGCGTCGCTTTGCCGTTGTCATTCGGCGTGCGGCACATGGCGGGGCCGATCGCCGAGTTCTCGCAGCGTCACCCACGCGTTTCTTTCGATCTCGACCTCAATGATCGTCGCATCGACCTGTTGCAGGAAGGTGTCGACCTGGCGCTTCGCATTGGCAGGCTGCGTGATTCATCGCTTATTGCGCGCAAGCTGTTCGACGCGCGAACGGTTGTTTGTGCGGCCGAGTCTTATCTCGAACACAGGGGGGTACCGCAAACGCCGGACGATCTCGCTACGCATCAATGCCTCGCGTACAGCAATGTTGCTGATCCGGGCAGGTGGGTCTACACCGATTCCGAGGGCGTACGCAGCCACGTCAGGGTCAATATAGCGTTGTCCGCATCGAGCGGTGACTTCCTTCGTGAAGCCGCAATCGAGGGTCTGGGTATCGTCATGCAGCCGACTTTCATTGCCGGCGAGAAAATACGTGCCGGCGAGTTGGTACCGATCCTGCAGGATTACGAGTGGCCGACGACACCGGCCTATGCGGTCTACCCGCCAACCCGGCACCTGTCATACCGGGTGCGTGCGTTCATCGATTTCCTGGCCGAGACTTTCGCCGGCGTGCCTCACTGGGACGAAGAGTGTGACGCCGCCAACGCGAAGCACAGCTGAGCCGCGTAATAAAGCGGCAGTCCCCACACGAATGTCGGGAAGTCCGTCTCGATGATGCGCTGCATTGCGACGGAAAGGTCCGACACGAAAAACATCAGGGCGCCAGCGACGATAAGCCCCGAAGCGCCGGCACCCCTCGCACTGAATGCCGTGATCACCATCAGGCTGATAACGATCACGTAAGCGTCGACCGGCATCGCAAGATTTTCCGGCACGTGCGGCTGCAGCCAGACCAGGACGATTACGGCAACGGCAACTACCGGAATGGCGGCAAACCCGGCCCACTTGGGATCTTGTCCTGCCGTGACGAACGCCGTGATGTAGGCAACGTGAGCGAGCAGGAAACTAAAGAGCCCGAAAACAAAATGCTGCCGGCTCGGACCGATCAGGAACATGTCTCCCGACATCGACAGCAACAATCCTGCAAATACGATACGCCCGAACCGGTGTCGCAGCGCGCCGGCGCTGATGGCCGTGGCCAGGAATCCCGCCGAGGCAAAGAACTTGGCCGAGGCGGCGGCCTGCATCCAGCCAATACGCAGGAAATAAACGAGGGCCAGGCAGGCAAGCGCCGTGAGTACGATGAAAGCAATTGTGGAGGGACGATGCACGCCTCGATGGTAACCTATACGGCGCGCCGTCAGTCCGGGAGTGCTTCGTTGAGAGCAAGCAACATCATCTTCACCATGATCCTCGTCCTGCTATTTGCCGCCTGCAGCAAGGAACCGCCTGCGCCAAGCGACGATGCTGCGCTGGCGTTTCAAAAAGAACTGCAGACACAGCTGATCGCGGCCAGGCCAGGCGATGTCATTACGATTCCCGCCGGCGTGCACCCGATCAACCGCGCGCTGTCACTCAATATTTCGGGAGTCACGATTCGGGGCGAGGGCATGGACCGGTCGATATTGTCATTCAAGGGGCAGGTACAGGGAGCCGAAGGCTTGCTCGTGAATGCGAGCGATTTCACGATCGAGGACCTGGCGATCGAGGATACTGCGGGCGATGGGCTCAAGATCAACGGCGGACGCAACATCGTCATCCGCCGCGTTCGTATCGAATGGACCAATGGTCCGGATGAGAACAACGGCGCCTATGGCATCTACCCGGTGCAGGCCGTGAACGTGCTGCTCGAAGAATGTGTGGCGATTGGCGCTTCCGATGCGGGCATCTACGTCGGTCAGTCGCGCAACGTGGTTGTGCGCAATAACCGGGCCGAGCGTAACGTGGCCGGCATCGAGATCGAAAATACGTTTAACGCGGATGTCTACGGCAACGTGACCAACGAAAACACGGGCGGCATCCTCGTGTTCAACATGCCGGACTTGCCGCAGCCCGGGCACAGCACGCGCGTCTACCAGAACACGGTTGTCGGCAACAACACCGACAACTTCGGCGCGGAGGGCACGCCGGTTGCCAGCGTGCCTGCCGGTTCCGGCATCGTCATCAACTCGAATGACCGTGTCGAGATCTTCGACAACGACATCCGGGACAACGACACCGCGAACATCATCATCAGTAGCTATTACGCGACCGGTTGGGAAGGCATGCGTGACATGGGCGAGGAGTACGATCCCTATCCCGAGACTATTTATATATACGGCAATCGGATGTCCGGCGGTGGCGCCTCGCCTGACGGGCTGGACCTGAAGGCGCTCAAGGTCGCAATGTTCGGACTGAATGGCAGACTCCCCGACGTACTTTGGGACGGCTATTACAACGCTGAAAAGGTCGATGGTGGCGGCAACCTGTTGCCCGAATATGCGATTTGCGTCGATAACGGCGCGGCGCAGGTACTCAATGCCGACCTGCCCAATGACAGCGCCGGTATCGTCGTCGGCGCAGAGCAACACAACTGCAGTCACGAAAAGCTGCCGGCCGTCGTGCTCGAGGCACCACTGGGGTAGTGATGCGGCTATCCGCAATCCTGTCGCTGGTGGTGATGCTGGTCGCCTGCGACGCGGCGCGTGGTCCGGTCACCCTGCATCCCGCGGACCGGCCACCCGAGCGGCTCAGCGACTGGGGCATCGTCTTCGCGGATGGCAAGACATTCGAACTCAATGCTGATGTGGTTCCGTACGACCTGAATACGCCGTTGTTCAGCGACTATGCGCTAAAGATGCGCACGGTGTGGATGCCGCCCGGCATGAGCGCCAGTTACATGGCCGAAGGCGTGCTCGACTTTCCTGTCGGTACGATCATCAGCAAGACGTTTCATTACGAAAAGTCCGGGCACCAAAAGAACGGATCGCTGACCGTAGTCAAAGCGGATCGCGAGTCAGCGCTGAATGAAGATGCGGAACTCGATCTCTCCGATTACGTGCTCATCGAAACACGATTGCTGGTGCACTACGAAGATGGCTGGACAGCATTGCCCTATGTCTGGAACGAGACGCAAACCGATGCGTCGCTCGAGATCGCCGGTGACGACCGTCAGCTTGGCCTGGTGGCCGGGACCGATACACTCGACATCGTCTACGTCGTTCCGGACAAGAACCAGTGCGGTGGCTGCCATGTGACGGACCACGGCGCGAAGGACCTGCAACCCATCGGGCCCAAAGCCTGGCAGCTCAACCGCGACTACTCGTGGTGGGGCAATGATGCGACCCAACTGGAAAACTGGTCAGGACGAGGGCTATTGCGGGGATTCGACGGCGATGCGCCAGCCGGAGTGCGCTGGTCGCCGCCCGGCCAAGCGACCCTCGAACAACGCGTCCGTGCCTATCTCGACGTAAACTGCGCGCATTGCCACAATCCGGCCGGGGCTGCCGACACGTCGGCGTTGCACCTGAATCTCGATGCCCCTGTAGATCGCTTGTACGGTATCTGCAAGACGCCGGTGGCAGTGGGTCGGGGCAGTGGTGATCGGCCATTCGATATTTACCCGGGGCGGCCGCAGGATTCGATCCTCGTGTATCGCATGCAACATTCCGATCCGGCTATCGCCATGCCGGAGCTGGGCAGGAGCGCTGTTCATACCGAGGGCGTAACGGCCGTGAGCGACTGGATCGCTGCACTGAACGGCGACTGCCGTTAGCAGTCAAAGAATGACGGTCGAACCAGTAAGGCGGGCAACAACACCAGGGACCTGTTAGATGAGAAAGCCGATCCTGACTCTTGTACTGATTCTTGCCGTGTCACAGGCCGGGGCCGAGACACTCGTTCGTGAGTTCACGGGCACGTCCAATACAACGACACCGATGTTTACGGTCGAAGCGCCGTGGATAATGGACTGGCGGCTCGATGCCGACTACGAGTCGCTCGTGGCGCTGGATGTCACTTTGCAGGAAGGACGGACCGGCCGCCACATCGGCCGTGTATTGCACACCAAGTACAAGGGCAATGGCGTAAAGATGTTCGATCAAAGCGGCACGTTTCAGTTGCGCATTAGCGCGACACTTGCCCGTTACCGGATCAAGATCATCCAGTTGACCGACGAGGAAGCGGCGCTTTATACGCCCAAGGGTCAGCCGTAGTCGGGCGCGTTGCCCGGTGTCCATTTAATGCTGCAGCCGATGCTGGGCATCTGCTGTCCGCTGACCTCGTGAGCGCCGAGCACGGCATCGAGCGCCGCCCTGACATCGCGCCCATCGACCGGGACGTTGTTTGACGGCCGGCTGTCGTCGAGCTGACCGCGGTAGACGAGTGACCGGTCTCCATCAAAAACGTAGAAGTCAGGGGTGCACGCGGCCCTGTAGGCTTTGGCGACAGACTGGTCCTCGTCAATCAGGTAGGGGAACGCGTACCCCTGCTCGAGGGCTTCCTTGCGCATGTACTCGGGGCCATCGCTCGGGTAGGCCGCAATGTCGTTACTGTTTATTGCGTATATCGCAACCGGCTTGTCCGAGTAATCGCGGCCGAGCCGCGCAAGTTCTTTGCGAACGTGCTTGACGAACGGGCAATGATTACAGATGAACATGACGAGATAGGCGCCTGCCGATTCGGCGAGCGCATGAATATTGCCATCGGGGTCGGGCAACTCGAACCCCGGTGCGCGCGTACCGAGTTCGAGCATCTGGGATTCCACGGCTGCCATAGGACGAATCTTATGCGATGATGGCCGTTCGATGAAACGGTCCTGAATCGTTTGAACGAATCGTCCCAAAACCAGGGCAACGCTGTCATCAGCTTTGCCGCCGTAATCATCATTGTCATTGGCCTGCAGATGGCCAAGGACCTGCTCGTTCCATTCCTCGTCGCGGTGTTTCTGGCCCTGATCACCGTGCGCCCGATGCTCTGGATGCAGAAAAACCGCGTGCCGGCGGTCCTTGCCGTCCTGATTATCGTGTCGCTGATCATGTTGATACTTGCGGTTCTCGGAACGATCGTCGGCGCATCGATTGCAGAGTTTACGGCCGCGATGCCGTCCTACCAGCAACGGCTCGATGTCCTCATCGACAGGGTGGTTAATTTTCTCAGTGCGCGTCTCGCCGGCGATGAAGCTTTCGAGTCTCTGGGCGACGTTATCGATCCCGGCTGGGCCATGGGCCTGGTCGCGGGACTGCTCAACAGTCTCAAGGACGTACTGACGAATATCTTTCTGATCATCTTTACGATGATCTTTATTCTGCTCGAGGCATCGACGGTCGAAACCAAGATCGCAGCCGCTTTCGGCCGCAGCACGCAGTCGCTGAAGCGGCCGCGGGTATTTCTGGTCAACCTTGGAAGTTATCTCGGCATCAAGACGATCGTCAGCATGGTGACGGGGTTGGCGGCAGGCTTGCTGACCTGGGCGCTGGGTGTGGACTTCCCGTTGCTCTGGGCGATGCTCGCCTTCCTGCTCAACTACATTCCGACGATCGGTTCCATCATTGCCGCAGTTCCGGCGGTCCTGATCGCGCTGGTGCAGCTCGGCGTGGGCGAGGCGACCGCTACGGCAATCGGATTTGTCGCCATCAACATGGTGTTCGGCAACATCATCGAGCCGCGCATGATGGGGCACGGCGTCGGCATTTCGCCGCTGATCGTATTTATCGGCCTG
Source organism: Woeseiaceae bacterium (assembly GCA_011772865.1). Taxonomy (GTDB): domain Bacteria; phylum Pseudomonadota; class Gammaproteobacteria; order Steroidobacterales; family Woeseiaceae; genus UBA1847. The sequence continues at coordinate 230,560 of WVYQ01000034.1, read as the reverse complement.
TTCTTCTGGGGCTGGGTCTTCGGGCCGGTTGGAATGCTGCTGTCAGTGCCACTGACGATGACATTGAAACTTGCCCTCGAGAGCGACAAGCGTACGCGGTGGGTTGCAATTTTGATCGGCTCTGAGCGTGATGCCGATTACGCACTCAGGCGACGCCGATCTCGAAGATTGAACGAATCAGGGGGCGGCTAGCCAATCAGGCGTAATCTTCCTCGAGCGGCTCCGTTTCTTCGGCGAGTTCGAGCAGGTTTATTGCCACACCGACAAAGTCCGTATCGGTGATGATGCCGCGAAGCACGCCATCCGTAACGATAGGCAGGCAGCCGATCTGGTGCTTCTCGATGAACATCGCCGCCTGCCGCAGGCTGGCGTGTTCGTCGATTGTGGCGATGTCGGTCACCATAATGTCCTGGACCTCGACCTCGGATGCATGAATGCGGTTATCCGGGTCGCGCAGGTACGAATCCGTTGCAGCGAGCACGTTGGTCAGCGTCACGAGACCGACGAGATTGTTGTCCTCGACGACCGGCAGGTGATGAATCCGGTTGGTATACATTGCCGTGCGGGCCTCGGCCAAAGTCGACGTGGGCTCTAGGGTGATCAGGTCTGTGCTCATGATGGCGTCGATGGTGAACATGGTGCTGATCCTGTCTTTCTCCCGTTTTTTCGGTTTCAGTCTAGCCGCTGGCGCGGGGCGCACCATTGCGAGAAACACGTATTTCGGTGGCTTCCGGGAAGGGTGCATCTTTGGCGGCAGCGCATGCCATATGAAATACTGGATTTTTAGCCGCCTGCCGGAGCCTAAAAAAATATGGTTAAACGCCTCCCGCTTGCCCTCATATTGCTGATGCTGGCGGCGCCGGTCCCGGCGCAGGATCACGATGCCACCCAGATCGTCAGGGATGCCGTCAACCACTGGCGTGGGCTGAGTTCGGACAGCGTTATGACGATGGTCATTCACCGTCCCGACTGGGAACGGACGATGACGATGCGGGGCTGGACCAAGGGCGACGATCGCTCGCTCATCCGGGTGCTCGAGCCCAAGAAGGACCGGGGCAATGGCACGCTGACCGATGACAACAGTATGTGGACGTTCTCGCCGAAGGTGAATCGCGTGATCAAGATTCCCTCGTCGATGATGGGGCAGAGCTGGATGGGTTCGGACTTCTCGAACAAGGATGTGGCGCGCGCCGACGACATCATCGATCAGTACGACCATTCCATTCTCGGCATCGACGAAGTGGACGGCATCACGGTTTATGAAATCGAGTCTGTGCCGCATGAGGATGCGGCTGTCGTCTGGGGAAAGGAAGTGCTCAAGATTCGCGATGATCATGTCGTGACCGAGCACCGCTTCTACGACCAGGACAGCGAGCTCGTAAAGAAGCTGGTGTCGCTCGAGGTTGGCGAGATGGGAGGTCGCGTCATCGCATTGCGGCAACGCATGGGCAAGGTCGAATCGCCCGACGAATGGACCGAGATCCAGGTCGTATCGGTAGATTACGATATAGAACTCCCGGACAGCCTGTTTACACTATCTAACTTACGCAACCCGCGAGAGTAGGAATTTGAACCTCGTCTTCCGCCTGGCCTGGCGCAACTTGTGGCGGCAGCCGCGCCGCACGTGGCTGACGACGGGGGCGATGGTGTTTTCGAACACGCTGCTCGTTTTCATGATCTCGCTGCAGTTCGGCATGTACGGGCTGATGATCGACAACACCTTGCAGGCCTTCACGGGCCACCTGCAGGTGCAGGCGCCAGGCTTTATCGACGATCAGAAAATGCGTCAGACCGTGGAGGGCATCGTTCCGCTTGCCAATGAACTGCGCGGTGAATTTCCTGACCAGCATGTTGCAGCTCGCGCGAACGGCTTTGCCCTGATTTCCAGTGCCGAGCGTAGCTATGGCGTAGCCGTCTTCGGAGTGCAGCCGGAATACGAGCCGCGCGTATCGACCTTGCCCGGGCTCGTCGCAACGGGACGCTTTCTCGAGGACAACGACGCGACAGAGATCGTCATCGGTGCGGCGCTCGCACGCAACCTGAAGGTTGGGGTTGGCGACGAATTGACGCTTCTCGGCAGTGGCAAGGATGGGTCGTTCGCGGCTGCCGTGGTCAATATCGCCGGGATATTCGATAGCGGAATTCCGGATTTCGATCGCAGCATCACCGAGATCCCGCTCGGCTTGTTCCAGGACGTTTTTTACATGAACGGCAGCGGCCACCACATTGTCCTCAACAATGGCGGTATCAGCGGTGTTGCCGAGTTGAAGGCCCGGGTCGAAGCCACGTTACCATCCGACCAGGAGCTGGCCGTGCACGACTGGGACCGCTTGCAGCCCGGGCTCCAGCAGGCAATCAAGGCCGACATGAGCAGCGCGTTCTTCATGTACGGCATTCTCGTCGTGCTCGTGGCGTTCAGCGTGCTCAACACGCAGCTAATGTCGGTACTCGAACGCACGCACGAGTTCGGCATCGTCATGTCGCTCGGGCTGACGCCGGGCCGGCTCGGCCGGCTCGTCCTCCTCGAGACAGCGATCATGGGTCTTCTCGGATTTCTGCTCGGGACTTTTCTGGGCGGCCTGCTAACGGCATGGTTGAGCGTCAATGGGTTCGCTTATCCGGGTATGGAAGAGATGGCCGTCAAGTTCAATCTGCCGGCGCGGTTCTATCCCGAGGTGTCGACATTGTCATTGATCTCCGGCCCCATGGTCGTGTTCCTGTTTACGATCATCGCCGCGCTGTACCCGGCGCTGCGTCTCCATCGCCTGCATCCCGTTGAAGCGATGAGGGCGGTCTGATGCACATGTTGGCAATCCTCACCCGGTTGGCCTGGCGCAACCTCTGGCGCAATCACCGGCGCACGCTGATCATGCTGCTCGCGATCACGCTGGGTACCTGGGCGATGATCTTCATGACGGCGCTGATGCGCGGCATGGTGTCGCAGATGGTTTCGGACGGCATCAGTGCGTTGCCGGGCCACGTGCAGGCGCACCACCCCGATTACCGCGATGATCCCAGCATCGCGAACCTGATAGGCGTGTCCGACACCGAACTTTACGAGCGCTTCAGTACCGCGGGCTTCCGGCAATGGGCGACGCGCGTGCGCGTCCCGGCAGTCATTACCAGCGAGTATGACTCGCGCGGTGTGACACTGATCGGTGTCGATCCTGAACGAGAGGACGGCATGACATTTGTCGACTACGACGCGGTGGAAGGACGGTTCCTCGAGTCGAGCGACGACAAGGGCGTAGTCATCGGCAGGAAGCTTGCCACGACTCTGAATACCGAACTCGGCAAGCGCATCGTGTTAATGAGCCAGGATCCGGACAATGAGATTGCCGATCGTGGATTCCGTGTCGTCGGGTTGTTTACGGCCAACGTCATGTCGTTCGAAGAGCAATATGTCTTCGCCGGCAAGACAACTACGCAAGATATGCTGCATATCGACGACCAGGTATCCGAACTCGTCGTACTTGGCGATAACTACCGCGACGTCGAGGCGCTCTACAACAAGACCCTCGAGCTGATCGACGATGGCGCCGAAGTAAAGCGTTGGACAGAAATCGACAGATTCCTCGGTACGATGCTCGGGGTGATGGACGGCTTCGTGCTCGTCTGGATCATCGTGATTTTCCTCGCCCTGTCGTTCGGCCTCGTCAATACGCTGGTCATGGCGGTCTTCGAACGCGTTCGCGAAATCGGCCTGATGCTCGCGCTCGGCATGCGGCCGATGAACATTCTGGGCCAGATCATCCTGGAGTCCCTGCTGCTGCTTGCAATCGGACTGGCCCTGGGCAGCGCCCTGGCCTGGGCGACCGTGGAGCCGATCAAGGAGGGAGTCGATATCTCCTACGTGGGTGAAGGCATGGACATGTGGGGCATGTCGAGCACGCTGGTTCCGGAGCTTTTGCTGAGCGACGTGGTGCTGGCAAATGTGGTGGTACTGATTCTCGGATTCTTTGCGAGCCTGTCGCCCGCGTGGCGGGCCGCGAATTACGAGCCGATTGAAGCGATTACAAAGGTCTGATTATGACGGCTGTTCGTTGTGTGGATTTGTGCAAGACCTACCGGCAGGGTGAGGAGGACATCAAGGCCCTCGATCACCTGAGTATCGAAATTGTCGAGGGCGGTTTCGTCTGCCTGTCCGCACCGTCGGGCGGTGGCAAGACAACGCTGCTGAACGCGATCGGTGGGCTGGACAAGCCGGACAGCGGCGAGGTGTACATCGCGGGACGGCGCATCGACAATCTTTCCAAAGGAGAGCTGGCCGAACTCCGGTTGCGCAAGATCGGCTTCGTATTCCAGGCGTTCAACCTGATCCCCGTCCTGACCGCGCGCGAAAACGTCGAGTTTGTCATGCAGGTACAAGGCGTGCCGGCTGCCGAGCGCGGCCAGAAGGCCCTCGATATCCTCGAGGAAGTCGGGCTCGAAGGACTCGAGGACCGTCGACCGGCGGATATGTCCGGCGGCCAGCAGCAGCGCGTCGCGGTTGCGCGCGCCATTGTTTCGCGTCCCGCCCTCGTGCTGGCCGACGAACCCACTGCGAACCTGGACTCGAAGACCGCGGATGGCCTGATGGAGCTGTTTCGCGAACTGAACGATCATCACAACACGACGTTCGTCATCGCGACACATGACAAGCGAGTGATGAGCTATGCGAAGCGGCTCATACGCATGCTCGACGGCCGCATCGTGGAGGATATCGCACAGGATGCGGCTTAGCTGCGCGGTTCTCTTTTTGCTGGGTGCCGCCGTCGCGGCTGCCGACGACGTATCGTACGAGTTCGGTGGGCATACGAAGATTCGCGTCGTCGGGCAGAGCTACCCCGGGGACAGCCTGTTTCGCGATCTTTTCGGCTCGACATCCACCGACGCCGCTGGCGAGCTGCGGGCCAATTTCTCCGCCAGGACGGCGGGTTGGTCATTCCATGCCGATTACCAGCTCCTCGGACTCTACAGTGAGTTCCTGCCGCTGGGGCAACCGAACGACGATCGCCGCCTGTTCGACCTGACGAGGATCGTCACCGATGGCTCGGACTATGCCTGGCTCCATCGTCTCGACCGTGCCTGGGCTGGCTTCGCCGCGGAAAAGTTCGTCGTGCGTGTCGGGCGCCAGGCCCTGTCGTGGGGCAACGGGCTGTTCTTTCACCCGATGGACCTCGTGAACCCCTTCGATCCGACGACGATCGACACCGAATACAAAACCGGCGATGACATGGCCTACGCGCAGTACCTGCGCGACAACGGCGACGACATTCAGGTTGCGGCCGTGTTTCGTCGCGATCCGGTTAGCGGAGACTCTGCTAGTGACCAGGGAACAACGGCGATCAAATATCATGGCTTTGCGGGAGAGTACGAATACGACGTGCTCGTCGCAGAGCACTATGGCGATTCCGTGCTGGCGCTCGGCGGTGTGGGCAATGTGGGCGAAGCGGTCTGGCGAGGCGACGTCGTCGTTACCGACACCGACGATGAAACGCGCATAGAGCTGGTCGCCAACCTGAGTTATTCATGGATCTGGGCCGACAAGAACGTCAGCGGCGCGGCCGAGTACGCGCGGGACGGCGACGATCGCGATTACCTGGCGGGGAGCCTTATGATCGAGATGTCACCACTCTGGACATTGACGCCGACCGTAATAGCGAGCATCGATGACCCGAGCGCACTGCTCCAGTTTGTCACTCGGTACAGCCTCGGCGACAACCTGACATTCCTGGGCAGTCTCAATGTGCCCCTCGGGGCCAACGGGACGGAGTTCGGCGGGCCGGATTCCGGCGTTCCGGGCCGTTACCTGTCATTCGACCTGGGCATATTTGCTCAGCTGGCGTGGTACTTCTAGCTCAGGAAGAAGAAAGGTTCTTTATATTCTGCAGCAGGTTCTCGTACGAGTGCTGCCGTTCGAGACCGAAAACCGGGTCGAGCGTGTCGAAGTTGGATATGTCGACGAACATCTCGCGTTCACTGTTGACGAGTTCTTTCGCGCGGCGGAACAGGTCGTCTTCCTCCCACGCCATGTGCCTGCGCAGCGTCCGGATGTAATCGGAGGCATCCTCGACAAGTCGTTCCCGGGTGACCGGGGCGCCCGACGCGACGGCTTCCACGTCATTGCGTAATGTTTCACCAAGTTCGGCTATCTCGAGGTGCTCGGGGCCAACCTGGTCAAGCCCTTTGGCTGCTTCGGGACGCTCCTTGCGCATGCTCGCGTACAACACGTCTTCTTTTGGATGATGGACAGCGTCCGAGTATGTCGTCAGGTAACGCATGATGTCGTGGATTAGTTCGTAGTCCGGTCGTTCACCGTCGCGGATGTGTTCGACCTGCCGATCGAGCAGGTCCAGCATAATCGACATGTTGCGGTGATCTTCATGGAGATCGTTGAGCAAATCTGTCAGCAGGATGGTCATCTTTGGTGCCTTTCTTTGGGCGTCTTTTGATCGTGCGCGAGTGAAGATGCACCTGAAATCCGGGATTCCACGTACAAAGCTATGGGGCTGTTTTCTTTATAATAAGCGTATGGTCCGTCATGTTGTAATTCCGGCTTTTCTCGCTCTATTGGCCGCTGGCTGCGCCGTTAATCCGGTGACCGGCGATCGCGAATTGATGCTCGTTAGTGGCGAGCAGGAAATCGCGATGGGCGAGCAGAATTATCTGCCGATGCAGCAGTCGCAGGGCGGCCGCTACGATGTCGATCCGGAGCTAACCGGGTACGTGCAATCGGTCGGCAATGGACTGGCAGCCGCGAGCGGCGTCGACCTGCCGTACGAGTTTGTCGTACTGAATAATTCGGTGCCCAATGCCTGGGCGCTGCCGGGCGGCAAGATCGCGATCAATCGCGGCCTGCTGACGGAACTGGGATCCGAAGCCGAACTTGCAGCCGTGCTTGGGCATGAGATCGTACACGCCGCCGCAAGACACACGGCCCAGCAGATGTCGAAGGGCATGCTGATGCAGGGTGTTGTCGTCGCGACCAGTGTCGCGACCAGTGACAGTGGCTATGGCGACCTGGCCGTTGGCGGCGCTGGTGCCGCAGCCCAGCTGATCACGATGAAGTACGGGCGGAGTGCCGAACTCGAGTCGGACAAGTACGGCATGCGCTACATGTCCAGGGCCGGGTACGACCCCCAGGGAGCCGTGAATCTGCAGGAGACGTTCGTGCGCCTCAGCGAGGGCCGCAACCAGGATTGGCTGAGCGGGCTGCTGGCCAGCCATCCGCCGTCGCAGGAGCGCGTCAGGGAAAATCGGCAAACCGCCAACAAACTGCCGCCGGGCGGCAAGCTCGGCGCGGACAGCTACAAGGCGGCCATGCAGAGAACGTTGGCCGCAAAGCCGGCTTACGAGGCTTACGACAAGGGACGCGCGGCCTTGGGTGAGAAAAAAGCCGACGAGGCGCTTGCACTGGCCAACGAGGCGCTGTCGCTATTCCCCGAAGAGGCGCATTTCCATGCGCTGCGCGGCGACGTTCGGCTCATCAACAAGCAGTACGACATGGCCGTGACGAATTACAACCGGGCTATAGATCGGCGCAACGACTTTTTCTACTACCACCTGCAACGAGGCATTGCCAAAAAGGAGCTCGGCCAGATGGATGGCGCCGTGACCGACCTGGAGCGGAGCCTCGAAATCCTGCCGACCGCGCCTGCGCATTTCGCGCTCGGCGAGATCAGCGAAGATCGCGGGCTCGTGAACGAGGCCATCAACCACTACAAGATAGTGGCAAAAGGCAGCAGTGGCGAAATCCAGAAAGCCGCTTACCAAAGACTGGTGTACCTCGAAATGCCGCTGCACCCCGAGTCATTCATCGCATCGGGCTGCGGTGCGGAAGCGAGTGGACAGATCGTTGTGCAGGTGCGTAACGACACACCTGTGCCGGTGACGGGCGTAATGGTGCAGTTCCGTTATGTCGACAGTACCGGCATCGAAAGGCAGGGGACGCAGGGCCTCAGCGGTGTGGTCGCATCGGGCCAGGTTGCCGCGGCGCGCACCGGGCTGACGGCGTACCCGTCAACCCGGTGCGAGGCCGTCGTTACTCAAGCTCGTCCAGCAGACGCTCCATCTCGTCCATGACGGCATTCATCTGGGCGACCTGGGCCCGGTAGGGCTCGGGTTTGGCCATGTCGACGCCTGCGTCCGCGAGCAGCAGGTACGGATAATTCGAACCGCCGGCGCGCAGCAGGTTCTTGTAGTTCTCGACACCGGCTTCGCCCTCTTCGACGATTTTTGCGTACAACGCGGTGCCTGCAGTCTGCGACGTCGCGTACTGGTACACGTACATGTTGTAGTAGAAGTGCGGTACGAACATCCACTCGTTCGTGTACAGGTCGTCAATGACGACGACGCCTTCGTCGTGGCCATGGTAGCGCCGCAGGATGTCGCCATAGATTTCGGTTATGCGGTCGCCTGACAGCGCTTCGCCGCGCTCGGCGGCTTCGTACAACGCGAGCTCGAACTCGGCGAACATCGTCTGGCGGAAGAATGTGCTGCGCATATTCTCGAGCGCGTGGCCCAGGTAGAAGAGCCGCTCGTCGACGGACTCGGCGTTCTTCGTCATGTAGTTCTGCAGGATGAGTTCCAGCGACGTTGACGGTATCTCGGCGATAAACGTCGAGTAGCTGGCCGTCTCGAACGGCTGCTTCTGCTTCGCATACAGCGTGTGCATCGCGTGGCCCCACTCGTGTGCGAACGTCGACAGCGACGAGTAGTCGTCGTTGTGATTGAGTAGCACGTAGGGGTGCACGTCGTAGGCGAAGCCGGACATATAGGCCCCCGAACGCTTGCCGCGCTGCGGGTAGACGTGCATCCAGCGTTCGTCCATCGCCGCTCCCTGCATCTCGACCCAGTCGTCGCCGAGTATGGCCATCGCCTCGAGCGTAATGCGTTTGCTCGTCTCGAGGTCGAACTCCTTGTCGAGCGAGACCAGCGGCGGGTAGATGTCGTAGTAGTGCATCTGCTCGACGCCGAGCATGCGGGCGCGCAGGCGGAAGTAGCGGTGCAGCGTGGGCAGCGCCTTGTTCACCTCTTCGACCAGCGTGTGATAGACCGTTGGTGGAATGTTGTCGGCAAACAGCTCGCGGTGCAGCACGCTGTCGTAATTGCGCGCCTTGGCCAGGCCGACCTGGGTCTGGATGTGTGAATTCAGCACCATGCCGACCGAATTGCGGTACTCCTGCCACTTGGTCCAGAACGTGTCGAACGCGAGTTTGCGGTCGTCGCGGTTCTGGCTGCCACGAACGCGGCCGTAGCCCTGCGAGTCGATGCGCACTTCCTCGCCGGCCGACGTCGTGATGGTCGGCCACGGGATATCCGAGTTGGCAATCAGGCTGTAGATATTGCTTGGCGAACCGAAGGATTGCGCCAGGTAGGAAAGGGTTTGTTCGGCTTCCTGTCCCAGCGTGTGCGGCGCATTGCGCAGGCTGTTATCGAGCTGGAACGCAAACGGCGCGAGGCGCTCGTCCTCCTTGATGAACGACTCGATGACCTCGCGGCCGACTTCGATGAGCTCGGGTTGAATCCAGGCCGTTGCCTCTGTGAACTGCGCGAACATGATCTGCGCGAGCTGGTCCCGCTCCTGCGGCTCGCTTTCGCGCAGGTCCTCGTCGGTATTAAGAGATGCGTAGACGAATACTCGCCCGGCCTTGCGCAACGTATCGGAGACGTGTCGATAGGTCGCATACAGCGAGTCGGCGCTGTCGCCGAGCGTGCCTTTGCGGGCCTCGATTTTGGGAAATTCCGCCAGGACCTCCTCGCGGGCCTGGTTCCAGGCCTCGACGGTCGGGAACAGCTCGGTCAGGTCCCAGGTGTATTGGGGATCGACCGCGGCCTCGTCCTGGGCGTTGGCAAACGGAATGAATGACGTGGCCAGCAGCACGGCCGCGAGTAAAAATTTTCTGCGCATGAAGGGCTCCCCCTGTGATTTCGGTCCTTAGACACGCGATTCTAGTATCGTTCCGCTGTGGGCGATGTGCGTGACAACCATTAGATGCATGAAACCTTAAAATAGGTTGCACTGTCCAAACCGGCAAGATCATGAACAAGACCGCTCTTACCATGGGAATCAGCCTGCTGGCCGGTTTTGCGGCTGCCGCCATCGTCTTCAATGCCACGCGGAACGTGGCGGAACAGCCGGCACTGATGTCGACCGATCCGGGAATCTATTTCGACCAGTCGGCCGCGACCGAGGATCGCATCCGCGCGCTCGAAGAGGCTGTTGCCCAGGAACGCAATGCGCGCATGTTGCTGGAGGAAGAACTGCAGGCCCTGTATGCCGAGATCGAGGAACTGGCCGGTGGTGGCGGTCTCGTGGCGGGCCCGCAGGCTATCGAGGGACGAGTGGCTTCGGAGCAGTTCCAGGAATTCCGGCGACGGCGCAGCGCCGCTACCGGCGAGGACCGAGCGGAACGCCTGGTCGAAGCGGGATTTACGCCGGATCGGGCCGAGTGGATCCTGACGCGCGAGTCGGAACTGCAGATGGAGCAGATGCAAGCCGTGTTCGAGGCGCGCCAGACGGGCGAACGCCCGGATCCGTCGGCGCTGGACCCTGACAGGTCGTTGCGCCAGGAAATCGGCGACGTTGAATACGAGCAGTATCTCGAAGCGTCGGGTCGGCCGACGTCGGTTGCCGTGGGCGCAGTGCTTGAATCGTCACCGGGGCAACGTGCCGGGCTGGAGCCCGGTGACGAAATCGTCGCCTATGGTGGGGAACGCGTCTTCAGCTATTCGGACCTGGCCGAGGCAACCATGGGCCGGGAGAGTGGTCAATCAGTCGTCGTCGATATCGTCCGCGACGGTGTGCCAATGCAGATCGTCGTCGACAGTGGCCCGATCGGCATATCGAACCGGGGTTTCGCGCTGGGCGTTCGCAGGTAAGACCCTCCGTTTTCGGGCAGAATATGTCCTGCCATGGGAAGACTGCGCTATTCGGTTCCGAACGGTTTCACAGCACTGAGCCTGCTGCTCGGGCTCGGTTCCGTGGTCACCTCCCAGGTCGGTGACCTCGAGTTCGCGGCCTGGCTTATCGTCTGGTGCGGCCTGCTCGACACGATGGACGGGTTGGCTGCCCGCCTTCTCAAGGCGACATCGGATTTTGGTGCGGAATTCGACTCGATGGCCGATCTCGTGTCATTTGGCGTGGCGCCAGCGATCCTCGTTTTCAATGCAGGCTTGCAGCTCGCCGGCGTCGAGCTCGATTCGGGTCAGTTCTGGGTATTGCTGGTCGCTTGCGGCGTCTTCGTGCTGGCCGGTGCAATGCGCCTGGCACGCTTCAATCTCGGCACACATTCACCCGGTCACGGCTGGTTTCTGGGCGTCCCGATCACGGCGGCTGGCGGTGGCCTTTTATCGTCCATGGTGCTCGTGCTGATCTATCACCAGGACGTGGCTGAAGTCTTGCCACTGCATCGCTACCTGCCCATCGTTATGTTCATGCTTGCGATCCTGATGGTTTCGCGCCTGCGCTTTCCGAAAGCCGTGATCCGCAAGAGCAAGATCATTAATGCGTTCCAGTTCGTTAATATCGCACTGATCTTCTATTGCGGCATTTTCCGGGTTTATCCCGAGTACCTGTTCAGCATTGGCGTCTTCGTGCTGATTGCTGGCATCATTGCCGGCCGAATAACGCGAGACCAAGAAGAACAACAATGAATTCTGTCATTGCCGTGATGGTCGTCTACCTCGGCCTGTTGGTCGGGTTTGCGATCTGGAGCCGCAAGGAAACGCACTCGCTCAAAGGGTTTTACCTGGCCGGAAAGAAACTGCCGTACTGGGTGGTTGCATTCAGCACCAACGCCACGGGCGAAAGCGGCTGGCTGTTGCTTGGCCTGACAGGCATGGGCTACGCGGTCGGAGCGCAGGCTTATTGGGTCGTGATTGGCGAGATCCTCGGCATCGCGGGATCGTGGTGGCTGATCTCGAGGCGGCTCAAGCGACTTTCCGATGAACATGACTCGATCACGGTGCCCGATGCGCTCGCCGCGAAGTTCCAGGACCGCTGGCACCTCATACGCGGCGTGGCCGTCATCATCATTCTGTCGATGGTGACGGTTTACGTCACGGCACAAATGGTGGCTTCCGGAAAAGCGCTCGATGGTTTTCTCGGTATCCCTTACGAATGGGGTGTCGTTGCAGGGTCTGTCATCATCATCGCCTACACATTCATCGGTGGTCATAAAGCGGTGTCCTACACGGACGTGCTGCAAGGCGTGCTGATGTTTCTCGGATTGCTGTTCGTGCCGATCGTTGCGATCAACGCGGCAGGCGGTTGGGACGCGATAATGGCAACGCTCGCTGCCGAGGACTCGGGGCTCACGGACATGTTCTCGCTGACCAGCAGTGGATTTCCGGGTTGGATTGCGGCCGCGAGTTTCGTGGGCATCGGCCTGCCGTTCCTGGGCGTGCCGCAGTTACTCGTGCGTTACATGTCCATTCGTGAGGAGGAGGAGCTCAAGAAGGCGCGGTGGGTGTCGGTGATTGTCCTGTTCGTATTCACTTTTGGTGCTGTCACGGCCGGAATCGCAGGCCGTGCGCTGTTTCCAGGCTTGGCTGACCCCGAGCAGATTTTCCCGATGCTATCGAGCGAACTGTTCTCGCCACTGGTCGCCGGCATCCTGCTCGTCATCGTCATTTCCGCCATCATGTCCACGGCGGACTCGCTGCTGCTCCTGGCGTCTTCAGCGGTCGTACGCGACACGATGCAAAAAATCATGGGCAGCACGAAGAGCGATCATCAGCTGGCTGTCTTCGGCAAGGTTGTGACTATCCTGATTGGCGTCGCAGGCATCGCCGTCGCATGGGATGATCAGCGCAAGATATTTGACTTCGTCCTGTATGCGTGGTCCGGACTGGGTGCGGCCTTCGGGCCGACGCTGCTTTGCCTGCTGTATTACAAGAAGACGACCTGGGCCGGCGTTATTGCAGGCATGATCGCCGGCTTCGCCACCAGCATTATCTGGGTGGAGCAATTCAAAGCAGAAACGTACGATCTCTATGAAGCGATTCCGGGCTTCATAGCGGGCTTCGTCGCGACCTTCGTCGTCAGCGCGCTGACCCGGCGCGAATCAAAAGGCGGTGGCTGACAAGCTGAATATCACGCGCCGCGACTTCCTGAACGGCGTCGCCCTGGGCGTCGCAGCGGGGTCCTCTCTCTCGCCGCTTGATCTGTTTGCGCAAGGCGCGAGGGCGCCGAGCCACTATCCCCCCGCACTTACCGGAATGCGCGGCAGCGAACCGGGTTCATTCGAAATCGCACACGCGGTCGCTCTCAGCGGTGCCCGGTACCCTGAACCAGCACAACAGACGGATGCGACCTACGACCTCGTCGTCGTTGGGGGTGGGATCTCCGGGCTCGCTGCGGCGTTTTTCTATCAGCAGCGCTCAGGTGGCGGGAAGCGCGTGCTGATTGTGGATAACCATGATGACTTCGGCGGCCACGCCCGGCGCAACGAGTTCAATGTGGACGGTACGCGGCTGATCAGCTACGGCGGCAGCCAGTCTCTCGAGGCCCCGAGCCTTTATTCCCGCCAGGCGAAGCAGTTGCTCGAGGATGTCGGTATCGATATCGAGCGGTTCTATGACTTCTACGATCGTAGCTGGGCGAAGAAGCGGGGCCTGCACGACGGGATTTACTTTTCACGCGAGGCGTATGGCGCCGACCAGACACTCGAAAGTGCTGTCTGGATGTTCGGCAGGGGACCGGATTACTCGCGTATTGAGCAGGCTGTGTCCCGCTATCCGATAGCCGATACGTCGAAACGGGCGCTCGTGCAACTGATGAGCAGCGACGAGGATCTCCTGACGGAGCTCGGGCGTGACGAAAAGATCGGGCTGCTCAGGCGGACGAGCTACAGTGATTTCCTGCGCAAGTACGCGGGCATGCCCGAAGAAGTCGTCCTTTTGCTGCGCGACACCGTACGAGGCTACTGGGGGATCGGCTGGGATGCGCTGTCAGCGCTCGAAGCCTGGCGTCTCGAACAGCCCGGCACCCGGGGCCTTGGGATCGAGATGGGGGGTGATGGCGGGGTCTATGCGAGCGACGAGCCCTATATATTTCACTTTCCGGATGGCAACGCAGGCGTCGCCCGGGCGCTGGTTCGCAGCTTGCTGCCGCATGCTGTGCCCGGTCGTTCGATGGAGGACCTGGCGACCGACTGGGTCGACTATGCAGTCCTCGACGAGGCAGGAACCAACACGCGCATCCGCCTGAGTTCGACGGCGGTGGATGTTCGTCACACGCCCGACCAGTCGTACGTCGATGTCACTTACGTACGAGCAGGCGAACCCGAGAGGGTCCGCGGCAAGCACGTTGTCCTGGCCTGTTACAACCAGACGATCCCGCACATCTGTGCGGAGATGCCCGAAACGCAGGTTGAGGCCCTGACGTATGCGACCAAGACACCGCTCGCATACATCAACGTAGCGGTGCGCAACTGGCGTCCATTCGCGGAGCTGAACATACACAACATTTATGTGCCGCAACCCATTCTGATGCACTCTTTCGGGCTCGACTTCCCGGTGAGCATGGGTGACTACCGGTTTACGCAGGATCCCGAAGAGCCGACCGTGATTCATGGCAGCTTTGCGGGTGTCGCGCCCGACCAGGGGCTGAGCAATCGGGAGCAAAACCTGGTGGGCAGGCAGAAAATACTCGAAATGACATTTGACGATTTCGAGAGCCAGGCGCTGCGACAGTTCGACGGTGCGCTCGGCAAGGCCGGTTTCGATGCCGCAAGAGACATCACGGCGATGACGGTCAATCGCTGGCCGCACGGCTATGCCTATGAGTACAACGAATTATTCGATCCGCCCGAGTACCTGGACGGCGGTGGCCCGCACATTGCCGGGAGGCAGCGCATCGGCCGTATTTCCATAGCCAACTCGGACTCGCAGGCCTACGCGTATGTCGATGGCGCCATCGACGCGGCCTGGCGGGCCGTCGGCGAACAGCTATCGCTGTAACCTTTTCGCCCTGAGGCGACTATAAGCAAATAAGACAAGCCAAATCAGAGGGCACGCTAATGCGGTTTATTCGATCTTTTGTACTCCTGTTTCTCTTCGCGGCGCCGGTCGCTGCTTTGTCGGCGCTGAGCGCCAGCGACCTTCCTGCCGAAACCAAGTGGTATTTCCACGCTGACTTCAAGGAAATGCGCTCGAACGAAGCAGGGCGGCACTTGTTCGCCTGGCTGCAGGATGAGGTTTTCGACGAAATCCGCGAGGAGACGGGCGTCGACCTTGAAAACGAGGCCGATTTCCTGACGGCATTCGCAGCCGAGGATGGTGGATTAGTTGTCGTCATAGAGGGCGACATTAGCCAGGAAACCGAGGACAAGATCGTGGCAATGGCCTCGACGACGGGGACGCTTGATCGGCTTGGCTCGGGCAACAAAGCGTTCTATCACGTCAAGGACGACGGCGAGAACGATATTGATGTCGATTCCTTCGACGACGGTGCGTATTTCAGTTTTGCCGTCAACGGCAAGATCATCGTCACATCGACGCAAGAGACCATGGAATCGCTGCTCGATGCAAACGGCAAGGTTGAGGGCGCCCGCGTTGCGAAAGGTCAGTTGTTTGTGCTGACGGCGGAACGCAACCTGATGCAGGCAGGTGCCCGTACCGTCGAATTCGACCACGATGGTGACTGGGACTCCAATATACTGCGTAACACCGAACAGGCGGCAATCCTGATCGCCGAAAAGGCCGGCAAAATCGCGATCGAAGTCGAACTCATCACGAAGGAAGCCGAAATGGCCGAGTCGCTTGCCAGTATCGTGCGCGGCCTGATCAGCCTGCAGGTGTTTAACGACGACATGGATCCCGAAGTGGCCAATTTCCTGCAGAACACCAAGGTGGACGTCAGCGACACGAAACTGACGATTAACGTCGCACTGGACCCTGAGACCGTGGTTGCAGCGATCGAGTAATGTGAGCAACGAATCGGCATTGATCGAAGCGGCGCGCCGGGGCTCGGCCGCCGCTTTTACAGAACTCGTGGCCGCCTATCGGGAGAAACTGCTGCGGTTCCTGCTGACGCGCTCACCGAGTTTCGCGGATGCCGAGGATGCGCTGCAGGATACATTGATCAATGCCTATCGCTACCTCAACAGTTATGACCCGCGCTGGCGCTTCAGCACCTGGCTCTACCGCATAGCGATCAATAGCGCGAGCCGGGCGCGCCGGCCGGATACGGTCGAGCTGGACGAACTCGGCGACGAGGAAAGCGATCCGCTCCGCCAATGTATTGCGGACGCTAATCGCGAAAACTTGTGGTTGACGGCCCGCCGCCTGCTGAGCGAGGAGGTTTATACGGCAATGTGGTTACGCTATGTCGAGGATATGTCGGTCAAGGACATCTCGGCAGTGCTTGAAAGGTCCGTCTCGTGGACCAAGGTAAACCTGATGAGAGGGCGCAAGACCCTCGAAGGTGAATTTGCAAACACCGCTACTGAAGAAAAGAGTAAGGCCTATGGATAAGCTCGCCAAACAACTCCGTGATGATGCGAACAGCATCGATTGCCAGGTTTCCGATGAGCTGGATATGCGCATTCGCGCGTCGCTCGAAGGCGTCAAACTCGACGTGCCGGCAAGGTCACGACAAAGGTCCCGTTCACCGGTATTCTGGTGGGCCAGCAGCCTGACCGGCGTGGCCGCCGCGACCGCGCTCATTGTTCTGGTCAACCTGGCGCCGCCCGAACAAACGCCGGCGGTTACCGAGCCGGCGCCGCAAGCTCTTGTTATTCCGACAATAAGTTGGCAGGCCGAAACAGCCGTGCTGACCAGCCCGCTGGAACAGGAATTCGAGGACCTGCAGTCGGATCTCAAAAAGGCTGAAGAAGCCGTCAGGCAAGACATAGAGCGCCTCTTTTAGTATCCTCCGGCGACAAGTATTCGAAGTAGCCCGGTAGCGGCAGTGCCCTGCCGCGCCTGATTAAAGTCGCGTTGATCAAAAGGATGCATGCAGTATGCCTTTAGCCGTAGTTTTGATCCTGCTTGTCGTCGGCTCCCTCATCTTTCACGTTCTTAGTCCCTGGACTTTCACCGAGTTGGCCTCCAACTGGGCGATGGTCGATTTTACGATTGACATTACGTTTTGGGTGACTGGCGCCGTGTTTGTGGCCGTCAATTTGTTCATGGCGTATTGCGTCATCAAGTTCCGGTACAAGAAGGAAGCCCGGGCGACCTACGAGCCCGAAAACAAGAAGCTCGAAACCTGGTTGACCGTGCTTACGACCATTGGCGTGGCGGCGATGCTTACGCCGGGGTTGTTCGTCTGGGCCAAGTTTGTCGAAGTCCCGGAGGAGGCGCATGAAGTCGAAGCGGTCGGCCAACAGTGGCACTGGACCTACCGTTACCCGGGCGAGGACGGCAAGTTCGGAGAGACCGACGCGGAACGGATTTCTGACGAGAACCCGTTCGGCATGGACCCCGATGATCCGAACGGCCAGGACGACGTCCTTGTTTACAACCCCGAAGCGCACATCCCGGTCGACCGTCCGGTCAAGTGGCTGTTGCGCTCCAAAGACGTACTGCACAACTTCACGGTGACGGAATTCCGCGTGAAGATGGACCTCGTTCCGGGAATGACGACGTTCCAGTGGCTGACGCCGACCGTTACCGGCCGCTACGAGGTGCTCTGTGAGGAGCTTTGCGGCATCGCGCACTTCGCGATGCGTGGCGCGGTCTTCGTCGACGAGCAGGAAGACTTCGACGCCTGGCTCGACGCGCAGCCGACTTATGCAGAGCTCAACGCGCGTGTTGCGGGCAATGCGACCGCAGGTGCGGCCCAATACGCTGTGTGCGCAGCGTGCCACGGACAACAGGGCGAGGGGCTGACCGCACTGAACGCACCAAAGATCGCCGGACAGGACGCGTGGTACCTGCGCAATTCGCTGAAAAATTACAAGAACGGCGCGCGCGGTTCGAATCCGCAGGATACTTACGGCCTGCAGATGGCGCCGATGGCTGCGACGCTGACGAATGATGCTGCNNGCGACGGTCGAGGGCAACGCCGAGAACGGCAAGGACACGTACACGATTTGCGCGTACTGCCACGGCGCCGACGGCATGGGCATCCGGGCGATGAATGCGCCACGTCTCGCCGGCATGACCGACTGGTACATCGAGCGCCAGTTAAACCTATTCAGGGACGGGATTCGCGGTTCGCACCCGCAGGATTTCTATGGTTTCCAGATGAGCTTCATGGCCAAAAACTTCAGAGATGAGCAGGCCATCAAGGACCTCGTCGCTTACATCAATACGCTTTAGGACAGGGTAGACCCATGGGATACGTTGCTATAGCTGATCGCGATCACGATATCGAGCATCACGATCCGGACACGTTCATCACCAAGTACATCTGGAGCCAGGACCACAAGGTCATCGCGATTCAGTACGGAATCACGGCGATCTTTGTCGGCGTCATCGCGCTGATCCTCTCGGCGATGATGCGGCTGCAGCTCGGGTTCCCCGACACGTTCTCGTTCATTACTCCTGAGAACTACTACCAGTTCGTCACGATGCACGGGATGATCATGGTGATCTACCTGCTGACCGCGCTGTTCCTGGGCGGCTTCGGCAACTACCTGATCCCGCTCATGTGCGGTTCGCGCGACATGGTGTTCCCGTACATGAACATGCTCAGTTTCTGGGTGTACCTGCTCTCGGTCATCATCCTGCTGGCCAGCTTCTTCGTGCCGGGCGGTTCGACCGGGGCCGGCTGGACGCTGTATCCACCACAAGCCATCATGCAGGGTACGCCGGGAACCGACTGGGGCATCATCCTGATGCTGGCATCCTTGGGCGTCTTCATCATCGCGTTCACGATGGGCGGCCTCAATTACGTCACGACCGTCCTGCAGGCGCGCTGCCGTGGCATGACGTTGATGCGCATGCCGCTGTCGGTGTGGGGCATTTTCATTGCCACGGTTCTTGGCCTGCTGGCATTCCCGGCGCTGCTCGTCAGCGCGATCATGATGCTGCTGGACAAGACGCTGATGACGAGTTTCTTCATGCCGGCCATTAGCTCGTTTGGCCAGGACCCCGGTTATACGGGAGGCAGCCCGATCCTGTTCCAGCACTTGTTCTGGTTCTTCGGTCATCCCGAGGTCTATATCGTCGCGCTGCCCGCATTCGGTATCGTGTCCGACCTGTTGTCCACGCATGCGCGCAAGAACATTTTCGGCTATCGCATGATGGTCTGGGCGATCATCGCGATCGGCGGCCTGAGCTTCATCGTGTGGGCGCACCACATGTACGTCAGCGGCATGAACCCCTACTTCGGATTCTTCTTTGCCACGACAACGCTGATTATTGCTGTGCCCACCGCGCTCAAGGTCTACAACTGGGTGCTGACGCTCTGGGAAGGCAATATTCATCTCAGGGTGCCGATGCTGTTCGCAATCGGCTTCATCTTCACCTTCATTCATGGCGGACTGACAGGCCTTTTCCTCGGTAACGTCACGATCGACCTGCCGCTGTCCGATACCTATTTTGTGGTCGCTCACTTCCACATGGTCATGGGCGTGTCGCCCGTGCTCGTCGTGTTCGGCGCCATCTATCACTGGTGGCCGAAGATCACGGGCAAGATGTACAACGAGACGCTCGGCAAGTGGCATTTCTGGATGACGTTCCTGGGGACGTACGCGATCTACCTGCCGATGCACTACCTCGGCTTCCAGGGTGTGCCGCGGCGCTACTTCGCCATGGGCAACACGGACTTCATGCCAGCCTCCGCCCAGGATCTGAACGCCTGGATCACGTTGTCGGCGCTGTTCGTTGCCTTTACGCAGATACTGTTCTTCATCAACGTGTTCTGGAGCCTGAAGAGCGGCAAGAAGGCGGATCCAAACCCGTGGGATGCAACGACGCTCGAGTGGCAGACGCCCGATACGCCGCCGAAGCACGGCAACTGGGGCCACGACTTGCCCGAGTGCCATCGCTGGGCATACGACTATAGCGTGCCCGGTTATCCGGACGACTTCATTCCGCAAAACGTGCCGCCAGAGGACGCGCCCGCAGGACGCCAGCACGGGGTACCGGAGCACTAGGGAATGGAAATAGGCCTTATCGTACTGGCGATCATGCTCGCCACGTTGCTGGGCTGGCTGCTCAAGCAGTCATTCAACACCACGCCCTGGGTTGCTGACGCTGTTGATGAGTCGGCGTACCAGGCCCCGTTCAATGCCCGGCCCAAGCTCGTTGCCCTGGCGACGTTTCTCGCGGTTGCGACATCGTTTTTTGCTCTGATCCTGAGTGCTTATGCGCTCAGGATGGAACTGGGCGACTGGATCCCGATGACCGAGCCGCAATTGCTATGGGCCAACACGGCCGTGCTCGTCTTTGCCAGCGTCGCGTTCCAGTGGACCCGGAACCATGCCGTGGGCGGCAATGCGGCGCGCATACGTCCGGGCCTGGTATTGGCAGGTGTGCTGACGACTGCATTTCTCGTTGGGCAATACATCGCGTGGTTGCAGCTCTATGCTGCCGGGCAGACCCTGACCGCCAATCCGTCGAACGCGTTTTTCTATTTGCTGACCGCCGTGCACGGCCTGCATATCCTGGGTGGCATGTACGTCTGGGTGAGGGCAACGGTGAGGGCTTATGGCGGCCGTGACCCCGATACGGTCAAGCAAAGTATCGAGCTCTGCACGATCTACTGGCACTTCCTGCTGTTCGTGTGGCTTATTTTGTTCGGATTCATGTTGTCGACCTGAAGCTATTTCGTTTGATCTGAGGTTATCTATGTCAGAAGCAGTAATCGAACCAACTGGAGGCGCCGGAGTCGTCCACGACTGGTCGCGCGACAAGCAGGTGTTTGGCGTGCCCTGGGGCAAGGCCATGATGTGGATCTTCCTGCTCAGCGACACCTTTATTTTCAGCTGCTTCCTCGTGGGCTACATGATGGTGCGCATCTCCACGACGGACCCGTGGCCCAATCCGTCCGAGGTGTTCGGATTGACCGTCATGGGTCAGAGTGTGCCGCTGCTGCTGATCGCGATCATGACATTCGTTCTGATTACTTCCTCGGGGACCATGGCGCTCGCCGTCAACATGGGGTATCGCAAGGACCGCAAGAAGACCTTCTGGCTCATGCTCGCTACTGCCGTACTCGGCGCGACCTTCGTTGGCATGCAGGCGTTCGAGTGGACCAAGCTGATCCTCGAGGGCGTGCGGCCCTGGGAGAACCCGTTCGGCGCCGCGCAGTTCGGCTCGAGCTTCTTCATGATTACCGGTTTCCACGGCATGCACGTCTCCGCCGGTGTCATTTACCTGCTCATCGTGGCGTTCCGGGTGCGTAACGGCTTCTACGAAAAGCGGGGCGGCAACTACGAGATTGTCGAGATCGCCGGCCTGTACTGGCACTTCGTCGACCTCGTCTGGGTCTTCATCTTCGCATTCTTCTATCTCTGGTAAGGAGCGCCCGCATGGCTGCAGAAGGACAACAACATCCACTGAAGATTTACTGGATCATGTGGGGCGCGCTGTTCGTGCTGAGTGCGTTCTCGTACGCCACCGATTTCATGGATCGGGGCGCATTGCGCCACTTCCTGATCCTGCTGTTCATGTTCCTGAAGGCCGGCGGTATCGTCTGGATTTTTATGCACATGGGCTGGGAACGGCTCGCACTCAAGTTTGCGATCCTGGGGCCGCCGGTTGCGATTCTCGTGCTGATCTGGCTCATGGCGTATGAAGGTTTCTACGTCGAGGACACCCGCGTCGAATCCTTCGGCGAGAGCACGTTCGTACCGGAGACGCCCCATCACTAGGTGACCATCCTCGTCAGCATCGCGGGCGTCCTTGCGATGCTCGGCATCGGTTGGTTGCTATCGACCAACCGCGCCGCCATTAACCGCCGCACGGTACTCGTCGCTGTCGCCATCCAGTCGGGCATCGCCGCACTGGTTCTCTACGTGCCCCAGGGGGGCCAGGCACTCAATGCGGCGGTTCGTGCTGTCCAGCACGTGATCAATTATGCGAAGGACGGAATCAGGTTCGTCTTTGGCGAAAACTTCGAGCAAAACCTCGGTTTTACCGTGGCGCTCAACGTGC
Source organism: Woeseiaceae bacterium (assembly GCA_011772865.1). Lineage (GTDB taxonomy): Bacteria > Pseudomonadota > Gammaproteobacteria > Steroidobacterales > Woeseiaceae > UBA1847. The sequence goes on along the minus strand of WVYQ01000034.1, from coordinate 208,525 downwards.
TTCCCGTAATCGTCTTCATCGGCGCCATGATGTCGGTGCTTTATTACCTCGGCATCATGCAGCGTGTTGTCGGTACGCTGGGCGGCTGGCTGCACAAGCTGCTCGGCACGAGCCAGCCCGAGTCGATCTCGGCGGTATCCAATATCTTTGTGGGCCATACCGATGCGCCTCTCGTGATCCGGCCATACCTCAAGGACATGACGCAGTCCGAGCTTTTTGCCGTAATGGTTGGCGGATGCGCGACGATCGCCAGCGCCGTGATGATGGGCTTCGCACAACTCGGCGTCGACCTGAAATACCTGATCACCGCAAGCTTCATGGCGGCCCCTGGCGGACTGCTGATGGCCAAGATCATGATGCCCGAGACCGAGCAGCGACAGATCGCGTTCGATCCAAAATACACCGGCGACGAAGACCCGCCTGTCAACATCTTCGAGGCGATTGGCAACGGTGCGATGACCGGCCTCCAGGTCGCGCTCAGTGTTGGCGCGATGCTTGTGGCCTTCGTCGCGATAGTAGCCGTGATCAACGGCATCCTGACCGGTATCGGCGGCTGGTTCGGCATGGAGGGGCTTACCTTGCAGTGGCTGCTCGGCAAGCTGTTCTTCCCGGTCGCGCTCGTGATCGGCGTGCCGTGGGGCGAGGCGGCGGAGGCAGGGAGCCTGATCGGCCAGAAGCTCGTCATTAACGAGTTCTATGCCTACGTGAATTTCGTCGGGATCAAGGAGACGCTGTCGCCACAGACACAGCTGGTCGTAACGTTTGCTCTGTGCGGCTTCGCCAACCTTTCCTCGATCGCCATTCTGCTCGGCGGGCTAGGGGCGATCGTGCCGGAGCGACGTCACGACATTGCAAGACTTGGTCTCAGGGCCGTGATTGGGGGTACACTCGTCAACCTGATGAATGCCTCGCTTGCAGGGCTGTTCTTTGCTTTGCAGGCGGCTTGAGGGACCTATGGGTAGAGCCATCATCCTCATGCTCGACTCCTTCGGAATCGGCGCTACCGATGATGCCGATCGATTTGGTGACGCCGGGTCGGATACGTTCGGCCACATAGCGCGCGAGCGCGCCGCGGCCGGCACGCCGCTGACGCTTCCCAACCTGGCCAGGCTCGGGCTCTATCATGCGAGCCGGGACAGCACGGGCAAGTTCCCGGCTGGCGCCGAAGCCGATGTCGATATCGTGGGGGCATACGGTTTTGCCGAGGAGCTCTCGAGCGGCAAGGACACGCCGAGCGGGCACTGGGAGATCGCCGGTGTGCCGGTAATGTTCGACTGGGGCTACTTTACCGACAGGGAGAACACCTTCCCGGCGGAATTGCTCGATGCGCTCGTGGAGCGCGCGAATCTGCCCGGCTATCTCGGTAACTGCCACGCGTCGGGCACGACCATCATCGCCGAACTCGGCGACGAGCACGTGCGCACGGGCAAACCGATCTTCTACACCTCGGCCGACAGCGTGTTCCAGATCGCCGCGCACGAAGAGGCGTTCGGCCTCGACCGGCTGTATGCGCTTTGTGACATCGCGAGGGAACTCGTCGATGAGTACAAGATCGGCCGCGTTATTGCGCGTCCGTTCGTCGGGGACAGTCCGGACACGTATGTACGCACGGGCAACCGCCGCGACCTGACGACGCCGCCGCACGCGGACACGGTGCTCGACAAGCTTGTCGCGGCGGGCGGGGATGTGATCAGCATCGGCAAGATCGCCGACATCTATGCGCACAAGGGCATCACGAAGAAGGTCAAGGCGACCGGCAATGCAGCGCTTTTCGATGCGACGCTCGACGCGCTACGAGATGCCGGCGATCGGTCGATTGTCTTCACCAATTTCGTCGATTTCGACATGCTCTATGGCCACCGGCGCGACATCGATGGTTACGCAGAAGCGCTCGAGTACTTCGACTCGCGGCTGCCCGAGCTGCTCGAAGTGATGCAGGATGATGACATCCTGTTTCTGTGCGCCGACCACGGCTGCGACCCCACCTGGCAGGGCACCGACCATACGCGTGAACGTATCCCGGTTCTTGCTTACGGCAAGGGCATCGAGCCTGGCGCGCTCGGCAAACGGGAGACCTTCGCCGACATCGGTCAGACCGTCGCAGCATTTTTCGACCTGCCGCCGACCGAGTACGGAACGAGCTTCCTGAGTGAATAAGCTGTTCGCCGAACTCAAGCGCCGCAACGTGTTTCGCGTTGCCGGCGTCTATGTCGTCGTCGGCTGGTTACTGGCGCAGGTGGCGACGACGCTCGAAGAAGCCATCGGGCTGCCGGCGTGGTTCGACGGGCTGATCGTGGCGCTGCTCATCATCGGTCTGCCCGTCGCGGTGATTTTTGCCTGGGCGTTCGAACTGACCCCCGAAGGCGTCGTGCGAACCGAGGCGGTGCCGGAAGGCCAAAGCATCACCGAGCTTACGGGACGAAAGCTTGACGTTGCGATCATCGTCGGCCTGGCGCTGCTTGGCGCCATGATCGTCTGGCAGCAGCTGTCCGATGCGCCCGAGTCGCCAGGGGAAGCAGCGACCAGCGCGGAGCGAGGCCCGGTCGACGACACGTCGATTGCGGTGCTGCCGTTTGCCGACCTGTCTCCGGCGGGCGACCAGGAGTACTTCTCCGACGGCATTTCAGAGGAGATTCTCAATGTCCTCGTCGGCGTGGACGGACTGGATGTCACGTCGCGGACGTCGTCGTTCCAGTTCAAGGGCCGCGAGCTCGGCATCCCGGAGATTGCCGCACAACTCAAGGTCCGCCATGTGCTCGAAGGATCGGTAAGAAAGTCCGGCAGCACGATTCGCGTGACTGCGCAGCTGATCGACTCGAGCGACGACAAGCACCTGTGGTCGGACACCTACGACCGGCCGCTGACGGCCGAGAATATATTCGAAATCCAGGACGACATTGCCAATGCAATCGTTGCCGCGCTGAGCGATGCGCTCGGCGTGGGCCGCATCGAGCCGGTCCACGTGGCGATAACGACCCGCAACCTCGATGCCTACGAGCTGTTCCTGCAGGCGATGCCGATGTTTCACGATCGCGTCGACCTGGACGTTGCCGATGAGCTGCTGGCGCGTGCGGTCGAGCTCGACCCGGGGTTCTCACAAGCCTGGGAAGTGCGCGCGGCGTTACAGTTGCTGGCCAGGGAATACGGCTACGTCGACACGACGCTGGAGGAGTCCCGGCAGCGCGCCACCGAATATGCCAACCGCGCGATACAGCTCGAGCCGGACAGCGCCACCGCGATTGCGGTTATTGGCCATATCAAAAGCGTGAACGCCAGGGGCCTGTCAGGCCGTTATGACATCGCCGGGATCATTGCGAGCTACGACCGGGCGCTGGCGATCCAGCCGCGCAATGCCGAGGCCCTGACCTGGCGCGGCCTGACCTACGTGCTTGCTGGCGACCTGCAGTCGGCGCTGGCGGACTTCGAAGCCTGTATCCGCTACGAGCCGTACTACCGGCCCTGCGCCGAGAACTACATTGCGGTGCTCGGCGCCCTCGGCGACGACGAGGCGTCGAACGCGGCATATCTCGAGGCCCTGAACACGAGTTCCGCGAAGGTGGAGTTCGCTTACTTCCCGTCGCTGGCCCGCACCGGCCAGGAACTGGCGTTCAAGACGGCTACGAACGGCCACTTCATGTTGCGCGGCTGGCGGCGTCACGACGAGCTGTGGCAGGCCTATCTCGATCCCGGCCAGGACCACGGCGAGCTGATCGAGTCGATTCGCGACTACCTGGCTACGAATAACGAAGGGCTGCTGGAAATTGGCAGTTTCATCGTCCACCCGATCGGCACGGGCTGGCGGACGCCCGAGCCCCTCGTGCTGTGGGACCCGATGATGCAACGTTACCGGCAAAGTGCCGAGTTCAAGTACTTCATCCGCGAGTCGGGAGTATTCGAGTACTGGCGCGAGGCCGGCTTCCCGCCGCAGTGCCGCCCCCTCGGGGAGGACGATTTCGAGTGCGACTAGCGCTTTGCGGCGAGTTGTAGCGCCAGCCAGCTGCCGATAATCACTGCCGCGACCGCGAGGACAGAGAACCAAACCGGATGCGGGATCTGGATCAGGTTGGCGACCGTAGCGGCAAGCAGCACGAGCCCGATAACGCCGACTAAGATGAGCGGTTTCACGGTGCCGATCCTGGCGCCAACCAGGGGCCCGGCCAGCGCACCCAGGAAGTAGGAAGCGATCGGGAAAAGCAGTGCGAGGAATGGCAGCTGCGAGACATAGGTCTGCACGACTTCGGTGTTGTTCCAGTCGAGATCGGCCGGCGGTGGCCAGATTGCGTGGCCGATCATCTGCACACCCAGGATAACGCCGAAAGAGACCGCCAGGCCTGCAACAAACGCGCCGATGTCACGCAGCATTACTGGTTCCTCTCGTCGAGTGCAGCTTGAATGCGTGCGGCGAGTTCGGCCGCTTCGCGGGCGACCCGGTCGGTGTCGATGGTCAACATCTCGCGTTCGTTCATGAGTACGACACCGTCAACCACGACCGACGCCACATCCTGCTCGTCGTTGACGTAGACGAGGTGCGACACGACGTCGTAGGTCGGAATGTGGTGAATATCCTCGAACGCGACCTGGATCAGGTCGGCGCGCTTGCCGGCCTCGAGCGAGCCGATCGTGTCGCCGAGACCGATCGCCGCCGCCCCGCCGCTGGTTGCCATGCGCAGAACCGTCTCCGCAGACAAGACTTCCGGGTTCATTTGCTCGACCTTTTGCAGAAAGGCGGCGAGACGCATTTCCTCCCACATATCGAGGTCGTTGTTGCTCGCGGCGCCATCGGTGCCGAGCCCGACACGCACACCGGCCGCGAGCATGTCGGCGACCGGCGAGATTCCCGACGCGATTTTCATGTTCGACGTCGGGTTGTGGATGACGCCAACGTTGCGCTCGGCAAGAATCGGGATTTCAGCATCTGTCGGCCAGACGACGTGGGCGGCGATCGTCGGCCCGTCAAAGAACCCGATCGACTCGAACAGCTCGATACTCGTCATGCCGTAGGTGTCTTTCGAATACTGCACCTCGAATGGCGACTCCGACATGTGAATGCTGATGGGCACGCCATACTGCATCGCCGCTTCTCGCGTTGCCTGTAGCTGCTCGGCGTTCAACGTGTAGTTGGCATGGGGGCCGAAAATCGGCGTAATGCGAGGGTTCTTGTCCAGCCAGCGCTCAATGAAGCCGTTGCCCTTACGAATGGAGTCGGCCGCGTCCTCGGCATCCGGGCTGCGCTGATCGATGACGGTTGCCGAGATCAGCGCGCGCATGCCGCAGCTGTCGACGACCTCGGCAATCGTGTCCGGGTAGTAGTACATGTCGACGAACGTCGTCGTCCCGCCGCGAATCATCTCCCAGCACGCGAGCTCGGTGCCGATGCGCACGAATTCTGCGTCGACGAACTCGACCTCGGCCGGGAAGATGTAGTTGTTGAGCCAGTCCATGAGCGCCAGGTCGTCGGCGACGCCGCGCAGCAGCGTCATCGCGGCATGCGAGTGGCCGTTGACGAGCCCCGGCATGACGATCCGATTGGCGCCTGGCAGGGTGGTGCTCGAGGAGTAGGCCTCGCTGATATCACTTGCCGCACCGACCTCAAGGATCACGCCGTCATCGATTGCGACCGCGCCGTTTTCGATCACAGTCATGTCGCTATCCATCGTGACGACGTGATCGCCTTCGACGATCAGGTCGATGGACTCCTGCGCCTGGCAGGCTGCCAAGCTGATAGCGAGGAAAAGCGTTGTGAAACAGGTGGTTATTCTTGTCATTCGGGCTCCTCTTCGGGCAATTGTAGCATCGGCTCCACGAATGCAACGCGCGAAAAAAAGAGCCGGTCACTGACCGGCTCTTTCGTTTTTCCGATTTGGCCAGATCAGAAATCCTTGACGATGCTGATGCCGAATTCACTCGCGTCATTGCTCATGATTTGCAGGACATAAGTGTCTGTATTCAGCTTCGCGTTCGAATAGCGCTCATCGCTGATATTGCGGCCATACAGTGCCACGGTCATGCTGTCGTCAGGCGTGCGATAAGCGATGTTTGCGTTGAGGATGCTGCGGTCCTCGATTTTCGTAAAGCGCCCAGGGTCGGAACTCGGCTCACCCCACATCTCATCGCGATACGCGTAGTCCGCGCGGAACGTTACAGTCGCTCCACTGGAGAGCGAAATACGGTATTCCGGACTCAGGGAATACGTTAGCTCTGGCGTCAGCGGCGCGACCGGTTTCACGCCTTGCTGTTGATCCACGTCAACATCGATGTAACCGAGCGTCGCGTGGAACAGGAAGTCGTCGCTGAAGTACATCGTGCTTTCCCACTCGAATCCGAACGAGGTCTGGTCAACGACGAGATTGACCGTGGAGAAACCGCCGCCTCCTGTCGTGCTGACCTGGTAGGGCAGATCCGAGTAGTCGGTGTTGAAGATCGCCGCGCTCATCTGCATCCAGCCGCCGATCTCGCCCTTGAGGCCGACTTCGTAGTTGATCGCGGTGATGTTGTCGGTGGCCTGGAAGCATTCCGGAACGCCGAACAGGCAAAACGGCCGCGCCGGGAACTGGCCCGACTGGTAGCCGCTCTGGACTGCAGCGTACATGCTCATGCTATCGCCCACGTCCCAGTTAGCCGAAAGTTCCCAGCTCAGCTCGTCGAAGTCTGCGGACCCGTCATCCTGCGGGTTGATGCAGCATTGCGTGAATGCGTCTTTCTCGTCCTCGGTGTACCGCGCGCCAGCCGCGATCCGGAACGAATCAGAGACATCGAAGCCGACATTGGCGTAAATGGCCTGGCTAGTCACGTCCTGGTCAACGAGGAAGAAGCTTGGGGCACCACCGTTGAACGTGTAATCGACCTGGCGGTTTTCACCTTCTTCCGTGAAGTAGTAGAGGCCGCCGACAAAATCCCACCCGCCGAAGTCGCCGCTCAGCTGGAATTCGAACGAGTCCTGGTCGGCCTCGCCGGTTTCCGGGAACGACAGGAAGTCATCGAAGAAAGCATCGTCGTCGAGACCCGACTTGTACTCGGAATGACGCGTGCTCGCGATGATCTTGCCGGCAAGATTATTGTTGAAGTCCCAGTCGGCCGTGACCGACAGGCCCTCGGCTGCGTTGCTGACGTGGGTCTGGCTCTGCTGGCCCGTGTTGTTGTCGTAGGGATCGCTGGCGACATCGGAGTTGCGATAGCCGGCCTCATACACAGGGCCATTGATGTCTATGCAATCCACGGCCGGGTTCGGCGCTGTCGCGCGACATTCGGCACCGAGTTCATCGATCAGAGTCGTGTACGGACGCAAACCGCCCCTCAGATCATTGGCGTCTGCCGCGACGACGATCGAAAAGTTATCCGTCGCGTAACGGAACGCCAATCTGCCGAACACTTCCTGCGATTCGCCGACTTCGACATCGGCGTTCGGCAGGTTGACAAACTTGCCAAGCCCGTCGCGGCTCTTGTAGCCGCCGGTAAACGACACGGCGAGGTTGTCTGACAAGTTCGCGTCGCCGTAGAAGTCACCATTCAGGCGGCCTCGCGAACCCACTTCGAGGCCTACTCTTGCCCCCTCGAATGAACCGGGGGTTTTCGTGATGATGTTGATAGCGCCACCAATCGAGTTACGTCCGTACAGTGTCCCTTGCGGGCCGCGCAGTACTTCGACGCGATCGATGTTCGAGAGGCTCCAGTTCTGGCCCACCTGGCGGCCGAGATAAACGCCGTCGACATAGACGCTGACGCCCGGGTCCGTCAGGATCAGGTGATCCTGCAGGCCGATGCCGCGAATGAACGGATTAACCGAGGAGACGTGACCTGCCGAGAATCCGGTTACATTCATGTTTGGCACAAATTTGCCAATGTCGGTGAGGTCGGTAATGCCCTGTGTTGCCAGGTTGTCGCCCGTGAAGGCACTCATTGCGATCGGAACTTCGTAGATGCTTTCCTCGCGCTTGGTTGCGGTAACTGTGATTTCCTCGAACCTGTCGTCCCCGTCATCCTGTGCGAGTGCGAGTTGTGGCAGGGCGAGGGTGGTCAGAACAGGCGCCCACAGATAGACGCCAAGGTTTTTCTTCTTCATTCTTAATCCCCCAAGTGGATAATGTCGGACCGCGTAGCAATTTCGATTAATTGCCCGCTGTCTTAAACTCAACTATAGCCAATTGCCAGAATAAAGCACGCACTAATATGAGTGACCATCTGCCCAAATACCCAGCGCCGCAGGACGGCCTCCTGTCTCCCGAGATGATTGCGGATTACAGGGAGAGCGGTGTGCTGATTCTGCGGGACTTCGCCGATGTCGAGGCCTGCGCTGCGCTGCGGCAACGCGCGCTGGAGATGGCCGACGCATTCGACCCTGCAAGCGTGAGCACGGTATTTTCGACCAGGACGGATGAGCACCAGGCTGACGACTATTTCGCCGAATCCGGCGACAAGATCCGGTTTTTCCTGGAAAGCGATGCCTTCGATGGGTCCGGCCAGTTGCGCCAGGCGAAAGAGGACTGTCTCAACAAGATGGGGCACGCGATGCACGACCTCGACCCGGCGTTCGACGCGTTTTCGCGCACGCCAAAACTGGCACAGGCCGTGCGCAGCATCGGCTTCCAGGACCCGGCGATCATACAGTCGATGTACATCTTCAAACCGCCCCGCATTGGCGGCGAAGTCGTCTGTCACCAGGATTCCGCTTACATTTATACCGAGCCGGAGTCCTGTGTCGGATTCTGGTTTGCGCTCGAAGACGCCACTGTCGAAAACGGATGTATGTATTTCATTCCGGGCGGACACAAGTCGCCACTGCGAAAGCGAAACCATCGTTTTGCGGATGGCCGCATTCTCGACGAAATACTCGATGAAACGCCGTACCCGATGCACCTCAGGTTACCCGCGGAGGCGCCCGCTGGCACGCTCGTCATCTTCAACGGCAGGACTCCGCACATGAGTGGACCGAATACGTCAAGCAAATCCAGGCACGCTTATACGCTGCACGTCATCGACCGCGCCTGTCACTACCCCGAGGACAACTGGTTGCAGCGCAGTGACGAGTTGCCGTTGCGCGGATTCGAAGCCTGATGCTGTTCACCGACGTGATCCGCACCAAGCGTGACGGCGGGGAGCTGTCCGAAGAGCAGATCCAGTACTTTGTCGACGGGCTGGCCGACGAATCCTTGCCCATCGAGCAGGTCGCGGCGCTTGCAATGGCGATTTGTCTGAATTCGATGACGTTTGAAGAGGCTGCCCGGCTCACGATGGGCATGGCGGCGTCCGGAACCGTGCTCGACTGGAGCGATGCCGGTCTCGATGGCCCTGTCGTCGACAAGCATTCGACCGGTGGCGTCGGTGACAAAGTCAGCTTTCTCCTTGCGCCAATCGTGGCGGCTTGTGGGTGCTATGTTCCGATGATATCCGGGCGCGGCCTCGGCCACACCGGCGGAACGACCGACAAGGCCGAGGCGATTCCCGGGTACAACACGGCACCGGATTTCGAGACCTTCAGGAATGTTGTCAAGTCGGTGGGCTGCGCGATCATCGGGCAGACAGCGGATCTCGCGCCGGCTGACCGTCGACTCTATGCGATTCGGGACGTAACGGCGACTATCGAGTCCATACCGCTAATTACAGCGTCCATATTGTCGAAGAAGATCGCCGCCGGTCTCGACGCCCTGGTCATGGACGTCAAGGTCGGATCCGGCGCTTTCATGTCGTCCCACGAACGCGCGGTCCGGTTATCGCAAAGCATCATTGCGACGGCAGCAAAAGCGAATCTCAGAACGACGGTCGTCATCACCGATATGAACGAGGTGTTGGGCACCACGGCAGGCAACGCCGTGGAGATTGCCGAGTCGGTCGCCTACCTGCGAAACGACTATCGAGACTCGCGTCTGGACGAGGTCGTCATGCAACTGTGCGCCCAGATGCTGCTGGTGACCGGCACCGAGGACGATATCGAGCGGGCGATTGCGCGATGCGAGAAAGCGATTACCAGTGGGCAGGCCGCGGAACGCTTCGACGAGATGGTTGCTGCTCTGGGCGGGCCGCGGGGCTTCGTGACGAACAGCTCGAAGTACCTTGCCACAGCGCCGGTGACACGTGCCGTACACACGAGTGGATTCCTCGCGGAGGTGAATGTACGTGCAGTGGGCAATGCGATCATCGAGTTGGGTGGCGGTCGTCATCAGGTGGGCGAGAAACTCGATCTGTCGGTCGGATTCACTGATGTAGCGAGCATTGGCACCTTGCTCGACAATGAAACACCGCTGGCGATAATCCACGCGGCATCCGAAGATACCGCTGCGGAAGCCGAGCGGCTGTTGTTGGGCGCCTGCACTGTTCAGGAAGAAGCACCGGAAACCGGGCGAGTCATACACGAGAAATTATCCGGCTAGCTCCGACGATTGCGGTATCCTAGGGCCGCCGCGCAATAACAAGAAGATTCGGGGGTAGGGACGTGGGCAATTACATCGGCATCATCGGCATCGTCGTGATACTGGCTATCGCGGTCGCGTTCTCGAGCAACCGCAAGGCAATCAACCTGCGTATCGTTGTTGCGGCGTTTGCGCTGCAGGCCCTGATCGCCGCGTTCGTGCTGTACTCGACGTGGGGACAGAATACGATCGATACGATGAGCCGCGGCGTCATGGCCGTCATCAACTTCTCGAAGGCCGGCATCGACATGGTGTTCGGTCCGCTGGCCGACACGAACATTGTCGGCTTCAGCTTCGCGATAAACGTACTCCCGATCATCATATTTTTTGCCGCCCTTATGTCGGTGCTGTATCACCTGCGCGTCATGGAGTGGGTCGTCCGAATCGTCGGTGGCGCTTTGCACAAGATCATCGGCACGGGCGGTATCGAGTCGATGAACGCGGCGGCGAATATCTTCGTCGGCCAGACCGAGGCGCCGCTCGTCGTCAAACCTTACCTGCGCGGCCTGACCGAGCCGCAGATGTTCACGGTCATGGTCTCGGGTCTTGCGTCGATTGCCGGCACGGTCCTGGCCGGCTACACGCTGATGGGCGCCGAACTCAAGTACCTGCTGGCGGCGGCATTCATGGCGGCGCCGGGCGGGTTGCTCATGGCGAAGATCGTCATGCCCGATGATGAGGTTGTCCCGGCCGGTGCGCACGAGCGGTTCAAGATGGAGCCGAGTCGCCACAAGAACGTCATTCTTGCGGCCGCGACGGGAACGTCCGACGGGCTCCGCCTGGCCGTCAACATCGGCGCGATGCTCGTGGCTTTCGTCGCCCTGATCGCGCTTTTCAACGGGCTCGTCGGCGGCCTGTTCAGCCTGGTCGGCATCGAGGGCGTCACGCTGCAGCTGATCCTAGGCAAGATCTTCCAGCCGCTGATGTACCTGCTCAGCGTGCCCTGGGCCGAAGCCGAGGCGGCCGGAGCGCTATTCGGGGAAAAAATCATCCTCAACGAGTTCGTCGCGTTTTCGCACCTCAACGACTACCTGGCCGGTATGAGCCCGCGCACGATCGCCGTCACGACATTTTCATTGTGCGGCTTCGCCAACCTGTCATCGATCGCGATCCTGCTCGGCGGTCTCGGCGTGCTGGTGCCCGAAAAGCGCGACCTGATCGGGCAGCTCGGCATCAAGGCGGTCCTGGCGGCTTCACTGTCGAACCTGATGAGCGCGGCGCTCGCGGGCCTGATGCTGACCTTCTGAGCAAGTGACACGCAAGATCATCATCGACTGCGATCCTGGGCAGGACGATGCTGTCGCCCTGTTTCTTGCATTCGCGTCACCGGAACTCGAGGTCCTTGGCGTTACGACGGTCGGCGGCAACGTGCCGCTCGAACTGACGCACCGAAACGCGCGAATGATGTGCGATATCGCGGGCGTCAGCGACGTGCCTGTGTTCGCCGGCTGCGACCGGCCGATGCAGCGACCGCTCAAGACCGCGGAATACATCCATGGCGAGACCGGTATCGACGGGATCGATGTGTTTGAACCGGCGACACCCTTGCAGTCGCAGCATGGTGTGGATTTCATTATCGAGACGTTGCTGGCTGCTGACGACGATTCGATAATGCTCGTGCCGACCGGACCGCTGACCAACATCGGCACAGCGATCGATCGCGAGCCGGCTATTCTCCCGAAGATCGAGCGCATCGTGCTGATGGGTGGTGCGATGCGGGAGGGTGGCAACCGCACGCCCTCGGCCGAGTTCAATATCCTCGTGGACCCGGACGCGGCCGATATCGTGTTTCGCTGCGGCAGGCCGATAACGCAAATGGGGCTCGACGTGACCCACCAGGTGTTGTCGACGAAAGATCGCGTGCAGCGTATAAAAGCGTTGAGCAACCCGGTTGCCGAGGCGACTGCCGGCATGATTGGTTTCTTCGAGCGCTACGACATGAGCAAGTATTCGGCGCCCGGCGCGCCATTACACGATCCGTGCACGGTGGCGTGGTTGATCAAGCCCGATCTGTTTAGCGGCAAAGACTGCAATGTATCGATCGAAACACAATCGGAGCTGACGCTCGGGCACACTGCTGTCGATTTCTGGCATGTGACCGACAGGCCGAGGAACGTACATTGGGTATATGCGGTGGACAGTGATGGTTTCTACGCATTACTGACCGAGCGGCTTGCGAGTTACGGTGATCGGCCATGAGTTCGATCGTCGTCATAGGTTCGGTCAACCTCGATCTCGTTGCCACGGTGAAGAAATTGCCGGCGCCGGGCGAGACCGTGACCGACGCCGAGCTCAATCGCTTCCCGGGTGGCAAAGGCGCCAACCAGGCACTGGCGGCGAAGCGCCTCGGCGCCGAAGTTCAGCTGCTGGCCTGTGTCGGTGACGATTCGGCAGCCGATGAAGCGCTGGCCCTGCTGCGCGAAGGTGGTGTCGACTTGTCGGAGGTTCGCGTCGAAGCCGATATATCGACAGGAACCGCATTGATCGCAGTTGATCCGTCCGGAGAAAATCACATCGTCGTGGCGCCTGGCGCTAACAAAAAACTGGCCACCGACCTGCTCCGGATTCCCGACGCCGAGGCAATGATCTGCCAGCTCGAGGTCCCCACCGACACGGTGGCCCGGGCGGGCGCGGAGTTCGGCGGATTTTTCTGTGTCAATCTTGCGCCGGCACAGCATGTGGATGTATCGGTGTTGCAGCGAGCGGACCTGATCATCGTCAACGAGACCGAGGCCGCATGGTACGGCGAGAGCCTCGACGCATGTTCGGGGATGATAGCCACGACTTTCGGTGCTGCCGGCGCCGTGCTGACCAGAAACGGGGAAGATCTTGCTCGTGTAAAGCCGCCGCGCGTCGATGCCATCGATACAACGGCCGCAGGTGACACGTTTACTGCGGCATTGGCACTCGCGCTCGTCGAGGGCCAGCAGCCGGAGTCCGCATTACGCTTTGCCTGCGCCGCCGGCGCCGCAGCAACCCGCACGCTGGGCGCCCAGCCCTCGTTGCCGACGCGGCAGGAGGTGCTCCGGCTCATGGAGGATGCCGCAATATGAGCATTGACAGGAAAACCGAAGGCCCGATCAGAGTAGCGGTTGTCGCAACGCTTACGTTACCGAGAGGCCACGCTGCAAAAGTCTTGTGCCTTGCGAACTCGAATGGCGGCGTGCGCGACGTTACGCTCGACAAGCGATAAGGCGGGTTACCAGGTCTTCGTCGGGTAATCGATCGGCTTGTCAGGCGGCCAGGCAAAGCCGGCTTCTTCAATGCGGGCTTTGTAGTTCGGCGTCGCTTCGAGATCGAAGGGCGCGCCACAAAAGCATTGAAATACGGCTGCGCTGAGGGCAAGTGAACTGCCTGGGCGCCCATCTATCCGTGCAGCCAGTTCATTCGCTATTTCGCGATTTCCGACGATGGCCGCGACGATCAGCGAAGACCAATCATCTGCGTCGTCTGCGGACCAGTGCTCTTCGGCAAGCTGCCAGGCGAGTTCCGGATCCCCCGCCAGAGCCTCATACGGTATGCGCCGGTCATATCGGAACCAGCCGTCTTCCGGCTGCTCGGTCTGCAGTACCGGATCGTCAAATCGCCCGGCAGCCAGCGTCGCAAGGTACAGCGCGTCATCCATCCAAGAGTGCGCGGCGTCCCTTGCTTTCACGTTTTCGATTTCCTGTATCGCGGAGTCGCCGTCCTCGAGCCAGATATACAAGACCGGAATGAAAGCACCTGCCGCAAAACCCAGTGGATCACAGACCAGCGCCTCGCGGTGTTTCCGGATGATCTCTTCGGCCCAGCCGTACTGGCCGATAAACTCATTGATCCAGTTCAGCGCCGGGCATTTGCCCGGTTGCATTGCTTTTTTGATGCGGGCCGGGACTGCTGTCCAGTCATCGCTAAATAACGCTCTCTCGAGATTCAGAATGTCGCGTTGATTGCCCGGGGGCATGGCTTGCCGCGCGAGATCCGCTTCCTTCTGATGCGCAGCGAGCGCCTCGCGCCCTTCGCCGGCGTATTTCTCGTCGCGAAACCTGGCGGCAATATCGAAAACGACATGACCTGCGAGATCGGTTTTCAAGATGCGCGCAGATACCAGGTCCGGGGCACTCTGCAGTGCCCGGTCAAAATGCTCGTTCGCGATGGCGAGCGCGTCCGTAATGTTCTCGAGATTCGCATGGGCTGCTGCAAATGCCTCCAGTCCTTTCTGATAGCTGATAAAGGCTTCGACGTCACGAATGCCGGTCTTGCGCATCATCTCCCGAGCGCCGTCGTCGAGCACGACATCCAGCGCCGCGGCGATGTTCTCTGCAATATCTTCCTGCACAGCAAAAATACTATCGATCGTCCGGTCATAGTGCTGCGACCATAAATGGAAACCGTCAGCGGCGCGGATCAGCTGCGCGGTGATACGAACCTGTTCCGCATCCCTGCGAATTGATCCTTCGACAACGTGTTCGACATTGAGCTGCTCCGCGATCTCGGGAATCGGAATGTTTTGCCCTTTAAAAAAGAACGACGAGGTACGTGCTGTTACCTGTAGCTCAGGAAGCTTTGCAAGAACGTTGAGTATCTCCTCGGTAAGCCCGTCGGCGAAGTATTCGTCGTCGTCGCCAGAGCTCATGGGGACAAAGGGCAGGACAGCCACAGTCTTTGCACCACCACCTGCGGTGATTTCATCGACGGCGACGTCCGGGGCCGACTCGAACACAAATTTGTCGAGCACGAAGTATCCCAAAGTCACGGCGAGCAGCCCGATGATGACTTTATCGAGTTTTCGACCCGTAACCTGCGTGACGGACTCGCTGCGAACAACGTCCTTTTCTTTTTTCAGCCCCTCGGGCGTCAATTCAAAAGCCCACGCAAACAGGAGGGCAATCGGAAAACCCAAAATGAGGAGCAGCGCGACGCCCGAGTTGAACCAATCCGGAAGGCGCAACGCAGGAACGAGCGTGTCCGATATTTGCAGCAGCAGCCAGGCCACGACCACGTAGGCAATGCCTACGCGAAACACGTTGCGTCGTTTTAGTTCACTGATGAGTGACATCGCGCCACCGGTCTATAGATGAAAAGACGACGGCAGCAGTTCGTCCATCGTGTAGCTGTGCCAGTTTTCGTCGTCATCTTTGACGATGATGTGGGTATTGTCGTCGGCGAATTCGTCAATGCGCTGACGGCAGCCGCCGCAAGGCGTGCAGGCGCGCGACTTCTCGCCCTTGTTGCCGCCGGCCACGGCAATCTTCACGATGCGTGTTCCACCCCCGGCCACCATCGCGCTGATCGCGCCGGCTTCGGCGCAGCTGACATTGGAGTAGGCCGCGTTTTCAACATTGCAGCCGACATGCACGTTGCCGTTCTCGTCGACGAGAGCCGCACCAACGCTGAAGTCCGAATAGGGGCAGTGAGCCTTGTCTCGTACCTTCCGGGCTATGTCGAGCAGTTCATCGTCGGTCATCAGGTCTTTCTCATCGGGTTGTTGGGGTGTCGCGTCCAGTCGAGCGGCTGCTCGTCGTCGGGCACATGCTGCATCGTAATGCAGCTGTCGACCGGGCACACACTGACACACAGGTTGCAACCGACGCATTCCTCGTCGATGACTTCGAATTTTCGCTCGCCGTTGACGGTGTGTGTAATCGCCTGGTGCGATGTGTCTTCGCAGACAATGTGGCAGCGGCCGCACTTGATGCACAGCTCCTGGTCAATGACTGCTTTTTCGACGTAGTTGAGGTTCAGGTATTGCCAGTCGGTGACACTCGGCACGGCCTTGCCGACGAGTTCGTCAACGGCGGTCATGCCCTTGTCATCGAGGAAGGTGTTCAGTCCGTCCGTCAGGTCATCGATGATCTTGAAGCCGTACACCATTGCGGCCGTGCAGACCTGGACATTACTGGCGCCGAGCGCCAGGAAGTCCACGGCATCGCGCCAGTCGGTAATGCCGCCGATTCCGGATATCGGAAGGTCGCTCGTGTCGGCAGTGCGCGCTATTTCGGCCACCATGTTGAGCGCAATCGGCTTGACGGCCTCGCCGCAGTAGCCGCCATGCGTGCCCATGCCGTCGGTCGTCGGGTACATCGTCAACGTGTCGTAATTGACGTGCATGATCGAGTTGACCGTGTTGATCAATGACACGGCGTCGGCGCCGCCATCCTTCGCGGCCTTCGCGGGCGGCAGGATATTCGTCACATTGGGTGTCAGCTTGACGATAACCGGAACGCTGGCCGCTTTCTTGCACCACTCGGTCGCCATCTGGATGTATTCGGGCACCTGGCCGACGGCTGCGCCCATGCCGCGCTCGGACATCCCGTGCGGACAGCCGAAGTTGAGTTCGAGTGCATCGGCGCCCGTGTCCTCGATCATCGGCACGTGATCGGCCCAGGCCTTTTCGTTCATCGGCAACATCACCGAAACGACCAGCGCCCGATCGGGCCAGTCGCGCTTGATCTGCCGGATTTCCTCGAGATTGGTCTCCAGGGGCCGGTCGGTGATCAGCTCGATATTGTTGAAGCCGATGACCCTGCGTTCGTTGCTATGCAGGGCGCTATAGCGTGGGCCGCTGACGTTGACGATCGGTGGACCGGCCTCGCCAAGCGTCTTCCAGACGGCGCCTCCCCAACCGGCTTCGAACGCGCGGTTGACGTTATAGGCCTTGTCGGTTGGCGGCGCTGATGCCAGCCAGAACGGGTTTGGCGACGTGATGCCGAGAAAATCAGACTTGAGGTCAGCCATTGTCGCCTCCCAGGTAGCGGTCGATCGCAAGCGCGGCGACCTTGCCATGCTCCACGGCGCTGACGGTCAGGTCTTCGCCGCCGGTTACGCAATCGCCGCCGGCCCAGACGCCGGGCAGGGACGTTGCCTGCTGGTCGTCGACGACGATCTTGCCGTACTCGAGGTCGATGCCCTGCAGTTCGCCGGCGAGCTCCCGGTCCGCCATCCGCTGGCCGATGGCCTTGAAGACCACGTCGGCTTCCATCGTAACGGGCTGACCGTTCTTGTCGAACTCGACAAATTCGACATGGCCTACGCCATGCACAGCCTTGGGGTGCAGCCAGTGATGCACGGCGACACCACTCGTCTTCGCGAGTTGCTGTTCGAACTCCGATGCACTCATGTCGTCCGGGCCGCGGCGATAAACGATATGGACGTTTTCCGCGCCGAGTCGTTTCGACTGCACGGCGATGTCGATGGCCGTCATGCCGCCGCCGATGACGACGACATTGCGGCCGACCGGCAACGATGACTTGTCGTCCGCCTGCCGCAGTTTCGCAATGTAGTCGATCGCGTTCTCCACGCCCGGCAGGTCTTCGTTATCGATGTTGAGGTCATTGACCAGTGCGAGGCCCAGCCCGAGGAATACGGCGTCGTAAGCATCGCGCAGAGCCGCCAGTGAGAAATCCTTGCCAAGGGCGACGCCGTCTTCGACCTCGATGCCGCCGATGCCCAGGATGTACTCGATCTCGCGCTGAGCGAAGTCGTCGACGGTCTTGTAGGCGGCTATCCCGTATTCGTTGAGCCCGCCTCGTTTGGGGTCGCGGTTGAAAACCTTCACCTCGTGGCCCAGCATCGCGAGCCGATGCGCGCAGGAAAGCCCTGCCGGTCCGGCGCCGACGACGGCAACACGCTTGCCCGAGGCAGGCGCCCGCGCGAACAGTTGCGTGCCGGCCGCGATGACCGGGTCCGTTGCATAGCGCTGCAACAGCCCGATCTCGACCGGCTTGTCCTCGTGCGTATTGCGCACGCAGGCCTCCTCGCACAGCACCTCTGTGGGGCACACGCGGGCGCACATGCCGCCCATGATGTTTTCTTCGAGGATCGTGCGCGCCGAACCGCGGATATTGTCGGAGCGTATCTTCTGGATGAACGCCGGAATGTCGATGCCGGTGGGGCAAACCTGCGTGCACGGCGCATCGAAACAGAAGTAGCAGCGATCGGCCTCGATCAGCGCCTCGGAGCGCTTCAACGGCGGGTGCAGGTCGGCAAAGTTCTTGTCGATCTCGGCCTGGTCGAGGCGATGGGGGCGGATATCGGGCACGGGCGCTCCGCGACTAGCGATCGACCGCGACGGGCTCGGCGAGCTGCGCCTGGCGGTTGAGTGCTTCGTAATACGGTGCGAACGCGGGCCGGTCGACGTAGCGGCCCACACCGCGTTCCACCTGGAGTTCGCCGTTGGCATAGACGACTTTGCCCTGGCTGATCGTATGCGAAGCGCAACCGGTGACCGTCATCCCTTCGAAGATGTTGTAGTCGACGTTCTGGAAATGCGTTTTGGCCGAAATCGTCTTCGATGCTTCCGGGTCCCACACGACGATGTCGGCGTCGGCGCCGACCGAGATGCTGCCTTTGCGCGGATAGACGTTGAAAATCTGCGCGGCGTTGGTCGACGTCACGGCGACGAATTCGTTCATTGTCAGGCGTCCCGTGTTCACGCCCTGGTCCCACAGGACCTCGAGGCGATTCTCGATGCCGCCGGTACCGTTCGGAATGAGCCGGAAGTCGTCCTTGCCGGCCGCCTTCTGGTCGGCGCAGAAACAGCAGTGATCGGTCGCCGTCGTCTGCAGGCTGCCCGACTGCAGCCCGTGCCACAGGGCCTCCTGGTGCTCGGGCGCCCTGAACGGCGGGCTCATGACGTGCGCAGCCGCAACCTCGAAGTCGGTGTTGCGATACACGGAGTCGTCAATCAGCAGGTGACCCGCGAGGGCTTCGCCGAACACGCGCTGGCCCTCGAGGCGCGCGCGCGTGATGGACTCAAGGGCCTGGCGGCAGGACGTGTGCACGACATAGAGCGGCACCTTGAGGACCTCGGCGATGCGGATGGCCCGGTTGGCCGCCTCACCCTCGACTTCGGGCGGCCGCGACAGCGGATGACCCTCGGGCCCGGTAATGCCTTTCTCGTAGATGTCTTTTTGCAGGCGGAAGACGAGCTCGCCGTTTTCGGCATGAACGGTACAGATCGCGCCGAGCTCGCGCGCGCGCGTGAAGCTGTTCACGAGCACTTCGTCGTCGGCCATGATGGCGCCCTTGTAGGCCATGAAATGCTTGAAGCTGTTGACGCCGCATTCGTTGACGAGCGTACCCATGTCGGCGTGAACCGAGTCGTCCCACCACGTGATGGCGACGTGGAACGTGTAGTCGGCCACCGACTTTTCCGCCCAGCCGCGCCACTCGTTGTAAGCGTCCATCAGGTTCTGTTGCGGCGCCGGGATGACGAAGTCGATGATCATCGTGGTTCCGCCCGCAAGGCCGGCAGCCGTTCCCGAATAAAAGTCGTCGCTGGCTACCGTGCCCATGAACGGCAATTGCATGTGGGTGTGCGGATCGATGCCGCCGGGCATCACGTACTGGCCGCCCGCATCGACGATCGTCGCACCTTTCGGTGCGTCAAGGTTTTCACCAACGGCCGTGATGAGGCCTTCTTCGCAGAGCACGTCCGCCCGTTCGGACCGGTCCGCGTTAACGACCGTTCCACCTGTGATGAGTACTGTCATTGTGAACTCCTCGTGCCGCCTTTGGCGACTACGTAGTAAATCAGGCCACCGAGTATCGAGCCGGTGAACCACCCATAAGTATAGAAACCATAGAACCAGCTCGCGTTGCCAATAATGATCGCCGCAATCGTAAGGGCGACCGGGATAAGAAATGCGATGAACCCGGGCACATTCCAGGCCGGGTAGGTGGCGCCATCTTTATAGAGCGAAATCACGTCGTACTGCTGCTGCTTCACGAGAAAATAATCGACGACCATAATGCCCGCGATCGGGCCGAGCAGGCTCGAGTAACCGATCAGCCAGTTGGAATACAGCCCTTCCACCGACACGTCTGTCTCGATCAGACCGAGTTTTTTCAGGAGCTCCCAGCTCATCAGCGCGATACCGATGAATCCGGTCAGGACAACACCCTTGTTCTCGTTGATGAGTTTTGGCGCCACATTCTGGAACACGTTGGTCGGTGAGACGATGTTCGCCGCCGTGTTTGTCGAAATCGTCGCGAGAATGATCACGAGCATCGCGAGCACGACCCAGAACGGGCTCTCGATCCGGCCGATCAGGTTGATGGGGTCGGATATCGTCTCGCCGACAAGCTCGAACGATGCGGCGGTGAGAACGACGCCGAGACCGGCAAACAGGAACATGGTTAGCGGCAGGCCGATGATCTGGCCGATGACCTGCGATCGCTGGGACCGTGCGTAGCGGCTGAAGTCCGGAATGTTCAGCGATAACGTCGCCCAGAAGCCGACCATGGCTGTCAGTGCCGCGAAGAAGTAGCTCCAGAACGAGGCTGTGTCGGGCCGGTTCGCCGGCGTCGACAGTACTTCGGTCACCGAGATCTTGGGCGTTGCCCAGAAAATCAGCCCGAAGGCCACTGCAAGCAGCAGCGGCGCTGCGAGCGCCTCGAGATGCTTGATCGCTTCCGATCCCCGGATGACGACGGTCACATTGGCTGCCCAGAAAATGAAGAAGCCGAGAACCTCGCCGGTCCCCTCCAGCGCGGCCCAGGCCGGGAAGAGGGCCGCCAGCAACAAATGAATCGCAATGCCGCCGAACAGTGTCTGCACGCCGAACCAGCCGCAGGCGACCAGGGCGCGAATCAGCGATGGCACGTTGGAGCCGATGATGCCGAACGAGGCGCGCAGCACGACCGGGCAGGGTATTCCATAGCGCGTGCCAGGGTAGGCATTGAGCGTCAGCGGAATCAGCACGATCAGGTTCGCGACCAGGATCGTCCACAACGCTTCGGAGACCGACAGCCCGAAGTAGGCCGTAAGGACACCGCCGAGGGTATAGGTTGGTACGCAAATCGCCATGCCGACCCAGAGGGACGCAACATTCCAGCGTGACCAGGTGCGTTGCTCGGCCCGGGTTGGCGCGATGTCGTCGTTATAACGCGGGCTGTTCCTGAGATCATCGCCGACGTCGAGCTCGATGTGCTCGCCGACGGTGCGAAGCGTGCTGACGGATTCAGTCATCCGTCAATGGCCCGTAGGTTTCGGGGCGGCGGTCGCGGAAGAACTGCCACGTATTGCGTACCTCGCGAACCATGTCGAGATCAATCTCGTGTACGAGCAACTCATCGTCGCCATAACTCGCCTGCGCCTCGATCGTGCCGCGCGGATTGACGATGTAACTCGATCCGTAGAACTCGCCCATGTTGTGCGAGGTCGCCCAGGGTTCCTCGGTGCCCACGCGGTTGATCGCGCCGATGAAGACGCCGTTTGCCGCAGCCGAGGCCGGTTGCTCGAGCTCCCAGAGGTACTTGCTGAGCCCCGCGACAGTCGCCGACGGGTTGACGATGTACTCTGCGCCATTGAGCGCCAGTGCTCGCCAGCCCTCCGGGAAGTGGCGGTCATAGCAGATGTAAATGCCGAGTTTGACGTACGCGGTGTCGAACACGGGCCAGCCCGAGTCGCCCGGCTTGAAGAAAAACTTCTCGTAGAAACCGGGGTCGACTTGCGGGATGTGTGTCTTGCGGTACTTGCCGAGGTAGGCGCCATCGGCGTCGATCACGGCTGCCGCGTTGTAGTAGACGCCGGGCATTTCCTCCTCGTAGATCGGCACGACGATGACCATGTTGTGCTTTTTCGCATACTCGCGCATCAATGCGGTCGTATATCCGTCCGGGATCGTTTCGGCAGCCGAGTACCATTTCCTGTCCTGGCTCGGGCAAAAGTAAGGTTGTGTGAAGACTTCCTGGAAGCACAGGACCTGCACGCCCTGTTTGGCGGCATCTTCAATGTACGGGATATGCGCCTCGATCATCGCATCGCGAATGGCCTCGGGTTGCATCGTGCCATCGCCCTTGAGCGACATCTGGATGAGACCGCACTTTACTTTCGCCATCGTGTTCCCCCAACTGTTGGCTAGACCTTTGATTTTAGCGGCTTATTCGCCTATTCACATCATCGGAAAGAGGTCCAGGAGCCATGCATCGGCCCGGGCAGGATGTACCACCCGCGCCCCCACAATTCCTGGTGCTCCCAAACCAACTGCGCGCGGCTCTCTTTGCTGGCAGGGGCGGTGCACGGCCCGTACAGGCTGATGCGCACGCAGGGCGCAAAGTCGCCCAGGTCGTCCCCGAAAATCATGATCACCCGGTGGGTCTCGGCGACGAATTTGCGGCGGGCGATCTTGGCGCGGTCCCAGCCATTCTCGCCGGCCAGCAGGACATGATCCTCGTCGGTGCTGATTCCGAGTTCGCCAATGTCACGCACGGTGTCTTTCTTTTGCGGACAGGGGTCGGGGCCGTTGTCGCGGTTGTCACAGGGGCGGTTGGTCACAAAAAACACGGTGACACCCGCCGCTTGTGCCGCATTGACGAACCGCACGACGCCTGGAACAGGATCAGATATGTGCTCGTCGTTCCACTTCTCGAGTTTCCACTGTTCCATCGGCCGCTCGAACGCGATCTGGAACTTTGCGTTGCTGATCGTCGTTTCATCAACGTCAAGAATGACGGCAGGCGGCAGTGCCGGATCCACCGGATGTCCCGGCATCGCGCTCCACGAATCGTCGGCGACGAGCGACGGCAGGTCGCGCTCGGCTGCCTGATACACTTGCATCGTGATGGCCGAGTATTCGGCTGCATGATTTACCCATAACAATCCGAGGTCATTTTGTGGAGAATGAGAAACAGTTTCGGCTTGACAGCCGGTAATAAGAATCGCCGCGAACAATAGAATGAGAAATCGATCTGCCATCACACAGTTCCTAGTATCTGTAATTGTCTTTCTCGCGGGTTGCGCCGCGACCCCCGAGTCTACTGCAGACGAATCCGCGGGGCTGACCTTTATTCACCTCAACGATACCTATCGTGTCGGCGCTGTCGAGGACGGCACGCGCGGTGGATTCGGTCGTGTCGTAACGCTGATCCGCGACCTGCAGAGCGAGGGCAGGGAGGTGCACGTCACGCACGGCGGCGATTTCCTGTATCCGTCACTCGAGAGCCAGATCTGGGACGGACTGCAGATGGTCGAGGCGATGAACTACGTCGACGCGCTCGCACCGATGTACGTGACACTGGGTAACCACGAACTCGACCGGCGAACGCCCGAAGCGATCGTGAACGCGGTCAAGGCGTCGGATTTCGACTGGGTCAGCGACAACGTCGTGTTCATTACCGGCGACGCGGACGTCGACGGCATGCTCAGTAGCGCGTTCACGTTCGAGGCAGCGGGCAAGACTGTGGGCGTCTTCTCGGTAACGCTGCATGGGGAAGATGGTGGTAACGATCGCGCCTACGCGCCCATTGACCGTGATTACACCAGGACAGCCGAGCGGACAGTCGCCGCACTGGATGCCGCCGGCGTGGATGTGATCATCGGGTTGACGCACGTGCACCTCGAAACGGACGTCGCGATGGCGAAGCTCAAGGCCCGCTATCCGCGCCTCGCGTTCATCGTCGGTGGCCACGAACACGAACCGCAGTACAGCCCTGGCAGCACAGGGCAGGCGCCGGTCATGAAAAGCGCGTCGAACGCGCGCGTCATCTGGCGCATCGACCTCGCGTTCGACGCTCAGGGCCTGCCCGTCGTCGAGGCGGACGTGGTCGAGATGGGGACAGGCATCGCACCCGATCCGGACTATGCGCAACTCGATCAGAAATGGCGCGGCCGGCTGCTGGAGAAATTCCCGTTCCTCGAAGCGCGTGTCGGAAATGCCGCGTTCCCGATGGATGCAACCGAGGAAACAGTCCGCGCGCGCGAGAGTGCATGGGCGAATTTCATCGTCGACCAGATGCTCTCCGCGTTCGGCGAGCCAGCCGCTGACCTCGCGTTCATCAACAGTGGCTCCTTGCGTATCGATGATTTCATTGCCGGTGACATCACGTTCGAGGACATCGCCCGCACATTCGGTTATTCATCGTTCCTGCGCTACGTGTCGATGACCGGCGGTGAGTTTCGGGCCTTGATGGAGGTCGGCTTTCGCGGTGATGGCACGAGCCAGGGCTATTTTCCGCAGATCGCGGGTTTCCGGGTCTGTGTCGATCGCAGCCGCCCGCCAGGGTCGCGTATTGTCAGCTTGATGGTGCCTGGAGGCGACGCCTGGGCGGAGATTGATCCCGAGCGGATGTATACGGTCGTATTGCCCGACTTTCTCTATCGAGGCGGCGACGGTTACGAGGTGCCTGCAGGACGCGAAGGTTCTCGAACCGGCGCGGAACTCAAATACCTGGTGCTGGACGCGATCCTGCGCGCCCAGGGCGAGGGGCAGGCTGTGGGGACACCGGTCGATCCGGCCGCGCCACGAATTCGCGAGCGCGACGCGCCCGACGCTGCCTGTTTCTGATGTGGTAAAAAACCAACAACAAGATCCTGACCAGGCCCGCAGTTTCGGAAGCTTTGCGCCAACGAAAACAAGCGCTTAAAGAGGGAAGTGCAAGTGCTTTACAAATCAGTATTCGGAAGCCCTGCATAGCGCCTCAACAAACTTGTCACGTTGTATTCAAAGAGCGACAATACGGTGCATCCTCGGCTCGCCAAGTGCACAGCTGTTGTATTTGTCCGACAATGGCTTGTCGCGCACGAAGCGGCCCAAGAATAACGAATCGTATTAAACGAAAAGCAGAGGAATACCGATGAATAGAGTCTTCAGTAAGCTGTTGCCGCTTGCTGCGATCTTGCTGTTGCCGGCGTTCGCACAAGCTCAAGAGACCGCATCCTCGATGCGTGGCCGAGTAATCGACCAGGATGGCGCCCCGGTAGCAGGCGCATCTGTCGTCGTTACCGATATGCGAACGGGTGTCAGCAACTCGTTCCGAACGAACGATACCGGCACATTCCTGGCCCCCAGGCTGCCTGTTGGCGGGCCCTACCAGGTATCTGTCGAGGGTGGCGATCCTGTCGATGTAAGTTACATCGCGCTTGGCGAGCCCTATAACCTGACCGTTCTTGTCGAGCGGACGATCGAAGAGATCATAACGACCGGCCGGATTCCGGAGAAGTTCGACACGGCTATCGGACCGGCTGCAACCTTCGGGTTGCAGGACCTGGATGCCGCTGTAGCTTTCGAGCGCGACATCAAGGAGGTCTATGCAGTCGACCCCCGCATGAGTCTCGACTTCGACGGCAGGGGAACACAGACGAACTGCCTGGGCAAGCATCCGCGCTTCAACAGCACGACACTGGACGGCGTGAGCCACAACGATCGTTTCGGGCTGAACAATAACGGCTATTCGACCGCGACCGGAATGCCGTTCCCGTATGACGCGATCCAGCAAGTGTCCGTCGAACTTGCACCGTTCGACCCGAAATACGGTGGTTTCTCTGCGTGTAATATCAACGCCGTTACCAAGAGCGGCACGAACGAATACGTGGCCAACGTTTTTTACGAATTCACGGACCAGAGCCTGATTGCCGATGAGCTCGACGGCCTGGACCTCTCCGCGCCGGAAGACTACACACGCGAAAAAATCGGTCTCAGCATCGGTGGGCCGATTATCCAGGACAGGCTGCATTTCTTTGCGGCTTACGAAGAGACCGAGCAACCGCTGTTCCTCGCGATGGGTTATGCCGGCTCGGGTAATGGCGAAGAGCGGCCCTGGTTGTCGCAGGCGGATTTCAACGCGATCGATGCCGCTGCCCAGTCCTTATGGAATTACGACACCGGTGGCATGCCCGGCAACGGTTCGCTGGAAAGCGAAAATTACCTGGTGCGCCTGGACTGGCAAATCAATGATGCCCATAGCCTGACCGGCATCTACAACTATTACGACGGCGCTGAAACTCGGGCGTCAGATGGCGACTCGAACGAGTTCGAATTTGCGAATCACTTCTACACCAAGGGCGCCGAGTCCACGACGACCACGTTCTGGCTCGACTCGCAGTGGACCGATTCGTTCTCGAGCCAGATCTACTACAGCGATTCCCGTATGAACGACTCGCAGGTGACCGTTGGTCCGAAGGAGATGGGCGACCACCAGATCGAGCTCGGTAACAACACGATTTACCTCGGCGCCGACGATTCGCGCCAGGCTAACCGGCTGTTTACCGATTCCGAACTGATCAAGGTGTCTGGTCTCTGGCTGGCCGGCGACCATGCGATCAGCGTTGGTTACGAGCGTGAGGAGCTGCGCGTATTCAACATCTTCGTGCAGCACTCCAACGGCGGCGAATGGGACTACTGGGACGATTCGAGTGGCAACCCGGCAGCCTGTGATGCGCTGGATGCTCAAGGCCGCCACGATGATCCGACTTGCGGTACGACAGGTGTTGACAAGTTCGTCCTCGGTCGCCCGAGCCGGGTCTACTATGGCAGCGGCGGTGGATCCAATAACCCGATCGACGCGGCAGCCGATTTCGTCAACGTCAAGAACTCGCTCTATCTTGCGGACGAAATCTACTTCCCGAACAGCGACTTCACGCTGACGGCAGGCTTGCGTTTCGACTGGTTCACGAGTGACGACTCGCCGAACTACAACGATGCGCTTTCTACGGCCATCGGCATCCGCAACGACGCGGGCCTCGACGGGCTCAACATCTTGATGCCACGCCTCGGTTTCAACTGGGGTGTCAACGATACGCTGACTCTGCGGGGCGGCGCCGGCCTGTTCTCGGGCGGTAACCCGAACGTCTGGGTGTCGAATGCCTGGAGTAACGACGGCATTACCAACGTACAGGAGCGCGAGAACTACTTCGGTAACGTGCTCGTCTATCCTGGCGGGGATGAACCCCTGACACAGACCGGGGGCGGTGGCCTGGTTCCGACGACATTGTACGACGAAGTCGCGGCAACCGATGTGGATAGCGGTTCGATCTTTTTCACGACCCTGCTCGATCCGAATTACGAGATGCCGCGCGAGTGGAAGTACTCACTGGGCGCAACGTGGGAGCTGCCCTGGGGCGGATGGACGGCTGACATCGACTACATGTACACGATACTCAAGAAAGGCGCGATCTATAACAACGTCTCTCAGGAAATCGTTGGTACAACGACAGCCGGTGCGCCCATCTATGATGCGATACCGGGTACCGGTGAGAACAACCTGATGCTCACGAACGCGAACAAGGACAGCACCGCGGAAGTGATCTCGGTAGTGCTCAACAAGAGCTGGGACTGGGGCATGGACCTGTTGTTCGGCTATGCCTGGACCGACGCGCGGGATGTCAGCCCGATGACGTCATTCACGTCGGGCAGCAGCTTCGACAACCTCGCCACGAACGACATCAACAACCCGCGGCCGGGACCGTCGAACTACGTTCGTCGCAATCGCTTGACGATGCGCATGGACTACGCACGTGAGTTCTTCGGGGACAACCTGACGCGCTTCACGCTGATCGGCTTCTACCAGGAAGGTCAGCCCAACTCCTACACGTTGGACTCCTTCGATGTGCTGCAGGAAGGCCGGTCACGCCGCCACCTGCTGTACGTGCCGGATGGCCCGAGCGATCCGAATGTTGTTTACGACGCCAACTTCCCGGTTGCCGAATTCTTCGACTGGATTAAGGCTAGAGGTCTCAAGGGCGGCCAGTTCGCTCCGCGTAACTCGGTCACGACGAGTGCCAGTTCGCGCGTCGATCTTCGTGTCGACCAGGAGATCCCGCTCGGGATGTCGGAGCTCAAGGGACGCGTTTTCCTGAAGATCTACAACTTCACGAACCTGCTCAACGATGACTGGGGCTGGCAGTACGACTCCGAGTTTTTCTCGCGAGACGTTGTTGACGTAAGCGGACTGACCCCTTCGGGCCAGTACATTTACGAAGACTTCAGTGCACGGAACCCGACGTCGCGGGACTCGTTCCGCTCACTGTGGGAGGTTCGACTTGGACTGGATATCCGGTTCAGATAGGGGATCTTCGAGCAGCACCAAAGGCCAGCCCCCGGGCTGGCCTTTTTTATGGGCGCTTCTCGAGCGTCATTACGACCGGCCAGTGATCCGAGACACCGGTGCGCTCGGCCGAGTGGTAACGGTTGGGCGTGCTATCGATCGTTACCTGTGCGGGGACCTCGATTGCGAGCTCGACGTTGCTGATTTGCCAGGCATTCTCGGGACTGGCTGAGGGTGCGAAAATCACCATGTCGAGGAAGGACCAGGCGTCGTCCCTGGCATAGTGGTGCGTACCAGGGCAACCGTTGCAGTAATCATTCGACACGAGCCAGTCATTCCGCACGAAGCGATCAAGCATGTCCTCTGATGCATCCTCGGTGCTCGTCGTATTGAAATCCCCGGCCGCGAAGACGTTGTGACCTGCGGGAAGCTCGGCCCTCACACGCTGCAAATGTTCGAAAGCGAGTACTCGCATTTCGGTCGGATGAAACGGTGCGGGAAAGTGCACCGAGTAGCCCGTGAGCTTCGAGCCGTCGGGAAGTTCGAACGTCGCCTCGATCAGCCCGCGGGTATCGCCCGCGCGATCCGCGAATTCATCGGGCAGGTCGAAAGGATGCAGCACCGGCGGCCCGGATGTCGGAAGGCGAGTGAGGAAAGCCACGTCGACACCACGCGTGTCGGTGCCTTCGATCAGGAGGCCGGGCAGATAGCCGCTGTCGTCAAGATACTCGGTGCGCAGGCGCTCGAGAATCGCCAGGTTTTCGACTTCCTGCAGGGCGACGATGTCCGGCCCGCGGCCATCCGCCACCTGGCGTATAGCCTCGGCGACAGTCGCGAGCTTGTGATCGAGAGCGGCATCATCCCAGTCGAGGTACAGGCACTCGTTGCGCCAGGATTCGACGGCAATCGTATTGCATTCGGCAATGTGCGCGTCGTTCTGCTTCGCATCGAACGGCAGGTAGGCCTTGTCGTCCTTGTCCGGGTCGTCGAGGTTGTCGAACAGGTTCTGCACATTGAAAGCCATGACCGTGACAGCAGCTGGCGTCTCGTCCGTAACGGGTTCCGTGCAGCCCGTCGCGCAAAGCGCGGTCGCCAGGATACCAATACGTCGGCTCGGCGCTATCATTGACGCGTTTCGCCGTCGATTGGCAGCCTGAACACCGGCGCATTGCGCTGTTCCAGCGTAATGTAGACAGCGTCGGCATCCGGGTTGAACGCGGCCGCCTCGGCTTGCCGATTCCGCGTCTTGCTGATAACCGCGGGCGGGCGATGCATGGCGTCCAACCAATCTTCGCCCGGAGTGCGCCGGTAGAGATAGACGCCGCCATAGGTCAGCACGACTGCCTTTGTGCCGTCGTTCGACAGATCCATGCTCGTCGGTTGCCAGTGCAATTCATTGATTTTGCGAGCAAATTCCAGATCCTGGCGACTGGGTTGCGGCAGGCTGTCGACCACACCGAGGCGTACGGCGTACTGGCGTTTCTTCGATTCCGGCTCGAGCGGGAGCGAATAGAGCAGAGCCGGGACATCACGCTTGGTCAGAACGAGGACGCGCCGATTCTCCGTGTCCACGGCAATAGCCTCTGCATCCCGCGGGCCTTCAGGGTAGGTGAACTCGATGCGCCAGGCGTAATCGACTTTCTTGTCGCCTGCCTCGGGCTCCTCGATCACATAGATGCGCACGTCCTTGCGATCGCCGTCGTTGTCGCCGATATCAGCCGCGAGCAGGTACGGGACGCCGTCGAGCGTAAATGACGCAATATCCTCCCAGTCGCGATTGCTGGCGTCCTTGACATTCACCCGGCCAAGATCCTTGCCCGTTGCATCGATCGCGTACAGGACCGATGGGCCATCGTCATTGACCACCCAGAAGACACCGGGATAGCGTTGCGAGCGCGCGATACCGCTGGCCTCGCTGATGTTGTGATTCTGCAGGTAGCCCACGATCGTCGACGGCCCGGGATCGGAAGGAGCTCCACAGGCGGCGATTGCGATAAGCGGAAACAAAAAAGAAGCCCGGTACCAGCGGTACCGGGCTCTTCTCATACTACGCAATGCGCGGGACTTACCAGTCCTTGCGCACCTCCACGCCCCAGAAGGCTGGTTCATTGATAAAGATCGTGAGGTTATTGAAGTTAATACCGCCATCGACCGAAATTTCATCGGTGATGTTGCGGCCAACGAGTGCGACGTCCAGTCCATTGTCGGAACGATACCCGATCCTCAGGCCGCCAAGCCACCTCGAGTCTGCGACAAACTCTACCGACTCGTGCAGGAACAGGTTGGAATCGTCACGATAGTTCCAGTCCGTGTGGATGTAGAAATCGCCCTCGCCAACCGGCAGGTTCCACTGCAGGATCAGGTTGTACATCCATTCCGGCGCGCGCGGCAGCGGGTTGCCGTCGATCGCGACGACGTCCTCGCCGAACGGACCACCACCCACAACCAGGATCGGGTCGAGCTTGGTGCAGCTCGGCGCCGAACCGCAGGCCAGATCATTGAGATCAGGGTCGTCGATCTCGGTGTTGTTGTAGCTCGCATTGGCGATGAACAGCAGGTTGTCGGTAAAGAGGATCTCGAAGTCGGTTTCGAAGCCATTGCCTTTTACGCCATCGGCGTTGAGCAGGCGATTCACGTTGGCGCCGCCACCCGTTGCCGAAAGCTGCTGGTCGTCAACGTTGAAGGAGTATGCGGAAAGGTTCCAGCGACCGCGACCGCCGAACAGCGTGCTCTTGAAACCGAATTCGATCGAGTCGGATGTCTCGGTCTCGGCCGAGCTTACGAAGCCGAACCGGCCGATCGTCACCGGACCACGCGAGGCATTCGCGAGGCGACCATACAGGCTCCAGTCTTCACTGATATCGAAAACGAAGGCCAGATCCCAGCTCAGATAGTCATCCTGAACATTGATCGAATCGGCGACCGCGGACGAGTTGGGGCCCGGAATCACGAACAGGTCCTTCTCGTCGAACGTGAAACGCGCCCCGGCTACGATCGAGAAGCTGTCGGTGGCCATCAGTTCGACCTGGCCGAAAACGGCGAACGAATCCGTCCGTTGGTCAACAAAATCGGTGAAGCCGTTCGCGAAGTCCTGACTGCGAATTATCATGTCTTCGTTGAGGACGAAGATGCCGCCCTGGAAGAACATGTTCTCCGTCTCGGTCGACAGGCGAATTTCCTGGGTGAACTGGGTGTGGTCGTCAAGGCCGTCGCCGGTCGCTACCGGGAACGTGCTGAAACCCAGCCGGCCGATGTCGTTGTCATCGAAGGTCGACACGCCGCCATCCACGTCGGTGAACTGGAAGTTTTCGAGCTCGTCGACGCCCGTGATGGACGTAATCGTAAAGCTTTCGAGGTCCCACTCGAGATTCAGCATGACGCCGAAGTGATCGAGCTCCATACCGGCGCCCGCCGCCGAGTCGTGATTTGCCTGGGTCTCGTCGAATCCGGACCGTACGCCCTTGCTGCCGACCTCGAGCCCATTGGCATAGAACACCTGCGGCTGAGTGCCTTCCTGGTGGAAGCCGTGGAGCTTCAGGAGACCGCTGAACGTGCCGCCGGCGTCATACAGGAACTGCAGGCGGTAACCGAGTTCGTCGAACTCGCCATAGTCGTTGCCCGACCCGTTAGCGATGTTGTCGATCCAGTTGCTGCGGCGCTGGTACTTGACCGAGCCACGCATGTCCACGTTTTCGGAAGCCTGCACGTTCGTTGCGGCTTCGAAGGCAACGGTGTCATGGTCGCCGTAAGCGAGACTGACGTAGGCATCACGATCGTCCGACGGCTTCACCGAATCGATCTTGACGAGACCTGCGTTCGTGTTGCGGCCGAACAGCGAACCCTGCGGGCCTTTGAGGACTTCGACGCGCTGGATGTCAAAAAGCGGCAGGCTGCGCAGGACGTTGCTCTCGAGGAAAATGTCGTCGAAGACCATGCCTACCGGCTGCGCCGCATTGTTGTCGAAGTCGATATTGCCGAGACCGCGGAGGTAGAAACGCGGCTGCGTGCGGCCGTTGGACGACTCGACGTTCAGGCTCGGAACGCGATTCGTCAGTGCACGAATGTTCTCGGCGGCGCCGAGCAGGTCGCGAACGGTCTCGCCCGAGATGGCCGAAACCGACGCGGGCACGTCTTCGAGCGTCTGCTCGCGCTTTTGCGCCGTGACGATGACTTCATCAAGAACGATTCCCTGCGCAGTGGCCGGCCCGGCATAAAGCCCGGCAAGCGCCACCACCACCCCCACTGCGCTCAACAGCAGACGTGAGGCGGGATTATTGTTAGTTGTTGTGTTTGTGCCACACATTAGCGGTTCTCCTCATGATCGGTGTCGGAAGTATAGCGCTGTTCAGTGGTATTTGTGCACCCCGATCGGCCGGAATCTGTGGTACTCAGGCGACGGACAGCGGGTACAATGCCGTATGGCCACCAAGCACATGAACGCTGCGCCCGGGGATTTCGCCGAAACTGTGTTGATGCCGGGCGATCCGCTCAGGGCGCAATACATTGCTGACAGCTATTTCGACGACGCGCGACGCGTCACCGACGTGCGCAACATGTGGGGATTCACGGGTTCCTACAAGGGACATCCGGTGTCGGTCATGGCGCACGGCATGGGCATTCCATCCGCGTCGATCTATGCCACCGAGCTGATTGCGGAGTACGGCGTGCGGCGCGTCATCCGGGTCGGGAGCTGCGGAACCTCGCACCCTGACGTAAAACTCCGGGACATCATCATCGGGCTCGGGGCGTGCACGGATGCGAACATCAATCGCATCCGGTTCGGCGGCTACGACTATGCCGCGATAGCGACCTTCGACCTCGTCAGCAAGGCGGTCGCCGCCGCCGAGCGCCACAAGGTCCGGCACCATGTCGGCAACCTGTTCTCGGCCGATCTTTTTTACACGCCTGACACGGCAATGTTTGACACGATGGCGCGCTACAACGTCTACGGCATCGAAATGGAGGCCGCCGGGATCTATCCGATTGCGGCAGAGCACGATGCCGAGGCGCTGGCGATTTGCACGGTTAGCGACGACATTCCCTCGGGTGCCCACCTGTCGGCCGAGGAGCGGCAGACGACGTTCGATGAAATGGTCCTCGTGGCGCTGGAAACGGTAATCGCCTGAGGCAAGAGACGATGAGCCTGACTGCTGTAGACACCACCACGCGCCTCCCGGACCTGAGCGCGGTTCCCGCGGTCGACGAGGTCGGTGTCAACGAACGCGTGGCGCGCTTCCAGAGTCGCAGCATCAAGACGGCGTCGAAGATCGAGGCGCTGAAGCTTGTCCTGTCGATGATTGACCTGACGACACTGGAGGGTCAGGACACACCGGGCAAGGTGCGACAACTGTGCCAGAAGGCGATTCACCTGCATGATGCGCTGCCGGACCTGCCGCATGTCGCAGCGGTGTGTGTGTACCCGACCATGGTCGGCGTTGCGAGGGAAGCACTGGCCGGTCGCGACATCAATATTGCGTCCGTGGCGACTGCGTTTCCGAGCGGCCAGGCACCGCTTTCGGTCAAGCTCGAGGACACGCGCATGGCCGTCGCGGCGGGTGCCAATGAAATCGACATGGTGATTTCGCGCGGCGAATTCCTGGCCGGCCACCACGGCCGCGTTTTCGACGAGATCGTGGCAATCAAGGAAGCTTGCGGCGACGCGCACCTCAAGGTCATCCTCGAAACCGGCGAACTCGGCACGCTCGATCGGGTGCGCAAGGCCAGCGTCCTGGCGATGCACGCCGGCGCCGATTTCATCAAGACCTCGACCGGCAAGATCCAGCCGGCTGCAACAATGCAGGTCACGCTGGTCATGCTGCAGGCGATTCGGGATTATTATTACGACACGGGCCGTATGGTCGGCATGAAGCCAGCCGGCGGGATCTCGAGCGCCAAGCTGGCCGTGCATTACCTCGTGATGCTTCGGGAAACGCTCGGCAATGCCTGGATGACGCCGGATTGGTTCCGCTTCGGCGCCAGTTCGCTGGCCAACGACGTCCTGATGCAACTGCAAAAGCAGAAGACCGGCGTGTACCAGTCACCGGATTATTTTTCGAAAGACTAGATAAAGAACAGGAGCGGCTGTAGCCGCGAACAACAATGGCGACCCCCGAAAACAAATTGGCTTTCGACGCTGGCTGGCAGTATTCGCCCGCCCCCGAGAGCACCGATCACATCAAGGTCAGGAAACGGTACGGACTGTTCATTGGCGGCGATTTTGTCGCGCCGGAGAAGGGCAAGTATTTCGATACGGTCAATCCGGCGACCGAGGAAAAACTGAGTCGCGTCGCGCTGGCGTCGGACGCAGACGTCGACAAGGCCGTCAAAGCGGCCCGCAAGGCTTACGGTCCGTGGGTACGCATGAAGCCGGCGGAGCGCGGCAAGTATATCTACAGGATTGCCCGCATCATGCAGGAGCGCAGTCGTGAGTTCGCCGCCATCGAATCGCTCGATGGCGGCAAACCGATTCGCGAATCCCGTGACGTGGATGTGCCGCTGGCGGCTGCTCACTTTTTTTACTACGCGGGTTGGGCCGACAAGCTCGAATACGCGTTCCCGGGCCGCAAGGCTCGGCCGCTCGGCGTGGCAGGACAGATCATTCCCTGGAATTTCCCGTTGCTGATGGCGGCCTGGAAGATTGCTCCGGCGCTGGCCTGCGGAAATACGGTCGTGCTCAAGCCTGCGGAAACCACGCCGCTGACCGCGATGAAGCTCGCCGAGGTCGTTGCCGACGCAGGAATTCCCGATGGTGTCGTCAACATCGTCACCGGCGCCGGGGAAACGGGCGCCGCCATTGTCAACCATCCGGGCGTCGACAAGATTGCATTCACCGGGTCGACCGAGGTCGGGCGCATTATTCAGCAAGCCCTTGCCGGCACCAACAAGAAGTACACGCTCGAGCTCGGCGGCAAGGCGGCGAACATCATTTTTGCCGATGCGGCGATCGACCAGGCGGTCGAAGGAATCATCAATGGAATCTTCTTCAACCAGGGGCATGTCTGCTGCGCCGGTTCGCGGCTATTCGTGCAGGAATCGGTTGCCGAAGAGGTGATCCAGAAGCTCAAGGATCGCATGGAAACCCTGATCGTCGGCGACCCGCTCGACAAGAATACGGACATCGGCGCCATCAACTCTAGGCAGCAGCTCGACACAATCGAGTCTTATCTCGCCATCGGCCAGGGAGAAGGCGGGGAAATGTACCAGAGCTCCTGTCCCGTTCCGGATAAGGGTTACTGGTGCCGGCCGACGCTATTCACCGGCGTATCGCAGTCGAATCGTGTCGTGCAGGAGGAGATATTCGGTCCTGTTCTCGCAATCCAGACCTTCCGCACGTTTGACGAGGCCCTGACGAAGGCCAATAACACGCCCTACGGGCTCTCCGGCGGTGTCTGGACGGACAAGGGCGCCAAGATCTTCAAGATGACGCAGAGCGTGCGCGCGGGCGTGGTCTGGGCCAACACGTTCAACAAGTTCGATCCGACATCACCGTTCGGCGGATACAAAGAGAGCGGCATGGGGCGTGAAGGCGGTTTACACGGACTCGACGCTTACCTGAGGCTGGAGGCTTAAACATGGCTCAGAAATCGGGGAGCAAGCGCCTCAGCGTTGCAAAGACCTACAAGATTTATATCGACGGCAAGTTTCCGCGCACCGAGTCGGGTCGCTATTTTGCGCTCGAAGACAGTAAAGGCGGGGTGATCGCGAATGTCTGCCGCAGCAGCCGCAAGGACTTTCGCAATGCGGTTGTCGCTGCACGGAAAGCGCAGCCCGGCTGGGCAAAGGCTTCTGCGTATCTGCGTGGCCAGGTCCTGTACCGCGTCGCCGAAATGCTCGAAGGCCGGCGCGACCAGTTCATCGCCGAGCTCGTTTTGCAAGGCGTCGGGCAGCGCGCCGCGGAGAAAGAAGTCGACTTGTCGATCGACCGGCTGATTTATTTTGCCGGTTGGGCCGACAAGTATCAGCAGGTATTCAGCGCTGTAAACCCGGTCAGTTCATCGCACTTCAATTTCTCGATTCTCGAGCCGACGGGCGTCGTCTCGATGCTCGCGCCCAACGACAGTGGACTGCTCGGACTGGTATCCAATGTCGCGCCGACGATCGTGGGTGGTAACACCTGCATCGTGCTGGCGTCCGAAAAGTTACCGCTATGCGCGGTCAGTTTCGCCGAGGTGCTACATGCCTCGGACGTACCGGGCGGCGTCGTCAACATCCTGACCGGACACCGCTCGGAGCTGACGGGCCAGTTTGCGTCGCACATGGATGTGAATGCCATTATTTATTGCGATGCTGACCGCAAGACCGCGCAGTCGCTGCAACATGCTGCCGCCGATAACATCAAGCGCGTCGTTTCCAGAACCAGGACCGACTGGTTCAAATCATCCGCACAACACCCGTACCTGATAAGAGATACGCAGGAAGTCAAAACGACCTGGCATCCAATTGGTGTATAACGCGCTCGACACGCATCCAGCCTCGCACCGCGGTGCGCGGCAGAGATTGCTTGTGGCAATCGCGATAGCCGGGATCGCTACGCCTATCTTCGTGACTCCGAGCCGGGTCATGACGTGCGCTGCGGCCTCATGGCCGATCTGAACCGATGCGCTCCCTGAAATGGCTGCTGGCGCTGGTTGGCGTCGCGTCGATCATGATCCTGCTGGGCGGGAGCGGCTATCGTTACCTGTTCGGCGCACATGCACTCGATATCGAGGGCGTGGCGCAGATGCACGGTGGCGACGTCGAGTTGCCCCCACCGGGGTGGCCGCATTATGGCAACGATCCCGGCGGGCATCGATTCAGTTCCGCGGCGTTGATCGATACCAGCAATGTTGCAAAGCTCGAGGTGGCCTGGCAGTTCAGCACCGGCGATCTCGACAATAAGGTTCGCGGACTGGGCAGCAGCATCACCGAGGGCACGCCAATACTGGTCGATGGCAAGCTCGTCTTCTGCACGCCGTTCAACGAAATCATCGCTCTGGATCCGGGAACCGGATCCGAGCAATGGCGATTTGACGCGGATATCGACCTTGGCCAACAGCCGGCCAACAAATTCGTGTGCCGCGGTGTCGTGCACTGGAGTGGTGACGCGCCCGAATGTCCATCCCGTATCCTGATGGGCACGAATGACGGCCGCATTATCGCCGTTGATGCTCGTACCGGAGCTTCGTGCCGGGCATTTGGCGCCGGCGGAGAGATTAAGCTGAATGTCGGCATGGAGCTGATCTGGCCAGGCGAGTTTCAGATCACTTCGCCGCCCGTTGTGATCGGCAACTTTGTCGTTGTGGGTTCGTCGATTTCCGACAACCAGCGGGTCACTGCGCCGCACGGAACGGTCAGGGCGTTCGATGTACGGAGCGGCGAGTCGCTGTGGGAGTTCGATCCAATCCCACGCGAGAGTGGCAGTCCGGACTGGCAAGGCAGCGAGCCGCCCGTCGAGGGCCATGCAAACGCATGGGCGCCGATGTCCGTGGATCACGAGCGTGGGCTCGTATTCGTGCCGACGTCGAGCCCGAGCCCGGACTTCTACGGTGGCCGGCGGCCAGGCGACAATCGTCATGCCAATTCCGTCGTCGCGCTCGATGCATCGGACGGATCGGTCCGCTGGGCCTACCAGGTCGTACACCACGACGTATGGGACTATGACCTGCCGGCGCAACCGGGTCTTTACACGGTGTGGCGTGACGGCGAGCAGCATGATGTTGTGGCGCAGGTCACCAAGACCGGTCATGTTTTCGTCCTCGATCGCGACACGGGTAAACCGTTCCTACCCGTCGCGGAACGTCCGATGCCGGCTTCCGATATTGACGGTGAGAGGATGTCACCGACGCAACCGATACCGACGGCGACCCCCGGGATCGTGCCCAGCACCCTCGATCCCGACGATGCGTTCGGGCTGACCTGGTTCGACAAGCGGGCGTGCGAAAAGGCACTTGCCGGACTGCGCGCGGAGGGGTTATTCACGCCCCCGTCGCGCCAGGGGACGCTGTTTTACCCGTTTACCGGAGGCGGAGCGAACTGGGGTGGTGCAGCCTACGACCCTCGCCGCAACCTGCTCGTCATCAACATGTCCAGCATGGCGCATGCCGTGTCGCTGTACCCGCAAAGCGACTTCGATCGCATCCGGCGGGAATACCCGGACGACGATGTCGAACCCATGCACGGCGTGCCGTTCTCGGATCGCCGCGCGCTCGTGCTGTCGCCCCTGGGTCTTCCTTGCGCGCCTCCGCCGTGGGGCGTCCTCGCGGCCGTCAACGTCGATTCGGGACAGATCGTCTGGCGACGCGCTCTCGGCACACTCGAGGACTTTGTGGGCCTGCCGCTCGAGGTCGGCACGCCGACGATCGGGGGCCCGATTGCGACAGCAGGCGACGTCATCTTCATTGCGTCCACGTTGGACTATTACCTGCGCGCGTTCAGTATCGAGACTGGCGAGGAACTCTGGAAAGGGCGCTTGCCGACGTCGGGCAACGCAACCCCGATGACCTACGTCTGGGAGGAACGCCAGTACGTCGTGATCTATGCCGGCGGAAATTCGCGAATAGGCCTGCCAATCGACGACAAGCTGATCGCTTTTGCGCTGCCTCAGGAATAGTTGTCCAGCAGCCCGGGTTCGATCCGGGCGCCGACTTGCTGAATAACCGTTGTGCCGCAAAACGTACCGATCTTTGCGCACTCCGCGAGCGGCTTGTCGTTGACCCAGCCAAAGAGGAATCCTGCCGTGTATGCGTCGCCCGCACCGGTCGTATCGATAACCTCGTCGACGGGCGTTGCGGCCTGTACGATGCG
Source organism: Woeseiaceae bacterium (assembly GCA_011772865.1). Lineage (GTDB taxonomy): Bacteria > Pseudomonadota > Gammaproteobacteria > Steroidobacterales > Woeseiaceae > UBA1847. The sequence goes on along the minus strand of WVYQ01000034.1, from coordinate 169,595 downwards.
CTCGTCGCCTTGAACGATAACCGAACCTTTGTCCGACCGCGTGATCGCGAAGAGGTTGTCATAAGCGTCGAGCGCATCCAGTGTGTCGTCGAAGTCCTCGGTCTGCACCAAAGCGCTAACTTCGTCCTCGTCCGCCACGACGATGTCGACGCCGTTACGCACGGCGTGATTGAATGAATCGCGATGCCGCTCGACGCAAAACGAATCTGACAGCGACAATGCCACGGCCGTGCCGTTCTTTTTCGCGATATCGATCGCTTTTGCCGTGAGATCTGGACCTTCCGGCAAATCCCAGACGTAGCCCTCGATCAATACGGCTTTCGGGCTGCCCATGCTCTCGGGCGTGATGTCGTCCGTGCTGAGCTCGGTGCATGCGCCGAGGTAAGTCTGCATCGTACGCTGGCCATCCGCTGTAATCAGGATAAGGCTGCGTGCCGTTGGGGCGCCGTTTGTCGCTGCGGCCAGGCGAATATCCACGCCGAGCGAGCGCATGTCGTGATTGAATATACCGCCGAGCTGGTCGGCTTTTACCCGACCAATGTATGCCGCAGAACCGCCCAAATTTGCGAACCCGGCGATCGTGTTCGCAACCGACCCGCCCGACATCTCCGTTGCAGGGCCCATGTTCGCGTAGATTTCGCGTGCGCGATCCATATCGACGAGCGTCATCGATCCGGGAACGGCGCCGATCTTGCCCAGGAATGTGTCATCAATGTGCGCAAGAACGTCTACAATTGCGTTGCTGATTCCGAGCAGCTGCACCGAGTGGTTCATCGTGGTTTGGAATTAGTCAAAAAATCGCCGCATAGCCTACCACCGGCAGCCACAGGTTGCCGGGAATTTGCTGTAGTCCAACGCGGGCGGTATCGTGTCGCAACCCAAAAGGAGAGGAGTGTCGTGCGAAAATCGGGTGGGCTGGCGATCCCGCTGACGCTGATCGTCTTTTACTACACTTTCTGGATCACGATGATGTGGTACCTGTTGTCGCGATATCCGGGGCTTGGTCAGTATTTTCCGATCGGCGGCATCGAGTTCCTGGCCGGGATTCAGTCTGACACTTTCGAGCCGATATATTCCTTTACCAAGGATACCGTCCATTCACCCCAGAGCTGGGTGCAGCTGGCAATTGCCTGTGTCGGCGCGGTTATCCTGACGATTCCCGTTACATGGGCGTATTTCATTACGAGCAGGGCCCGTCGCATCGACCAGTCTTTCGTGCAGACAATCATGATCCTGCCGGTTGTCGTTACCGGCATATCGATGATCGTGCTGAACAGTCTCGCGCTCGCTTTCAGCCTTGCCGGCATTGTTGCCGCTGTCCGGTTTCGATTTGCCCTGAGTCAGCCATCGGACGCCATGTATATCTTCGTTTCGATTGGCGTGGGGCTTGGCTCTGGCATCGGTGCGCTCGGGGTTGCGACCGTAATTTCCATTGCTTTCGTGTTTTCTACCATGGTGATCTGGCGGCTTGAGTACGGCAAGACGCTCTCGGGCCGTTTTCTTACGATGCTGACGCGCAGGGATGCAGGTGACGATGAGTATGACGACTAATCGCAGCATCCTGATTGTGCACGGCAGGGACTTCAAACCTGCCGAGTCATCGCTTATGGAGATTTCCCTGGCTGCACTCAGGGCTGGCGTCGCACGCGACTACCCCGACAGCGTCGATGCCTTCGACAGCGTCTCCAAGGACATGGCTTACTACGGTGACCTGACGAATCAGATGCTCGAGTCGTTCGGTAAACGGTACGATCCGGTCCTCGACGAAGGAGACCGCAGGAATGCCCTGGCAGCTCTGTGCGCGATTTCGCAGCGCAAGCGTTTCGGCATTCGCCAGTACGACCGTCTGCCCGGTAAATCCGCGTTGCGCGAATTCGTCGCCGATATCCTGGCGCCCGTCCTGGGCGCGATTGGGATGACCATCCCGCTCATCCGATGGGTGTCCAGGGACTGTGCGGAATACCTCGTCGGCACGTCCGGTTTCGCGGAGGATCTGCGGGCAAGGGTGCGTGACAAGCTTTGCGATCACCTGGAGCGCGGCGAAAAGATCCTGCTGATGACACACGGGCTTGGCTGTTTGATTGCCTACGATGTCTTGTGGGAGTTATCGCATGAGGAACAGTACAAGGACAGGATCGGCGATGCGAAAGTCGACAACTGGCTGATGCTCGGTGCGCCACTCGGCGACATGCACATACGTAAGTTTCTCAAGGGAGCAAAGGAGAAGGTCGAAGGCCGATACCCGACCAATGTCATTTCCTGGGACAATGTTGCTGCCGAGGACGACTATTCGTGTCACGACAATACGTTGGCCGACGACTTCAAGAAGATGATGGATCAGCATCTCGTAAGCGCTGTAAACGATTACCGCGTCTATAATCTCGCCGTTCGCTACGGCAAGTCGAATCCGCATAGTTCGGTGGGTTATTACATCCACCCACGGGTCAGCAAGATTATTGTCGACTGGATCACGTCTGGCTCGAGCGGTCCGGCTAGTCCACAAGACAATCCTCGATAATCTTGTCTTCAACCCGCTTCGGTTTGTCGATCAGCTTGTAGAAATCTTCAATGTACTTGAGCAGGTTTCGCCTTGTAGCGGATGTCAGTTCCGCCTGGTTCTCGACGAGGGCGACAATATCTGATTGCCTGTCACGAAAAAGCTGCAGGGTCGCGGGCAACAATTCATTGTTAACGCAGCGACCACGGTAAAGCCGCTGCCTGACACTAGCGAGCCCGAACCGAGGGTTCGGTGCGGCATGTCTGGCATTTACGAAGCCGGTCTGATCGAAGTCGAAGGGAACTGTTCGATAAAGCCCTGCCTCGCTGGTAAAAAGAACCTGGTTGTGACAACAATCCTCGTCGGGGGCAGTAGCGATTGGCGAAAAATCGGTGTTACCGAGAAAGAATTGAAAAACCGACGCCAGGTTGAGATCGGCCGGATACAGGGATCCTACAGGCACACGCTCGGTTAACACGGGCTCGCCGCCTATACGCTTGCCGAGCCGGTCCTTGTGCTCGAGAAATACGGCGTAGGAATGCCGCGTCTGATTCCGGTCGGTGTAGATGTAGGTCATATTCACGAGCCGGACGCGAAAGCTGTAATCGCTCAGCAAGTTCCAGATCCGATACGCAAGGTATTCGCTGACGATCGATTGCGCATAAAGTGAGTTACTCTGGCAGTGGGTGATGACTTTGAGTTTGTCCTGCTTGTCGAACAGGGTGTCATCGGTCTGCGATTTTTTGAAATTGAAGCGCAGTGGCGGGAACCGGCAAATCTCCGGTTTGAGGCGCCAGTTGCCGCGCGCACGCAGCAAGACATCGAATTCAATTATTGTGCCGTCGGCATCCGTATATCGGAACTTGCCGTCGGCTTCTTCTTCTTCGGGACGTTCGCGCGCCAGGTATACGAACGGGCCCTCGACTTCCGCCTCGAGCGTCTCATCGCTCTGAAACAGAGGATCGTAATCCTTGATATCCTTTCCGTAGACTGCAGCGGCGAGGAACAACGATACAATAACGGGAGTCGAAGTCCTAAACTGCATTTGTTTGCCTAGTCTGTGGAAACGTCGGCATGATTCAATTTTAGTCGGTAAGGGTTCACTTTGCATAAAGTCCTGATCAAAACAGCGATTCTTCTCCTGGCGGTCCTGGCCACGCCAGCCCGCTCGGCCGAGTGGCAGTTCGACGGGGTGAGCCGGATCGTCGCTATTTCCGACATCCATGGCGCCTATGATGCGATGGTGCAGGCGCTTGCAGCGGCTGACGTTGTCGACGCCGATCTGGCCTGGAGCGCAGGCGATGCCCATCTGGTGATTGTCGGCGACATCCTCGATCGTGGGCCGGATTCTCGATCGGCGATGGATCTCCTGATGCGGCTCGAACCAGAGGCCGAGGCGAACGGTGGTCGGGTCCATGTACTGATCGGCAACCACGAAGCGATGAATCTCGTGGGCGATCTGCGATACGTCTCCGCTGCCGAATACGCCGCATTCGCCGAGGAGGAGCTGGTTGGCGATCGCGAACATTGGTTCAGAGTTTTCGCCGAGGTGCGGCCAGCATTGGGCCAGACACCCGAGGGCCTGGCCACGTTATTCCGCCAGAAGTATCCACTCGGGTTCTTTGCGCATCGCAGGGCATTTGCGAGTGACGGCAAGTACGGCGCGTGGCTGCTGGATAGGCCCGCCATCGTGGTCATTAACCGCACCGCTTTCGTTCATGGTGGCCTGTCACCGCTGATCGGGAATATCGGGCTTGATGGCGTCAATGGACGCCTGATCGGGGAAATGGAAGAGTACGTGAGACAACTCGAAGTCACGTATCAGGTCGGTGCTCTGCTGCCGACCGACAATTTCCACGATCATGCCGTGCTGCTCTCGAAGTTCATGCCGCCGCTTGAAATATCGGCGGATGTCCTGCACTCGATTGATACCGTCAAAGCGCTCAATGAGTCGGAACTGCATGCCCTCGACGGCCCGCTCTGGTATCGCGGCAACGTGGTCTGTAGCGAACTCATCGAATATGACAAGCTGACCGCTACGCTCGAGGCGATCGGCGCCGATCGAGTCGTTATCGGCCATACGCCGACACCGGGCCGAAAAGTGCTGGAACGAATGGACGGGAGAATCGTCGAGATCGACACGGGCATGCTCAACAATTACTACGGCGGAAGCGCCAATGCGCTGGTCATCGACGAATCCGGCCTGTCTGTCGCTAACCAGGATGGCGAAACGCGCGTTGCCCCAATGCCGCATCCGCGCAATGTCGGCACACGGCCCCAGGGCAGGCTCACCCACGAACAACTCGAAAACTTGCTGACGAACGGCGATATCGTCGTCAGCCGGCAGGACGAACTGGGGCGCACGATCTTGTCGGTCAGCGACGGCGTTGCGACCGTTGAGGCTGTATTCGCAAGCCGCAAGGGCCGCGGATTCTATCCGGAGGTAGCCGCCTATCGGCTCGATCGTCTCATCGACCTCGAAATGGTGCCGGTCGCCGTTGTGCGGGAAGTCGATGGCAAGCACGGGTCGCTGCAATTCTTGCCGAAGAACTGGATTAACGAAGCGCAGCGTCAACAGGAAGGAAGCGGCGGCGGCGCATGGTGTCCGTTACCCGAGCAATGGAATGCGATGACGGTCTGGGACGTTTTGACCTACAACGAAGGACGCAACGTGAGTAACGTTCTTTACGGCCTGGACTTCTGGCAGTTGATGCTGGTGGGTCACGACAACGCTTTCTCGACACGCAAGGGCATTGCGCCGCGCTTCAAGGCGGTGCCATACGAAGTAGGCCAGGGCTGGCGCAATGCGCTCGGCGGACTCAGTGAAGAAGCCCTGACCGAGGCGATGGGCGACGTGCTCGATGACAAGCGCATCCGCGCACTTGCCGCGAGGGCGGCGAAACTCGCGGCCGCCCAGGACTAGGTAGCTAGTCAACCACCGCGATACACTCGATCTCGGTACGAGCGTTCAGCGCAAGGCCGTTGGCGCCGAGTGCGCTTCGCGCCGGCTTGTTGGGGAAAAACGTGACGTAAACTTCGTTCATTGCGCCCCATTCCGACATGTCGGCGAGAAACACCGTGCACTTGACGACCCGATCCATCGACGAGCCGTTCGCCTCGAGCGTTGCGGCGATATTTTCGAGCGTCTTCCTGGTTTCGGGCTGAATACCGCCTTCCACGAGCGCCTGGGCCTCGGCGTCGTAACCGATGGCGCCGGAAAGGAACAGCAGGTTATCCACTCGTACGGCGGCCGAAAACGGCATGTCTTCCATGCCCGGCTCACTGATCCAGTCGACATCAGCCTTGTGATCGACCTTGACTTCACAGCCCGAGAGTAGAAATCCGCCACAGACGAGAATCAGGATACGTTTCATTGCAATCTCCAGGTTAGATTTCGCCGGCGCCTGCCGCCGCCTTGATGTGATCCGCCGCCCGGAACGCCAGCGCCATGATTGTCATGGTCGGCTGTCCGCGGCCCGACGTCACCATGCTGCTACCGTCACAGATGAACAAATTGGGCACGTCGTGACTGCGATGTTTGCTGTCGACGACGGATGTCGCCGGATCATTACCCATGCGGCAGGTGCCGAGCAGGTGTTCGCCGCCGGTGTTCGGGCGGATTCCGAAGCGCCACATCTTCATCGCGCCGGCCGCATCGTGCAACTCGGCGCAGCGATCTTCGAAAAATGCCGCCGTTGCGAGATCGTCATCGTGATCCATGTAGGTCAGCCGAATCGCAGGGCGCCCCGACGCGTCTTTGCTCTCAGGGTCAAGCGTCACGTTATTTCGATCCATCGCGAGAGACGTGTTACTGCCGACGAAACACAGTGTCCTTGTGAAATCATGCGCCAGGACGTCTTTGTAGCCCTTGCCCCACCGCGGCGCGTTCGGGTCGGTGCCGAGCAGGGCATGGAATATCGGCGTCGCTGAAAACAGCGGCCGGGCATCGATGCCACCCCCGCCGTAGAAACCACGTTTCTCGTCAGTATCGTAAAAGTCATGAATGATGCGCGAGACCTGCACGCCCTTGTAGTCGTTGAGCGGGTGCTCGTAGACGCCGGTCGCGAGGGAGTGCTGGTTGAACATCAGGTTACGGCCGACAAAACCGCTCGAATTGGCCAGGCCATCGGGGTGTTGCGGGCTGGCCGACATCAACAGCAGTCTCGCCGACTCGGCGCCGTTGGCCGACAGTACGACAGCTTTGGTCTTTTGCGCCTGTTCGACGCCGTCCCTGTCGAGGTAAACGACTTCGCTGGCGCGTCCCCGGTCGTCCGTGTCAATGCGGATGACGGTCGACTCGGGACGGATCTCGCAGTTACCACTGGCTTCGGCAAGTGGAATCATGGCGACGAGCGTCGACGATTTCGCGCCGGCCTCGCAGCCGAACCACATGCAGTAACCGCAACTCACGCAGCCCGCACGTCCGTTGTGAGGCTGCGACAGGATGGCATGCGGCTCCGGCTGGGCATGCCAACCCAGCTCCGCCGCGGCCTTTTCCATGAGCACGCCTGACGACTTGATCGGCATCGGTGGCATCGGAAACGGCTTCGAACGAGGGGCGTCGAAAGGCCCCGGCGCGCCGGATACGCCGATCTCCCAGTCGACCCTCGTGTAATAGGGCTCGAGTTCCTCGTAGGTGATCGGCCAGTCCGTAAAATTCGTGCCCGAAATCGGGCCGATCAGGCTGCGCTCCTGAAAGTCCACGGGCCGCAGCCGCCAGAAATTCGCCGTGAAATGGACACTGCTGCCGCCGACGCCAGGCGCGTATCGGATTGGTGTAATGCGGTCCCGTGGCGGCCCGGCAGTCTCGTGTTCGTAATGGCGAAACGTCTGGCCATGCACGTCATTGCCGCCGCCGAGAAGTTCCGACTGGATCAAGACCGAATATTCATCGTGGGTGAAGTCGGCGGCATTGCGATAGGGGCCTTGTTCCAGCACGACCGTGGAAAAGCCTGCGGTCGACAACTCTTTGGCGAGAATCCCGCCGGCAGAGCCGGACCCGATGACAACGAAGTCGACTTCCTTGCGAGTATCGAACGTCTTACTCGCCATCGTTGGTGCCCCCGTGCACCTCGGCATCGTAATAGCCGAACGGGTAGGTCCAGGGCCCGTGATTGCCGTCGAAACCGAGGAGATCCCATCCGACCTTGCCCTTGTTGCCGCCGTATTTTTCCATGGCGAAGAAGCCGAAAATCGTCATCGTCCGGACCATGTTGAACAGCGGCGTTTGTTCCTGGGACGTGAGGAAATCGTCCTGCGTCTCTTCGTCGAGCTCATCGAGCCGCGCCGTGTCTCCATGTTTGCCCCTGAGGGCGTTATTGAACTCAGTCATGCTGTTTCGGGCAAATTCGAGCTGGCCACTCATTTCAGCGCCGAACGCGCGGTCGATGAAGTGGATCACGCCAGCTTCGGTTGCGCCGGGCGTGTCGGTGGTCGGAATGATTCGCGCGGCGATGGCTGCAAAGTCACGAGCCTCTTCGGCGCCCAGGACGGCAAACGGCGCTTCCGCGTCCCGCGCCGTACAGGCGGCTTGCGCAATGACAGCAAGTCCCGGTGCCAGGATGCGCAAATAGCTCGCTCCGGCAAGTGCGCCGGAGGACTTCAGGAACATCCGTCGGGACAGGTCTTCTGGGCTCACGCGAGTACCCACCTTGTTATTGTTTTATTCGAAAATGGACGAGGCAAGACAGTAGCACACGAACGTATAATGGTCCTCATGGGACGGCTCACGACACATGTGCTCGATACTGCGAACGGCATCCCGGCCTCAGGGGTGGATATAAGGCTGTACGCGCTCGACGGCGGGCGGCAACTCAAGGCGGCCGCCGTGACGAACGACGATGGGCGCAGCGAACACCCGTTGCTTGCCGACGAGCTGCTCGCAACTGGCGAGTATGAACTCGAGTTCGACATCGGCGCGTATTTCCGTGCGCGGAGTGCGGAACTCGACGACCCGGCCTTTCTTGAGACGGTGGTCATTCGTTTTGCGATGTGCGACGACGAGCACTATCACGTCCCGCTATTGGTATCACCGTGGAGCTACTCGACGTACCGGGGTAGTTGAGAGCTACGGTCAAGGGGGTTAACGGTATCGACACGACGTCCGACACCATTCGGTTTGTTATCGACGGGGAGCTGTACGAACTCCGCGACGTCGATCCGACGCGGACGGTGTTGCAATTCCTGCGCGAGGATCTCGGCAAGACCGGCACCAAGGAAGGCTGTGCCGAAGGCGATTGCGGAGCGTGCACTGTCAACATCGTCGAGCTGGATCGTAACGGCGAAGACGTCGCAGTTCGCGCCGTCAACTCCTGTATTCAGTTTTTACCGACACTTGACGGCAAGGAACTGATCACGGTCGAGTCGCTCGTTCGGGATGGAGAAATGCATCCTGTACAGCAGGCCATGGTCGAACACCATGGCTCGCAGTGCGGCTTTTGCACACCCGGCTTTGTGATGTCATTGTTCGCGCTGTACAAGACCAACCCCAAGCCATCACGACAGGAAATCGACGATGCGCTCGCAGGCAACCTGTGCCGGTGCACTGGCTACAGGCCCATAATCTCGGCGGCCGAGGCGATGTACGACCACGGTGTGGATACCGACTGGTTGCGACAACCGGCTGCTGCGAAAAAACTGCCGCCGCCGGGGGACCGTATCGAGCGGCTCAAGCAGCTTTCACGCACGACCGGCTTGCAGTTTCAAGGTTCCGGCAAAAGGTTTTTCGCGCCGTTGACATCCGACGAACTCGCCGGACTCCTCGCCAGCCATCCCGATGCGACGATACTCGCCGGAGGGACGGATATCGGCCTGTGGGTGACGAAGCAGCACCGCGAGCTTGATACCGTGATTTACACAGGCCGGGTCGCCGAGCTCAACGAGGTCAATGCCACCGCCACGCACATCGATATCGGCGCGGCGGTATCTCTTGCCGACGCGATGGTGTTGATTGTCGAGCAATACCCGGGTCTCGACGAGCTGTTTCGGCGATTTGCTTCTCCGCCGATACGCAATGCCGGCACACTCGGCGGCAACATCGCAAACGGATCGCCGATCGGCGATGCGATGCCGGCCCTGATGGTTGCGGGGACGACGCTGACCCTTCGCCGCGGCCGCAGCCGGCGCGAGGTGCCGCTCGACGCGTTCTATCTCGACTACCAGGTCAAGGATCTGCGCGAGGCGGAGTTTGTCGAATCGGTTCATGTACCCGTGCTGGGTGATGATGTACTCCTGCGCAGCCACAAACTCTCCAAGCGCTTCGACCAGGATATCTCGGCGGTCTGCAACGCGTACTGCCTCGAGCTCGATGGCGATCGCGTCGTCACTTTTCGTATGGCCTGTGGCGGCATGGCGACGACAGTCCGGCGAGCCGAGAACTGCGAGTCCGCGGTTGCCGGCAAGTTGTGGAACGAAGAGACGATCGCAGCGGCCTGTAAGGGGCTTGCGCAGGACTTCGAGCCAATTTCCGACATGCGCGCATCGGCGGGCTACCGCCTGCGCGCGGCGCAGAATTTATTGCGCCGCTTTTACCTCGAAACCCTTGGTGAGGTAGAACAGACGGTGTATGCGTATGGCCGGTAGCGCAACAGTATCGGGCAAGCCCCTGGCCCACGACAGTGCTCGGATGCACGTGTCGGGGAGCGCCGCATATACGGACGATCTGCCAGAGCCGCGCGGACTGCTGCACATGGCTGTAGGAATGAGCGCCAGGGCGCACGCGAAGATCGCGAACCTCGATCTTGCGGACGTTCTTGCGGCCGATGGTGTCGTCGCGGTCTACACGGCTGCCGATATCCCGGGCGAGAATAATTGCGGGCCGATCGTTCACGACGAGAAGATATTCAATCCCGACGTTGTCGAGTATGCCGGACAGCCGATATTCGCGGTCGCCGCTGAAAACGTCGACCAGGCGCGCAAGGCGGCCAGGCGGGCAGGCATCGAGTACGAAGAACTCGACCCGATTCTCGATACCGACACGGCGGTCGAAAAGGGATCGTTCGTGTTGCCCAGTGAAACCCTGCAACGCGGTAACCCTGAGCAGGCGCTGGCCGAAGCGCCGAACAGGGTCCAACGGCGGCTCGATCTCGGGGGCCAGGATCAGTTTTATCTGGAAGGCCACGTCGCGATGGCCGTGCCGGGCGAGGACCATACGCTGACGGTCTACAGTTCAACTCAGCACCCCGACGAGGTTCAAAACCTGGTTGCAGCGGCAACAGGCCTTGAGGCAAAGGACGTTGTCTGCATTTGCCGCAGGATGGGCGGCGGCTTTGGTGGCAAGGAAAGCCAGGCAGCGACGATAGCCTGCATCGCCGCCTTGATGGCCGTGAAGACGGGCAGGGCGTGCAAGCTCAGGCTTGACCGTGACGACGACATGATCATGACGGGAAAGCGACACGACTTTGTCATCGACTATGACGCCGGATTCGACGATGACGGAAAAATTCTCGGCATCCGATTCACCTTCGCATCGCGCTGTGGTGTATCGGCAGATCTCTCCGGTCCGGTCAACGATCGGACGATGTTTCATTGCGACAACGCGTATTTCCTCGAAAACATCGGCATCGAATCGCACCGCTGCAAGACCAACACCGTATCGAATACGGCTTTCCGGGGATTCGGTGGGCCGCAGGGCATGTTTGCAATCGAGTACGTGATCGACGATATCGCACGTACGCTCGGAAAAGACCCGCTTTCGGTGAGGCGCGCGAATTTCTATGGCATTGGTGAACGCGACACGACGCAATACGGGCAGAAACTCGAAGACAACATCATTACCGAGATCGTCGACAGGCTCGAGCAGGATGCCAAGTACGAGAAACGGCGCACGGCTGTGCGTAACTTCAATGCGCGGAGTACGATCCTGAAGCGCGGCATCGCGCTGACACCGGTCAAGTTCGGGATCTCATTCACCGCGACACACCTGAACCAGGCAGGTGCTCTCGTGCACGTCTACAAGGACGGCAGCGTCCATCTCAATCATGGCGGCACCGAAATGGGCCAGGGGCTCTACATCAAGGTGGCGCAGGTCGTGGCGGACGAGCTTGGCATCGGTATCGACAGAATCCGGATCAACGCGGCCGATACGAGTCGCGTGCCGAACGCGTCGGCGACGGCCGCCTCGAGTGGTTCGGACATCAATGGCAAGGCCGCTCAAAAGGCGGCTGCGAAGATTCGCGCCCGGCTCACCGAGTTCGCCGCAACACACTTCAATGTCGCGGAAAACAAGATCGATTTCGGCAACGACATGGTTACCGTCGGCACCGAGAAACACGGCTTCGAGGACATCGTTCAGCTGGCCTGGTTCAATCGCGTGTCGATGTCGGCGACAGGTTTCTATCGCACACCCAAGATTCACTACGATCGCGAGACGTTTTCAGGCCGGCCGTTCTTCTACTTTGCATACGGTGCGGCAGTATCGGAAGTGATTGTCGATACGCTGACGGGCGAGTATCGCTTGTTGCGCGCCGACATCCTGCATGACTGCGGCGACTCGCTGAACCCGGCGGTCGACCTCGGCCAGGTAGAAGGCGGCTTCATACAAGGCGTCGGCTGGCTGACTTCGGAGGAATTGTGTTGGAACGAGTCTGGCGAGCTGACGACCCACGCGCCGTCGACCTACAAGATTCCGACCTGCTCCGACCTGCCCCCCGACTTTCGTGTCGAGCTTCTCAACAACTCGCCGAATCGCGAGGATACGATATATCGCTCGAAGGCGGTCGGAGAGCCGCCGCTCATGTTGGGCATTTCAGCGTTTTACGCAATACGCGACGCGATTGCGACGGCAGAATGCCCGCTGCCGGACCTCCAGGCTCCGGCAACCCCGGAGGCCGTGTTGCGGGCGATCGAGGGTGGCCAGCGATGAATGAATGGATCGACGAGCTCTGCGACCTGACTGCTGCCGGCGAGCGAGCAGTGCTCGTAACCGTCGCCGGAATTCGCGGCTCTGCTCCGCGCGAGGTCGGGGCCAAGATGATCGTTTCAGCGGATGCAACGATCGGCACGATCGGTGGCGGACAACTCGAGTACCAGTGCACGCGGATCGCCGCAGGCATGCTCGGGGACGACGAGACTCCGGCCTTGCGCAAGTTTCCGCTCGGATCGTCGATGGGGCAGTGCTGCGGTGGCGTCGTGGATATCCTGTTTGAGCCGATCGCAAGCCGGTTACCGGGCTGGCTGCGTGATCTCAGGACCTTGCACGGCCAGCGCGAGCCCGCTGTGATCGTAACGCACCTCAGGGGTGACACCGACAAATGCATCATTACGACCACCGATGCCTTCGGTGACGCGGCTACGGCGCAGCCCGACGTCGTTACGACGGCACGTGAGGGTCTCGAGACGGGCCGGCGCGCACATCGCATTGGCGACTGGTTCTTCGAGGATGTCGTGGGTACCGACTTCAACATTGCCGTGTTCGGCGCCGGGCATGTCGGGTCGGCCGTCGTGCGATCCCTGTCCGCACTTGATTGCAACGTGCGCTGGATCGATAGCCGTCGCAACATTTTCCGCGACACGCCGGCCAATGTGCGAGCGATAGAGTCGTCCGAGCCAGCGCTCGAAGTTGCCGCGATGCCGCCGGGGAGCTGCTTTCTTGTCATGACACATAGCCACGCGATCGACTACGAGATCTGCAACCGCATTCTCCGTCGTGGTGATGCCGTTTACTGCGGGCTGATCGGGTCCATCAGCAAACGGCGGCGGTTCGAGAAGCGTTTTCGGGCAGAAGGCATGCAGGAGCGCGATATCGAGCAGCTCGTGTGCCCGATTGGCGTCGACGGGATCACGGGCAAGAAACCCGCCGAGATTGCCGTCGCCGCGGCTGCCGAGGTCCTGCAGGCCTGGGAACGCGTGAACCGGGCCGCTGAGCCGAAATTCCCGGCCAATGTGCGGCCACTGAAGAGACGCCGCTAGCATGGAAGCGTATGTTGTCGATTGGCTGAACCTGCTTGCACGCTGGGTGCATTTCATTACCGGGATCGCATGGATCGGAGCTTCGTTCTATTTCATCTGGCTCGATGATCATCTAGAGGCGCCGAAGTCGTCCTCTGACGCGGACATGGGCGTCGGCGGGGAGGTCTGGTCGGTCCACGGTGGCGGCTTCTATCATGCGCAGAAATACCAGGTTGCGCCGCCGCGAATTCCGGAGACGCTGCACTGGTTCAAGTGGGAGGCCTACTCGACATGGCTCTCGGGCATGTTCCTGCTCGTACTCGTCTACTGGTACGGGGCGCAGGTGTACCTGATCGATCCGGCCGTCGCCGAGTTGTCACCGGTCGCGGCTGTAGCCCTGGCCGCAGGCATCATCGTTGTCAGCTGGCTGGTCTACGATCTGCTGTGCAAGTCCCGGCTCGGCGAAAACGAAGGGCTGTTCGCCAGCGTCCTGTTCGTGTTGACCGGGGTTCTCGCCTGGGGACTTTGCGAGCTGTTCAGCGGGCGCGGGGCGTATATCCATTTTGGCACGGTGCTCGGCACGATCATGGTGGCCAACGTGTTCTTCGTCATTATCCCGGGACAGAAGCGCATGGTTGCAGCCGCGGAGAGAGGTGAGGCGCCGGACGCACAAGACGGCATCAGGGCCAAGCAGCGTTCGGTACACAATACCTACTTCACACTGCCTGTCCTGTTTGTCATGACGAGTAATCACTACGCCATGACCTACAACCACGAATACAACTGGGCGATCCTGATTGCTATTTCGCTCGCCGGGGCGCTGATCCGCATTTACTTCGTCGCCCGGCACTCGGGCAAGGCTTCGCCCTGGCCGCTGATCTTTGCCGGCGTGCTGCTGGCCGGGGTCGCCGCGCTCATCGCGCCGAGGGCCAGCGCGGCGTCGGGAGAAGCCGTCGCGTTCGAAGAAGTTCGTTCTGTTGTGTTGCACCGTTGCACGTCCTGCCATTCGGCCCAGCCCACGCACCCGGCGTTCCCAGCGGCGCCCGGTGGCGTCGTGCTGGACACGGAGGCGCAGATCGTCGCCGAGGCCCTGCGGATACATCAGCAGACCGTCGTTACCCGGGTGATGCCGATCGGCAACCTGACCAACATCAGCGAGGCGGAGCGCGAGTTGATCGATCGCTGGTACCGGTCGCTGGAGAGCCAGTGATGGGCGATGAACGATACCCGAGGGACCTGCGTGGCTATCACGGCCATCCGCCTGCGGCGGACTGGCCAGGCGATGCCAGGGTCGCTGTGCAGTTCGTCGTGAACTACGAGGAGGGTGGTGAGAGCTGCGTTCTGCACGGCGACGCCGCATCCGAGGCATTCCTGTCCGACATCGTTGGTGCCGTGCCTGTCCAGGGCCAGCGTCACATGAACATGGAATCGCTCTACGAGTATGGCGCCCGCGCCGGGTTCTGGCGGTTGCACCGGCTGTTCACCGAGCGGGAATTTCCAGTCACGGTATTCGGGGTTGCGATGGCGATGGACAGGAACCCCGAAGCCGTAGCGGCAATGCAGGAAGCGGACTGGGAGATCGCGAGCCACGGTTACCGCTGGATCGACTACCAGTCGATCGACGAGGAAACAGAGCGGGC
>WVYQ01000034.1:135936-154528 GCA_011772865.1 Woeseiaceae bacterium | reverse complement strand
GGCTTTCGCTATAACGCCGACTGCTATGCGGATGATCTGCCGTACTGGGACTATTCGTACTCCGAGCCGCAACTGATGGTGCCGTACACGCTCGATGCGAACGACATGCGCTTCGCAACCGCTCAGGGATTCAATTCCGGCCAGCAATTCTTCGACTATCTCAAGGACACGTTTGACGTGCTGTATGCCGAGGGCTCGAAGATGATGTCGGTCGGACTGCATTGCAGGCTGGCCGGGCGTCCGGGACGCACGGCGGCGCTCGCGCGATTCGTCGATTACGTCGCGGGCCATGACGATGTCTGGGTGGCGAGGCGCATCGACATCGCCGATCACTGGCGGGAACGATTTCCGGCGGAGCAGGAATGAACGATTTCGTGGACAAGTACGGCGGCGTATACGAACACTCGCCCTGGGTTGCCGAGCAAGCGGCGGCCGTTCTCGGTGATGGCGGCGACATTGCGACGATTGCCTCCGTGATGGCCGACTGCGTGGACAATGCCACGAATGAACAGCAACTGGCGCTCATTCGCGCCCACCCGGATCTTGCCGGCAAAGCGCAGATTGCAGGAGAACTCACCGCCGACTCCACGAGCGAGCAGGCGAGCGCGGGGCTCGATCAATGCACTCCCGAGGAATACCTGCGCTTCCAGGACATGAACCAGGCTTATCACCTGAAGTTCGGCTTTCCGTTCGTCATGGCTGTCCGCGGGAGTAGCCGCGCCGAGATACTGGTGGCGTTCGAAGAGCGGCTCGGTAACGATCGTGATGTCGAGTTCGAAACTGCGCTCGCCGAAATACACAAGATCGCGCTCCTGCGACTGAACGCCCTGGAGGCCGACGCATGACTCGCGAGCGAGAACCGTTTCACGAGTGGATTCGGCTCGAGCAGCCGCGCCTCGGTTCGCGCGTAACGCACGCTACCGACGAGTTTTTTGCGGCAAAGGAGCGGTTGATTCAACCCGAGGCCCCAGTTTTCGAGGACGGCAAGTACGACGATCATGGCAAGTGGATGGATGGTTGGGAGAGTCGCAGAAAGCGCGCGCCGGGACACGACTATTGCATCGTTCGGCTCGGTGTACCCGGTGTACTGCACGGCGTCGACATCGACACGAGCCACTTCACGGGAAACTATCCGCCGCAGGCTTCGCTCGATGCCTGCGTCAGCGAAGATGATGTGCCGGCGGGGGGATGGACCGAAATTCTCGGCAAGGTTGATCTGGGTCCTGACGCGCATCACTATTTCGAGATCGCCGACACTTCGGCCTGGACGCACGTGCGCCTGAACATCTATCCCGACGGCGGGGTCGCAAGATTGCGCCTCTTCGGCGAAGTCAAGCCGAGTTTCGGCACCCTGGGTGTCAGCATCGATCTGCTTGCGCTCGAGAACGGGGGGCGGGCAATCGCGTGTTCGGACGAGCACTTCGGCAGCATGCACAATCTCAACGTCGCCGGCCGGGGCGTGAACATGGGCGACGGCTGGGAAACCGCGCGCCGCCGCGGTCCCGGCAACGATTGGGTCATATTCGTGTTGGGTCACCCCGGAACGATCGACAGGGTGGAGATCGACACCGCCCACTTCAAGGGCAACTATCCCGACCGGGTATCGCTCGAGGCTGCTTACTTCCAGGATGCGAACGATGCGGTCGCCGACAGCGATGCCTGGCAGACCCTGCTTCCGGAGTCCGGACTCGAGATGGACAAGGAACATGTCTTTGCAGACGACCTTACGAAACTGGGCACTGTCAGCCACGTGCGGCTGTCGATCTATCCGGACGGCGGTGTAAGCCGCCTGCGCCTGTTCGGCCACATCGAACCAGGCAAGCCGGAATGACAATGACCCTGCAGCCCGTACCGCTGACGCGTGAGCGCTTCGCTCCCTACGGTGACGTCATCGAATCGGCGGAGGTTGATCGTGCGATGATGAACGCGGCGCGATTCGAACGGTTCGACGACCTGTGTTCGATCGATATGGCGGACGGCGGACGCGTTACGGTCAGTATTGCGAGATGCCGCGTGGCGACCTCCCTGCCTTACCGAATCGACATGGTCGAACGTCACCCGCTCGGCAGCCAGGCGTTCATCCCGTTGTCAGGGTCCCGGATGATCGTGGTCGTAGCGCCTCCCGAGGAAGGAGTCGATGCGTCCGACTTGCGGGCATTCGTGACCAACGGACGGCAGGGCATTAACTACCATCGCGGAACCTGGCATATGCCGCTGATCGCTTTCGATGCGGGCCAGGAATTCCTGGTCATCGATCGTGCCTTCGACCAGCCGAATTGCGACGAACACACGCTCGATGAACCCGTCATGCTCGTGGAGGGGTAGCCATGCAGCAGGCTTTTCGCGCATCGATCTTCCATTGCCTCGGCGACCCGGGGCCGCACGGCGATGCCACGGCCGTCGAGCATATCGAGGACGGTGTCCTCGTCGTGGATGACGGGCACGTCACGAGAATCGGTCCTGCGGATGAGGTCCTGCCGTCGCTCGAGGCGGGCGCCGCCCTCGAGGACTGCTCGGGCAAGCTGATCGTGCCGGGCCTTATTGACTGCCACGTGCATTCTTCACAGGTCGACATCATCGCTTCTTACGGCGAGCAACTTCTCGACTGGCTGAACAAGTACGCCTACCCGGCGGAGATGCGTTTCGTGGACGAGGAGCATGCGCGCGCTGTCGCCGAATTCTTCCTCGACGAATTGCTGCACAACGGCACGACGACGGCCGCGGTTTTCGCAACCGTGCATCCGCAGTCGGCCGACGCGCTGTTTGCAGCGGCAGAGGCCAGGAACATGCGTGTCATCGCGGGCAAGGTACTCATGGATCAGAACTGCCCCGTGGAGTTACGTGACGATCCGGAATCGGGCTACGCCGAAAGCAAGACATTGATCGAGAAATGGCATGGCAGGGGACGCCTCGGTTATGCGATCACGCCTCGCTTTGCGCTGACCTCGAGCGAGGCGCAACTCGAGGCCGCGGGACGGCTCGCGGCTGAACATCCCGATGCCTGGGTGCATACGCATCTTGCCGAGAACCAGGAAGAGGTCGACGAGATAGGGCGCCAGTTCGCGTGGAGCCGCAGCTATCTCGATGTTTATGATCACTTCGGGCTGCTGCGCGAAAGGTCCCTGTTCGCCCATTGCCTGCATCTCGATACCGCCGATCGGGCGTTGATGGCCGAAAAGGGCGGAGCCGGCGCGTTTTGTCCGACATCGAACCTGTTTCTCGGCAGCGGCCTCTTCGATCTGCAGGCGATGGCCGATGCCGGTGTGCGCGTCGGACTTGCGACCGATGTCGGTGGTGGCACGAGTATGTCGATGCTGCGGACGATGAGCGAGGCCTACAAGATGCTGCACCTGCAGGGGCAGTCACTGCCGGCAAGCCGTGCGCTGTATCTCGCGACATTGGGCGCCGCCAAGGCTCTGTACCTCGACGAATTCGTCGGCAACTTCGAACCCGGCAAGGAAGCCGATTTTGTCGTCCTCGACCCCGAAGGCTCCCAGATTACTGCGCGACGGGCCGCGGCGGCGGAGACGCTCGACGAGTTGCTGTTCTCCCTGATCTTCCTCGGCGATGACAGGAATATTGCCGCGACCTACGTCATGGGACGGATTTCGGGCGATGGACTTTGACGTTTGCGCGTGCGAAGGTAGACCAGCGTTCCAGGCTTCGTCTAACAAGAATTAAAGGAGCGGTCCGTGATCACGTATGCCCTGATCGGTGCGGCGCTTGTCGTGACGACCGTGATCATCCATGCGATGGGTACGGTAGTCCTTGTGCGCCGCTTATCCCGCCATACCGCGACATTGGCGGCCGGGCCGCGCTGGCGCTGGACGCTGCGCATTCTCATCGGCACCGTCCTGTGGTTGCTCTTCCTGCACCTCGTAGAAATCATCGTGTGGGCTTTCGCATTCCTGGTGCTTGAACTGGCGAACGACCTGCAATCGCTGGAAGAGGCGATCTACTTCTCGTTTGTGACCTATACGACCCTGGGCTACGGCGACATCACACTGTCGGGGCCATGGCGGATCATGAGCGGCATAGAAGCCATAAATGGGGTACTGCTGGCGGGTTGGTCGACGGCGGCACTGTTCGCTCTCGTGCAGAAGATCCTGCAGGCGTATCAAACAAAAGCAAAGGAGCCAACATGAACGACTCGGTTTCTCCAAAAGTTGACAAAGGATTCGTTACCAACGCGATAGCGTCCTTCCTGCAAATAGGCGCTATCCTTCTGCTGGGTTACTGGTGCTTCCTGATTGCGGCGCCGTTTATCCCGGTTGTGGTCTGGGCGATCGTCATTAGTGTGGCCATTTACCCGCTACACGTATCACTCACGGCAAAGCTTGGCGGCCGGTCGAAGCTGTCTTCGACGATACTGGCCCTGATCGGTGCCGCAATCGTCATCGTGCCAATGTGGGTGATGGGTGAATCGACAGTGACTGCGTTGAAGACGGTCGGTGCGCAACTCGAAACCGGTACCGCCGTTGTTCCGCCGCCCAACCCGAGTGTTGCCGAGTGGCCCGTCATTGGCGAGCAAATGCACGGTATATGGAGCGAGGCAGCCGAGGACCTCGAGGGCACGCTGAACCGATTCGAGCCGCAACTCAAGTCGATGGGGGAAAGGCTGATCGGGCTGGCCGGGCAGACCGTCGTGACCGCGCTTTTGTTCCTCGTGTCGATTCTGATAGCGGTCGCGATGCTGTCCTCCGCGGATAGTAGCCAGGCAACGGCGAAAACCATCGCGGGTAAACTGGCCAGCCAGCCGCAGGGCGATGAGCTCGTCGACCTGTCTATTGCGACGATTCGCAGCGTCGTCAAAGGTGTCCTGGGCGTCGCGGTACTGCAGGCGATCTTGTCCGCAGTCGGCCTGGTTGCAATTGGTGTGCCGGCCGCGGGAATCTGGGCCGGCATCGTTCTCGTCCTGGCGATCGTGCAGTTACCACCTGTCCTGATCCTGTTGCCGATTGCCATCTGGGTCTACTCGACGGCCGACGCGGTACCGGCGACGATCTTCCTGGTGTACTCGCTGATCGTGTCGGGCTCGGATGCGTTCCTGAAACCGATGCTTTTGGGCCGGGGTCTCGAGACGCCGATGCTCGTTATCCTGATCGGCGCAATTGGTGGCGCGATGACCATGGGGATCATTGGCCTGTTCGTCGGCGCCGTGATCCTGTCCATTGGTTACCAGATATTGCGGGCCTGGATGACTTCCGAAGAGGCGGATGCTGCACCGGAAGAGGCATAAGCAGGCAGCGGTCACGGCTGCACGATCGATTCAGGTACTGGCGCTGCTGGCGTGCGGCGCCTGCACAACGGTCGGACCCGATTTCGAGCAGCCGGAGGTCAGGCTCAACCCGGCGTGGCTCGATGCCGAACTCGAGCTGTACGCCACCGAGCCGGCCGAACTGGTCGACTGGTGGCGGCATTTCGACGACCCGGTACTCGATAGCCTGATCGCGGCGTCCTACGAGAATAGTTATACGCTCGAAATCGCGGCGCTGCGTATCCAGGAGTCGAGCGCTCAGCTCGCCATTGCAAGCGGCAACCGATGGCCGCAGACCCAGGTTGCAACCGCCGGTGCTACGGTCGTCGGAACCGGCGACGACAATGCGGCCGACTCGTCGATCGTCCAGTACGACTTCGGCGCGGCACTCGCGTGGGAACTGGATTTCTGGGGCAAATATCGGCGCGCCATCGAAGCGGCCGACGCAGGTTTTTTCGCGTCGGTAGCGGACTTCAACGACGTGGTTATCCTGTTGACAGCCCAGGTGGCCGATACGTACTTCGTCATTCGCTCGATCGAGGAACAGCTCGAACTGGCCGAGGAAAGCGTCAAGATTCAGCAGCGCAGCTTCGAAATTGCCGACGTGCTGTTTCGCAATGGCGAAAACTCCGAACTGGATGCGTTGCAGGCGCGCACGCTGTTGCTGTCGACACAGGCTGTCATACCCGGCCTCGAGCTGAGCCTGAAGCAGGCCAAGATTGCGCTGGGCGCGATACTCGGCGTTACGTCCGCCGAGGTCGAACAGTTCTTCGGCACCGCAGGCAAGCTGCCCGATGTGCCCGACCGCCTGGCGGTTGGCATGCCCGCAGACCTGTTGCGGCAGCGGCCCGATGTGCGGGCGGCCGAAATGCGGGCCCGGGCGCAGAACGCGCTGGTCGGCGTCGCCACGGCGAACCTGTATCCTAGCTTCAGCCTCAACGGCACGCTTGGCTTTGCGAGCGACGATACGGCGGGATCACCCGGCCTGTTCGATAGCGACAGCCTCGGATACTCGGCCGGCCTGTCGATGGTCTGGCCGTTCCTGAATTACGGCCGCATCAAGAACAGCATTCGGGTCGAGGACGTGCGGCTGCAACAGGCATTGGCGGCTTACCAGAATACGGTCTTGCAGGCGGCTGCCGAGGTCGAGAGTGCGATGGCGGCCTATTCGGGCACGCGCGATCAGGACCGCGTGCTCAGCGAGGGTGTCGCGGCGGCCGTGCGCTCGGCCGAACTGTCGCTGCTGCGCTACCAGGAAGGATTCGCGGATTACCAGCGCGTCCTCGATTCCCAGCAGGCGCTTTTCGGACAACAGCAACGATACGCCGCGAACCGCGGCAATGTCGTGCGCAGCCTCGTTGCGATCTATCGCAGCCTGGGCGGGGGGTGGCAGACACAATGACGGAAGAGACGATGGCGGACGAAACAGACAAAGCAACAGCGGACCCGGTGCGCAAGTGGACATTGATCCTGCTCGGTGTCGCCGCATTCATGATGATCTGGTACATCATTTCCGATCGGATCACGCCGTACACGAGCCAGGCGCGCGTGCATGCGCTGATCGTTCCGGTTGCGCCCGAGGTATCGGGGCTCATCACCGAGGTAGCCGTGAAAAGCAACCAGGCGGTCGAGGCGGGTGACCTTCTGTTCAGCATCGATCGCACGACCTATGAACTGGCTGTGGAGACGGCCGAGGCGAATCTGCAGGCAGCGCGGCAGGCTACCGGGGCGTCGGGCGCCAACGTCGACGTTGCGAGAGCGCAGCTCAAATCGGCACAGGCCGGGCTCGTCAAGGCAGAACAGGACGCCCTGCGTATGCGCCGGATCAAGGAGGAAGACCCCGGGGCGATTTCGGAGCGCCGGCTGCAGATGGCGGAAGCGAGTTATGCGGTGGCGAAGTCCCAGGTCGAAGCTGCGCAGGCGAACCTGGATCGGGCGATCCAGGACTTCGGAGAGTCGGGCGAGGACAATTCACGCATACTCGAAGCGCAGTCGGCGCTGGAGCAGGCAAAGCTCAACCTCGATCGAACATCGATCACTGCTCCGGCCGACGGCGTCGTTACGGACGTGCGCGTCGATCGTGGCAATTTCGCGAACGCCGGCGCGCCGTTAATGACGTTCCTCGCGTCGCACGACATCTGGGTGCAGGCGGACTTTACCGAGAACAATCTCGGCAACATCAAGCCCGGTGACGAGGTGCGCATCGTCTTCGACGCACTGCCGGGCCGCGTCGTCAGGGGCAACATACGCACGACCGGATTCGGCGTAGCCGTCGACAGTGCCCCGCTCGGCAGCCTGCCGACGATCGACAATCAGCGCGAGTGGCTGCGCGACGAGCAGCGCTTCGCCGTCATCATCGACTTCGAACTGCCGAGCAGCGCCGACCGCATGG
Source organism: Woeseiaceae bacterium (assembly GCA_011772865.1). Taxonomy (GTDB): domain Bacteria; phylum Pseudomonadota; class Gammaproteobacteria; order Steroidobacterales; family Woeseiaceae; genus UBA1847. The sequence goes on along the minus strand of WVYQ01000034.1, from coordinate 146,879 downwards.
GAATTCGTGTCGGCGCCCAGGCGTCCGTAATGGTGCTGACCGGAAACAGCTTCCTGTTCAATACCTGGGGCAAAGTCAAGATACGGTTTGTGAGCTGGCTGACCTATGCCTACTAGCAGCGGCTGGTCACTCGCCCACGTCCGCATTCTGCGGTTGGCCCTGGGCACGAGCCTCGCTCTGTGGGTCTCGCAGGTCGCCATGTGGCCGCTGTCGTTCATCGCCCCGGTTTTCGCGACGGTCTTTCTGGGTCTGCCGATGCCGCCGCTCAAGCTCAAGGCTGCGGTCATGATCATCGTGGTCTTCTCGGTGGCGCTGAGCGCCGGTACCTGGTTGCTGCCCGAACTGATGTATCGCCCAGCCGTCGGCATCGTGCTGCTGATCCTGGCGCTCTACTGGAGCTTCTATTACACGGCGAAGGGCGGATCCCCCCTCGTCGGCACGTTTGCCACGGTCGGAATCGCGCTCAGCGCCGCGGTCGGTTCGGTCAGCATCGACCTCGCACTGGGCATCATCGGCTGGCTGGTTTTCGGCGCCGCCATCGGCATTATCTTCGTCTGGATCGGCCATGCCCTCCTGCCGGACTCGATGGCTGCGCCGGTTGCCCAGGTTCCCGCCGGCAAGGAGCAGCCGGCTGCGCCGGACCCGGTTCTCGCTCGCTGGAGCGCATTCCGATCACTCGTCATCGTCTTCCCCGTTGCGTTGTGGTTCCTGGTGTCCCCCGAAAGCGCCTCCTACCTGGCTGTCATGATCAAGGTCGCCTCGATGGGCCAGCAGGCGACCAANNTCGGCGCTGTCATCGCCTGGCAGATGCTGAGTATCGCCCCGACACTCTCCCTGTACACAGTCATCGTTGCGCTGGCCGGGCTCGTGATCGGCGCCAGGGTATTTCAGGGTGACGGTCTGGCGCCGAACGGACCGACCTGGTCCTACGCGTACCTGACGATGCTGGTTATCCTCGCCCCTGCCGTACTCGACACGAGTGGTGTCGCCGCAGGCGCCAAGTTCAACGATCGACTCGTCATGTTCGTGTTGACGACGGTGTATGCCGTTGTCGCCGTCAACATTGTCGATGCGTTCCGGCCGAAGCGCATCGCCAGATACCTCGCGAGCTCGACTGCCGGTTAGTCCAGGAACGGCTCGAGACGATCGATTATGGAATGCAACTCGGGCCGGTTGGCGCGCAGTTCCTCGAGCGAGAGCCCGCTCATTTCATAGGGCAATACCAGCCAGTCGGACGTCTTGTGCACATAGTAGTCGGGCTCGCGGATCGTTCGTTCCGTTGGCCGGTACCAGACGGTCGCGACACGAATATCGTGGGGCAGGTTGCGCCGGGTTTTCTGCGAGAGCTGATCGATGACAGCCTTGACACTGGAGCCCGTGCTGTAGACGTCGTCAACGATGAGCATCGAATGATTCGAGCACAGGTTTTCGAGCAAGTACTGCAGGCCATGTACGCGAATCGAATCGGCCCTGGAAACCATTTCGTCGTAGCTCGGGGCCCCACGGTAGGACGTTCGAATGGCGATGTGGTCGGTCTTGATGCCGAGGTATTCGAGGCCTTCCTGCACGGCGATGCCGACGGCGCTGCCGCCGCGCCAGAGCCCGACCAGAAAGTCCGGCTCGAAGCCCGCCTCCGCGACCGTGGCGGCGAGCTGAAAAGAGTCCCTCAGCATGTCGTCCGCAGCGACGTAATTCTTGGTCATTGTTATTCCGCGCCTGCCGTGCGGTAGAATCCGGTCAGGCATTATAGCGACACAATAATAACAATGGACAAGATCGTTCTCTCCGCCCAGGACCTCCTCGAAGACTCTTTCCGTCTCGGGCTGCGCGTACTGGAAGACGGATTCAGGCCGACGATGATCATCGCTATCTGGCGCGGGGGTACGCCGGTCGGCATGGCAGTGCAGGAAATCATGGCTTACTGCGGCATAGAGTCGGACCACATCGCTATCCGGACCTCATCGTATACCGGCGTCGACGAACGCGGCGCAGTCGCTGTCCACGGCCTCAATTACATCATCAAGAAGATTTGCCACGACGATCGGGTACTGATCGTCGACGACGTGTTCGACACGGGCAATACGATCAAGGCCGTCATCGACGAGCTGCGGCGACGGGCTCGCGATAACACACCCGAAGATATCCGGGTCGCCGTGCCGTGGTACAAACCCGAGCGCAACGAGACCGACATCATGCCCGACTACTTTATTCGGGAGGCGGCAGAGTGGCTCGTATTTCCCCACGAGCTGGACGCCCTGAGTCCCGAGGAGCTGCGGCAGGAGCGTCCACAAATCGCCGCGATCGTAGAGGCAGCAAAGGAACGACGCCAATCTGCCTGAGCACCGGTTCATGATTGCCCGAATCTGCGTCTACTGCGGATCCAGCCGCGGTGGCGACCGGGTCTATGCGGATGCGGCCAGGGAGCTGGCAGCTGTCCTCGTTAACAACAGCATTGAACTCGTCTATGGCGGTGCGACGAAGGGGACTATGGGCATCCTGGCTGACGCGGTCCTGGAGCGCGGCGGTGTCGTGCACGGTGTAATTCCCAAGTTGCTCGAGGAAAAAGAGATCGCACATACCGGCGTCACGGAGCTGCATGTCGTCTCGTCCATGCATGAGCGCAAGTCGATGATGGCGGCTCTGTCAGACGGATTCATCGCATTGCCGGGCGGCTTCGGGACGCTGGAAGAGCTGATCGAAATGGTGACCTGGGGGCAGCTTCAATTCCATGAAAAGCCCTGTGGGGTGCTCAACATCAACGGTTACTTCGACAAACTGCTGGAGTTTCTCGACCACATGCAGGAGGAGCAATTCCTGAGCGCAGAGAATCGCGCCATTATTCTGGCCGACACCAGCGCTGCCGCATTGCTCCGCAGATTCGACACTTACACGCCGCCGACACAGGAAAAGTGGTTGTGAGCGCCAGCGCGATCGCCGCGATCGCCGCCGACCCGCCGGACCTGACCGACGCCGAGGTTCTGGACGTTCTCGACAGTGCATACGGATTGCGGGGCGACCTCACTCCGCTCGTAAGCGAACGTGATCAGAATTTCCGCCTGGATGCCGCAGAGGGGCAGCGATACGTCGTCAAGATCGCAAACTTGAGTGAACCCGAAGAGATCACGGATTTCCAGATCCGGGCCCTGATTCACCTCGAGCAATCAGGCTGCCCGGTGCCCGTGCCGAGGGTCGTCAGGACGGCCTCGGGGCGGGTGTCCGAAAGCGCATATGCCGGTGATGCGTGCTACCTACTGCGAGTCGTAACGTATCTGCCTGGCCAGCCGCTCGAGGCGGTCACTCCGGATACCGAGCTTGCTTACGACCTTGGCCGCAGTCTTGCGGACCTCGATAGCGCCTTGCAGAGCTTCTCGCATCCCGGGGAATCCCAGGTTTTGTTGTGGGACATGCAACGTGCTTCGGAAGTCCGTGGAATTATCGGGCATGTCCCGGAGCCCGGCATGCGGGATCGCCTGCACGAGTGTCTTGATGCATTTGAAAAACGAGTGCTGCCCGTATTCCCGTCGCTGCGCAGCCAGGTGATTCACAACGATCTGAACCCGGGTAACGTGCTTGTCAGCGACACCAAACCAATGGGCGTAGCGGGCGTCATCGACTTCGGCGATATGCTGCGCGCTCCGCTCGTCATCGATCTGGCGATCGCCGCGTCTTACATGCGTCGCGGTGACCATGCGCTCGATGTCATCAAGGAACTGGTCCGCGGGTTCGAATCGGTCATCGCACTCGAGCAAAGTGAGCGCGCGCTATTCTATGACCTCGTTCGGACGCGCCTGGCGACCACGGTCTCGATTCTCCACTGGCGTGCCGATGCCAGGTCTGCCGACGATCCCTATCTCAAGAAGGCGCTCGCCGAGCGCAGCGCAGAGCGATTTTTCGATCGCGTGACAGCGCTGGGCAGGCGTACTTTCGACCGCCACATCTTCGACGATTAGCTTTTTCGAATCAGCTACTTGGGATTGCAGATCTCGCCGGCGTTCGCAGCCGATGGTGGCAAATTGCGAAAAAAAGACCACTGGTGGCGCGGTGGCGTCGCGAAAGATGTGGAACAGTTCCGGAAATCAACAGCTTAGGCCCCTAATATGGGTCGGGATTTCGTTAAATCAGATCCGGCAAGCATGAGTTTCGAACTGGCCATTTCGCTATTGCTGATGTTCAGCGCCATGTGCTACCTGGCACTGGGCCTGCGGCTCGTCCTTGCCAAGCGCGAGGTCGGGACGATGCCGATTGGCACCCTGTTCCTCGTCATCAGTGTCTGGGTCCTCGGTGGCTCGATCGAACTTCTCACAGATTCGTTCATTGTCTTTTCGACCGGCCGAACCATGCATTTTGTCGGTACCGCGCTGCTCCCTGTCGCTGCGTACTTCAGCTTTCGTGAGTACACGGGTCGCGCCACCTCGATCCATCGGCTGACGATGTTACTGATCATCCCGCTCGTGTCGATTACGCTCGCGGCGACCAACTACTATCACGAGTTCATGTGGTACCTGCCCAGCACGAATGATGCGGGACAGTTTCTCACGAGGCCCGAAAAGTGGGGCCCATGGTTCCTGTTTATTCATGCGCCATACAGCTATATCGTTATCAACCTTGCGATACTTACACTGATTACACACAGTACGGCGGTCGCGCGCGCTCATCGCCGGGGCCTGTTCCTTCTCGTGGCGGCATGCATCGGCCCGCTGACCGCGACGCTCGCGTATGACTTCGGCTTCGGTCCCGACACAATTTCCTATGTTCCCATCGTGTTCACGCTCATGCTGCCGATCTATACATGGCTCGTTCTTGGCGAACAAATTGTCGAATTCACGCCGCTCGCTTACGAGACCGTGTTCCAGAATATGCAGGATCCGGTCGTCGTCATTGACGAACAAGGGCGCATCATCGGGCTGAACCATGGCGCCGAGACGCTGCTCGACGTCACGGAGACCGCGGCAATGCTCGAGCCACTGCGGCATTTCTTCGGCGAAGAGTCTCCCGAGGTCTTCGAGGCGCTCGAGTCGGGCGAGCCTACCAAGATGATGACGAATACGGGCCGCTTTCTGCACATCCAGGCGTCGCCGATGTCAGCTGACCGCACGTCGTTCAGAGATGGCACGGTGCTCATGTTCCGCGATGTCAGCGATGTCGAGCGCGCGCAGGCCGAAGTCCGTGCCAGTGAAAAGTTGCTCAGGACTCTTATCGATCATTCCGTGAATGGAATCTTGCGGCTACGCTGGGTCGAGGAAGAGGGTGACGACTTCCGCAAGCTGCGCTGCATATTTGCGAACGCGATGGCGGGTGATTTTCTCAATTCAGATCGCGAGGACCTCGTCGATTGCACGGGCGCACAGATCGTCCGTATCGCGACCAACGGCATGGAGTCCAACGAGTCACATGAGATCATTGAATTATTCAATCGCGCCACCGAGGGCGGCGAGAGTATCGATATCGAGGTCAATCACCACTCGGGTGGCGCCAGCAAGTGGCTGCGTATGATCTGTGAGCCGTTCGGTTCCGATGTCGCGCTGACGTTTGTCGACATCACGGACGGCAAGGCGAAGGAACGCCACATGGAGTCGATGGCGCTCTCGGACCCGCTCACCGGCGTGCTGAACCGGCGTGGCTTCGAGCGTGATGCATCCATGCGTCTTACCGAAAGTGCGGATGAGGCGACAGGGGCGCTGTTGTTCATCGACCTGAACGACTTTAAGGTTATCAATGACAGTCACGGGCATGAGATCGGCGACCAGTTGCTGATCATCGCGGCCAAGCGTTTGCGCAAGAGCCTGCGGTCTTGTGACATTATCGGCAGGCCCGGTGGTGACGAATTCGTTGCGCTTGTTCCCGACGTTGCGCCCGAGATTGCGGACACGCTTGCCAACAGGCTCGCGACGGCGCTCGAGGAAGCGTATGTCATCGGCGAGCACAAGTTGCATTGCGCTGCCAGCATCGGGTTGGCCCTTTATCCGAAGAATGCGAATACGCTGACAGGCCTCATGCGCGAGGCTGATCAGGCGATGTATCGTGCCAAGGCGCGCTGTCGAAACGTCTCCAACGTCAGCAGCGCAGATCTGCTCGAGAAAGCCTTGTAATAATCTGCTACCTCGTCCGGTCTCCTTGTGAGACCGTTGATCGAGGTTGGTACGTTGACAAGAATTTCAGTCCCCGCTTTGAATTTGCGCGTATCTGTCGCAGGCGCGCTGTATGCAGTGCTCATAATGAGTCTCGCGTGCAGCATGTCGATGCAATACGGACATGCGGACGTACCGATTGCGGAATCGGCAGAGGAAACAGAGCCATTACAGGTAGGCCAGGCAGCGCCACGATTCGAGGTGCGGACTGTCGACGACAATCCATACGTGTTCAATCCGAAGGCGCTGGACCGTCCCGTGATACTGATCACCTTTCGTGGCGGCTGGTGTCCGTTCTGCAACATGCACCTGTCCGAGCTAAACGAAGTAATCGGAGAGATCGATGCGCTCGGCGTCGATATTCTGTTCCTGAGTGGTGATCGGCCCGAGCTCCTGTATGACAGTCTCGAGCGAGAGACGCAGGATACGATCGCGGGCCTCGGCTACACGATACTCTCCGATGCCGATGTACAGGCTGCGGTTGCACTCGGCATTGCGTTCAAAGCGTCGCAAAGGACCATCGACCGGCGGCGTGAGAAAAATCAGGATGTCGAGGGATCGTCGATGCTGACGCACGGTATTCTCCCTGTCCCTGCCGTTTTTGCTGTTGGCCGTGACGGGATGATTGCTTTCTCATACGCGAACCCGGACTACAAGGTCCGCATCCCGACCGCAGAGCTTATGCAGGTAGTAACAGGCCTGGCGGCTTCGAGATAGCTGCTGTTCTCTACTGATGGTACGCTGCGTTCCCTGTGCAATTTGGGGCACGTATGGCAGGTGACGAACAGGGCGGCCCGCTGACGCGGCTGGTGAGGGCGGCAACCAAAGTCGAGCCGCATGAGATTCGGGCGACTGTGCTGTCGTTCGTCTTCGTGTTCGTGCTCATGAGCGCCTATTTCATCTTGCGGCCGGTTCGCGATTCCCTGTCGTCGGACTGGACCGATGTGCAGCTGAGCTGGCTCTGGACGTTCACGTTTTTCTTCAGTTTGATTGCCGTGAGCATATACGGCGGTGTGATTTCGCGCTTGCGATTCAAGGTAATCGTCCCAAGTGTGTACGTGTTTTTTGCCCTGACATTTGTCGGTTTCTATCTGGCCGGCACGCTTGTTGGTGAAAGCGATCTCGTCAATCGTGCCTACTATGTCTGGCTCAGTGTCTTCAGCCTGTTTCACCTGTCAGTTTTCTGGACGTTCATGTCCGGTTTGTACAACAAGGAACAGGCAAAACGGCTTTATGCCGTGATTGCTCTTGGCGCGACTGCAGGGGCGATCGCCGGACCCATGATTCCCGCCTTTTTTGCTGACAACATCGGCAATCTCAATCTGCTGTTGATCGCGGCAGTACTGTTGCTGCTTCCAATTCCGCTGATTGGCGCACTTGAGCGGCTGCGAGTCAGCGATCTCGGCAATGTGGATGTCCAGGCAGACCTTTCCACGCGGCAGCGCCTGGGTTCAAACCCGCTTTCCGGTTTCACCAAATTCGTCAGCAATCCCTACCTCCTCGCGATCGGCGCCTTCATCGTCTTCTACGTGATCATGAACACGTTCATCTATTTCGAATTGCGCACGATGCTGGGTGAGTTCGAGCGTGATGTGCGCACACAGTACTGGGCAGGGATTGACCTGGCCGTGAACAGCCTTGCAGCCGTCACCGCGCTATTCGTGACCGGGCGTATTGCGACAAGGCTCGGTATGCCCGTGACATTGGCGCTGGTGCCGTTCCTGATGATTGGCGGCTGGTTGGTGGTTGCCGTTACGCCGGCATTGGGCGTGCTGATTGGATTGCAGATAGCGCGTCGCGCCGGTAATTATGCTGTTACGCGACCAGCGCGTGAAATGCTGTTCACGATCGTCGATGCCGAATCGCGATTCAAAGCCAAACCCATCATCGACATCGTCGTATACCGCGGTGGCGACGTGGCGACGGCATGGCTGTATACAGGCATGACCGCGACGCTCGGCCTGGGACTGACAGGTGTTGCAGTCGTGTCGGCCGTCATCTGTGGTGCCTGGGCTGCTGCAGGGACTTTCCTGGGCCGTGCTTACGATGATAAAGAGAAAACGCATGGGACCTAGAAACACGACCGGCACAAATGTGCTCAGGCGTATAACGGCCCGGGGCCAGGACGACTAAGCATGGACGACGCGTTTATTTGCGACGCTGTGCGGACCCCGATCGGCCGCTACGGGGGCGCCCTTTCACCGGTGCGTGCGGATGATCTCGGCGCGATACCGATGGCGGCGCTCCTTGATCGTCAAGCTGAACTTGATCCGGTAGCCATCGACGACGTGACGTATGGCTGTGCAAACCAGGCGGGCGAAGACAATCGCAATGTTGCGCGGATGTCATCACTGCTGGCTGGCCTGCCGGTGTCTGTCGCGGCCGCGACGGTCAACCGTCTTTGCGGTTCGGGCATGAACGCGGTTGGCAACGTAGCCGACGCCATTCGTGCCGGCACCGTCAGGCTGGCAATCGCCGGCGGGGTCGAGTCGATGTCCCGGGCGCCGTTCGTAATGGGCAAGCAGTCGGCCGCGTTCGGGCGCAGCACCGAACTTTACGATACGACGCTGGGCTGGCGATTCGTCAACCGCAAGCTCGAGGAACAGTATGGCGTCGACTCGATGGCGGAGACTGCCGAGAATGTCGCCGTCGACTACGGCGTGTCGCGGGACGACCAGGATGCGTTCGCGCTGCGCAGCCAGCAGCGAGCCGAAGCCGCGATGGCTGGTGGCATGCTGGCCGAGGAGATCGTTCCCGTCAGCGTGCCGCAGCGCAAGCGTGATCCGGTGGTCGTGGATTCCGACGAGCACCCGCGCCCCGGGTCGACACTCGAAGCGCTTGCGGCGCTGCGGCCAATCGTTCGCGCCGATGGAACGATTACGGCCGGTAACGCATCCGGAATCAACGATGGCGCCTGCGCTTTGCTGATGGCGAGTGAATCCGCCGCCAAAGAGCATGGACTCGAACCGCTGGTGCGAATTGTTGCGTGGGCCGTCGCCGGCGTCGAGCCACGCGTCATGGGTATCGGTCCGGCGCCGGCAAGCGAAAAGGCGCTGGCACTGGCGGGGCTCACGATCGACCAGATGGACGTCATCGAGCTGAACGAAGCATTCGCAGCGCAGGGACTCGCGACGCTGCGTCTGCTGGGCGTTGCCGATGATGCGCAACACGTCAACCCGAACGGCGGTGCGATCGCGCTCGGCCATCCGCTCGGCATGTCGGGTGCGAGGCTCGTCACGACTGCAAGCTATGAGTTGCGCCGGCGCAGCGGCCGCTATGCGTTGTGCACAATGTGTATCGGTGTCGGCCAGGGGATCGCAATGATCATCGAGCGGGTCTGATGAAAAAGCCGCCGAGTTACGAAACGCAGGATCTGCGCGAGTTCGCCGAAGTCCTGAGTGGCCGCCGGACGATTGAGTTGTTCCTCCACACACCGGTGCCCGAGGACCTGGTGAGCCAGGCAATCGAAGCGGCGACCTGGGCGCCGAACCACCACGTAACCGAGCCGTGGCATTTCTATCCGTTCGGGCGCAGAACGATCAATGCATGCGTGGACCTGGTACGCCAGATCGTGACAGAGAAGAAGAACGATCCACGGGCCGGCGAGCACAAGGCGAAAGGCTGGTCGGAAAAACCCGGTTGGCTGCTCGTAACCTGCCGCAAATCCGACGATGAAGTGCTGCAACAGGAAGACTACGCCGCGTGTTGTGCGGCGACACAGAACCTGATGCTTTACCTGTGGAAAGCCGGCGTCGGGAGCAAATGGACGACCGGCGACATCACGCGCGATCCGCGATTCTACGAGATCGTGGGCGTCGACCCAGCCCGCGAATTCGTCGTCGGGTTGATCTGGTACGGCTATCCGAAGCTCACGCCTACCCAGTCCCGCAAACCGCCGGGCGACGTGCTCACGCGATTGCCCTAGTCGCGAGCCAGTTCGTCAGGGTGATGAACGATGATCGGGCAAATCAGCGGCTTTAGCGCGAATACGGCGACAACCAGCAATCCGACCGAGCCAATGATAATGATCGAATTGCGCACGGTCCCGTCGTAGAGCGTCGCGGCGAGGAGTGCGCCGCATGCACCGAATATATTCTGCAAAGTACCGATGATTGACGAGGCGACACCTGCAATCTTCGGCAATGGATCGAGTGCAATGACGGTCGCATTGGGCATGACGATGGCGACCGTAAACATGAACAGGCAAATGCTGCCCCAAAGCAACACGAATGGTCCGTCATTCATCCACGCCATGATGAGTAATGCCGTGCTGCTCAAACCATAGAGCACGATGCCGACCGCGATAGCCTGGATGCTGTCGAAGCGACCGACGAGCCAGCGATTGAACGCGGACCCGATAAGGATGGAAATGCCGGCCGTGGCGAAGATCAGGCCGAACTGAGTGATTGTGAAGCCGTAGATCTCAACAACGAGCGCGGCGGCAACCGCGATCATGGACAGGAAACCGGCTGGTGGCAGGACGATGAGCAAGAGTCCGAAAACGCTCTGTCCGTGCGAAAAGAACTCCTTGAAACTGTCGACGAGCTGGCGCACAGGATGCTGGCCGGACCGCGGCGTGTGCGTTTCCCATATGAACCGCTGTACCGCGATCGTAATGCACACACCCAGCGCGACAATGAACGTGAACGGCGCCCGCCATCCGAATTGCGATACCAGAAGAGCGCCGACGGTCGGAGCGATAACCGGCGCGGCCGTAAAGATCATTGTCATCACCGACATCAGCCGGGCCGCTTCCTTGCCGCTCGCAATGTCGCGCACAATCGCGCGTGACAAAACGAGAGCGGGCGCCGATCC
>WVYQ01000034.1:96126-135906 GCA_011772865.1 Woeseiaceae bacterium | reverse complement strand
GCGCCAATCGTGAAGAGCGCCATTCCGCCGTACAGGACGGGAAGCCGGCCGGCCCGATCCGATATGAGACCCGCCGGAATCTGGCCACAGGCCATGCCGAGCATGAACACGCCGACAATCTGTTGCCCTTTCGACAGGCTTGTCGATAGCGCATCGACCATGGCCGGCACGGCAGGCAGGCTGACGTCGACGGTAAAGGCTGCGAGGCCCGTCAGGAAGCCGAGCGTAACGACGAAGCTACGCTGGATTGAAGCATTGGGGGGCGTCACGATCGGGCCAGACTGACATCAAGGCCCTCGATAAACAAGCCGGCAAGCGGGTGGCTGCCCAGCCAGTAACTGAGGTCGCGCGGGTGTGCGATGTCCCACAGCGCAATATCGGCCCGCTTGCCGATCTCGATCGTGCCCCTGTCATCAAGGCCCAATGCCCGAGCCGCGTTGCGGGTTGTCCCGGCAAGACACTCTTCCGGCGTAAGCCCGAACAGGCGGCACGCGAGAGCCATGGCCTCGGTGACCGAGGTCAGCGGTGAGGTTCCCGGGTTGCAATCGGTAGCCACGGCAATCGGCACGCCGCATTCGCGCATCGCGTCCACGGGGGGCTTTCGCGTTTCGTTCAGCGTTAGAAACGCTCCAGGTAAGAGTACGGCACAGGTGTTACTCGCGGCCATTTCCGCGATGCCCGCCGACGCGGAATATTCGAGATGATCTGCAGACAGCGCGCCATGGGCTGCGGCGAGCGCGGCCCCGCTGCCGTTCGTGAGTTGATCGGCGTGCAGTTTGACCGGCAAGTCGTGGTCGCGAGCGGTCTCGAAGACGCGCTCGATCTGCTTCGTGTTGAATGCGATGTCCTCGAGGTATCCGTCGACGGCGTCGGCGAGTTTGCGCTCGGCAACGAGAGGTATCAGCTCATTACAGATCAGATCGACATAGGCATCCGGTTTATCAAGAAATTCGGGTGGCACGGTGTGCGCGGCGAGCAACGTGGCCCTTACTGAAATACCCGACGCCTCGCCGAGGCGGCGGGCCACTTCCAGCATCCGGATTTCACTGTCGATGTCGAGGCCGTACCCGGACTTGATCTCGATGGTCGCTGCGCCACTTTTCTTGATCGCGTTCAGGCGAGGCATTGATGAATCGAAAAGTTCGTCACTGCTCGCAGCACGAGTGGCGCGAACCGTGGAGAGAATTCCGCCGCCCGCTCTTGCGATGTCCTCATAGCTGAAGCCTTTGCGGCGCTGTTCGAACTCGGCCGCGCGGTCGCCACCGAACACGAGGTGGGTGTGGCAATCGATCAGGGCGGGGGTCACCCATCGCCCGCCGCAGGAGCGGCTTGCTGCCGCATTGGCCGCAGTAACATCGGCCGCATCCCCGACCCACGCGATGTTGCCAGCCGAAATCGCAATGGCGCCGTTCTCGATGGTCCCAAGATCATCGTACCCGTCACGCATCGTGGCGATGCGGGCGTCGGTCAGGAGCAGGTCCCAGTCGCTCATTCAGCCCTCCGGAAATTGCATTCGACCGTATCATGGTCTAGCCTGTATATACAACTTTGAGAGGCCATCATGAGCGGAATTTTCGCGCGTAAGGCATTGATCCAAAAGGGGTGGGCGAATAACGTTCGCCTCAGCGTGCTGGCCGGCCGTATCGAGACCGTTCAAGCGGACACTCGTCCGGAGGCCCAGGACATTGTCGCCGGCGTGGTGATCCCGGGCCTCGCCAATGCTCACAGCCACGCATTCCAGCGCGCGCTGGCCGGCAAGACGGAACAGCGCTCGCCCGCCGGCCGGGACAACTTCTGGACCTGGCGCGAGCGCATGTACGCGCTGGCCGGGAAGATGGATGCCGAGGCACTGGCGGCCATAGCACGCCAGGCTTATGACGAGATGCTCGCCAGTGGTTACACGTCAGTGGCCGAGTTTCACTACCTGCATCGCGAGCCCGGCGCGGCGACTGCCGACGACAGGATGTTTGTCGCGATTCGGGAGGCAGCCCGCCAGTCAGGCATACGCCTGACCTATGTGCCGGTGCTGTACGAGCGCGCCGGGTTCGATCGGCCTGATCCGGAAGGCCACCAGGCATTATTTGCGCTCGATGTCGACCGTTTCCTCGAGCACTATGCGAGGGCGGCTGATCAGTCATCCGAGATCGTGCACATCGGCATCGGCGCACACAGTCTGCGGGCCGTACCGATCACCTCGCTCAGAAAAATCGACAAAGTGGCTGAACGCGACGGTCTGCCATTGCACCTGCACATCGCGGAGCAGCAGCGCGAAGTCGACGAATGTTTGTCGAACTACGGGCGCCGGCCGGTGCGGTGGTTGCTCGAGAATTTCGACATTGGCGAGCGCTGGTGTCTCGTCCATGCCACGCACATGGATCAGGAAGAAGTCGAAATGCTCGCGGCTTCGGGCGCGGTCGTCTGCCTGTGTCCGAGTACCGAGGCGAACCTCGGTGATGGCCTGTTTCCGCTGCACCGGTTCCTCGAGTCCGGGGGGCGAATTGCGATTGGCTCGGACAGCCACGTATCGATCAACCCCTTCGAGGAACTTCGCTGGCTGGAGTACGGCCAGCGCCTGGCCTCCCAATCGCGCAATGTTGCCTCCCTGGAGCAATCGCATGTCGGCCGGGAGTTGTTCATGCGCGCTCTCGAGGGTGGAGCGCAGGCGTGCGGACACGAAACGGCGGGCATCGTTGCGGGCGCGCGGGCGGATATCGTCGTTCTTTACGACGACGACCCGATGCTGGTTGGGCACGATGCCGCGTCACTGCTCGACGCACTGGTTTTTTCGGGTTACCGGCTACCGATCGAGCGCGTCATGGTCAATGGTGAATGGCGGGTGATCGATGGCGAACCGGTGGGACGCGATGAAGCGCGCCGCGATTTTGCCAATACCCTGCAGAGGATTGGGGCGGGATCATGAGCGCCGCTTCGAAACCCATGTATCAGCAACTCAAGGACCTGATTATCGGGCGCATTTCGGCAGGCGAGCTGCGTCCTTCCGACCGCGTGCCATCGGAGAACGAGCTCGTCGAAGCAATGAACGTGTCGCGCATGACAGCGAACAGGGCGCTGCGCGAGCTGACGGACGAGGGTTACGTGCGGCGCGTCGCGGGCCGGGGAACTTTCGTCGCCGACCTGCGAGCCGGGTCGCACGTGCTCGAAGTCCATAACATCGCGGACGAAATAGAGCGGCGTGGTCACTCGCACAGTTCCGTGGTCATTCGGCAATCATTGCAGCATGCGCGAGGCGAAGTCGCAAAAGCACTGCATATCGAACAGGGCTCCGATGTTTTTCACCTGCTTCTCGTGCACCGGGAGAACGGAACGCCGATCCAGCTCGAGGATCGTCATGTGCTTGCCGGGTTCGCGCCGGATTGCATGGAGCAGGATTTCACGACCGTGACTCCGAGCGCTTACCTGACGGCAATTTCGCCCCTGCAGGAAGCAGAGCAGGTCGTGAGAGCGGTCATGCCGAACGCGGCGGTCCGCAGCCATCTGCAGATGCGCGATGACGAGCCAAGCCTCGTTGTGCTGCGTCGTACCTGGGCGCATGGCGCGCCGGTTACGTTTGCACGATTACATCATCCGGGCAGTCGCTATGAGCTGGCCGGCCATTACACACCGCCTGGCACGCCCAAGTCGGCGACAGGCACAGTCGTAGAACTGGAGAAACTCAGGCAATGAAAGGAACACGAAAGATCAAGGCGCCGACAGGCACAAACCTGCAGGCGAAAAGCTGGCTGACCGAAGCACCATTGCGCATGATCATGAACAACCTCGACCCGGAGGTGGCCGAGCGGCCCGAGGATCTCGTTGTCTATGGCGGAATCGGCAAAGCGGCGCGCGACTGGGAAGCGTTCGACACGATCGTCGAAACACTCAAAGACCTCGAGGGCGACGAAACCCTGCTCGTGCAGTCGGGCAAGCCGGTCGGAGTATTCCGTACGCACCGTGATGCACCACGTGTGCTGATCGCAAACTCGAATCTCGTGCCGGCATGGGCGAACTGGGAACACTTCCGTGAACTCGATCGCAAGGGCTTGATGATGTTTGGCCAGATGACCGCCGGGTCATGGATCTACATCGGCAGCCAGGGCATCGTCCAGGGAACCTACGAGACCTTCGTCGAGATGGGACGCCAGCATTACGGTGGTGATCTTGGTGGACGCTGGATACTGACCGCCGGCCTTGGCGGCATGGGTGGCGCACAGCCGCTGGCCGCGACAATGGCCGGGGCGTCGATGCTGGCCGTCGAGTGCCAGCCCAGCCGAATCCGGAAGCGACTCGACACAGGTTACCTCGACACGAGCGCCGAATCGCTGGACGAAGCGCTCGCGATGATTGACGAATCGATCGCAAAGCGGGAACCGCTCAGCGTCGGGCTGCTCGGCAATGCAGCCGAGGTGTTGCCCGAGCTGCTGCAGCGAGGCGTCAGGCCCGATGCCGTGACCGACCAGACCTCGGCCCACGACCCTGCCAACGGTTATCTGCCGATCGGCTGGACGCTGGAGCAATGGGAAGCAGGGCGCAGAAACGATCCGGACGCGGTTGCCGCCGCCGCCCGCAAATCCATGGCGGTTCACGTACGCGCGATGCTCGAATTTCACGCACAGGGTGTGCCCACCTTCGACTATGGCAACAATATTCGCCAGGAAGCAAAGGACGAAGGTGTCGAGAACGCATTCGATTTTCCGGGGTTCGTGCCGGCCTATGTGCGGCCATTGTTTTGCCGCGGAATCGGGCCGTTCCGCTGGGCCGCGTTGTCGGGCGACCCGGAAGACATCTACAAGACCGATCAGAAAGTAAAGGAGCTGATCCCGGACAATGCGCACCTTCACACCTGGCTCGATGCGGCCCGGGAAGAAATTCACTTCCAGGGATTGCCCGCACGTATTTGCTGGGTCGGCCTGGGCGACCGGCACCGGCTAGGACTCGCGTTCAACGAGATGGTACGCAGTGGCGAGTTGAGCGCGCCGGTGGTCATCGGTCGCGATCATCTCGACAGCGGGTCGGTCGCGAGCCCGAATCGTGAGACCGAATCGATGCGCGACGGTTCGGACGCCGTATCGGACTGGCCGCTGCTCAACGCTTTGCTCAATACCGCGAGTGGAGCCACCTGGGTGTCTTTCCACCACGGCGGCGGCGTCGGCATGGGGTACTCGCAGCATGCCGGACTCGTCATCGTCTGCGACGGCAGCGAAGCCGCCGACCGGCGTATAGAACGGGTGCTATGGAACGACCCTGCCACGGGGGTCATGCGGCATGCCGACGCGGGCTACGAGGAAGCGATCCGGTGTGCGCGAGAGCAGGGTCTCAATCTGCCGATGATTGATTTCGGAGACGCATCGTGAAGCTGACGATCGAGAACCAGCTCGTCGGCCTGGCTGAGCTGCGTACAGCCTGGCGCGAGCCCGTCACCGTCGGGATCGGCACAGACGCGCGGCGACGTATCGCCGAGTCGAACGAACTCATCATGGATCTGGTGGCGGGTGGCGAGCAGGTCTACGGTGTCAACACCGGTTTCGGACAGCTCGCCCAGGTNNGAAGATCTCGACGACGACGTTGTACGCCTGGTCATGTTGATGAAGGTCATTGCACTGGCCGAGGGATTCTCAGGCGTACGCGTCGAGCTCGTCGACGCAATCTGTGCGTTGATCAACAACAACATCTACCCGCGAATCCCGTCGCAGGGATCCGTCGGTGCGTCGGGCGACCTCGCGCCTCTGGCACACCTGGCGGGTGTGTTGATCGGCGTCGGCGAGGCACGGGTCGCCGGCAACCTCGTTCCGGCCGAACTCGCGCTGAAGGAGGCGGGCCTCGAGCCGATCAGACTTGCGCCCAAGGAAGGACTGGCGCTGCTCAACGGCACGCAGGTGTCGACGGCACTGGCGCTGGCCGCGATCTTTCGCACCGAGCATGTCCTGGCGGCATCGCTTGCCGCCGGCGCGATGGCGTCGGACGCGATCAAGGGCTCGGATACGCCGTTCGACAAGCGCGTCCAGAGCGCGCGCGGGCATGGTGGCCAGATTGCGGTTGCGGGAGTGCTGCGAGAGCTGATGCGGGGCAGCGACATCCGGGTATCGCACCTCGAATGTGACCGGGTGCAGGACCCGTACTCGATCCGCTGCCAGCCCCAGGTGGCCGGCGCCTGCCTGGACGTATTGCGCCATGTCTGCCAGGTCGTCGAGACCGAGGCGAACGCCGTCACCGACAATCCGCTGGTCTTCGCCGACTCGCGAGCCGTGCTGTCGGGCGGCAATTTCCATGCCGAACCGATAGCATTGGCAGCGGACTATCTTGCACTCGCGATCTCTGAAATCGGATCTTTGTCCGAGCGGCGCATTGCGTTGCTGATTGACACGCACCTCAGCGGACTGCCCGCTTTCCTGGTCAAGGAGGGCGGTCTTAATAGCGGTTTTATGATGGCGCAAGTCACGGCAGCCGCACTGGCATCCGAAAACAAGTCGCATGCGCACCCAGCGAGTGTCGACAGCATTCCGACGTCGGCCAACCAGGAAGACCATGTCAGCATGGCGACTTTTGCAGCGCGCCGTTTACACGAGATGATCGACAATGTCGCCAACATCGTTGCGATCGAGATGCTGGCCGCCGCGCAAGGCGTCGAGTTTCATCATCCGCAGAAGAGTTCGGCGCCCATCGAGAAAATCATAAACACGTTGCGCGAATTGTCTCCGCCGTACTTGGAAGATCGCTCGTTGTCGGCAGACGTTGCCCGAGTTGCCGCACTGATCGATGATGGTGCGTTCTGTGAGTATTCGGCGTCGATCCTGCCGAGCATGAGTGCGTGAGCGTCGTTTTTGACTTTCACGAGGGTAATACCGCCCTCCTGATCAGCATTCCTCATGATGGCCGCGACCTGCCGTCGAACATCGCCGCGGCAATGTCCGAGGCGGGGCGGGCGTTACCTGACACTGATTGGCATGTCGCCCGTCTTTATCGATTCGCCAGCGAGACAGGGGCATCGATTATCTCGGCGCGTTACTCACGATATGTCGTCGACCTGAATCGGCCGACAGATGACGCTGCGCTGTACCAGGGGCGCGAGGGTACGAGCGTATGTCCGAGACTAACGTTCGACGGGCGCGACATTTACTCGGACAGCATTGATATCGACGTCGCCGAGCGACTTGCCCGCTACTGGCATCCGTATCATCAAAAAATCGAAATGACGCTGACGGCGCTGCGTGACAGACACGGCGTTGCGCTGCTCTGGGATGCGCATTCGATAGCGAGCCGGGTGCCGTTGCTGTTTGACGGGGAACTGCCCGTCCTCAACATAGGCTCTTTTGACGGCAGAAGCTGCTCCGAGCAACGCGAAAGAGCCGTGATGAATACGGCGCTGGCGAGTCCTTACGATACGGTCTTGAACGGTCGCTTCAAGGGCGGCTTCATTACGCGCCACTACGGCGATCCAGGCAACGACATCCACGCCATACAGCTCGAGCTTGCACAGCGCGCATACATGGACGAAGCAAGCGGCCGATACGACGAAGAAAAAGCGTCGCAATTGGGCGACACTTTGCGGGCGATGTTGGCTGCATTTACAATGGCCGCATGAGGCCCACTAATTTCTGCAGATCAGTAGTGCTCGTCGCGGCGAGTTACTTTCTTGCTGGCTGCTCCGTGTTCGAGACGTCAGCCGAAAGCATCGAGCTCGGCGCCAATGATGCAATCGAAATCTTCAAGGATACGATCGATGGCTCGGAAATATTCCTGAATCAATCCGCCGGTTATCTCGTATTCCCGCGAGCGCTCAGGGCTGGCCTCGGCATCGGCGCCGAGACGGGTGAGGGTGTGCTCCGCATCAACGGCAAGACCGTCGACTACTTTCGCATCACGAGCGGTTCACTCGGATTGCAGGCTGGCGCGCAAGCGCGATCGATCATTATCTGCTTCATGTCCGAGAATTCGCTCAACGACTTCCGCAATTCGAGCGGATGGCGTGTTGGTGTCGATGGTTCGGTCGCGTTGATCGACGTCGGTGCGGGCAAGACGATCGATTCGCAAAACGTACGCGACCCGGTGGTCGGCTTCATTTTCAACTCGTCGGGACTGATGGCCAATCTTACGCTCGAAGGAACGCGTTTCACGAAGATCGTGCGGTAGCATCCTTTGCTGGATCAGCTCAAGAGCAAGTTTCGTCTCTGGTTCGCAAAGGTCTGGAAGGTCCGGGGGGGAGGCTTGTATGCCGTTGGCTGGGCCGCATACTTCCTCTATCTTGAAATCGCTACGATACTCGGCGAGATCGCAGANNAGGCCAGCTTATCGAATTCGTGTTTCGCTTCCTCGGCGACTCGATCATGAACATGATCCAGGCGTTCGTATGGCCCGTATATATCGTGCAGTGGCGACCACCAGTCGGCGCGATCGCCCTCGGCATCGCTTTCGTACTGTTCCCGGCCTACGTAAAACCGCACATTACGAAATGGCTGTTTCCCGATGGCGAACCTGAGGAAAGTGAAGGTGAGCCGGGAGGCGCCAAGCAGAAGTAAGGCGCAGCGCGTCTTGAGAGGTTTCCAGGATCTTGCCCTGCCGCTTGGCGTTCGCGTCGAACTCCGCCTGCCACTCCGATCGCTTGTGCTTCGCCGGCGTTACCTGCACGGCGGTGACCTTGTTCATCCGTCAGTCCCCGCCGCGAAATCCTCTGCGAAGTATCTTAGAACACTTCTAACCGGAAGAGGTGTCATACCGCCCATCGCACATAATGACGCGTCTTCCATCGTATCGCACAATTCGACGAGCAAATCGTAATTGTCTTCGCGATCAACCCCAGCAACCATGCGGTCTATGACCTCGACGCCGCGAGTCGAACCTATTCTGCAGGGGGTGCATTTGCCGCACGATTCGATAGCACAGAATTCCATCGCGAATCGCGCCTGTTGCGCCATATTTGCGGTGTCGTCGAAGACGACAATGCCGCCGTGGCCAATCATTGCGCCGATGTCGATGAAGGCCTCGTAGTCGAGCGGGGTGTCGAGCTGATCGGCCGGTATGTAGGCACCGAGCGGACCCCCCACCTGCACCGCCCTGACCGGGCGGCCGCTTGCCGTTCCGCCGCCCCAGTCCTCGATCAGCTCTCGCAGCGTGAGACCGAAGCCCTTCTCGACGAGCCCGCCACGCCTGATATTGCCCGCGAGCTGGAACGCCAGGGTTCCCGTCGAGCGGTTGACGCCGAAAGAGGCATATTTGTCGCCGCCGAGATTGACGATGTTCGGGACGGACCCGAGCGTCACGACGTTATTGACCGCCGTGGGCATGCCGAAAAGCCCTTCGATCGCGGGCAGGGGCGGCTTGTAGCGCACGAGACCCTGTTTGCCTTCGAGGCTCTCGAGCATGGCCGTTTCCTCACCGCAGACATAAGAGCCCGCGCCGAGATGCAGCTCGATGTCGAAGTCGAAGCCGCTGCCGTTGATGTTCTCGCCGAGCCAGCCGCTGCCGCGCGCCAGCGCAATCGCCTTGGTCAGGATGCGATGTGTCAGCGGGTACTCGGAGCGCAGGTAGATGTATCCCCGGCTTGCCCCGACCGCAAAGCCCGCGATCATC
This sequence comes from Woeseiaceae bacterium, assembly GCA_011772865.1. GTDB lineage: Bacteria > Pseudomonadota > Gammaproteobacteria > Steroidobacterales > Woeseiaceae > UBA1847. Next base: position 126,342 of record WVYQ01000034.1, on the reverse strand, counting down.
AGGCTCTCGATCAGCCCGAGCGGGTCGCCCTCCATGAGCATGCGGTCCGAAAATGTGCCGCTGTCGCCCTCGTCGGCATTGCACGCGATGTACTTCTGGTCGGCATCAGTGTCGGCGACGGTCTGCCACTTGATGCCGGTCGGAAAACCTGCGCCGCCGCGGCCGCGCAGCCCCGATGCTTTGACGGCGTCGATCACGGCCTGCGGTCCGATCTCGACCGCCTTTTCGAATGCCTTGAAACCCTGATGCGCGAGGAAGTCGTCGAGACTGAGAGGTTCGACGAGCCCGCAGCGCCAGAACGTCCAGCGGTCCTGGTCGATCAGATAGGGGATTTCACTGGTCGGGCCGAGCCGCCTGTCGTGCGCGCCGCCTGCCAGGAAGCCAGAGTCAAACAGGCTGGCCACGTCGCCGGGTTCGATATTCCCGTAGGCAATACGCTTGTCATCGACGACTACTTCGACCAGTGGCTCGAGCCAGGTTGCGCCCCAGGACCCGTTGCGCACAAGTTCGATGTGATCGCCGCGCTCTTTGGCCTGGCGAGCTATTTCAATTGCGACGTCATGTGCCCCGACTGAAACCGCAGCCGTTTCCCGGGGCACATAGACTTTAACCCTGGCCATCAGCCCGAATTTCCGAGCGCAGCGAGGATCTCATCGAATCGCCGCTTGCTGACCCGCCCGTAGGTCTTGCCATCGACCATGATTGCCGGTGAACAGGCGCAATTGCCGAGGCAGTAAACAGGTTCGAGCGTCACGTTGCTGCCTTCGAGCTTGTCTGTCGCGTGCGCAGAGAGTTCGCGAGATCCCATCGCCTGGCAGGCCTCGGCCGCGCAGACCTTGATGATATGTTCGCCCGGCGGTTCGGTTCGAAAGTCGTGGTAATAACTGACGACGCCGTGAACCTCGGCACGCGACAGGTTGAGTTCGGCGGCGAGCTGGCGGATGGCGTCTTCTGAAATCCAGCCAAAACGCTCGAGCAGACCGCGCAGTATCTGTATGAGCATCTCGGGCCGCGCATCGAAGGACGCAACGATGTCGCTGACCAGCTGTTTGTCGTAAGGCTCGTAGGTCATTCGCATATCCGCTCTTCACCAGCATACACATTGAATGTGTCGCCGCGCAGGAAACCGACAAGCGTCACACCGAATTCGCCGGCTAGCTCTACGGCAAGACTCGAGGGTGCGCTGACTGCGGCCAGCAGCGGCATGCCCGCCACAACGGTCTTCTGCATCAGCTCGAAGCTTGCGCGGCCTGACACCATAAGGCCGAGCTCTGTTGCCGGCAACTGATTTCGCAGGAGCAGGGCGCCGATGACCTTGTCTACAGCATTGTGGCGTCCGACATCTTCTCTCGTGACGACGAGGTCCCCGGTTTGTGTAAATGCCGCTGCCGCATGCAGGCCACCGGTCTCGTCAAACGTTGTCTGCGCAGCGCGCAACTTGTCGGGTATGGATGTCAGAACCGAGCGCTCGAATCTCGCAGTGTTACCGACTTGCGATTCGACGCCGATGACGCGAAGAGCGTCGAGCGACGCCTTGCCGCACACACCGCAGCTCGAAGTGGTGTAGAAGTGCCGCTGAAGCCGGCCCAGGTCGACATCGACATTTGCAGCAAGGTCGACACGAATCACGTTGTGGTTGCCACTGTCGGGCGCCGGCGGGCCGCAGGACTCGACCGAGGCGAAGTCGGCCGGGCCTCTGATCAACGATTCGCTAACAAGAAAGCCGACGGCAAGTTCCTCGTCATTGCCGGGCGTGCGCATCGTTATCGAAACGCTCCTGGTGGCACGGCCGTCGGGGGTCGACCAGGCAAGGCGAATCTCGAGCGGCTCCTCGACAGCGACGGTGTCGCTCTGGCTCGCTTGCTTGCCGTTCCTGAAACGGTGAATGTCGACCGCGTGACTGCTTCCAGCCATGGTGCAGATGCCGCTATTTACCCGGCTCGACAGTATATCGTCGCGCCGCGATAGCCGCTCGCATTTCGGCGGGCTCCGAGCTGTCTTTCAATGGCACGCCGGACCCGTCGCAGTGGCACGAAGATCGGCGCAAATGAGAATGGTTCTCATTAAAACCGGCTCCTCGCGTGATAAAGGTTTGCCGTTATGCTGCCGTTCAGTCAGTTCGACTACAATGCGTCGCAGTTTGGTCCATATCGTTTTAGAATGATTCGCCCCGGACACGGTCCGGGCAAGCTGGAGAACATAAGGAGATTCCCTTGAGCAAGATCGCCCGCCGCAAGTTCATTCAATTGTCCGCTGTTGCAGTCGCTGGTGCCCTGGCAAGCCCGGGACGCAGAGCGTATGCCCAGGATCTGCCGCATCTGGCAGAAGACGACCCAATGGCAACGGCCATGAAGTACACACACGATGCGAGTACGGTTGACCCTGCTTCGCGTGTCAATCCCGCTGCAGAACAGACCTGTGATAATTGCGCGTTGATACAGGGCGGCGACGGGGACGAGTGGCGTCCGTGCCAGATCTTCCCGGGCAAACTCGTCAACGCAAACGGCTGGTGTTCTGTTTGGGCGCCAAAAGTCTGATTTTGGTCTGACAGGCAATAAAACGACGCCGGCACTCGTGCCGGCGTTTTCAAATCGATGAGCGAAGCACGAATTCAGCATTTCTATCATGAACCTACCGGGACCCTGAGCTACATAGTCTCGGATCCGAACAACGGTCATGCGGCAATCATCGACCCCGTTGTCGGCTATTCGATGGTATCGGGTCGACTCGACACCGGGCCTTCGGACGTCATTATCGAGTACATCCACAAGGAAAAGCTGGGCCTCGAGTGGATCCTCGAGACGCACGCGCATGCCGATCATATTACCGGCGCCCAGTACATCAAGTCGAAGCTCGGTGGCTCGGTCGCGATTGGCGAGGGCATTCGCAAGGTTCAGAAGCATTTCGCGCCCATATTCAATGTGAACGGCGATTTTCAGCCCGACGGCAGCCAGTTCGACCGGCTGTTCAGCGACGGCGATCGTTTTGCGATCGGCGGCCTCGAGTGCGATGTCATCGCAACGCCTGGGCATACCAACGACAGCGTCAGCTACAGGATCGGTTCGGCCGTCTTCGTCGGCGACAGTATGTTCATGCCTGACTTCGGTACTGCGCGATGCGATTTTCCCGGCGGCGATGCGGAACTGCTATACGACTCGATCCAGCGCATCCTGTCTTTGCCTGGCGATACTCGGCTATTCATGTGTCACGATTACATGCCCGAAGGGCGGGAGCTGCGCTGGGAATGTACTGTTGATGAGCAGCGCGAGCGAAACATTCACGTCAAATCGGGCGTCAGTAAATCCGAGTTCACGACCATGAGGCTCGAGCGCGATGCGACGTTGAACCTTCCGGCGTTGATTGTCCCGTCGATTCAGGTCAACATTCGTGCAGGGCATCTGCCCGATGCCGAGGACAACGGCATCGCATACTTGAAGACACCAATCGACACACTCTGAAGCTGCCCGACGGAGGCCAGACTTGTTCGAATCGCTGCAACCGATGCCGGCGGATGCCATTCTTGGCCTGATCGCCGAGCATCGTGACGACCCGCGACCCGAGAAAATCGATCTCGGCGTCGGTGTATACAGAAACGCCGCTGGCGAGACGCCTGTGCTGGATACGGTCAAGAAAGCCGAACGCCGGCTGCTCGAATCACAAACGACAAAAGCCTATATCGGGACCGCCGGAGACGCATCGTTCAATGCTGCGATGCAGGACCTGACGTTTGCGGATTCGGCGCCGGGCGACCGGCTCGTGACAATCCAGACGCCGGGCGGCTCGGGATCACTGCGCGTTGCGGCAGGAATGCTGTTGCGTGCGCACGAGTCGGTCTCCGTATGGGCGAGCGAACCGACCTGGGCAAACCATGCGCCGCTGCTCGGCGGTGCCGGGCTGCAACTTAAGCCCTATCCTTACTACGACGCGGAGCGTCACGTTATCCGGATCGATGCGATGCTCGAGACATTGCGCGCTGCACCGCAGGGTGACGTGATATTGCTGCACGGCTGCTGTCACAATCCGTCAGGCCTGGACCCGACGGAAGACGAGTGGCAGGCGATCGTTGACGTCGTCATCGAGCGCGAGCTCATTCCATTCATCGATATTGCCTACCAGGGTTTTGCGCGCAGCGTCGACGACGATCCCTTTGTCATTCGTGAGCTGGCCGGGCGCGTGCCGGAGCTGGTCGTTGCAAATTCGTGCTCGAAGAACTTCGGGCTTTATCGTGACCGCGTCGGCGCGCTGTCTTTCCTGACGGCCGACGGCGCAACCCGCGATGTGGTCTCGAGCCAGGTGAATAACTACGTACGCACGTTGTACTCGGTGCCACCTGATCACGGTGCTGCTGTCGTCAGCATGATCCTTCACGATCCGGATTTGCGCAGCGACTGGATCGACGAGGTCAACGAGATGCGCGATCGCCTCGCCGATATGCGTGTTCTCTTCAATGCGGCGCTCGTGGAGAAGACGCCGGGCCGTGACTTTTCGCACCTCGTTCGCGCCAATGGGATGTTCTGCTTCCTGGGTATTTCAGCTGACCAGGTTCAGCGCCTCAAGAAAGACTATGGCATCTACATGGTGGACTCGAGTCGCATCAATGTGGCCGGCATCACCGAAGATAACGTCGGCTATCTGTCCGACGCCATTGCAGCTGTCGTTTAGCACGGCTCGGGAATGATTCGAGTTTAGCCGACACCGATGGCCCAACCGTCGGGCCGTGACAGTCAGTTGATCACTCGTTATCGCGATGCGCGGGCTCCCAGAAGAGCCGGCTGTTCTCGTCAATGATCAGACGCTCGGCGGTGCCGGCGTTGAGTTCGAGCACGAACGCAACAGGCTCTGTCGATGCCAGCGACGTGAGCGATTGCGGTTCCGTGTCACGAATCACGTTTGTGACGGTTCCGTCCGTGCGCGCAAATACCATGTCGAGCGGGATGAACGTGTTCTTCATCCACATGGAGACGACGTAATCGCCCGGATAAACGAACAACATGCCCGCCGTCTCTGGCAGTTCGCGAACGAACATCAGGCCGCGGCTCCGCTGCGCATTGGTCAAGGCGACATAAATGTCGATTCGATAGCACGCGTGCTGGCTCGCCTCGATGATGAGTACGTCTCTGTCGAACAACGCATCGAGTTCTTCGTTGCCCGAAGCTGGCAAGGTCACGAGAAGAGCCCCGAGCAGCCCGAGGAGCCGCGTCATGATGCGCCCCAGTCCAGCAAGCCGGTGAACAAGAGCTCGGGAACCGAAATGCTCGAGCCGCCGTTGACCTCGGGCAGTGGCGATACGCAGTAAAGCGCTCCGCTGACGCCGACCCGTTTTCCGGAGTCGTCGAGCGGACGGACCGCGGCAATCTCGCACAGGCAGTTGTCGAGGTCCGATGTGCTGAAAAACCGGCCACTACCTTCCTGGATCAGTGTGACGTTTGCCGAAAACTCGGTTTTCGTCGTGTCGCGGGTGAAATCCGGCATCGCGATGATGACCGCTATTGGCCATTCCCCGGCGCCGGCCTCTCCGCCGAATCGCAGTCGTACACCGGAGCCGTCGGGACGCGGCATACCCTCGCATTCGACATCGTTCCTGTGCCAGTCGAGCGATGCGCGAATGGCGCCGTAGATTTCTGCGGAAAGTCGCCCATCGTCGCCGCATTCAAGAACCGGCTCTTCTCCTTGCGCTACCGCCGCTTGCTCGTCCGCGCCGGTCTGGCAGGCGGCGAGCGACGCGACGGCAAGCAGCGCCATGCCGTATGATGCGGCGTTGCGTCGATTTTGGGCGCAGATATGCTGAATTTTTGTCAACGAATCGGGTCGGTTGTTGTCCAGAGAGGGAGCATTATTACCGAAGTGGCCCCTCGAATCGCTAAAAATAGAGCGACTGGTTGGCTGTCCCATGCATCCTCTCTAAAATGGCACGCCGATTTTTCCCGGAGTATTGAATGAGCGTCGTAGAACAATTCCAACAGCTCGAGGCCCATGCGAGCCGCCTGATCATCGGTCAGGCGCACCTCATCAATCGCATGCTCATCGCCTTGCTCTGTGACGGACACCTGCTCGTCGAGGGCGCACCCGGGCTTGCCAAGACACGGGCGATCAAGGTCCTTGCCGAAAGTATCGAGGGGGACTTTCACCGCCTCCAGTTCACTCCCGACCTGCTGCCGGCCGATTTGACCGGCACCGATATCTATCGCCCGCAGCAGGGGACCTTCGAGTTTCGCAAAGGGCCGCTGTTTCACAACCTGATTCTGGCGGACGAGGTCAATCGTGCCCCGGCAAAGGTTCAGTCGGCGCTGCTCGAGGCGATGGAAGAGCGACAGATTACCGTTGGCGACCGGAGCTACAAGCTCGATGACCTGTTCATGGTGATGGCGACCCAGAACCCGATAGAGCAGGAGGGCACGTACCCGCTACCCGAGGCCCAGCTCGACCGGTTCCTGTTGCACGTTGAGGTCGGGTACCCGACGGTCGAAGACGAGCGCCGGATCCTCGTGCTCAACCGCGACGAAGCGAAATCGGGAGAGCGCGACGCGTTCCGGCCGCCCGAGCTGTTGTCGCTCGAGTCGATGATGCAGGCGCGCCAGGACATCCTGCGCCTGCATCTTGCCGATGAACTCGAGGAGTACATCGTCAATCTCGTGGTCGCCAGTCGCGATCCGGGGCGCGTCGACCAGTCGCTCGAGGGGCAGGTCATGTACGGCGCGAGTCCGAGGGCATGCATGGGCATCGATCGCGCGGCGCGTGCCCACGCCTGGCTTGCGGGTCGCGATTATGTCGGTCCGGAGGACATCCAGGATGTCGCTGCCGACGTGTTGCGGCATCGCATCGTCCTGAGTTTCGAAGCCGAGGCGGACGGGGTCAATGAGAACTCGGTCATCGAGCGGCTGCTCGATGGTGTCGGAGTACCCTAGGCAGAGCGACCCATGGTTGTGCTCGATCATCTGCCTGAAAATGCGTCGCCGGTCAGCGTCAGCCAGACCGGACTGATCCGGCTCAATGCGCCGGCGCGTGCGATCGCACTCGACGTGCTGCGCGTCAATTCCCTGCAAACCGGCGCCTACGTATCGCATTTTCGCGGGCGGGGCATGGAATTCGACGAGTCGCGTCCGTACCAGCCCGGCGATGACCCGCGCAGCATCGACTGGCGGGTGACGGCGCGCAGCACGACCGCGTACACGAAACTGTTTCGCGAGGAACGCGAACGCCCCGTGCTGATCGTTGTCGACCTGCGGGCCAACATGCATTTTGCGACGCGCGGCTGTTTCAAGTCGGTCAACGCCAGCCGGGCCGCTGCGCTGCTCTCCTGGGCTGCACATCATCGCGGCGACCGCCTTGGTGGCCTGATATTCGGAGACACGACGCACCGTGAGCTCAAGCCGCGCCTGGGCAGGCAGGCCGCCCTGAGGTTCCTGCACGAACTGGCCGAGCACCCGGACTGGGATACCCGCCATGTTGCCGGCGACGACAATGACGAGGGGCCGCTGCGACAGGCGATGTCTTCCTTGCGCAGGGTCGCGCGTCCGGGGAGCCTCGTGGTCGTACTCAGCGATTTCCTCGGGTTTTCGCGCGCCTCGCAGTCTTACCTGTCGAGCGTGGCGCGGCACAATGACGTGCTCTCGGTGTTCCTGAACGATCCGCTCGAGAGACGATTGCCGCCGCCGGGCCGGTATCGGCTCGTTGCTGAGGAAGACGAGCTTGCAATCGATACCTATGCGAAGGCGGCGCGGGACGAATACCGCGAGGCTTTTCAGAAGCGAGCGGTTGAACTCGAACAGTTCTGCCAGCGTTATGGGGCCCATTTGCTGCCGTTGTCGACCGAGGACGATCCGGTGACGGCGTTGCAGACCGCGCTCGGGCGGAGGACGCACTAATGGATCCCGAGCAGATTCCGCTGCGCGACCTGCACCTGCCCGAAGCGATTGGCTGGTGGCCACTGGCGCCCGGGTGGTGGGTCATCATTGTTCTTGCGCTTGCCGGGTGCATCTACCTGTTACGGCTTTACCTCGCCAAGCGCCGCCGTGGCGCGGCACGTCGACATGCGCTGAAGCAACTGAACAGGTTGACGGCCGATTTCGAGCAACACGGCGACGTCGTCGCGTTCAGCAGCGAAATGTCGGAGTTGCTGCGGCGCACAATGCTGGCTTACGCGCCGCGCAAGGAAGTGGCGGGCCTTACCGGCGAAGCATGGCTCGCGTGGCTGGACCGGGATCTCGATCAACCGCGATTCCAGGGCGATACCGGACGCAAGTTGCTCGAGCTGCCGTACCGCAGGCCAGGAGATGACCTGTTGGCACTCGACGTTGTCGACGTCGTGGCCGCCGTGCGGCAACGCCTCGCCACGCCTGTCGGAGTGCAGGACTGATGTGGTCGCTCGCCTGGCCGTGGGCTTTGCTGGCATTGCCGCTGCCGTTTCTGATGCGTCGGCTGTTGCCGGAATCGCCGACCCTGCAGGATGCGGGCCTGAAGGTGCCCACGTTATCCTATTTCCGCATGCTGACGGAGAGACCCGAGTCCGAGCACCTGGTGAGCTGGCGTTTCTGGGTGGCGGCCGTCGCCTGGATTCTGCTCGTGATCGCAGCGGCGCGTCCCGAGCGAATCGGTGACGAGCTCGACATTCCCGTGGCAGGCCGCAACCTGATGCTGGCCGTCGACCTGTCGGGCAGCATGGACCAGAAAGACTTCGAACTGGGTAGCCGGCGAGTCGACCGTCTGACCGCGACCAAGGCCGTTGCCAGCGATTTCATCAGCCGGCGCGAAGGCGATCGCATCGGATTGATCCTGTTCGGTGAGCGCGCCTATCTCCAGGTCCCGCTCACGCTGGACCGTGAGACGGTCAAGGTGTTGTTGCTGGAGTCGTTCATCGGTCTTGCCGGAGAGAAAACGGCGATCGGTGATGCGATCACCCTCGCCGTGAAGCGAATTCATGATCAGCAGGCCGATGCGAGCGAGCAGGTTCTGATCCTGCTGACCGACGGCGCCAACACGGCGGGTGAGATCGACCCGATGAAAGCGGCCGAGCTGGCGCAACAGGTCGGCCTGCGGATCTACACGATCGGTATCGGGGCAGAGCAAATGGAGGTGTCGTCGCTGGTTGGCGGACGCCGCAACATCAATCCGTCGGCCGACCTCGACGAGGAAACCCTGACCGGCATTGCGCAGATGACCGGCGGCAGGTACTTCCGCGCGAAGGACACGGCCGGTCTGCAGGACATCTATCGTCTCGTCGACGAGCTCGAACCGGTCGACGAGCCCGAGGCCGGCTTTCGGCCCGTCAAGTCGCTGTACTACTGGCCTCTCGGCGGCGCGTTGGCCCTGGCCGGTTTTCTTGCCCTGGTCGCTTTGCTGCAAAGCCTGGCCGTGCGCAAGTTGATGGGAGCAGAAGCCGATGCTCGCTGACTTCCAATTTTTGCGGCCGGAGTGGCTGTGGGGCATTCCAATCGTGATTGCCTGCGCGATATTGCTTTCGCGGCGGCGGCTCGGGCCGGGCAGCTGGCAGCACGTCGTCGACGCTGCGTTGGCGCCCCATGTCCTCGCGCGCACCGCCAGTCGTCGTTCGGATTATCGCTGGTGGTTACTCGGCATTGCCGGTGTGATCGCGATACTGGCGATGGCGGGCCCGGCGTGGCAACGCATCGAGCAACCCGTCTATCGATCCGACCAGGCGCTCGTGATTGCTCTTGACCTGTCACGGTCCATGGACGCACAGGACATGGCGCCGAGCCGGCTGATGCGTGCGCGGCTCAAGATACTCGACATACTCGAGCGTCGCGGCAGCGGCCAGACAGCCCTGGTCGTGTATTCGTCGAATGCATTCACGGTTACGCCGCTGACGACGGATACCGATACGATCGCAGCCCTGGTGAACAGCCTCAGCACTGACATCATGCCGAGCCGCGGCAGCTACCCGATTGCCGCGATCAACAAGGGGAGGCAGTTGCTGGAGCAGGCCGGCGCCGGAATCGGAGAGATATTGCTGATTACGGATGGCGGCTGGTCGCCGGCGACCGAGCGGGTCGCGCGCGATCTGCGCGGCAGCGGGTTTACGCTGTCCGTACTCGCGGTCGGGACGGCCGAGGGCGCCCCGATCCCGCGTGTCAGCGGCGGATTCGTTACCGACCAGTCCGGCAACATCGCCGTGCCGCGCGTCGAGGAGCAACCGCTGCGGTCACTCGCTGCGGCTGGAGGGGGGCGTTTCTCGGTTTTGACAACCGACGGCCGGGACCTCGATTATTTGCTCAGCGGCGAGACGGGCGCTCGCCAGGCGGGCGACGACAACGTCGCCACGGATCTCTGGCGCGAGGAAGGTCCCTGGCTCGTGCTGCTGCTTCTGCCACTGGCGGCGATGGCATTTCGCAAGGGTTACGTGCTCGTCGCTTTGCTATTCATCATCGCGCCGTGGGACAACGAAGCACAGGCGCTGACCTGGGATGACCTTTGGTTGACCAAGGACCAGCAGGCGCAGCAATTGCTCGAAGAAGGGGCGCCAGCCGAAGCCGTGGAACTCTTCGAAAACGCAGACTGGCGTGCCGTTGCGCAGTATCGCGCTGGCGACTACGAAGGGAGTGCGGCGGCGTTTGCAGAGCAAGGCGATACGCGCAGTCTCTACAACCTGGGCAATGCGATGGCTCGCCAGGGCGAATTCGAGTCCGCGATCGATGCATACGAGCAGGTGCTCGAGCTGGATCCCGAGGATGCGGATGCCGCCTACAACCGCGACCTGCTCAAGCAACTGCAGGAGCAGCAGCAACAGAGCGAGGGTGACCAGCAGGAGTCGTCGGACCAGCAGGGCGAGGGGGAACAGTCCGACAGTGACAACCAGTCGCAGGAACAGAGCGCGAACAGCGAATCGCAATCCGACAGCCAGTCCGAGGAGGGCGACGCCTCGCGGCGCGACGATCAGCAGGCCAGCGAGGAAGACCTGGAGGCGCTGCGGGAAGAATTGCGCCGCGCAGCCGAAGAGGCTGCGCAGCAGGAACAGCAAATGGCGCAGCAGCTGACGCCCGAGGAACTCGAAGCCCTGCGCAGAGAGCAGGAGCAGCAGCAGGCTATGGAGCAGTGGTTGCGTCGTATCCCCAATGATCCGGGCGGCCTGCTGCGGCGGAAGTTCCGGTATCAGTACCAGAAGACCGGCAAGGACCAGGACGGCAACAACACCTGGCCGGACGACGAGGTGCAGCCATGGTAGGCACCGGGCTCCGGTATTCGACCGTGATCGTCGTCCTCGCGGCGCTGCTCGGCGCGGAGGCGCTTGCGGCGGTGACAACCCGCGTCGACCGCCTGGATATCGACCTCAATGAGTCGTTTACGCTCGAGGTCATATCGGATACGAATATCGATCTGCAGCCTGACATCACGGCACTCGAGGCCGACTTCTATGTCGGTCAGGGTAGCCAGCTCAGCAACACGACGATCGTCAACGGCCAGATTCGGCGTAGCAAGACCTGGACATACGTCCTCATGCCCAAGCGGGCCGGCAGAATCACGATTCCACCGGTGACGGTCGGCACCGAGAGCAGCGCACCGCTCACGATCACGGTGAACGAGCCGAGTTACGCGCCGCCCGGCGAAGCCGAAGTCTTCGTGACGAGCGAGGTGGATTTCACCGAGACTTATGTACAGGCGCAGGTTCTGCTGACCGTGAAGATCTACCGGTCGGTAGCGACGCGGCAGCCGGCCTTGCGCGATCCCACCGTCAGCGGCGTCGAGGTGCTCAGCGAACTGGCAGGCGACGATCGTAGCTATGAAGCCATCATCGACGGTACGCCATACAACGTCGTCGAGAGAGTGTATGCACTTTACCCGCAGGAGCATGGCACGATCGACATATCGCCGGCACGCTTCGAGGCGCGCGTGCTGCGCGATGGCCGCATTACGGGTCGCAAGGTGTTCGAGTCCGATTCGCAAATTGTCGCGGTGCTGCCGATACCGCCACTGCCGGACGAGTTTCCGAATGCGGCCTGGCTGCCGGCACGCGACCTGCAGCTCTCGGAGGACTGGTCGCGGGATGCCAGCGAGGTCAGGGCCGGAGAGCCCCTGACGCGCCATGTCACGATCAGCGCGCTTGGTCAGCTCGAAACCCAGATTCCTGCGCTGGATCCTCCCGAAGTCGACGGAATCAATGTCTATCCGGACAAACCCGATCTCAGCCGGTCGATCGAGGCGGGCGGCATCCGGGGGGTACGCAAGGATCAGCACGCGATGATCGGTGTAGCTGCGGGAACCGTGACGCTACCGGCTATCGAGGTCCCGTGGTGGAATACCGTCGCGGGTGAATGGCAGGTTGCCCGCTTGGCCGAAAGGTCCATCACGATCCTGCCGACGGGTGAAGCCCCAGCGCCGCTACCCGAACCGGAGCCGGTTGCAGAGGCCGATCAGGCGACACAACCGGAAGACCCCGTGTTTCCCGCAAAGTTCTGGCGCCGGGCGAGCGAATTGCTTGCCGGACTCTGGCTGGCGACGTTGCTGGCCTGGTGGTGGACATCGAGGCCGGTCAGACACGAGCCGCGTGAACCGGCGCCTGTGCCGATCCACAAGCGCCAGTCCCGACTGCTCAGGGATGCCCGAAAAGCCGCGCGGGGCGGGGAGATCAACAGTGTCAAACAGTTGCTGCTGGAGTGGGCCGCGCTGGAGTGGCCCGACGCGCCGCCGCGCAGCATTGGCGCAATGTCACATCGGGTTTCGGATGATCTTGCGAGCCAGCTCGATGCGTTGTCGAGCCTGAGTTATGGCCCGCAACCGGGTGACTTTGACGGTGCGGCGCTGGCCGCGGCGATCCGTTCTTTTTCTGTGCTCAAAGAAGACGATTCCGGTAACGAGGAAGCATTGCCGCCACTCATGCCGGGCGGCTAAACGCTTTACCAGTGTCCCGTATTTTCCATCGACGCCCAGGGCTCTGCGGGCGGCAGCGCATCGCCCTTTTGCAGTAGCTCGATCGAGATGTTGTCCGGCGAACGAATGAACGCCATGCGCCCATCCCGCGGAGGCCTGTTGATCGTCACACCGTTGTCCAAGAGGTGTTGGCACAGGGCGTAGATGTCGTCGACGGCGTAGGCGAGGTGTCCGAAGTTGCGCCCCTCGCCGTAGTCTTCGGGATCCCAGTTGAACGTCAGCTCGACCTGGGCGTCTTCGTCGCCTGGCGCGGCGAGAAAAACGAGTGTGAAACGGCCCTGTTCGCTGTCGTGCCGTCGTAGCTCGACCAGGCCCAGCTTGTTGCAGTAAAAGTCGAGCGATTCGTCAATGTTGGTAACGCGTACCATTGTGTGCAGGTATTTCATGACACAATGTTCTCCCATGCGGTGTACGCACACAACCGGGCGCGATACTTTATGATCGAGCTGCCGCTGATCCTGTATATCCCGGGTCTGCTGCCCAAGCCCGAGCCCAAAGCGCATCGTGATGCGCTGTTTCGTTGTCTCCTCGCCGGAGTGAAGCGCCACGACAAGGCGGTTGCTCTCGACATCGCGTCAAATCTGCACTGTTTCGACATCGTGTCCTGGACCTTCGACTTCTATGGCCAGCATCGCGACATCGTCCCCGATCTCGAGGCGATCGAGACGGTCATCCGCCAGGAGGCGGCAACGTCGACGGATATCGCCGAGGCCGGCGCTTTCAGCCGGCGGCTGGCGCGCCGGGTGTTCACGATCGCGGACGTTCTGCCGTTCCTGATACCGCACGTGGCCAACGAAAAGCTCGAGCTGCATCTGCGGGACCTTCGGCGGTACCAGCGCAACGTTAACGGGATTGCCGATCACGCCCGGCAGATGCTCAAGATTCCGCTGCGGGCCGCGGCGGAATCGGGCAGGCCGGTCCTGCTGATGGCGCACAGCATGGGATCAGTGATCGCCTGGGATGCCCTGTGGCAGATGTCGCGTCGTGATGGCGACGAGGTGCGCGTGGATACCCTGCTGACAATGGGCAGCCCGCTCGGGCAGCGCTTCGTTCAGCGCAGGCTCGAGGGTTACAAAGCGCGCGATGAAGACCGTTATCCAGCCGGAATCGATCGCTGGATCAACCTGTCGGCTGTCGGTGACCTGACCGCGGTGGACCCGACGCTTGCCGACGACTTTGACGCCATGCTGAAGCTCGGTCTCGTTACGGCCATCGAGGACCACAGTTTACTCAACTACTTTCGCAGCGACGGCGTGCTGAACGTGCACGCCGAGTACGGCTATCTCGCGAACAACATCACGTCCGGCATCGTTGCCGACTGGTGGAAAGCGAATTCCTAGCTTGCGTCGATGTTGGGCCTAATGACGATATCGATGCGGCGGTTGCGCGCCCGGCCCGACTCGGTCTCGTTGCTGGCAACGGGCCGTGTTTCACCGTAGCCCGTCGCTATGAGCCGGTAGGTTGGGATCCGCATTGCATTGATCATGTATTGCTGGACCGATTCGGCGCGCTCCTGGGAGAGCACCTGGTTCTGGTCGTCACTGCCGAACGAATCCGTATGACCCTCGATGATCAGTTCGCTGCGCGGGAAAACATCGATTGCCTTTTCGACCTTGGCGAGCAAATCGAAGCTTTCGGGCCTGATCTGTGACATCCCGCTGTCGAACGTGAGGCCCGTCAGCCGCAAAATGATGTTGTCGCCCTCACGGAATACACGGGCCTCGGCCGGAGCGAACATCTTCTCGACCTGTTCGAACTGTTCCTTGACCCGGGCCTGCGCCTCGAGTCGCTGAATCAGTGCGGCGCGTTCGGCGGTCGCGCCACCGAGGCGCTCGTCGAGTGCGGCCAGTTCCTCCTGCATTTCGGTCAGGCGCATCTCGTTTTCCGAGTTCTCCTGGCCGAGCGCCTGGTTCTCGTTGTTCAGGTTCTCGATGTACGCGACGAGCTCCGCGGCGAGACGGGTCGGACCGTCTTCCATGTCCGGGACGATGTCAGCTGCGCCCGATATGTCCTGCATGGGCTTCTCCCACTGCAGCACGAGTTCCTCGGTGGTCATGTCGCGATCGCGGATCCTGCGCACGATCTCCGACAGATAGATGGCATGCTTGGCCTCGTAATTGGCCTGACGTGCCAGGCTGCGGGGGAGGTCCGTGTCGTATCGGTTCTCATTGAGTTCGCGTTCGGCATCGGCGAGCAGCTGCTTGGCCTTGCCCAGCGTGATCGGTGCATACCGGCCGACCCTGGCCCGATCGGCCTGTGCGAGCAGGTTCCTGGTTTCACTCAGGTACTGCGCCTTGATAGCGATGAGTTCGGCGTCGCGGTAGAGGCTGGTCGCCTCTATGTCACGGCGTTTTGCGCCCTTCAGGTCGCCGCGTTCGAGCAGGCGAATGGCTTCGCCGAATTTGCGCTGCGCCTCGGACCAGATGTCTGGAGACAATTCCGGCGCCCGGGCGTTCGCGGCGTCCTGGCGGCTCTTCATGACCTGAGCGAGTGCGGTAGCGGCGAGTTCCGCGGCCGTTGTGGCCACCTTGAAGTGCTCCGCGGCTGCGCTGGCATTCGAGCGAACGGTCTCGATGTTGCGACCGCGCTCGAGGGCGAATTCTGCGTCGTTGTATTCATCCATGCCCCGGGCATAGCTGCGAGGGGCCAGGAGCTGGGCCTGAGCGGCGTCGGCCGCGGCCTTGGCGGCATCCGCCTCCTTGAAAAACGTCTTGCGGAGCTCAGTATTCTGCGCCCAGGCGCTGCCAGCACTGAGCATCAGAGCTGCAACGAGGACGCATTGTGCGATTCGTTGGTGTACGGACATTTCGTTCGTTTCCTGCGATGTTTCGATCAGAAACCGCCCAAGCGACAGGCAGTTACGAGCTAATGTTACATATGCTGGGGCACAAAATCTGTGCGCCGTGTCGCCGATTGGCCGGAATTTTACGCTCCAACCGGCTTTTCTGCGAGAGATTGGGGGCCGGAATGCGCCCTCCGGGGGGGAGCCGGATTATGCAAAGTCGCATTTTGTGCTCTGTATCACAGATGCGAGGTTGTCCCATGCGTAGTCTAGAGTCATGTCCGCTAAATACTACACGCAGTTCATATTGACCGACGCGCAATACCGCGGCGGCAACGAGTTCAGCGGCGTTATCGAATTGAGCCACCCGATGGACTCGGACTGCGATGAGCGTGACATTGAAGCCGTATTGGCACGCAATTTCGACCTGCGGCAGAACGCCGTGAAGCTTGTGAGCTGGTCGAGACTGCACTGAACACTTCTGGCGCGACACCGATTCCCCCTGACTCTCCCGGCCTCGGCCGGGATTTTTTTTTGCGTTACAATGCACGCCCTTTCGTGCACCCAGAACGTCGCATGAGCAAAGACAGCGAAAACCGATTTCGCGGCATTCCGGTGGTCCAGAGTGGCGCCAAGTACAAGACGGACCAGGGCTTTTCGGCCATCAAGAATGGCGTAAAAAACCGCGCCGGCGCGGAGCCGGTGCCGAGGGGCCAGAAACCCAAATGGCTGCGCGCAAAGATGCCCGCCGGTGAGGGGTATGCGGCCGTCAATCAGATCGTCAACCGCAATCGCCTGAGCACCGTGTGTGAAGAGAGCATGTGCCCCAACATCGGCGAATGCTGGAACGCGGGAACCGCGACCATCATGGTCATGGGGTCCGTTTGCACGCGGGCCTGCCGATTCTGCGCGGTCGACACGGGCAACCCGAAAGGGTGGCTCGACCCCGAAGAGCCGGCCAATACCGGGCGGGCCGTCAGGCTCATGGGCCTGAAATATGTCGTGATCACGTCCGTGGACCGGGATGATCTGGCCGACGGCGGTGCGTCGCATTACGCCGAGTGCGTCCATGAGATCAGGAAACAAAATCCTGAGACGGCGGTCGAGGCGTTGACACCCGATTTCAACGGCGTCATGGAACATGTGGACATCGTGGTCGACTCCGGTGTCGAGGTTTTTGCGCAAAACGTCGAGACGGTTCGCCGGCTGACGCACCCGGTGCGTGACCCGCGCGCGGGCTACGAACAGACGATTGAGGTGCTCCGCCATGCCAAGCAGCATCGATCGGATGTGTTGACCAAGACGAGCCTGATGCTCG
Source organism: Woeseiaceae bacterium (assembly GCA_011772865.1). Taxonomy (GTDB): domain Bacteria; phylum Pseudomonadota; class Gammaproteobacteria; order Steroidobacterales; family Woeseiaceae; genus UBA1847. The sequence goes on along the minus strand of WVYQ01000034.1, from coordinate 109,360 downwards.
GGCTCGGCGAGCGCGACAACGAGATCCTGCAGACGATGGACGATCTTCGCGAGGCGGGAGTAGACATCCTGACCCTCGGACAATACTTGCGCCCGACGCCGAATCACCTGGCCGTCGAGCGCTATGTGACGCCCGAGGAGTTCGACCTGTATCGTCGCGAAGGCCTGGAAAAAGGCTTTATCGAGGTCGTCGCCGGTCCCATGGTGCGCTCGAGCTATCGCGCGGAGCAGGTTCTGCAAAAGAACAACGTCGGTCTGGCCGTATGAGCGAGTTCTTTTTCGATTACGGCCTGTTCCTCGTCAAGGCGCTGACGATCGTAGCGGCGGTCGTCGTCATCATCGGCGTCGGGGCAGCGGCAGGGCGCAAAGCACACCAGGAGGGGCTCGAGGTCGAGAACCTGAACAAGAAGTACAAGGGTCTCGCCGACACGTTGCGCAAGGCCGTGCTCAAAAAGGAAGAGCGAAAAAAAGCAGTAAAAGAAGAAAAGAAACGCGACAAGGCGGCAGCAAAGGATCCCTCCGTCAAGCCACGCAGTTTTGTGATCAATTTCAAGGGCGACCTGAAAGCGACTGCGCTGCCGGCGCTGCGCGAGGAAGTCAGCGCGGTCCTCGAAGTCGCGACGGAAGCCGACGAGGTCATCGTCTGTCTTGAGAATCATGGCGGTGTCGTTCACGAGCATGGCCTTGCGGCATCCCAGCTCGCGCGAATTCGTGACCGCGGTATCCCGTTGGTCGTCTGCGTCGACAAAGTCGCTGCGAGCGGCGGTTACCTGATGGCGTGCGTGGCGTCGAAGATCTACGCGGCGCCGTTCGCGATCCTGGGTTCGATCGGCGTACTCGCACAGATCCCCAATTTTCACCGCATGCTGGACAGTCACGGCGTCGATTTCGAGCAGATTACGGCGGGCAAGTACAAGCGCACCGTAACGATGTTCGGCGAGAACACCGATGAAGACCGGGCCAAGCTCAAGGAAGAACTCGAAGACGTGCACACCCTGTTCAAGGCGGCCGTCAGCAAGTACCGGCCGGACCTGGACCTCGACAAGGTCGCAACCGGCGAGCACTGGTACGGGACGCGGGCGCTCGAACTCGGACTGGCCGATGAAATCAGGACGAGTGACGAGTTGTTGACCGAACGCGTGACGGAACGGGACCTGTATGCCGTGACCTACCGGATCCGGCAACCGCTGCAAAAGCGACTTATGTCCAACATCGATAGCACGCTCGAGAAAGTCGACGCCGCGAACTGGCGGCGTAAGTTCGAGTCCCGCCTGCCGCGCTAGCACAGGAACCGCGGCGCCAGGAAATTGTCGTAAACTGTAACAGGGCATGCAGGGCCGCCGGGCTCCAGGACAATTCATGACAATCAAGCGCTTCAGCCAAATGCTGTCTTACCTGTTCGTCGCGTGCGGTCTTGGCGCGGCGTCGGCGGCGATCGCGCAGACGGATGTCGAGCTCGAGGCCGAGGCTGCGAAGGAATTCGCCCGCATCAAGGCCCAGGCGCCGCTGACGACCGACCAGGACATCATCGACTACATTGCCTGTGTCGCGAATGCCGTGGTTATCTCGCTGGAGCCACCTGACAGCGATCTGAACTGGGAGATGGCCATTGTCGAGACGCAGGAACTCAACGCGTTCGTCATGCCTGGCGGCAAGATCGTCGTCTACGAAGGCATTCTTCGCGCGGCCCGTGACCAGCACCAGCTCGCTGCCGTGATCGGCCACGAAATCGCTCACGTAACGGCAGAACACACCAAGCGCAAGCTGTTGTCAGGCGGCGGCAAGGGCATGGAGATCGGCATCCAGGTCGCCGCGGTCCTGCTTGGCGGCGGTAATTATGGCGCCACGTACACCGCGCAGGAAATGCTCAACCAGGGTGCCATGTACGGCATTCTGCTGCCGTACAAGCGCAGCCAGGAGACCGAGGCTGACGTCATTGGCCTCGAATACATGGCAAAAGCCGGTTTCGATCCGCGCGCCGCGGTGCCGCTGTGGCAGAACATGCAGGAAGAAGCGGGTGGCTCGGCGCCCGCCGAGTTCGCTTCGACGCACCCGTCGAGCGAAAATCGCATCGAATCCCTGATTTCGCAATGGATCGAGGTGTTGCCTCTGTATAATCAGGCGCACGAAGAGGGGCGTATCCCCGACTGTCCGACGCCTGACAAGCTGGTTCAGACCAGCGAGGAGTAACGCCAAATTACAGCCCGGCTCCTGATTCTGCTGCCGCTTGCGGCACTCTCCGGCTGTTCGTCGCTGCATGACTTTTTCGGCACGGCCCCCAACAAGAGCAAGGCGGTCGTGGTCGTGCCGCTCGAGGACCGGCCGCTCGAGAATCCCATCGCGCCGGGGCATTTCGTGCTGCAATCGGCCGATCAGTCGGTCGTTGGCGTGCCGCAGGTCGTGTTCACGAGCGACACGGACACGCTGTCCGATCTCGCGCGCGCCTACGGACTCGGTTATGACGAAATCCTGGCCGCGAACCCTGGCGTCAATCCGTGGCTGCCGGGCGAAAACACGCCCATAGTCCTGCCGACACAGTTCGTCCTCCCCGATGTGCCGCGCGAAGGCATCGTGCTGAACATCGCGAGCAAACGACTGTTTTATTTCCCAACGGTTCCGGAAGGTCAGCCCAGAATCGTCAAGACCTACCCGATCGGAATCGGTCGCGTCGGTTGGGAGACGCCACTCGGCGAGACATCCGTCGTTGCGAAGGCGAAAGACCCGCACTGGTACGTACCGGCCTCGGTCCGCCAGGAACATGCGGCACTCGGCGACCCGTTACCGTCGGTCGTTCCGCCCGGGCCCGACAATCCGTTGGGCCATCGCGTGCTCAAGCTCGAGATGCCGGGTTACCTGATCCATGGCACGAACCAGCCCTATGGTGTCGGTATGCGTGTCAGCCACGGTTGCATACGGCTTTATCCGGAGAACATCGAATATCTTTACGAGCTGGTCGAAATCGGTGAAGCGGTGGCGATCATCAATGAGCCCTACCTGATGGGTCGTCGCGATAACGACATCTACTTCGAAGCGCATGCACCGCTCGAAGACGACACCGCGGATTCGGATGAGCGACTCGATTTGTTGCTCGAACACTGGAATGCCGAGCTTGGCCCGGGATTTACGGATCGGGAAATTGCGCGAGCGCGCGAAATTGCGGGCGCCGCGACAGGCACGCCGGGCAGGATCGACGCCGCCGGCGACGACATACTCGCGCGGTCGCGCGTCGTGCATAACATCGTGGAAATCGACGAAGAAGCGCCGACGCTGGCCGAGGTTCGCGAGATGATCGACGAAGCCGTGCGCGCCGCAGAGGAGCCGGACGACCCGGCCCTTCAGTCGAAATAACGCAGGAACGCCTCGGGTAGTCCGCTCGTATCGGCCGGCCGTTTCGTTGTCGCCGGCAATGGCCGCGAGTTGTACGTATTCCAGAACAGGACATTGCCGGCCCGGGTCTCGAGATCGTCAAGCAGGGCGGCCATCGCCTTGCCGGTATAGGTTGCTTCGAGTCGCAGGCCGAGCTGCTCGCGCGCGATAGCGATAGCGCTTTCAGTGCGGTCGTTCGTTCTCGCGTAGCCATCGCCGAGAAACCCGGTACGAAATACGTAGCGTGTGCGCTGTGCAAGGTCGGCTGGAACCGACGGATCCAGACGATTGAGCATCAGCGCGGTTTTTATTGTGAGCTTCTCCATTGCCGCGGGACTCGAGACGAAGTCTTCGGTCACCTGTACCGCCTGTACCTCGGTTTCGAGGCCCGCGAGCGCAAGGCCGAGAGAAAGACCAACGGCTGTGGCCATGGTCCCATTGGCTACGTACAGTCGATCGGGTGCGCCCAGGATGCCGGACTCGATCTGCGCCGCCAATTCCAAACCGGCGCTGACGAAACCTATAGCGCCAAGCCAGTTCGACCCGCCGGGCGGAATCAGGAACACCTGCCGGTTCCAGAGATGCTCCCGGAGTATCGCGATACGGGTTTTGCGGCTGCCGCCGTAACGAACAATCTCCGTCTCATTGGCGAGATGCAGGTTCAGCGCACGGACGGCGCCGGGCGTTTTGACCTGGTTGGACAACAGGCAGGTGCACGGATAACCGAGCTTGCGCGCATACAGGGCAGTGGCGACAGCGTGATTTGATGCAACGGTGCCAAAAGTCGCTATGCGACCGGCGTTACGGCGCTGCGCTTTGTGCAGCAGGTATTCGAGCTTGCGCACCTTGTTGCCGCCGTAAAGTTTTCCTGTCAGGTCGTCACGCTTGATCGCGATCACACAGGAGCGGCCCCCGCTACGGATCGTTGCCGTATCGACTGGCGTCGGCAAGTCAGCCAGATCGAGCTTCGGCAACCCGCGCGCGAGCCGCGGATAAGCGCCTGCCAGGTAGTCGGCCATCGTTCGCATAGTAGCGAAAATCACTTTAGAATTGATGCCACCTCTGACTGACTGTATCGGAGACACTTTTGTCGGATGCAGTTGACCGTGGCATCACGGTCACCGAAATGGCGCCGATGGTGCAGGCCATCGACGTGTCGCCGGAAACTACGGCCGCGTTCGTCGGCCGTACACTTCGGGGTCCCCTCAATGAACCTGTCCTGATTCGTGATATCGGTGAGTTTCGTCGCCGGTTTGGCGACCTGTGGTCGCGGTCCAGCCTGGGCCCGGCCGTAAAACAGTTCTTCGAACACGGTGGACATCGCTTGTACGTCGTGCGCGTAGCAAACAATGCGCGTGGAGCGATGCTTTGTCTTCCGGCCAGCGGTTCCGCGCTCGTTCTGCGTGCGGTCGAACCGGGCTCGACGGAATCGCTGCGAGCCGCTGTTGATCTCGATGGAATAGACGGGGCCGATGAAGAATTGTTCAACCTTACGCTGCAGCGGACCGACCCGGCGTCAGGGCACATCATCGACCAGGAGTGTTACCGGCGCGTGAGTTTTCGCGAAGGGTCGCGAAGGTTCGTCGCCGATGCGTTGTTGACGTCGACGATGGCGCGTGTCGAGCGACCCTTTCCCACGCACCGCCCGGATGTAACACAAGGCCCACTCGCGCCGTTAGACGATGCGTACGTCGAACAGGCTCAGGAGGGGGGCGATGGCGACGAGTTGTCCGACTACGACCTGATCGGGTCCCCCAGGAGCGGGACCGGTCTGTTTGCCCTGCGGAACATCGAACAGCTCGACATCCTGTACCTGCCACCACCCGGCAAGTCGCGGGATCTCGGGCCTGCGTCGTTACTCGCAGCGGAACTGTTCTGTCGCAAGCGGGGTGCAATGCTCGTGATCGACCCGCGCCTCGACTGGAATACGCCGGCTATGGCTGTCGCCGGAGTACGCGAGCTCGGCCTGGCGAGCGCCAATGCGATCAGTTATTTTCCGCGCCTCCGCGAGCGCGCGGATGAGGACATGCGTCCGCGGGCCGTTGGTGCGGCATTGGCAGGTCTTCTGTGCAAGCTCGACAAGGGGGAGGGTCCCTGGCGGCCCCTGGACACCACCGCCCATGGTTTTTCGCGAGACCTGACAGCGGCCATCGAGATCGATGAGGAGCATATTCAGCTCCTGGCGCGCCACGGGCTCAATGCAATCACAAAAGGCGGCGCCGGCCGAACACACATCAGGAATTCGGTCACGATGGACCCCGCCCGGGAGCCGCATCGAAGAGACCTTGCCGTGCGGCGGCTCTGCCTGCGGATCGTTAACTCGATCGATAACGCAACCCGCTGGGCAGTCTTCGAGCCTGATAGTGAGCGGGCCGCCGATATTGTTCGCATGCAGGTGGGCGCTTACCTGTCGGCATTGCAAGGCCTGGGCGCATTCGAGCCCGGCAATATCGTCGTGGAGTGCAAGGGCGGCTCCGGGCACAGCGGCCCGGAAGCAGCGCGCGGCGTCACGATCCTGATCGGCTTCCGGCCAGCCGGCTGCGGAGCGCCCATGTCACTTACGATTCACCAGACCGTCATGGGTTGCCGGGTTGCGCCGACAGCCTTTGCCCCCGTTATGGAAAATTGCGCCTGAAGATCGGGGCAAAACGGCAACTATCGCCTGTCATACAAGCATCTACCTGACACCACCAAACGAATGGGAGGGGGTATGAAGGAAAGCGATGCTCTGGAAAACAATCCCCACGTGTCACGCTCGGCATTGGAAGCCCTTCACAGCCAGGTTTATGGCTGGGCGCTCTCCCGTTGCGACTTCGACCATGCGACCGCGGAGGACCTGATGCAGCAGACTTACGTTGAATTGCTGAGTGGCAATGCCCGTTTCGACAAGAAGTCGAGTCTGAAGACGTTCGTGTTCTCGGTGGTACAGAACCTTGCGAAAAGTCGATACCGGCGGCTGGCCACGCGGCTGCGACTCGTCCGGACGTACCGGCAGGACGTCGCAGGTGAGCAGGTTGTCGACGGCGAAACCCCCATCGATGATGGTGTGTGGCGAACGGTCAGGGCTTTGCCCGCCCGGCAGCGCGACATCATCGAACTCGTTTTCTGTCGCGATCTGACGGTCGAACAAGCGTCCGCTGTAATGGGGGTGTCAGTGGGTACCGGCCGACAACACTATGACCGGGCAAAGAAGGCGCTGCGTGAAAGACTGCGCGCTTTCGCCGAGGAAGAATGATGCAGGACAAAGACAAAGCGCTGCGCCGTGCGGTCAGCGAATCGTGGCCAGCGGATTACGAGACGTCGTTCGACAAGTCCTGGCGGGCGGCCCGAAAACGCCATGCGGCCGGCCGTCGCCGCTACCGCTACCTCGCGAGTGCGGCGGCGATCGTTGCAGCCGTTGTCGTCGCCTTCAACATGCAGGCGCCGGTGGAATCCTCGTACATCGAGATTGCCGATCTGCTCGAGTCCACCTATTGGTCGGCCCCATCCGACGCACTGCTGCCCGACAAACAATTTGACATATATCAGGATATGCCGGAGATCTTCGAGTCAACGGAACCGGCAGGAGGATCGTTACTATGAGGAAGGAATTACTGGTATTGCTGGGCTTCGTTAGCCTTGCTACTGCGACAGCGTTTGCGGCAGGGCCGAAGGAAGATCCGTTTAAAGGAAAGCTGTTTGCGCCGAATGTTATTCTCGAGCACCGGGACGAATTAGGGCTTAGCAAACAACAGTTTACGGACATTCGCATGGCGGTTGTCGACGTTCAGGCCAATGTTGCCGAGTACGAATGGGACGTGGCCGAGGCCTACCAGCAACTCATGGCCGAGCTCGACAAATCGCCGATCGACGAGGCCGCGGTGATCGAACACGTCAACGCCGCGTTACGGGCGGAGAACGAAGTCAAGAAACTGCAGGTCGCAATGCTGGTCAGATTGAAGAACCTGCTTACGGAAGAGCAGATAGCGTACCTGGAGTCTGTGAGGGACCAATGATATGAACGTACGGCTGATCTCGATCGTTGCCACTGTCCTCATTGGCGTTGCCGGTTGCGGCAGCGGCTCAGGTGGAGGCGGAGGACAACCGCCACCACCCCCGCCACCGCCGATTACGATGGCCGAGGCACACCAGTTCCTGAACCAGGCGACATTCGGCGCCACCCAGGCCGAGGCCGACCGCGTCATCGCGATGCGTTACGAGGCCTGGATCATTGATCAGCTGCAGAAACCTGCGTCCTTGCAATTGCCCCACGTGCAGTCGATTCCGATTCCCGAATTCATTGGCCAGTTGCAGCAGGACCGCGTCGATATCTGGTTTCGCAACGCCCTGCACGGTGAAGATCAGTTACGCCAGCGCGTCGCGTTTGCACTGTCCGAGATCATGGTCGTGTCGCAGCTCGGCGTTCTCAACAACCAGCCGTACTCGCTCGCGAGTTACTACGACATGCTTGCTCGCAATGCATTCGGTAACTATCGCGACCTGATCGAAGATGTCACGTTGCATCCGGCTATGGGCGTGTATCTGAGCATGCTCGGTAACGAGAAACCCGACCCGGTCAACAATATTCGGCCTGACGAGAACTACGCGCGCGAACTGATGCAGCTTTTTTCGATCGGGCTGGTCGAGTTGAACATCGACGGTACGGTACGGACCGACGGACAGGGCCGGCCGCTCCCGACCTACGACCAGTCAATCATTGAGGGCTTTGCCCATGTGTATACCGGCTGGACCTACGCAGGATCGCCGGTGTTCCGGGGCGCGCGACCGACACTCCTGAACCAGGTTGTCCCGATGCAGCTTTGGCAGAGCTTCCACGACACCGGGTCGAAGACGCTGCTCAATGACTTCATTGTTCCGGCCGGCCAGAGCGGCGACCGGGATCTCGCGATGGCCCTCGACAATATCTTCAATCACCCGAACATTGGTCCGTTCATCGCGACCCGGTTGATCGAGCGGCTGACGACGAGCAACCCTTCCCCGCAGTATGTCGAACGAGTTGCGCGTGTCTTCAACGACAACGGCACCGGAGTGCGTGGCGATCTCGGTGCGGTCGTCAAGGCGATCCTGCTCGATCCCGAGGCCCGATCGAATCCGAACTCCGACACGGACGGCAAGATCAAGGAACCGTTGTTGCGCCTTACGCAGCTGTTCAAGGCTTACAACGCGACGTCGCAGAGCGGCCGCTATCCGCTGGGCTTCGCCTACATCGTTTTCGGTCAGGGGCCGTTGCAGGCGACGCACGTTTTCAACTTCTTCAGTCCGTTCTATGCCCCACCCGGCGAGATCAATGACCGCGCGCTCGTCGCGCCGGAGCTCGAGATTGCGACCGAGTACCTCAACACTTATGTGACGAACTATTTCTTCCTCCAGGCTTTCGGTCTCAATCAGACCAACCAGAATTTGCGACCGGACGACGTCTATATCGATTTCTCCGAAGAAATGGCGGTTGCATCCGACGTTGATGCGCTGATCGATATGGTGGCGGACAAGCTGCTCGGCGGGCAGATCTCGGACACGTTGCGCAATGAGATCGCCGGCATGCTTGCGCTGGTTCCTGAAGCGGAAACCGCGCTGCGTGCGGCCGAGACGATTTACTTCGTTACGACTTCACCGGAATACGCTTACCAGCGGTGACCCAGATGAAAAAGATCAGCCGAAGAGATTTTTTGAGAACCAGCGGCGCGGCCGCCGCCGCGGCAACATTAGCGCACACGCCGGGCCTGGCGTGGTCCCAGGGCGTTGGCACGATGGCGCCATTTGCGGATTACAAGGCATTGGTCTGCGTGTTCCTGCACGGTGGCAACGACTCATTCAACATGCTCGTGCCGAATACGCCAGCGGAGTACAACGTCTACGCCGCCTCGCGGCAAAACCTGGCGATCGCGCAGCAAGACCTGTTGCCGATCAACCCGATATCCGTTGGTGGTGTAGATCCGTTTGGTCTCCACCCGAGCATGGCCGGCATCCAGGGGCTATTCGAGTCTGGACAGGCGTCCTTTGTCGCCAATGTCGGACCGCTCGTCGAACCAACGACAAAGAACCAGTATTTCAGCGGCTCTGTTACGGTGCCGTCACAGCTGTTTTCGCACAACGACCAGCAGGACCAGTGGCACTCACTGAAGGGCGCGGGAACGAGCAAGACCGGTTGGGCGGGCCGCATCGCCGACCTGATTCGTCAGAGCGTGGCCGATCAGCAAATGGCGACGAATGCGTCGCTGAACGGCACGACCCTCTGGCAGTCTGCCGATGAAACGATCGCCTACGTCATGGGACAGACCGGGCCACTGCCATTCGAGGGCTTCTCCAACGATCCAGGCAATATTCGCTATGATCAGAAACTCGCGTTCGAGGCGATCGTGAATGCGCAATACAGCTCGATCTACGAGCGCGGATTCGCCGAGATTCAGCGTCGCGCGATCGATGCCGCCGATACTGTGTCGGACGCGATCGCCAATGCACCAGTACTGACCACGGTATTTCCGAGTTCGCAACTCGGACGCCAGCTGGAAACCGTGGCAAAACTGATAGGCAACCGCGACGCGCTGCAGATGCAACGGCAAATGTTCTTTGTCGGTATCGGTGGCTTCGATTCCCACGACGATCAGAACCAGAACCAGCCGGGCCTGCTCGGCGGAGTCAGCGACTCGATGACTGCGTTCCAGGCGGCACTGGACGAGCTCGGTATCTCCGAAAGTGTTACCACGTTTACACAGTCGGATTTCGGTCGCACATTGACATCGAACGGCGACGGCACCGATCACGCCTGGGGCGGTATTCAGATCGTTATGGGCGGCGCCGTTAGCGGGCGGGATATCTTCGGCACCTATCCCGTACTGCAAATCGGTGGCGATGACGATGTGGGCGGTGGCCGAATGATACCGACGACGTCGGCCGATCAGTTCGCGGCGACGCTGGCGAAGTGGTTTGGCATCCCCGATGCCGATCTCGACATCGTGGCCCCGCATCTCGACAATTTCACGCAACGCGATCTCGGTTTCCTGGTCTGATATCCTCACGATCCATTTTCTGGGGATAAGCAATGCGATCTATGATCGCTGCCGTGCTGGCAGCTTCCTTTGTTCTTGTCGCGTGCAGCGACGAGCAGCAGGCCGGCGTCACAGGCTCGGCCGAATCGCTGCAGTCACTGTTCGACGAATATTTCGAGCGGACCCTCGAGTTGAATCCGGTGTATGCATCGGCGATCGGCGATTATCGATATAACGACAAGAAGGTGATTCCCGCCTACCGGCGCGTCGCAAATTTCGTTGGCGACGAGTACATGGCAGCGACACGAGATACGGTTGGCTTATACGCGCTGCCCGATGGCGCAGAATGGTATGCCTACAACGTCAAGGTGATAACAACGACGGATCTGACACCCGGCGAGATTCACGAGATCGGCCTGGACGAAGTCGCGCGCATCCATGGCCAGATGCATGGCGTGATGGAAGAGGTCGGCTTCGAAGGCGATCTGCAGGATTTCTTCGAATTCATGAACAATGACGACCAGTTCTACTTCGACGAACCTGAACAACTGATCCAGGGCTATCGCGACATGTCGGACCGCATCAGCGAACTGTCGAAAAAGCTGTTCGACGTTTTCCCCAAGACCGGCTTCGAGGTACGGCGCGTCGAGCGGTTTCGCGAGGTTTCGGCGTCGGGCGGGCAATACCGCACAGGAACGCCCGACGGCAGCCGCCCGGGCGTGTTCTATGCGAACGCCTATGACATCAAGGCGCGACCGATCTGGGGCATGGAGTCGCTGTTCCTGCATGAGGCCATTCCGGGGCATCACTTCCAGCGTTCCCTGCAGGTCGAAAACGAGGAATTGCCGGGCTTCCGTCGCTTCGGCGGCTACACGGCCTTTACCGAAGGCTGGGGGCTGTATGCCGAGTCCCTGGGCAAGGAGATCGGCGTCTACACCGACCCCTACCAGTATTTCGGAGCGCTGAACGCCGAACTCTGGCGCTCGATTCGGCTCGTCGTCGACACGGGGCTGCACGCCAAGGGATGGACGCGACAGGATGTGCTCGACTACATGTATGCAAACTCGCCCGTCAAAGAGGCTCGTGCCGTTTCAGAGGCGGAGCGTTTCATGGCGATTCCGGGCCAGGCGCTGGCCTACAAGATCGGGCAATTGAAGATTCGCGAGATTCGATCCAGCGCCGAGAAACGCCTGGGCGACAAGTTCGATATCAAGGACTTTCACAGCCAGGTCCTGATGGACGGGCCGATGCCATTGTCGATGCTCGAAGCCAAATTAAACGACTGGGTCGAGTCACAAATGTAACAATAGCGCCATGAAGCTCGACCGGCTCATTCGCATCGGCGTCGCTGCCGTGATTGCGTTGTTGTTCGTCATCGCGATTGCGGCGCTGTTGTTCGTTACCGAGTCTGCGCTCAACGTCTGGGACCGGCTGGTCGAGGGACCGAAGGCCCTGCTGTACGGTTACGTCACTGTTATGGCGGGACTGGCGGCGGGGGCCGCCTGGCTGATCTGGCGCCTGGTCGTGCGCCGCAAGATTCCCGATGCACGAGTCTCGGCGGAGACTCCGCTGTCGCGCAAGGATATACGGGACCGGCTTGCAGAAGCCGAGAGCGCCGGTGTCGACGTCGCGTCAGCCCAGGCGGAACTCCAGGAGCTTGCGGCGCGACAGGCCGCGGGTACGATCCACCTGTGCTTCTTCGGTGAGATCAGTACCGGCAAGAGCTCGCTGATCAAGGCGCTCGCCCCTGACGCCGATGTCGTCGTCGATGTCGTGGGCGGTTCGACAACCGACGTTCGCCACTATCGCTGGCGAAGCGAGGCCGGACACCAGATCATGCTGACGGATGTGCCCGGCACGGGCGGGCTCGAGCAAGCGCTTGACGATGTGGCGATGCAGGAGGCGCAGCGGGCTCATGTCGTGTTGTTCGTCTGTGACGGGGACCTGGCTCGGCAGGAAGCCGAAGCGGTCGCTGAGTTGTCGCGGCTCGGCAAGCCCGTAGTGATCGTTCTGAACAAGTCGGATCGTTTCGACCTCGATGAGCAAGCGGCTTTGCTGCAGCGACTGCTCGAGCACCTGGATCAGGCCGGGGGCGAAATCGAGCGCGACCGGGTCGTGGCTGTCTCGGCGGGCGGCGAGAGCGAAGTCGTGCAACGGTCCAGCGATGGCACCGAGGCAACGGTCGGGCGACAGCGCCCGGCCGATATCGGCGTTCTGGTCGTCGCCATCAATCGATTGCTGGAAGATCCGGGAGATATCGACGCGCGGCGCGATCGTGCCGTGTTTCGCCTTGCAGCGGACAAGCTGGCCGAGGCGGAAAACGAGTACCGCACACAACGATCGGAGCAGATCATTCGCAGCGCGACCCGAAAGGCTGTCGTCGGATCGCTGGCCGCGGTCAGTCCGGGTACCGATATCCTGATCCAGGGCTACGTGGGTACGACGATGACGCAGGAGATGTGCAAGCTCTACGACGCGGCGCCGCGCGATCTCGACGTCGAGGAGTTTCTGAACCTGAGCCAAAGCCGCGTAGGCCGCGCATTGCCGCTGTCGCTGGCTGTTGCAGGGAATGGGCTGAAGGCATTCCCGGGCGTCGGCACCGTTGCCGGGGGTCTCGTGCACGCGGTGGCATACGGACTCATATTCGACGCGCTCGGACGAAGCCTCGTGCAGACATTGTCGAAACATGGTCGGCTCGTGCCCGAGGAAGCGGCCAGGGAATTCGAGGAAGGCATCAGTGAGCATATTGAAGCGGGCGTTCGCCGCGTTGCCAGGATGGCCCTGGACGAAAAAGCAGACGCCGACTGATACCGGGCCCGACGGCGGGTCAGGTCACCTCGAACTCGCGCGGGAGAGTCTGCGCGAGCTCGTTAACGATGGCCG
>WVYQ01000034.1:77703-96095 GCA_011772865.1 Woeseiaceae bacterium | reverse complement strand
TTCGGGCGCGTCAGTACGGGCAAGTCATCATTGCTCAATGCGTTGATCGGTGAGACAGCGTTCTCGGTCAGTCCCTTGCACGGTGAAACGAAGCACTCCGCGATGCAGGCCTGGACAGAAGTAGAGTCGGGCGGCGTGTTCCTGATCGATACGCCCGGCATCGACGAGGCAGGCGGAGAAGACAGGGAAGCGATGGCCCGGGAGGTTGCCGGGCGATCGGACCTGGTGATGTTTGTGCTCGATGGTGACATCACGGACACCGAGCTGCAGTCGCTGCGAACCTTGCTCGCGCAGGGGCGCCCCGTCATCGTGGTTCTCAACAAGAGCGATCTCTTCACAGCCGGCGAGCTGCACGCCTTGCTGCAGGCGATTCGTGACAAGACCGACGGACTGGTCGATCCCGAGCAGATTATCGCGGCAGCCGCGCAGCCGCGACCGCAGGTCGTTGTCGATGTTGATTCGGACGGGTCCGAAACGGAGCACGAGCGGCCGCGCGACCCGGACGTCGAGACGCTGCGTCTCAGGCTGTGGGAAATCCTCGACGCCGAGGGAAAGACGCTTGCCGCGCTCAACGCCAGTTTGTTTGCCGCTGACCTGTCCGATCAGGTCGGAAGACGCATCCTGGCGGCACGTCGTGAGATCGGTGAAAAGCTCGTGCGCACCTACTGCGTGGGCAAAGGCATTGCGGTCGCGTTTAATCCGTTACCGGTGGCCGACCTCTTCGCCGCTGCATTTATCGACGTTGGCATGGTCGTGCATCTCTCCCGGGTCTACGACTTGCCGCTCAGCCAGAAGGAGGCCGGTTCGCTCGTCAAAGTCATCGTTGCGGAGGCCGCCGCACTGATGGGAACGGTCTGGGCCCTGCATTTCGTGTCGAGCGCTCTCAAGGTTGGAACGGCTGGCCTGTCGACGATCGTCACGGCAGGTGCGCAGGGCGCTATCGCCTACTACAGTACTTATGTTGTCGGGCAGGTCGCATCGAAATACCTCGGTCAGGGCAAGTCCTGGGGTGAGGGCGGGCCGAAGCATGTCGTCAAGCAGATTCTCGACAGCCTCGACCGGGACACTGTGCTGGCCGATGCGAAGCGCGAGATTCAGGCGCGGCTGGGTCTGGGCTGATATGGACAGGATCACGAGGCACAACAGGATCTGGGACACGATCCGGGATATTCCGAGAGGCGCCGTCGCGAGCTACGGCCAGATCGCCGAAATCGCGGGCATACCGCGTGGCGCGAGGCAGGTCGGCTATGCGCTGCGGCAACTCCCGGACGGTCACGACGTGCCCTGGCATCGCGTTCTGCAGGCATCGGGGACTATCGCGTTCAAACGAGACAGCCATGCATACCGTGAGCAATCGGAGCGACTCATGCTGGACGGCGTTCCCGTCGTTGCGGGCAAGGTCGACATGGCGCGGTACCGCTGGCAGCCCGATCTTGATGAATTGCTGTGGAAACCGTCGTCGGCCTGGGATGAAGATTGAGGGCTCATGACAGGTAACGCTCGATAAAGGAAAAAAGGAATGACAACCGTGATTTTCTCGCATGGCCAGGAAAGCGGCCCCTGGGGCACCAAGATCCGGTCCATGGCAGAACTGGTCCGCGGCATGGGATGCGGGGCCGACAGCATCGATTATCAGGGAATTGCCGATCCCACCGAGCGCGTCGCCAAGCTCGTCGAGGAATGCCGCGGCATCGACGATACGTTGATTCTCGTTGGCTCGAGTATGGGTGGGCACGTGGCAACTGCCGCCGCTGCCGAGCTTGGTGCGGCAGGATTGTTCGTGCTGGCGCCGGCCTATTACATGCCGGGTTACGAGGAGCTGACGCCCACTCCGCCCGACCTGCCGATCTGTATCGTGCACGGATGGCGGGACGACGTCGTGCCTGTGGGGAACAGCATTCGGTTTGCAGGGACCTGCAACGCCGCATTACATGTCCTCGACGGTGATCACCGCCTGACCGAAAACATCGACGAGATCAACTATTATTTGCGGTGGTTTATTGAAAAGATATCTGCTGGTGAAAACGCAATGGGAGGATCAGCATGAGACTGCTGCTAATACCGATAGCTCTGGTGCTTGGCGCCTGCAGCGATAGCTCGCGTGACGAGCATGTGGATCAAATCGCCGAGGAAATGGAAGACGTGGCGGAATCCGTCAGTGACTCGGTTGAAGAGAGCGCGGACGAGCTCGGCGAGGCCTATCACGATGCACTCGACAAAGCCGAGGAAGTCGGCGAAGTTGTCGATGACCACGCCGAGGATTTGCAGAAGGAAATCGAAGAAGCCGTCAACGACTGAATTCGCTCCAGGGGCGACAAGTTGTCGAAGCGGCGCTGCCCGCAACTGATTCATGCTCTGGTTAATGGACATCGCCAAGTTCATCCTGCGGCCGTTATATTGGCTGACGGGCAAGGTGTTCGGTATCTGGGCGCGGCCGTTGGTGCAGCCGGATAATCCGCTCGAACTCATCGACAACACGCAAGCCGAGGTCTGTTACGTACTCGAGACGGGCGGGCTCGCGGACCTGCTCGCACTGGAGCATGCCTGCGCAAAGTACGGCTTGCCATCACCGACCGAATCGTTCGAGTGCTGCGGCAAGCGACTGTCACGGCGATTCGTCGTGCTGCGGCCGCTGTCGGGGTTCTTTTTTCGGCGGCCGGCACCGGGTGGCTCGAGACGACTCCGCAACCTGGTCGAAGCCGCCGGAGCGAATACTAACGATCTACTGTTGATTCCGGTGGCCATCTACTGGGGGCGCTCGCCAGACAAGGAGCGATCGCTTTTCAAATTGTGGTTCTCCGAGACCTGGGATGTCGTCGGTCGGACGCGCAAGTTTTTTGCGACCGTACTTCATGGTCGCAACACCCTGATGCGTTTCAGTCATGCGCTGGCGCTCAGTTCGATCGTGCAGGACGAGCTCGAACCCGCCATCGCGTTCCGCAAGGTGTCCCGAATCCTTCGCGTTCACTTCCGCAAACGGCGAACGGCGACAGTCGGCCCGGACTTGTCCCATCGCCGCAGTCTTGCGCGGCAGGTGGCTTTGGCGCCAAACGTCAGGCGTGTGATCGAGGCCGAGGCGGGAGATGATCCGGACAAGGTCGCTGCGGCCGAGAAAAAAGTTCAGAAGTACGTAATGGAGATTGCGGCGGACGTTTCATACCCGGCTATCCGTGGCATGGTCCGCGTGCTCAGGAGGTTGTGGAATCAGATCTACGACGGCATCGAGCTGGGTCACACGGAACGCTTGCGTGAGATGGCCAATGAAAAGGTCATTGTCTATGTGCCCTGCCATCGCAGCCACTTCGACTACCTGTTGCTCAGCTACATTTGCTACGAGCAGGGCGTGCAGTTGCCGCACATCGCCGCGGGCATCAACCTTAATATGCCGATCGTCGGCCCGATCCTGAGACGGGGCGGAGCGTTTTTCCTGCGCCGGAGTTTCAAGGGAAACCGGCTTTACGCTACCGTGTTCGATGCATACCTCGAACAGTTGCTGTCGCGGGGTTACTCGATCGAGTATTTCGTCGAAGGGGGACGCAGTCGCACCGGGCGCCTGCTGTCGCCCAAAGGCGGCATGCTGGCCATGACGGTCGGTTCGTACGTCGAGAATCCGAAACGACCGGTCGTGTTTGTGCCCGTCTACTTCGGCTACGAACGACTGATTGAGGGCGATTCATTCATCAGCGAACTTGGTGGCGCCGAAAAGCAGAAAGAGTCACTCCTCGGCCTGGTCCGGTCGATCAAATCGCTCCGGGAGGATTTCGGAAGCGTTTACGTGAATATCGGCGAGCCCATCGAGCTGGATGAGGTGCTTGATCGCGTGGAACCCAGGTGGCGCGAGTTGCCAGGGGGCAATGGCGAGCGGCCGCCGTGGTTGAACGGGGTCGTCGACGAGCTGGGGAAGGGTATTATGGGCGGTATCAACGCGGCAGCCGCCGTGACTCCCATCAGCCTGCTTGCCTATGTGCTGCTGGCAACGCCCAAACAGACGATCGGTGCGGCCGAATTGCGTGCGCAACTGCAGCTGAGTATCGATCTACTGAGTCGCTTCCGCTACTCCGACTCGGTAACGATGCCCGACCTGGGGCCGGACGAGATCATCGCGCACGGCGAAAAACTCAACGTTATCAGCCGCACGACGCACCCGATGGGCGATGTGATCCACATGGCCGAGAAGACTGCGGTATTGCTGACCTATTTTCGCAACAACATCCTGCACCTGCTTGCAGTACCAGCAGCGGTGGCGTGCTGTTTCATCCAGGGCAGGCAACTTTCGCACTCCGAACTGCAGCGCCTGCTCAACCTGATTTATCCGTACATGGCGAAGGAGTTGTGCCTGAAATGGCGTGACGACGAGGTCGACAAAGTCACTACCGAGGCTATCGATGCGCTGGTTGGACAGGGCCTGCTGATGCGCAAACGGCGCAAAGGGGATCTGAACAGGCCGCGTGCGGGATCGGCGCAGGCTTACCAGCTGATGATGCTGGGCCAGTCCATGGTGCCGATGCTGCAGCGCTTCTATCTCGTCATCGCGATCCTGGTACAACATGGATCAGGCACGTTGTCGCGCGTCCGGCTCGAAAGAATGTGCGAACTGAGCGCGCAGCGCCTGTCGATGATTTACGGATTGCATTCTCCCGACTTCTTCAATAAAACGCTGTTCCACGATTTCATACGCAAGATGCAGGATAAGGACGTGATACGGCGCAACAGTGGAGGACTGCTTGGGTTCGACGAGGACCTGGTCGGCATTGGAACCGACGCGCGGCTCGTGCTCGGCGAAGAGATCCGGCACAGCATCCTGTCGCTAACCGTCCCCGAAGAGCAGGTCGACCAGTGAAGGTAGCATCGTTTTACCGCTTCCTCGATCTCGAGGATGCAGGCGCTTTCCGCGAACAGTTGCAGTCGCAGTGCGACGATCGTCGGCTGCTTGGTACCGTGCTCGTGGCAAACGAGGGTTTCAATGGTTCGCTGTCGGGGGACGAGCGGGCGATTCGCGAGGTGTTCGCGTGGATCGAGGAGTTTCTCGGCCTCGGCGAAGCCATCGAGGCAAGGTGGAACGACATCGACGAAGCGCCGTTTCGTCGTATGCGGGTTCGCCCCAAGAAAGAAATCGTTGCGCTCGGCCGTCCCGACATCCTGCCGCATCGCGGCACGGGCAAGTACGTTTCAGGAGACGAGTGGAACGACCTCATCGCAAACCCCGACGTTATCGTGATCGATACCCGCAATCACTACGAGTACGAAGTCGGCACGTTCCCGAATGCCGTCGATCCGCACACCGACAGTTTTCGCGAGTTTCCCGAGTTCGCGGAAAAGCTGGCCGAGACGTCGAAAGACCGCCCGGTTGCAATGTTCTGTACGGGCGGCATCCGCTGTGAGAAAGCGACCGCGTTGATGCTCGAACTGGGCTTCGAGGAGGTATACCACCTGCAGGGTGGCGTCCTCAAATATCTCGAAGACATGCCGCCGGACAAAAATCGATGGGACGGCGAGTGCTTCGTCTTCGATACGCGGGTGGCTGTTGATCGCGACCTGGCGGAAGGGGGCTACGTGCAATGCCATGCCTGCCGTCGCCCGCTTTCGACCGAGGACATCGCGTCGCCCGACTACAGAGAAGGCGTGTCGTGCCCCAAATGCATCAACGAACTCGACGATGACCGCGCGGCCCGGCTCGAGGAGCGCGCAAAGCAGGTCGAACTCGCACGCGAGCGCGGTGACACGCATATCGGACCTCAAAAGAGTTCGAGCGGGCCGGAAGGCGTTCAGCAGAAGTAAAGCGCAGCGCAGCGAGCTCCCCACGAGGGGGACAATGCATGAAGCTGAATGCCTTCCGGCCCGCTATGAGGGTTTATGCGTCCAAATCCGGGATCAGCTCACTTTCGAGCGCGGTAATCATGTCCTTGATCAGCAGTTTGCGCTTCTTCAGCCGTCGTATACGCAGCTGATCCACCATCGGATCGTGTTGCAGCCGATCGATCAGGTAGTCGAGATCCCGGTGGCTGACGCGAAGCTCACGCAGCCGCTCGAGATTCTTGAAGGATTCTGTGTCGACTTTTTCGGACATTTCAAGCCATGCTACTCGTCGCTCGCGAGCAGCGCCAGCCAGTCGCGATCGGCCGCGCCGATAACGACGAACCAGGGGTTCAGGATGTCTTCTTTTTCGTTATATGACAGCGGCTTACCATCCAGCTCGAGAACCTTGCCGCCAGCTTGCTCGACCACGGCCTGGGCGGCCGCGGTATCCCATTCGGAGGTGGGCCCGAGCCGCGGGTAGACGTCGGCGCCGCCTTCGGCGACCACACAAAACTTCAGCGAGCTGCCCATGGGCACCAGCTCCGATTCACCGACCTTGCCGAGGAAAGCATCCAGGCTGGTGCCACGGTGCGACCGGCTGCCGACGATCCGGACCGGCGCCGCACTGGTTTCGGCCACGTGGATCGAGGTGACCGAGTCGTCTTCGCGCAGTTCGGAGCCGATACCCTCGCAGCCGACATAGGTTTTGGCCTGGACGGGCACATGGACGATGCCGAGAACCGGGCGATGATTGTCGATCAGGGCAATATTGACCGTGAACTCGCCATTGCGGTTGACGAATTCCCTGGTGCCGTCCAGGGGGTCGATCAGCCAGTACTGCGGCCACTGCGCGCGCTCGGCAAACGCCGGCAATCCTTCCTCCTCCGAAATGATCGGAATTTCGGGGGCAAGAGCACGCAGGCCGGCGACGATACAACGATGCGAGGCCAGATCGGCCAGTGTCAGCGGTGATTCGTCACCTTTCGCTTGAACGTCAAAATCGGTCGCGTAGACTTCGAGGATTGCTTCACCCGCGACGACCGCAAGATCGACGATCGGGTTGATCATTTCTGCGGGGTTCATACGCTTATCCGGACGATTGCAGGGGCGCGAAGTATAAAACAGTGACATTCGATCCCAAAACAGTTATCGGCCAGTGTGAAACGCTGATGCTCGATATGGATGGCACGATTCTCGACCTCGCGTTCGATAATTACGTGTGGCGCCAGCTCGTGGTTACCCGGTACGCCGAGCACAACGACCTCGAATACAAGGTGGCGCGCGACAGGCTGTATGCCCAGTACATATCGATCCAGGGCGACCTCGAGTGGTATTGCCTCGATCACTGGAGCGAGCGCCTCGGATTCGACGTGCTCGCGTTGCACGAAGAGGTGCACGAACGAATCGTGTACCTGCCTGGCGCGGAAGAGTTTCTCGAAGTCGTGAACGCGGCAGAAATTCGTGTGCTTCTCGTCACAAACTCACATCCGGACACACTCGCGCTAAAAGACGGCAGCCTCGGTTTTTCGACGTATTTCGACGCTATCCATAGCTCACACGATTACGGCCACGCCAAGGAGAGCCAGGATTTCTGGCGGGCGCTACAGGAAGTGGAAGGATTCGATCCTCAGACAACCGTCTTCGTCGACGACACGGTGCCGGTCCTGCGCAGTGCCGCCGAGTACGGCATTCGTATGCCCATCGTTGTCACGTATCCGGACACCTCGGAACCGCCGCGGGAAAACGGCGAGTTCCCCGGCGTCGCAGGGGTGCGAGAGCTGGTCTAGTCCTTTTTGCGTTCCGGGGTACGGCGCGGGCGGCGTTTCTTGCCGGCACGTTTCCTCTGTGGCCCCGGCTTGCGGGCCTTGCGTTCCTTGCGTTTCGGCTTGACGAGCTCGGGCAGCAGCGCCGGGTCGTAATTTGCGACCGGGATCTTGTGCCCGATGTAGTCCTCGATGTCCGGTAGCGACATCGTGTAGGTCTCGCAACCAAAGCTGATCGCGTCGCCCGAGGCGCCGGCCCGGGCCGTGCGGCCGATGCGGTGTACGTAATCTTCTGAATCCTGCGGCAAGTCGTAGTTGATTACGTACCGCACGTCCGGAATATGCAGACCACGTGATGCAACGTCGGTGCCGATAAGCACCTGGAGCTCACCACTCTGAAAATCAAGCAACAGGCGCTGACGCTTTTTTTGTGGCACATCGCCCGAAATCGCCTTCGCGTGCACGTCGTTGGCCTCGAGCGTCGCCTCGACCCGTTCGGCATCGCGCTTCATGTTGACAAACACCATGATCCGGCCCGTGCCCATTTCGCGAATCAGCCCAACAAGCAGCGGCAACTTGTCTTCGTTCGACGGGAAAAAGATGGCCTGGCGTACGCGGTCGGCCGTGACCTTGTCCGGCTCGATGCGTACGAGCTCGGGTTCGTTCATGTGCTCGAACGCGAGTTCCATCACGCGGTGTGACAGCGTTGCAGAGAACAGCATATTGAGCCGTTTATCGGGCTTGGGAAGACGTCGGAGCAGGTAGCGAATGTCCTTGATGAAACCGAGGTCGAACATGCGATCGGCCTCATCGAGCACCGCGACTTCGACCTGGTCGAGCTTGAAGACGCCCTGCTTGAAATAGTCGATGATGCGCCCCGGCGTGCCAATCAGGATATCGATGCCGCCTTCAATCGTACGCCGCTGCTTCTCATAATCCGTGCCGCCGTAGGCCAGCCCGATCTTGAAACCGGTGTGTTTTCCCAGCAGTTCGCCGTCTTTGGCGATTTGCATGGCAAGCTCGCGCGTTGGCGCCAGCATAAAGGCACGCGG
This sequence comes from Woeseiaceae bacterium, assembly GCA_011772865.1. Classification (GTDB taxonomy): domain Bacteria; phylum Pseudomonadota; class Gammaproteobacteria; order Steroidobacterales; family Woeseiaceae; genus UBA1847. The sequence goes on along the minus strand of WVYQ01000034.1, from coordinate 87,484 downwards.
CTGTTTCTTCTGTTCGGGATCGGGTTGCGATGCCAACAGCTTCTGATAGGTTGCGATCAGGAATGCGGCAGTCTTGCCAGTCCCGGTCTGGGCCTGTCCGGCGACATCGCGCGGCTCGAGGGCGATCGGTAGCGTGCTGGCCTGGATCGGTGTACAGAACTCGAATCCAGCGTCACGGATGCCCGCCCGCACGCTGTCGTGCAACGCCAGGGCATCGAATCTGAGGTCCGTAAGGTGGTTATCCGTCATGTTGCGGAGGCCGTAAAAAGTGAATTTTGTGCTTGCAAAATGGCTCGTGAAGCGGTCAAATTGGTCTTAATTCGACGCGACAAATCGTCGCACCCGCCAGTTTCGCATTCATCGATTCGTCAAAGAAGCCGGAATCAGTCGGCGACAGAGCTGCGACATATTGCCTTATCGAGAAGGCAGCGTCATCCATTTTCGAGAATCAATAAAGATTGCCTTTTGGAGGAAGTAGCCGGTGAGCGACCAAATCGTGCACACCAATGACAGCAATTTTGAAGCTGATGTGTTGAATTCTGCAAAGCCTGCCCTGGTAGATTTCTGGGCGGAGTGGTGTGGTCCGTGCAAGATGATTGCGCCATTTATCGAAGAGGCTGCCACCGAGTACACTGACAAGCTGTCGGTGGTCAAGCTCAATGTCGATGAGAGCCCGAATATTGCGGCCAAGTTCGGCATTCGCAGCATTCCGACGTTGATGCTTTTCAAGGACGGTGCCGTTCAGGCACAAAAGGTCGGTGCGTTTTCCAAATCGCAACTGACGGAGTTTCTGGATTCCAATCTGTGAGAGGATACTTGGGTAATCAAGCGAAAAGCCGGCCACAAAAGTCCGGCAACAAAAGCAAGGGTGGTAATCGCCGCCGCCGCCGGCGGCCACAGCATTCCGAGTTCCCGGACGACGATGGGAACATCGAGGTAATACCACCGGAGCAGCTCGAGGCGAGCAAGAATGCGATGAGCCTGACCGACCTCAAGGGTCGGCCGGCCGCAGATCTCGTCAAGCTCGGCGAGGAACTCGGTCTCGAGGGCCTCGCACGCCAGCGCAAGCAGGAGATGATCTTCTCCATTCTCAAGGCGCATGCCCAGAATGGTGAAGACATCTACGGCGACGGCGTGCTCGAGATTCTGCAGGACGGCTTCGGCTTCCTGCGCTCCTCCGACGGCTCGTACCTGGCCGGGCCGGACGACATTTACGTCAGTCCGAGCCAGATTCGCCGTTTCGCCCTGCGTACGGGTGACACGGTTTCCGGCCTGATCCGGCCGCCGAAGGACGGCGAGCGCTATTTTGCGCTGCTCAAGGTCGGGCAGATCAATCACGATTCGCCCGAGAACGCACGTACGAAGGTCCTTTTTGAGAACCTGACGCCGTTGTTCCCGACCGAGCGGCTCAAGCTCGAGCAGGGTACGGGCAGCACCGAAGACCTCACGGCGCGCATCATCGACATGGTAGCGCCGATTGGCAAGGGTCAGCGTGGGCTGATCGTCTCGCCGCCGAAGGCCGGCAAGACGATCCTGCTGCAGAACATCGCGTCGGCCATCAGCGCGAACACGCCCGACGTCGACATGATCGTGTTGCTGATTGACGAGCGGCCCGAGGAAGTCACCGAAATGGAGCGGACAGTGCGCGGTGAAGTCGTGTCGTCGACGTTCGACGAGCCCGCCAGCCGCCACGTGCAGGTGGCCGAAATGGTCATCGAAAAGGCCAAGCGCCTCGTCGAGCACAAGCGCGACGTCGTTATCCTGCTCGACTCGATCACGCGTCTCGCGCGCGCCTACAACACAGTCGTGCCGTCGTCGGGCAAGGTGCTTACGGGCGGTGTCGATGCGAATGCACTGCACCGGCCAAAGCGGTTCTTCGGCGCCGCGCGGAATATCGAAGAAGGCGGCAGCCTGACGATCCTCGCAACAGCACTCGTTGACACCGGATCGAAGATGGACGAGGTCATCTACGAGGAGTTCAAGGGCACGGGCAACATGGAGATCCACCTGGATCGACGTATTGCGGAAAAACGTGTATTCCCGGCCATCAACATCAACCGCTCGGGTACGCGCAAGGAAGAGTTGCTCACCGATCCGGCCGAACTGCAGAAAATGTGGGTTCTACGCAAGGTCCTCCACCCGATGGACGAGCTGGCAGCGGTCGAGTTTCTGCTTAACAAAATGCAGGACACCAAGACCAACGCCCAGTTCTTTGAGGCGATGAAGAAGTAAACACTGGGCCGGAGCGATCCTGAGCGCCAACTGACCCGTGTTCCCGACGCTGCTTGCAAGAGCGGCGTACAATAACAGCGACCGATTTTTCCTGGCGGCCCCGTCTAATGGACAGGTGCAGGGAGAATGGACGCGATGCCCGTATATCTGGACGACAAAAGGCTGGTCAAACAGCTACTTGCGGGTGACCAGAAAGCCTTCGACCGGTTCTTCGAGGAGAACTTCGCGAGACTTTATCGTTTCGCGATAGCGCGCCTTTCGGACGATCCCGAGGCCGCCAGGGAGGTCGTGCAGATCGCCCTGACGCGCGCCGTGCGCAAATTGCACACGTTCCGGGCCGAATCAGCGCTATTCACGTGGTTATGTGCAATCTGCCGCAACGAGATCAGTGACTGGCTCGCCAGGCAGGGGCGATATCGTGAGCACATTGTGCTCGTCGAGGACCTACCCGAAGTACAGGCTGCCGTCGATTCCATCCAGGCACCCGACAGCCCCGAGCGACACTACCAGCGGGTCGAGGTTTTGCGGCTCATCCAGGTCGCGCTTGACCGGCTGCCCGCGAAATACGGAGATGTTCTGGAGTGGAAATATGTCGAGGGTCATTCAGTGAAAGAAATTTCTGAGCGGCTGGGGATCGGCCCGGAGGCAACACAGTCGTTGCTCGCCAGGGCCAAGCGCGCATTTGCAGACGTCTACAGCACGTTGTCAGAAGCCACGATGGTGCAGCCATGAATCGAACGAGCGATATGAGACGAACCGAAGACGCCGTAGAGGCGTTGCTGGAAAAAGCGGCACCACGACCGGCGCCGCCTGCCGCGGACGAACGCGTCGTTCGTGAAGCCGTAATGGCAGAATGGCGGGCTGCCACGGGCCGTGTGGCACAACGCAAGCGCATGACGTGGTTTGCGGTCGCGGCCACGGTGCTGCTGGGCACGGTCATTGGACTCAATTCGCTGCGAGTCGACAGCACACTGCCGGAGCAGGTGGCCACGATCGACACCGACAGGGGTTCGATATTCCTTGTTGGTGAACGGTCACTGTTACAGGAAATGAGTGCGCTCTCGGCAGTTTATGCCGGCCAGGTGATCGAGACGGGCGACGATGGCGGCCTGAGCCTCGCCTGGGGAGGTGGCGGCTCGCTGCGCATCGACAAGAAGACCCGCGTCGAGTTCACGTCGGGCACCTCGGTATATCTCCGCTTCGGCCAGATCTATTTTGATTCGGGGAGTGCTGCCGTTGCAGCGATTACCGGCTCCGCGCTCGAAATTGATACTGACCATGGCCGGGTCCGGCATCTCGGAACTCAGTACATGACGACTGTCGAGGGGCAGGATCTTATTGTCCGAGTGCGCGAAGGTAGAGTTTCGGTAGACGGCAATCTGGCCGCCGAGGCTGTTGCGTGGGCCGGGCAACAAATGACGATTTCCGGCGGCGCCAGGGCAGAAACCTTGAGCATCGATGGTTATGGCGCGATTTGGGCGTGGGTTGAGGCGCTGGCGCCCGCGGCCGATATGCAGGGCCGGTCAACGTACGAATTTCTGCAGCGCGTTAGCCGGGAAACCGGGCTTGCGCTCGATTTCGAGACCCCGGAAGCCGAGGCCGAGGCCCGTTCCGGGGTGCTGGTTGGATCAATTGACACGGACCCGCGCAGCGAACTCGCGCTTCGCATGGCCGGCGAGGATCTCGACTATCGCATCGATGGGGGCACTATTTACGTGAGTATCGACAGGGACGACAATCCGTAAGGTCATGTTGCGCACGTTGCTGGCCATGATCTGCGTGCTGCCGGTGGCCGGCCTGGCCGCCGATGGTGAAGAAGCGCCGCTCACAGGGCGGCCCGTCGCCGAAGTCATCGATGAATACCGGGATGCCGGTGTGCCGTTTGCGTACAGCACCAATCTCGTGTCAGGGGATTTACTCGTAACCGGGGAACCGCAGTCCAGCGACCCGGTGGACATCGTGCGCGAGATTCTGCGTCCGCATGGATTGACGCTTCGGTCCGAAGCCGGTGTGCATCTCGTCGTTCGCATTCCGGGCCAGCGGTCGGCCGAGGATCAGACCTCGACCGAGACGCAACCGCTTGCCGAGGCGGAAATCGAGGCCATCGTCATTTCGGCAAGCCGTTACGAAATCCTGAGCGAACTCGCCGCGTCGCGCTTCGTCATCGACCAGCGCACGATCCAGAACATGCCGGATATTGGTCAGGACCCGATGCGAGTCGTGCAACGGCTACCGGGTGCTGCCGCAAGCGGCGCGTCGGCCAAGACGCACTTTCGTGGCGGCGAGCACGACGAGATCGGCATCATGCTCAATGGTCACGGACTGTTCGATCCGTTCCACATTCGTGACTATCAAAGCGTATTCAGCGCAATCGATTCGCGAGCGATCGAGGGTGTCGAGGTTTTCACGGGCGGATTCCCGGTTCGATTCGGCGACTTGATGAGCGGACTCGTGCTCATGGAGTCCCTGGAGTCGGTCGAGCCGAGGCACACCGAGGTCGGTATCAGCGTCTTCAATACCTCGTTCCTTACCGCCGGCAACGAGGATGACCGAAACTGGGTCGTATCGGCGCGCCGCGGCAACCTCGACCTGGTCATCAACAGCGAATACGGCAGTCCGAGTTACTACGACGTGTTCGGCGAATTCAGTGTCGACTTAACGTCCGACGTCACCCTGTCATTCAATGCACTGATTGCCGACGACAGTGTCGAGGTTATTCTCGAAACGGATCCCGCGGAACTCGAATGGGTTCGAAGCCGGACCCGTAATGCACAGCTCTGGATGCAACTCGACAATCGCTGGTCTGACGAGCTATCGAGCAAGCTTGTCTTGTCAGGAATCATTTTCGACAACCGTCGCAAAGGGTCATTGGGTGATGCCGAAAAGATCGTCGCGACGGTGCTCGACGATCGCGAAGTCGAACAGTTCAGCTTCAGGCAAGACTGGATGTTCAACTCGTCCGAAAGCCACCTCATGCAATGGGGAATCGAGGCGATGTACTCGCGGGCGCACTACGACTATGCGAATAGTGCGGAGTATTTCGGACTTCCAGCCATGTACGAGGATCAGCCCGAATCGTCAAGCCGTGCCGCGACTGCAGATCCGCGGGGCAGCAGCTATTCACTCTACTTTTCGGACCGGTGGCGGGTATCGGACAAGACGGTGCTCGAGTGGGGTCTGCGCTGGGACGACCAGACCTACATCGACGGAATATCGTCCGATTCACAGTTGAGCCCGCGTTTCAACCTGATGCGCACTGTCGGCGATAAAACCGAGTTGCGCCTGAGCTGGGGCCGGTACCACCAGTCTCAGGGAATCCATACGCTTCAGATCGAGGATGGCATTACGAATTTCTGGCCGGCACAACGTGCGGATCATGCGATCGTCGGCCTGCGCCACCTGTTCGGTGACGATATTGCCCTGCGAGTCGAGTTATTCGAGAAACAGATGCACCAGGTTCGACCGCGCTTCGAAAACTTGTTTGATCCGCTGAGCCTGATTCCCGAGGTGCAACCCGATCGCGTGAGGCTCGACCCGACGAGTGCTCGCTCACAGGGGCTCGAGATCACGGTGGATCGCTCCAACGGCCCCTACACCTGGTGGGCGAGCTACACGCTGTCCGAGGTTACCGACCGTATCGATGGTCGCAACGAATATCGCAGCTGGCATCAGCGCCACGCGTTCCAGGGCGGAATGAGCTGGTCTGGCGACAAGTGGGATGTCGCCCTGGCTGCGAGCGTGCATTCGGGTTGGCCGACCACGGAGCTGTACCTGGTCGAGGACGGCGTGGACGAGGATGGCGAACCCGAATTCGTCGCAATCCCAGGGCCACGTAACGACAGCCGGCTCGGCACCTTCGCAAGCCTCGATTTCCGCATCAGCCGCACCTGGCAGCTGCAGCGAGGCACGTTCATGGCGTTTCTCGAAATCTCCAACCTGACCAATCGCCGTAACGAATGCTGTCTCGACTGGGACTTCGAGGAAGATGAAGCCACCGGCGAAGACGTCTTCGAGAGAGGCGTTGATTACTGGATGCCGCTCCTTCCTGCGATCGGCGTACTCTGGGAATTCTAGCTCGTCGTTCGTTCCAGTTGCGGGAGGTCGTCGCCGATCTCGATCCAGGGCAACTTGTCCTCGACCCAGACGTGCTCGCGCGGGTTGATCGCCGCAGGGTCGTCAAAGCTGGTCAGCGTGATGTCGATCTGGCCGGCGCGCCTTTCGTGCTCGTAGGTGAGGGAAGTACCACAGCGCGAGCAGTGGCCGCGGGTAACGCCAGGCGTGGAGTGGTGCTCGGTCAACGTGCCTGACGTCAGCCTGAATCCGTCTTTCGGGAATATCGCCCAGGGGACGAAAGCACCGCCCGCCGATTTCCGGCAGCTCTCGCAGTGGCAGAAACAGGCATACAGTTCGGGACCCTCGACGGCGAACCGGACGTCTCCACAAAAACAGCCGCCAACCAACGTGGTCATGGTGGCGAAAAACGGCTGCTGAACGTAAATGCGTCGACGGACGGGCCTTTGTCCCACAGAGCGCGAAACCGGTCTTTAGCTTCGGAGACGCTCGGAACATGCCCGGCATCGACCCACCAAAGTACGAGTGGTGAACGCGAGGATTTTTCGAACCACCTGCTGCGGTTCCGGACGACTTCGAGGTGCCTGCCGCTGTAGGCCCAGGCTTCGAGAGCCTCCACGGACTCCCATACGGACATGTTGAAGAGCACCTTGTCGCTACCGAAGACCCTGATAACCTCCGCGCCTTCATCGTCTTCGATAAAACGCCAGACAAATCCTGGTGCCACATCCGCCGAGGCATTGACAATGTCGAGCTGCTCCATGAAGTCTGCCATCAATGGATCATCGTATCCCGTAAGCATTGTGGCTACATTAGCCTGCGCCAGGTGCATTCTTCTTTTTGATGAAGTAATAGCCGCCCGAGAGGGCAATGACCAGCGCCGCGATCGAAAATACGGTCATCGGCTCGATCGTCTTGGCGTCAAGAATCACGACCTTTCGCGCAACGGCCGTCAGGGCGACGAGGAACATGATCTCCGCATGAATCATGTTGTCGTCTAGATACATCTTTATGCTTGTCATAAGTTCGAGTCCGATCAGGACCATGAGGAACAGGCCAAAGATATCGAACAGATCGTCAACGCCGAGGAAAAAGCCGGGAGGCTGTAGCAGGTCGCTTAAGACCACGTAAGCGACCTCCAGGACACCCGACACGACGACGATGCCCATCAGGATCAAGAGCGCGATCGCAATGACGCGCTCAATCTTGCCGATTATCTCCATTGGATTCCCCTTTGTTCCTTGTTATTGGTCGTGGCCGTATCCAGATCCAGCTGGCGATCACCAGGAGGCCGAACACCGTGTAGCAGAGCGTGAATACCCACGCCGGGGCATCATAGTACAGAATCTCCTCGACCCAGTGCGCGATGAAGGCGCCAGGGTATACCGCGTCACCCGCCTTGGCGCGCAACCACATCTCCAGCGTTGTGAGCGGACAGATTACGCCGAGCCAGGATTGGAGAACGACAATCGCTATCGCTATCAGGTGGCTCAGCCGGAACCAGCCATTGCGGATCCATTGCCAGCCGAGCAGTTTTCCGCCGAATATCAGCAACAGGCCGACAATGACGAATACGACAAAGGATACGTGCAGATAAAGAACGAAATCGGCAACGACGAGGTATAGCGTATTCAATGGATCAGTCGGATCCCAGCAGCCATTGCCGCGCTTCGCTTTCGGTATCGAACAGCCGTCCGGGCAGTCCGCGGTTGGCGAGTACTGCCGAGATAAACTCTATCATGTCGCGCGCATCGTCATTGTTCTCGACCCAGGCGATGCGATAGTGCTGGGCGATACCGAATTGCTGGAACAGGGCCGGCGTTTCGTAGCCTTCGACGGCTTCGACCGGCGTGGTGGTATTCGCAATGCCGAGGACGTTGAAGCAATTGTATTTTTTGCAGGCCGCAGCCACGTCACGCCACAAGCGCTCCAGGTACAGAAAATCCTTGTCCCCGTCGGCGCGGACGAGAATGTGATCGCCCTCAAACGTGACTTCGAGCCTGTTCTCCATTTCCCATAAGTCTAGTACACGAGGGACCTGTTGCTTCAAGTCGCCTCACTCGTTGGTGGCGTTCTCGAACATGGGACCGATACTGGCGTTGGTGATCGGATGATAGTCGCCCCGGGCGGCATCAGGTGCGCCGGACTGCGAGCAGGCCGTGATCGCATGTGCGACGAAGAGCAGGGTCAGTCGAGGCGTCATCATTATCTATCAGTCCAGCAAACGTCAGCTGTCGGCGCCATCGAAACAGCGGGCAACTGGTCAGCGCAAGATCCCGCTCACGAGCTCCGCTGCCGCCAGGTCCTGGCAGGCCATTCCGATGGATTCGAAGACGATCGTCGCCTCTGAATCGACGGTCGCCTTTCCGTCGAGAATCTCCCCCAGTTCAGCATGGATCGCGGCGTTCCAGCGGCGCACGTTGCCGGACTCGGTCAGCGCCCCGTCGCGCGAGTCGACGATAACGGTATTCGACATCGTTGTTGCGTCGAGTTCGCCTTCATCTGCACCAGCCCAACCCACTGACGCGACAACTGTTCCCGGGCGCAACCAGTCGCCATCGAACACGGGATCCGTGGACGCTGTTGCTGCAATAAGCACATCGGCGTCGCGTACGGCGTCTTCACAGTTTGTGACTCTTGCGCCGATCTTCTCTGCCAGGGCTGCGGCGCGCCCGGCTGTTCGATTCCAGATTCTGACATCTTCGAATTGCCGAACGATCGATAGCGCCTCGAAATGGCTTTCCGCCTGTTCGCCGGCGCCCAGAATGGCGAGCGAGCGGACATCGGGCCTCGCCACCGCATCGACGTAAGCAGCCGTCACAGCGGCAGTGCGCATCTTCGTAATCAAACGACCGTCCATAGTTACCAGTGGGCGGCCGGTCTCCGGCTCGAATAGCACGATCAGCGCCATGTGAGTGTCGAGTTGCCGCTCTGCATTGCCCGGGTAGAAGGAGACGAGCTTTGCACCCATTGAGTCGGGAGTGACGGCAGGCATGCCGCCGAAAAATCCACCCCAGGGTTTCACAGCGAGGATGCGCCGCGCCGGCTGCTCAACGCGTCCTGCGGAGAAATCGATCATCGCCTGCCGCACGCGCGGAATCAGGTCCTCCATTCGAAGCGCGCTGGATACCGCAGCATGATCGATGTACGGAACGTCCATTAACTGGACGCACTGATGCGGGCGATGATGTGCACGATAAGTGGCAGCATCAGAGCCGCACCGACGATAATGAGCGCCAGCGCATAGGGCGTCACCGGGTTAGGGTCCGCCACCTGGCCATACAAGCCGACGGCGAGCAATAAAGTGCCGAATACGTCGAGAATGAGAAGCGGGACAGGAAACTTGATCTTCGTCTTGTCGTTCATGCTTATCCCCTTTACGGGCCCAACTGCCAGCGGTGCAACGGTACCGTGGTCCCGGCGGGAAAGTGAGATTCTTCGAGCGGCAACTCGACGCAACCATCTGTTCCGGACAACG
>WVYQ01000034.1:71069-77647 GCA_011772865.1 Woeseiaceae bacterium | reverse complement strand
CGCGACATTCGCATTCCGGATGCGTGGGCGAGCGCCGGCAAGACATACTGCCGGCAGCATACCAGCGTCGAAACCGGGTTACCGGGCAGCGCGAATACGCTCTGCCCCGCGGGCCCGACGCCGAACCACATCGGCTTGCCGGGGCGTTGGCTGATCTTGTGAAAGACGACCTCGACACCGAGGTCGCGGAGAACCTGCGGCACGTAGTCTGCCTTGCCCATCGAGACGCCGCCCGACAGGATCAGCGCGTCGGCCGCATCGAGGTGTGCGGCGATCCGTGACGTAAGCAGCTCGGGATCATCCGCGAGGTGGTCGTGTTCGCAGTCCGTGTAGCCGTGCTGCTGCAACATGGCGATAACGGCCGGCCCGTTCGACAGGCGAACCTGGTGCGACTCGATCGCTTCGCCTGCAGGTACGAGCTCGCTTCCGGTCGAAATGACGCGAATCGCGGGCGTGCTGCTCACATCGACATCGCTCAGTCCGCAGGAACTGATGATCGCTATGTCCATTGGCGAGATCCGCTTGCCGGCCGCCAGCAGCGTACTGCCTTTGCGGTGGTCCGAGCCCTGCGGGTGAATGAATTGACCGGCCTCCGGTGCGTATCCGTCCTCGAGCGATGCGGCGCCATCCGCTATGGATATTCGTTCGACCGGGATGATGCAATCGGCGCCCTTGGGCAGCGAGGCGCCTGTCATGATTTCGATGCAGTGGTCGTTTTCGAGCGACTGCTGCTGGTCGCCGGCTGCCTGGGTCGACTGAATCGGAAACTGCCGGGCGCCGGCCTGGTAGTCGCCGAAGGCAATGGCAATGCCATCCATCATGACGCGGTCGAACGGTGGCTGGTCGCGTTCGGCAACGACGCTTTGTCGCAGCACGCGTCCGATAGCCGCACCGGTCGCGACTGACTCGACTTCGGACGCTGACATTGCGCCCAGGATGGCATCGCGCGCTTCGCGAACCGTCAGCATCGGATCAGGCCCGCTCTCTCGCGATCGCGCGGTGACCGATGTCGCGCCGATAGTAGACTTCGTCCCAGGAAATCTTCTCCACCGCTTCGTAGGACGACTTGGCGGCGTCCCCGACCGTCTCTCCCAGTCCGACAACGCAGAGAACACGTCCGCCATTCGTCACGACACCGTCATCGGTCTGCGCCGTACCGGCATGGAATACTTTTTGAGTAAGACTGTCGGCATCCTCGAGACCGGATATGACCCTGCCCTTGGCATAGCTTTCGGGGTAACCACCGGCAGCCATCACAACGCCGAGCGAAGCACGCGGATCCCACTCCGCCGTCTGATTCTCGAGAGTACCGTCAAGGGTGGCCAGGCACAGGTGTGCGAGGTCGGATTTGAGGCGGACCATGATCGGCTGCGTCTCGGGGTCGCCGAACCGGCAGTTGAACTCGATGACCTTTGGCGTGCCGTCGGCCATGATCATGAGCCCCGCATACAAAAAACCGACATAATTGTTGCCGTCCGCCTTCATGCCGGCGAGCGTGGGCCGGATCACAAGGTCCATGATCTTCTGTTCGATCTGCGCCGTGACGACAGGAGCAGGGGAGTAGGCGCCCATGCCACCGGTATTCGGGCCGACATCTCCTTCATCGCGAGCCTTGTGATCCTGCGACGTGGCCATCGGCAAGATGTCGGTCCCATTGGTGATGACGATGAAACTTGCTTCCTCGCCGTCGAGGAACTCCTCGACGACGATGCGTGCGCCGGCATCGCCAAATTTGTTGCCGGCCAGCATGTCCGTCGCCGCTGTCTCTGCTTCCGCGAGCGTAGTCGCAACGATGACGCCCTTCCCGGCAGCCAGGCCGTCGGCCTTGATGACGATGGGCGCGCCCTGTTCGCGGATGTAGGCGAGCGCGGGTTCGAGGTCGACGAAATTACGGTACGCGGCCGTCGGGATGTCATGCCGCGCGAGAAAATCCTTCGTGAATGCCTTGGAACCCTCGAGCCGGGCCGCGGCTGCGCTCGGGCCGAAGCAGGGCAGGCCCAGTTGCTCGAAACGATCAGCAATGCCCGCGACGAGCGGCGCTTCCGGGCCCACGATCGTCAGATCGATGGCTTCGGCCCTCGCCAGGTCGGCCAGCGCCTCGATGTCGTCGGAGGAGACGTCGACGTTGCGGATCTTGTCCTCGCGCGCGGTGCCGGCATTGCCGGGCGCCACCAGCACCTCTTCGACATCAGGAGATTGCGCGCACTTCCAGGACAGTGCGTGTTCGCGCCCTCCGCTGCCGATTACGAGTACCTTCATCAGTGCCGGAAGTGTCGCATGCCCGTGAAGACCATGGCCAGACCATGTTCGTTGGCAGCCTGGATCACCTCGGCGTCGCGCATCGAGCCGCCGGGCTGGATGATTGCCGCAATGCCGGTTTCAGCTGCCGTATCTATGCCGTCACGAAACGGGAAGAATGCGTCGGAGGCCATGACCGAACCCGAAACGTCGAGGCCCTCGTCTCCGGCCTTGATCGCCGCGATCCTGGTGCTGTAGACGCGGCTCATCTGTCCGGCACCGACGCCGATCGTCATGTTGTCCTTGCAGAATATGATCGCGTTGGATTTTACGTACTTGACCACCTTCCAGGCGAAGAGCATGTCCTCGATCTGCTCGGGCGTCGGCGTCTTATCGGTAACGACCTTGAGGTCCTCCGCCGTAATGACGCCCATATCGCTGCCCTGAACAAGCAAGCCTCCGGAGACCTTCTTGAAGTCCAGGTCGCCGGTCGAGTCTTCCCACGGACCCGACCGCAATACCCGAACGTTCTTTTTTTCCTTCAGGACTTCCGTGGCGTCGTCATCAATCTCGGGCGCCACGATCACCTCGACGAACTGCCGGTCGATGATCGCTTTGGCGGTTGTGCCGTCCAGTGACCTGTTGAAGGCGATGATGCCGCCGAATGCCGAGGTCGGATCGGTCTTGAATGCCTTGTCATAGGCTTCGTTGATACTTCCGGCGACCGCCACGCCACAGGGATTCGCATGCTTGACGATAACGCAGGCCGGGGCGTCGAACTGCTTTACGCATTCGAACGCGGCGTCTGAATCGGCAATGTTATTGTACGAGAGAGCCTTACCCTGCAGCTGGGTCGCCCTCGCGAGGGAACCGGCCGGCGCTTGCTGGTCGATATAGAAGCCGGCATCCTGATGCGGGTTCTCACCGTAACGCATGCGTTCAACCAGGGTTCCGGAGTAGAGGAAGCGATCGCCAAGCGGGTTCTCGCCGAGCGAATTCGACAGGTATTTCGTGATAGCCGTGTCATAACTCGCCGTATGGGCATAGGCCTTGGCGGCCAGCTTGCGGCGCGCTTCGAGCGACAGCGTATCGTTCTTCAGTGACTCGAGCACGTCCACGTAGTCTTCGGGATCGACGACAACAGCGACGCCGTCGTGATTCTTCGACGCAGCCCGGATCATGGCCGGGCCGCCAATGTCGATGTTTTCGATCGCGTCGTCGATCGTTGCGTCATCGCGGGCGATCGTCTGTTCGAACGGATAGAGATTGACGGCGAGCAGATCGATCGGTTCGATGCCGTGTTCGTCCATTACGGCCTCATCGGTGCCGCGACGGCCGAGCAGCCCGCCGTGTATTGTCGGGTGCAGGGTCTTGACGCGGCCAGCCATGATTTCCGGGAAGCCGGTTTTTTCGGACACCTCGATAACTTCGATACCCGCCTCTCTCAGGGCACGGCAGGTGCCGCCAGTGGAGAGTATCTCGACGCCGAGGCCCGACAGGCCCTCGGCAAAAGGAATTAGCCCACGCTTGTCGGAAACGCTGAGCAGCGCTCGTCGCACGGTAAACATGTGGTCACCTGGAGTAAGTGGCTGAAATAAAAAAGATTAATGAATCAGAGAGTAGGATCTGAGCTTCTTCCGTAGTGTGCCGCGGTTGATGCCGAGTATGCCGGCCGCCTGGCTCTGGTTGCCATGCGTGTAGTCCATCACGGCTTTGAAGAGTGGCCGCTCCACCTCGCCGATCACGAGGTCATAGAGATCGCCGGGACGATCGCCGTTCAGGTTCCTGAAATACTGCTGGAGTGCTTCTTCGGTGTGTTTATAGAGCGGCTTGCTCTTTTTCGAGGCTTTGAGTTCCGCGTTATTATTTTTCTTTGCCACGTTGGTCAATCCTTAGCGACTACGCTGCAATGGAAATACCCCCTCCCTCTCGCTCGAAGTATTCCCGCGTCAGTCGAAGCTGTTCTTTCGCACTACCGACTCGCACGACCCGGTTACGAAATTCGTCTGCGTCGACGAGATTCTGGCAATACCAGGTCAGGTGCTTGCGCGCCACCCGGACACCGGTCGCTTCTCCGTAAAAGCGATGCATGTCTTCAAGGTGGCCGAGCATCATATCACGCAATTGGCTATTTGCTAGCGGGGGAAATACCGACGTCGTCTGCAATGCATGCCTGAGTTCTGCGAAGATCCACGGCCGGCCCTGCGCACCCCGACCGATCATCAAGCCATCTGCATTAGTTAGGCGCAAAACTTCAAGCGACTTCTCGGGAGAGGCGATATCGCCGTTGGCGATCACGGGAATGGCGACGGCAGTCTTGATCTGCGCGATCGTTTCGTACTCCGCCTGACCCTGGTAGCGGCACGCGCGGGTGCGGCCATGCACGGCGAGCGATTGAATGCCTGCTTGTTCGGCGATGCGGGCTATTTGCACGCCGTTGCGGCTCGCCGGATCCCATCCGGTCCGAATTTTGAGCGTGACGGGAACGTCAACGGCCGCCACGACCGCGGCAAGGATGCGGGCGACGAGTTTCTCGTCCCGAAGCAGCGCCGATCCAGCCATTTTCCTGCAGACCTTCTTGGCTGGACAGCCCATGTTGATGTCGATGATCTGGGCCCCCCGGCCGACACAGGCCCGAGCGGCGGCGGCGAGCTGATCGGGATCCGAGCCGGCGACCTGCACCGCGATCGGCTCGGCATCGAGGTCGAGGTCAAGGCGCCGCCTGGATTTTGCCGTTTGCCACAGGCCGATGTCGGCCGTGGTCATCTCCGAGGTCGTCATGCCTGCACCAAAGTGCCTGCAAAGCTTGCGAAACGGCGCGTCGGTCACACCGGCCATCGGGGCGAGCACGAAAGGGCTCGCGATCTCATACGGCCCGATCCTCATTTGAAGTTGTGATCGGCGCAGCGGAGCTGGCCACTCGCCAGTCGATAGCACACGTTCAACTTGAAGCCCGTCGCGTCGGGCGACGGTGACTCGATCGAAATGACCGCGTTGAACGTATTGCCGGGCGGCACCAGCTTCCTGGGATCGGCATTTTCCGGCAGATATTCAGCCGGCTCGAGCACGGCGCTACCGATGATGTCTTCGAAACGGTCGGTTAGTGACAGATGCACGAGCGGGTAGGGTAGCGGTTCATCGGCGTTGTTCCCGACGCGGGAATAGATAGTCAGTAACTCACCATCTTCGTTGGTGTCGCCCTTGGTTGCCTCGAAACGCCAGCCGGCGATGTTCCAGGTTGGCGTCAACGGTTGACCGAGCATCCGGTAAACGGGGCCGACCGCGGCATTGAAAGCGGGCACAGTCGCGAGCGCTTCGCGCGAGTGATGTATCACCTGCAAGACCAGCAACAGCACGAGCGCGACGATCCCGGCATATGTCGCGGCTCCCGGCGGCGCCCAGCTCATCTCTCGCCGCCGTTCATAATCGTCTTTCTCGCGATTGATCGAAATCGTTACACCCGAGTCGTCCGCCGCTGCGGCCTTGTCCGCGGCGAGCCTCTCCTTGTCCAGCTCCGCCCGGACAAATTCGCCTTCCATGATGATGGTCTCGACGCCGGCGGCGGGCGCGTGGTCTTTAACCTTTGACTTTTCTTTGCCCTTGTCCTTCTTCTTTTTCTTCGCGTCCTTGTTCTTTTTCTTTGCAGCGTCCTTGTCCGAGATTTCCTTTTCAACTTTGTCGTCGGGTTGCAGCTGGACAATTGTCGAGGCAAATCCGTCCTCATCCTCGACCGCGATGGCCAGGAGTTCTTCGTCGATCATCATGTTGATCGTCTTTTCCTCCTCGGACATTTCCGGAATCTCGAATTCGTCCTCGACAGCAACGTCGTCAGCGAGCTGCTCCTCTTCGTCGAGTTCGTCTTTGCCGGGCTCTTCCTCGGCAATTTTTTCGTTTAGCGTCATCGACAGGGTAGCGATATCTTGTTCAACGGTATCGTCGAACCGAAGAGCGATATCGTCGACGTCGTCCTCGGTTTCGACTTCGTCTTCGATCTGCAGATCGATCTCTACGTCTTCTTCAACTTCAGGTTCCTCTTCCGGTTCGGGTTCGTCCTGCGTCCTCTCGGCGGCTTCTGTGTCGAACGCTGCCGCGATCAGGTCTTCCTCGATCGACGTGTCGGTATCTGCTTCGCGTTCTTCGCGAGAATCGTCGACGGATTCCGCCCCGGGTTCGGATTCATGTGTCGCTTCGAGTGCCTCGTCCAGGCCCTGCTGGTCGGGCGCTTCATGAACGCCGGTGACGTCGATGCCGAGGGCCTCGGCCTGGAGCGCAAACTGCGTGTCCATATCCGGCAGTTGCGGCTCGTCTGCCGAGGGAGCAGCTGTCAAAGAATCATCTTC
>WVYQ01000034.1:0-71044 GCA_011772865.1 Woeseiaceae bacterium | reverse complement strand
AACTGGGGAATTTCTTCGGACTCGACGGGCGGTGGCGTTTCCGCCGGCTTGGGCTTCGAGGGTGCTTCAACGACTGCATCGAAGTCATCCGGAAGCACCGTATCGTCGTCAAACAGCATTTCGTCGATGACTTGCGACGGCTCATCCGCCGGCTCTTCCGGTGCGTCTTCGGCCGGCGCGGCGTCGGCCTTGTCGTCGTCAATCACCTGCCATTCGGTACCCGTATCCTCGATGCGTATGTCCTCGCCGGCCAGCTCGTCCAGCGTCTTCAGCAAGGCCGCGCTTTGCTCGGCGGAAATTGTTTCCGGGGGCGTGTCAGCCTCGAGCTCCGGAGCCTCCTCAGGCGTGAGTTGAGGCAGATCCGGGTCGGGCGGCTGTTCCTGGCGGGCCGGCGCAACCGGCTTGGTTTCGGACAGGTGTTCGAGCGCATTGAACGCGACGCCGCAGCCGCCGCAGCGGACCTTGCCCGCCGCCATCTTCAGCACTTCCGCTGTTACGCGAAATGCGACACCACAATCAGGGCACTGGGTGTACATCGCTCAGTCCCCGGTCCTGCGACCGTTCAATCGTACCCAAGTCTGCCCGCCCTGTTCGCGCTCGACCGGAGCGTCGAATTCGATATACGGCTTATAGGCTTCGAGCACTTGTTCAACCTGCTCGGAGAGTATGCCGGATAAGACCAGAGAACAACCGTTCCCCACATGACGCGCTATCGTTTCGGCGAGCTCGATCAGGGGAGCCGCAAGTATGTTGGCGATGACAACATCGAACTGACGGTCGATGTCGGTCGCTTCCTCGACGGTGTCCAGCCGCTCCAACACGTCATTGTTCCTGGCATTCTCACGGGTTGCCGCGATAGCCTGCCGGTCGATGTCGGTGGCGACGGCCCGCGCGCAACCGAGTTTCAGCGCAGCGATCGCGAGCACGCCGGAACCACAGCCGAAATCGAGCATCGTCTTGCCCTCGAGGTCCACGCCGTCGAGCCACTCGAGGCACAACGCCGTCGTAGCGTGGGTGCCGGTTCCGAACGCCAACCCCGGATCGAGTCGAACACCTATGGCTTCGGCATCGTCGGCCTGAGAGGTACCGGGAAGAATCCAGAGACGATGACCGAATTTCATCGGGCCGAAATCCCGGAGCCATTCGCGCTCCCACGCGCGATCTTCCAGGTCGCTTACCGCGTGCACGGGCAAGGCATCGAGATTGAAAGCCGATTTGAGCGAGTCCCGCAGGGCGTCGAGGTCCGCATCGGGCTCGAACAGGCCAATCACGCGCGTGTCGCTCCACAACGGGGTTTCACCAGGGCCGGGCTCGAGCACCGGCTCGTCGCCCGCGTCTGCGAAGGTAATTGACTGCGCACCATGGCGCGCGAATATTTCTTCAACACTGTCGGGATTGAGCGTATCGAGATCCATGACAAATTGTCGCCAATCCATCGTCGCTTGAATGTGCTCCCGGTCACGTTAGACCGAGTCGTTTCTCCAGGTAGTGAATGTCGGTGCCACCGCGATGGAACGCCGCGTGCTGGAAAATCTCCTGGTGCAGCGGGACATTGGTCTTGATGCCTTCGATGACGATCTCGGTCAACGCGTTTTTCATGCGCGCGATGGCGGCATCGCGATCGGCGCCGTGGGCAATCAGTTTGCCAATCATCGAGTCGTAGTAGGGCGGCACCTTGTAGCCGCTGTAGATGTGGCTGTCGATGCGCACACCCGGCCCACCCGGAGCATGGTAAAGGTTGATCAGTCCCGGCGACGGCATGAAGGTCTTCGGGTCCTCGGCGTTGATACGACATTCAATCGCATGCCCGTCGATGTGGACATCTTCCTGCCGGATGCTGAGTTCCTCTCCCGACGCCACGCGGAGCTGCTCGCGCACCAGGTCGACACCCGTGATCATCTCGGTGACCGGGTGCTCTACCTGCAGCCGCGTGTTCATCTCGATGAAATAGAACTCGCCGTCTTCATAAAGGAATTCGAATGTGCCCGCACTTCGATAGCCGATCTCCTTGCAGGCCTGTACGCAACGCCCGCCGATACGGTTGCGTTGCTCTTCGGTGATACCGGGCGCCGGCGCCTCTTCGATCACTTTCTGGTGGCGACGCTGCATTGAACAGTCGCGCTCACCGAGATGTACGGCGTTGCCGTGGGAATCCGCGATCACCTGTATTTCGACGTGACGTGGGTGCTCGAGGAACTTCTCCATGTACACGGTATCGTTTCCGAATGCAGCACGGGCTTCCGCCTTGGTGACCGTTATTGCAGCCGCCAGTGACGCCTCGGCGTGGACGACTCGCATGCCACGGCCTCCGCCACCCGCAGCGGCCTTGATGATGACCGGGTAGCCGATATCGCGCGCCATCTTGATAACGTCATCAATGTCCTCGCCCAGGGGGCCGTCGGATCCCGGCACGCAGGGCACACCGGCCGATTTCATGGCCTGGATCGCGGAAACTTTGTCACCCATCAGTCGAATGGCGCTCGCAGGAGGACCGATAAAGGTAAAGCCACTCGATTCGACGCGCTCCGCGAAGTCCGCATTCTCGGACAGGAAGCCGTAACCCGGGTGAATCGCGACGGCATCGGTTACCTCTGCTGCGCTGATGATTGCGGGCATGTTCAGATAACTTTCCGTGGAGTTCGCCGGACCGATGCACACGGTTTCGTCGGCAAGCAAGACGTGCTTGAGATTGTTGTCTGCGTTTGAATGCACGGCGACGGTCTTGATGCCCATCTCGCGGCAGGCACGCAGGATACGCAATGCGATTTCGCCGCGATTGGCTATGACAATCTTGTCGAGCATGTTGCGTCCGCCCGCTAGTCGACGTTCCGCTGGTCGATGACCAGCAGCGTCTGACCGTATTCGACGGGTTCGCCGTTTTGCACGCGGATAGACTTGACGACACCCGATACGTCGGCCTCGATCTGGTTCATCATCTTCATTGCCTCGATGATGCAAAGCGTGTCGCCTTCATTGACGCGATCGCCAACCTGGACGTAGGGCGCAGCGCCCGGTGACGAGGCAGCGTAAAACGTGCCCACCATCGGTGCTGTTACGAGGAAGCCTTCCTCGTCAGCCTCGGCCGGCGCGGGTGCCGGCGCAGCTTCGGGCGCGGCCGGCGGTGCTGCGGGAGCGGGTGCCGGAGCCGCTATAGCTACGGGCGCAGGCGGTGCGGCCGGCACTCCCTGCGCATGCCGGCTGATGCGTACCGACTCTTCGCCTTCGGTAATTTCGATTTCGGCAATGCCGGACTCGTCGAGCAGTTCGATCAGTTTTTTGACTTTTCTTATATCCATCACTCTTCCTCAGCGTCCGCGATGATTTGTGCAGCCGCTTGCAGCGCAAGTTCGTAGCCCATAGCGCCGAGCCCAATGACGCATCCTTTAGCGACGTCGCTAAAGTAGCTCATGTGCCGGAACTCCTCCCGGGCAAACGTATTGCTCAAATGAATTTCGATAAATGGTATGTCGACCGCAAGCAGGGCATCCCGCAAAGCCACGCTCGTGTGAGTAAAGGCGCCCGGGTTCAGCAAGATGAACTCGATACCATCCTTTGCAGCCTTCTGTACGCGATCAACGAGTTCGTGTTCCGCATTGCTCTGGTAGCATTCCAGCGAATGGCCAAGCTCCTCCGCCAACTCGATGCAATTTGCCTCGATATCGTCGAGGCGCATGGCACCGTATACCTCCGGCTCACGCGTGCCGAGCAGGTTCAGGTTCGGACCGTTGAGAAGCAAAAAGATCGACATTTTGCGCCAAATTCGACCAGTTTCCCGAAGATGGCCGCAAGTTTAACCCTTTTCCCCGATATTGGTGCAAATTTCGCACGCGGATTCCACAACTAGCCAACAGGGCCGACGCGATGGGACAAAACGATGCAATGCTCGACAGAATCCCCGTACTCGCCCTGGGTTTTCGCCCGTTTTATCTTGCGGGCGCGGTTTTTGCGGTGCTGGCGGTGCCGCTATGGCTATTCGCGTTTGTCCGTGGCGTCCCTGTCAGCGAGCACCTGCCCGGTGTCGCGTGGCACAGCCACGAAATGATCTTCGGCTTTGCGGCGGCCGTCATCGCAGGGTTCCTGTTGACCGCTGTGCGCAACTGGACCGGTCGGCCAACGCCGGTCGCTGGCTCCCTGGCGGCGCTGGTCGCACTCTGGCTGCTGGCGCGTATCCTCCTGGTGACAGGCCCCGCAATACCCGCCGCCATTGTTGACGCGTTGTTCATACCGGCGCTCGCGCTCGCAATCGCAAGGCCGATCTGGCGCAGCCGGAACGCAAGAAACTACAAGATCGTCGCGCTGCTCGTTGCACTTGCGATGGCCAATATCGTGTACCAGCTTGCGGCGCTTGGCCGGGTGCCGCCCGAACTGACGACAACGGCGGCGACGGTCGCGCTCGATCTCATTGTGATCCTGTTTGCGATCATCGGCGGCCGGGTGATTCCGGCGTTTATCGGCAACGCGATCGAGGAAGCGACGCCGCGCCACCTTGCACTTGTCGAGTACCTGTCGTTCGGGTCGCTGCTTGCCCTGCTGTTGCTCGATATCGCGGCCGCGTGGACACCGGTGTCGGCAGGCCTGTGGATATCGATCCTGGCCGCCGCAGCCCTGGCTCATGCCGTTCGCCTCCTGCTGTTCCAGCCGCTGCGCGCGCGAGGCAATTTCCTGCTGCTGATGTTGCCGCTTGCCTATGCGTGGCTGCCCGTGACTTTTGCCGTCCGGGCATTTGCAGTGGCCGGCCTTGTACCCTCGAGCGCCGCAACGCATGCCCTGACGATTGGCGCCATAGCGGCCCTGATGATGGCTATGATGACCCGCAGTTCGCTGGGGCACAGCGGCCGCGCGCTGGCTGCGGGCAAGGCCGAAGTCGCAGCATTCTTGCTGCTGCAAATGGCCGCAGTCGTGCGCCTTCTCGGCACGTCCGTCGCCGGCAAGCACTACTTTGAGTTGCTTGTCGCATCGGGAACTCTCTGGGCCGTGGCGTTCGCCGTGTTCTTGCTGCGTTACGCGCCGATCCTGGTGCGGCCGCGAGTGGACGGCCGACCGGGCTGATCGTGCCGCTTACGGGAAGTCCAGGGCCTTGCGGGCGCTGTCACGATCGATTTCGCCGTTGTCGAACATTCTCAGCACGTTGACGATGTGCTCGAGATCGGCTTCGACGATTTCGCCGATATGCGAGTTCAGGAGCTCGCCGTCGGATGCAAGGATCATCGTAAACGGCATGCCGATGAATTCGACGCCCGACGTCTCGGCCACGGCCATGGCGTCTTCCTGGCCAACCAGGATCGGGTAATTGAATTGCGCCTCTTCGGCATAGGCGGCAACCTGCTCCGGGAAGTCGACCGCTATGCCAATGACCTGGATTCCGTCACGGCCGTGTTCGTCCTGGAATGTCTTCAGCAGCGGAATTTCGCGTCGGCACGGTGCGCACCAGGTAGCCCAGAAGTTCAGTAACGTATGACTGCCGCGCCATTCTTCGATGTCGCGCTCGTTCCCATCGATGTCGGGCAGGCGGAATGCCGGGTAAACCGGTGCGGCAGCGGCCGTCCCGGTAGCGGGCTCCTCAGCCTGACTCGCCTCGGGCGCCTGGACCGGCAGACGTGCTGCGTAAAACAACGCGCCCGCCATGAGCGCGATGAAACCCATCGCGAATACAAGAAATGATCGTTGCACGGCAGCGCCTTATTGTTGTGCGGACAGGTTGGTCTCGGCCGCAAATGCCTGTCCGATGTGATTCGCAAAATCCTCCGCCTTCATGAAGCCGACGACTTCATATCCATGGCGTTGCTGGCCATCCGTGCCAAAGAAAATAATGGTTGGCGGTCCGAAGACACCGAAGCGCTGCAGGAGTTCCTGATCCTCGGCGTCATTTCTCGTGACGTCCGCCTGCAACAGGACCGTGTTGGAAAGCGCCGACTGAACCCCTGCATCCGTAAACGTGTATTCCTCCATCTCGATGCAGGACACGCACCAGTCGGCGTAGAAGTCCAGCATCGCCGTCTTGCCGCTGGCGGCTGCTGCTTCGATTTCCCGATCGAGGTCGGCGACGGTCTTGATGCGCTGGAACTCGAGGTGGTTCTCTTCGGCGACCATGACGCCGCCGAAACTCACTGCAGCCAGAGGCTTGAGCGGATTCGTGCCACCGGAGAGAGCGCCGAGGAAGAGCAGCAGGCCGTACAGGATCGCCAGCAGGCCGAAGCCCTTGCCCAGCCTCTGCGCAATTGAAGAGTCGGGTGTCAGCGTCGTCAGCCCGCCCATGAATACGCCGGACATGAATACAAGTACTGCCCAGAGGGCCAATGTCACGCTGCCAGGCAACATGCGGGACAACATCCAGACGGCCAGCCCCAGGAACATGAAGCCAAACGCGCCTTTGACGGCGACCATCCATGGCCCTGCCTTGGGTAACAACTTGCCTTGCGCCGCGCCTACAGCCAGCAGTGGCGCGCCCATGCCGAGACTCATCGCGAACAGTGCCGTGCCGCCTCGTACCATGTCGCCGCTCTGCGCCATGACCGTCAAGGCGGCAATCAGGGCCGGCGCCACGCAGGCCGTGACGACGAGCGCGGACAGCGCACCCATGACGAAAGCACCGACCGCGGTACCACTCTTTTGATTTCCGCTGACGGTGGCGAGCTTGCTTTGTATGGAACTCGGCATCTGCAGATCGAAAGCACCGAACATCCCGATTGCGAGGAACACGAACAGGCCGGAAAACAGGATCAGCATCCACGGTTGGTTGAACGTTGCCTGCAGCTGCAGCCCGGCCGCCGCCGCGGCGACGCCGGCCGCTGTGTAGACAAGCGCCATGCCCATCACGTACGTGAATGCGAGGAAAAAGCCGCGCGATGTGCTGACGTCGTCGCCTTCGCCGGCAATGATGCCTGACAGGATGGGCACCATCGGGAGTACGCAAGGTGTGAATGCCAGGCCAAGGCCCGCAATGAAGAACACACCGACGGTCACCCAGATGCTCGAGGTCGTTATGACCTGCGCGAGTTTCGCCTGTTCGGATACCGGCGCGTTNNTACCGGCGCGTTGCGTTGCGGCAGTGATGCAAGGTCCGTGACCGTCGTCGCCTCCGGCAATGTCGTGGTTACGACCCGGGTTGTCGGCGGGTAGCACAGTCCGCCCTCGGCGCAGCCCTGGAAGTTGACCTCGACTTCAAGATCCATGGCCTCGGGCGTCGCGCGAGCGAGTGGCAGCGTCGCGAAGACGTCGTCGAAGTAGACCTCCGATTCACCGAAAAACTCGTCGACCTTGATCTTGCCCTTGGGTAAATCGAGCCTGCCGAGCTGCACGTTGTCCGACAGGGCATTGACGGAGATCTTGTCCTTGTACAGGTAGTAGCCCTCGAGCACCTCGAACGACACCTCGACCGTATTGCCGTCGATCGGAATCAGGATGGGCTTGAACGCCTCGTCGACGGGCACGAACTCGCTGTTTCCAAGACCTCCGGGCTGGCCGACGTCGGCAAGGTCGAGCTTCGGCTTGTCCGCCTGCTTGAGCTCGACCTTTTCGGTCCAGATCTGCGGCGGGTAACACAGCCCGCCGTCCCAGCAGCCCTGGCTCTTGATGACGAGGTCCATCGTTGCGGGGCGTTCGCCTTCCACCTGGTAAGGAATCCTGACGTAGAAATTTTCGCGGTAGACCTGTTGCTTGCCGAAGAACTCGTCTTCATGCGGCAGGCCTTCAGGAAGCCGGGCCTCGCCGAGCACAACGCCCTTGGTCGCGCTTTCGAATCCGAGCTTGTTGCGGTACAGGTAATAGCCATCGTCGACAGCCCAGTCGACCTCGAGCGCATCGCCCGTATCGAACACGGCATAGCGATAGACTTCCTCGGGATGCTTGGGCTCCTCGTCCTGGGCGAGTGCAGCCGGGCCCGCGGCGAGGAGCGTCAGAAATGTCAGGTTGAGGATCAGTTTCGGCATGGATATTTCGGCGATTGTACGAGACGAGACCGAGCCCCGGACGCATTTGTTACGGTTTTCGAGGCCCTGGCCGCGGAGAATACCCGCGGCCTCGCGGGATGTCATCGAACCAGGTCCGATTTTGACCGCAAAATCAGCCAAAATTCGCTTGAAATTTGACTTTCGATGCCTATTATTAGCACTCGTTGTGGGCGAGTGCTAATTGTGCCCACCCGGAATAACCGCCAAGAATCGGTTAGTACTCAATAACTTACAGGAGATATACCCGATGAAAATTCGTCCGCTTCATGATCGAGTCATCGTAAAGCGCATGGAAGAAGAGCGCACATCCCCCGGTGGAATCGTCATTCCGGATGCCGCGACCGAGAAGCCGATCAAAGGCGAGATCATCGCTGTCGGCAACGGCAAGGTGCTGGACTCCGGCGAGATCCGCGCGCTCGACGTCAAGGCTGGCGACAAGGTGCTGTTCGGCAAATATGCCGGCACCGAGGTCAAGGTCGAAGGCGAAGAACTGCTGGTGATGAAAGAAGACGACATCATGGCAGTGATCGAAGGCTAAGGGCCGCACTGCACTATCGAATTCAAGTAGAGGAACTCAAGAAATGGCTGCTAAAGAAGTACGTTTTTCAGACGACGCACGCCAGAAGATGTTCAAAGGTGTGAACATCCTGGCAGAAGCCGTCAAGGTGACGCTGGGCCCGAAGGGCCGCAACGTCGTGCTCGACAAGAGCTTCGGCGCACCGACCGTCACCAAGGACGGCGTGTCGGTTGCGAAGGAAATCGAGCTCGAAGACAAGTTCGAGAATATGGGCGCGCAGATGGTCAAGGAAGTTGCTTCCCAGACGTCCGATGTCGCCGGTGACGGTACAACGACCGCAACGGTCCTGGCGCAGGCGGTATTGCGCGAAGGCCTGAAGTCTGTTGCTGCCGGCATGAACCCGATGGACCTGAAGCGCGGTATCGACAAAGCGACCACGGCGATCGTCGAAGAGCTCAAGAACCTGTCGCAGCCCTGCGAAGACGAGAAGGCGATTGCCCAGGTAGGCTCGATTTCGGCGAACTCCGACACGGAGATCGGCGAGATCATTTCCGAGGCCATGCAGAAGGTCGGCAAGGAAGGCGTCATCACGGTTGAGGAAGGCTCCGGCCTCGCCAACGAGCTGGATGTTGTCGAGGGCATGCAGTTCGATCGCGGCTACCTGTCGCCGTATTTCATCAACGACGCCGACAGCCAGCAGGCCGAGCACGAGAACCCGTACATTCTCCTGCACGACAAGAAGATCTCGAACATCCGCGATCTGCTCCCCGTACTCGAGGCTGTCGCCAAGTCGGGCCGTCCGCTGATCATCGTTGCCGAAGACGTCGAAGGCGAGGCGCTCGCGACGCTCGTCGTGAACAACATCCGCGGCATCGTCAAGGTAGCGGCCGTCAAGGCGCCGGGCTTCGGCGATCGCCGCAAGGCCATGCTGCAGGACATCGCGATTCTGACCGGCGGCCAGGTGATCTCGGAAGAGGTCGGCCTGTCGCTCGAGAAGGCAACGCTCGATGATCTCGGCGAGGCCAAGAAGGTCCAGATCTCGAAGGAAAACACGACGGTCATCGACGGCGCAGGCCGTCCCGAGGACATCAAGGGCCGCGTCGACCAGATCAACCGTGAGATCGAAGAATCCACGTCGGACTACGATCGCGAGAAGCTCCAGGAGCGCGTTGCCAAGCTGTCCGGCGGTGTCGCCGTGATCAAGGTTGGTGCCGCTACCGAAGTCGAGATGAAGGAAAAGAAGGCACGCGTCGAGGACGCGTTGCACGCAACCCGTGCCGCCGTTGAAGAAGGCGTCGTAGCGGGTGGTGGTGTCGCACTGATCCGCGCCATTGCCGCGATCAAGGTGGATGGCGACAACGATGACCAGAACGTTGGAGTCAACATCCTGAAGAGAGCTTGCGAAGAGCCGCTGCGTCAGATCGTCAAGAATGCCGGTGGCGATGCGAGCGTCGTGCTGAACGCCGTTGCTGAAGGCGAGGGCAACTTCGGCTTCAACGCTGCGACGGGCGAATACGGCGACATGATTGCCGAAGGTATCCTCGATCCGACCAAGGTCACGCGCTACGCGCTGCAGAACGCTGCTTCCGTATCGGGCCTGCTGCTGACGACCGAAGCAATGGTCGCCGAGGCGCCGAAGGAAGACGCACCGCCGATGCCGGACATGGGCGGCATGGGTGGCATGGGCGGCATGATGTAATTTATCGTCCAATCGTCCAAGAAAAAAGGCCCGCGCNNGGTCCAACGCTTTCGCGTTTTTGCAAAGAGGGGGAAATCATGAAGAAGTCAATCTGCACGGCGGTGACACTTGCGTTGGCGCTCAGTATTCCTCAGGTATTCGCACAGGATTCCGAGGACGAGTTGATCGAAGAAGTCGTTACGACCGGTACGCGCAAGGAAGGCCAGTCGCCGACCGAGACACTTTCGCCGATCGATGTATTGGGCGGGACGTCACTAAGCAATCAGGCAACGTTCGATATGACAGACGGCCTTACAAAGGTCGCGCCGTCGGTCAATACCCAGCGATTCCCGATAGCGGATGGCACCGCGTTCATCCGGCCGGTGACGTTGCGTAACCTGTCGCCAGACCAGACTCTGGTGCTCGTCAACGGGACGCGCCGACACCGGTCACCGTTGGTCAACCTCCAGTTCGCACCGCTCGGCACGGTAAACCAGGGCGCTCAGGCCGTCGACTATGCGACGATTCCGGCGCTTGCTATCCAGCGCGTCGAAGTGCTGCGCGATGGCGCCTCCGCACAGTATGGGTCGGATGCCATTGCGGGCGTCATTAACGTCATTTTGAAAGATGATGCTGAAGGCTTTACGGTCTCTGCGCAGACAGGCGAGTACTTCGAGGGTGACGGAACGCGAACTACCCTCGCAGCAAATGGCGGGTTCGGCCTGGGTAGCAGCGGCTTCATCAATGCGACCGTCGAGTATTCGACGGCCGACATAACCTCGCGTGGCGTGCCGCATATCGCGTGCGCCCCGGTCATCGCCGAGGTTGGCGAATCGACGGTGCCGCTCGACGGGCTGTGCCAGCGCTGGGGCGACCCCGACGTCGAGACGTTAAAGGCATTCGTCAATCTTGGCGCAGACATCAACGATACGACCGAGTTTTTCGCGAACGTCAGCTACTCCGACAACGACACGATCTCGGACTTCTTCTATCGTACGCCCGTGCTGCCGCCGGCGGCCGGTGTGGCCGGTCGTTCGACGCTGATCGTCGACACGAATGGCGACTTCCTGCCCGATCCTGCCGACGCACAGCTCGTGGCCGACATCATTGCTGGTGGCGGAAATCCTGCCGACTACCTGACGGCCGATGCCGGCAGCCCGAGCGGCTGGGTACTGCTGAACCCGATCTATACGCAGTTCCCGGGCGGGTATAACCCGGACTTCGGCGCGGCAATTACCGACCTGGCGATCGTCGCCGGTGTGCGCGGCGCATTCGGCGCCGAAGGCAGCTGGGACGTCCGGTTGCGCTCGGCCGAAGCCGAGGCCGACTACACCCTGTCGGAAACGATCAACCCGAGCCTGGGTGGCCTGTCGCCGACGAGCTTCAAGCCGGGCAAGCTGACGCAGGAAGAATCGAGCCTGAATGCGGACTTCGTCATGCCGCTCGAGATCGGCAACTTCGCTTCGCCGGTCAACTTCGCGTTCGGCGGCGAGTGGCGTCGCGAGACCTACAAGATCGCGGCTGGTGACACGGCCTCGATCAGCGCGGGTCCCGTGTTCATCTTCGGCGTGGGTTCCGACGGCTTCCAGGGTTTCCCGACCGAGTCGGCCGGGACTTTCGACAGCGACAGCCTCGCCGCGTACGTCGATTTCGAAGTCGACTTCACCGACCGCTTCACGGGCGGTGTCGCGTTCCGCTTCGAGGATTACGACGAGTTTGGCAGCACGTTCGACTGGAAACTCTCCGGGCGCATCGATGTAACAAACACGTTCGCGCTGCGCGCCACGGCCAGCACGGGCTTCCGCGCCCCGACACCCGGTCAGATAAATACGCTCAATACGACGACCAGTGCCGATGCCCAGGGTAACCTGATTCCAAGCGGCACGTATCCGGTCAACAGCATCGAGGCCCAGGTACTCGGCTCGAGTCCGCTCGATCCCGAAGAGTCGCAGAGCTTCACGATCGGTGCCGTGTGGCAGCCAGCCGACAATGTCAGCGTAACGCTCGACTACTACGATATCGCGATCGAAGATCGCCTTGCGCTGCTCGGTCCGAATACCGTGACACAGGCGCAGGCCGACGCAATGGAGGCACAAGGTGTTGCGAACGCCCAGTTGCTCGTTGGCAGCCTGGCGAGCTATTTCGCGAACGCGTTTGATTCCGATGTGTCAGGCATCGACCTGGCTATCACGGCTGACTGGGAGCTCGGTGGCGGCAACCTGGTTGCCGATCTGCGGCATAATTTCAATGAGCAGAAGGTGAGCAACGTCACGCCGAATACGATCAACGCATCGCGTGTCTGCGACCTCGAGCACCAGGTCCCGGAAAATCGGACAACGCTCACATTCGATTACCAGACTGGCGGATTGCTCGGTGGTTTCCTGCGGCTGAACAACTTCGATGGCTGGGCTTCCACGGGTGGTTTGTTCAGTCCGGGTGATTGTTCCGATTTCGCGCGCTACAGCGGCGCATTGATCGTGGACATCGAGGCGACGCTGACATTTGCCGAGAAGTTCCACGTTAGTGTCGGCGCTGAGAACCTGCTGGACGAGGAGCCGGATGATGAGGCGGATTTCATCCTCGGTGTCCTCGGTGTCGATCGTGCCATTACATCGCCGTGGGGCACCAACGGTGGCTTCTGGTACGTGCGTTTACAGGCGGATTTCTAGCGTGATCTGATACGTCGCTCTCGCACATCCATGTGCTTCGCGACATAAGGACATCCTGTCCAAAAAAGCCCGGCTCCGGCCGGGCTTTTTTTGGCTGTTTCGGCGGGCGAATGGCAAGTCTGTATTTATCCCGATTTCACCTGCCCTCGGAAATCGCGATCATTAGCCTGCGGTGGATTGCAGCTGAAAGAAAGCCCGCCCAAGCCATGCGCATCGAGGCGGTGAACCGCCCTTTGGCCCCGGCTCTTTTCAGCAGCAACTCCCGCGTGCCGGGCTATTAAACGCTCGAAAAATCCGGCCTGGCATCGCCAACCATGGGAGCAGTGCAATGACTTTGTCAGCATTTCGTTTCTGTGATGATCTTGGACCCAGGACCATCTTGCATATCTATGAACCGGCGATCGGCCTGAAGGCCATTACGGTTGTCGACAATACCGCGGCCGGACCCGCTATCGGCGGAGTGCGCATGGCGCCGGACGTATCGTTGGAAGAATGTTTCCGCCTCGCGCGCGGCATGACGCTCAAGAATGCCGCCGCAGGGCTCCCGCACGGTGGCGCCAAATCGGTCATTTTCGGCGACCCGACCATGGGATCGAGTGCGAAGGAACAACTGATCCGGGCATTCGCGCAAGGCATCAAGCAGCTGACCGACTACATCCCGGGCCCGGATATGGGCACCAACGAAGCTGCGATGGGGCTCGTCAAGGATGAGGGCGGTCAATGTGTCGGCTTGCCGCGAGTCCTGGGCGGAATTCCGCTCGACGAGATCGGTGCGACGGCCTGGGGCGTTGTTACCAGCGCCGATGTCGCCAAGGACATGGTCGGCATGGAGCTGGAAGGGGCGAGAGTGGCCATGCAGGGATTCGGTGCGGTTGGCAAGAACGCCGCCAGATTCTTCGCCGATCGGGGCGCCGTACTCGTTGCCGCGGCTGACTATAGCGGTGCAGTCCACGATGCCGCCGGCCTGGATGTCAAGGCACTCGCCGAACACGTCGAATCCGGCGGAAAAATCGCCGACTTCGAAGGCGGCGACCGGCTGAATCGCGAAGCCATCATCAGCATCGATTGCGACATCCTCGTTCCTGCCGCACGGCCCGATGTCATCCGTGCTGACAACCAGGCAACCGTCAAGGCCAAGCTCATCGTTCCGGGCGCGAATATCGGCGTCACGGAACGGGCCGAGGCCATGCTGCACCGGCGCGGCGTGCTGTGTGTTCCGGACTTCATCGCCAATGCCGGCGGGGTCATCTGTGGAGCGGTCGAATACGCGGGTGGCAGCGAGGCGCAGGTCTTCGGCATCATCGAGGAGAAGATTCGCCGGAACACCGCTGAAATCCTCGAAAGGATGAAGCATCAGCGAATATTGCCGCGCGAGGCAGCGGTCAGGATGGCCAGGGAGCGGCTTGACGAAGCCATGATGTTCCGGCGTTTCAGTTCAGGCTGGTCCGTTCAGGCGCCCCGGCCCGAGGTCGATCTGCGCGCCGTCAACTAATCCCTATTTATCCACGCAAATCGGGGAAGGTCAATCCGGACTTTCCCCGATGTTACGGCTTGCAACAGAGGACTATATCTACTGCGCTGGCAGGACACCGCCAGCGTACAAACGGGAAGGAGGTGAGTTGCATGTCAAGACTGCACAAATTCGAACCCCGCAAGAGGGTAATTGACGTGAAACGGACAGCGCCTCTAGCCCGCAGCATGGAGGAGTTCTTCGAGGACTTCCCGCCACGCCGCTGGATGGAGACGTTTGAGCCTTTTGGTTGGCAATGGCCGATGGGCATCGACTTCGAGCGGAGCTTCCGCATCGATGTTCTTGACCGTGACAAAGAGCTCATAGTCCGTGCAGAACTGCCTGGTGTCGAAAAAGACGACATCGAGGTCACTATCGCAGGCGATCACCTGACGATTGAGGCACAAAGGGAGTTTGAAGAGGAAGAAACCAAGGAATCGTTTTATCGCCATGAGCTCGGCTACGGTGAGCTCCGGCGGACGGTCTATCTTCCGATCGAAATCGATGTGAAAGGCATCGAGGCCGAACTGAAGGATGGCATATTGAACGTGGTACTTCCGAAGATCCAGGCGGCGGAACGCCACACTGTTAAAGTCGCATAAAGCGATACAACAGTCGTGACAACCGGGGCGACAGCGAGCCGCCCCGGTTTTTTTATGCGCGTTTCATTTTCCAGATCCGGTAGCCGAGCAGTGCAGCCAGGATGACCGCGTAGATCCAGGCGTCGGAAGTGTCCTTCTTGACCTGCCACCAGTAGTGCCAGACGCCCAGAACGCCTACCGCATAGACGCTGTAGTGCAGGCGGTCCCAGTTTCGCTGCAGGCGGCGACGCATTGCGTTCGTCGATGTAACGGCCATTGCTGTCAACAGTAACAGCGCAGTGAAGCCGATCGTGATGAACGGGCGCTCGGTCAGGTCTTCCCAGACGATCGCCAACTGGAATGCCGGATCAACGGCCAGTCCCCGATCCAGCAGAATCCACACGAGGAAGTGCATCAAAACGTAGAAAAACGTGAACAGTCCGAACATACGTCGGAAGCGTGCCAACCAGTTCCAGCCCGTGATCTTTCGCAGCGGCGTGACCGCCAACGTGATCATGATGAATCGTATACCCCAGTTGCCGAAACGATCGAGGATGTCCTCCACCGGGTTGGCGGAAAGTTGGCCGGTGATGTTGAAAGCATCACCGACGACGAGCAGGGCCGGCAACAGGCAGACGAGAAAAACGATCGGTTTGCCGACAAACCGAACTTTTTGCAGTGTATTCATGCGCTAGTAGTTCTTGCGCAAATCCAGGCCCTCGTAGAGGTGCGCGACCTGCTCGGCATAACCGTTGAACATCTGCGTGGGGATCCTGGCGGCGAACAGGCCGGAGCCGATGCGCCGTTCGCTCGCCTGGCTCCAGCGCGGGTGATCCACTTCCGGATTCACGTTGGCATAGAAGCCGTANNACGACGAGCCGGATCGGCGCGCCGTTCTGGTTGGGCATGGATTCGCCGTAGACGCCGACAGCGAGGATCGCGAGCGGGTGGGTGGCTTCGGCAATCGTCAGGCCCTCCTGGTACGGCCATTTGAGGACCCTGCGCCGCTGTCCGGGCATGCGCTTGGGATCGTGTAGCGTCTCGAACGCGACGTATTTGGCGTTCGACGTCGGACTGTAATGCTTCACGACATCGGCCAGCGAGATGCCGACCCAGGGAATCACCATCGACCAGGCCTCGACACAGCGCATCCGGTAAATGCGCTCCTCGAGTGCGAAGGGCTTTATGAAGTCGTCGAAGTCGAAGGTACCCGTCTTCTCGGCATGGCCGTCAACCGTAATCGACCAGGGGCGAGCCTCGAAATCCTGCGCGTAACGGACCGGGTCATTCTTGCCCGTCCCGAACTCGTAGTAGTTGTTGTAGGTCGTGATGTCTTCGTAGCTGTTGAGGTTTTCGTCCGTGCTGAACGCGCTCTTGCCGACGCCCGGTAACTCGGCGCGCTCCCCCTCGGGAACGACGGCGCTCGCGGCGGGGCCGGCCAGCAATGCGCCTCCGGCAATGCCGCCCGCGCGAATGAACTGGCGACGGTTCAGATAATTGGTCTCGCTCGTGATCTCGGACGGACGAATGTCGGCAGGTTTCCTGATGAGCATCTGGTACCTCGGGTTGCCCCGGCTGTGTCGTTACCCAATAGACCCATTCTAATGGAAATTTATTTCAGTACACTGCCACAGAAATGAATAGAAACATTTTACGTATCTACTACGCGGCTACGGCTCTGTTCGTGTCGCTGGATTATGGTTTCGATGTCAATGTCCGCGCAGCATTCCTCGAGAGCGCACCGGGTTTGCGTCTGCTTTTTTATGTTGTCCTGTTCGCCTGTTTCGCGCTCACGATCTGGCGGCCGGCATGGACGACGTTGATCGGCACGATCGAATCGCTGGCGACGCTGATCGCGCTGATTGTCAACATGGCGCTGCGTTCGATGGTCGTCACCGATGAGATGCTCGATACCGGCACCGGGTTCATCACGATGTCCGAGATCTTCAACTTCCTGATTGCGGGTGGTGCGGCTTATGTTTCTTACAATCAGGGCTTCAGGCGTTTAACCAGTCGATCAGGATCCGGTTGACGTCTTCGGGCCTTTCCTGCTGTGACCAATGGCCGCAGTTTTCCAGGACATGCGTTTCGAGGTTGGTCACGTAGGGCTTCATTCCCGCTATGTGTTCCGGCGAAACGACGATGTCGTCCGTGGCGCCGATAAACAGGGTAGGGACGTCGATGATTTGCGGGACGCCGTCGAGACGTTTCCAATTGGCACTCCAGTTGCGATACCAGTTGATGGGTCCCGTGAAGCCGGTTCCGGCGAACGCGGCGGCAAAATAGGCGAGCTCCTCGTTGTTCAGTATCGGGTCGCCGCTCGATTCCTCGCGGGCAAATACCTTGAGCAGGCTGAGGACGCGCCGCCCGGGCGGCAGGCGATCAAAGTCTTTGCGCGACACCTGGTTCTTGCGCATGAGGACGTCGAAGAAATGCGCCGGGTCCGAGGCGAAGGCCCGATCGGCCTCATCCGAGTCCTGGAAATTCACGATGTAAAAGTCGTCGCCGAAGCGTTGCCGGAAGAGATCGATCGGGTCGATCGGTGGTCTTGGCCAGAATGGTATGTTCAGGATCGCCTGCTTCTCCATGCGCTCGGGGCACAACAGGCTCATGTGCCACAGCACGAAGGCACCCCAGTCGTGACCTACAAAAATCGAGCGCTCCAGCTCCAGGTTATCGAGTAGTCCGATAATGTCCCCGATGAGCTCGTCGATACGATAGTCGGCCACGTTCGGAGGCACCGTGGTTTGCCCGTAGCCGCGTTGATCGATGGCGATGGGCCGATAGCCGGCTTCGGCCAGCGCGGGCAGCTGAAAGCGCCACGAAAAAGCGAGCTCCGGGAAGCCGTGCAGGAAGATAACAGGATCGCCCTGGCCCTCCTCGAATACAGCCATGCGAATGCCGTTGGTTTCGACGAAGTGCGGTTCAGGAAACATGCCTTCCATTCTTGCAGAAATACCGGCGCTTGTAATTTCAGCCACTTGCGGCTAACTTGCCCGGCAAGACGTCGATGGGGACGAGTAGGCGGGCCGTTTGGGTCATAGCGACCGGAGGTTGGTGGAAGCTCCGGGCCCGAATCCGCCGAATATCACCCCGGAGTCGCTGCCCGAAAAGTAATGAGTAGATGCAGCCGGCTGGCCCACGAGACGGGCGACAGGTCGCAAGACCTATGAGGCGACCGCCGTGAGGCCGTCGCGAATCCGGGTGGTACCGTGATGAGATTTCATCGCCCCGGGCGCGGGTTGCGCCCGGGGCGTTTTAGTCTGGAGTATGGGTTTTGACATTCAAGGAAGTATCCAGCCGTTACGACGGACCGGCACTCGAGAACGAGGTGCTGGAGTTCTGGCGTGAGCACGACACGTTCGAGAAGACGCTGCACCAGAACGAAGGCGGCCCGCAGTTCAGTTTTAACGAGGGCCCGCCGACCGCGAACGGCAAGCCCGGTATTCACCACGTGCTGGCGCGCAGTTTCAAGGACGCATTCCCGCGCTACAAGACCATGCAGGGCTACTACGTGCCCCGCAAGGCCGGCTGGGATACGCACGGCCTGCCTGTGGAGCATGAGGTCGAGAAACACCTCAAGAATCAGGGGCTGATCGAGAGCTACGACAAGGACGAGATCGAGCAAAAAGTCGGCATCGCCGAGTTCACGCGCCTGTGCCGCGAGTCGGTCATGACCTATATCAGCGACTGGGAGCGGATGACCGAGCGCATGGGCTTCTGGGTGAACCTGGACGAGGCGTACTACACGCTCAACAACTCGTTCATCGAGTCAGTGTGGCATTTGCTGAAAACGATCTGGGACAAGGACCTGATCTACAAGGGTTACAAGGTCGTTCCCTACGATCCGCGGATTGGCGCCACGCTGTCGTCGCATGAGCTGTCGCTGGGTTACCGTGACACCGAGGATCCTTCGATCACGGTGCGGTTCCGTATCAAGGACGAAGACAATACGTCGATCCTCGTCTGGACGACGACACCGTGGACGCTGCCGTCGAACCTCGCGCTCGCCGTTGGCGCAGACATCGACTACAGCTATTGCGAGGTCGATGGCGAAACGCTGATTCTGGCCGAAGCGCTGCGCGAAAGCGTATTTGGCGATATCGAGCACACCGTCGCGAAGACCGTGAAGGGCGCTGACCTGGTCGGCATCGAGTACGAGCGTCTGTTCGATTACCTCGACGTCGAATCGGACAAGGTCTTCAAGATCTATGCCGCCGAATTCGTCAGCACCGAGAGCGGCACGGGCATCGTGCACACGGCGCCGGCCTACGGCGTTGACGACCTCGCCTTCGGTCAGGAGCACGGCTTGCCGGTCGTGCACGGTGTTGGCCTCGACGGCAACTTCGTGGATGCAGTTGAACCCGTCAAGGGCATGTTCTTCAAAGATGCCGACAAGCCGCTGATCCGCATCCTCAAGGACCGTGGGCTGATGTTTCGCGCCGAACGCGTCACTCACAGCTACCCGTTCGGCTGGCGCACGGGCGACCCGATCATCTACTACGCCAAGAACGCCTGGTACATCCGCACATCGCAGTTTAGCGAGCGCATGGTCGAGCTCAACAACACGATCAAGTGGGTGCCCGACCATATTCGCGAGGGCCGCTTTGGTAACTGGCTCGAGAACAACATCGACTGGGCCCTGTCGCGTGAGCGGTTCTGGGGTAGTCCTTTCCCGGTATGGACTAACGGACAAGGCGACTATGTCTGCATTGGTTCGGTAGGAGAGTTGAGCGAATTGGCTGGCCGCGATCTTTCGGACCTCGACCTGCATCGTCCCGCCGTCGACGAGATCACGTTCGAGAAGGACGGCAAGACCTGGCATCGCGTGCCCGAGGTCATCGATTGCTGGTTCGATTCGGGCGCCATGTCCTACGCGCAGTGGCACTACCCGTTCGAGAACCAGGACAAGTTCGACAAGCACTTTCCGGCCGACTTCATCTGCGAAGCGATCGACCAGACGCGCGGCTGGTTCTATACATTGCACGCGATCGCAACACTGGTGTCGGACAGCGTTGCCTACAAGAACTGCGTATGCCTGAGCCATATCGTCGACAAGGATGGCAAGAAAATGTCCAAGTCGCTCGGCAACATCGTTGATCCTTATGACGTATTCGACACCGTCGGCGCCGACGCGCTGCGCTGGTATTTCCTGGCGCGCCTGTCGCCCGATGTGCAAAAGCGTATTTCTGTCGAGATCGTCGCCGACGTTGCAAGCTCTTTTATCAATACGTTCTGGAATACCTACGGGTTCTTCGTGCTGTACGCGCGGCTCGATGATGTGGATCTGACACGTCACGTCGCCGCGGAGGACCGTCCCGAAATCGATCGCTGGGCGCTGGCCCTGCTGCATCGGACGATCACGACCGTGACAGAAGCGATGGACGACTATGACGCCAAGGGAGCGGGGGATGCGATCGAGTCCTTCGTCGACCAGCTCAGCAACTGGTATGTGCGTCGCAACCGTCGCCGGTTCTGGAAATCCACAGATCCCGGGGACAAGCACGTTGCGTACCTGACCCTTTACGAGTGCCTGACCGGTGTCACCGAACTCATGGCTCCGTTCGTGCCGTTCCTGGCCGAGAACGTCTACCAGAACCTCGTGCGTGAGGTGAACCCGGGCGCGCCCGAAAGCGTGCATATGTCGAGCTGGCCGGAGCCCAATCCCGACTGGCGCAACGACCAGTTGCTGCACGATATCGGCGTCGTTCAAAAGGTGGTGGACCTGGGTCGTGCAGCCCGGGGGCAGTCTGGTGTAAGAACCCGGCAGCCATTGTCACGACTGCTCGTGCGCGCACCGACCGACGAGGCGCGTGCGGCGCTCGAAGAGCACCAGGACCAGATTCTCGAGGAACTGAACGTCAAGACGATCGAGTTTATCGCCCGGGACGCCAGCCATATGACCTACCGCATCAAGCCCAACATGCCCGCGCTCGGCAAGCGCGGTTACGGCAAGCAGATACCGGCGCTGAAAAAGTGGCTCGAGGACGAAGCGGACGGCGCGGACATCGCCCGCGCAACGGCCCGTGGCGAAACCTACACCGTGCCCATGATCGAGGAACCACTCGGCCCCGAAGACTTCCTCGTAGAAACGGAGGCGGCTGAAGGCTTTGCGTGTGCCGAGGATGGCGGCTATCTGACCGAACTCGATACTGCGCTTGACGACGATCTGATCGACGAGGGTCTCGCTCGGGAGATCGTCCGGTCGGTCCAGGACGCCCGCAAGCAGGCGGGACTGGACGTGTCGGACCGAATCGTACTCGGCGTCTCCGGTTCGGCAGGCGTCGAGAAGGCCCTGGTGGTGCATCGGAACTACATTATGTCCGAAACGCTGGCAACCGGGTGGGAGATGAACCAGGCAGACGCGCTGTTCACGATCAGGCGAGAGCTGGGCGATGACGAATGGACCGTCGAATTCCACAAGGCGTAGGTGAGCACTGCACTTGCGCGCACTTCTCGATCTTTGTTATAAAAAGAGGACGCAGGTATCTGAAAGACCACGAGTAGGTCAGGGACGAAGCGGTTTGAGAGGGCCGCAGACTACAGGAGGTAGTCACTCGCAAGCGTAAAACAGCTGTTCCGCGATGGAGCAGCCAAAGAATAACGAAAAACGCTGGAGTGGAAATGTCGTACCACGTCGACCGCTTTTACACCGCAGTCTCGGTGCTGGCTGGCCATGGCCATATAAAACAAAGACTTATCAAGGCCTACGAAGAGAACCTGGGCGAAATCGCCGCAGACGAGTTGCCAGTTTCGGTCAAGCAGGCATTTTCAGACCTCGATCACCAAATGCATCGCGTGACGCCGCTCAACGGCGAGGGGCCGATCTGTGCTTCGGTTCGCAAGATGTCGGTGGCGGAAGCCACCGAGTGCGCGATCTCGGTCGTGGCGCTCTACGGTGAGATAGCCCGGCTTGGTGACGGCGACCAGCCCAAGCTGCCACTCGACGGCCGGGACGAGCCGATTCCCCCGTTCCTCGTCAAGTCGAATTGATCGGGTAATAGACGTAGGTCAGGAGCTCCGATTCCGGCACCCTGGTCGGGTCGCTGACGTACGATTCCCAGTGATCCCCGGCCCGCTCGATCCCGAGGGCGGCGAGATAAGAAGCAATCTTTTGATGGGTCGTGGCGAGCGCCCGGTATGAGCCGATGTGCTTCGCCCGAATGACGTTGCCCGCGTAAGTGCGCCCGATGCGCACCCGCGTCCCGCCACGCGGTTTCGCGTCTGAGATTCCTCGCACCGGAATGGCAGGGTCGAATAGAATCTCCGGCCCGCTGAACGAGCGCGATATGGAGAGTGGGGCGCCCGCCTCGCTGAGGCCGTTCTCGTCGATGAAACTCAGTATCTCGAAATAGGCGTTGCCCATTGCCTCCGAGACGGCTGCGGGCTCGGGGACCGATGTCGTGGGCAGGTAGGCGATGTCGGTGGCTTCGACCACGAGGTGCTCAATCTCGATGTCGCTGAAATCGGCGCCTGGCAGCGTCTCCGCCAGGTCACGAAGATTGCCGAGCCCTTTTTCGAAGTCGCGGCGCACCACCCGGGTTGACACGAGTCCCAGGTAACGGCCAGCGACATTGAAGCCGTAGTCGGTTTCGAACCGCCAGGCGATGGTGGTTGTCCCGTCGCCACCTGTCAGGTCGAACCACGTTCGGGCTTCGCCGGACTCACCGGGGTTGAGCGCGGTCGCGACGTGCTCGAACGGACGACTGTCCGTAATTACCTGGGTCCCGGTGCCGATGATGGCTCCGTCCCACATGATCTTCGCGCCCACGCCTCGCTGAGGCCCGGAATGGACAAGCCGTACATTCGGATCCGAATTGAGCCACGGCGACCAGAGTTCGACACGGCGGAAATCGTTGACCAGCGCAAAAACCGTTGCCGGATTGGCGGCTATGTCGGCCTGGACCATGACGCGCGCATGCCGGGGCAAGGCCAGCCCAACAAGAATGAACACGATGACCAGTGCGGTGATTGCGTAAAGGATCTTTCGCATAGCGGTATTGTATAGAATGCGCGGATGAACGCAGCGGCTGCAAAAGAGCTTCCGATTGGTGTCTTCGATTCGGGCGTGGGCGGACTGACGGTGCTCAAGGCCCTGCGTGAAGCGATGCCGCATGAGGACCTCATATATCTTGGCGACACCGCCCGCCTCCCTTATGGAACCAAGAGTCCGGCTTCGATCTCGCGCTACGCCGGTCAGGCCACAGCCCTCTTGCAACAGCGCAACATCAAGCTGCTTGTCGTTGCCTGCAATACCGCATCTGCCGTTGCGCTCGAGACGCTGCGCAGCCAGATGGATCCACTGCCCGTCATCGGGGTGGTCGAGCCTGGCGCAGCTGCAGCGGTCGCCGCCAGGCCGGCTGGCCGCCACCTCGTGCTCGCCACGGAGGCAACGGTTTGCCTCGGCGCCTATCGCAATGCGCTGGTGTCCAGGGATTCCCGGGCCGCCGTTACCGAGCTGGCCTGCGAACTCCTCGTGTCGCTTGCCGAGGAGGGCTGGAACGACGGGTCGATAGCGGAGTCGATCGTATTGCGTTACCTCTCGGAATTGCCAGACAGCGCGCGCGAGCCCGACAGCGTCATTCTCGGGTGCACCCATTTCCCGCTGCTGAAAGGTACCTTCGAAGCTGTCTTTGATGACACGGTCGCAATCGTCGACTCAGCCAGCACGACCGCGGTCGCCGCGAACGAATTGCTCGACGAGCTGTCGCTGGGCCGCGAGGCGACGGGCGGCGGCAATCTCACGCTGCTCGCGACTGACGGCGCCACTCGATTCGCGCGGGTCGGCGGCCAGTTCCTGGGCGAAGAACTGACCTGGAGAGACATCGAAGTCGTCGATCTTTAGGGCTGCAGCCCGGAACGCGGCTCCTGTGCAATAATGCGTTTCTTTTTCCCGGGGGAACGCCGTGAAATCCGCCTTCAGCCTGCGGTGCGTCGCCATCGCATCCGCTTTTTTCCTGAGCTCCTGCGCCGAGGAACCCGCGCCGGAACAGCAGATCGATCCATTGGCCGTCGGGCAGCCGCGGCCGGAAATCTATGCGGGTTTCACGTTGACCGCCGACCTCAGCGAGCTGAGCGATAAGCAGCGCGAAATGATCGGCCTGCTGATCGAGGCGTCGGAGATCATGAACGACCTGTTCTGGCGGCAGGCTTACGGCGACGATTACAGGGACTGGCTCGATTCCCTGGGCGTTGGGCCGGCGCGGCAGTTCGCGGAAATCAACTATGGGCCCTGGGACCGGCTCGATGCCAACCGGCCATTCGTCGAAGGCTTTGGAATGAAGCCGCTCGGCGCGAATTTTTACCCGGCAGACATGAGCAGGGAAGAATTCGATGCGGCGTATCTGCCGGGCAAAGCCGGGCTTTATTCGCTCGTTCGGCGCGACGATGAGGGCAGGCTGACATTGGTTCCGTATCACGTCGCTTATGCAGACGAACTCAAAGCCACGGCGGATATTCTCAGGAGGGCGGCGGACCTGGCCGAGAGCCCGGATTTTGCCAACTACCTGAAGTTGAGAGCAGCGGCCCTGATCAGCGACGAGTTCCAGGTCAGCGACCTGTACTGGATGGATGTCAAGGACAACGACATCGACGTCGTCATCGGACCCATAGAAACCTACGAGGACAGGCTGTTCGGCTACCGCGCCGCCTACGAGGCCTACGTGCTGATCAAGGACCTGGACTGGAGTGCCGATCTCACGAGATTTGCCGCGTTCCTGCCCGAACTGCAGGAAGGGCTGCCCGTCCCGGATGCCTACAAGGCCGAGATACCGGGCTCCGACTCGGACCTGAATGCATATGACGTCGTCTATTACGCCGGTGACAGCAATGCCGGCGCCAAAACGATTGCGATTAACCTGCCCAACGATGAAGACGTGCAGTTGCAGAAGGGGACACGGCGCCTGCAGCTCAAGAACGCCATGCAGGCGAAGTTTGACAAGATCCTCGAGCCCATCGCGGAGGTTCTCGTCGACGAGTCGCAGCGCCAGCATGTCACCTTCGATGCGTTCTTTGCCAATACAATGTTTCACGAGGTCGCACACGGTCTCGGCATCAAGTACACGATCGATGGCAGCGGCACGGTCGGCGAAGCACTGTTGGATGTCGCCTCGAGCATGGAGGAAGGCAAGGCCGACGTTCTCGGGCTCTATATGGTGACGTCACTCCACGACGCCGGCGAACTCGGTGACACCGACCTGCGCGATCACTACGTCACGTTCATGACCGGTGTGTTTCGCTCGGTTCGGTTCGGCGCGAGCAGCGCCCACGGCAAGGCGAACATGGTGCGGTTCAATTTCTTCATGGAGAAGGGTGCGTTCATTCGCGATGCCGAAACCGGTCGCTACCGGGTGGATTTCGACCGCATGCGCGAAGCGATGGCGGATCTGTCGGCATTGCTGCTGAAGTTACAAGGGGACGGCGACTACGAGGGTGCGCTCGAATTGACCAATAGCAAGGGCGTCATCGGCGAACAATTGCAGGCTGATCTCGACAGGCTGACTAACGCCAGCATTCCGGTCGACATCGTATTCAACCAGGGAATGGCCGAACTCGGGCTCGAGTGAATCCTGCGGCCTGGAACAAAACAACAAAGGAACAAAGCATGACCAGGACAATTTTCGTTGCAGTGCTCGCCAGCTTCATTGTCGCCGCCTGCGACAGGGGTGCCGAGGAAGCGGCGGCCCCGGTTGCCGAGGCGCGCCAGCCCTGGGCAGAGTTTGCGGCCGGCGTGATCGACGCATACTACGCACGGAATCCCGAAGACGCCGTTGATGCGGGCCTGCACCAGTACGACGGTCAGATGTCTGACTTCAGTCAGGCGTCCATTGACGAATACGCCGCCTGGCTCGATTCAG
This sequence comes from Woeseiaceae bacterium, assembly GCA_011772865.1. Lineage (GTDB taxonomy): Bacteria > Pseudomonadota > Gammaproteobacteria > Steroidobacterales > Woeseiaceae > UBA1847. The sequence continues at coordinate 45,284 of WVYQ01000034.1, read as the reverse complement.
TGCTCGAGAGCGCGGCTTCGTATACGAACCTCGACGGCATCGAGGCGTTCGAGCGCGACTACCTGATGACGGCGTTCGAGGGCGAACTGTTCTGGATCCGCGAGACCAATTTGCTGTCGAAGAATCCGCTCGTCTATTCGGGCGCCGGCAGCATCAGTGTGTACGTCGATCGTGAGTATGCACCGCTGGATCAGCGCCTGGCGGCATATACGGCCTATATCGGGCAGCTGCCGGGCAAGCTCGAGCAGATGAAGCAGAACTTGCGGCCGCCGCTGCCGGCGCCGTATGTGGAGATGGGATACAGGGTGCTGTCCGGCCTGGTCGAATACCTGTCGACGACTGTCCCCGAGATTTTTGCCCCGGTGGACGACGAGCAGCTGCAGCGTCAATTCAGGGCGGCCAACGACGCGGCGATCGAAGCGATCCAGCAATCCGTTGGATGGCTGGACGGCCTCAAGGCGACAGCCACTGATGATTACGCGCTGGGCGAAGAGCGTTTCCTGCGGATGTTGAGCGCGACCCAGGGCGTGGATATCACGCTCGAGGACCTCAAGGCTGCGGGGCAGGCAAATCTCGACGCGAATCTGGAGATGCTTTACGAGGCCTGTGCGGAGTTTGCGCCCGGCGCCAGCACCGAAGATTGCATCGCCAGGGTCGGTGATAACAAGCCACCCGAGGGAGCCGTCGGTGGTGCTCGCAGGCAGCTGCCGATGCTCAAGAAATTCGTCGTCGACAACAACATCGTCACAATACCTGGCACGGAAGATGCCCTCGTGGATGAGGCGCCGCCGCACCGGCGATTCAACTTCGCCTATATTAATATTCCCGGTCCTTTCGAGACCGGTTTGCCATCGACTTACTACATTGCACCGCCGGATCCGGAATGGTCGGAAGAAGATCAGCTGGCGTATATCGCAGGCGAGACCGATTTGCTCGCGACGTCGGTACATGAAGTGTGGCCGGGCCATTTCCTGCAGTACCTGCACTCCAATCGCACAGAAAATAACGTCGGGCAGCATTTCGGGACCTACACGTTCAGCGAGGGCTGGGCGCATTACACCGAGCAGATGATGGTCGATGCAGGCCTCGGCGATGGCGATCCCGAGGTTCGCATCGGGCAACTGCTCAACGCACTGTTGCGTAACGTCCGCTACATGTCGGCGATTGGCCTGCACACGGAGGGCATGACCATCGAAGAAAGCCAGCAGATGTTCGAGGAAAAGGCCTTCCAGGACTTCGGTAACGCGAGCCAGCAGGCATACCGCGGCACCTACGACCCGGGCTACCTCAACTACACGCTGGGCAAGCTGATGATCAACAAGCTACGGGACGATTGGACCACGGGACGCGGCGGTCGCGAAGCCTGGGGCCGGTTTCACGATCAGTTCCTGAGCTACGGCGTGCCGCCGATTCCGCTGGTACGCGAGCAGATGCTCGGGCCGGACTATGACGGCGATCTCTCGCTGTTGCCCAACTGATGTGATCTGGCGCCTAATGATCGCTCCCGATCATGCGCAGGAACTCGGCGCGGGTACGGGCATCCTTGCGGAAAGTACCGAGCATCTGGCTGGTCACCATCGATACCCCGGCTTTGTGAATACCGCGGGTTGTCATGCACTGATGAACAGCTTCGATGACGATGCCTACGCCCTTGGGCTTGAGCACGTCCTCGATGCAATTCGCGATCTGAGCGGTCATCTTTTCCTGCACCTGGAAACGGCGTGCAAAGGCTTCGACAACCCGTGCCAGTTTGCTGATGCCGACAACCTTGTTTCTCGGCAGGTACCCGACATGGGCCTTGCCGATGATCGGCGCCATATGATGTTCGCAGTGTGATTCGAACTCGATGTCGCGAAGGACGATCATTTCGTCATAGCCTTCGACTTCTTCGAAGGTGCGTTTAAGGTACAGGACCGGGTTTTCCCTGTACCCGCTGAACCAGTCCTTGTAGGCCTCGGCAACGCGTCTGGGCGTGTCCACAAGTCCCTCGCGCCTCGGATTCTCGCCCGCCCAGAGAAGCAGGGTCTCGATGGCTTGCTCGGCTTGCTTCTGGCTCGGTTTGCGCGGCTTGCCGGGTCTCGCGGTTTTTTTGGCCAATGCTCTTCCCCGTTTGATGACGGGCCTAGGTTACAGGTCGTCGAGAGTCCTGGGCCAGTCCTTTTTGAGCAGAAGCGATACTGGCCAGTCCCGCAGCACGCGGTCAGGCGATCTGGCGGTCGGTGCTGAGTCCAACGGGACAGCTGACCCCGGTTCCGCCGACGCCACAATACCCGTCGGGGTTTTTGGCCAGGTACTGCTGGTGATAGTCCTCGGCGTACCAGAACGCATCCAGCGGCCTGATTTCGGTCGTGATATCGCCGTAACCGGCCTTGTGCAGTTCCGCCTGGTAGTCGCGCAACGACTGTTCGGCTGCTTCGGCCTGTTTCTCATCGGCGGTGTAGATTGCCGAGCGATATTGTGTGCCAACGTCGTTGCCCTGGCGCATGCCCTGTGTCGGGTCATGGTTTTCCCAGAATAACCTGAGCAGCTCCTCGTAACTCACGACCGCCGGGTCGAATACGATCAGTACGACCTCGGCGTGGCCGGTGGATCCGCTACAGACAAGCTTGTAATCGGGCTCTGTTGTCGTGCCGCCCGCATAGCCGACGGCCGTGGTGTAGACGCCCTCAGTCTGCCAGAAGCGACGTTCCACACCCCAGAAGCAACCCATCGCGAACACCGCCTGTTGCAGATGTTCATCGAACGGCCCTTCGATCGGATTTCCGTTTACGTAATGCGGATTCATAAGGCCTGGTATCTTGCGCCGCGACGCGGGCGCTTGATGATACCGTCCGCGCCTGCAAAATGCACCGGGATCGACTGTGTGTTGCCCCACTCGGTTGCGCGATAAACGGCGAAGTGCAAGTGGGGCATTGTCGTATGACCGGTGTTGCCGGAGTAGCCGATCAACTGGCCGTGCATGACACCGTCGCCGACGTTTACCAGTGCGCCGTCCTGCATCAGGTGATAGTACTCGCCCGTCGTACCGTCACTGTGCAGGATGACGATGTAATTGGCGTAACGCCCGCAACCGTCCTCCCAGCAACCTTTCGAATGCGATTCCTGCACGCGCGCGACGACGCCGGCGCGCGCTGCGTGTACCGGCGTGCCCACAGCCATGTCGAAGTCGATCGCGAACTCCTCGAGGCCGGTGTGACTGAATCGCGAGCCGTAACCCTGGACGATCCGATACGATTTTCCGCTCGCATACGGCAAGGCGTACAGGTGGTCGTCGTCGTGCACCGCATCCTTGTCGCCAACCGTCCAGTCAAACGAGTAGCGATAATCGAGCGATGTACGCCCGTCACCGTTCAGTACCATGATTTGCTCGGACTGATTCGGTGGCAGCGTGCTGGTTACCGTTCGCGGGCCATCGACGATCACGTCACGGGAGCGAATTCGCAGTGTGTAAGTGACCGGGTATTCCTGCAGGTTTCTCGCGCGAAGTTCGACGTTCCCGCCCTGGTTGACGGCGTCGACGCAGATCCACTGTTCCTTGCACTCGGCGCTTGCGGCGCCGGCTATCGCCATGGCAGCGAAACCCGTCCAAGCTGAATGTCGGTAATTGCAGCGGATCGTGGCTCTCCGTCCGGCCGCGGTCAGCTTTCGCCGGCCTCGGTCGCAGCTTCGGCACGCGCAGCATCGAGGTCTGACTGTCGGTAATAGTATTGATGCGTGAGGACCTGGTCCGGAGCGGCAATGACTACCCCGTCCGCCATGCGCGGCCTGAAAATCCGCCGCCGGATTTCGCGTTGGACGGCCTCGATCATGCTGTACAGTTCGGCCGGTTCGGCAGCAATGAGTTTCAAGTTGGCCGCGCGTCCACGCGGTGAAACTTCGTAGCTGAAAGACACAGTGCCCTGCAGCATCGGTTCATCCTGGCCCTGCCCGGCTGTCTCTTCGTCGGAGCTGATATAGAGTGGCAACTTGCTCTGCCGCAGAGGAATGACCATTTCGAGCTGTTCTTTGCGTACGTTGAGCTGTTCTTCGTCGGTCGACAACAGTTTCCAGGTTTCCTCGTATACCTGCCCGGCTCGTTGGGGATTATTGGTATACGTGTAGAAGTCGGCCAGCGCCAGGGATGCCTGTGCGACGATTTGCCAGTTGGTGTCCGGGTTTTCGGCCGCGATGCGGGTTGCTCGCCGGAAGTAAATCTCTCCCGAGGACAGGCTGCCATCATAATAAGAAGACTGGCCCGAAGTATCGGTGTAGAAGTAGGAACGCCCCAGCCTGATCAGCGGTTCGACAAGTTGCAGGGACTCCTTGCCGTAGTGTTGCTCGATGATTCGAATAGCCCTGCGGTAGGTTGCCCTTTCGTCGTAGATGAATCCTGCCCGATGCTGCCATTCGGCGCGGCGAAGCAACGAAGGAACGAGGGCGGGCGTGTCGAGTTCGTGTTCCCGGATGTTCAGAGCGTAAATTGCGTCCTGCGCGTCCTTGGCTGCGTCCATATCGCCCATGCGGACATAGGTCTCGGCTATCGATTCGAGCAACTCGATCTGGTCGAGATTGTGCGGTCCCTCGTTGACGTGCGTGACGTGGACCGCCCGCTGGAACGTCCTCGATGCAAGGTCCGGGCGTCCGTTCTCGAGCTGAGCCGCGCCAAGGCCCTTGAGCGGGTTGATCAGCTGGGCATTCAGTCGGTCTTCGATATCTTCGATGACTTCGATGGCGCCCTCGAAGTTCTGTATCGACAAGTCGAACTCGTCGTTCCGGAACTGCACGACTGCGAGGTTGGTAAGGGCCTTCGCATACTCTGAGGATGCCGGGCCGTACAACTCGATGGCGAGTCCGACAACGCGCTTGGCAACCGTGTCCGCCTCATCGAGAACATTGTCTCCGATGAGCTGCTTGAACAACTCGAACTCGGCCATCAGGCGGTCCCCGGCGTCGGCTTCGGGAACAATGTACTCATCGCTTTGCTCGACGATGTCGTCGATACCTTCTTCAGCGACCGGCACCACCTGGCCCTTGTGGATGAAATCTCCGGGCTGTTCCTCCTCGGTTTCTTCGCTATCCGGGTCCGTGCCGACCTGCTGCGCGCCGACTGCCGCCGAGATCACGAAAAGCAGCGCCAGTGAGAGAAATTTCGAGTGTTCGATCATTGCCATGGCAAGGGTTTCAGACTTTGATGGACCGGAATAGTTCTTGTTTCCGGTCGCTCCCTGTCATGGTTCCACTATACCGAATTACAGGTCCAGTCCAAGCTGCTGTTGACCGGGCCTGATGAACTGGTGACAGTCCAGGCTTTGCTGGTATCGCTCGGGCAACAGCCCGAAGCGCCTCGATGCCGTCGCAAAACGCTTGCCCAGCATGTCGGCGTACGCGCCGCGGCCGGTCTGCCGTAAGCCGAAGCGGTTGTCATAATCCCGGCCGCCGCTGGCCTGCCGGACGAGGCTCATGACGTGCGATGCCCGATCCGGAAAGTGCGTCTCGAGCCATTCTCCGAACAGGCCCGCAACCTCGTGAGGCAGACGCAGGAAGATATAGTGAGCGGTCGACGCGCCGGCTGCGGCGGCAGCCTCGAGGACGGCCTCGATTTCGGCGTCGTTGATCGCCGGGATTAGCGGCGCCATCAGGACGCTCGTGGGAATGCCCTCGTCCACCAGGCTGCGGACGGTCCTGAGCCGCGACTCGGCCGACGGGACGCGCGGTTCCATAATTCGCTTGAGCGAATCGTCGAGTGTCGGGATGCTGACCGCAACCGAGCACAGACGCCTGCTGGCAAGGTTCGCGAGCAGGTCGATATCGCGCGTGATCAGGCTGCCCTTGGTGATCAGGTTGACCGGATGCCGGTGTTTTTCGAACAACTCGAGCAGCTGCCGGGTGACCAGCGTCGCCTTCTCGGCCGGCTGATAAGGGTCGGTATTGGCGCCAATCGTGATCGGCTGGCACTCGTAACCCGGCTTTTCCCATTCTTCCAGCAGGCGACTTGCTGCGTTCGGCTTGTAGAAAATGCGCGTTTCGAAGTCGAGCCCCGGGGACAGGTCCAGGTAACTGTGGCTGGGGCGCGCATAACAATAGATACAACCGTGCTCACAGCCCTGGTACGGGTTGATCGAACGGTCGAACGGGACATCCGGGGAGTTATTGCGGCTGATGATCGAGCCGGCCTGCATCGGCTTGAGTACCGTTTCCGGCGCAGCCGCTGCCCGCCGCGCAGCTTCCTCTTCGGTGAATTCGACGGGCCGGGCCGTGAATCTGCCGTCCTGGCGCGAAACGGCACCGCGGCCCTTGTGCGGACGCAGGGACATCGGGACTCTCGTTACTGTATAAAAATACAGTAATTCAGTCGGGATCGCTCGTCAACAGCCTAGTTCAGGACCCGGTAGCCGCGGCCGCGCATGCAGCGCTTGAAAACGTTCTGCTTCATTTCGTCGGCATCGAGGCCGGAGCGTGTGCCGCCGTACAATGCCCCGTACCCGGCGCTTTCCGCGACGTCGGCGGAGTTGCCACCGCCGATGGCCCCGGCCGCCGCGCCTACCGCGGCGCCCAGACCCGCGCCCTTGGCGACACCCTGGGCGACGAGCACTTCTTCGGTGTATTCCTCGCACTCGTCCCAGTCTTCCTGATACTGGTCAAGATCGACGCCCTTCATATCGATGATCGGATCCGGATGCGCAGCGCATCCGGCGACGAGAGCGCCGGCTGCGATCAGGATCAGTCTCTTGATTGCGTCCATGTCGATTCCCATTAAACTCGGATACCCTCATTAACTCAACGCACGCGCCGGACACTCGTTGACGCGCGTACTGGAATATTCGATGGCGGCAGGCTCACAAGGTTCAACGGCACGGGCGATTCTCTATGCATTTGTCGCCAATTTCGGTATTGCGATCGCCAAGAGCTGGGCGGCCTGGCTCACGGGATCGGGCAGCATGCTGGCCGAGGCAATCCATTCTTACGCGGATACGGGCAACCAGGTTCTCTTGTATCTCGGCCTGAAGCAGTCGCAGCGCCCCCCCGACAAGGAGCACCCGCTGGGCTATGGCAAGCTCAGCTACTTCTGGAGTTTTATCGTCGCCATCCTGCTATTTACGATGGGTGGCCTGTTCTCCATCTATGAGGGGTTCCACAAGCTGGCGCACCCGGAGGAGCTGTCCCAGATATGGGTGGCAATCCTGGTCCTGGCGGTGGCGATCGTGCTCGAGGGAGGCTCGTTGCTCGGCTGCCTGCGAGAGATACGGCTGGTTCGGGGCGAACGGCCATTTCGCGAATGGCTCAGGCACACCCGCGCATCGGAGCTCGTCGTCGTGCTCGGTGAAGACATCGGCGCACAGCTGGGCCTGATCCTGGCCCTCGTGTTCCTGGTCATGGTCTGGCTGACCGGCAACCCGGTCTATGACGCGCTCGGCTCGATCTGTATCGGAGTCATCCTGCTGGTGATCTCGGCCTTCATCGCGTGGCGCATTCGTGCGCTGATCGTCGGCCGTTCGGCCGACCCGGAGATCCAGGGCGCAATCGACGAAATCATCGCGCAGCATGATGCTATCGAGCGGGTGTTCAACACGATCACGGTCCAGTTCGGTCCCGACACGATGCTCGCTGCCAAGATCAAGCTGGTCGACAGTGTCTCGATCGGAACCGCCGTGCAGGATATCAATGCACTGGAGCGCGAACTCAAAGAACGCGTCCCGGGCCTCAAGTGGTTGTTCATCGAGCCCGACGTTACGGACTGACGCCCGCGCCGTGTTCGGTCAATCGTGCTTGTAGAGGTGGACGTCGCGTTGCGGGAACGGGATTGAGATGCCGTCCTGGTCAAAACGCTTCTTGATGGCTTCGGTCAGGTCAAATTTGACACCCCAGTAATCGGCGGTCTTGACCCACGGCCGCACGACGAAATTAACACTGCTGTCGGCAAGCTCGGACACGGCGATCGTCGGCGCCGGGTCGTCGAGAATGCGCTCCTCGGCTGTAATCAGATCTTCGAGAGCCGCGCGCACCTTATCCACGTCATCCGCATAGCTGACCCCGACGACCATGTCGACGCGCCGCGTATCATTCGCCGAATAATTGGTAATAATGCCGTCCATGATCTGGCTGTTGGGCACGATAATCTGCTTGTTGTCGCCCGTCTTCAGGATCGTGGTCAGGATCTGGACGTCGACAACGGCGCCCGAGATGCCCGCGCCTTCGATCCAGTCACCCACTTTGTACGGCCGGAAGATAATGATCAGAACGCCCGATGCAAAATTCGACAGCGATCCCTGCAGAGCAAGGCCGACGGCGAGGCCCGCGGCGCCGAGAATCGCTATGAAAGACGTTGTCTGGACGCCGAGCGCACCCACCGCGGCGATGACGACGACGACCATCAGGATCATGTTGACCAGGTTCGACACGAACGAAACCAGCGTCATGTCGAATTCCTGGGCTTCCATGATCCGGCGCAGGCCCTTGGTTACGAGCCGGACGACGATGCGACCGACATAGAAAATGATGACCGCTGTGGCAAGGGCGATCACGAAATCGAGTGCCGAGGTTTTTACAAACGTGACGACCTCGTCCCAGGTGATCCCCAGGTTCGGAACGGTGGCTTCATCCATCAATTGTTTCCTTCATTGTTATTGTCCCGGTGTTCCCGGTGTGTCGAGCCGCACGCGGAAGATCCTGTACGGCGCGCTGGACTCTATATGACTTCTCGGGCGCAACACAACTTCACTGAGCGCGCTGTCGGCAACGTACAGCCATCCGTCGGGGCCAAACGAGAGCGCGTCGGGCCAGCGTACCCTCGATGACTGGATCAGCGTCCGAAGATCACCGTTTTCATCCAGGCGGAAAATCGCGTTGTGCTCGACATCGGTAATGTAGACGTTGCCGAGCCGGTCGATACTGAGGCCGTCGCTCAACGGTTTTTTCGAAACACGTTCCACAAGCGCCTTGATTTGCGAATTGGGAATCGAGGGATCCCGGATATCCGAGAGCCTGACGCGATACAGAGAAGCGCCGGACAGCGCACCGTAGTAGAGCCACTCTTCGCCGAGGGCAATCCCGTCCACGCCACCACGGAGCGAGACGATGCCGCCCATGAACGACATGACGCGACCGTTTGACTCGATCACATAGTTCTCCGGCGATGTCGATTCGTGCGAAATGAGTATGCGGCGCGCGGTCGCCGTTTCGATATCGTAGACGATCAGTGCCGGCGACTTGCGCCAGAAACTGGCATCCGCGATGATCACGGTGCGCCCATCCGCGCTTACCTGCAGGTCCTGGAGGAACGAGCCCAGGGGCGCAATTTCCTCGTCAAATACCTGATCATGAATCAGTTCGCGGGTGTGGATGTCGAAGGCGAGCAGACGCGCCGTACGCATGCCATGGTTGCCATGATCGATCGTCCATAGACGATCGTACTGGTCAATGACGACCCCGAGCACCGTGTCGAAAAGCGTCTGCTGTGACCTGCCGTCGGGGAACGGAATCGACGCGCCGTCCACGAATTCCAGCAATTTGTTTCCCTGGGGCCGTGCTTCGGGATGCACGGTAAAGAAGACGCGCCCGGACGCGCTTACCGCGACATTGCCGATGGGCAAGTCGTACGACAGGACTTCTTCAAACGCGCCCGGGCCGATGACCGGCGCGGTCGAGAGATTCGCATAGGGCTGTCCGCCACCGTAGCGGACCCATGCCACGATGGTCACTAACAAAGCCAGGGTGATCAATAACAGCAGAATTTTTTTCATACTTGGCTGCTGTGTCCAGGTGCACGCTCCCGGGGCAGGATTCTACAACATTGGGCGACGCTGTCAGCCGCCGAAAGCCGCAATCCAGGCAAGAATCAACGCCGCAACGGCCACCAGGGCGCTCCTGTTTTGCAGTTGGGCATTACCGAACCGCTGCCGCGCGCGCGTCAGGAGCATGCCGCCAGCGAAACCACAGACGAACCCCATCAGGTGGGCCCCGATATCGGTATTTTCACCACCGGTGCCCGTGTACATCAGCAGGGCGAGTCCGCCCACGATCGGTCCGACCCTCGTGGACCAGCGATCCTGGGCGAACAGTTTGGCGCGCCATGAAAAACCGGCCGTCAGGCCGAGAGCGGCGAACACCGCCGTTGAGGCGCCGATGGAGCGGTGAGCCGACTCCAACAAGAGAGTATTGACCAGATTGCCGCAAGCGGCGGCGGCGATAACCGCCAGCCACGCCACTCCCGACCCGACCAGTCTCCCGGCCAGCAAGCCGAAAAATGCGCCGAAAACGATGTTGCCGATAAGATGCCGCAGGTCTGCATGCATCGTCAGCGCCGTGATCGACCGCCACCATTCGCCCGAGCGGACGAGGGCACCGTCGATGCGGCCGGCAGCCAGCCAGTCCTGGTTGAACGCCGAACCCCAGGAAAGCCACGCAAAAAGTACAATTGCGATGATGTAGGCGATGATCCCCGGTACCGCGTTCTGGTAGACGAACTGCACCGGCTTTTGCGGCCTGAGCGGCGGATTTTCCTCGTCGTACAGTCGCAGTTCCTCGATCGCCCGCGGCGAGAATTCGGCGGGCACGACCAACGCGCAACCCGACAGATCGTCGACGATCTGGTGGGGTATCTGCGCGGCCGCAAGCACGAGCGCACGGTCGGCGCAGGCGCGCCGGTTGCGGCTTTCATAAACTACTCGTAGGTCGTCAGTCATGGATTCGGGTAAGCTTATCAGCCCAGTTCAGAGCCGACACAGGTGGCAAGTTGAGACGATTCCTGATCGCACTATTGTCGACCGTCTGCGCCTCCGCAAGTGCCGAGGTGCTGGACTCGGCCGACAGCGGTTTTTCCCTCGTCCAGGAAACATCGATTGCAGCGCCGCGAAACGAAGTATGGGAAGCCGCGGTGCACGAGATCGGGCAATGGTGGAGTTCGGACCATACGATCTCGGGCGATGCCCGGCGACTGAGCATCGACGCGCGCCCGCAAGGCTGCTTTTGCGAGTCGATCGGCGAGCACGCCGGCGTCGTGCACCTGACCGTGACGTTCGTAAATCCAAACGTGATACTCAGGCTGACCGGAGGCCTCGGTCCGCTCGGCCTGCTCGGCGTCGATGGCAACATGACGTGGGAGTTCTTCGATGGCGATGATGGCACCGCCGTGCGCTTCTCCTATGCAGTCGGCGGTTATCGGCCTGGCGGCCTGCAGGAAATCGCGGGGTCCGTCGATCACGTTGTCGGCGAGGCTTTGCAGCGACTCAAAGCGTACGTCGAGACCGGTAGCGCGGACGCCCAAGGCGAAGGATAGTGCCGGATTTCGGGCCATCGCTGCTGGCATTCGCCGAACTGGCAGGCGGCGTGCGCAGAATCGTGGCGCCCAATCCGTCGATGATGACGGGTCCTGGCACGAACACCTACCTGGTCGGAAATGCCGAGATTGCCGTCATCGACCCGGGCCCGTCAATTGCCGGGCATATCGAAAATATTTTATTAAAATCAAAGGGTTGTGTTCGATGGATCCTGGCGACGCACACCCATCCGGACCATTCGCCAGGGGTCGCGGCATTAGCCGGGAAGACCGGCGCCGAGATACTCGGCATGCCTGCACCCGATGGCGCACACCAGGACAAGACGTTCTCGCCGACGCGCGTCCTCGCGGACGGTGACGTGCTCGAAACCGACGAGTTTCGACTGCAGGCGGTGCACACGCCCGGGCATGCATCGAATCACCTGTGCTATCGCCACACGGCATTGAACTGGTTGTTCACGGGTGACCATGTCATCGACGGATCGACGGTCGTCATCGATCCACCCGATGGCAACATGAAGCACTACATCGAGTCGCTCAATAAATGCAAAGACCTGGACTGCGATGCGCTCGCGCCAGGCCATGGTGACGTCATCGACGACCCGATCCGTGTCATCGACTGGATTATCGGGCATCGGCTCGAACGTGAGGCGAGAGTGCTTGATGCCGTCGAGCGAAATCCGGGCCTCACAACAGGCGAGCTCGTGCCACTGGTCTACAAAGATGTCGACCCGAAGCTGTACGGCTGGGCTGAACGCTCGCTACTGGCACATATCCTCAAGCTGGAAGCGGATGAACTCGTGGAGCGGGCCGGGGAGTGCTGGAAGCGGTTGATTTGATCTATGACTTCGCATAGCGTACGCGGGCTGCAATTTGAGGACCCATAAATGACCTTTGTCGTCACCGAAGCCTGCATCAAGTGCAAACTGACCGACTGCGTCGAGGTTTGCCCGGTCGACTGCTTTCACGAGGGACCGAACTTTCTCGTGATCGATCCGGAAGAGTGCATCGATTGCACGCTTTGCGAGCCCGAGTGCCCGGTCGAGGCCATTTATTCGGAAGACGAACTGCCCGAAGGACAAGAGCAATTCCTCGAGATCAACGCGGAGCTGTCCCAGGAATGGCCGGTCATTACCGAGATGAAGGATCCACCGCCGGACGCCGATGAGTGGCGCGACGTCAAGGACAAGCTCAAGTATCTCGAGCGATAAACCCGATCAGAACCTCGGCGAGCTCCTCGCCCTTGTCTTCCTGCAGGAAGTGGCCGCCGTCCTCGATGATGACGTGCGGCTGGCCGGCCGCGCCGGGAACCAGTTTCTTGAAAACCTTCTCGCCGCCGCCGAGGATCGGGTCCTTGTCGCTGAATGCCGTCAGGAACGGCTTGCGCCATTCGGTCAGCGCCGCCCATGCGCGCCGGTTGGCCTCTGATGCCGGATCATCGGGAGTGATCGGCACCAGTGCCGGGAATGCCCTGGCGCCGGCCTTGTAGGAGTCGTCGGGAAACGGCGCGTCGTAGGCAGCGACTTCGTCTTCTGACATTTCCGAGACTGTCGCTCTTTGAATGATACGGCCGATATCGAATCTGGGGCTCGTGGTCGCGAATTCACGCCATTGCATAAACGCCTCCGAGACCGCGTGATCACCAGTCGGTAGTGCGCCATTGCCGATCGCGATCCTCGCGAAGCGATCAGCATTTTCGGCGGCAACACGCAGACCGATCAGTGAGCCCCAGTCCTGCCCGAACAAGGTGATGTCGCGCAGGTCGAGATCCGTGACGAACTGCGTCATCCAGTCGACGTGACGCTGGTACGTGTAGTCACTGATTTCAGACGGTTTGTCGGACCTGCCGAAACCGATCAGGTCGGGAGCGATCACGCGGTGTCCGGCCGCCGCGAGCAGCGGAATCATTTTTCGGTACAGGTACGACCAGCTGGGTTCACCATGCACTAACAGCACCGGCGCCGCATCGCCTGGACCTTCGTCGACGTAATGCATTCGCAAGCCTGCAACATCGAGATAGTTCGGTGTGAAGTCGTAGCCCGGGAGGTTCTCGAACCGGTCATCCGGTGTGCGTATCGCGTCCATCTACGTATCATAACGGCATGAGCAGCTTCCGCGCCAAGACCATGCGGGCCGTCACGGGCGCCTGGTTCAGAACCGTCAACGCCGAGAAGGCCAACGTAAAAACGATGCGGACCACCTGGCACGCGTTGGCGAATGCGCTGTGGACGGCCAGCGGGGTTGCGGTGACGCGCACGCAAGTGGCGGGCATGAACGCGGAGTGGCTGGTTCCGACCGAGGCAATCCGGGGCAAGGCGATCCTGTATATGCATGGCGGCGCCTACGTGTTCGGCAACTGTACGACGCACCGGCAGCTGGTCAGCTATGTCGGCAGAGCCTGCGGCGTTCGTGCCCTGTTGTTCGAATACCGACTCGCGCCCGAGCATCGCTTCCCGGCTGCCGTCGAGGACTCGCTTGCAGCATACAGAGCGCTGCTCGAAGACGGATACGCGGCCGATGACATCCTGCTCGCGGGCGACTCGGCTGGTGGCGGTCTGGTCATGGCGCTGTTGTTGTCGCTGCGTGATGCGGGCGAGGCGATGCCGGCCGGCGCGGTCCTGATGTCGCCGTGGCTCGACCTGACCGCCAGCGGAGAATCGATGCAGAGCCGGGCAAGGCGCGACCCCTGGTTCAAGCCGCAGGACATGCCCATTATCGCGACCTACTACTGTGAAGAAGCGGAGTACACCAACCCGCTGGTGTCAGCCGTTTACGCAGACGTTGTCGGGTTGCCGCCGATTTTTATCCAGGCCGGCGACGACGAGATATTGCTGAGCGATTCGACGCGGATTGCCGAAAAACTCGAGCAGGCAGGCTGCGACGTCACGCTCGAGGTATGGCCGAGGATGTGGCACGTGTTCCAGGTGTTCGTGCACCAGATGCCGGAGAGTCGGCAGGCGATCGACAAAATCGCGCCGTTCGTGCGCAAACAGCTCGGTCTCGAGTCAGAATCCTGACTGCTTCTGTGCGTCGTCGTACATCTTCGTAAGGAATGAGCGGATAGCCGGCTCGGCTTCCTCGCGAGTCATCAGTTTTTGCTTCTCGAGGACGAGCGCCATGTCCTTGATCGACCGCTTGCCATCGATCAGCGACATGATGAACGAGTAAATCTGCGTGGTCATCGCCTGGCTGCGGAACGAATGGGTCAGTGGCACGGATTCCTCGCCCGTGACGATCCAGTCAGGCAGTGCGCGGTGCCGAGGCGGCTGCTCCGCGCTGCGTTCTTTGTAAGCCGCAAAGCTGAAGACTTTCTCCTGGCGGCCGTGTCGGCTCGCGGGCGAGCACATGTAAGGAATCGTTGCTTCGGCAACGTATGGATCGCTGAAGCCGCTCTCGGCAACGATCGCTTTGGTTTCCTCGGGACTGTAGCGCCGGGTCCTCTCCGGCGTCGCGAACGCCAGCGAGCCGAAATTTACCCAACGCCCTTCGGGCTTGAGCAACCCGTTGATGCGCGCGGCCATGACGGGCAAGTCCTCCGTAACGATGTCGATCAGCCAGGGAGTCACGACGGTATCGAACGATTCCGGTGCGAACGGCGGCCGCAGCGCATCGCCGAGCACGAGGTGAAAACCTTCGCGCACGACCTCGGGCGCCGACAGGGTCCGCAACACGGCATCGTCCTCGAGCGACCTCGGAGCGATCGGAAACTCGTACATCTTGAGCGCATCGCCGTTCACGACCTTGTAAGCGATCAGCAACAACAGGGGATTGAAGTCCATCGCTATCGTGGCCGCGCAGTCCATCTGCATGTGCAGGTCGTAGGCGAGGCGGCAGGCGCCGGCGCCGAGCACGAGCACATTGCCTAGGTCGGCGCTATCGTGCAGGACCGACCGCAACTGGTTCATCGAGGCCTGGTTCTCCTCGTCGCCCCAGGACCAGTCGCGATGCACATTGGCGTAGTAGGTGTTGAGTCCCTGGTCCGCGGGAAGACGCGTGCGCAGCGCGAGATAGCTCTCGTAATTGCCGTGCAGCGATTGCACGTCGACAGGTTGCAGGAGTTTTTGCAGCGACCTNNTCCTTGTCGGCCAGTTCGGTCTCGAGGCGTGCCGACTCCTGGCTCAGTTGTTGCAGTGCATACTGCAGCCGCCCGCGCCACTCGCCGAGTGTTGCCTGCGGTTCGGCAAACAGCCACGGTATGCCGTCGATCGACGGGAAGTCGACTTTACAGGCTTGGCAGCGATAAACGCCATCCGACTCATCGAGTGGTGTTTTGTCGCAGCGGGGACACGCAAACAGGCTCTCGAGCATGGCGCGAGTATACCCATAAAAGAAGACCGGTCATGTGACCGGTCTCCGTTCTTTGTACAGCAGGGGTAGTGCTATACAGGGTTGGCAATCGTGCCGTTACAGATCGGCGTAAACGCCGTGAGGCTGTCCTGCATCGTCGCGTTGCCGAGGCCATGGTTCGGGAACACAGTACCGAACTGGCCTTGTTCACCGTGCAGCGCCATGTAGTTGAGCAATACGGCGTTGACGAGCAGGTTGACGTTATTGGCGGCTGGCGTTGCGCCACGTTGCACAGAACCGCCGGCATCCATGTAGCCGATCTGCTGGTGCACGGCCTGTTCCGCGGGCGTTGCGCCGATGATCGTCGGCCTGCGCCCGGGGTTGTAGACGAGGAAGAAGGACCCCGCCGTCGACGAGTTGTCACTCGTCCATTCGCCCTTGCCACGGCCATCAACTGTGTTGTCGATGGCACCGTTGGACGACAACGAGCCATCACTGAACACATACAGCATCAGGGGAACGCCCTGGCGAGCGGCGTATTCGAGGCATGCGCCCATGCACCGGCCGGCGCGGAAATCCTTGACTTCGCCCTCGGCGCGGCGGCCACCGTGGTAGTCGTAGCCGCCCATCTCGATGCAACCGGCGCCCGCGTAACCGTTGATCACAAGCTTCATGATCGACGCTGTCTTGCGGAATTCGGATCCGTCGCGACTGTTCGCGTTGAACTCGGCCGCCGTGAAGATACCGTTCGGCCCGACGATCTCCGGGTCGAGACCCGGGTCGATCGGAACGCCACCGAAGCGATCAGCGATGTCGGCCGATTTCAGGTACCCGCAACGCACCATTTCCTTGATGATCGCATCGCGCGTAATCTGAGTATTGACCTGGTCCATCTTCCGGTCGGAAATGCGATAAATCGATTCCATGACGGCCGTCGCGTCGTCCTTCGAGAGAATGCCGACGAGGTCGCCGGTATCGACGAGGTTGACGACATCGGACGGGCGATCGACCTTGGTCGGCCGCAGCTCGGGATCGTAAAGCGCGGCGGGAAGCATCGAGTTTCCGCCAGAGTCCGTGTTCTCGGAGCCGGCCAGCGTCAGGATCGAACCGTCGGCACCGAGGCCGCCGGCGCCTGCGCGCGCGATCCCGTACATCGGGTTATGCGGGTTGTTGCCCGTATCATTGTCCGAGCGGGCCGGGATGGCGGCACCGTTGATGAACTGCTCGTTGCCGACGGTCAGGCTCTGCATGATGCCGCGCCGGAATGCGCTGTCGAGGTGAAAGCCCAATCCGAGATCGAAGTTTTCGTACGGCAGCTGCAATACCGGATCCACCAGACCCGGGATCATGTCACCGGGCAGGCCCATCTTCTCGTAACCGGCTGTGCCCAGGAAGTCGAGCTGGCCGCCTTCCTGTCCACAGAGTACGTTGGACCCGAAGATATTCGCGCCGCCAGCGAGATCGAAACAGATAAACGGGATCTTGCCTGCACCGTTCGTCGCGATCTGGCATGGACTGGTCAGCAAAGCGTCCAGGTCGGGCGACAATGCAGCCATAGCCTCGCGCGGGTTGGAAAAAAGGCTCAGGATGCCTGCACCGGTGGTGTAGGCAGCGCCTGACATGAAGCCCTGTGCAACAAACTGGCGTCGCGTGACAGGACGCGGATGGTCGGCGTGATACTGCGGCTCATCCCAGTGCCGTGCATTACGTTTCTTGGCCATAACTATGTTCCTTTCCTAGTCCTGTCGTTACTGAATCAGAGTTGTTGCGTTGCCCAGCGTTGCGGCACACACGCCTTTTGCGATGGCGCGCGTGTCCGAGCCACCGTCGAGCAGTCGTTGCGCGAGGTTGTCCGGACGTCCGCCAGAAGCCGTAAATGTCGCCAGTTCCGCATTCACATCTGTAAACGCCGGCTGGCTTGTGAGCCCCGAACCCATAATCCGATCGACCAGCGGGGTAATGAAGCCACCGCGATTTGCGGCAGAGAACGAGGTCGATGCCGGCGCGCTGAAGAAGCCTGCCGGGAAGCTCGGATCGCTGTCGGCCGGACCTGGGCTGCCGTTAGTCCCTATGAACGCATCGCAGTAGGCGATGGCGAGCTGGGCGACCGCAACCTGGTGCGACGACAGGAACGTGTTGATGTCTTCCACGGCGGGCAGCGACTGCCTCAGCTCCTGGTAAGTCATGTCGACGTTCGTGTACTGTGTCCAGTTGATGCCGAGGACCGAGGAGAACGTCGCATTGATCTCATCGAAGGTCCTGAGGCCGATCTGCGATGCCGGCGGCAGGTCCGTCTCGGTGAGCACGAGCGTCGGGTCAGCCGGACGGTTGTATGAGGCAGGACCCAGCCGATCAAAGGTCAGGAAGAACTCGTCGAGATCCGGACCCTTCTCGAGCGGCAACACCGCGCCGAGTTGCGACAGCGGCTGGCCGAGCTCCTGGAACTGCGTGGCATCGAGAGTGTCGACCATCGTGGCATAGGTCTGTCCGACCGGTGCCTCGAGGCCGTTCATCGCGACTCGCACGCCCTCGATCGGGATGCCCGTCGGTGTCGAGCCGTCCAGCGTGATGAAATGCGGACGATCGAACAGGTACGCGTACGAGTCGTACTGCGCAACCTCGAACAGGATGTAGTGCGTCTGCGGCGTGACCGAGAGAATCTCCGAGATATCGAACAGCAGGAAGAATTTCTCGCCTACGCCGACGTCGAAGTTCTGTTGTACCTGCTGCTGCGTCAGGGCACGACGGTGCAGTGCCGCAAGACGAATCGTCCCTGCAAACTGGCCTTCACCCGATGTCTCGGCGCCAAGCACCAGTGCAAAGGTGTCCTGCCAGTCGATCAGCGTGCCGCCGGGAACCGGGTCGGTGTTCGAAACAAGATCGCCATTCACATAGATCCTGCGGCCTTCGATCGGATCGTAGGTCGCAACGACGTGCTGCAATGTAGCCTGCAGGACCTCGTCGGCATCTGGCGTAGACAGTGCCGGGTCGCCGTTGAGGCTCGTTTCGGTCGTGCGCAGCTGGAAGTCATAGTTGTACAACGTCTGCTGCAGCGTGAAGTTGCGAGCCTGGTCGCCCGCCGAGTAGCTGACGATACGCGCCATTTCCTGCGTCACGTTGGCGGGGACTACCCAGGCCTCGATGGAAAACTCGCCCGATTCCTGGAAGACGTCATGAACCTTGGAGCTGGCCGTCGTCGTACCACGCGCGACACCGCCGTTCATCGTGATGCCCCAGCCGCCGTACCAGGTGACTGGCTGGGACAGGTTCAGGTCGATGGCGGGATCGACACCACTGGTGTCATAGGCGATCAGGCCGGTGCCCGTCTTGAACTCCCACAATGCGATCTGTGCGTCTTCGTAACGGTTACCGCCTGAAGCGATCGTGCCGTCCGTGAGCTTGAGTGCCTTGGAGAAGATCAGGTTCGGATCGACAGACGTCGCCGTAATGCCATTCGCAAACACGGTGATCGCATCCTCGAGCTGCTGGGCGTCTGCGGCGCAGTTGCCACTCCAGCAGTTATGGTTTTCGAGTCGCAGCTTCGTTACGAGCTGGGAATTGGCCGGTGTATCGAGGTTGATCTTCGGCTTCGCCGCATCGTAGGCAACATCGATATTCGGGTCGCCATGATAAGGCTGCCTCTGCGTATTGGCCGGTGCCTGCGAGCTATGGCACGAGGAGCAATACGGCTCGAGTATCGGACCATGGATCAAGGATGCAAATGCGCTCGGGTCAGCCGGGAAGTTCTTGCTCGTTCCCGGATCCTGCGACGTCGGCGGTGTCAGGATGATCTGGCGTCCGCCACCACCCGTGTCGCCGAGCCAGTTCTCGATCCAGGTCGTCATGATCGTGCTGCAGACAGAAGGATCCGCGACCCAGCAATTGTGGCCCTGGCCAACTTTCTCGACGAGTCGTGACAGCGACGGCTGATTCATGTCCGTGACGGTGATTGCAGCGTCGTAGGCCAAGTTGACGTCGTCATTGCGAACAAACATGGGCTGCTGGCCAACTGCCTCGTTATGGCAGGAACCGCAACGGTCCGTCGTTTTCGCATTGGCCCAGAATTCCTGTTGGAACGCGAGCACATTGGCATCGCGCGCAACAGGTCCCGTATACGGGGAGTTGTTGTTCGAGCCACCGCCCGGAGGCAACGGGTTAGCCGTCGTCTCCGCGCCACCGCCACAGGCAGCGATCAGTACGCTCGCGGCAACAGCAAGGAGTGCATTCTGCATAGCAATGTTTCTGTTCATTGTTCAGTCTCCCTACTGGCCCATGCAGTGAACAGCGGTCTGGGCAAAGACGTCCTTCATCCTGTAGCCCAGCGATGTCATGAAGTCGGTCGTCAACTGGTCGACCATTGCGCGATCGCCAGCGTCTTCGGGATCACGCAGGCAGACCGCGCGAAACACCTTGCGAACCTGGCAGGCGGCAAAGGCCTCGCTGTTGCCAAGTTCCTGGCCGAGCGACTTGGCGCCATTGCCCAAACCCGGCAGCGATGTGCTGAAGCCGAGGTAGGCGTTCTGACCATCACGCCAGCGGTTCTCCCAGGAGTCGTCGGTCGTCCGATAACCCTGCGGGAAGTTGAGGTCGTTGTTGAAGTACTTCGGCTGCACAGTGCCTGCCGTGTACTCGAGACGACCGGTGGTGTCGTTGTAGTTGTAGTACGCGAAGGCTCCAGCCAGCGGGTCCATACCGTTGTGGCAACCAATGCAGTTGTTCAGGAACAATCGGCTGTCACCACCCGGGCTGCGGCTCACGTCCTGCCGGATGCGGTCCGGAGCGAGTTTCAGGTCGTGCATCTGCTCCATGTCGTTACACATGTGGTTCATCAGCGTAAAGCGGAACATGGCGCGATTTGTGCCGGCTATAAAAAATGCTTCTGACGCCGCACGTGATGTCATAACACCAGCCGTCGCGCTCGAAGGAATACCCATGATCGATGACTGCGTGGTCGACACGAGCTGGTCACGAAGATTGATGTTGTTGCCCTCGAGCTGCGCATAGTGGTCGTTGTTGGCCGCGGACGGGGCAGATGCAACAACGCCGTTATTGCCGACGTAGGTCAGGTCAGCTGATAGCACCGTATTAAAAGGCACGTCGTCGCGGATCATTCCAATGACGGTCGCGACGTAGTCATTCAACGGAACGAATACAGACTGGTCACGGTTCGTCCAGGGCGCTGCGAAGTTCTTCAACGTAACGTTGTAGAAGTTCACATTGTCCATAGCCACGTTTGCCGCGCCAACAGCATTACCGCCTGAAATCAGGCCTTCCATCTGCGTCAGAACCGCGTCGGTCGGCGGAACACCCGCCAGGCGATCGTGAATCTGTTTCGCCTGTTCGCGAGGGCCGGCATAGGCCGGCGCCATCAGTCCTGCTGACACGAGCGCTACGACGATGATGCGCAGCAGCGGATTAGTCCATCCATGGTCTCGTTTCATTTTTGTCCACGTCCTGTATTTCATAACAGTCTGCCCACGAGTTGTGTCAATGATGTTTTCCGGGGATTGACGACAACGTCGACTGACGTATCCGTAACCTGATGCTGCCTGATCCCTCTGGATATCACCGTGAAAGCATTCACAGTCCTGGTTTCAGTAGTTCGCAGCCCCACGAAAAACATTCAATTTGCAATCTATAAAGCAATTGCTGTGCCAGTCTTGGAAAATCCGGCAATTTGGCGAAGAAAGTTCATTAAAAACAGTTGGTTACGAGCGACGACTACGCACAAACCGAGACAGCGATATGTCAAGTTAATGTCGGCACTTTCGCACAAGGATTATGACCAGGCGTGCTAAGTCCTTGATTGCATATGCGTCTGGGTCTGTCGCTGAATTGAGACAAGGCTGACACGCGAATAGTGGATGGAACTGAAACCGGTGCTGCGTCGTGTACACCCAAACGCGGCTTCAAGCCGGATGGCGAGGGGCATTTAACTTTGCGTACTGTCGCCCTTTTTCGACATTACATCGGCTTGCGCACCTCTCCTATACTGAGGTGCGGATTGTGATCGCGTTAACGGTATACACAGAGCTGCGCCTTCACACTTACGGTTTCCTCGCAGCTCACCAGCCAGGACTCGAGGTAAGAGCATTATGAACAGGCAATCTCGACATGGATTTCGATTCGCCGCGCTGATAACGGCGTCGGCGGCTATTGCTGCATGCAGTCAGGGAGACGGCGTCAGTATCGGTACCGGGCAGGATCCCGATCCTGTCGTTATCGATTTTCCCATTGCTTATATTCGAGCGCCAATCCCTACCGATGACAATGGTGACTTCGAACAGGACGATGTTCGCGAACAGATCACGTTCGATTTCGGTGCAGACCTTTATTTTCGCGACCGGGCTTCGCCCAGCGCGGAAGCCATCAACATTACCGGCGAACTCACGCAGGGACTGGCTGCGATTCGTGACGTCGAGATCGCGTACGACGGCAGTACGATCGTGTTCTCTATGCGTTACCCGTTCGACCCTAATCTCGATGAAGAGGACTTGCCGACCTGGAATATCTGGAAGTACACGCTTGCCACAGGTGTACTCGAGCGAGTCATCAAGTCCGACCTGACTGCCGAAATTGGTCACGACATCATGCCGAAGTATCTGCCGGATGGCCGCATTATTTTCGCATCGACACGGCAGACGCGATCGCAAGCGGTCCTGCTCGATGAAGGCAAGCCGGGCTTCCCGGCGATGGACGAGGACCAGAATGAGTTCGCGTTCAATATCCACTTGATGAACGACGATGGCACTGGCGTCGAGCAGGTGACATACAACCAGAGTCACGATCTCGACCCGGCGCCGCTGGGTAACGGGCAGATCGTTTTCAGCCGTTGGGACCATGCGGGACCGCATAATGAGGTCAACCTGTACCGGATGAACCCGGACGGCTCGGGGCTGGAACTGCTCTACGGTTCTGAGAGTCATGCGACCGGCACAAATGGAGAAATCATCCAGTTCACCCAGGCGCGTGAGCTGGAAAATGGCCGCATCATGGCATTGATTCGCCCGTTTACCGACACTGAAGGTGGCGGCGAGCTAATTGAGATCGATACGCCTCAGTATGTTGAGATTACGCAGCCGACAGCACCCAATATCGGCATCCTGACGGGTCCGGCACAGGAAGATGCGACGGTCAACGAAATCTCGACCGAGGCCGGTGTACCGTCACCAGGAGGCCGATTTGCCTCGGTGTACCCGATCCTCGACGGCACGGGCCGGCTCATCGTGAGCTGGAGTCAATGCCGCCTGCTCGAGCAACTGGTGGATGATGGAGATCCGCTCACGGATGATACCCGTATCGTGCCGTGTACCGATGTACGCCTGGCAAACTTGTTCGTGCAGCCAGACCCGGACAACCCGGTGACGCCCGACGTCGGCACGTTTACCGTTGCCCCGCCGCTGTACGGCATCTGGATGTACGATCCCCGGGACGGTACGCAGCTGCCGATCGTTCCCGGTGAGGAGGGTTTCATATTTACCGAGGTCGTTGCGGCGGATCCGAAAATTGCGCCGCCGGCGATCCCCGACGGGGCAAACGTATTTCAGCTGGATCCGACGATTGCGGACGCCAGTGAAGGAATCATCAACATTCGCAGCGTCTATGATTTTGACGGAGGGGCGGTTGTCGACATCCCGACAATGGCAGACCCGCTGCAGACGCCCGCTGCGAATCGCCCCGCTCGTTTCCTGCGCATCGAGAAGGCGGTATCAATCCCTGATGACAACATCGTCGATCTCGACAACACCGCGTTCGGTGTGACCACCGCCTTCGGCATGAAGGAAATCGTGTCGTACACGCCAGTCGAGCCGGACGGTTCGGTCATGGTCAAGGTTCCTGCGAACGTTGCGCTGCAGATCAGCGTTACTGACGAAAACGGCAAGCGCATTACGGCGCGACACCAGAACTGGATCTCGGTGCGTCCCGGTGAAGAGTTGCAGTGCATCGGCTGTCACATGCCGAACAACGGGCTGTCGCACGGTCGCCGGGAAGCCTTTTACTCGGCCTATGCGGGTGCACAGGCAGGTTGGCTCGAATTCCCGAATACCGATCCGCAATGGTTTATCGGCCAGCCCGGCGAGACTATGGCGGAAGTGCGAGCTCGCGTCACGTGCGCCAATACCGGCGGGCCCTGCGACAACACGACGTCCGTAGAACCGTCGATGAACCTGTATTACACGGACGTGTGGACGGCCGATCCAACTGTGCGCGCGAATAATGCGGATATCGATATTCGTTACACCAATACGGACCCAATGAACCCGGGTCTGGCGACGAATTCACCAACGACGATCGCCTGTGAGCAGGACTGGCAGTCATTTTGCCGCAGTGTGATCAACTACGAGACGATCATTCATCCGCTTTGGAGCCTGCCGCGTCCGCAATTTGATGCCGCTGGAATGCCGGTCCTCGATGGCAATGGCGTGCAGGTGGATCGGCAGTGCATCCTGTGCCATACGCAAATCGATCCTGCAGACGGCGCGACGGTCATTGTTCCAGCAGGACAACTCGAGCTCACTGACGGGCTGTCGCCCGACGAACCCGACCACTTCCACGCCTATCGCGAGCTGTTAGTTACTGATAATCTTCAGGAAGTGGTTAATGGCGCATTGGTCGATGTGCTGCAACAAGTAGGCGTCGATATCGACGGGAACCCGATTTTCGACGTCATTCCGATTCCGTCACCGGCGAGCGCCGCCGGTGCCCTGGCATCGGGAGATTTCTTCGGACGGTTTGAAGATCCGAACAATGTAGAGCACTTCGGTGTTCTGTCTAGCGCGGAGAGACGCTTAATTGCGGAATGGTTGGATGTCGGAGCCCAGTACTACAACAATCCTTTCGACGTCCCGCAGTAATTCGTCCGCCTGGTGCGTCTGCCTGTTATTGACGCTACTCGCATTCGCACCCGGACAAGCAGAGGCCGCCGACAAGATCCTGCGCAAAGTGGCGGTCGCAGACCCGTACCTCGAAATGCATACGGGGCCCGGTCGCGGCTATCCGATATTCCACGTTGTCGACCGCGGTGACCAGGTGGAGATCGTTATGCAACGCACCGACTGGTACAAGGTGCGCACAGCCAGGGGCATCGAGGGCTGGGTCGACCAGGCGCAGATGGAACTCACGCTCAATCCTGATGGCACCGAGGTCGAGTTCCGGGCTGCGACAATCGAGGACTTCACCAACGCCAAGTGGGAGTTCGGCATCCTTTCCGGCGATTTTGGCGGTGCGAATATCGTTTCGCTCTATGGCGGGTACTCGCTCAACCCGAATGTGTCCATAGAGGCATGGGGTTCACAGATTTTGGGAAATTTTTCGAACGGCTGGATGGCGAGTGTTAACGTCGTTCACGAAACCTGGCCGGAGTGGCGATTTTCGCCATTTTTCACCCTGGGCGCCGGCATGATTCACACGTCGCCCAAGTCGACGATCATAGCGGGCGATGATCGGACCGACCAGATCGGGCACGTGGGCGCGGGTCTCAGGATCTACACCACGAGGCGCTTTGTGCTTCGTGCCGAATACAAGAGTTACGTGGTTTTCACGAGCCGCGACGAAAATGAGGAAGTTGACGAATGGAAACTCGGTTTCGCATTCTTTTTCTGATTGCCAGTGCGATCATGTTGTCGGGCTGCGCGGCCACGAAGAACCTGTTCGGCATCGGTGATGACGAGGCGCCTCCGCCGACGACTGAGCCTCCCGGCCAGGTTGTCGATCCCCAGGTCGAGCGCCGCGAAATCAAGGAACCGGCAATCGACCGCGAGGACTTCGAGATCAGCGCGTTCATCGGCATCATAAGCATCGAAGATTTCGGCAGCGATCCAGTGTATGGCGCCCGGTTTGCATACCACGTTACCGAAGGTTTCTTCGTTGAGGCATCGGCGGGAACGACCGAAGCCGGTCTCACGACTTTCGAGGAGCTGTCGGGCGGCGTCCGGTTTTTCGACGATCGGCGGCTGATCTACTACAACCTCAACCTGGGTTACAACATCTTGCCCGGTGAAGTATTCGTGGGCGGCAACCGCGCGTATAACTCCAACTTCTATGTGTCAGCCGGTCTGGGCTCGACGAGTTTCGCCGACGACGACCGCTTCACCGTTAATTTTGGCGCCGGTTTCCGCTTCCTCTGGACGGATTCGCTGGCTTTGCATGTCGATTTCCGCGATCACATGTTTGACATCGATGTCGTGGGGCGCGAGAAGACCACGCACAACCTCGAAGGCACGATCGGATTCTCGTTTTTCTTCTGAGGCAGGGTTCACGGTTCGACCGGGACACGATGGATAGAGTAGAGGAATGAACATGAAAAGAATGGGTCGATTCCTGCTGTTACTGACGGTGCTGTCAGGCGTGGCCGGATGCAGCAATTTCGAGCCCTGGGTTAAGCCTTACGAGCGCGATCGGCTTGCTGATCCGATCATGGCGCTCGACATCCACCCGGTCTCGAGCAGTTACCTGATGCACGTTTACGAAGCGCGTGAAGGCGCACGCGGCGGCGAAGGCGCGGCTGGCGGCGGCTGCGGCTGTAACTAGAAGAGGCACACGGCATGTCGTTTCGTCGCAGCATAGTCATAGCCCTGGTGGGACTGTTCGTGTCGAGCGGTGCCGAGGCTGGCGTGCTGCCCGAGGATCGCAGCGACATCCTGTATCACTACTATGAAGGTGGCGGCGTCCGAATTGACGGGCCGTCAGTGCTGGTTCGCAAGCAGGTCGGCAAGAGCACGTCATTTGTTGGCAACTACTATGTCGACATGATCAGCTCCGCTTCGATCGACGTCATTACTACGGCCAGCCCGTATACCGAAGAGCGCACGCAATGGTCCCTGGGCATGGACTACCTGCGTGGCAACACGACGATGAGCGTCAATTACGTGAGCAGTGTCGAGTCGGACTACGATGCAAAGACCTACGCCTTTACGGTTAGCCAGGATATGTTCGGCGACCTGACGACACTCACACTGAGCTTCGCGCGCGGCGACGACACTGTCGGCCGATCCGACGACCCCACGTTCGAGCGCGATATTGACCGTCAGCAGTATGGCGTCGGGCTGACTCAGATCCTGACAAGAAATCTGATCTCGACGCTAAATTTCACGACGATCACCGAAGAAGGGTTCCTCAATAATCCCTATCGGTCGGTTCGTTACGCTGACCCGACCGTTCCGCGAGGCTTCAGTTTCGAGCCGGAGCTGTATCCGAACACGCGAACGAGTACGGCGCTCGGGCTACGCATGAAGTACTACCTGCCGTGGCGTGCGGCGCTCGAAGGCGAGTACCGCTATTTCACCGACACCTGGGATATCGAATCAAATACTGCCTCGCTCAGCTATACCCATCCGATCGGGCCCTTCGTCATCACCGGCAAATACCGCTGGCACGACCAGACGGGCGCACACTTCTTCTCAGACCTGTTCCCGAGATCACAGGCGACCAACTTCCGCGGCAGGGACAAGGAACTCAGTGCGCTGACAAGCCAGACTCTGGGCATCTCGGGTAGCTATGAGTTCATTTCCGATCCCGAGGGCTGGCGATTCATCAAACGCGGCACGATCAACGTGTCGTACAATTTCCTTTCGGTCGACTACCACGAATTTTCGGATATCAGTGCCGGGCAGCCGCTGGGCCAGGAGCCGCTCTACCTGCTCGAAGCCGATATCATCCAGATCTTTTTCTCGTTCTGGTACTAGAGCGCATCGCCAATACAGGCGGCCGCGCCCGCGGAATTACTCAACTTCATGGCTCGCTTCGCTGCGCTTTACTCCCGTTAAGCAATCCCCCGGACACGGCCGCCAGTGCTAGCATAGGCCGCCATGTACATGATCATCATTTCGTTGGCGATCGCTGGCGCGATTGTTGTGCTTTACAACCGCCTGGTTCGGGCGCGGAACCGTGTAGATACGGCGTGGAGCGATGTCGATGTGCAGCTGCAGCGGCGCCACGATCTCGTGCCCCGGCTCGTTACAGCCGTCGACGCTTACGCCAAATACGAGCGGGCGACGCTCGAGGCTGTTGCCGAGCTTCGCGCCGAGGCGATGCGCCAGACCGATGTGGATGCCAAAGGCAAGGCGGAAGAAGAGTTGAGTGCAGGGATGCATAAACTCATCGCGCTGGCTGAAAGCTATCCGGATCTCAAGGCCAACGAAAATTTTCTGAATCTGCAAAACGAGCTCGTCGAAACCGAGAACTACCTGCAGTTTGCACGCCGTTACTACAATGGCTCTGTGCGGGAGTACAACACGATGACCGAGTCCGTGCCGAGTAATGTCATTGCCGGAATTTTTGGATTCAGCGGACGCAGCTTCTTTCAGAAAGCGTCCGATGACATCGCCAGCGTACCGCTGGCCAGGTTCGGGTCCGTCGAATGAGAAAATTCCTGCTCGGTCTGCTGCTGCTGCCCTTCGTATCGGCCGCCGACGAGCGCATACTCGAGTTCCATAGCGATATCCTCGTGATGGCGGACGGCTGGATCGAGGTTACCGAGACGATTCGCGTTCGGGCCGAGGGCAACCGGATTCGTCGCGGCATCTATCGCGACTTCCCGACCGAGTACCGGGACAGGCTGGGCAATGATTACGTCGTTGATTTCGACGTTTTGTCCGTCCTGCGTAACGCTGCGCCCGAGAGCTTTCACAGCCAGCCTATTCGCGACGGCGTTCGAACGTATTTCGGCAGCTCGGCCCGCTATATCGATGCGGGCGAGCACACTTATGTGTTTCGCTACCGCGCAAGCCGCATGCTCGGTTTTTTCGAGAACCACGATGAGCTCTACTGGAATGTCACCGGTGTGAACTGGGAATTTCCGATCGACCGGGCCAGCGCCGCCGTACGATTCGCGTTCGAGGTAGCGCCCCCCGACATCGCGACCGAAGCTTATACCGGGGCATTCGGCTACACGAATCGCGACTATAATTCGCGGCTTGAGGGCGACGGTAGCATCCGGTTCGAGACAACGAAGCCGCTCGCACCTCTCTCCGGGCTTACGATCGTCGTCGGCTGGCCCAAGGGATTTGTGGCTCAGCCATCAGACTTTGATCGGTTGATGTGGCTCCTGGAGGATAATGCGAACCTGCTGATCCTCGCGGTCGGATTCGCCATACTGCTCGGGTACTACGTTCCGGTCTGGCGACATTTTGGTAGAGATCCGGACGAGGGCGTCCTCGTTACTCGTTATGAGCCACCGGACGGATTTTCGCCGGCATCCCTGCGTTACATCCGGCAGATGTATTACGACGACAAGGTAATGACGGCCGCGATCGTCAATCTTGCCGTCAAAGGTTACCTGCGCATTGACGTAGAGGAGGGGTCCGACGGCTTTCTCGGCATCGGTGCGGAAGAAGACGAGTACATACTCGTCAAGACTGAACCTGTTGGCCATCCGCTGGCAATGGCAGCAGGAGAGCAGGAGCTGTACGACGAGCTGTTCCGCGGTCGGCAGCAAATCAAGCTTGTGCAGGATAATCACGAGAAACTCGGCGATGCCAAGAGTGCGCACAGCAAGTCCCTGGCAAGGGACTACAAGGAACACTATTTCAAGTACAACGGACTGCTCAACATTCCTGCGATTCTGATCCTGGTGCTGGCCATCGTCATGTCGGTGCGCGAGGGAATTACCGTCACATCGGTCTTCGTCATGGTGCTCATGGCAATTACGATGATTGTATTTGCGATCATCATGAAGCGGCCAACAATGCGCGGGCGCAAGTTGCTCGACGAAATGCTTGGCTTCAAGGACTACCTCGAGATCGCCGAGAAATACGAAATGGAGTTGCGCAACCCGCCCGAGAAGACGCCGCAGTTGTTCGAGAAGTACCTGCCGTTTGCGCTGGCGTTGGGGATTGAGCAGACCTGGTCAGAGAAGTTCTCGACAGTCCTTCAGCAGGCGCAGCAGCCTGATGGAACCGCTTACCACCCGTCCTGGTACAACGGTTCGTGGAATAACGCCAGTCTGCGCAGCACGACGAACAGCCTGTCGAGCAGCCTGAACTCTGCGATTACGCACTCGGTATCGCCGCCAGGATCGTCCTCGGGTGGCGGTGGTGGTGGCTTCTCCGGCGGCGGTGGCGGCGGCGGTGGTGGCGGCGGCTGGTAATGCGAAAGCTCTTACTGTTGGTCGCGGTCATTCTCGTCAGTTGCGACACCTCGCGGCAACCCGCGGATCGCGTCTTCGTCAACGGGACCGTGTACACGGTCGATGCACAGCGCTCCTGGGCCGAGGCGGTTGCTATCAGCGACGGACTCATCACGTTTGTCGGCCGTAACGAAGATGTGGTCACCCGGATAGGTGACAACACCGAAGTGATTGATCTTGAAGGAAAAATGCTGCTGCCGGGGTTCCACGATTCGCACGCACATGTGCTGATCGGTGTATTTACAGAGGAGAACTGCGACCTGCTGCGAATTCCTACGCGTCGGCAGGTCGAATCGGCACTCGAGAAGTGCGTGGATCTCGAAGGATTCGGTGAAGACCGATGGATCATCGGCGGTGGCTGGGGTGAGTGGTTGTTCGAAGATGCGGCGCCGCACAAGCAGCTGCTGGACGAGCTGTTCCCCGAGCGGCCCGTTTATCTCGAGTCGAGTTTCGGGCACTCGGCCTGGGTGAACAGCCGAGCGCTGGAATTGGCGGGTATCCACAGTGAAACGACGGTCGGCGACGATGGTGTGATCGTTCGTGACCCGGAGACGGGCGAAGCCAGCGGTGCGCTGCACGACTCGGCTATGCTGCTGATCAGGCGCGTATTGCCCGACATGACCATGACTTACCGGCTGCAAAGCGTTCGCGAGGCCATCGCCATGCTCCATGAGCATGGTATTACGGCAGTGATCGAGCCCGGCGTGGACGAGGCTATCGCGAGTCCGCTCGTGAAGCTGGCAGATGCGGGAGAATTCGATGTGCGCGCGCTGCTGGCGCTGTCGCCGATCGGCTGGAATGCCGGGGTGTTCGATGACGGAATCTACGAGTTTATTACGCGCCGCGAGAAGTGGCGGCGCCCGAATCTCGATGTCGACTCGGTGAAAATCTACCTTGACGGCGTGCTTGAGGTTGGTACCAGTCCGCTACTCGAGCCGTACCTTGTCGAAGAGTGGGGCACAGGCCCGTTTTTCTACTCGCACGAAAAGGTCAACGAGTACGTCACGCGGCTCGACGCGCAGGGGATGCATGTCCACGTGCATGCGATCGGCGATGCTGCGGTACGCCAGGCGCTCGATGCCTTCGAATTCATGCGGCAGAAGAATGGCCCGTCCGATAACCGCCACCACATCACTCATCTGCAGTTGATCCATCCTGATGACCGCCCGCGGTTTGGCGAACTGGGCATCGGCGCGACGTTCCAGCCGCTATGGGCCTATCCCGACGAGGCTGCGTTGCAGCTCGATGTGCCGATACTAGGCAAGGAGCGCGCCTGGCAGATGTACCCGATTCGCAGCATTCACGAGTCGGGTGGGCGCATCAACGGTTCGAGCGACTACTGGGTCACCGACATCGATCCGCTGCTCGCCATCGAGACGGCGGTGACGCGCCAGGACCCGTGGACTGACGAAGGCCCGATCCTCAACGAGAGCGAGAGAATGGATCTCGCAGCCATGATCGATGCCTACACGATCAACGGCGCCTACACGATGAAACTCGAGGACAGGCAAGGATCCATCGAGGTCGGCAAGCGCGCCGACCTTGTCGTGCTCGACCGCAATCTTTTCGAAATCTCCCCGTATGAAATATCGGACGCGAATGTAACAATGACGGTCTTCGGCGGTCGAACCGTTTATTCCAAGCCCGAATAGTTCATGAACGCACCGATGTACAACATGCGGCCACGCCAGCAGAGCGCGATTCCGAACGTGATCTTCGCGCTGCTCGTGATCAATGGCATCGTCTACGCGCTGCTACAGTTCAATCCGCAATTCATGATGATCAATTTCGCGCTGTGGCCGGCCGGCCCGACCAACTCGCCGTTCATGCCCTGGCAGCTCGTGACCTACAGTTTCTTGCATGACCCGTACGGTCTGGCCCACATCTTCTTCAACATGTTCGGGTTGTGGATGTTCGGCCGCGAACTCGAGCTGATGATGGGACCCAAGCGGTTTTTGACCTACTACTTTACGTGCGTGGTCGGCGCCGGGCTCATTCAGCTGATCGTGGCTGGGTCTCAGGGCGGGATCTATCCGACTGTCGGCGCATCGGGCGGCGTTTTCGGCATCCTGTTGGCCTACGGGCTCGCGTTCCCGAACCGCATGGTCATGCTCATATTCCCGCCGATCCCGATGAAAGCGAAGTATTTCGTGCTGTTTTACGGACTGCTCGAGTTGTACCTTGGGGTGAGCGGCAATGCGCCAGGCGTTGCCAACTTCGCGCATCTTGGTGGCATGCTGTTCGGATTCCTGCTGCTGCGATACTGGACCAGGCCGAGACGTCGTGGCTAACCTCGTCGCACTTGCCATCGCGACTGCGATCCTGGTCATGATACCGGGGCCGAACGTGGCGCTGATCGTCGCCAACAGTATTCGCTACGGTTTTCGCGCCGGGGCGAGGACCGCTCTGGGCGTCGCCATCGGTAACGCGGTTCAACTGCTACTCGTCGTCGTCGGCATGGCCGCCGTCATCCAGTATGCGGCCGAGGCCTTATCGTGGATTCGCTGGGCCGGCGTCGCCTATCTCGTCTACCTGGGTATTCGCACCTGGAATGAGCCCGCCGACGACCTGAGCGCGGTCAAGGCCGCGCCGGCCGTTTTCTGGCGGGCCGTGACGATTGCGGCGATCAACCCCAAAACGCTACTATTCATCGCTGCCTTTCTGCCCCAGTTCGTCATCATTGACGCAGGGCTGGTTGGTCATCCGGCAACGGTTGCGGCCGTTTTTCTTGGGGTATTGCTGACAGGCGACGTCGCCTGGGCGCTGATGGCAAATTCGGCGCGGCGGCTGCTCGATAGATTCGCGACAGCACGAAACCGGATTACCGGGGCCTTCCTGGTCGCAGCAGGAGTCGGCCTCGCGCTTTCAAGGCGCTGAAACCTTTTCGGCTTCAGCGACATCTATAGATTATTGATTTCGAGATTGGGAAAACCATGGCTATAAAACGCAGAACATTCCTTGGGCACATGGCGGCCGGCAGCGCGGTGCTGACCATACCGGCGTTCCTTAATGGCTGTGCGGTCCAGCAAGCGACCGCCGTCGCCGAGCCGACGCCCGATAACCCGTTCATGGACTGGTTTGGTGTGGACCAGGCGACTGTCGCCAGGGTTATGTCTGAGTTGACGGCGAACGGCGCCGACGCAGCCGATCTCTATTTCCAGCACACTCGCAATAACTCGCTGTCGCTCGAAGACGGCATCGTTTCGAACGCGAGTTCGAACATTCAGCAGGGCGTTGGTCTGCGAGTCGTCATCGGTGACCAGACCGGCTACGCCTTCACCGAGGACCTCACGCTGGCCTCGATGCTGGCAGCTGCGCGAACAGCATCTGCTATCGCAGCAGGAAGCCGCGTCGTGGCGCCGCAGGCCTTTGCGCCGAAGGACACGGGCGGGCTCTACACGACAACCGTGCCCTGGTCCGACGTCGGTATCGACCAGAAGCTACCCGTATTGAAGTACATCGAGGAGAAAGCCAAAGCCAAGGACCCCTCGGTTGAAAAGGTTTCCGTGTATTGGGGTGACGGCGACGAGCGCGTTATGATCGCAACGCTTGACGGCAAGCTCGTCACCGACCATCGGCCGATGACTCGGGTAACGGTGCTTGTTACCGCGCGCAAGGGCGAAGAAGTGCAATCGGGTTATTCGAACATCGCGGCGCGCGAAGAGTTCGGCTGGTACACCGAGGAGCGTCTCGACAGGATGATCCAGGAAGCCGTCGACCGCACCATGATCCTGTTTGATGCGCGTCGGCCACCGGCGGGTGAGATGCCAGTTATCCTGGCATCGGGCGCAAGCGGCATACTGCTGCACGAGGCAATCGGCCATGGTATGGAGGCCGACTTCAACCGCAAGGGCACGAGCATCTACTCCGACATGATCGGTAAGAAAGTTGCGGAACCGTTTGTCACGGTCGTCGACCAGGCGACCATTCCGCGTGAACGCGGCGCGCTGAATTACGATGATGAGGGCAACGAGGCCGGCCGCACGGTCATGGTCGAGAACGGCATCCTGAAGTCGTACCTGCACGACCAGATCAGTGCGAAGCAATACAAGCTGCTACCGACCGGCTCGGGCCGGCGCCAGTCGTATAAGTATGCGCCGATGCCGCGCATGAGCTGCACGTTCATGGAAGACGGGCCGCACACCAAGGAAGAAATCATCGAGGCGGTCGACCACGGCATTATTTGCGAGACGTATACGAACGGCCAGGTCCAGATCGGTGCCGGCGACTACACGTTTTACGTGAAGAACGGCTGGCTTGTCGAAGGCGGCAGGGTCACCGCACCGATCAAGGACGTGAACATTATCGGCAATGGCCCCGAGTCACTGAAGCGGATCGCAATGGTCGCAAACGACGCGCGCCTCGATACCGGTGGTTGGACCTGTGGCAAGAATGGTCAGAGCGTGCCCGTCTCGCAGGGAATCCCGACAGTGCTTGTCTCCAACATGACCGTAGGAGGCGAAAATGTCAGCTGATCTCAAGAACCAGGCAATTAACGCGGTTGCGCTTGCGAAAAAAGCGGGTGCGGATGATGCCTGGGCATCGGCCGGCCAGAGCAGGGATGTCGAGTTTGGGTACCGTGACGGCGCGCTGGAGAAGGTCAAGGACACGACATCGCGTTCGCTTGGACTGCAGGTTTATGCCAATGGCCGCTACTCGAGCCACCAAACGACCGACCTGAATCCTGATCGCCTCGGCAGTTTCATCAGCGAAGCGGTTGCGATTACGCGCGCTCTCGAACCGGATGAGTATCGTGAGATCACGCCCGAGGCGTTGTTCGCGAACCAGCCGACCGATGATCTCGATCTTGTCGACACCACGGTGGAAACGCTGGACCGCGACCAGCGCCTGGCATGGTGTGAAGCGCTGGACGCCGCATCAACGAGCCATGAGCGCGTGATCTCGGCAACGGCCGGCGTCTATGACGGCACGCAGCAGTCAGCATCGGCCAGCAGCAACGGTTTCGTCGGCACGCAGCAGTCCACGTACTGTTGGTTCGGTTCCTCGGTGACTCTGCGTGACCAGGGCGACAGGCGAGCCTCGGACGGTTTTTACGCCGGTGGGGCGCACGTTGCGGACCTTCCGGATGCCGGCCAGGTAGGACAGGTTGCCCTGAGCCGCGCCTTGTCGCGCCTGGATTCGGAAAAGGGCCCGACGCTGAAGACGGTAATGGTCGTCGATTCGCGTGCTGCCGGGCAGCTGATCGGGCGCCTGATGCGCCCGGCGAACGCGCGCAGCGTGCAGCAGGGACGTTCCTTCTGGGCGCCGTTGATCGGTGAGCAGGCATTCAGCAACAAGCTGACAATCATCGATGATCCACTGATCAAGCGCGGTCTGGCCTCTCGTCATTACGACAGCGAGGGCATAGCTGCAAGAGCGCTGCCGATCGTTGAGAACGGCGTCGTCAGGAACATCTATGTCGATACTTACTACGGCCGTAAGGCGGACATTGCACCCACGACCGGGTCAGCCTCGAACCAGCGAGTTGCCCCCGGCGACAAGTCGCTCGAACAGCTTCTCGGGGACGTCGGAAGTGGCATCTATGTGACGTCGTGGCTCGGTGGCAATGCCGACGCGACAACGGGTGATTTTTCACTCGGTCTGCGCGGTCACATCATCGACAACGGCCAGGTTGGGCGGCCCGTTGGCGAGATGAATGTTACGGGTAATCTCAAGGACCTGTTTGCACAACTGGAAATGCTGGGCAACGACCCCTACCCGTACTCATCGACGCTGGCGCCGTCGCTGGTATTTGTCGACGTCGATTTTTCGGGCGCCTAGCTTTTACGCCATCAAGCCACCATCGATCGGTATTGCGGTACCGGTCATGTGGCTGGCCGCGTCAGATGCGAGGAACAGCGCGAGCCCGGCGATATCCTCGGGTGCGGCGATGCGCCTGTTCGGACTGTTGGAGGCGACGTCGTCGAGAAATTCGTCGACGTCTTCGCCTTTTTCTTCGGTTTCGGCGACCAGCATTGGCGTGTCGACGCCGCCTGGACAAATGGCATTGATGCGCACGCCTTCGGCAGCGTGATCGACTGCCATGGCGCGGGTCATCATGATCAGGCCGCCCTTGCTCGCGCAGTAAGCCACGGCGCGTTCGCCAGCCTTGAGTCCCCAGTTGGAGGCGATATTCACAATA
This sequence comes from Woeseiaceae bacterium, assembly GCA_011772865.1. Taxonomy (GTDB): domain Bacteria; phylum Pseudomonadota; class Gammaproteobacteria; order Steroidobacterales; family Woeseiaceae; genus UBA1847. Next base: position 9,476 of record WVYQ01000034.1, on the reverse strand, counting down.
GAGCCTTCTGACTTGATCAGGTGTGGAATCGCAGCCCGCGAAAGGTAGAACGGCACGTCCAGGTTGATGCCAATCGTCTCACCCCAGTCGTCGTCGCTCGTCTCCTCGGCAATGCCGCGAATCAGGACACCGGCGGCATTTACCAGGCAGTCGAGCCCGCCAAATTCGTCGACTGTGTCAGCAATGAGTTCGTCGCAGTCGTCTGACGCCTCCAGGTCGCCCGCCCAGGTGGAAATGCTATCGGACACGTCGGCGACTTCCTCCAAGCGACCTTCGTTACGTCCTGCGGCCATCACCGACCAGCCGGCTTCGGCGAAAGCAATTGCAATGGCAGCGCCGATGCCAGAGCTGGCGCCTGTAACTAGTGCGACTTTCATGGCGATTCCAAAGCCTGTGAGAACGTGCTAAGGAGTGTATCTCAGAAGAAGGCCACGATGTTTACCGCTGCCAATCCCGGTTGGCGACATTTCTTTTGAGGTAATCTAGAAACATGTACTACGGCGAAAAATTCAACAGCATCAGTCACCTGGTTGGCGCATCCTTTGCGCTGGTCGGTGGCGCTGTGCTAATCACGATGGCAGCGATGGAGGGCGACGCGGCAAAGATCGCCAGCTATTCGGTCTATGCGGTGTCGTTGTTCTTGCTGTACTTGTCATCGACGCTCTATCACAGCTTCCCGGGACGGGTGAAGCCGTTCTTTCGCGTCATCGATCACCAGGCGATTTACCTGCTGATCGCTGGTACGTACACACCGATTGCTGTCGTCGTTCTCCGGAGCGCAGGGGGCTGGTGGCTGCTGGGCGCCGTCTGGTTTATGGCGATCTTCGGCATGGTGCTCGACGCGGTACGCCGCACCGGCCCACGGATCGGTTCTATCCTGCTGTACCTGGCAATGGGTTGGGCATGTGTGCTTGCCCTCGATTCGCTGCAGGTGCTGCTGCCAGCAGCGTCGCTGACCTGGTTACTCGTTGGCGGCGCATTTTATACGTCGGGGATCGTGTTCTACGTGCTCGATAGCTGGTACCCATGGTGTCACGGCATATGGCATCTGTTCGTGCTCGCGGGTAGCGTCAGCCACTACTTCGCGATTCTGTTGCTATAGACAATCCGATTGTCGTCATGCCCTAAATATGTTGACTGACACATGAAAAGCTTCGTCTTCTACCTCGGCCTGGCGTTATTCTTCACGCATGAGCTCGATGCAATGACCAATCATGAGTGGCGAGTTTTACCCTTGCTCGATGGTCTTAAGGACTCGGTTGGCAGGATTACGTTTGTCATTGCGCACGTTCCGATCTTTGCCATCGTCATTGCAAGTATCGCGAGCCTCAATCTGAGGACCCGGTCGATGGCAAGAGACATAGCAAGCGGCTTCCTGGTAGCACACGCTCTGCTGCATTTCGCATTCTCGGGACACTCCGAATACGAGTTCGGCTCGTCTTTATCCTCGATACTGATTTACGGGGCCGCCCTGTGCGGCCTTTTATACTTCCTGGCCCGCTGGATGGAGGAAAAGGCAACTCCGTCCGACTGACTCGGGAGCGTGTGCAATGGTCCCGAATCCGGCAGGTCATGCATTTCGGGACTGAAGGGCGGCTTTTGACCCAGAGCGGACGTTCGAATTAAATCAATCCGCCAAGCTATTTGTCAGCATATGCGGCGTCTACGTGGACGGCAAACTCCGGCTTATAGTCCGATCTGATTTCATTCCACCATTCCAAGGGCAGGCTTTTTGTCAGCGTGGCGGCTAAATATTGATTCCAGTCGCGCCAGTCTACGAAGGACAGGGATCCGCTCCTGTACTGAGTCCACGCAATTTCCCAAACGATCAGATGTCGGTGGTTTACATGGATATACTGAAACTTCTCTATGTCCGAGAGAGATTCGTTCTGTGCCACTTTGACGAAGATTGCCGCTAATCGAGGATCACGCGATAGGTCACCCGCGACCAGCTCATCCAGCTGGTACAGCAAATTGGAATTTGACGTTTCTAGCTCTTCTGTGTTCCGTTTGATGCTGTATGCCACGAGGAGGAGGGAAATGACCACAGCCGCAGCGGCGACCATTTCAGAGATTGCAGCCCATTTCGTCAATCGTTTCTGTTCCATATCTTGGCCCCCCAATACTCCTATCACCTAGAATCACCGATCGATGATACGCCTTGAAGGCAGTGGCCGCTTCTTGCCGTGGGCAGCCGCCCTGGTGATTTAGGCTAGATTGACCGTTACTGACCCGAAGCGGACATTAGTTAGATCCCAGAATTGACCTCGCCCATTTGCGAGAAATAATCTTGAAGTAGATACGGTAGGTCTGGCGAAAGCCGGATGAGCGCATACGACGTGAAGACCGTTATTCGGGTCCTGTTTCTCTTGTTGGTGGCGGCAGCAAGTTCCTGTGTTGTTTTCCCAATTCATCCTGCGGACGAGAATCCGTTTGGAAGTCAGTCGATTGGTTTTATCGTACCGGGGGATACTCCTAGAATCGAAATCGAAAGTCAGTTCGGCGCTCCGCATCGGGTATATTCTGAAGGCCGATGGTGGCTATATCATGCAGATCGGCGTATGACTACGTGGTTTTTGTTCGTCGGGGCCTTTGAGCTGAATCGTTCGGTATTGACTCAATGTGGTCGCTTGCTGTTCCAAGCCCGAGGCGGAGATTTGCGCCCGAATCAATCGGTTTTTTTCAACTAATACGTTCTCCTTTTTTCACTCACAGCGCGTCAATTCGTTCATTCCCTTACTTGAGGTCGCCATTGGCGAGCACATTCTTCAATTGACAAAGGCAAATCTGAGGAAACCCAGAGACGCAAAGCCACGGGTCCTCACGTCCTCCGCGACGCATTCTGCTATGCCACGAAGGATCCTAAGATCGCCGGGCCGCCGTACAGAGGATAGAGTGATTCTAGAAGGTGGCTGAAATGCGTAGTTACTTTTTCTTTTTTGCGCTCTTTTTGGTGGGCTGCGCGTCCATGTCGGAAGACCATAAATTTGCCAAGGAGATGCAGGCAGAGCGACTGGCTGAGTGGGAACAGGGCTGTCATCGTAGTGGTGGCGTAGTGTGGACCGAGGATGGTAGGGACCGGACCAAGAAGTGCGTTTCGAAGGAAGACACCCAGGACATTTTGGCTCGAATTGCTACGTCGAGCCAAGTGCCCGGAGTAAGTCAGCGACTATTTGATTGAGTGCTCGTGGGTTCTCTTTACCGCGGAGCAGCTCGAGAAACTGTAAATGCAATTTTGGAGGATACGGTAGATTTGAATGTCCGCTTCTGGCCGTTAGCAGCCGCCCAGGCGTTTTCGGCTAGAATGACTGCTGTTGACCCAAAGCGGTCATTTCTAACGGCTGGAATAACTGGGTCTAGTTGGTGAATATATCCAACGGTAAGATGGCTGTTACACCTACGTTTGGCGCGTCAACAAGTTGGCCTATGCGTAGGTCGACCGCAACGCTGCAAATAATGTAGGCCTGCTCGCGCGTCAAGCCCCGGGTTTCCACGAGATAGTCGATCATTTCCGATAAAGCATTACGGGCAGCGAGAGCAATGTCGTTCGAAAGGTTGGCGAGGCTGGCAACACGCTCATCCGCGTCCAGGTATCCCATCCACGGCGGTACGAATCCTTTCTCCTTGATTGGGAAACCCGTTGTCGCATAGAAGCGGCTCGACGGAATGTCGAGCAATTGCGCGGGACCCGAGTAGTGAGGGCCACGATGCAAGGTCTTATCCTTCACGATTTGCGTTCTTACGCTGACGCGCGCATCCATCTCAATTGCCGTTACCGACACTTCACCATCACCCTGGGCATAATGCGTATCACCAATCGCCAGTCCGCAGCCATCCACATGGCAGGGTAAGTAAATCGTCGCTCCGGAACTGATATAACGGATATCGAGATTGCCACCGTGTTCACGGGGCGGAAATGTCCGCAGGCACTCTTGCGCGGTAGAACGCGTCGAGCCACAAATATCGGAGGGCGATGCATTTTCAGGCTCAGGAGGCGCAACGTCTCCGCCAAGAGTTCGCAGTTGCTTCTCACGAGCGACGACCGATTTGTGAACTGCCGGGTCTGGTAGGGTCATCACGATCCCGGGAAATCCTCGATTCGGAATCCGTATGCCTGGAAGCGCATCGGCAGTGGCGAAGTCAGGTCCCAACTCCCAAACGACTGAGAAGGCTTCGAAATCCATATCACTGGCAAAGCCTGAAGGCGGTGCCACCTCCGTCTGGCCGTAGCCGATGGGCTCGACGTCGAGAATAGTCACGGCCAGCACATCACCTTTTCGCGCGCCTCTTATCGCGACGGGACCAGTAACCGGGTGGATGAGCGACAGATCCTCGCTGGGAGAGCGGCCTGGTTCCAACAAGACATCGCTGGCATTGCGAACACGGAAAGTGACTATCTCACCTGGAACCGCAGTCGCGACCATAGGTATGTCGGGGTGAACGCGGTTAAAACACTGGGAATCTGCAACGCACGGTTTCCCGCTTCCTACCTCGACTGCCGCCTCAGCAGACAAGCTTATGAAACACGACACACTGAGAGCTAGAGACACGGCGATCTGGGACATTGCATTCTTCATATCTGCGTGGACTCCATACAAAGAGAAAAAGGTTTGAAGACTGAAGTTAGCATCGATTGCCTGTTCTTTCTCTAGTGAATGATTCGCCAACGCAAATCAGCATGTCTCTTGTTGGCCGTAAGCAGCCGCCCAGGCATTTTGGGCTAGAATTACCGCTTATGACCCAAAGCGGACGGTGACACGACTCATCCTAAGATGCCCGCAATGAACGAAAAAACATCGTACCTCCGGCGTTTCGTAACCGTCAGTTTGCTAGTGTTTACGCTGTCCGTGTCCTTTGTTGGCATCGCGCAGGACGTAACTGACGTCAGGCTACCCGACTTGCGAGATGAACTGCTCGCACGGGCTGATGAAGACCAGGCCGCAAGAAAAACCGCCATCGCTTGGGTTGCCCTCCACGGCGCCGACGGCATTGTTGACGAAAACGCTCTAGATGAGGAAGAGAAGGCGGCTTACGCAAGCCTGTGGGCGAAAGTTGCCACGGTAGATGCAGATAACACCGCATGGTTGAAAGGCGTTGTTGAAAATCATGGTTGGGTGACCTACTCGGATGTAGGTCGTGATGGTGCCGGCGCAGCCTGGCTAATCGTACAGCACGCTGACGCAGATCCATCGTTTCAGAGACTTTGTCTTGACCTGATGAAAGCACTCCCTGAAGATGAGGTTTCCCAACAAGATCTTGCGCTACTGACCGATCGCGTGTTGTTGGCAGAGGGAAAGCCCCAGATTTACGGCAGTCAATTCGTGGTCCGAGACGGCAAGTGGGTGCCGCTCAATCTCGAGGATGAGGAAAACGTGGACGCCCGACGCGCAGAGGTTGGCCTGCCACCAATGCATGAATACAGAAAGTTGCTGGAAGCGCTGCAGCGGGGCGAAGTGGAGATCGACTAGGTTACCTGGATCTGGAATTGAATGGCCACTCTTGGCCGAAAGCAGCCGTAAAGGCGCGCTAAGCTACAATGGCTGGTATCGACCCAACGCGGCCGTTGGTCTCGACTCGAGAATAAATACCCAATGAGGATCGAGAACGGAGATAACCACGGGCAAGATCAATCTGCCTCACCTATGTTGAACCAACTCCTGCCTAGCGGGGAATTCTGATGTCGGGCTTTGAAATCATCACAATTACGTTTTCGTTTATTGTTGGTCTGGGTATGGCGCAGGTTCTGCGATCCATCGCCTTCGTGGTGCGCGAGGGTGGTCCATATCGTCTCCACTGGATACCCTTCGCTGTTGCCGGCGTCGTCGTGTTCTTCCAAGTGCAGTTCTGGTTCGGGCTTACGGTGGTGAACTCTCTTATCGAGTACTGGACGTGGCCAGTCTATGGCTTGATGCTTTTGCTTGCCATGGTCATTTTCTTGGCTGGGGCCACCGTATTACCACCACCAAGCCACGTCGGCGAGCGTGACTTGATCGAAGACTTTTCGGACCGTGGCCGTATCAGCCTCCTGTTCATCGCAATCTATCTTCTGGGCTGGATCATCGTGGGTATCGTGTTCTGGAGACCGGAGTTTTGGCAACTGATAGCCGTCAATGGCCTATGGTCGGCTATTGCTCTGGTTGCCTACCGCGTCAAGAACGAGGGCCAGCGAAATGTCATACACGTGACGCTGATAGTGTTGACCGTTTTGGGTGCGCAGACGGTCTGGACCACGCCGAACCTGCAAATGCCGATGCAGTAACAACCACCGTCCGATTGCTGACCTTGCAACAGATGACTGCTTCTGGCCGTTAGCAGACGGTGAATCTTTCCGATTTTGAGCCGCCTGAATTACTGGTACTGGGAAAAACGGACATTTAGGCTGGGTAGGGGCCGGATTGACGGTTTCCATCTATTTCAAGCGAATTTTTGTTCGGGCTGTCGGAACAGTGCAAAGCAAGCCCCCGCTGCCAGGAAACCAAATGCACGATCCCACGCCAGGTTTTTTTTGCGTAAAGGTAGCCCGCTAAATGACGTTTTGTTGCCCAAATGCAGAATTGCACTAGAATTAATCTAAGGGGGCGCACTCGCAGTGACGATTTGGGGGGGTGCAAAAATGCCTGATCAGTGGGAATTCAAGAGCCATACCTACGATAACTGTAATTGTTCGGTCAGTTGTGGGTGTCAGTTCAACGAACCGACGACGCATGGCAATTGTCATTTTGCCTATACCGGTAATGTCGTCGACGGACATTTCAATGGCACTTCACTGGCCGGATTGAACTGGTCGTTAATTTGTCTGTTTCCGAATGAAATTTCAGAAGGAAACGGAAAGCGACAGATTGTCATTGACGAACGGGCGGACGAGGCGCAGCGGAGCGCGCTCGAGACCATCATTTCCGGCGAGGCGTGTAAACCACTGAGTAATCATTTCTCGGTTTTTGGATCTATGTGCACGGAGTTTTTCGACACGTTGTTTCTTCCCATCGAGCTCGAAGTTGACTTGGTAGGCAGGACGGCCCGGGTTGAGATTCCCGGGGTCATCAAGAGCGCCGCAAGCCCGATTATGAATGAATTCAATGGCGAGCCTTTTGACATTGCGATCGCCCGACCGGCCGGCAGTTTCGAGTTTACGGCTGGAGCGATCGGGCGCGGCTCGACCAAAACGACGGGCGACATCAAGATGGCGTTCGAGGATTCCTGGGCGATGTTCTGCGTTCATCACTACAATCAGGATGGGCTCATTCGATCAGAGTCATCGCTCGGCAAATGGATTGGCTCCTAATTTGATTTGGAGGTTACCCGGATGGCAGAAAAGTGGCTCTTCAAGAGCGAAACCTACGACAATTGCAATTGCGCCGTAAACTGCGGCTGCCAGTTCAACCTGCCAAGCACCCACGGCTACTGCCAGTCGGCTTTCGTCGGTAACATTGTAGAAGGACATTTTGGCGATACGCGGCTCGAAGGCCTGAATTGGGCAGGACTCTTCAAGTGGCCGGGCGAGATAGCTGACGGAAACGGCAAGCGACAGATTGTTATTGATGAACGGGCGGATGAGGCGCAGCGGTCAGCGCTTGAAACGATCATCTCCGGAGGCGCTTGCGCGCCGCTTAGCAACTTGTTCGCGGTTTTCGCCTCTACGTGCACCGATTTCTGCGAGACTCTATTTTTGCCAATCGAGCTGGAGGCGGACTTCGAGGCCAGGACCGCCAGCGTTGACATTCCGGGTGTCATGACGAGCAAGGGCAGGCCATTGATCAATAAGTTCAGTGGCGAACCGTTTCACATTGCCTTTGCCCGCCCGAGCGGCAGCTTTGAATTCACCTACGCAGAGATAGCCCAGGGTTCCACCACGGTAACCGGCGACATGGACATGGCCTACGAAGACTCATGGGTTCACTTCTGCATTCATCACTTCAATCAGGATGGTCTGGTTCGAGAACGGCCGAGACTCACGAATTGGCTCGGCTCATGATCTTCTGATCCGGTAGAGGAGCGATAATGGGCGCTGATGTTGCTCTTGAGGCAGTACTCAGGCGGGACCGGCTGGTCGTCCTTGCTGCGCTCATTGCTGTCATAACTATCTCGTGGGCCTATCTGCTGGCTGGCGCCGGCATGGAGATGTCCGCAGTCGAGATGACTCGTATGTCGCAACCCGGCATGGCAGGGGCTATGTCCGGTTCAGGCATGATGGACCCGGTATTGTGGACGCCAGGCTATGCGGTCCTGATGTTTTTCATGTGGTGGATCATGATGGTAGCAATGATGCTGCCGAGTGCGGCACCAATGATTCTTCTATTCGCAACGATCAATCGCAAGCAGCAGGATTCCGGTCACCCCTACGTTGGGACGGGCGTCTTTGCGGGAGGCTATCTTATAGCTTGGGCAATTTTCAGCATCGTTGCGGTCAGCCTGCAGTGGGGATTCGAACGGATTGGTGCGTTATCACCGATGCTGGTCGGAACAAACGCGACTTTCGGCGGCATTCTATTGCTGGCGGCCGGCGTCTACCAACTCACACCCCTCAAGCATGCCTGTCTCCGTCACTGCAGATCACCGCTGGCATACCTGGGCAATCATTGGCGGCCAGGCCCGCTCGGCGCGCTGCGAATGGGCCTGACGCACGGAGCAATATGTGTGGGCTGCTGCTGGTTTCTTATGGGGCTCCTTTTTCTTGGTGGGGTGATGAATCTCTACTGGATCGCAGGCATTGCCCTGTACGTTCTAATCGAGAAAACCGTTCCCGCTGGTCACTGGCTGAGCTACACCACTGGCGTAGTTTTTCTGGTCTGGGGTACCGGTATGCTGTCCTCTTTGGTCTGATAGAGAAACATCTGTACAACGGCAACTCACCGAAAGTCCGCTTCTAGCTGAAAGCAGCCGTTGGCCTGGTTTCGGCTACAATGACCGCTACTGACCCAGAGCGGACATTCCCCGAAGGAGCTCCCAATGATTGGATATGTTGTTCTTGGTACCAATGACCTCGCTCGCGCCGCGTCATTTTACGACGAGCTGCTAGCGGAGATGGGCGTCACTCGCATGATGGAATTTGGCGAGCGAGGCTATGCATGGGCCGCAGCAATGGACAAACCGATGCTCTGCGTAATGACGCCCTACGATGGTCAACAGGCAACGGTGGGTAATGGCGTGATGGCTGGCATTGCGGCCGATTCACGCGACCAAGTCGATCGAATCTATAAGAAGGCAATCGAACTCGGCGGCGCCGACGAAGGCCCTCCTGGCTTGCGCGCCGAGGGTGGAGACGGCTTTTACGCGGCCTACTTCCGTGACTTGGATGGTAACAAACTCGACGTGTTCAGCTATGGCTGAGATATTGCGCATCCCGACTCGCCGGGATGCCTACCTTTATCCGCTACCGTTGAAGAAGCCGCTTGACTGATAGACGACTGAGCGACCGCTCTTGGCCGTTAGCAGCCGCTCGCCTGGAATCCGCTACAATGTCCGGTAATGACCCAAAG